>LJSF01000031.1 GCA_001314655.1 Rhodobacteraceae bacterium HLUCCA08 | reverse complement strand
GAATCCGACACGCCCATCGAGGATCGGGAGACGTTCTTCCGGGCGCAGATCTTCTTCTTCCTGATCGGGGCCTCGGACGGGCACGCCAAGAACTTCAGCCTGCGTCTGGGCCGCCGGGCGCGGTTCACGCTCGCGCCCCTCTATGACATCCTGAGTGTCGCCCCGGTCGTCCGCGCCGGACGGTTGCAGCGCAAGCGCTACCGCCTCGCCATGTCGATCGACGGCCATTACGGCATAGACGAGATCGTGCCCCGGCACTTCGAGGCCGAGGGCCGCGCGGCGGGCTTGCCCAAGGGCCGCGCCCTGGAGCTGTTGCAGGACATGGTAGATCGGCTGGGCCCCGCGCTGGAACGGACGCTTCTGGCGGTGGGCGATCAGGTCCCGGCGGCGGTCAGCGAGCCGATTGCAAGCGATGCGACGCAGCGTGCGGCGCAGATGCGGGACCTGCCAAGTCCGATCTAGAGGCGGCAGGCCTTCGCCAGATCCTCGGTCTCGATTGCCGCGCCGACAGCGCTGAAATCGCGGGCATCCATGCCAAGCTGGCCACCGATGGGGTGTAAGGACCCTAAAATATGGCGCGAATTTTCACTGGTCACGACTTCGCGCTGTCCGCATCACCATCCCTCAGGCGCGTCGTCGGCGCCACTCGCGTCCGCACTTGGACTGTTTTCCGAAGATGCGTTCTTTCGGCGCGACGTGATCCTTTTCGGAAGTGTTTTCTCCGCCAGCATCAAGCCGAGCTCATCCGATGCCGGATCGACGAGGTCGGCCAGCCGGTCGAAAAGCCCCAGAACCGACAGGGCCATCGCCAGGGTGTTCAGCGAGACGCCTGGATCGCCCTGTTCCAGGCGGTGCAGCGTGCTGCGTCCAACGCCCATGCGCGCCGCCATGTCGGTTGTTGAGATCCGGCGCGCCCGGCGTGCGCGGGAGATGTCCTGCCCAAGCCGCGCGATACCGCGGGCGATCGAGGGGTGAACCGCGCTCCCCTTGGTGCGTGCTGCTTTGTCGGTGCTGGCAGTCATTGTCCTGCATCTCGGTCAGAAGAGTTGTTTTTGTCTCACTTGTGATACAGAAGATATGATGAGCCAACCCTCCGTTGCAACCCCACCCTATGTCTTCAGTCAGTTTTTGTTTTGTAAGCAACACAAAAATCGATTTTCTGTTTTACTTGCGAGACAAATTGGGTTGGCCGGCGTCGGCGAGTGCTTCTGACTGCGTCCCCAACCCCTCCAACGCCTTGTCGACCTCGCGCGCCTTGTTGGCCAGCTGTGCCTCCCACAGGATGCGAAACGCCTCGGCGAATTCGGCCAGCCGTGCATCACACAACAGCAGAGCGGCTTGATACCGGTCGGTCTGAGTTTCCCCTACGGGCGCATCGCTCGGCCCATGGTGGAAAAGGGGGGCGAAGACTCAGGCCCACGGGCGTTCGCATGGCGGGACGACGACAAGAATACACGCTCTGACAGAGGCTTGCGGCCGAGCAATGGCCTGCGTACCCGGTCCGGGGAACGGTGCGGATATCTCCGCCGCGCCCGACCTGCGCGACCTGTTGCACCCCCGAAGCGGCTCCTGGCCGACAGGGCCATGACGCGAACAGCCTGCGAAAGCGCCTGGCCGACGGCGCCACAGAGGCCGTCATCCCATCCACAGGATCACGCAAGACGCCGATCCCCCATGACGTCGCCCCTATACCGCGCGCAACAGGATCGAACGCGCAGTCTGCCGTCTCAAGGACTGGCGGCGCTTCGCAACCAGATCCGACAAGCTCGCCGCAGACTTCGCCTCCGCAGTGGCGATCGCTGCAACAATCATCGGGTGGACTTGATCGGGGCTCGACCCTAGGCGCGGGACCATTGCCCGGACGGACCTCGCGCTCTATCTGACAGGGGCATGACAGTTCGGACCGACCGATGATCCACTACGCGCTGACCTGTGCCGAAGGGCACGAATTCGACAGCTGGTTCCAGTCTTCGCAGGCTTACGAGGCGCTGCGCGCGGCCGGTCATGTCGCCTGCGCGATCTGCGGATCGACCGAGGTGCACCGGGCGCCCATGGCGCCCGCGGTCAGCACCTCCGGCAGCGCGCCGCGCCGGCTGTCCACCCCGCGCGGCGATGTCGAAAAGGCCATGGCCGAAATCCGCCGCCAGGTCGAGGAAAACTCGGATTATGTCGGACTGTCCTTCGCCGACGAGGCGCGGGCGATCCATGACGGCGCCGCGCCGAACCGCGCGATCTGGGGCGAGGCGAAACCGGATGACGCCAAAAAGCTGCTGGAGGACGGCATCCCGGTCGCACCGCTGCCGTTCCTGCCCAAACGCAAGGCGAATTGACGGGAACCGAATTCAAATAAATTCGGTGACGCACGGAAATCATCTGAATTCCGTGCCGTGACGTCAGACGCCGTCGAAGGCCACCAGCGTGTGGACCTCCATCCCCATCGCCTCAAGCCGTGCCCGCCCGCCCAGTTCCGGCAGGTCGATGACGAAGGCGCAGCCCACGACATCGCCGCCGAGGCGTTCGATCAGCTTGATCCCGGCCTCGGCGGTGCCGCCGGTCGCCAGCAGGTCATCGACCAGCAGCACCTTCTGCCCCGGCGCGACCGCATCGTCATGAACCTCGACCACCGCCTGGCCGTATTCGAGGTCATAGGCCTGTTCGATCGTCGCCCCCGGCAGCTTTCCCTTCTTGCGGATCGGCAGGAATCCCTTGCCCAGCTGGTGCGCCACCGCGCCGCCCAGCACGAACCCCCGCGCCTCCAGCCCGGCCACCAGATCGATGCTTTCGCCGGCATAGGGATGCAGCAGCTGATCCACCGCCAGCCGCAACCCGCGCGGCGCGGCGAACAGCGTGGTCACGTCGCGGAACAGGATCCCCTGATGCGGGAAATCCGGGATCGTGCGGATGTAGTCCTTGAGCGTCTTCATGACCTATCCGGGATAATGGCGGCGCAGGACCATCCGGTCCTGTTCGCCCAGCTTGTGCACCGAATTGCTGTCTTCGGAAAAGACGCTTCGGGTTTCGTACCAGGGATTCCGGATATCGGTCATCAGGCCCATTGCCTGGGTCAGCTCTTCCAGCAGGATCGGCAGCGCCTCGTCATGCGGGATATCGGCGGCCAGGACGATGGCGGCATCCGTGAGGTCGCGGTCGGCATCCCACCAGATCTGGACGATGGCGGCACCGATCGGGACGCCCTCCAGTTCGGGGTGCGGGGTGCCGCGGATCGGCCGGCCTTCCGTCACCGGCAGCATGTAGAGCGAGATGACCGGCTCTTCGGCCTTTTCCACCCGGCGCAGGGTCAGGCCCGGCGCGGCCGCGTTGATCTGCCAGACCGCCACATCGAGGGCCCGGTCGAATTCCCGCGCCAGCCCGGCCGGAAACGACCCCCGCGTGGCCGCGAACCCCACGGTCAGGTCTGCCGCATCGCGGTCCGACCAGCGCACCAGGGGCGCGTTGCAGCTTCGCCCCGGCGCGGCGGCACAGGCGACGAGCCTGTAGAAATCATCGTCCGACAGCGCGCCGGGGCCGGTGTCGATGAATTCCTGCCCCGCCGCGGTTCCGGCCAACAGGCAGGCCAAGGCTGTGCAAAACCGCCTCACAGAACCCGGCCCGCCACGGCATCGAGCCGCGCCAGCACCGCCGGATCGCGGGCCTCGGGCGCGGTCATGATCGCGTGCTCCAGGGCCCGGTCGCAGCCATGCGGGCAGATATCGGGCCGTGCGCCCAGCCGCCCGGGCAGCCCGGCCACCGTCGCCCGCGCGGCGGCGGAATTGGCGCCCAGCGTGGCGATGATCTCGGCGATATCGACGCTGCCATGGTCCGGGTGCCAGCTGTCGTAATCGGTGATCATGGCCACGCTGGCATAGCAAAGCTCGGCCTCGCGGGCGAGCTTGGCCTCGGGCATGTTGGTCATGCCGATCACGTCGCAGCCCCAGGCGCGATAGAGCTTCGATTCGGCCAGCGAACTGAATTGCGGCCCCTCCATCGCCAGGTAGGTGCCGCCGCGATGCACCGTGACGCCCGCCGCCCGCGCCGCCGCCTCGGCCGCATCGCCCAGGCGCGGGCAGACCGGGTGGGCGACACTCACATGCGCCACGCAGCCGATGCCGAAGAACGACTTGTCCCGCGCGAAGGTGCGGTCGATGAAATCGTCGACGATGACGAAATCCCCGGGCGCCATGTCCGCGCGGAACGACCCGCAGGCACTGACGCTGATCACGTCGGTGCAGCCCAGCCGTTTCAGCGCGTCGATATTGGCCCGGTAGGGCACGGTGGAAGGGGAATGCACATGGCCGCGCCCGTGCCGGGGCAGAAAGGCCATCGCGACATCGCCCAGCCGGCCCACCAGGATGTCGTCCGACGGCGCCCCCCAGGGGGTGTCGACCGACCGCCATTCGGCCCCGGCGAACCCGTCGATCTCATAGAGACCCGATCCGCCGATGATCCCGATCATCACCGTCATCCCGGCCCTTTCCCTGCAACCACACGCAGAGTGTGCCCTCCGCATTCCAGGTTGTGAAGCCTCCAATTCTGCCCATCCGCTGCCAGAATTCCGCCAATCTCGGCCGCTAGTTCGGATTGCATGTGGATTCTGGCCACCCTTCGCCTGATGCCAAGGCTCGACCCGCTGGGCTTCGTGCCGGTCCTCGCCTTCCTCGCGGTCTGGGCGATCGGGACCGAGCGCGAGGCGCATCTGTTCGGTCAGGCCCTGGACCCGGTCGTGCTGGCGATCGTGGTGCGGGCCTGGTTGCAGCTGGCCTACAACGCCCAGCGCCGCTGGCGGCTGCTGTTTTCCGACGTGGCGCTGACCACGGCGGTGCCGGTTCTGGTGGCCGGGTTCGCCGCCGCCGCCGTCGCGCTCTGGGTCAATTCGGCAACCGTGGTGCAGATCGCCTGGTCGGTCTATCTGATGGCGCTGGGCGTCACCATGGTGGCCTACGTGCTGTTCGCCCCCGGCGATCTCTACATGATGCCCACCCCCTTCGCTCGCAACGACCGGCACCTGGAAGGCGCCCACCTGATCATCGGCGCCGCGCTGATCCTGCAATCGCTCTGCGCCGCGGCCATGGCCCGCTGGGGGTCCGATGCCGGCTGGGTCCTGTTCGTCAGCCTTGGGCACGTGGCCTTGCACCTGCTGACCAACTGGATCGTCATCCTGTGGATGATGACCTGCGACGAGAGTTGAACGCCCCTTTTCGCGGCACATCCGAGCATCCGCGCCCGCAAATCGGGCATTTCCTTTTCCGGCATGCCGGGTAAGCTTGCCTGACGTGACTCTCCCCTGCCACCACTCAATGAACGCGGGAGGCATGACCAACAGAGGAAGACACAGATGACGTTCACCCGAACCCTTGCAGCCATGGGTCTTGTCGCGATGGCGGGCATGGCCAGCGCCCAGACCGACATGCCCTTTGCCCTGGACTGGAAATTCGAAGGTCCCGCCGCCCCCTATTTCCTGGCCATCGACAACGGCCATTTCGAGGCCAACGGGATCAGCACCGAAATCGCCGCCGGTGACGGATCGCTCGACGCGATCCCCAAGGTCGCCACCGGCGCCTTTCCGGTGGGCTTCGCCGATATCAATTCCCTGATCAAGTTCCTCGACCAGAACCCCGGCGCACCCGTGACCGCGGTGATGATGATCTATGACAAGCCGCCCTTCGCGGTGATCGGGCGCGACTCGCTGGGGGTGTCCGAACCGGCCGACCTGGAAGGCAAGGTGCTGGGCGCCCCGCCGCCCGACGGCGCCTGGGCCCAGTTCCCGATCTTCGCCGCCGAAACCGGCCTCGACATGGACGCCATCACCGTCGAACCGGTGGGCTTTCCGACCCGCGAACCGATGCTGGCCGAAGGCAACGTGGCCGCGATCACCGGGTTTTCCTTCAGCTCCTACCTGAACCTCGTCCGCCTCGGCATCCCCGAGGACGACATCAACGTCCTGCTGATGGCCGATCACGGCGTCGACCTGTATGGCAATGCGGTGATCGTGAATACCGACTGGGCGGCCGAAAACCCCGAATTGGTGACCGGGTTCCTCACCGCCATCGCCGCGGGGTGGAAAGACGCGATCGCCGATCCGGCCGCCGCCACCGCCAGCCTGATCGAACGCAACCCGGCCGCGGATGCCGAACTGGAACAATGGCGCCTGCAATTGTCGATCGACGCGAACGTGATGACCGATGCGGTGATGGCGAACGGGTTCGGCGTGATCGACGACGCGCGCTTCGCCTCGTCGATCGAACAGATCGCCACCACCTACGAATTCCAGAACGCCCCCGACGCGGCGCTCTATTTCACCGATGCCTACCTGCCCGAGGGCGGGTTCGCGCTGCAGTAACGACACCGGCCCGGGCGCCGTCGCGCGCCCGGGCCGGACCGGGGCCGGGCTGATGGAAAACCTGATCGAAATCAAGGGCGTGCGCCATGCCTACACGACCGCTTCGGGCCCCTTGCCGGTGCTTGACGGGCTGGAACTGGCGGTGCCCGAGGGCGGCTTCGTCGCCGTCGTCGGCCCCTCGGGCTGCGGCAAATCCACCCTCACACGCCTGATCGCCGGCCTGATGAAACCGGACGAGGGCGAGGTCTGGCTGCATGGCGCGCGCGTCACCGGCCCGCGCGCGACCGTCGGCATGGCGTTCCAGAACCCGGTGCTGCTGGAATGGCGCTCGATCCTCAAGAACGTGATGCTGCCGCTGGAAATCGTGCCCACCAAGTCGTCCAGGGCCGAACAGGAGGCGCGCGCCCGCTACCTGCTGGACCTGGTCGGCCTGGCCGGGTTCGAGGACAAGAAGCCCTCGGAGCTGTCCGGCGGCATGCGCCAGCGGGCATCCCTGTGCCGCGCCCTGGTGCACAAGCCCGAGGTGCTGATCCTGGATGAACCCTTCGGCGCGCTCGACGCCTTCACCCGCGAGGACCTGTGGCAGACCATGCACAAGGTCAAGCAAGAGGAACCCTTCACCGGCGTGCTGATCACCCACGACCTGCGCGAATCGATCTTTCTGGCCGATCAGGTCGTCGTCCTGTCCGGCCGCCCGGCCCGGACCCAATACGTGCTGGACGTGCCGCAGACCGGGCCCCGCGACCTCGATCACCTTTACACAACCGAAGCGGCCGAGATGCTGGCGATCCTGCGCCACCAGATCGAGATCGCCCAAGGCCGCGCCCCGGCCGACGAGGTGAGCGCATGAGGACCCTCGCAGTCATCGCGCCCCGGCCCCTGCGCCAGGGTCTCCACGTCGAGGTCCCGGGTCAAGCCCGGGACGGGAGTGCAAAGTCATGAGCTGGCGCAAGATCGCGACCCCGCTGATCGCCATCCTTGTCTTCCTGGCCCTGTGGGAGGCCCTGGTCTGGGCCATGGGCTGGCCGAATTACAGGATGGCCTCGCCCAGCGACCTAGGACCGGCCTATACGAAATACTGGGAATTGTTCCTGGTGAATGGCTGGCAGACGCTGTGGCGCACCGTCGTCGGCCTGTTGCTGGCGGTGATCGTCGGCACCGGCATCGGCATGGTGATGGGCTTTTCGCGCACCATGCGCGATGCGCTCTATCCGCTGCTGGTCGGCTTCAACGCCATCCCCAAGGCCACCGTGGTGCCGATCGTCGCGCTGATGTTCGTCGGCGCCCATGATTTCAACACCGTGCTGATCGCCTTCATGATCAGCTTCTTTCCCATCGCCGTCTCGGTCTCGATCGGGCTGAGCACGCTCGAACCCGAATACCGCGACATCCTGCGCAGCTTGGGCGCCTCGCAATCGACCGTGTTCTGGAAGATCGCCCTGCCCAAGACCCTGCCGGAATTCTTCGGCGCGCTGAAGGTCGCCGTCACTCTGGCCTTCATCGGCACCAATCTGATGGAGATCGTGTCCCCGCATGGCCGCGGCCTGGGCGCGCTGTTCGACAGCGGCAAGACCAACAGCGATTACCCGCTGATGTTCGCGGTCCTGATCGCCTTGGCGGTCCTGGGGATCGTGCTCTACTATGTCGTCGTCGCGCTGGAAAAGATCTTTGCCGGCTGGGCCGAACGCCAACCGCATTGATCCCGCCCCGACATCCTGGCCGAAAACCGCCGCGGCCGACGCCGTCGACCAGGAGAGCGCGCGCGCCCCTGCCTGCTATTCGCCGGGCCGCTTCAGTGCGAACCTTTCGCGCACCACGGTGTAGTCCCGGTATCCCATCCGGCTGAGCGGGTTGAAGCGCAGCACGTCGAACACCCCGTCCACCAGGCAATCGTCGCGCAGATGCACGCCCACCACCTCGCCGAAGCTCACGAAATTCGCGGCACCGGGCAATTGCACCACCTGGGTCAGCCGGCATTCCAGGGTCGCCGGCGCCCCGGCCACCCGCGGACAGTCGATCACGCTGCAGTCCGCCTTTTCGATCCCGGCCAGTTCGAACTCGTCCACCCCGGCCTCCCAGGGCCCCGAGGTCAGGTTCATCACGTCGCGCATGGCGTATTCGACGATATTGACCGCAAAGACCCCGCTTTCCCGCAATTGCGCGACCGAATCCTTGGTCCCGTCGCGGTCCGGCTTGGCGCTGGTCGAGGCGAACATGACCTGGGGCGGCTCGTAGGCGCAGGCGTTGAAGAACGAATAGGGCGCCAGGTTGTCGCCCCGCGCGCCGCGGGTCGAAATCCAGCCGATCGGGCGCGGGGTGACGATGGCGTTGAACGGGTTGTGCGGCAGGCCGTGGCCATCCTCGGGGCGGTAGAACATGCATCTCTCCAACGGTTTGCTTTGTCCTATAGTCATGCTAGGGCGGCGGCCAGTCTTTAGCCGCGAACAGGGCCCATGCAGCTCAGCACCGAAACCGAGGCCGATTGGTGGGAGGTCGAAGCCCTGTTCGACCTGTGCTTCGCCCCGGGGCGCGAGGCGCTGTCCTCCTACCGGCTGCGCGACGGGGTGCCGCCGACCGCGCGGATGTGCATGGTCCTGCGCGACGAGGACGGCGTGCTGGCCGCCGCGATCCGCGCCTGGCCGGTCCGGATCGGCCCGCATCCGGCCTGCCTGCTGGGCCCCGTGGCGGTCCATCCGACCCGCCAGGGCGAAGGCCTGGGCGGTTTTCTGGTGCGCGAGGTGATCCACCGGGCCGGCGAAACCGGCCCGGCCCGGGTCCTGCTGGTGGGCGACGCGCCCTATTACGCGCGGTTCGGTTTTTCCCGCCTGGACGGGGTGGTGATGCCGCCGCCGACCAATCCCGACCGGGTGCTGGGCTTCGGCGACTGGGACGGCATCTGCGGTCCCGTGACCCGGGCACAGGATTGACCCGCCCAGCCCGCCACCCCATCTATCGGTCATGACAGCGACCGATCCCCCGATGCGCGAGGTCAACCCGGCCCAGCCCCTGCCGCCGCTCGACGATGCGGCCCGCGCCGTCGTCGCCGCCCTGGCCCGGCGCCAGAACAGGGCGCAATCGGTGCTGATGCAGATCGTGACCTTCGTCGGCGCGCAGGTCGAGGACGGGCTGAAACTGCTGCCCGGAGGCACCCGTCGCCAGATCGAGGAGGCCGCCCGCCGGGCCCTGTCGCAAAGCTACGACCTGGCCGGGCGGTCGCGCGGGGGCCTGGGCGCGCGGATCACCGGCGACCGGGCGCATCGCGTGCTGGGCACGATCTCGGGCGCGTTGGGCGGGCTTGGCGGGTTGCCCACGGCGCTGGCCGAACTGCCGGTGGCCACCACCTTCATCTTCCGCGCCGTGCAGGGCGTCGCCGCGCAACATGGCGAAGACCCGACCAGCCCCGAGACCCGCGCCGAATGCCTGGCCGTGTTCGGCGCCGGGGGCCCGGGCGACGGCGATGACGGGATCGACACCGCCTTTCTGGGCGCCCGCCTGTCGCTGACCGGGCCGGCGCTGAACAAGCTGATCGCCAAGGTCGCCCCGAAATTCGCCGCCGTGCTCAGCCAGAAGCTGGCGACCCAGGCGGTTCCGGTGCTGGGCGCCGCCGCCGGGGCCGGCACGAACTATGCCTTCATCGACTATTACGTCGAGATCGCCCATGTCCATTTCGGCCTGCGCGCCCTGGCCCGGACCCACGGGCCCGACGCCGTGGCCGATGCCTTCCATGCCGAACTGGCGCGGCTGAAACGGCCGGTGACCCGGGCCTGATGCGCCTCAGGTCTGGCCGCGCAGCCAGTCGCTGACCGCGCCGCGCACCGATTGATCGCCGCGCTGCCGGGCGGCCTCGATCACGTCGCGCAGATCGTCCAGATTGACCCGCCGCAGCAAATGCTTGACCGGCCCGATCGAGGCCGGCCGCATCGACAGCATCCGCACGCCAAGGGCCGCGAAACAGACCGCCTCGATCGGCCGGCCGGCATCCTCGCCGCAGAAGCTCAGCGGCGTTCCGGCCGCGTCGCAGCGCCGGGCGATCTGTTCGATCAAGGTCAGGAAACTGAGATTGAGCGTGTCGTAGCGCTTGCGCACCCGTTCGTTTTCCCGGTCGGCGGCGAAAAAGAACTGCTTGAGGTCATTGCCCCCGATCGACAGGAAATCGACCTCTTGAAAGAACAGGTCCGGGGCAAAGGCCAGGCTGGGCGTTTCCAGCATCGCGCCCACCTCGACCTTGGCGGGCAGCGGATGGCCCAGGATGCGTTCGCGCTCCATCGCCTTGTCGAACTCGGCCCGGGCGGCGCGGAATTCCTCCATCTGGGCGATGAACGGGAACATCACCGTCAAGGCGCGGCCATTCGCGGCCCGGATCAGCGCCTGCAACTGCATCCGCAGCACGCCGGGCTTTTCCAGCCCGACCCGGATCGCGCGCCAACCCATCGCCGGATTGGGTTCGTCCTGGGGCTTCATGTAGGTCAGCACCTTGTCCGACCCGATATCGAGCGTGCGGAACGCGACCCGCTTGCCACCCGCCGCATCCATCACCCGGGCATAAAGCGCCGACAGTTCGGCCCGCTTGGGCATCTGGTTGCGGATCAGGAATTGCAACTCGGTCCGGAACAGGCCCACGCCCTCGGCCCCCGACGAGGGCAGCGAGGGCAGGTCGGCCATCAGCCCGGCATTCATGTGCAGCCCGATGCGCCGCCCGCATTGCGTTTCGGCCGGCAGCTCGCGGATCGAGGCATAGCGTTCCTGCGCGCGGGTCTGCATCGCCAGCTTGTCGGCAAAGGCCGATTTCACCGTCTCGTCGGGCCGCAGATGGACCACGCCCTGGTCGCCGTCGACCAGGATCGGATCGCCGTTCAACGCCTCGGTGGTGATGTTCCTGGCGTGGATCACCAGCGGGATCGCCCAGGCCCGGGCGATGATCGCGGCGTGGGACCCGACCGAGCCCTCCTCCAGCACCACCCCCTTCAGCCGCCGGCCGTAATCCAGCAGCTCTCCGGGGCCGATATTGCGCGCCACCAGGACCGGGTTGTCGGGCAGGTCGGCGCCGGTATCGGACCCTTGCCCGGTCAGGATCCGCAGCAGCCGGTTCGACAGGTCGTCAAGGTCGTGCAGCCGGTCGCGCAGATAGGCGTCTCCGGCCTCGACCAGGCGCGACCGGGCCAGGGATTGTTCCTTTTCCACCGCCGCCTCGGCGGACAGGCCGCCACGGATATCCTCTTCCATCCGGCGCAGCCAGGACTTGGAATTGGCGAACATCCGGTAGGCTTCCAGCACCTGAACCTGGTCCGGCGCGGTCGAAACCGAACGCTCGAGCATCTCGTCGACCGACACCCGCAAGGTGTCGATCGCCGCCTGCAGGCGCACAAGCTCGGCCTGCGGGTCCTCGGCGATCGGGTTGGTCACCACCACCCGCGGCTCGTGCAGAAAGACATGACCGCCGGCCGCGCCCTCCTGCCCCGTCGCGCCCCGGAACAGGACCGGCTGCTGGTGGCGCGCCATGATCGCGCCGTCATCGCTGGTGAAGGCGCCCAGCTCGGTCATCTCGGCCAGCACCATGGCCACGACTTCCAGCGCATAGATCTCGTCCGCGGTCAGCCGGCGGGCATCGCGGAACTGCACGACGAGCACGCCCATGACATCGCCCAGCCGCTGGATCGGGATCCCGCAAAAGCTGGAATAACGCTCCTCGCCGGTTTCGGGCATGTAGCGGAACCCGCGCTCTGCCGGGGCATCGGCGGTGTTGATCACCTGCCGGGTGCGGGCGACCCGGCCGACCAGCCCCTCGCCCAGCCGCATCCGGGTCTTGTGGACCGCCTCGGCGGCCAGGCCTTCGGTCGCGCATAATTCCAGCGTGTCGGCATCGCGGAACAGATAGATCGAACAGACCTCGGCCCCCATGGACCCCGCGATCAGCCCGACGATCCGATCCAGCCGCGTCTGCCCGGCCGCATCGGCGGCCATGACGTCGCGCAAACGCCCAAGCAGCCGACGGCTGGCGGTTTCCATCGTCTCTGGCATGGCTGTCCCCGGTCGCGCGGCGCCTGTCACCGCCCCTTTTTCCGCTATAGATCATACTCTACCGGAAAGCGAAACGGCTTTGACGGCACCGCCTTGCCTTCAGCGATGGTCGGCGATGCGCCGGGCCACAAGCGCCGCGATCGCCGCGCTGCCCCGGGGCGACGGATGGATCAGGTCGCGGGCGTGATAGCTGTCGTCGCCGTCGGGCACCAGCCTGGCCAGCGACACGAACACCACCCCCGGATCGCGCGCGGCCATGGCGGCCAGGCGCCGGTCCATCGCGTCCCCCAGCGGTCCGCAGGCCTCGACCGGAGAGGTGATGCCCGGCGTGCGCAGATAGCCGGTATACAGCACCCGGGCGCCCTGCCCGCGGAACCGGGCCACCAGATCCGGGATCGCGCCGGCACGCCCGTCGGCGCTGATCAACCGGTCCAGCTGCGCCGCACAGGGGCCGCATCCGCAGCCCAGCAGCAGGTCGTTGCCGCCACCGTTCAGCACCACCCAGTCCCAATCCCCGGGCCGGTATTGCGCGTCGATCCGCATCCCCGCGGCGCCGCTGATCGGCAGGGCATGGAAATACCGCGCGCCGGCCACCGCGCGGTCGACGACCGGCACGCCCAGAGCGGCTTCCAACCCGTCGGCCACGCCCCGCCCGGCGGCGCCATTGAATGCCATCAGACTGTCGCCCATGACCAGCACCCGGGCCGAGCCATCCTCGGGCACCGCCTCGGTGCAGGCGGACAGGAAAAGAAGGGTAAGGGCAAGAAGCCACCGGATCATGACGGTCTCCCGCTTGGCCGCATCACGCCCATGGATCGCACAGGGTCGGTTAACGCTTCGTTACCCCGCCTTCTCCAATTCGAAGGCATCATGCAGGGCCTGGACCGCCAGTTCCATGTATTTCCGGTCGATCAGGACGGAAATCTTGATTTCCGAGGTGGCGATGACCTTGATGTTGATGTTCTCGTCGCTCAGCGTCTTGAACATCTTCGCGGCGACGCCGGACTGGGACCGCATGCCGATGCCGACGGCGCTGACCTTGGCCACATCCGTATCGGCGACCAGGTCGTGGAAGTTCAGATCGCCCCGCTCCTTGGCCTCCATCAGCGCCTTGTCGGCCCGCTTCACCTGGTCGATCGGGCAGGAGAACGTCATGTCCGTGCGCCCGTCCTCGGAGATGTTCTGGACGATCATGTCCACGTTCACCCCGGCCTCGGACAGGGGCAGGAATATGGCGGCGGCGATGCCCGGGCGGTCGGCAACGCTGATCAGCGTCATCTTGGCCTCGTCGCGGCTATGGGCGATGCCCGATACGGGTCGGTTTTCCATCACGTCCTCCTCGGGGCAGACCAGCGTGCCCGCATCGTCCGATTGTTCCTCGAAACTGCTCAGAACCCGCAGCTTGACACCATAGCGCATCGCCAGCTCGACCGAGCGGGTCTGCAGCACCTTGGCGCCCAGGGAGGCCAGTTCCAGCATCTCCTCGAAAGCGATCTGGTCCAGCTTGCGGGCCTTGTCGGCGATGCGCGGGTCGGTGGTATAGACCCCGTCCACATCGGTGTAGATATCGCAGCGCACCGCGCCGAAGGCGGCGGCAAAGGCCACGGCGGTGGTGTCGGAGCCGCCCCGACCCAGCGTGGTGATCCGGCCCTCGGGGCTGACCCCCTGGAACCCCGCGACCACGGCGACCTTCATGCCTTCGGCGAATTTGGCGCGGATGTTGTCGGGCTCGATCTCTTCGATCCGGGCGGCGCTGTGGGCGCTTGTCGTCCGGACCGGCACCTGCCAGCCCTGCCAGGACCGCGCCGGGATGTCCATTTCCTGCAAGGTGAGCGCCATCAGCCCGGCGGTCACGTTTTCGCCCGAACTGACCACGGCATCGTATTCGCGGGCATCGTAAAGCGGGCTGGTCTCGTCCACGAAACCCACCAGCTTGTTGGTTTCGCCGGCCATGGCGCTGACGATGACGATCACGTCATGGCCCTTGGCGACCTCCACCCCCACGCGCTTGGCCGCGCGGCGGATACGGTCGAGCGTGGCGACCGATGTGCCGCCGAATTTCATCACCAGAACCGACATGGTCTGCCCTGCCCTTTCACGTCCGCGCCCTCATAGGCGCAAGGCGGAACAAGGGCAAGATGAACCGCGCCGCCGCCGCGCGTCGGCTTCCCGTCATCTGTTGTGCTGACTTTCCGCTCTGCCGCGCTATCCTTCCGGCCAGGAGGTCCGCGTCATGCTTCGTCTCGTCCTTGCCCTTGTCGCCTCTGCCCTGGTCTCTCTGGCCGCCCCCGCCGCCGCCCAGGACCGGATCCCGTCCCATTGCGTCGCGCTCAGCCAGGTGCCCGGGGTGCAATATCTGCACCGGGCCAGCTGGGCCGAACCGATCGCAAGCGACACCGTCCGGATCGGCTATGTCGACCATGCGATGTTCTACCTGCGCACCCCCGGCGGGCTGACCGCGATGACCGATTTCACCGGGTTCTTCGGAAATGTCGACCTGATCCCCGACGTGGTGACGATGAACAACGCCCATTCCACCCATTGGACCGCCTTTCCCGACCCGGCGATCCCCCATGTGCTGGAAGGCTGGGCCGATGCCGACGGCCCGCGCGACCATTCCCTGGACCTGGGCGAGATGCTGGTGCGCAACGTGCATACCGATGTCCGCTCGGGCGGCGGTCTGCAGGTGCGCGAGAACGGCAATTCGATCTTCGTCTTCGAGGTGGCGGGGCTGTGCATCGGCCATCTGGGCCACCTGCACCACGAACCCGACGCGGCGCAATATGCCGCGCTGGGCCGGGTCGACGTGGTGATGGTGGCGGTCGATGGCGGGCTGACGCTGGACCACGACACCGTGGTGCGGATCATGGAGCGGCTGCGCGCCAGCGTGGTGATCCCGATGCACTGGTTCGGGCGCGGCACCCTGGACCGGTTCGTGGTGCGGATGGAAGAGGCCGGCTTTGCCGTAGAGCGCCCCGGCGGGTCGGACCTCGTGCTGTCGCTGACCAGCCTGCCGGCGCAACCGACGGTGATCGTGCTGGAGCCTGCGTTGCTGAGCGACTAGAACCCTCCCGATGACCGATCTGACCCCCGTTTCCCCCGCTTTCGAGGCAGAGCTGCGCGCGGCATTGCCCGCCGCCGCCTTTCCCGCCGATACCGCCGCGATGCTGGAAGAGCCGCGCGGGCGCTGGCACGGCACCGGCCTGGTCGTGGCGCCGGGCACGACCGACGAGGTCGCGACGGTGGTCCGCGCCTGTGCGGCGGCGCGGGTCGGCATCGTGCCCCATGGCGGCGGCACCGGGCTGGTCGGCGGGCAATTGCTGTCCGACGGCCCGGCACCGGTGGTCCTGTCGCTGCGCCGGATGGCGGCGATCCGGTCGGTCCTGCCGTCGGAGAACGTGATGGTGGCCGAAGCCGGCGCGGTGCTGGCCGATATCCAGGCCGCGGCGCGCGACGCCGGACGGATGTTCGCGCTGTCGCTGGCCTCCGAAGGCTCGGCCCGGATCGGCGGCCTGCTGGCGACCAATGCCGGGGGCACCAACGTGCTGCGCTATGGCAACGCCCGGGTGCAATGCCTGGGGCTCGAGGTGGTCTGGGCCGATGGCACGGTCTGGACCGGGCTGACCCGGCTGCGCAAGGACAATACCGGCTATGACCTGCGCGACCTGGTGATCGGATCAGAGGGGACGCTGGGCATCATCACCGCCGCCGCGCTGAAACTGTCGCCGATCCCGGCGGGCCAGGGCACCGCGCTGCTGGCGGTGGCCGGCCCCCGCGCGGCCCTCGACCTGCTGGCCCTGGCCGGCGACCGGCTGGGCGAGGCGGTCAGCGGGTTCGAACTGATCCACCGGCAGGGCTTCGATTTCCTGGACGAAACCGGCGTCGCCTATCGCCGCCCCTTCGACCAGGCGCCGGACTGGTCGGTGCTGATCGAGATCGGCCTGCCCGCCGGGCTGGACCCGACCGGGGCGCTCGAAACCTTGTTCGAAGCGGCCCTCGAGGCCGGTCTGGTCAACGATGGCGTGATCGCGGCGTCGCAGGCGCAGCGGCGCGATCTGTGGGACATCCGTGAAAACATCCCCGAGGCGAACCGCCGGATCGGGTCGGTTTCATCGCACGACATCTCGTTGCCGCTGGGCGCGATCCCGGAGTTCCTCGACCGCGCCCCCGGGGTCCTGGCGCGGATCGGCGATTTCCGGGTCAATTGCTTCGGCCATCTGGGCGACGGCAACCTGCATTACAACGTCTTTCCGCAGCCCGGCCGGACCCGGGCCGATCATCTGGACGACCGCGACGCGATCAAGCGCGGCATCCACGACCTGGTGCATGCGATGGACGGGTCGGTCAGCGCCGAACACGGGATCGGCCGGCTCAAGGTCGACGACCTGGAACGCTATGCCGACCCGGCCAAGCTGGCGGTGATGCGGACGATCAAGGCGGCGCTCGACCCGGCGGGGATCCTGAACCCGGGGGCGGTGCTTCGGGAATAGGGCTTCGGCCCCGCCCGCATGCCGGTCGATCGGCATGCGGGCGGCGCCTGTCGCCGTGAGGGACGGCGCTCAGTTTTCCATGCGCTCGACCAGCTCGGCGCTCAGGTCGGGATCGGTCTGGGCCAGTTCGAGGATCTCGAGGTAGCGCTCGACATCCATCTCGGGCGTCTCGTTCACCGCCTCCACCATTTCGGCGCGGGCCTCTTCCATCAGCTCTTGCTGCATGGCTTCGTCACCTTCGGCTTCGCCCAGGCGGGCGGCGTAGCTTTCTTCGATCTCCATGACCGAAGCGAGCGCTTCGACAAAGGCATCCAGTTCGACATCGTCCACATCGGCGGGCGCCGCGGGGGCGTCCATCACCTGTGCGACGGCGGGGACGGCGGCGAAGGATGCAACAGCCATGCCGGTGGCCGCGAGCGTGGTGAAAAAGGTCTTTTTGAGGGTCATGTCGATCCTTTCAGGGTTTGCTTGGGTTCGCGACACCGACCTAATCCACCGTGCTCCGGAAACCAAACAGCCTTGCGGAAATCCGCCTAAACCATCCCGAAGAACAGCAATTTTCCGCCTTCGGACAGAATCCGAAGGCATTTGGCATCCCGGGTCCGCGATGGGCCATGCAGGCCCTAGCCCACATCCGTCTTGCCGCGCCGGTCATGGCGCAGATTGGCGTAGAGCACATGATTGCGCCAACGTCCGTTGATCTGAAGATAGCTTTGCGCCACGCCTTCGTATTTGTAGCCGCAGCTTTCCAGCAGCGCGCGCGAGGCGCGGTTTTCCGGCAGGCAGCCGGCCTCGATCCGGCTCAGGTCCAGGGTGTTGAAGGCATGATGCACCACCGCCAGAACCGCCTCGCGCATGTAGCCCTGGCGCACGAAGGGGTCCCCGATCCAGTAGCCCGTGGTGCCGGATTGGGCCGGGCCGCGCTTGATGTGATCCAGGGTGATCGCGCCCAGCAGCCGGTCATCCTCGCGGCGGATCAGGAACAGCGGCAGCGCCGTGCCGGCCGCGATCGACCGCGCCGCCCAGTAGACCCGGTTGGTGAAGGACTTGCGGGTCAGATGATCCTCGGCCCAGGTCGGCTCCCAGGGCTGCAGAAAGGCCGCGCTTTGGGCGCGCAGCTCGGCCCAGGCGCGGAAATCGGCATGGGCCGGGGGGCGCAGGGTCATGCGCTCGGTTTCCAGCCGGATCTTCCGCCGCCCGAGCAGCATCACGCGGCAAGCCTTGCCCGCAGGGCGTCCAGGCCCGGCGCCCGCTCCACCGGGCCATAAAGCGCCAGGGCGCTGCCCGCCTGCCCGGCCATCCGCGCGGCCATGGCGCGCACGTCGGCGGTGCTTACCGCCTCGATCCGTTCGACGGTTTCCTCGATGCTCGGCACCCGGCCCCAGATCGACAGCATCCGCGCCATCCGCTCGGCCCGGTTCGAGGGGCTTTCCAGCCCCATCAGCATCCCCGCCTTCATCTGGGCGCGGGCCCGGGCGACCTCGGCGTCGCTCATGTCGTCGGCGGCGCGGCGCATCTCGTCGATCGTCACCTCGGCCAGGGCGCCCAGTTCCTCGGCCGAGGTGCCGGCATAGATCGTGGTCATCCCGGTATCGGCATAGGCGCCGGCCTGGGCAAAGATCGTGTAGCACAGCCCGCGATTTTCGCGCAGTTCCTGGAACAGCCGCGACGACATGCCCCCGCCCAGCGCGATGGAATGGATCTGGGCGGCGTAGATGTCGGGGTCGGTATAGCTCGGCCCCTCGAAGGCCAGGGCGATATGGGCCTGTTCCAGCGCCTTGACGACCCGCCGCTCGCCCCCGGCAAAGCGGGCGGTTTCGGCGGCAGCCCCCCCCGCGCGCGCCACCAGATGCCCGAAATAGCGTTCGGCCAGGCGCAGGATCTGATCGGGATCGACGCCACCCGCCGCCGACAGGATCATCTGGTCGGGGCGGTAATGTTCGGCCACGAAATCCGACAGGTCGGACTTGCCGAACCGCTTCACCCGGTCGCTGTCGCCCAGGATGGTGCGGCCCAGCGGCTGGTCGGGATAGGATTCCTCCTGCAACCAGTCGAAGATGATGTCGTCGGGCGTGTCCAGCGCCTGGCCGATCTCTTGCAGGATCACCCCGCGCTCGACCTCGATCTCGCGGGTGTCGAAGACCGGGTTCAGCAGGATATCGGCCAGCACATCCATCGCCAGCGCCACGTCATCCTCCAGGATGCGGACGTAATAGGCGGTCATCTCGCGGCTGGTATAGGCATTGATATAGCCGCCCACATCCTCGATTTCCTCGGCGATCTGCAGGGCGCTGCGCGTCTGCGTGCCCTTGAAGGCCATATGTTCGAGGAAATGGGCGACGCCGTTCTGCTCGGCCCGTTCGTGGCGGCCGCCGGCATCGATCCAGATCCCGACCGAGGCGCTTTTCAGCCCCTCCATCGGTTCGACGACGACGCGCACGCCATTGGGCAGGGTATGGGTTTCGATGCTCACGCGCGGCGCCGCTCCTTGATCAGGGTCTGCAGGGCGGCCAGATCGTCGGCGACCCGGGTCACCCGCTCCGGTCGGTCATAAAGGTCCGCCATGTGCGAGGGAAGAGGCGGCAGCATTCCGGTCGCCCGGTGCACCGCCTCGGGGAACTTGGCCGGATGGGCGGTGGCCAGCGTGACCATGGGCACCGCGCCCAGATGGTCGGCGGCGACCTTGACGCCCACGGCGGAATGCGGGCACAGCACCTCGCCCGTCGTGCGGGCGATCCCGGCGATCGTGGCCAGGGTCTCGGCCTCGCTGGCGCGGCCGCTGGCGAAGGCGCCGCGCAGGAAGTCGATCGCGCCCTGGCTGATGGTGAACCGCCCCTTGGCGCGCAAGTCGTCCATCTGCTCGGAGACCACGGCGCCGTCGCGGCCATAGGCCCAGAACAGGGCGCGTTCGAAATTGCTGCTGACCTGGATATCCATGCTGGGGCTGATCGAGGGCGTCACCCCCTGCGTCACCTGGGCGCCGGTTTCCAGGGTGCGGTGCAGGATGTCGTTCTGGTTGGTGGCGATCACCAGCCTGTCCACCGGCAGGCCCATTTCCCGGGCGATGAAACCGGCGAAGATGTCGCCGAAATTGCCCGTGGGCACGGTAAAGCCGATCTTGCGATGCGGCGCGCCCAGGCTGACCGCGGCGGTGAAGTAATAGACCACCTGCGCCAGCACCCGCGCCCAGTTGATGCTGTTCACCCCGGCCAGCCCGACCGCGTCGCGAAAGGCGAAATCGTTGAACATGTCCTTCAGCCGGGCCTGACAGGTGTCGAAATCACCGTCGACGGCCAGGGCATGGACATTGCCCTCGGCCGCCGTGGTCATCTGCCGGCGCTGCACCTCGGAGACCCGGCCATGGGGGAACAGGATGAAGACATCCACATTGTCGAGGCCCTTGAACGCCTCGATCGCCGCGCTGCCGGTATCGCCGCTGGTGGCGCCGACGATGGTGATCCGCTGGCCGGACCGTTCCAGCGCCGCCTGCATCAGCTGGCCGATCAGCTGCATGGCGAAATCCTTGAAGGCCAGGGTCGGCCCGTGGAACAGTTCCAGCAGGAAATGGTTCGGCGCCAGCTGGACCAGCGGCGCGCGGGCGGCATGGCCGAAGCCGGCATAGGCGCGGTCGATCAGGGCCCGGAACTCGGCATCGGTGAAGGCGTCGCCGATAAAGGGGCGCATCACCCGAAAGGCGACCTCCTCGTATCGCAGGCCTGCCAGGCCCGCGATCTCGTCGGGCGCCATTGTCGGCACGGTTTCGGGCAGATACAGCCCGCCATCGCGGGCCAGCCCGGTCATCATCGCCTCTTCGAAGCTCAGGCTCGGGGCCCGGCCCCGGGTCGAGATATAGCGCATGTCGGTCAGTCCTTCCGGCGCAGGATGCGGGTTGCCAGCCAGCCCGACATGGCGGCCCAGACGGCGGCCAGGCTGAACCAGGTGATCATGTATTCCAGGTGGTCGTTGCGGATGTTGCGCGTATCCACCGGCAGCGGGGTGATCCGCGGGTCATAGGCGCTGGCCGCCGATTGCACCAGCAGCAGCGGCTCGGTGTCCAGCGCCCCGGCCATCGGCGCGACGGCGCGGGCGAACCAGATGTTCTCGGCCAGGTTCGGCGCCTTGTCGGCGGCGCTGCCCTCGTCCGGCCAGACCAGGTTGCCCTGCACCGTCACCGGGTCGGTTGCGGGTGGCGTGTCCTTGTCCGCATAGTCCATCAGCCCCTGGTCCAGCAGGATCCGCCGCCCCTCGGCCGTCTCGAAGGCGGAAATCACCCGGTAGCCCTGCCCGGCCGGCGTGCCCGAGGTCAGCACGTGCAACTCCTGCCCGGTCGGCGCGCCCTCGACGATCACCGGCAGGTAATTGTCGGCCACGGGGTCCGGCGCAGCGGGCAGCAGCACGGGATCGGCGGCGATCTGCGCCTCGATCCGGGCGATCACGCCCTCTTTCCACGCCAGCCTTTGCATCTGCCAGATCGCCAGCGCCACCAGAATGGCGACACCGGCGACACCCAGAAGGATCGGAAAGGCGAGCTTGCGCAGCATGGACGGCCTTGAACGAAGAAGCGCGGGGCGAATGACCCCGCGCTTGTTGGCGATGTGGGGGCGGAGGGTCAAGACCCCCCGGCCGGTCAGCTTCCCCAGATGTAGATCGAGAAGAACAGGAACAGCCAGACAACGTCGACGAAGTGCCAATACCAGGCGGCAGCCTCGAAGCCGACATGTTTCTCCTGGGTGAAATCGCCCTTCTGCAGGCGCAGCAGGCAGACGAACAGGAAGATCGTGCCGATGATCACGTGCACGCCGTGGAACCCCGTCGCCATGAAGAAGTTGGCGCCATAGATGTTGCCGGCCAGGCCGAAGCCCGCATGGCTGTATTCATAGGCCTGGAAGAAGGTGAAGATCACCCCCAGCAACACGGCCAGGATCAACCCGTTCTTCATGTCCTGGCGGTTGTTGTCATGCACCAGCGCATGGTGCGCCCAGGTCGCGGCGGCGCCGGAACACAACAGGATCAGGGTGTTGATCAGCGGCAGGTGCCAGGGATCGAAGGTCTCGATCCCCGCCGGCGGCCATTGGCCGTCCACCGCCGGGCTTTGCGGGCCCATCGGGTAGAGCGCGTGTTTGAAAAAGCTCCAGAACCAGGCGGCGAAGAACATCACCTCGGACATGATGAACAGGATGAAGCCGTAGCGCAGCCCGATCCGCACCACCGGGGTGTGATCGCCGACCCGGCTTTCGGCGACCACATCGGCCCACCAGCCGAACATCGTGTAGGCGACGCCGACGAAGCCCGCCAGGAACAGCCAGGGCGTGCCCGAAGGCTGCATCCACAGCACCGCGCCGAACAGCATCACAAAGGCGCTGACCGCGCCGACAAATGGCCAGATCGATGGGGGCAGGATATGGTAATCGTGGTTCTTTTCGTGCGCCATGTTCGTTTCCTGTTGGTCGGTCCTTGCGGCGGGGTTCAGTTCGCGGCCGGCGCGCCGGGCGCGGCCAGATCAGGGGTCAGGGCGGCCTGCTGGTCCGCCGCGGACTGCGCGGATTCGTAGAAGGTATAGCCCAGGGTGATGGTGTGGATATACTGGCCTTCGCGGTCGTCGACGATCTCGGGATCGACGAAGAACTGCACCGGCATCAGCATGGTCTCGCCCGGTTGCAGCACCTGTTCCTCGAAGCAGAAGCAATCCACCTTGATGAAGAACGGCCCGGCCTCGTAGGGGGCGACATTGTAGCTGGCGGTGCCGGTGATCGGGCGGTCGGTCGGGTTGTGGGCCTCGTACCAGGCCAGCCCCTGCTGACCGATCCTGAGTTCCATCTGGGTTTCGACCGGGCGGAACTCCCACGGCATGTCGCGGGCCAGCGAGGCGTTGAAACGCACCTTGATGGTCTGGTCCAGCACCTCGACCTCGCCCGAGGCATCGGCGGTCCCGGTGGTGCCGCCAAAGCCGGTGACCCGACAGAACCAGTCGTAGAACGGCACCGCGGCCCAGGCCATGGCGCCCATGAACACCACCACGAACACGGCCTGCAGGGCGGTCGAGCGGGACGCGGCGGCGCGCAGGGCCCGGTAGCGATCGTCGCTCATTGACCTTGCTCCGCGGTCGCGGCGGCATCGGCCTCGGCGGCGCGCTCCCGCGCGGCGTCGATGGCGCCGGGTTCCAGGGCCGGGCGGGCGACATGGTCGAACCGCTCCATCTGGCGGATATCGGGCAGGTTCAGCACCTTGACCACGGTCAGGCCGAAAACCAGCGCGATGAAGCCCACAAGCAGCCCCAGCATGCCCAGGTTCTTGCCGCGGCGGCGTTCGTGCAATTCATGTTCGACGCGCAGCGCCATCACCAGCCCCCCAGCCCGGCGGCGCGCAGCACGGCCTCGACCAGCAGGGCGCCGAAATGCAGGAACAGATAGGACAACGAGACCTTGAAGGCGCGCTTTTCGGCCGCGTGGTTGTCGGCGTCGCTGTCGGCGTCGCTGCGGCGGAACACCTCCCAGGCGGCCTTGAGGAACCAGCCGTTCAGCACCACCGACACGGCCAGGTAGACCGGCCCGCCGATCGGCGTGAACGCCAGGCCGACCGCCACCGGCACCAGGCACGCCGTGTAGCCCAGGATATGCGCCCGCGTCGTCGTGCGGCCATGGGTTTCGGTCAGCATCGGCACCCGGGCATCGCCGTAATCGGACTTCACGAACAGCGCCAGCGCCCAGAAATGCGGCGGCGTCCACATGAAGATCAGCGCGAACATCAGCACCGATTCAAGGCTCACCCCGCCGGTCGCCACGGCCCAGCCGATCATCGGCGGAAACGCCCCGGCGGCCCCGCCGATGACGATGTTCTGCGGAGTCGAGCGCTTCAGCCACATCGAATAGACGACGACATAGAAGAAGATGGTGAAGGCCAGCAGGCCGGCCGCGATCCAATTCGCCGCCAGGCCCAGCAGGATCACCGAAAAACCCGACAGCGCCAGGCCAAGGGCCAGCGCCTCGTCCCCCGACACGCGGCCCGACGGAATCGGTCGGTTCCGCGTGCGCTTCATCACCGAGTCGATATCCGCGTCCCACCACATGTTCAGCGCCCCCGAGGCGCCGCCGCCCACGGCGATGCACAGGATCGCCACGAAGCCGATGAAGGGATGCACCGGGCCTGGTGCCACCAGCAGGCCCACCAGAGCGGTGAACACGACCAGAGACATCACGCGCGGCTTGAGCAGTTCGAAGTAATCTCCGAACTGCGCCTCGCGCTGCAGGGCCGGTTGCTGGGTCAGGTCGGTCATCGGTCGGGTCTACCAGGCCTGATAGGCGTCGTCGGTGCGGACCCGGTCCAGCCACTGGGCATAGACCTCTTCGCTGACTGCCTTGACGGTGATCGGCATGAAGGCGTGGTCCTTGCCGCAGAGTTCCGAACACTGGCCGAAATAGATGCCCTCCTGCTCGGCCTCGAACCACAGCTGGGCATGGCGCCCGGGCACGGCGTCCTGTTTCACGCCGAAGGACGGAATGGTCCAGGAATGGATCACGTCGGCGCCGGTGACCGACATCACCACGACGCGACCCACGGGCACGACCACGGCGGTGTCGGTCGCCAGGCCGAATTCGTCGGCGCCGTAGCCGGCGAGTTCCAGATGGGAGATGGTGTCGGGCATCGGGCGGTTGGTTCCCGACTGCCAGTCGCCATCGGCGAAATAGGACGGCCCGCCGATCATCCGGCTTTCGAAGGTCACGTCCTCTTCGGGATATTCATAGGTCCAGAACCACTGGTTCCCGGTCACGTTCACATAGACCTCGCCCTCGGGGATTTCCTGCTGGTCGAACAGCACGGGCAGGGAAAAGGCACCGATGAAGACCAGGACCACGATCGGCACCACGGTCCAGGCGATCTCGAGCGGCGAATTGTGGGTGAACCGCGCCGGCTCCTTGTTGGCCTTCTGGTTGTAGCGCAGGATCACCCAGGCCAGCAGCGCCAGAACGAACAGCGTGATCGCGGTGATGATCACCAGGATCAGCCCGTCCAGCCATTGCAGGTCGCGCGCCAGCTTGGAGGCCGCCGGCTGGAACCCGGTCGCGCCATCGACCGGGGCGCCGACGATCGGCAGATCCTCCAGCGCGGTCTGGGCCGAGGCGAGCCCCGCGGTCAGGCCGAACCCGGCGGCGGCGGCGAATGTTCTGAACTTGGCTGTCATGCGCGTCTTCATCCTTGCGTCGGCAACGTGCCTGCGTTGCGATGTCACATCCCCCGGACCCCGTCCGATCCCCCGGCTTGCCGGCGAATTCCCTTGCGGGCTTGGCCCGGCTCCTCCGGCCGGGACGGAATCCCGTTGTATCCGGACGACGTATTCCCATATTCAGATGGGCAAAACAAGACGAGCGGTTGCGACATGGGGCCGCTTTTTTGATCCAGATCAAGGACAGCATGATGGCCGATGGCAGCTTTCGCCCTTTTGAGACGCATCTCGACCGCGACCGGGCCCTGGGGCACCTGCGGCAGGCTGTCGCAGGGGCCGATGACGGCGAATTGTTCCTCGAACGGCGCAAATCCGAGGTTCTGAGCTTCGACGACGGCCGGCTCAAGACCGCCAGCTTCGATGCCTCCGAGGGATTCGGCCTGCGCGCCGTGCGCGGCGAAACCGCCGGCTACGCCCATTCCACCGACCTGACCGAGGCCGGCCTGATCCGCGCCGTCGCCACCGCGCGGCTGGCCGTGGGCGATGGCGGCGGGGTCATGGCGCCGCCACCGGCGCGCACCAACCGACACCTCTATACCGACGCTGACCCGATGGCCGAGGCCGCCTTCGCGGTCAAGGTCGACCTGCTCAAGCAGATCGACGCCTTCGCCCGGGCGCTCGACCCGCGCGTGGTCCAGGTCAGCGCGACGCTCGCCGCCAGCCACCAGGAGGTCGCGATCCTGCGCCCCGAGGGCGATCTGGTCACCGATATCCGCCCCATGGCGCGGCTCAACGTGTCGGTCATCGTCGAACAGGACGGGCGGCGCGAAAGCGGCGGCATGGGCGGCGGCGGGCGCATCGGCCTGGCGGGCCTGATGGCGCCCGATCACTGGCAGCCGCTGGTGCGCGAGGCGCTGCGGATCGCCACCGTGAACCTCGATGCCGAACCGGCGCCCGCCGGCGTCATGGACGTGGTGCTGGGCCCCGGCTGGCCCGGGATCCTGCTGCACGAGGCCGTGGGCCACGGGCTGGAGGGCGATTTCAACCGCAAGGGCAGTTCCGCCTTTGCCGGGCTGATGGGCCAGCGGGTGGCGGCGCCGGGTGTCACCGTGCTGGATGACGGCACCCTGCCCGACCGGCGCGGCTCGATCAGCGTCGATGACGAGGGCACGGCCTCCTCGAAAACCGTCCTCATCGAGGACGGCATTCTCGTCGGCTTCATGCAGGATCGCCAGAATGCCAGGCTGATGGGCGTCGACCCGACCGGCAACGGCCGGCGCGAAAGTTTTGCCCATATCCCGATGCCGCGGATGACCAATACCTACATGCAGGCCGGCGATGCCGACCCCGCCGACCTCGTGGCGGGGATCAAGGACGGGATCTGGGCCGTGGGGTTCGGCGGCGGCCAGGTCGACATCACCAGCGGCAAGTTCGTGTTCAGCTGCACCGAAGCCTACCGGGTCCGGAACGGCAAGGTCGGTGCGCCGGTCAAGGGCGCCACGCTGATCGGCGACGGCGCCACGGCGCTGCAGCAGATCCGCGGGATCGGGAAGGATTTCGCGCTCGACCCCGGGATCGGCAATTGCGGCAAGGCCGGCCAATGGGTGCCGGTCGGCGTCGGTCAGCCGTCCCTGCTGATCGGCGGGCTGACCGTCGGCGGCGCGGCCGCCTGAGCACGCCCGCCCGGATCAGCGCCCCCCGCCCCGGGCCTGACCCGGGGCCTCCACCGGGCCGCCCCGCGCAACGCCCGCGCCTCTGACACCTGCCCCGATTCCCTGCCCGCGCCGACACGATACCGACGTGAAACCGATGCCCGCGCCCCAGCAAAACAAGGTGATCAACCAATTCACGTCGGTGCGGTGCAATTTTTTCGGGAATTCTAGCGGTGATTTACCCCTGATTAACTATTCCGGCGCTAAACCTGTTCCTGCAACAGGCGGAGCGACGGATGACCGGGGATTACAGTTCTTCCACTCACCCCCCACTCCCACCCACCGCGGAAGATGACCGGTTGAACCGGCTCCGCCTGCTGCGCTCGCGCCGTGTCGGGGTGTCCACCTATCGTCGGATGCTGGCCGAACACGGCTCTGCCGCCGCGGCCCTCGCGGCGCTTCCCCGGGTGGCCGAAGCGGCGGGGGTGTCCAGCTACCGCCCCTGTCCCGAACAGGTCGCCCGGGCCGAACTCGAGGCCGGCCGCCGGATCGGCGCCCGCCTGATCGTGCAGGGCGATCCCGCCTGGCCCGACGCGCTGGACGATCTGCCTGACGCCCCCCCTCTGCTGTGGGCACTGGGCGATCTGTCGCTGTTGTCCCGGCCCCTCGTGGCCCTTGTGGGGGCTCGCAACGCCTCGTCCCTGGGCACCCGCATGGCCGCCAAGTTGGGGCGCGACCTGGGCGCGGCCGGCTATGCCGTGGTCTCGGGCCTGGCCCGCGGCATCGATGCCGCCGCCCACCGCGCCACGCTGGACACGGGCACCGTCGCGGTGCTGGCCGGCGGGGTCGATGTGCATTACCCGACCGAAAACGCCGACCTTGGTCGACAGATCGCCCAGACCGGGCTGATCGTCTCGGAACAGCCCCCCGGCCTGCAGCCCCAGGCCCGGCATTTCCCGGCCCGCAACCGCATCATCTCGGGCCTGGCCCGCGCCGTGGTGGTGGTGGAGGCCGCCGCGCGGTCCGGCAGCCTGATCACCGCGCGCAACGCGCTCGACCAGGGGCGCGAGGTGATGGCGGTGCCCGGCCACCCCTTCGATGCCCGCGCCGCCGGTTGCAACATGCTGATCCGCGATGGCGCGATCCTGGCCCGCAGCGCCGCCGACGTGGTCGAAGCCCTTGGGCCTATTGCCGAAACCGCGCCGGCGCTGCCGTTGGAAACGGCCGCAGCATCGCCGCCCGAACCGGCGCCGCGCAGCCTGCGCGACACCGCCGCCCTGCATGCGCAGATCCTGTCGCGCCTCGGCCCGGCCCCGGTCGCCGAAGACCAGCTGATCCGCGACCTCAAGGTGCGGGCGACCGAGGTCGGCCCGGCCCTCGTCGACCTGGAACTGGAAGGCGCGATCCAGCGCCAGCCCGGCGGCCTGCTGTCGCGCGTCGTCTGACCTCAGGGGTTTTCCCGGCAGGCATCGTCCGGCATCACCGGCGCGAATCCGTAGGTCTTGCACCAGGGTTCGCCCACCCACCAGGCATCGGTGGCGCCGACCGCATAGGACAGGACCTGCCATTGTCCGCCGCGCCGCACCAGAAAAGCCTGAACCGCAGGCCCCGCGCCCAGGCTGCCGTCGATCAGCGACGGCGGCTCCCCGTCGCGCTGCACCATCGGTGTGGCCTCGATCGCGATCCGCTGCCCGCCGGGCCGTTGCGCGACCAGCATGGCAAAGGCCCGCGCGCCATCGCTTCGCAGATGGACGACCCGGAATTCCAACGGTGCACCAAGGTGATAGGCGATGACCGGCCGCAAGTGATCCAACAGGTCCGACCGCGCCGGCGTGCCCCGGGCCGGTTCCGCGGCCGCACCGGTCGGCGGATCGGTCGGCGCGTCCCAGCCCTGCGCCGCCGCCACGCCTGCCCCCAGCACCAGCGCCGCGATCATCCCGCCCGTTCGTGCCATCGGCTCATCCCGTCCTTGACCCGGCCCGCGCCGTCCTCGCATTGACAATCGGTGCCGCGCGCCCACATGGTCCGCCGCCAGAACCGCCCGTCCGTTGTATCAGGAGTATCCATGCCCGTCGTCGTCGTCGAGTCCCCGGCCAAGGCCAAGACAATCAACAAGTATCTGGGCTCCGACTACACGGTTCTGGCCTCTTACGGGCATGTCCGCGACCTGCCGCCCAAGGACGGATCGGTCGATCCGGACAACGATTTCGACATGACATGGGAGGTGGCGGCGGACTCGCGCAAACATGTCGCGGCGATCGCCGAGGCGCTGAAATCCGACCCGAACCTGATCCTCGCCACCGACCCCGACCGCGAGGGCGAGGCGATTTCCTGGCACCTGGAGGAAGCGCTGCGCAAGCGTCGCGCCCTGAAAAAGGACACCCCGGTCAGCCGCGTCGTGTTCAACGCCATCACCAAATCCGCGGTGACCGAGGCGATGAAGAACCCGCGCGAGATCGACGCGCCCCTGGTCGAGGCCTATCTGGCCCGCCGGGCGCTGGATTACCTGGTCGGTTTCAACCTGTCGCCGGTCCTGTGGCGCAAGCTGCCCGGGGCGCGCAGCGCCGGCCGGGTCCAGTCCGTCTGCCTGCGCCTGATCGTCGAACGCGAGATGGAGATCGAGGCCTTCACCGCGCGCGAATACTGGTCGGTCTCGGCCCAGCTGGTCACGCCGCGCGGCCAGGCCGTCACCGCCCGGCTGGTGACGCTTGCCGACAAGAAGCTCGACAAGTTCGACCTGGAGAACGAAACCCAGGCCGAATTGGCCGTCCAGGCGGTCACCAGCCGCGACCTGAGCGTCACCAGCGTCGAGGCCAGGCCCGCCAGCCGCAACCCCGCCCCGCCCTTCATGACCTCGACCCTGCAGCAGGAGGCCAGCCGCAAGTTCGGCATGGGCGCCCGCGCCACGATGAGCGCCGCCCAGCGCCTCTACGAGGCCGGGCTGATCACCTACATGCGGACCGACGGCATCGACATGGCGCCCGAGGCCGTGACCCAGGCCCGTGACGCGATCCGCGATTTCTACGGCGCCGACTACCTGCCCGGCACGGCGCGGACCTACAAGAACAAGGCCAAGAACGCGCAGGAGGCCCATGAATGCATCCGGCCCACGGACATGTTCCTCAAGCCCGAGGATGCGAAAATCTCCGAAGCCGATCAGCGCAAGCTCTATGACCTGATCTGGAAACGCACCCTCGCCTGCCAGATGGAAGGCGCGCGGCTGGAACGCACCATCGTCGAGATCGGCAGCGCCGACGGCCAGGTCGGCCTGCGCGCCACCGGCCAGGTGGTTCTGTTCGACGGTTTCCTCAAGGTCTACGAGGAAGGCCGCGACGATGACGTGGTCGACGACGATGACCGGCGCCTGCCGCAGATGTCGGACGGCGAGGCGCTGAAAAAGGACGGCGTCACCCCCGAGCAGCATTTCACCCAGCCGCCGCCGCGCTATACCGAAGCGACCCTGGTCAAGCGGATGGAAGAGCTCGGCATCGGCCGCCCCTCGACCTATGCCAGCATCGTCACCACGATCCAGGACCGCGACTACGTCACCAAGGACAAGGGCCGTCTGATCCCGCAGGACAAGGGGCGGATCGTCACCATCTTCCTGCTGAACTTCTTCCGCAAATACGTGGGCTACGAATTCACCGCCCAGCTGGAGGAGGAACTGGACGATGTCTCGGCCGGCGACCGTGACTGGAAGGACGTGATGTCGAGCTTCTGGCGCGATTTCCACAAGGCGATCGCGGAAACCTCGGAACTGCGCATCACCGAGGTGCTCGACGTGCTCGACGCCGCGCTGGCCCCGCAGCTGTATCCGCCGCGCGAGGATGGCACCGATCCGCGGCAATGCCCGCTGTGCGGCGAAGGCTCGCTGCACCTCAAGACCTCGCGGACCGGCGGTTTCGTCGGCTGTTCGCGCTATCCCGAATGCCGCTACACCCGCCCGATCGGCGGAGGCGAGGACCAGGCCGAGGACCGCATCCTCGGGCAGGACGCGGATGGCAACGATATCTCCCTGCGGTCGGGCCGGTTCGGGCCCTATGTCCAGCGCGGCGAGGTGAGCGAGGACAACAAGAAACCCGACCGCGCGTCGCTGCCCAAGGGCTGGCAGGCGGACGAGATGACGCTGGAAAAGGCCCTGACCCTGCTGTCGCTGCCCCGGTTCGTGGGCGACCATCCCGACGGCGGCGCGGTCAAGGCCAATTTCGGCCGGTTCGGTCCCTACATCATGCACCAGGCCCCCGACGAGGCCAAGCCGGTCTATGTCAACCTCAAGGATCCGGGCGAGGTGTTCGAGATCGGCATGAACCGCGCGGTCGAACTGCTGGCCGACAAACGCGCCAATCCGGGCCGCGGCCGGCGCGCCGCGGCCAAGCCGCTCAACGCGCTTGGCGAGCATCCCGATGGCGGTCCGATCGCGGTGATGGAAGGGCGCTATGGCCCCTACGTCAAATGGGAAAAGGTCAACGCGACGCTGCCCAAGGATGTCGACCCCAAGGATGTGACACTCGACATGGCCGTCGCGCTGGTCGCGGAAAAGGCGGCGAAGAAGGGCGGCAAGAAGAAGGCCGCAAAGAAGACATCCTCCTGATCTTCATCCTGGCCGGAAAACGCCGGGGGTGAACCGGCCGCCAGGCCAAGAGCGGCAGCGCGCCCTGCCACGCCGCGCTCAGGCCGACCGTTTCAGCATCGCGCGCAAGGCCCGCACCGCGTCCCGTTCGGCCCGGCCGGTCAGGATCGGGCGGACAGGGGCGGCGGCATAGGCCTCCGGATCGCCGCACAGCTGCGCCACTTCTGCCCGCTGGGCCGGGGTGAACCGCTCCATCGTCCAGGGGCCGGGCAGCAGGCTTTCCGTCGCCAGCCCTTCGCTCAGCACCAGGGAATGGCGCGGCAGCAGGAAATGCACGTAGGTCACGTCGCGGCCATCCTCGATCCGGCTCACCCCGGGCAGCGTGGTCAGCGCCAGCGCGCGCAGCAGAACCTCGTCCCCGTCGCGGCCCGCCGGCAGCATCACCCGATGCTGCAAGGACACTTTCAGCCCCCGTGCCGGCTGCTCCCAGCCCAGCGCGCCGCGGGCGATGCGCACGATCGCGCCACAGCCCCGGGCCGCCGCGCGGGTGGCGCCGATCCACAGGATCGGCTGCGCCCCGTGATCGACCGTCATCAACAGGTCGCCGGCCATCAGCCTGTCGACGTCTCGCGGGCCATGCGGCGTCTCGATCCGGGTGCCGGCGGCGAAACAGGCGATGAAGGCATCGGGCTCCAGCCCGGTCCAGACGCCATTGTAATCGTCGACCGGGACCGCGTCGATCCTGATGCTTTCGATCGGCTTGTCGTCCAGCACCGCATTCGCGGCATTCCCGGTCAACATCGGCGCCAGGAACATGCGCCCGATCGCGTCCTGCAAGAGCAGCATCGTCGTCGTGGCAGTGGTGCCATCGGTATAGGTCAGCGTCACATCGACATCGATCACGCTGTCCAGCTGGGCGACCGTGCCGCCGCTGCCGATGGTTTCCGCCGGACCGCCGAAATCGTTGCTGTCGATGCTTCCCGAATTGTCGGTATCGTTCAGATCCAGCGCGACGATCGATTGCCACAGCGGCGCGCCGGCGCTGCCGAAGGTCTGGCCGATCAGCGTGCCGGCATCTTCGGAGACGAAATCGCCCTCGAACGGGTCCAGGTCCGGGCCCGTGCCGATGAAAATCGCCTCGATCGTGGTGGTCGTGGTCATGGATCGCCGCTGATTGCCCCAAGCCTGCCGGCGCCCCGCGCGCCGCGGGGTGACCCTAGGGGGCCGGGCTTAACAGGCGCCTAAGGCCTGCCCGGGGCCGCGCTGCGTTGACTCCGCATGCTGCAGGCGCGAAAACAGCGGCGACACCAGCAGGGAGAGTGAGATGAAGAAGGTCTATGGTTCGGCGGCCGAAGCGCTCGACGGGCTTTTGCATGACGGCATGTTCATCGCCGCCGGCGGCTTCGGCCTGTGCGGCATCCCCGAATTGCTGCTGGCCCGGATCAAGGACAGCGGCGTCAAGGACCTGACCTTCGCCTCCAACAATGCCGGGGTCGACGATTTCGGCATCGGCATCCTGCTGCAGACCCGGCAGGTGAAGAAGATGATCAGTTCCTACGTGGGCGAAAACGCCGAATTCATGCGCCAATACCTGTCCGGAGAGCTGGAGCTCGAATTCAATCCCCAAGGCACGCTCGCCGAGCGCATGCGCGCCGGCGGCGCCGGCATCCCGGGCTTCTACACCAAGACCGGCGTCGGCACGGTGATCGCCGAGGGCAAGGACCACAAGGAGTTCGACGGGGAAACCTACATCCTCGAACGGGGCATCGTCGCCGATCTGTCCATCGTCAAGGCCTGGAAGGCCGACACGACCGGCAACGCGATCTTCCGCAAGACCGCGCGCAACTTCAACCCGCCGGCGGCGATGTGCGGCAAGGTCTGCGTGATGGAGGTCGAGGAGATCGTCGAACCCGGCGCGCTCGATCCCGATCACATCCATCTGCCCGGCATCTACGTGCACCGCCTGATCCAGGGGACCCACGAAAAGCGCATCGAACAGCGCACCACCCGTCAGAAGGAGGCCGTGTAATGACCGGCGAAGCCAAAGGCTGGGACCGCAACCAGATGGCCGCCCGCGCGGCGCAGGAACTGCAGGACGGCACCTATGTGAACCTCGGCATCGGCATCCCCACCCTGGTGCCGAATTACATCCCCGAAGGCGTCACCGTGACCCTGCAATCGGAAAACGGCATGCTGGGCATGGGTCCCTTCCCCCATGAGGGCGACGAGGACCCGGACCTGATCAATGCCGGCAAGCAGACCATCACCGAACTGCCCCATACCGCCTATTTCGACAGCGCCACCAGTTTCGGCATGATCCGCGGCGGCAAGATCGCGATGGCGATCCTGGGTGCCATGGAAGTGTCCGAAAAGGGCGATCTGGCGAACTGGATGATCCCGGGCAAGCTGGTCAAGGGCATGGGCGGCGCCATGGACCTGGTCGCGGGCGTCGGCCGGGTGATCGTGGTCATGGACCACACCAACAAGCATGGCGACAGCAAGCTGCTCAAGGCCTGCACCCTGCCGCTGACCGGACAGGGCGTGGTCGACATGATCATCACCAATCTCGGCGTGCTCGAGGTCGAGCACAAGGGCCTGCATATCGTCGAATGCGCCCCCGGCGTGACCCGCGAGGACATCATCGCCGCGACCGAGGCGCATATTGTCTGACCCGGATCTGCATGTGGTCGAACAGATCGACGGCGCCAAGGGCCGCTACACGATCCGCACCGGCGAAGGCGCGGCCGAGATGACCTTTTCCATCGCCTCGCCGGTGCTGCGGATCGTCGATCATACCCAGGTGCCGCGGTCGCTGCAGGGCCGTGGCGTCGGGCGGGCGCTGTTTCGCCACCTGGTGACGCAGGCGCGGGCCGAGGGGTTCCGCGTCGTGCCGCTGTGCCCCTTCGTCAGCGCCCAGCTGTCCCGCCACATCGAAGACGCGGACCTGTTCCAGATCTGATCTGCGCGAAACCTGCACCTTTCGCGTTTCCGATTGCGGGACAAATCCATATTGTCGCCCCAATCCGTCGCTAGATGGCGCGCAATGATCATGTCGAGCACCACCCCCCTGCCCCCGCCCGCCCCGGGCCCGTCGCGCCGCTGGCGCGACATCGCGCTTTTGGGCGTGCTCTTCGCCTTCGTGATCGGTGGGCTTGTCGGGCTGGCCGTCGCCACGGGCTGGCAGGAAACCAGGGCCCAGATCGCGCGCCTGTCCTGGGTCCAGATCTGGGTGCTGCTGGCGCTGAGCCTGGTCAACTACCTGATGCGCGCCCTGCGCTGGCATGTCTTTACCCGCCGCCTGGGTCTACCCACCGGAGCGCTGCAAGATATCCGCCATTTCCTGGGCGGTTTCGCCATGTCCGTCACCCCCGGCCGGGTCGGAGAGCTGATCCGCATGCGCTGGCTGAAACGCGAAACCGGCTGGGCGGTCGAACGCACGGCGCCGCTGGCCTTGGTCGACCGGGCCTCGGACCTGGCCGCCATGGCGCTGGTCCTGGCGCTGTCGCTGGCGCTGTCCATGGCCGGGATCGCCTTTGCCCTGCCGGTCGCGATCCTGGCGCTGGCCGCCGCCTATGTGGCGACACGGCCGCGGCTGCTGGCCGGTCTCACCACGCTGTTCTACCGCGCCACCGGCTGGCTGCCACGGCTGATGGGCCGCATCCGCCGGGCCGCCCGGTCGCTGGCGACCTTTTCCCACGGGCCGACGGTGATCGCGGGCCTTGCCCTGGGCGGCCTGGGCTGGTTCGCCGAAGGCTATGCCCTGCACCTGCTGCTGGGCTGGATGGGCGCCGATATCGGGCTCTGGGCCGCGGTCGCGGTCTTTACCTTCTCGACCCTGGCCGGCGGGTTGACCGGGGCGCCGGGCGGCGTCGGCGGAGCCGAGGCGGCGATGGTCGGGTTGCTGTCGCTGCAGGGCGTGCCGCTGGAGGTGTCGCTGCCGGCCACCGCGGTGATCCGCCTGACCACGCTGTGGTTCGCCATACTCATCGGCCTGTGCGTCTTTCCGCTGGCCGAGCGCGCCTCGCTGAAACACCGTGTCGCCTGAAAGGTCGCCCATGCGCTGGTCCGACGACATCACCTATGCCGGATGGGGCCGCGCGCTGCGGGCCACCGGGCGGCTGGCCCGGCCGGAACGGGCCGATGGGCTGGCCGCGCTGGTGGCAGACGCCCCGGCCCCGGCGATCGGCAACCGCCGCTCTTACGGCGATGCGGCGCTCAATTCCGGCGGCCGCGCGGTGGACATGACGCGGATGGACCGCATCCTGGCCTTCGATCCGGCAACCGGAGAGGTCACGGTCGAGGCCGGCGTGACGATTTCCGACCTCGCCGCGATCCTTGCCCCCCGCGGATGGCTGCCGCCGGTCATGCCCGGCACCGGTTTCGCCACGATCGGCGGCTGCATCGGCATGGATGTGCATGGCAAGAACCACCACGGCGCCGGCTCCTTCGGCCAGCATGTCACCGCCATGACCCTGCTGCAGGACGGCACCCGCCGTCGGATCACGCCACGCAACAGGCGCCTGTGGGCCGCGACCTGCGGCGGGCTGGGCCAGACCGGCGTGATCGAAACCGCGACGCTGCGCCTGATGCGGACACGCGGCGACGTGATGGTCGTCACCGAACGGCGCGCCCGCAACTGGGACGAACACCTCGCCCTGCTGGACGGGTCCGAGGCGACCTATTGCGTCGGCTGGATCGACGCGACCGCGCGCGGCCCCGACCTGGGCCGCGGCATCCTGGAAGAGGGCGAGACCGGCAAGGGCCTCGTCCCGCGCCCCAAGGCGCCGCGCAAGGTGCCGCTGGACGCCCCCCCTTGGGCGCTGTCGGGGCCGGTGGTCCGCGCCTTCAACCGGCTCTACTATGCCCGCGTGCCCGCAAGCGGCCGCACCGTGATCCGCCCGATCCAGGATTTCTTCTTTCCGCTCGACCGGATCCATGACTGGAACCGGCTTTACGGCAGGCGCGGCTTTCACCAGTTCCAATGCGTGGTGCCGCTCGACCGGGCGCCGGCGCTCAAGGCGATGCTCAAGACCATCGCGCTCAGCGGCCTGGCCTCGCCGCTCGCGGTGCTCAAGCGCATGGGGCCGGGCCGGGCCGGCGACCTGTCGTTTCCGATGGAGGGCTACACGCTGGCCGTCGATTTTCCCGCCCGCGACACGGCCGCACCGCTGATCGGCCGGCTGATCGCCGCCACGCAAGAGGCCGGGGGCCGGATCTACCTGGCCAAGGATTCCCTGGCCACGCCCGCCCAGGTCAAGGCGATGTATCCCGACTGGACGAAATGGGCCGACGAGGCGGCGAAGGCCGACCCTGACCGCGCCCTGCAAACCGACATGACCCGCCGATTGGAGCTGCGCCCATGACACACGACACCTGGATCATCCTTGGCGCCAGTTCGACGCTGGCGCGCGATTTCGCCCGCTCGGTGGCGCAGGACGGCGCCGCGCTGATCCTCTGCGGCCGCCGGATCGACGACCTGGAGGCCACCGCCGCCGATGCCGCCGCCCGCGGCGCCGCGCAGGCGCAGGTCATGGCCTTCGACGCCCGCGACCCGGACGGGTTTCAGCCGATCCTCGACGCCGCCGCGCGTGCCCCCGGCACGCTCAATTGCGCGGTCTTCGTCGGCTCGATGCCGGCGCAGGACGCGATCGACGCCGACCCGGCGCTGGTCGACGGCACCATCGCCGACAATTTCACCGGCCCGGCCCGGTTCCTGACCCTGCTCGCGCCGATGCTGGAGGCGCGCGAGGGCGGCGCCATCGTCGGGGTCTCGTCCGTCGCGGGGGACCGCGGGCGGCTGGGCAATTACGTCTATGGCGGCGCCAAGGCGGGTTTCACCGCCTATCTGTCCGGCCTGCGCAACCGGCTGGGCCGCAAGGGCGTGCATGTGCTGACGGTCAAGCCCGGACCGGTCGACACGCCGATGACCTTCGGCCTGGGCAAACAGCCCTTCATGTCGACCCCCGGGGCGGTGACCGCCGATATCCGCAAGGCCCTGCGCAAGAAACGCAACGTCCTTTATACCAGGGCGATCTGGCGGCCGGTGATGATGGTGATCCGCGCGATTCCGGAACCGATCTTCAAGAAGATGTCGATCTGAGTGCGACGGGCAACGAATTTACGTAAATTCGTTGCCGCCTCAGCCCGCGGTCAGCGCGGCCCACCACGCGGTCCACAGCCCGGCCGAATAGAACATCAGCGCCAGAGCGATCAGCAGGAACCCGATCCCGCGCTTGTCGCGCAGGGCGAAGACGATCGGGTCGTAATCCATGCGCCCCCAATAGCCCAGCCGGATCATCCGATAGAGCCAGGCGGCGATCGGCACCAGCGCGATCCACATGATCCACTGGTCGGGATACAGCGCCAGCGCCTGGTCCGACCAGGAATAAAGGAAAAAGATCACCAGCGCCCCGACCATGCCCAGCCCGGCGACATTCACCAGGTCGCCCCGGTCGGCGCGCCCATAGCCGCGCCCGGGCAGGCGGTCGTCGGTCTCCGCCCTGGCCAGTTCGGTCAGGCGCTTGACGCAGCCCAGGGTCAGGAAGACCGGAAAGATGAAGATCAGCATGAAGATCGAGGCCTCGACCCCGCTGGCCGCCGCACCGGCCACCACCCGCAGGGTATAGAGCGCGGCCAGGGTCGCCACATCGACCCAGCGCATCCGCTTGAGCCGCATCGAATAGGCCAGCGACAGCGCCATGTAGAGCGCCACGACCCCAAGCATCGCCGGCCCCAGCGACGCCCCGATGACCAGGGCCGCCAACCCCAGCGCCACCGATGTGGCCATGCCCACCGGGATCGGCACCGTGCCGGCCGCGAAGGGCCGGCGATGCTTGGTTTCGTGCAGCCGGTCGGCCTCGAGGTCCAGCAGGTCGTTGACGATGTAGATCGACGAGGCGGCGCAGGAAAAAGCGGCGATCCCCGCCAGCACCAGCAGCGCGATCGGCAGTTCGAAGGCATGGGCGGCCAGCATCGGCAGGAACAGCAGCACGTTCTTGACCCATTGATGCGGCCGGATCGCCTTGAACAATGCCCGCGGCGACCAGCCGCCCTCGACCCCGCGCACCGGCTTGCCCTGCGCCTCGAGCATGGCTCGCGCGCCGCCCGGGTCACCCACCACCACGGCCCCGGCGGCATGGGCCCAGACCTTGTGATCGGCCCGCGCATCACCGGCGTAATAGAACCCGCCCTTGCCATAGGCCTCGACCAGGGCCGCCGCCTTGGCGCTGCCCTTGAGGTTCACCCCGTCGCCGCTGGCGAACACCGTGTCGATCCCGAACTGCCGCGCCAGGGGCTCTACCAGGGCCCGGTCCGAGGCCGAAGCCAGCACCACCTCGCGCCCCTCGGCCCGCGCGGCCAGGGCCACCTCCAGAACCTCCTGGTTCACCGGCAGCAGATCGACCCGCAGCGGCGCGATCCGGGCGATCTCGGCCTTGAAGGCGGCCCGGTCCGGCAACAGCCGCAGGGCGCCGAACACGCCCCGGGGATCGGTGCCCAGGCCCTTGAGAACGCCCTCCAGCAGCATGTCGGTGCGCAGCAGGGTGCCATCGGCGTCCAGGACCAGCGGTTCGTTCGGCATCTCAGCCCCCGCCGGTGCGGAACACGCAGCCGTCCGAAATCAGTTCGGGCGGGCTGACACAGAGGCCCCGCGCGACCTGCCAGGCGGCCAGCACCTTGGGCACGTAATTGCGGGTTTCGGCGTAGGGCGGCACGCCGGCATGGTCGCGCACCGCGCCCTCGCCCGCATTGTAGCCGGCCAGCACCATGACCACGTCATTGTCGAATTCCTCCAGCAGCCAGTCCAGATAGGCAACGCCGCCGTCGATGTTCTGGCCGGGATCCAGGCTGTCGGTGACCCCGAAACGCGCCGCCGTGGCCGGCATCAACTGCATCAGCCCTTGCGCGCCGGCATGGCTTTCGGCGTCCGACCGGCCCGCGCTTTCGACCGAGATCACCGCCAGCACCAGCGCCGGCGACACATCGGTGCCCACGGTCGCGGTCAGGATCTCGACCCCGTAGCGCTCGGCCAGCTCGGCCATGCCCTGCAGACGCGGGGCCGGCACCGCACCGGCATCCGCGGGCGGGTTCGACAGGGCCCGGGTCGACCGGGCCAGGTTGCCGGGGCCGCCGGCGGCCAGATCGGGCGAGACCGCCTCCCAGAACCAGTCGAAATCGCCCGCCGGCGGCGCCAGGCCGGCAATCGCCGGGTCGCCCGGCGCGCGCGGCGCGGTCGCGGCATCCCCGGCCCGCGGCGGACCGGAAGGCCCCGCAGGCGCGGTCGGTGCGATCTGGACCAGCGAGGTGATGCGCTGCCCCGCGGCCGGGGGACGCTCCATCCGAAAGGTGAAATCGCCCGATTGCGCGGGGCTTTCGGCCCGGACCGCGCCGATATCCGAAGATGCCAGCGCCGCGCCGAAGGCCGCGGTCGCGATAAGTCTGTGCCGCATGGCTGCGGGTCCTGTCCTGCCTCGGTTCGTTTTGAGGATGGTTATCCCAGACCGCCCCCGGCAAATCCAGTGTCTCGTCAACAATCCCGAAAAGCGCACCGATATTCGACACGATACTGCAACGAAAAACAGGGTTAACCCAGGGTAAAATGAACTTTTTTTTCGTTATAATTCGTATCCTTACCTTTCAATTCGCGGTTTTTCGCAGGGGCTGCAAAAATGCACGAGAGCCGTCAAAATCCCGCCCCAATCGGATGGCTTTATCGCTTCATCCAAGTCGGGGACCGCACCATTGAGAGGCCGGTTCGGGACGATCCGATGTGGAAACTGCAACCGAGCGAACCCCTGAGGAGGGACTGACATGCTGAACTTCATCAAGAACTTCCGCCGTGACGAAGACGGCGCCGTGACCGTCGACTGGGTCGTGCTGACCGCCGCCATCGTTGGCCTCGGCATCGCCGTGCTG
>LJSF01000025.1 GCA_001314655.1 Rhodobacteraceae bacterium HLUCCA08 | reverse complement strand
TGCCGCCTCGTTCCAACCCAACACCTCCAACGCTCATGCGCCCGGAGAATGGCCCGCTCAGATCAGAAGCGGCAGGAGGGGATCAGCGTCGCGCTTACATGGCATCAAGCATCCGGCGGGCGTGTTTGTGGCGCGCCAGAATCGCCGCCGCGCGCTCATCGAAAAGTTTTTCGTAGATATTGAACTCGTCCTCGCCCTTTGGTGTCAGTCTCATGAGGCGACTGTGGCGGTCGTCCGGGTTCGGCGTGGTTTCGATCAGGCCTTCTGCTTCCAAGCCGCTCAGCAACTCGCTTGCGCGCCCCGCGTTCAACTGCAGAAAGGCACATAATCCCGAGAGATTTTCGTGCCCGAGGCCGATAGCGTTGAGAACGCGGGCCGATCCGAACGGTCGCCCCCGGTTGAGGAGCGAATCCTCCATCGCCCCGATCTCGACGGCGACGGCACGGCTGAAATTTCTGACGCGTTCCACATCGCTCGCATTCATTTGACTGACCTTTGTTGGGGAATTGCGGGTATCATCAGAAATCGCGCGGCACCGGCTGAAGTGCGGTTTCCGCTGTCGTCATCCCTTCCGGGACAAGCGACAGGCCCCATAAAGGCGCGGTGGCCAGCAGCGCCACCCAAAGAAACGCATGCCTTGGGTTCGCGATAGATCAGAGCCATCGCCGAACCTTGCGGCAATAGGCGTCGTATTCCGCGCCGAACGTTTCCCGCATCATCCTCTCTTCGAATCCCACGTACCAACGGTCCAGGGTGATACAGAAGAGGATGGCGATCCCTACGGCGCTCATGGCCCCCAGCGCAACGGCACCACCAAGGGCGCAAAGCGCAAAACCGAGGTACATCGGGTTCCGGCTCCAGGCAAAGAGACCCGATGTCACCAACTTGTCCGGCTTGTCGAAGGTCATGATGTTCGTTCCGACATGCCGGAAGATTCTTGCACCCTTCACCGACAGCAACAGACCGAGAGCCGACACGACGCCGCCGACACGCCTCAACGGCGCGGCGAATGGCTCGCCCGGAGGCCAAGTCAGGGAAACCAGGGTCATCGCGGCCCAAGTGACGACAAGCAGGAGAGGTGGCAGAAGGCGTTGCATGAAGGTCATTCCTGTCCATGATGGTGCAGCGAACCAAGGCGTCGCATTCGCTAGCGGCAGGCGCAGAAAACCAGTCCATGCCCGGCCTTGGATCGAGGAGAAGCAGCCAGCAAACGGAATTGCCATGTCGTGGAACTTGAACGCGGCGGGCATATAGACGGCCGAGGCCTTCCAGACCATCTGCCCGCTGTCGGTTGGGATTTCGCTGCCGGGTATTCTGATCATTGGTTCGGGTCAGTTCGATAAAACGTCATGACCCAAACATGTGGGAAAAACCGAAGAACGCTACTCGCGTTCGGCTTCCAAACGAATTCATGAGTGATATGGCAAAATCAGTACTTTAGGGACATCTGTGGCGGCGGGTCGCATCCAAGAACTCGCTTGTCGACTGCGCCAGAGGCGTGTCGACCCGAGACTCGCGACACAATGCGGTGGCCGACACTTCTTGCCCTCGGGTCAGGACTCGTAGCCAGTAGATGACGATTGCCGCGAGGGCGATAGCTGAGAGGCAAACCTTCGGGCAGCCCCGCGAGGACCCGGGCGAACACGCCCCTCTTCCGAGCCTGGCCGACGCCTTGGCCCTGGTGCGCGATCAGCGCGCCGCGCCATCGCAGGTCGGGGCGTGACAACCCGCCCGCGACGCGCTAGCGCAATCCCAGCCAATTGCCGGAGCCGCGCCCATGCCGATCGCCACTTATGCGTTCCTCATCCTTGCCGTGATCGCCGAAACCATCGGCACCAGCGCCTTGCAGGCCAGCCAGCAATTCACCCGTCCGGGCCCGTCCGTGCTGGTCGTCTTCGCCTATGCGGCCGCCTTCTACCTGCTGTCGCTGACCCTGCGCGAGATGCCGGTCGGCGTGATGTATGCGCTGTGGTCGGGTCTGGGCATCGTGCTGATCGCGCTGATCGGCTGGACCTGGTTCGGCCAGCGGCTGGACCCGCCGGCGTTGATCGGCATCGCGCTGATCGTTTCGGGCATCGCGGTGATCCAGCTGTTTTCCGACACGGCGCGCCATTGACACGGCCCGCCATCGAAAAGGGGCCGCCCCCGGAAAGGCACGGCCCCCGATCCTTTGCCTGTCGCGGGCTCAGCCCTTGCGGCGCATCAGCCCCAGCGCACCCAGCCCGGCCAGCAACAGCGGCAGGCCCGCCGGCAGCGGCACCGGCGCCGGGCCGCCGGCCGGATCGGCCAGGCGCGTGACGGTGACATAGGGGTCGATCCCCTCGCCCACGACGATCAACGATCCGGTCAGGTCCGGCTGGAATTCGGTCGCTGCGGGAAAGAAGGCGTCGCTGTCGCCTACCGCAAGCGAGGTCGCGTAATCGGTCACGTCAGAACCGACATGGACATAGAACAGGCTGCCATCGAACCCGAAGAACGCGAATTCCTGATCGCCGGCATCCCAGTTACCGGTGACATAGGTGTCGAAGGGCGTATTGATCTGCGCATCGCTCACCGCCAGGGTATCGGTGTCGAAGCGGAAGGTCGCCGGGCCGGTACCGCCAAGCCCGTCGGGCGAGTAGATGGAACTCGGCCCGGACGTCGTGATCATGAACAGGCCGGAAATGTCGAATTCAAGCAGCGCGGCCGAGGCGGGCAGCGCGGCGCCGCTCATCAGGGCGGCAACGGACAAGGCGGACAAGGTCTTTTTCAATGGTACTTCCCCCAATAAATACACGCCCGCGCCAAAGCGCGCGCGCATGTGGTTCACGAATGCCCGGCACCCTGCCCGATCGCGCCAGCCGTGACATACCCCGAATGGGGTAAACGTCGCCGATTTTCTTCGCGCCGCACCGCAGCACCGACGTCATGCCGACGTTGCACCGACGCGGGTCTTTTGCCCCTCGCCATTCGCGCCCCGGCAGGGTAAGGCCCGCGCGACAGCTATCGAAGGCACCGACATGGACCTGCGCAACATCGCCATCATCGCCCACGTGGACCACGGCAAGACCACCCTGGTGGACGAGCTTCTCAAGCAATCCGGTGCCTTCCGCGAAGGCCAGGCCGTGGCCGAAAGGGCCATGGATTCCAATGACCTGGAACGCGAACGCGGGATCACGATCCTGGCCAAGGCGACCAGCGTCGAATGGCAGGGCATTCGGATCAACATCGTCGACACGCCCGGCCACGCCGATTTCGGCGGCGAGGTGGAGCGGATCCTGTCGATGGTCGACGGCGTCGTCTTGCTGGTCGACGCCGCCGAAGGCCCGATGCCGCAGACCAAATTCGTCACCTCCAAGGCGCTCGCCCTGGGTCTGCGCCCGATCGTCGTCCTGAACAAGGTCGACAAGCCCGACGCCGAACCCGATCGTGCGCTGGACGAGGTGTTCGACCTTTTCGCCGCGCTGGATGCCGATGAACACCAGCTCGATTTCCCGCACCTTTACGCTTCGGGCCGCGCCGGCTGGGCGGATACGGAGCTGGACGGTCCGCGCCAGGACCTGAGCGCGCTGTTCCGGCTGGTCGTCGATCACGTGCCCGCCCCGGCCCAGATCGCCCGGCAGGGAGAGCCGTTCTCGATGCTGGCCACCACGCTGGGCGCCGATCCCTATCTGGGTCGCGTGCTGACCGGTCGCGTCGAAAGCGGCGTGCTGCGCCCGAACGAAACCGTCAAGGCGCTGTCGCGCACCGGCGAGCGGATCGAACAATTCCGCGTCACCCGGATCATGGCCTTCCGCGGCCTGGGCCAGCAGCCGATCGAGCTTGCCGAGGCCGGCGATATCGTCACGCTTGCGGGCATGTCGAAAGCCACCGTGGCCGACACGATCTGCGCGCCCGATGTCGATGCCGCGATCCCCGCGCAGCCGATCGACCCGCCGACGATCACCGTCACCTTCGGCATCAACGACAGCCCGCTTGCCGGCCGCGACGGCAAGAAGGTGCAAAGCCGGGTGATCCGCGAACGCCTGATGAAAGAGGCCGAATCCAACGTCGCGATCCAGATCGCCGATACCCCGGGCGGCGAGGCCTTCGAGGTCTCGGGCCGGGGCGAATTGCAGATGGGCGTGCTGATCGAGAACATGCGCCGCGAAGGGTTCGAGCTGTCGATTTCCCGCCCCCGGGTGATTTTTCGCGACGAAGGCGGCCAGCGGCTGGAACCGGTCGAGGAGGTCACGATCGACGTCGATGACGAATTCACCGGCGCCGTTGTCGAAAAGCTGACCGGCGCGCGCAAGGGCGACCTGCTGGAAATGCGCCCCGCCGGCACCGGCAAGACCCGGATCGTCGCCCATGTGCCCTCGCGCGGGCTGATCGGCTATCACGGCGAATTCCTGACCGATACCCGCGGCACCGGTGTGCTGAACCGCATCTTTCACGGCTGGACCCCGCACAAGGGCCCGATCCAGGGCCGCCGCGCCGGGGTGCTGATCTCGATGGAGGCCGGCCAGTCGGTGGCCTATGCGCTGTGGAACCTCGAAGAGCGGGGGCGGATGTTCATCGGCGCCCAGGAAGATGTCTACCAGGGCATGATCATCGGCGAGCACAGCCGCGAGAACGACCTCGAGGTCAACCCGCTCAAGGGCAAGAAACTGACCAATGTGCGGGCCAGCGGAACCGACGAAGCGGTGCGGCTGACCACGCCGGTGACCATGTCGCTGGAACAGGCGATCGCCTATATCGACGATGACGAACTGGTCGAGGTCACGCCGAACGCGATCCGGCTGCGCAAACGCGCGCTCGATCCGCATGAACGCAAGCGCCAAGCCCGCGCGGCGGGCTGACCGCGCCCCCGGGAGGACCGAAATTACGTAATTTCGGTCCGCCGCGCCGGGCACGGCCGTTCAATCGTCGATCTCGACGATCAGCAATTCTCGTTCGGAGGCGTCGCGCGCATGGCTCAGGGCGCGCTGGTATTCGGGGGAATTGTAACAGGCCTCGGCCGCCTCGACGCTGGGGAACCGGGCCACCACATTGCGCGGCCGTTCCTGGCCTTCCAGCTGCACGTAACGGCCGCCACGGGCGATGAAATATCCGCCGTGCTTCTCGATCGCCGGACCAGCCAGCGCGGCATATTTGCCATAGGCCTCGGAATCCGTGACGGTCACATGGGCGATCCAGAGCGCGGGCATGTCCTATCCTTCCAACACCTTTTCCGCCGCGGCGATGGCGGCCGCGGCATGGGCGGCATCCTTGCCGCCGCCCTGGGCCATGTCGGGCCGGCCGCCGCCGCCCTTGCCGCCCAATTCAGCCACGGCGGCGCGCACCAGGTCAACCGCGCTGACGCGGGCGGTCAGATCATCGGTGACGCCGGCGGCCACCGCCGCCTTGCCGTCGGCCTCGGCGATCAGCAAGATCGCGCCCGATCCGATCTCGGCCTTCATGGCGTCGATCAGCGGCGGCAGATCCTTGCCGGTGACGCCCGAAAGGACCTGAGCCTTGAAGGCCATACCGTTGATTTCCCTGGCCTCCGGCCCATCGGCAGCCCCGGCCCCGCCGGACATCGCCCGCTCGCGCCGCAGCTGGGCCAGTTCGTTCTCCAGCCGCTTGCGATCCTCCAAAAGCGCGCGCACCCGGTCCGGCACGTCGGCGGGGCTGGTCCTGAGCGCCGCAGCGGTTTCGGCCAGCTGCGCGGCCCGGGCCTGCAGGTGGTCCAGCGCCGCCTGACCGGTCAGCGCCTCGATCCGGCGGACCCCGGCGCTGGAGGCGCTGTCGCCCAGGCAGACGAAGGCGCCGATATCGCCGGTCTGGCGCACATGGGTGCCGCCGCACAGCTCGATCGACCAGGTCATGCCGTCCAGCCCCTTGCCGGTCTTGTGCTTGCCCATCGACACCACCCGCACCTCGTCGCCGTATTTCTCGCCGAACAGGGCCTGGGCGCCGATGGCGCGGGCATCGTCCGGGGTCATGATCCGGGTGGTCACCGGCGAATTCTGCCGGATCATCGCGTTGACCCGCGCCTCGACCGCGGCGACCTCGGCGTCGCTCATCGCCTTGCCATGGGAAAAATCGAAGCGCAGCCGGTCCGGCGCGTTCAGGCTGCCACGCTGGGCGACATGATCCCCCAGGGCTTCGCGCAGGGCCTCGTGCAGCAGGTGGGTGGCCGAATGGTTGGCCCGGATCGTGCCGCGGCGGGCGTGATCCACCTCCAGCGTGGCGCCCTGGCCGTTGGTGATCTTTCCGTCGGTCACCTCGGCGATATGGACGAAGACCCCCGCCACCTTGCGGCAATCGGTGATCGTCGCGGCGCCGGTCTCGGTCCGGATGGTGCCGGTATCGCCGACCTGGCCGCCGCTTTCGGCGTAGAACGGCGTCTGGTTGAGGGCGATCTGAACCGCCGTGCCGGCGCCGGCCCGGTCGACCAGCCCGCCGTCGCACACCAGGGCGATGACCTGGCCCTCGGCCTTTTCGGTGTCGTAGCCGAGGAAGTCCGTGGCGCCATGGTCGTCGGCCACGTCCAGCCAGACCGTCGCCTCGGCGGTTTCGCCCGATCCGGCCCAGGCGGCGCGGGCCTTGGCCTTCTGTTCGGCCATGGCGGCATCGAAACCCTCGGTATCGACCGGAATGCCCCGGTCGCGCAGCGCGTCCTGGGTCAGGTCCAGCGGAAAGCCGTAGGTGTCATAGAGCTTGAACGCCGTCGCCCCGGGCAGCGCCGCGCCGTCCCCCAGTGCGGCGGTTTCCTCGGCCAGCAGCCGCAGGCCGCGGTCCAGCGTCTGGCGGAACCGGTCTTCCTCTCCGCGCAGGGTTTCCTCGATCGTCGCCTTGCGCTCCTGCAATTCGGGATAATGCCCGCCCATCTGCTTGACCAGTTCCGGCACCAGCCGGTGCATGACCGGATCCTTGGTGCCCAGCAGATGCGCATGCCGCATCGCCCGGCGCATGATCCGGCGCAGAACGTAGCCGCGTCCCTCGTTCGACGGCAGCACGCCTTCGGCGATCAGGAACGACACCGAGCGCAGGTGATCGGCGATCACCCGGTGATGGACGTTGCCCGGCCCGTCCGGTTCGGTGCTGGTGGCCTGGGCGCTGGCCTCGATCAGGGCCCGCATCAGGTCGGTGTCGTAATTGTCGTGCTTGCCCTGCAACAGGGCGCCGATCCGTTCCAGCCCCATGCCGGTGTCGATGCTCTGCATGTCGAGCGGACGCATCGAGCCGTCCTCGAACTGCTCGTTCTGCATGAACACGACGTTCCAGATCTCGATGAACCGGTCGCCATCCTCGTCGGCCGATCCCGGAGGCCCGCCCCAGATGTGATCGCCATGGTCATAGAAGATCTCGGTGCACGGCCCGCAGGGGCCGGTCGGCCCCATCTGCCAGAAATTGTCATGGGTGGCGATGCGGATGATCCGGTCCTCGGGCACGCCGACCTTCTTCCAGATCTCGAAAGCCTCGTCATCGGTGTGATAGACCGTGGTCAGCAGGCGCGACGCGTCGATCCCGAAATCGCGGGTCAGCAGTTCCCAGGCAAAGGGGATCGCTTCGGTCTTGAAATAATCACCGAAGCTGAAATTCCCCAGCATTTCAAAGAAGGTATGGTGCCGCGCGGTATAGCCGACATTGTCCAGATCGTTGTGCTTGCCCCCGGCGCGCACGCATTTCTGGCTGGTCGTGGCGCGAACATAGTCGCGATGTTCGAGGCCCAGGAACAGGTTCTTGAACTGCACCATGCCCGAATTGGTGAACATCAACGTCGGATCGTTGCGCGGCACCAGCGGCGAACTGGCCACGATCTCGTGCCCCTGGCGTCGGAAATAATCTAGAAAAGTCGAACGGATATCGGCGAGGCTGGTCATTCGGGCATCCACGGGACAGGGTCCGGGCAGATTTAAACCGCGCCCCCTGAACTGTCCACAGCCGAACCTGCCCCGGCTTCTTTGGGTTAAAAATATCCTCGGGCGCGACCTGGCCGCGTGGCCAGGAGGGGGCGGACAGCCCCCTGCCCCGTGCACTGGCGCGCCGACATGAAAAAGGCGGCCCGCAGGCCGCCCCGTTTCAGTTCACACCCATGCGCCGGTCAGCCGTCGACCAGCGCGTCGTCGTCGCCACCCTGTTCGTCGGCCATGTGGAAATCCAGCCCGTGGGCGGCCCGGATCTTGTCCTCGATCTCGTGGGCCATGTGGGCGTTGTCCTTGAGGAACTGCTTGGCGTTCTCGCGGCCCTGGCCGATCCGTTCGTCGCCATAGCTGAACCAGGCGCCGGATTTCTCGACCACGCCGGCCTTGACGCCGAGGTCCAGCAATTCCCCGGTCTTGGAAATGCCTTCGCCATACATGATGTCGAATTCGACCTGCTTGAAGGGCGGCGCCACCTTGTTCTTGACCACCTTCACGCGGGTCTGGTTGCCGACCACCTCGTCACGGTCCTTGATCGCGCCGATGCGGCGGATGTCCAGCCGGACCGAGCTGTAGAATTTCAGCGCATTGCCGCCGGTCGTGGTTTCGGGGCTGCCGAACATCACGCCGATCTTCATGCGGATCTGGTTGATGAAGATCACCATGCAGTTGGAGCGGCTGATCGAGCCGGTCAGCTTGCGCATCGCCTGGCTCATCAGCCGGGCATGCACGCCGACCGAACTGTCGCCCATGTCGCCTTCAAGCTCGCTCTTGGGGGTCAGCGCGGCGACCGAATCGACCACCACCAGGCTGACCGCGCCCGAGCGCACCAGGGTATCGGTGATTTCCAGCGCCTGTTCGCCGGTATCGGGCTGCGAGATCAGCAATTCGTCCAGATCGACACCCAGCTTGCGGGCATATTGCGGGTCCAGCGCATGTTCGGCATCGACAAAGGCGCAGACCCCGCCTTTTTTCTGTTCCTCGGCCACCACATGCAGGGTCAGCGTGGTCTTGCCCGAGGATTCGGGCCCGTAGATCTCGATGATCCGGCCTTTGGGCAGGCCGCCGATTCCCAGCGCGATATCAAGGCCCAGCGACCCGGTCGAGGTCGCTTCGATATCGGCCAGAGGGTTGTCGCCGCCCAGTTTCATGATCGAGCCCTTGCCGAACTGGCGTTCGATCTGGGCCAGGGCGGACTCGAGGGCCTTCTGCTTGTCGCCCGAACTCTTGTCGCTCATCTTGAGGATGTCTGCCATTGCCATGTGTCGCTTCCTTATCCCATGCGTCCCGCCGGGTCGCAATCGCTGCTTCGTTCACCTCTTGTTCCGCCCGTTATGAGACCAAAACGTGAACAATTCAACTCGAATTTTCGCGACACCAGCTTTGCGGCAGGAAGGTTAACAGCAGGTTTACGATCCCGGGCCGGTCATGGGGGCCAGCTCAGCGCAAACGTGCCTCGCTGACCCCGTCGAAGAACAATGCATCGGCCGGATCGAAACCAAGGCGCACCGCCGCGCCTTCGGGGATCGCCTCGTCGCCGCGGGTTTCGACGATCAGCCGTTCGCCGGTCGGCGCATCGAGGTAATCATAGGCCACGCCGCCCAGGCGTTCGCGGATATCCAGCCGGATCGGGCTGGCCGGGTCGGCCGCGACCTGCAGATGCTGGGGCCGCAGCCCGACCAGCACCGGCGCCCCCTCGTCGGGCAGCGCGACGGCGGCCGGCACCGCCTGGCCGCCCAGCGCCGGCACCGAGACCGTGCCGCCCGGCGCGACCGTCCCGGCCAGGAAATTCATCGCCGGAGACCCGATGAACCCGGCGACGAACCGGTTGTCGGGGTCGGCATAAAGCTGCATCGGGCTGCCGACCTGTTCGACATGGCCCGCGCGCAGCACCACGATCTTGTCGGCGAGCGTCATCGCCTCGACCTGGTCATGGGTGACGTAGATCATCGTCGCGCCGATCTTCTTGTGCAGGCGGGCGATCTCGACCCGCATGTCGACACGCAATTCGGCATCCAGGTTCGACAGCGGTTCGTCGAACAGGAACACGTCCGGGCCGCGGACGATGGCGCGGCCGATCGCCACCCGCTGGCGCTGACCGCCGGACAGGGCCTTGGGCTTGCGCTTGAGGTAATCGTCCAGCTTCAGGATGCGGCTCGCCTCGGCGACCTTCGCCTGGATCTCGTCCCGGGGATGGCCGGTCATGCGCAGGCCGAAGCCCATGTTTTCCTCGACCGTCATGTGCGGATAGAGCGCATAGGTCTGGAACACCATGGCCACGCCGCGGTCGGCGGCATCCATCCGCGTCACGTCGCGGGTGCCGATCTCGATCTTGCCGGCGCTGGTTTCCTCGAGCCCGGCGATCATCCGCAGCAGCGTGGACTTGCCGCAGCCCGAAGGGCCGACGAAGACGCAGAATTCGCCTTCGTCGATCGAAAGGTCGACGTCGTGGATCACCTGCACGTCGCCGTATTTCTTGACCGCCTTGGTCAGGGTCACGCCTGTCATGGCCGGGGCCTCCTTCGGGTTCAGGTGGGAAACTGCCAGGTCTCGGCAGCCTGTGCGATGTCTGCGGCAGTGGATTGCAGGGCGATGCGGTGCCGGCCCAGCCCGTCAAGGCTGGCCCGCGCGGTGGACGAGGTGATCGACAAGGCCCCCAGGACACGGCCCTTGGACGACAGGATCGGCACGGCGATGCAGATGATGCCGGGTTCGTGTTCCTCGCGGTCATAGGACACGCCTTCGGCCCGGATCCGCGCCAGATCGGCCTCGAGCGCCGTGGGGCTGGCCAGGGTCGCCGGGGTATGGGCGAAAAAGCTTTGCTGGCGGATCGCGGCGCGGCGGTCGTCCTCGGGCAGAAACGCCATCATCGCCTTGCCGACACCGGTGCAATAGCCCGGCCCGACCTTTCCGGCCTGGGAAAACATCTCGATCGGTTCGGCGGCGTTGCGCTTGTCGACATAGAGCACCTGCCCGCGTTCCATCTGCGCCAGGTGGAGCGTTTCCCCGGTCGCCTCGGCCAGGCGGTCCAGATATGGCCGCGCGATCGGCGCCAGGGAGCTTTGCGCCCAGGCCGCATGGGCCAGCCGCAGCAGCCGCACGCCCGGGGCATAGGTCTGGCGGTCCGGATCATAGGCCAGCATGCCCTGGTTGGTCAGGGTCTGGACGAACCGATAGAGCGTCGCCTTGGGAAACGGGGACCGGTCCAGCAATTCGCCGAACCGCACCGGCCGGCCGTATGCGGCGACCTGGTCCAGCACGGCCAGCGCCTTGCCCACCGTGCCGTCAGCCACCGTGCCGTCAGCCACCGTGCCGGTGCCGGTGCCGTTGTCCTTGGACGGCGCGTTCATGCCGCAACCTCGCGGGTCCTGGCCTGCATCGGTCTCCTCCCCTTTCCCGGTCGGGAAAGCTGTTGACAAGCCTAGCCGAGTCGCGACAGTGTTTTCAATATCCAAAACTTAGTTTCAATATATGAAACCATGATTGGAAGCAAAGGGAGGAAAACCATGCATTCCAAGATGAAGGCGTCGGTCGCGGCGCTGGCCCTGTCGGCGATGGCCGGACCGTCCCTGGCAGATTTGTCGGGCGACCTGGTGATCTTTTCGGACATGTCGAACCCGGCGCCGCGCGCGGTGATGGAAGGCATGGTCGAACGGTTCGGCGACATGCACCCGGATCTGAACATCGAACTGACGATCATCGACCGCGAGGCCTACAAGACCCAGATCCGCAACTTCCTGACGGCGAACCCGCCGGATGTGGCGAACTGGTACGCGGCCAACCGGATGCGGCCCTATGTCGATGCCGGCCTGTTCGAGGACGTCTCGGACCTGTGGGCCGAGCCCGAGATCGCCGAGAACCTGGCCTCGACCAAGGGCGCGATGACCATCGACGGCGCCCAATGGGGCGTGCCCTATACCTACTACCAATGGGGCGTCTACTACCGCGCGGACATCTTCGACGAACTCGGCCTGTCCGAGCCGACCACCTGGGACGAAGAGCTGGCCAATTGCCAGGCGATCGTCGATTCGGGCCGCGCCTGCTACACGATCGGCACCAAGTTCCTGTGGACCGCCGGCGGCTGGTTCGACTACCTGAACCTGCGCACCAACGGCTATGATTTCCACATGGCGCTGACCAATGGCGAGGTCGAATGGACCGACCCGCGGGTGCGCGAAACCTTCGCCAACTGGCGCACCCTGATCGACATGGGCGCCTTCATCGACAACCACCAGTCCTATTCCTGGCAAGAGGCCCTGCCCTTCATGGTCAACGGTGAAGCCGCGGCCTATCTGATGGGCAATTTCGCCGTGGCACCGCTGCGCGAGGCGGGCCTGGGCGACGATCAGCTGGATTTCTACCAGTTCGTGCAGATCAACCCGGAGGTGGAGCTGGCCGAAGACGCGCCGACCGACACGTTCCACATCCCGGCCAATGCCGCCAACAAGGAAGCGGCGCGCGAATTCCTGCGCTTTGTCGTCTCGGCGGAAAACCAGACCATCATCAATGGCGGCGATGCGCTGGGGCAGCTGCCGGTCAATGCCTCGGCCTCGATCGACGATGACAAATTCCTGGCCCAGGGCTTCGAGATGCTGTCGTCGAACAGCCCCGGCGGCATCGCCCAGTTCTTCGACCGCGACGCGCCGGCGGAAATGGCCTCGGTCGCGATGGAGGGCTTCCAGGAATTCATGGTCTTCCCGGACAACCTCGACGATGTCCTGAACCGGCTCGAAAGCGCGCGCCAGCGCATCTACGAGTAACCGGATGTCCCTGCCGCGGACCCGCGTCGCGGCAGGGCACCCGGCCGTGCCGGTCCCGGCCATCGGCTGGGCCTGCGCGCCCGGCCCACCCCGACAGGAGCCGCGACATGAGCGATACAGCCCTTCCCGGCGCCGCCGATCCCGGCTGGATCCGCCGCAACCGCCAGACCCTTGCACCGCTGCTGTTCCTGGCGCCGGGGATGCTGTTCTTTCTGGTCTACGTGATCCTGCCGATCTTCCAGAGCTTCAACATCTCGCTTTACGAATGGGACGGGCTGGGCCAGCCGGCGTTCATCGGGTTGGACAATTACCGCGAACTGGCCAGCGACCGGGCCTTCGAGGTGTCGCTGTGGAACAACCTCAAATGGCTGCTGCTGTATCTGGCCGCGATCCCCGGCGGGCTGTTCATCGCGCTGTTCCTGAACCAGACCGTGGCCGGCATCCGGATCTACAAGTCGCTGTTCTTCTTTCCCTTCGTGATTTCCCAGGTCGTGGTCGGGCTGGTCTTCACCTGGTTCTACGACCCCACCTTCGGCCTGTTGAACGCGCTTCTTGAGGGCATCGGGCTGGCGCCGGTCAACGTGCTGGGCGATCCGCAACTGGCCACCTACGGCATCATCGTCGCCGGGCTCTGGCCGCAGATCGCCTATTGCATGATCCTGTATCTGACGGGCCTGAACGCCGTGGACCCCGAACAGGTCGAGGCCGCAAGGCTCGATGGCGCGAAAGGCTGGCGGATGCTGTGGTTCGTGATCCTGCCGCAGCTGCGGCCGGCCACCTTCATCGCCTTCGTGGTCACGATCATCGGCGCGCTGCGCAGTTTCGACCTGATCTCGATCATGACGAACGGAGGCCCCTTCGGCTCCACCCGGGTGCTGTCCTTCTACATGTTCGAGAAATCACTGTCCGAATACGGGTTCCGCATGGGCTATGGCGCGGCCATCGCCGTGGTGCTGTTCCTGATCATGCTGTGCTTCATCGCCTATTTCCTGTGGTCGATGTGGCGCGACGAACGGGGGCTGCGCTGATGGTCGTATCTCGCCAACGCGTCCCGGGCTTGACCCGGGACCTCCAGGTCGACACCCGGGCGTGGTCCGGGGTCAAGCCCGGGCCGGGAGGGGCCTGAGATGTTTCCCAAACCGATCCAGACCCGGTCCCGCACGGCGCAGCTCACCTACCGGGGGCTGGTGCCGCTGGCGCTGATCCTGTGGCTGCTGCCGCTGATCGCCGTCGCGATCTTTTCGATCAAGCCCGACATGGATTTCACCACCGGCAATTACTGGGGCTGGCCCTCGTCGTTCGAGGGCGGCACGAATTACGGCAAGGTGTTTTTCGAAAGCGACATGCCGCGGTATCTGCTCAATTCGGTGCTGATCACGGTGCCGACGGTGATCGGCGCGGTCGCCTTGTCCGCGATGACCGGTTTCGCGCTCGGCATCTACAGGTTCCGCGGCAACCTGTGGATCTTCTTCATGTTCGTGGCCGGCAATTTCGTGCCCTTCCAGATCCTCATGGTGCCGGTGCGCGACCTGACGCTGGACCTGGGCCTCTACAACACCAAGGGCGGGCTGGTGCTGTTCCACATCGCCTTCCAGACCGGGTTCTGCACGCTGTTCATGCGCAACTTCATCCGCGCCCTGCCCTTCGAGCTGATCGAGGCCGCCCGGGTCGAGGGCGTGGCCGAATGGCGGATCTTCTGGTTCATCGTGCTGCCGCTGATGAAGCCGGCCATCGCCGCGTTGTCGGTGCTGATCTTCACCTTCATCTGGAACGATTATTTCTGGGCCGTGGTCCTGACCCAGGGCGCCGAAAGCCAGCCGGTGACCGCCGGGATCACCAGTTTCAACGCGCAATACCGCGCCGCCTATCACCTGATGAGCGCGGGCAGCATCGTCGCCGCCCTGCCCCCGGTGCTGATGTTCTTTCTCATGCAACGCCACTTCATCGCCGGCCTGACACTGGGAGCCGTCAAATGACCAAACTGGCCTTCATCGGTGCCGGTTCGACGATCTTCATGAAGAACATCGTCGGCGACATGCTGCATTTCGAGGCGCTGCGCGACGCCCATGTCGCGCTGATGGATATCGACCCGCGTCGGCTGGCCGAAAGCGCGGCCGTGGCGCGCAAGATGATCGCCACCATGGGCACCGGCGCGCGCGTGACCACCCATACCGACCGGCGCCGCGCGCTGGAGGGGGCCGATTTCGTCGTCACCGCCTTCCAGATCGGCGGCTACGATCCCTGCACGATCACCGATTTCGACCTGCCCAAACGCTACGGATTGCGCCAGACCATCGCCGATACGCTGGGCGTCGGCGGCATCATGCGCGGCCTGCGCACCCTGCCGCATCTGTGGGATGTCGCCGCCGACATGGCCGCACTCTGCCCCGACGCGCTGCTGCTGCAATATGTCAACCCGATGGCGATCAACACCTGGGCCCTGGCCGAACGCCATCCGCGGATCAGACAGGTCGGCCTGTGCCATTCGGTGCAGAACACCGTGCAGGAACTGGCCCATGACCTGGACATGGCCCCGGGCGACATCCGCTACCGGGTCGCCGGCGTGAACCATGTCGCCTTTTTCCTGCGGCTGGAGGATGCCGGCGGGCGCTCGCTCTATCCGCGCCTGCGCGAGGGCTACCGCGCCGGGCGGCTGCCGAAACCGCCGCTGCTGATGCCGCGCTGCCCCAACAGGGTGCGCTACGAGGTGATGGAACATTTCGGCCATTTCTGCACCGAAAGCTCCGAACACCTGGCCGAATATGTGCCGTGGTTCATCAAGGATGGCCGCGACGACCTGATCGAGGCGTTCGGCATTCCGCTGGACGAATACCCCAAGCGCTGCGTCGAACAGGCCGCCGACTGGGCCGCGCAGGCCGCGCATCTTGAGGCCCGGACCGATCTGCCGGTCGAAAAAAGCCATGAATTCGCCGCCGACCTGATGAACGCCATGGTCACCGACCGGCCCTACACGATCTACGGCAACCTGCCCAATACCGGCCAACTGCCGCAACTGCCCATGGGGGCGGCGGTCGAAACCCCCTGCCTGGTCGATGCCAACGGCGTGCAGCCGACGACCGTCACCGACATCCCGCCGCAGCTGGTCGCGCTGATGCAAAGCCAGGTCAACGTGCAGGCCCTGGTGGTCCGCGCCCTGCTGGACGAGGCCCCCGAACACCTTTACCACGCCGCGATGATGGACCCCCACACCGCGGCCGAGCTGGACCTGCGCCAGATCCGGGCGCTGGTCGACGATCTGCTGAGTGCCCATGGCGACTGGATCCCCGCCTGGGCCAGACCAAGGAAAGCCGCATGACCAAGGACAGACGCAGCAAGGGCTGGTATGGCAAGCTGGACCGCGACGGCTTCATCCACCGGTCCTGGATGAAGAACCAGGGCTTTCCCGATCACGCTTTCGACGGCCGCCCGGTGATCGGCATCTGCAACACCTGGTCGGAACTGACCCCCTGCAACCACGGCCTGCGCACCCTGGCCGAGGGCGTCAAGCGCGGGGTCTGGGAGGCCGGCGGCTTTCCGGTCGAATTCCCCGCCATGTCCCTGGGCGAGACCCAGATGAAGCCGACGGCGATGCTGTTTCGCAACCTTCTGGCCATGGATGTGGAGGAATCGATCCGCGCCAACCCGCTGGACGGCGTGGTGCTGCTGGGCGGCTGCGACAAGACCACGCCGGGCCAGCTGATGGGCGCGGCCTCGGTCGATCTGCCGTCGATCGTGGTGTCGTCGGGGCCGATGCTGAACGGCAAGTTCCGCGGCCAGGACATCGGCTCGGGCACGGATGTGTGGAAATTCTCCGAAGCGGTGCGCGCCGGAGAGATGACGCTGCAGGATTTCATGGCCGCCGAGGCCGGCATGTCGCGCAGCGCCGGGGTCTGCATGACCATGGGCACCGCTTCGACCATGGCCTCGCTGGTCGAGGCGATGGGGATGAGCCTGCCGACCAATGCCGCCCTGCCGGCGGTGGATGCGCGCCGCATGGCGCTGGCGCATCTGACCGGGCGGCGGATCGTGGAAATGGTCGAGGAGGACCTCAAACCCTCCGACATCCTGACCCGCGCCGCCTTCGAGAACGCGATCCTGGCCAATGCCGCCGTCGGCGGCTCGACCAATGCGGTGGTCCACCTGCTGGCCCTGGCCGGGCGGGTCGGTATCGACCTGAGCCTCGACGATTTCGAGATCGGCAGCGACATCCCGCTGCTGGTCAATTGCATGCCGTCCGGCAAATACCTGATGGAGGATTTCGCCTATGCCGGCGGCATGCCCGTGGTGCTGTCCGAATTGCGCGCGGCCGGGCATCTGCGTCCCGCGACGACCGTGCTTGGCGGCGATATCGCGGCCTTCACCGAGGGCGCCGAATGCTACAATGCCGAGGTGATCCGGCCCTTCGCCGATCCGGTGAAACCGGCCGCCGGGCTGCGCGTGCTGCGCGGCAATCTGGCCCCCGACGGGGCGATCGTCAAACCCTCGGCCGCCACCGATGCGCTGCTCGAACATGAAGGGCCGGCCTTCGTTTTCGAGAATATCGAGGACATGAAGGCCAATATCGACCGCGACGACCTGGAGGTGACGGCGGACACGATCCTGGTGCTCAAGGGCTGCGGGCCGAAAGGCTATCCCGGCATGCCCGAGGTCGGCAACATGCCGATCCCCGCCCGGCTGATCCGCCAGGGCCTGCGCGACATGATCCGGGTGTCGGATGCGCGGATGTCGGGCACCGCCTTCGGCACGGTGATCCTGCATGTCGCCCCCGAGGCCCAGGCCGGCGGCCCGCTGGCGCTGGTGAAGACCGGCGACCGGATCCGGGTCAGCGCCAGTCGCGGCGTGCTGGAGCTGCTGGTCGACCCGGCCGAACTGGACGCCCGCCGCGCCGCCTGGGCCCCCGACCCGCCACGCTACGCGCGTGGCTATGCGAAACTCTATGCCGATCACGTGATGCAGGCCGACCGGGGCGCCGACCTGGATTTCCTGACCGGCAAGGACATCCGCCCCGTCACCCGCGAAAGCCACTGACCCGACGCGCGACGCGGACAAGGAAATTACGTAATTTCCTTGTCCCCGGCCAGACGAAAGGAGCCGCCATGACCGCAACCTATCCCGACCTTGCCGGTGCCTCGGTCTTCATCACCGGCGGCGGGTCCGGCATCGGCGCCGACCTGACCGAAGGCTTTCTGCGCCAGGGCGCCCAGGTCGCCTTCGTCGGCCGCTCGGACGCCAGCGCGTTCTGCGACCGGATGCAGGCCGAAACCGGCTCGCGGCCGCTGTTCGTGCAATGCGACATCACCGACACCGCGGCGCTACGGGCCGCCATCGCCCGCGCCGCCCAGGCCCATGGCCCGATCGCCGTCCTGGTCAACAACGCGGCCAATGACGCGCGCCACGCCACGCTGGAGGTCACCGAAGCGTTCTGGGACCGGAACCAGGCGATCAACCTGCGCGCCTATTTCTTCGCCGCCCAGGCGGTGATCCCCGGCATGCAGGCGCGCGGCGGCGGGTCGATCATCAATTTCACCTCGGTCAGCTACATGATGGGCAATGCCGGCTATCCGTCCTACACCACCGCCAATTCCGGGCTGAACGGGCTGACCCGCTCTCTCGCGCGCGAATTCGGCCCCGACGGCATCCGGGTCAACGCGCTGGCCCCGGGCTGGGTGCTGACCGACAAGCAGCTCGACAAATGGGCCACGCCCGAAGGGCTGGCCGCCCATCTGGAGCGTCAATGCCTCAAGGAACACCTGGCCCCGGCCGATATCGTCGGCGGCACCTTGTTCCTTGCCTCGACGGCCAGCCGCATGATGACCGGCCAGGCGCTGGTGATCGACGGCGGCGTGGTGATGACCGGATGACGGAGCCGGCCAAGGATACCCCCGACTGGGTCGCCGCCGATTGGGGCAGCTCGCATCTGCGGCTCTGGCTGATGGCGGGCCCGGCCCGCGTGCTGGCCCGGATCGACAGCGATGCCGGCATGGCCGGCCTGGCCCGGGACGAGTATGAACCGACCCTGATCGGCCTGCTGGGCGATGCCTTGCCCCAGGGGCGCGCGCTGCCGGTGATCGTCTGCGGCATGGCCGGGTCGCGCCAGGGCTGGGCCGAGGCGCCCTATGCCAAGGCCCCTTGCGCGCCGCCGTCGCTGTCCCGGGCGACCCGCGTCGCCACCGCCGAACCGCGCCTGTCGGTGCATATCCTGCCCGGCATCCGCCAGGACAGCCCCGCCGACGTGATGCGCGGCGAGGAAACCCAGATCGCCGGACTGCTGGCGGCCCGGCCCGAGTTCGACGGCATCGCCTGCCTGCCCGGCACCCATACCAAATGGGCGCGGATCAGCGCCGGTGAGGTCGTGAGCTTCCGCACCTTCATGACCGGAGAGCTGTTCGACCTGCTGTCCACCCGCTCGGTGCTGCGCCATTCGGTGGCGGGCACCGGCTGGGACGCCCCCGCCTTCGACGCGGCCGTCTCCGATGCCCTGTCGCGCCCCGCCGACATCGCCGCGCGGCTCTTCGCCCTGCGGGCCGAGGCGTTGCTGCAGGATCTGGCGCCGCAGGTCGCCCGGGCGCGGCTGTCGGGCCTGCTGATCGGCATCGAACTGGCCGCCGCCCGGCCCTATTGGCTGGGTCAGCAGGTCGTGGTGCTGGGCGCGGATGCGATCGCCGGCGCCTATGGCGCGGCCCTGCGCGCCCAGGGTGTTCCGGCCGAAACCGCCGATGCCGAGGCCCTGACCCTGGCCGGCCTGGCCGCCGCCCATACCCACCTGCGAAAGGTCCAGCCATGGCCCGCAAACTGATCGCCATCCTGCGCGGGATCACCCCGCCCGAGGCGCCCGCCGCGCTGGCGGCCCTGGTCGAGGCCGGGATCGACACGATCGAGGTGCCGCTCAATTCGCCCGATCCCTATGAGAGCATCGCCGCCATGCTGGCCGCCGGCACCGGCGCCACGATCGGCGCCGGAACCGTGCTGGCACCGGCCCAGGTCGACCGTCTGGCCCGGATCGGCGCCCGCATCGTCGTCTCGCCCGATTGCAACCCGGAGGTGATCGCCGCGACCCGCGCCGCCGGCATGCAATCCTGGCCCGGCATCATGACCCCGACCGAAGCCTTCGCCGCCCTGCGCGCCGGCGCCACCGGGCTCAAGCTGTTTCCCGGCGCGCTGATCGGGCCCGCGGGCCTCAGGGCGATCCGCGCGGTCCTGCCGCCCGATACCCCGGTCTATGCGGTCGGCGGCGCCGGGCCCGACACCTTCGCCGCCTGGATCGCCGCCGGGGCCGACGGGTTCGGCATCGGCAGCGCGCTCTATGCCCCCGGCATGAGCGCGGCCGAGATCCACGCCCGCGCCACCGATATCGTGGCCGCCTATGACGAAAGCCTGCGCCGATGACACCGACCCTGATCAGCCCCACCCATTGCCACCTGGGCGAAGGCCCGCTCTGGCATCCCGGCCGCGGCCAGCTGTTCTGGTTCGACATCCTGGGCAAACGCCTGCTGACCATCGAGGACGGCCGGCAAATGCACTGGGAGCTGGGCGAACATGGCTCGGCCGCGGGCTGGATCGACGATGACACCCTGCTGATCGCGACCGAGACCGGGCTGGACCGGTTCGACATCGCGACCGGCGCCCGGACCCGGCTGACCGATCTGGAGGCGGACGATCCGCTGACCCGGTCCAACGATGGCCGCGCCGATCCCTGGAGCGGGTTCTGGATCGGCACCATGGCCAAGGACAAGACCGCCGGCGCCGGCGCGATCTACCGTTATTATCGGGGCGAATTGCGACGGCTGCACCCGGGCATCACCATCCCCAACTCGATCTGCTTCGCCCCGGATCGCCCGCTGGCCTATTTCGCCGATACGCCGACCCGCCGGGTGATGCGCCAGCCGCTCGACCCGGAGACCGGCTGGCCGGTCGCTGCGCCGGAGGTGTTTCTCGACCTGCGCACCGAGGGTCTGAACCCCGACGGCGCGGTGACCGATGCCGAGGGCTGCCTGTGGTCGGCGCAATGGGGCGCCAGCCGCGTCGCGCGCTACAGCCCGGCGGGCGCTTACCTGTCGGCCATCGGGTTGCCGACGCTGCAGGTGTCATGCCCGGCCTTCGGGGGTGCCGATCTGAAGACGCTGTTCGCCACCACCGCCTCGGAGGATCACGAGGATGCCCATTCCGGCCAGACCTTCGCCGTGCCGGTCGACGCCACCGGCCTGCCCGAACCGAGGGTGATCCCGTGACCGCCCTGACCCGCACGCTCGGCACCTGCTATTACCCCGAACACTGGCCCGAGGAGGTCTGGGACCAGGACGCCGCCCGCATGGCCGCCCTGGGGCTGACCTGGGTCCGGATCGGCGAATTCGCCTGGAGCCGGATCGAACCCGCCCCGGGCGATCTGCGCTGGGACTGGCTTGACCGGGCGATCGCGGTGCTGGGCGCGGCGGGCCTGAGGGTCGTGCTGGGCACGCCGACCGCCACGCCGCCGCGCTGGGTTCTGGACAGGTATCCCGACATGCTGGCGCTGGACGCCGAGGGCCGCCCGCGCGGCTTCGGCTCGCGCCGGCATTACTGCTTCAGCCACCAGGGCTACCTGGAGGAATGCCGCCGGATCGTCGCCCTGCTGGCCGACCGCTATGGCACGAACCCGCATGTCGCCGCCTGGCAGACCGACAACGAATACGGCTGCCACGACACCACGATCAGCCATTCGGCCGCCGCGCTGGCGGGGTTTCGCGACTGGTGCGCGCAACGCTATCAATCGGTCGAGGCGCTGAACCGGGCCTGGGGCAACGTGTTCTGGTCGATGGAATACGACAGCTTCGATGCGATCGGATTGCCGAACCTGACGGTGACGGAGCCGAACCCGGCGCATGTGCTGGCCTTCCGCCGCTACACCTCCGACCAGGTGGTGCGCTTCAACCGGGTGCAGGCCGAACTCATCCGCGCCCGCTCGCCCGCGCCGATCAGCCACAATTTCATGGGTCAGGTCACCGATTTCGACCATTTCGCCGTCGGCCGGGACCTGGAGATCGCCACCTGGGACAGCTACCCCTTGGGCTTTCTCGAGGACCGGGTGGTGGCCGAGGACGCCTACAAGCGCCGCTTCGCCCGCCAGGGCGACCCGGATTTCCAGGCCTTTCACCATGACCTTTACCGCGCCTGCGGCCGGGGCCGCTGGTGGGTCATGGAACAGCAGCCCGGCCCGGTGAACTGGGCGCCCTACAACCCCGCGCCGCTGCCCGGCATGGTCCGGCTCTGGACCTGGGAGGCCTTCGCCCATGGCGCCGAGGCGGTCTGCTATTTCCGCTGGCGCCAGGCGCCCTTCGCCCAGGAACAGATGCATGCGGGGCTGCTGCGCCCCGACAGCGCCGAGGCGCCGGCCATGGCCGAGGCCGCCCAGGTCGCCGCCGAACTGGCCGAGGCGCCACAGGTCGCGCCCGCGCCGGCGCCGGTCGCCATCGTCTTCGATTACGAGGCCGATTGGTCCTGGGCGATCCAGCCCCATGGCCGGGGCCTGGGCTATTTCGGGCTGGTACTGGACCATTACCGCGCTCTGCGCCGGGCCGGGCTGTCGGTGGACATCCTGCCGCCCGATACAGACGATTTCAGCGGCTACGGCGTGGTGCTGGCCCCGGGGCTGATGCACATGGCCGACGCGCTGAAAACGGCGCTGGCGACAAGCGGCGCGCAGGTCCTGCTGGGGCCGCGCTCGGCCGCACGGGACGGTGATTTCGCCATCCCCGTGCCGCTGCCGCCCGCGCTGCCCGGCCTGGACGCGACCGTGGCGCGGGTCGAAAGCCTGCGCCCCGATTGCCCGGTGCCGCTGGCCGGGGGCGGCGCCGTGACCGGCTATCTCGAAGCGCTGGAAGGCGGCGCCGAGGTCGTTTTGCGGACCGAGGCCGGCGCCCCGGTGGCGATGCGGGCCGGCACGTTGACCTACATGGGCGGCTGGGGCGATGCGGCGGCGCTGGACCGGCTGGTGGCCGATCTTTGCGCCCGGGCCGGGGTCGAGACCGAGACCATGCCGGGCAGCCTGCGCCGCCGCGACACGGGCACCGAACGGTTCTGGTTCAACTACGGCCCGGAGCCGGTTGAAATCGAAGGCGAAACCCTGCCCCCCGCGGGTGTCCTGCGGCGCCCGCACCAATGAATGATGCGGTCACGCTCGACAATGGCCGGCTTCGGGCGGTGATCCTGCGCCGGGGCGCGGCGGTGCAGGACCTGCGGCTGGGCGGCACCGGGCATCCGCTGATCCTGGGCCATGCCGATCGCCGGGCCTATGGTGGCCACGATGCGACCTATATGGGCCAGATGGTCGGCCGCGTCGCCAACCGGATCGGCGGTGGCCGGGCGGTGATCGGCGGGCGGACGCATGCCCTCGACCGCAACGAGGACGGCAGGACCACGCTGCACGGCGGGGCCGGTGGCAGCGGCGCCCGCGACTGGCAGATCACCGGGCACGGCACCGACGCGGTCGCCCTGGCCCTGACCCTGCCCGACGGCCATATGGGTTTTCCCGGCCGGCTGGAGGTCGCGCTGACCTATCGACTGGATGGCGCCACCCTGGAGATCGCGATCAGCGCCCGCAGCGATGCGCCGACGATCTGTTCCTTCGCGCCGCATCTCTATTTCAACCTGTCGGGCAGCCCGGAGATTTCCGACCACCGGCTGCAGGTGCCGGCCGACACCTATCTGCCGGTCAGGAACGGCATCCCGACCGGCGGGCCGGCCCCGGTCGCCGGCACGATGTTCGACCTGCGCGACCCCGTGCCGCCGCCCGAAGGCATCGACCACAACCTGTGCCTGGCCGCAGCCCCGCGGGACCCCGCCCCGATGGCGTGCCTGGCCGCGGGCGGGATCGAGATGCGGATCACCAGCACCGAGCCGGGGCTGCAGATCTATGACGGGCTGGGGCTGGCCCTGGAGGGCGGGCTGGACGGGCGCCGCTATGGCCCGCGCGCCGGCATCGCGCTGGAACCGCAGCGCTGGCCCGACGCGGTCAACAATGCCTGGCGCGCCCAGACCGACCTGGCCCCGGGCGACAGCTTTCACGCCCTGTCGCGGTTCAGCTTTCGGCGGACAGCGCGGCCATGATCCCGCGCAGTTCGGCCAGGCCCCGCATCCGGCCGATCAGCGGATAGCCCGGCATCAGCGGCCGGTCCAGGTCGCTCAGCAGCGACTGGCCGTGATCGGGCCGCATCGGGATCTGCCAATCGGCGCGGGCCTCATCGCGCCGATGGCGCTCTTCGCTGATCAACGCCCGGATCGTCGCCACCATGTCGGTATCGCCGTCCAGATGTTCGGCCTCGTGAAAGCTGACCATTTCGCCCGCCGAAGGTTCGTCGCGCCGCGTGTTGCGCAGATGGACGAAGTGGATCTTCGGCCCCAGCCGCCGCACGAAATCGACCGCATCGAAGGCCGCCGACACACCCAGAGACCCGGTGCAGAGCGTGGCCCCGTTGGCCGGGCTGTCGACCGCCCCCAGCACGGTTTCGTAATCCTCGACCGAGGACATCACCCGCGGCAGGCCCAGCAGCGGAAACGGCGGATCGTCCGGGTGGCAGCACAGCCGCAGGCCCAGCCGTTCGGCGGTCGGCACCACCTCGGACAGGAAATCGACCAGATTGGCGCGCAGCCTGTCCGCATCGATCCCGTCATAGGTCGCAAGACAGGCGGCGACATCCGCGATCGTCCAGTGTTCGGCCGCACCGGGCAGGCCGGCCACGATATTGTCGGCCAGGGCCGCGCGGTCATCGTCCTCCATCGCCATGTGGCGCTGCTGTGCCTCGACGCGCAAGGCCTCGGGGTAGTCGTCCTCGGCCCCCGCGCGGCGCAGTTCGAACAGGTCGAAGGCGGCGAAATCGGCCAGGTCGAAGGCCATGGTCGTGCCCCCGTTGGGCAGCCGGCGGCGCAATTCGGTTCGGGTCCAGTCCAGCACCGGCATGAAATTGTAGCAGATCACCCGCACGCCGCAGGCCGCGAGGTTTTCCAGGCTGGTCCGGTAGCTGTCCAGATGTGCGGACATGTCGGGCCCCTGGGTCTTGATCACTTCGCTCACCGGCAGGCTTTCGACCACGTCCCAGGTCAGGCCCGATCCGTCCCAGGCGATCTGCGCCTGGCGTTCCTCGATCGCATCGACCGACCAGACCGCGCCGGGCGGCGCGTTGTGCAAGGCGCTGACCACGCCCGCCGCCCCGGTCTGCACGATCTCGGGGATGGTGATGTCGTCCTGCGGGCCGAACCAGCGCCAGGTTTCCTTCATCGGGTCGTCTCCTCGCGCAGGGATTGGCCGGTCTCGCTGTCGAACAGGTGCAGCTGCCCGGGGACCGCGTCCACGGCGATGACTTCGCCCGGGCGCACCGAGGTCTGGCCGGGATTGTGCAGCGTGACCGGCGTGTCGTTTTCCAGCTGGCCGTAGACATAGCTTTCGCCGCCCAGCTGTTCGACGCTGCGCACCGCCATGGTGATCGCCCCGGCGCCGGCCGGGCGCAGGTCGTTGGGCCGGATGCCCAGTGTCACCGCCTCGCCCGGGCGCTGGGCGAAACCGGTGCCGGGCAGGTCGATCCGTTCGCCGGTCTCCAGTTCCATCACCCGGCGGTCGGCCCCGGCCACGCGGCCGGTGATGAAGTTCATCTTCGGGCTGCCGATGAAGCCGGCGACGAAGATGTTGCGCGGCCGGTTGTAAAGGTCGAGCGGCGCGCCGAATTGTTCCAGCACGCCGTCGCGCAAGACGGCGATCTTGTCGGCCATGGTCATCGCCTCGACCTGGTCATGGGTGACATAGATCATCGTGTTGCCCAGCCGCTTGTGCAGGGCCGCGATTTCGCCGCGCATGTCGACCCGCAGCTCGGCATCGAGGTTGCTGAGCGGTTCGTCGAACAGGAACACCCGCGGCTCGCGCACCACCGCCCGGCCGATCGCGACCCGCTGGCGCTGGCCACCCGACAGGTCCTTGGGCCGCCGGTCCAGCAGCTTGTCGATCTGCAGCATCGTCGCCACCTCGGTCACCTTGGCGGCGATCTGGGCCCGGGGGGTGTTGATGTTCTCAAGCCCGAAGGACAGGTTCTGGCGCACCGACATATGCGGATAGAGCGCATAGGACTGGAACACCATGGCCAGGCCGCGATCGGCGGCGGGGATGCGGGGATGGTATTGACCACATCCCCGCCGATCACGATCTGACCGCCCGAGATATCCTCCAACCCCGAGATCATCCGCAGCAGCGTGGATTTCCCGCAGCCCGACGGGCCGACGAAGACGCAGAATTCGCCATGCGCGACCGACAGGTCGATGCCCTTGATCACGTCCACGACGCCGTAGGATTTGCGCAGGGATTTCAGGTCGATACTGGCCATGTCCGCTCCTATTTGCCGCCCGTGGAGGCGATGCCGGTGGCGATGTATTTCTGCAGGAACATGAAGACCAGCGCGATCGGCAGCAAGGTCAGCACGGTCATCGCCAGAAGCGAGGACCATTGCGTCTGCAGCTCGCCCTGGAAGGAATTCAGCGCCAGTTGCAGGGTGAAATTCTCCGATTGCGTCAGCACGATCAACGGCCACAGGAAATCGTTCCAGCGCCACATGATCGCCAGGATCGCCAGCACCGCGATGGCCGGCGCCGACAGCGGCAGGATGATGCGCCAGTAGATCTTCCATTCGCTGGCCTTGTCCATCCGCGCCGCATCGAGGATCTCGTCGGGGATGGTCAGCATGTATTGGCGCAGCAGGAACACCCCGGTGGGGGTGGCGGCACCCGGAATGATGACGCCCCAGAGCGAGTTGAACATGCCCAGTTCCGACACGATCAGGAACAGGGGCACCAGAACCACCGTCTGCGGGATCATCAGCGTGCCGATGACCAGAAGCAGCACGGCGGTGCGGCCGCGGAACTGGTATTTCGACAGCGCGAAGGCCGCCATCGAATTGGTCAGCAGCATGATCAGCGTGGCCATCACGGTGATGAAGGTCGAGTTCCAGAAATACAGCAGGAAATCGAAGCGCCCGAAAAGCTCGGCGTAGTTTTCGGTCGCCAGCGTGAACCGTTCGAGCCGCTCGTAATCGCTGATCGCGACGCTCAGGCGTTCCTCGGGGTCGGCCGGGTCGATCATCTGCGCCTGCAGGCCAACCCGGCGCAGTTGCGCCAGGATCATGCCCTCGTGTTCGCCGCCGGTGATCCGGAACAGCGGCAGCGGCTCGTCATGGCCCGCGACCGTGACCGTCTGCTGTTCATAGGGCAGGAAGGTGGGCGGGTAGCGTTGCAGGTCGGCCTCGGTCTTGAAGCTGGACAGCACCAGCCAGACCACCGGGAAGAACATCAGAAAGACGCCAAGGCACAGGTAGCCGTAGCTGGCCCAGTCGGTCCAGTGCAGGCGGGCGCCACCGCGGGTGGCGGTCAGGAAATCCCACGGCCTAGCCATTGACGTTCTTCCTGTTGACCCAGAGCTGCACAAGCGTGAGCACCACCAGCACCGCGGCAACCAGAAGCGAGGCCGCCGCCGACAGACCGAAAAGACGCGGGGACCCGGCAAAGCCTTCCTCGTAGATGTACTGGATGATGAAGGTGGTCGCCGTGCCGGGGCCGCCGCCGGTGAAGGCATAGACCTCGTCGAAGGTCTGCACGCCCTTGATCAGCGCCAGCACCAGAACCACCAGCATCGTGGGCGCGAGCAAAGGCAAGGTGATGCGCCGGAACACCCGCCAGGGGCTGGCGCGGTCCATGGTGGCGGCCTCGTAGACGTCGCGCGGGATCGCCTGCAGCCCGGCCAGCAGGATCAGGGTGTAGAACCCCATATGCGCCCAGACCGACAGGAACACCGACCAGGCAAAGGCCCAGTTCGCATCGACCAGCCAGTTGTAGCCGCCGATGCCGGCCCAATCGAGGAAGGCGTTCAGCACGCCGTTCCTTTGCAGCATCCATTTCCAGATCAGCGCCACGACGACCGGCGACAGCAGGACGGGAAAGAAGAACACCGAGCGGAAGAATCCCCGCGCCCGGATCTTGCCGTTCAGCACGATGGCCGTCAGCAGCGAGAATCCCACCATGATGCCGACCTGCAGCGTCACGAACCACAGCGTGTTCCACACCGCGCGCCAGAACTTGTCCTCGCGGCAGGTATTGGGGTCAAGATGGTTGGCGCAATCGAGCAGACGCTCGAAATTGTCCAGCCCGATCTGCGGCCTGGCCTCCAGCAGGACATTGGCCCCGCCGGTCGTCGCATAGGCGACGTTCAGGATCACCGGCAGAAAGGCGAACAATCCGAACAGCAGCAGGTTGGGCAACAAGAAGACCCAGGCCAGCCGGTTGATGCCCAGCACGCGTTGCAGGCCGATCATCGGAATCTCGACGACGCGCATCACCGGCGCGATCACGCGCAGCGCCAGGCCATCGCCCGCGCCCCTTTGGGCCATCGCATCGGGGGGTGGGGCGGGCGCAGCCGCGCCCTGCCCCTTGATCTCGGCCACCCGACTACTGCGTGTCGGCCAGCGCCGCCTCGAGGTCGGTGGCCATCCGGGCCACGGCTTCCTCGACGCTCAGCTCGCCGACGATGGCCTGGCTGACCCGCTCGGCGGTGATGCCGAACATCGCGCGGTTGTTGGCATAGCCCTGGTAGCGGAAGGCCGACGGCGCGACGTCGGACAGGTCGGCGGCAAAGGCCGACAGCGCGGCGGCCGCGGCGGGCGATGCGCCTTCGAATTCGACGCCGGCCTCGGCCACGCCCAGATGCGCCGGCAGGTTGCGGGTGCGCGCCGTCACCTCGGCATAGATGTCCTCCTGGGCGAGGAAGTCGATCACCGCCGCCACGATCTCGGGGTGTTCGGTCGCGTTGAAACCGACGATGCCGGCGCCGCCCGGCATGCCGGAACACGCGCCGGCCGGACCGCAGGGCGAGCCGACGACCTGCCAGTCGAACAGATCGCCGACCTGTTCATCCATCCGGCCCACCTGCCAGCTGCCGGAATAGTAGAACACCAGTTCGCCGTTGATGAATTCCTGGGCCGCATCCTGATAGGTGGCGCCGCCCTGCCCGGCCCAGACGTCGCGCGCCATGGTGCCGTCGTTGTTCCATTCCACGAATTGCGCGGTGAAGGCGGCAAAGCCCTCGTCCGACAGGGTCGGCGTGCCGTCCTCGGCCACGATGGCCGCGCCATAGCTGATCGCGGGTCCGGCAAAGCGGTGGCCGGTGCGGTCGATGGCCATCGGAAACGGGGTCTGGGTCGCTTCGGCCACGGCGCGGCTCGCCTCGGCCCAGTCCTCCCAGGTGGCGTCGGATCCAGGGACCTCGACCCCGGCCTGCTCGAACAAGGTGGCATTGACGAAGGCACCGGTGATGGTCAGCTGGCTGTGCATGCCGTTGATCGCATCGCCCCCCTCGGCCCCGCGATACCAGGCCAGCGTGTCGCCGAAGGATGCCTCCCAATAGTCGCGGTCGACATGGGGCGCGAGGTCGAGGTAATAGGGCGCGAGACCGCCCAGATCGGTGACCTTGGCCATGTCGGGGCCGCTTCCGGCGGCCAGTTGCACCGGCAGGTTTTCCAGGATCGCCTGGTAGGGCACCACGTCGACCACCACGTCGACACCGGGATTGTCGGCCTCGAACCGGGTCAGCACATCGTCGTAGACCTCGCATTCATTGCCGTCCGAATAGCACATGAAGCGGATTTCCTGGGCCGACGCGGCCCCCGCGCCCAGGGCGATCAGCGCCGCCAGTGCGGTCGTCGTCTTTGCCTTGAAGGTCATGGTTCTTTCCTCCCTTTGAACCGGTCTCTTGTGGTCAGTCCGCCCGGTCGGGCAGCCATCCGTTATAATGTTTCGCCGCCGCATCCAGCGGCAAAGCCACCGGGGCCCCGGACCTGGCCGAGGCATAGACCGCCGTGACGAACTCTACCGACCTGCGCCCGTCTGCCAAGGTCACTTCGCCGCCTTCCGTTCCGTCAAGCGCATCGGCGACGGCGGCAAGGAACCCGGCAAAACCGGAATGCCCCGGCGCGACCTGTGCCAGGACCGCGTCGATCTGCGCCTGCGTCACCGGGGCGCGGGCGGTGAAGGTCCAGACCCCGGTGCCCGGCGCGTAGGGGTCGGTGCCGCTTTCGGCGGTGAAGCCTTCGAAGCAGAACCGCAGCCGGCTGGTATCGGTCGCGGCCCCCAGCGTGACCGAGGATGTCGCCAGCGCGCCGCTTTGCATCCGCAGGGCCAGGGCGGCGCAATCCTCGGTCTCGATCGCGTTCACCCGGGTCGCGGTCAGCGCCGTCACCTCGGCCACCGGACCCAGGACGTGGCTCAGCAGGTCATGGGCGTGGATCGCGTGGCCCAGAACCGCGCCGCCGGATTCCCCGGCCCAGGTGCCGCGCCAGGGCACGGCGTAATAGCCGGCATCGCGGCTCCAGTGGGTTTCGAGGCTGGCGACATAGGCACGGCCCGCCAGACCGGCCTCGATCAGCGCCCGAAGTTGCGCGAAAGCCGGCCCGTAACGGTATTGAAACACGGGAAAAACCCGGCGCCCGGCCCTGCCGGCGGCGGCGATCAGACGGTCGGCCTCGGCCAGCGATCGCACCAGGGGCTTTTCGCAGATCACATGCTTGCCGGCCTGCAGGGCGGCGACCGAGGCGTCGAAATGCAGATGCGGCGGCAGGCAGATATCGACCAGGTCGATCGCCGGATCGGCCAGCACTGCGGCCATGTCGTCGGTGCAAAAGACCGTGCCGCCGCAGGCGGTCTGGGCCCGGTCGAGGTCCAGGTCGCACAGCGCCGTCACCTCGAACCGGTCCAGCGCCCGGTAGCCGGCCAGGTGTTCGGCCCCGATCCCGGCCCCGATGATCGCCACCCGGTTCATGCCCGCGCCTCGGCCATGTCCTGGGCGTCCAGCGCCAATGCGCAGACCCGAAAGGCATGATCCTGGGTCATCGCGGTTTCGGTCCGGTTGCGGATATCGGCGCAGATCCGGGTGAAATAGGGCAGACCGGCGCCCGAGGCGTCGATATTCTCGCAGCGCGCGCCATTGACCAGCACCAGGTGATCGGTGCCGTCGCGCCCGCCGACATCGACATATTTGCGCAGTTCGATATAGCCGTCGGTTCCCAGGATGGTCAGCCGCCCGTCGCCCCAATTGGGCAAGGCATCGGGCGTGTACCAATCGACCCGGATATAGCCGTGGCCGCCATTGCCCTGCAGCACCATTTCGCCGAAATCCTGCAGCCCGGGATCGTCGGGATTGGCATAATTGCCGACGCTGGCATGGGTCACACGCGCCTCGGTCGAGCCGGTGAAATGCAGGAACTGGTCGATCTGGTGGCTGCCGATATCGGTCAGCACCCCGCCATAGGCGCCGCGGTCGAAGAACCAGCCGGGCCGCGACGGCCGGTTCAGCCGGTGCGGCCCCAGGCCCACGGTCTGGACCACGCGGCCGATCTCGCCCGCCGCGACCAGCTCTTCGGCCAGGGTCACCGCCGGCACTTCGAAGCGTTCCGAGAAATCCACCGACCAGATCCGCCCGGTTTCGGCCACGGTCGCGCGCAGCGCCTCGAGCTGGTCGCGACTGGTGCAGCCCGGCTTGTCGGACATCACGTCCTTGCCCGATTGCATGGCGCGCACCGCCCAGCCCGCCCGGTCACGCGGGATGCCCGACAGCAGGATCAGGTCGGTCGTGGGATCGTCCAGCAGGTCCTCGGCCCGGGCGGCGCGGGGCACATCGGGGAACCGCGCAACGAAACCATCGAGGGTGTTCGGCGTGCCTTCGGTCGCCCAGCCGACGAATTGCGCGCCGGCCGCCCCCAGGTTGGCGGCCATGCCATAGACATGGCGATGGTCGATGCCGATCGCGGCGAAGCGGACGGGATCGGTCATGCGGGCACCTCCTGCGGCTGGCCGGTCCGGTCCGACACGGTGATGGCGTCGATCAAGGCATGGGCCGCCAGGGCTGCCGCCCCGCTGGCCACCGGGGCGCGGCCCTCGTCCAGGGCGGCGACGAAATCCTCCAGGATACCCTGATGCCAGTGATGGGTGAAACCCATGGGATCGGCGCCGCCGCCGGTGCCGGCCTCCTGGCCGTGGGTCTCGTCGCCGCCGTCGCGCCATTGCACGTGGCACAGCCCCGAAGCCAGGCGCAGCGACGCCCGTTCGAAATGCAGCGTGATGCTTTCCGCCGCCCCGGGGAAACTGGCGGTCGAGGCGACGAGCGATCCCACGGCCCCGTTGGCGAAATGCAGGCCGGCAACGGCGAAATCCTCGGTCTCCATGGAGTGGAACCGCGTGGTGGCGGTCATCGCCGAAACCCGGGCCACCGGGCCGGCCAGCGACAGCGCCAGGTCGATCGTGTGGATCGCCTGGCTGATGAGCACCCCGCCGCCGTCGCGGGCATGGGTGCCGCGGCCCGGTTCGTCGTAATAGGCCTGCGCGCGCCACCAGGGCACGGCGATCTCGGCCAGCCCCAGCGCGCCAAGCCGGCCCGAGGCGACAAGCGCGGCCGCCCTGCGCGAGGCCGCGCGCATCCGGTGCTGGAACACCACCCCCAACGGCACGCCGGCCGCGGCGCAGGCGGCGACGACCGCGCGGGCCTCGGCCAGGGACCGGCCGACGGGTTTTTCCAGCAGGATCGGCTTGCCGGCGGCGATCAGCGGGGCGATCACGCTCAGCCGCGCATCCGGCGGCGTCGCCACGATGGCGAAATCGATGCCGGGATCGGCGGCCACCTGCGCCAGGCTGCGCAGCGCGACCGGCGCCCCGGTCAAGGCCTCGGCCTCTTGCGCCAACGCCTCGGCCCGCGCCCGCCCACGCCCGACGATCGCGCCCAGGCGCAGCCCGGCGCCGGCGATCGCGGCGACATGGGTGCGCGCAACCATCCCCGCCCCGATCAGGGCCACATTGCGCAGGTTGCCGGCAGACGTCATGATTCCCCCCGGATTGGAGCACCAGTCAGACACTGCAAGGCGGCGCTCGTCAACCGCCTTGCATACCGGTATACCGGTTGAACGAAGTCCCGCCGAGAGGTTTCCCCATGCCCAAGACAGGCCCCGATCCCGGCGCGCTGCACCTGCCCGCGCTCGACCTTGCCCGCCCGGCGGCCGAGCAGATCCACGCCGCCTTGCGCGCGGCGATCCTCGATTGCAGCATCCTGCCCGGCGCCCGCCTGTCGGAAAGCGAGATCGCCGCCCGGTTCGGCGCCAGCCGCACCCCGGTGCGCGAGGCCCTGACCCGCCTGCGCGAGGACGCGCTGATCCTGACCCTGCCGTCGCGCGGGTCCTTCGTGTCGCGGCTGTCCGAACGCCAGATCCGCGGCGCACAATTCCTGCGCGAGGCGATCGAATGCGCCGTGGTCGCGCTTCTGGCCGAAACCGGGCTGGACGCGCCCCGGGACGCCGCGCTTCAGGCCACGCTCGACGCCCAGGCGCAGGCGATCGACCGGGGCGACAGACCGGCCTTTCAGGCGGCCGATGACGCCTTTCACGCGACGCTCTCGGCCGCCACGGGGATCGCGCGGCTGGAGGCCGCGCTGGGGCGGGAAAAGGCGGCGCTGGACCGGCTTCGGGTGCTGTCGCTGGCCGAACCAGCCCATATGCAACGGCTGTGTGCCGATCACGCCGGGGTTCTTGCGGCGATCCGCGACCGGCACCCCGAGGCCGCCATCGCCGCGATGCGCCTCCATCTGCGCCGGGTCCTGGGCACCCTGGCGCAGATGATCGCCGATCATGGCGAGTATTTCGACTGAGCCGCGCCTAGCCATCGGCCAGGTCCCGCGCGAACAGGTCCAGGACGGCGGCGCGCATCTCGGGGGTTTCCTCATGCCCGGCACCGGCGTCGACCACGAAGGCCAGCGCCGGCGCCGCGCCGGCTGCCGCATAGGCCGCCTCCAGATCGGCGCGGGCGCGGGCGAAGGCCTCGGGCGGGGTCGACCAATCCGCCATGCCGGCGCCGATCAGCAGGGCCCGCGGCGCGGCCAGCCCGGCGATCTGTCCGGTGCGGAAGGCCCGCGTCAGCCCCGGCACCATCATGTAGATCCCGTGCCCGTCATGGGCGCCGCTGTCGATCAGCATCTCCAGATCGGCAAGGGAGCACAGCGCCGCCGTCGCCCGCAGCCGCGGGTCCAGCGCCGCCAGCCAGAAGGCCAGGGTCGATCCCATCGAGGCCCCCAGCGCCCCGATCCGGTCGGCGCGGACCAGGGGATGGGCGGCCAGCAGGTCGATCCCGGCGCGCAGCTCGGCCAGCATCCGGCCCAGCAGCGTCCCGCCGCGCCACAGCGCCGCCTTGGCCCGGGCGCTTTCCCCCGGCTCGGCGCGGGCGCCGAAACCGGGCAGGTCCAGGCACAGAACCGCCAGCCCCGCCTGCACCAGATCCTCGGCATAGGGGCGCCGCAGCATCGGCCGGCCGTCGAACAATTCCGAGCGGCCGATCCCGTAGGCATTGCCATGGGCGTGGACATAAAGCACCGCCGGCACCGGCGCGGCACCATCGGGCGGGCGCAGGAACCAGGCCGGAACGACCTCGCCCGCCGCATCGGTCAGGGCCAGATCCTCGCGGATCCAGCCCCCGAACCGGGTCGTGGCGCGGCAGGCGATGTCGGCAAGGCCCGGCCCCGGCCAGTCCGGCCCCAGCAGCGCGGCCAGCCGCGCCCGCTCCGCCTCAGCCCGCGACAAAGCCGCCATAGGTGCCGCCAAAGACCATCAGCGGCGCGCCCTCGGCCACCGAGGCGCGCAGCACACGCAACACGTGGATCACGTGATCGCCGCCTTCATGGGTCTGGTAGGCTTCGCATTCGAACCGGGCCAGGCAGCCTTCGATCAACGGCACGCCGCCGATCCCGGGGGCCCAGGCGACGCGGTCGAAAGCCGCGACGCTGCGGGCGAAATCATGGGCGACCGATTCCTGCGCCGCCCCCAGCACGTGGATCGCCATGTGACGCGCCCCGGCAAAGCGCGGGTAGCGCCGCGACGACCGCGCCATCGACCACAACACCAGCGGCGGGTCGAGCGAGACCGAGGAAAAGCTGTTGGCGGTGATCCCGACCGGCCCGTCCGCGTCGGCGGCGGTCACCACCGTGACCCCGGTGCCGAAGCGGCCCAGGGCGCGGCGATAGTCCCGTTCGGTCTGCTGACCCACCTCGAAACTGCGCGGCGCGGCGGTCATGGGACCTCTCGGCCGGTCGCCGCCTGCAGGATTTCGAACCAGGTCTCGCGGTCGATGACCACATCAAGAGCGCCCGACAAAGCCTTGATACGGTTCAGGTCATTGGTGCCCATCACTGGCGCGATCCGGGCCGGATGGGCCAGCAGCCAGGCCATTGCGACGGCCGGCACGTCACTGCCGCGCTCGGCCGCGATCCGCTCCAGCACCGCGCGCAGCCGTGCCGCCTCGGACCCGAACAGCCGCCCGCCGCCCAGCGGCGACCAGGCCATGGGGTGCACGCCGCGTTCCTGCATCCAGGCGATGTCCCCGTCCAGGAAGGGCCCGGGATGCAACACCGAGATTTCGACCTGGTTGGTGGCCAGCGGCGTCGACATCGCCGATTGCAGCAACGACCAATCGTGCAGGCGGAAATTCGACACGCCGACGGCGCGCAGCTTGCCCGCCGCGACCAACCCGTCCAGCGCCTTGCCGGTCTCAAGGTGGTCCATGAACGGGTCGGGCCGATGGATCAGCAGAAGGTCGATCCGGTCGGTGCCCATCGCCGCCAGCGACGCCTCGACCGAGGCGGTGATATGCGCGGCCGAGCTATTGTAGTGCTTGACCCGGTGATGGGCGTATTTGCCGATCGGCGCGACGATGTCGCATTTGGTCACGATCTCGATCCGGTCGCGCAGCCCCGGCGCCGCCTTCAGCGCGCCGCCCAGCACCGCCTCGGCGGTGTAGTCGCCGTAGATGTCGGCCTGGTCGATCGTGGTGATCCCCTGGTCCAGGCAGGCCTCCAGCTTGGCCTGGACATGGGCCGGCGCCGTATCGCCCCCGGTCACCCGCCACATGCCGTAGACCAGCCGGGAAATCTCCAGCTGGCCGGCCAGGTCGAGCCGGCCGGTCACCGGCGCTCTCCGGCGCCCAGCGGAGTCGCGGGCATGGTGGCGGGAACGCGGCCGTATTCATCGGGCAGCGAACAGGTTTTCAGATGCGGCAAGACCTTTTCTCCGAAGTGTTTGCATTCGTCGAGGTGAGGGTAGCCCGAAAAGATGAACGCGCGAATCCCCATCTTGCGATAGGCCTCGATCTCGCTCAGCACCTGGTCGGTGGACCCGACCAGCGCCGCGCCGCAGCCCGACCGGGCGCGGCCGACGCCGGTCCACAGATGCGGCTCGACATAGCCGAACTGATCGGCCAGCTCGCGCGCCCGGGCCTGGTGGCTGACGCCAAGCGACCCGGAATCGAGCGCCCGGTCGCGGATCAGGGTGCCATATTCGTCGTCCAGCTTGCTGACCAGGTGCTCGGCATAGTCGCGCGCCTCGGCTTGCGTGTCGCGGACGATGACGTGAACGCGCAGCCCGTAATCCAGGGTTCTGCCATATCTGTCAGCGACATGATGGACGGCCTTCATGCGTTCGGCCAGCTGGTCCTTCGGTTCGGGCCACATCAGGTAGACATCGCAATGCTGGCCGCACAATTCCAGCGCATCGGGCGAATAGCCGCCGAAATACAAAAGCGGCCCGCCGGTCTGGCAGGGCCTTGCCGGATCGGTCGGTATTCCTTTGAAATCATAGATTTCGCCGGTGTAGTTGATCTCGTCCCGGGTCCAGGCCTGCTTGAGGATCTCGACCACCTCGCGCGAGCGTTGGTAGCGATAGGAACTGTCGGCCTTTTCGCCCGGAAAATCGCTGGAAATGATGTTCACCGTCAGGCGGCCCTGCAACATGTGATCCAGCGTGGCGATGGTGCGGGCCAGCATGATCGGCTGCATTTCCCCGCAGCGCACCGCGGCCAGCATGTTGATCCGCTCGGTGATCGGTGCGCAGCCGGCGACGAAGGACAGCGTGTCCTGCCCGACCTGGTAGGAGGACGGACACAGGATGTTGCGGAACCCCTGGGCCTCGGCCTCTTTCAAGATGCCCGAACAATGCGCCCAGGACGACCGCAGATCGCCCTCGGGCACGCCCAGGAACCGGTAATCGTCGGAACACAGCGCGGCGAACCACGACACTTCGGACGCCTCCAGATCCGGCGATGTGACGGGCACGATGGTCATGGCGTCCTCCCCTGACGATTTGCTCTTGCCTAGCACGGGGCAAATAGTGGATCAATCATGTATCAATTAGCGCGACGACAATGGCCAAGAAACCCCTCACCGGCGCCCTGCCCGCCTATCTGCAAGTCTCCGAGGCGCTGATCCGCGATATCGCCGCGGGCCGGTATCGCGACGGTGACCGATTGCCACCGGAACGCGAGATGGCATCGGGCCTCGGCATCGCCGTCGGCACCCTGCGCAAGGCCCTGGCCGAACTGGAAGAGCGCGGACTGCTGGAGCGGCGCCAGGGCTCGGGCAATTACATCCGCCAAAGGCAGGCGCCCGAGGCGATCTATGCCTTCTTCCGGCTCGAACTTCTGTCGGGCGGCGGCCTGCCCACCGCCCGCGCGCTGTCGGTCGACCGGCTGACGAAACCCGCGCATCTGCCGCCCTTCGGCAGCCACCCGCAAGCGCACCGGATCCGCCGCCTGCGCCGCCTGTCGGGCCAGCCCGCCTCGATCGAGGAGATCTGGCTCGACGCCGCCCATGCCGAAGACCTGCGGCCCGACGACCTGTCGGAGTCGCTGTATCTGTTCTACCGCGAGGCGCTGGGGCTTTGGATCACGGGCTACGAGGACCGGGTCGGCACCGCGCCGGTGCCCGATTGGTCGCCGCCCGACTTCGCCCCCCGCCCCGGCACGCCCTGCGCCATGGTCGAACGGCTGTCGCGGTCGCGCGACGGCCAGGTCGTCGAAGTCTCGCAGAACTGGTTCGACAGTGACATCGCCCGCTACGTGGCCCGCATCGGATGATTTCCCCCATGGCACGACCGCTTCGCTACGGCCTGATCGGGGCCGGGATGATGGGACAGGAGCATATCCGAAACATCGCCCTGCTGGACGGCGCGCAGGTGGTGGCGATCCACGACCCCGATCCGGGCATGAGCGCGGCGGCGCAGGCGCTGGCCCCCGGCGCGCGCCAGGCGGCGACGGTCGAGGCGCTGCTGGACATGGCCGAGATCGACGCCCTGGTCATCGCCTCGCCCAACCATCTGCACCTCGATCAGCTGGAGCGGATCGCGGCCCTCCGGCCCCTGCCCGTCCTGGTCGAAAAGCCGGTCTTCACCGAGGCGGCGCAGGAGGGCCGGATCGCCGCGCTGGCCGAGTATCCGGCCCTGCTCTGGGTCGCGATGGAATATCGCTACATGCCGCCGATCGCGGAATTCCTGGCCCGCGCCGATGCCGCGACGGGCGGCGTCCGGATGCTGACGATCCGCGAACACCGCTTTCCCTTCCTCGACAAGGTCGGCGGCTGGAACCGGTTCAACCGCTTCACCGGCGGCACCATGGTGGAAAAATGCTGCCATTTCTTCGACCTGATGCGGCTGGCCCTGGGGGCCGAACCGGTGCGGGTCATGGCCTCGGCCGGCCAGGCGGTGAACCATCTGGACGAGGCGGTGAACGGCGCGGCGCCCGATATCTGGGACCACGGCTATGTCCTCGTCGACTTCGACGGCGGCGCCCGGGCGATGCTGGAATTGTGCATGTTCGCCGAAGGGTCGCGCTACCAGGAGGAATTGTCGGCGGTCGGTCCGACCGGCAAGATCGAAGCCTTCGTGCCCGGCCCCGGCCGGTTCTGGCCCGACCGGCTGGGCCCGGCGCCGATCCCGCGCGTGGTGGTCAGCCCGCGCGCGCCCCGTGGCCCGGTCGAAATCGAGGTGCCGGTCGATCCCGATCTGCTGGAAGCGGGCGACCACAACGGCGCCACCTTCTATCAGCACCGGCTGTTCGCCAAAGCCGTGACCAACGGCACCGCGGCCGAGGTCGGCCTGGCCGAGGGCGCGGCGGCGGTGCGGATCGGGCTGGCGGCGCAACGTTCGGCCCGCGAAGGCCGGGCGATCGACCTGTAGGGCCCGGGGTCAGTCCAGCCGGTAGGACGGCAGGTTCTGGACCGCGGCGCGCAACGCCTCGCCCCAGCCCGAGGAGATTTCCTCGAAATAGGCGTCACCGACCTCGATCCGGCGCCGCAGCCCGTGACGGAACGTGTCCGCCTCGTAGACATGCATGTCCAGCGGCAGGCCCACGGACAGGTTCGCCTTGATGGTGGAATCGAAGCTGAGCATCATCAGCTTGACCGCATCGGCAAAACCCATGGCCGGGTCATAGGCCCGCACCAGGATCGGCCGGCCATATTTGGTTTCGCCGATCTGGAAAAACGGCGTGTCGGCGCTGGCCTCGACGAAATTGCCCTCGGGATAGATCAGGAACAGCCGCGGTTCGCCGCCGCGGACCTGGCCGCCCAGGATCATGGTCGCCGAAAAGGTCGCCTCGGCCTCGGGGCCGCCGCCGCCGGCCTGGCTGCGGATCACCTCGCGCAGGGTCTCGCCCACCAGCCGCGCGGCCTGGAACATCGACGGCGCCTCCAGGATCGAGGGCTGGCCGCGTTCATCCATCGGTTTGGCGCGTTCGTTCAGCAGGCTGACCACGGCCTGGGTGGTGGCCAGGTTGCCGGCGGTCATCAGCGTCAGCGAGCGTTCGCCCTCGGCCTCCCACAGGACCATCTTGCGGAACACGCTGATATTGTCGACGCCCGCATTGGTGCGGGTATCGGACATGAAGACCAGGCCCCGGTCCAGCTTGAGCCCCACGCAATAGGTCATCGCCCGCCTGCTATTGTTGTTGCACCTGTATGTCGACGGAAAGCGATTCCGCCCCGCTGCCATAGCGCAATCCCGAGATCGGCGCAGCCTCTCTGTAATCCAGCCCGGTGGCGACGCGCACATAGCGCGCATCGGGCGAAATCCCGTTCGAGATGTCGAAGCCGACCCAGCCCAGACCCGCCACATGGGCCTCGGCCCAGGCATGGCTGGCATCCTGGTGGACCCGGTCATCCATCATCAGGTAGCCCGACACGTAGCGCGCCGGATAGCCCAGCGACCGGGCGGCGGCGACAAAGACATGGGCATGATCCTGGCAGACGCCGCAGCCATGATCGATCGCCTCTTCGGCGCTGGTGGCGGCATGGGTCGTGCCGATCTGGTAGGGGACCCGGGCCAGGATCCGCTCGGACAGGGCGTGCAGGCGCGGCAGGTCCGCCTCGTATTCGTCCTTCAGCCCCTTGGCCAGGGCGCGGACATTGGGCCCGGCGCGGGTGAGTTCGGTCGAGCGCTGGAACAGCCACAGCGGCACATGGCCCAGGTGACGGCCGGTGACGCCGTGGTGATCCTCGGTCTCGACCAGGCCATCGCAGCGCACCGTGATCGCGCTGGCCTGCGGATCGAAGGAAATCAGCGCCACGCTGTTCATGTGGTGATCGGGATATTCGGTCTCGATCCGCCCGCCCTCGACCACCATGTCCCAGGACAGCACCCTCTGGCCGGGCCGGCTTTTCGGGGTCAGGCGCAATTGCTGCAGGCCATAGCTGACCGGATGATCGAACCGGTAGGCGCTGGTGTGAAGAATTCGCAGATGCATCGGCCTATCCCAGGAACCGGTAATCGGTTTCGATCTGTCCGCCAAGCCGGCCGATATCGGCGATGAAATCGGTGATGAATTCATGCAGGCCGTCGTCGAAGACCTGGGCGATCGTGCCGGTCGACAGTTTCACGTTCAGGGCCTCGGCCAGGTCATGGCAGGGATGGCGCGCGCCATAATCGCGTTCGAGAAAGCCCAGATTGCTGACCAGCTTGCCGACCGAGTATTTCAGGCTGCGCGGCAGCCGGCCGTCGAAGATCACGAAATCGGCGATCCCCACCGCGGTGCTGCGCCCTTGGGTCAGCCAGCGATAGGCCCTCTGCCCCGAGACCGAGCGCAGGATGGTTTCCCATTGCACATTGTCCAGCGACGATCCGATCTGCGCCAGCGACGGCAGCAGCACGTAATATTTCACGTCCAGGATCCGGGCGGTGTTGTCGGCCCGTTCCAGATAGGTGCCGATCCGGGCGAAATCGAACACGTCGTTGCGCAGCATGGATCCGTGCAGCGCGCCCCGCACCAGGCCCGATTGCTGGCGGATCATCGCCAGCACCTGGGGCAGGTCGCGCATCGTCACCGGACGCGCCAGGCGGGCCTTCATCACCATGTAGGTGTCGTTGACCGCCTCCCAGACCTCGCGGGTCAGCGCGGTGCGCACCAGGCGCGCGTTCTGCCGCGCCGCGGCGATGCAGGACATGACCGACGACGGGTTGGCGGTGTCGCGCAACACGAAATCGACCACCCTGGCCGCCTCCAGCCCGTCATGGCGCGCGGCATAATCGGCGCTGGCGGCGGTGGTGCGCAGGATGCTGTCCCATTCGTCGTTGCTCCCGTCCGGACGGGTCAGCGCGATGCGAAAGCCGGCCTCGATCAGCCGCGCGGTGTTCTCGCTGCGTTCGAGATAGCGGAACATCCAGAACAGCCCGCCCGCGGTCTTGCCCAGCATCTGCGCTACTCCTCCAGCACCCAGGTGTCCTTGGTGCCGCCGCCCTGGGACGAATTGACCACCAGCGACCCTTTCCTGAGCGCCACCCGGCTCAGCCCGCCCGGTGTGATCTCGACCCCCTGCGGGCTGACCAGCACGAAGGGGCGCAGGTCGACATGGCGCGGCGCCAGCCCGGCCTTGGTCAGGATCGGCACGGTGGACAGCGACAGCGTCGGCTGGGCGATGTAATTCGCCGGCCGCGCCTGCAGCTTGGCGCGGAATGCCGCGATCTCTTTCTTCGAGGCCGCCGGCCCGACCAGCATGCCATAGCCGCCCGAGCCGTGGACCTCCTTGACCACCAGCTCGTCCAGGCGGTCGAGCACGTGATCCAGCGCCTCGGCCTCGGCGCAGCGCCAGGTCGGCACGTTTTCCAGGATCGCCTTTTCGCCGGTATAGAATTCCACGATATCGGGCATGTAGCTGTAGATCGCCTTGTCATCGGCGATGCCGGTGCCCGGCGCATTGGCGATGGTGATGCCGCCGGCGCGGTAGACATCCATGATCCCGGGCACGCCCAGCAGGCTGTCGGGGTTGAAATTCAGCGGATCGAGGAAATCGTCGTCGATGCGGCGATACAGCACGTCGATCGGCCGGTAGCCGCGGGTCGTGCGCATGGCGATCTTGCCGTCGATCACCCGCAGGTCGGTGCCCTCGACCAGTTCGACCCCCATGTGGTCGGCAAGGAAGGCGTGTTCGAAATAGGCCGAATTGTGGATGCCCGGGGTCAGCACCGCCACCGTCCCCTCGGCGCTGGCATTGCGCGGCATGCAGGCGCCCAGCGACCGGCGCAGCTGCACCGGGTAGTCCGACACCGGCCGCACCTTGATCCGCCCGAACAGCTCGGGGAACATCTGCAGCATGGTTTCGCGGTTCTCCAGCATGTAGCTGACGCCGCTGGGGGTGCGGGCATTGTCCTCAAGGACGTAGAACTGGTCCTCGCCGGTGCGGACCAGGTCGATGCCGACGATATGGGTATAGACCCCGCCCGGCGGCTCGACCCCGATCATCTGCGGCAGAAAGGCCTCGTTGCGGGCGATCAGCTCCTTGGGGATCCGGCCGGCGCGCAGGATCTCCTGGCGGTGATAGATGTCGTGCAGAAAGGCGTTGATCGCCCGCACCCGCTGTTCGATCCCGCGGGTGAGCCGCGCCCATTCCCGCCCCGAGATGATCCGCGGGACGATGTCGAAGGGGATCAGGCGTTCGTCGGCCTCGTGCTGGCCATAGACGTTGAAGGTGATGCCGGTGCGGCGAAAGAAGGCCTCGGCCTCGGCCGCCTTGCGGCGCAGTTCGCGGATATCCTCGCCCTCGAACCAGGCGGCGTAGTCCCCGTATGGCGCCCGGGGTCCGGCGCCCTGCCCCAGCATTTCGTCGAAAGGACCGTTCGGTTCGTTCATGGATGCCTTCTTGTCCGTTTCGTGACATCGGGACAGGTTAACGCCCGCCCTTCAAGCAAAGAGCGTCGTTTGCCGCCCCTTTCCCGCGCGATTGCCCGTTTTTTGGGCAGAACGCCCGGGCGGCACGGGTCACTTCACGGCACGGATATCGTCGGAATCCAGGACCGGCGCCACATCCAGCGCATCGGCATCCAGCATCGCCGCCACCCGCTCGAGCGCGGCGAGGATCTGCATCTGTTCCCAGTCGGCCAGCCGTTCGAAGGCGCGCACATAGCGTTGTTGCAGCGCATCGGGCGCGTCGCGCACCGCGTCGCGGCCGGCGTCGGACAGCATCACATGGGTCTGGCGCCGGTCGGTTTCGCTGCGCCGGCGCGAAACCATGTCGCGCGCGACGAGCTTGTCCACCAGGGCGGTGACCGTGGCCTGGCTCACGCCCATCTGGCCCGCCAGTTCCTTGGGCAGGGCGCTTTGCCCGCGCGCCGCGATGATCTGCAGCACCCGCAGCTGGGCCGGTGTCAGGCCGGCCGCCTGGGCCAGTTCGCGGGCGTAAAGCTCGGTCTTGCGCAGGATTCGGCGCAGGGCGATCAGGCTCTGATCGGTTCGGTCGCGGGGCGCGTCGGTCATCGAGCAAGTATGTCACAGGCGGAGGTTTGCTTCAATAGGCTAAGTATTTGTGCACTTTCCTTCGACCGGCAAACTGATTTGTCAGATGAACCCTTGCCTATCCATCAATTTCAAGAGGAAAATCGCAAAGTAGCCACGATCCTTCGCCCGAATATACTTTGCCTGTTGAAATACAGGGCGCGAACCTTTAGTTAGGTTGGCGAACGGAAAACGAGGGAAGATCCATGCCGAAAGACATGACGCGTTCCGAGACCGACACGCCCCGAGCGCGCGTGCCCCGTCTGCGCAAACCCGATGCGACGGACGGGGCTGCCATCTGGGCGCTGGTGCGCGCCTGCAAACCGCTCGACGAAAACTCGATCTATGCCAATCTGATCCAGGCCGATCATTTCCGCGATACCTGTGTGGTCGCCGACCTGGACGGCGCCATCGTCGGCTGGATTTCCGGCCACATGATCCCCGGCCAGGACGCGTTCTTCGTCTGGCAGGTCGCGGTCAGCCCGGTCGCGCGCGGCCTCGGCCTTGGCAAGACCATGCTGCTGGAGCTGGTCAACCGCGACGCGGCCGCCGGGGCCGCCACGCTCAAGACCACCATCACCCGTGACAACGACGCCTCCTGGGCGCTGTTTCGCAGCTTTGCCCGCCTGATCGGCGGTGATCTGAGCGATGCCCCGCATTTCGACCGCGAGGCGCATTTCGACGGCGCCCATGCGACCGAGCACATGGTGACGATCACCCTGCCGTCGCAACAGGCCACGCTCCGGCGCGCCGCCTGATCCCACCCCCATTTCAGAACAGGAGTCCCCCATGCCCAAGGACATGGCCCAGGAAACGACCATCTACGAACGCCGCGAAAGCGCGGCGCGGTCCTATTGCCGCTCGATGCCCGCGGTGTTCACCCATGCCCGCGGGTCCGAGCTGTTCGACGAGCTCGGCACCCGCCACATCGACTTTCTGGCCGGCTGTTCGTCGCTGAACTACGGCCATAACGACCCCGACATGAAGGCCGCGCTGATCGACCATATCAGCGATGACGGCATCGCCCACGGGCTTGACCTGCACAGCCAGGCCAAGGGCGCCTTCCTGACCGCCTTCGAGCGCCACATCCTGGCGCCGCGCGAGATGGATCACCGGGTGATGTTCACCGGCCCGACCGGCGCCAATGCCGTCGAGGCGGCGATGAAGACCGCCCGCAAGGTCACCGGCCGCACCAATATCATCGCCTTCACCAACGGCTTTCACGGTGTGACCATGGGCGCGCTGGCCGCGACCGGCAACGGATACCATCGCGGCGGCGCCGGCATGGACACGGCCGGCGTCACCCGGATGCCCTTCGACGGCTATGCCGAGGGGCTGGATGCCGCCGCCCTGCTGGAGCAGATGCTGTCCGATCCGTCGGGCGGGATCGACGCCCCGGCCGCGATCCTTCTGGAAACCGTGCAGGGCGAAGGCGGGCTCAACACCGCCTCGGCCGAATTCGTGAAGGCGCTGGAAAGCATCGCCCATGCCCATGGCGCCCTGCTGATCATCGACGACATCCAGGCCGGTTGCGGCCGTGCCGGCACGTTCTTTTCCTTCGAGGCGATGGACGTGACGCCGGATATCGTCACCATGGCCAAGTCGATCTCGGGCTTCGGGCTGCCGATGGCGCTGATGCTGGTGCGTCCCGAACAGGACGTCTTCGGCCCGGCCGAACACAACGGCACCTTCCGCGGCAACACCCATGCCTTCGTCACCGCCCGCGTCGCGATCGAGAAGTTCTGGGCCGATGCCGCCTTCGAACAGGAGATCGCCCGCAAGGCCGCGATCGTGACGGACGGGCTGGACAGCATCGCCGCGATGATCCCCGGTGCCCGGCTCAAGGGCCGCGGGATGATGCAGGGGGTCGATGTCGGGTCCGGCGACCTGGCCGGCGCGATCTGCGCCGCCGCCTACCGAAACGGCCTGGTGATCGAAACCTCGGGTCCCAAGGACGAGGTGGTCAAGGTGCTGGCCCCGCTGACCACGCCCGATGCGATCTTGCGCGAAGGTTTCGACATTCTGCGCGCGGCCACGGCCACCGTGACCGAAACCATGAAACAGGCAGCGGAGTAATCCCGATGATCGTTCGTGACCTGGAAGACCTGCGCAAGACCGACGCCCATGTCGCCGATGCCCGCTGGACCTCCACCCGGATGCTGCTGGCCGGTGACGGGATGGGGTTCTCGTTCCATATCACCGTGCTCGAGACGGGGTCGGAACACCGGTTCCACTACAAGCACCACCTCGAAAGCGTCTATTGCATGCAGGGCAAGGGGTCGATCACCGACCTGGGCACCGGCGAGGTGCACGAAATCCGGCCCGGCGTGATGTATGCCCTGAATGCCCATGATCCCCACATCCTGCGCGCCGAGCAAGAGCTGCACATGGCCTGCGTCTTCAACCCGCCGGTGACCGGGACCGAGGTGCACCGCGAAGACGGCTCCTACGCGCCGGCGGACGCGCATGCGACCGAAAGCGCCTGACATGACCCTGACTGTGGAAAAGATCGGCGGCACCTCGATGTCCCGCCTGGATGAATTGCGCGATACGCTGTTCATCGGCGGCCGCAAGGGCGCCGCGCTCTATGGCCGGATCTTCGTCGTCTCGGCCTTCGGCGGCATCACCAACCTGTTGCTGGAGCACAAGAAGACCGGCGATGCCGGGGTCTATGCCCGGTTCGCCAATTCCGATACCGGCCATGGCTGGCACGACGCGCTGAGCGATGTCGCCCGGGCGATGGAGGCCGCGCATGACGCGGTGCTGGACCATCCCGGCGATATCGACCGGGCCCGCGGTTTCGTCCGGGACCGGATCGAGGGCGCCCGCAATTGCCTGGTCGACCTGCAGCGGCTGTGCAGCTACGGCCATTTCCGCCTGTCCGAACACATGCTGCAGATCCGCGAATTGCTGTCCGGCCTGGGCGAGGCGCATTCGGCCTTCGTCACCACGCTGCTGCTGCAGCGCGCCGGGGTCAATGCGCGCTTCGTCGACCTCAGCGGCTGGCGCGACGATGGCGGGATCAGCCTGGACGACCGGATCACCGGCGCCATGGCCGATGTCGACCCGGCCAGCGAAATGCCCATCGTCACCGGCTATGCCCAATGTGCCGAGGGGCTGATGCGCGAATTCGACCGGGGCTATTCCGAGGTGACGTTTTCCCGGCTCGCCGCGCTTGTGGGCGCGGACGAGGCGATCATTCACAAGGAATTCCACCTGTCCTCGGCCGATCCGGCCCTGGTCGGCGAAGCGGCCGCGCGCAAGCTGGGCCATACGAATTACGACGTGGCCGACCAGATGTCGAACATGGGGATGGAGGCGATCCACCCCAAGGCGGCCAAGACCCTGCGCCAGGCCGATGTGCCGCTGCGGGTCACCAATGCCTTCGAACCGGACGACCCGGGCACGCTGATCGACGATGGCCCGGCGCCCGCGCCGGCGGTCGAGATGGTCACCGGCCTGGATATCGTCGCGCTGGAGCTGTTCGAACAGGACATGGTCGGGGTCAAGGGCTATGATTCCGCGATCCTGGACGTGCTGGCCCGCCACGATGTGCGGATAATCTCCAAGGTGTCGAACGCCAATACGATCACCCATTATGTCGATGCCTCGCTCAAGACCATGCGGCGGGTGGAAAAGGACCTGGAGCGGCTCTATCCCACCGCGCGGGTCGGCTCGCGCACCCTGGCCATGGTGTCGGTGATCGGGCGCGATCTGAACGGGCTGTCGGTTCTGACCCGCGGATTGCAGGCGATCGCCGAAGCAGGGCACGAGGCGCTGGCGGCCAGCCAGGGGCCGCGCAATGTGGATGTGCAATTCATCCTGGAGCGCGACCTGCGCCAGCCGGTGATCCGGGCGCTGCATGCCGAATTCATCGAAACCGGTCGGACCGCCCTGGCCCGCGCCGCCTGACAGGGCGCAACAGATCCGGCCGGGGCCGGCACGGCCCGACCCGGCCCGGCCCCTGCCCCTGCCCCGGCCCCGGCCCCGATCCCTGCGCCAAGTGGCCATAAAGGAACCACATTCCTGGTGTCTTCAAACGGGAAACAATCGCCCGAGCAGGACACCCATGGCCTTTCTTTCCGCAACCGAGACGCCCCGCCCCGCCCGCCTGGCGCCGGCGCTGTTCACCCTGACGATCTTTCTGAGCGCGTCGCTGCTGTTCTTCGTGCAGCCGCTTTTCGCGCGGATCGTGCTGCCGGCGATCGGGGGGTCACCCGCGGTCTGGGCCACGGCGATGCTGTTCTTTCAGTCGGTTCTGCTGGGCGGCTATCTTTATGCCCATCTGTCGACGCGTTACCTGCCGGTCCGGGCGCAAATCCTGCTGCATCTGGCGATCTGGGCCGCGGCGCTGCTGTTCCTGCCGCCGGCCCTGCCCGAGGGCTGGGAACTGGACGCGACCCGCCCGGTCGCGCTGCAGACCCTGGGCCTGTTCGCGCTGGGGGTCGGGGTGCCCTTCGCGCTGTTGTCGTCGAACGCGCCGCTGATCCAGGCCTGGTATGCCCGGTCGGGCGGGCCGTCCGCGGACGACCCCTATTTCCTGTATGGCGCGTCGAACCTGGGCTCGATGCTGGCGTTGCTGGCCTTTCCGCTGGTGGCGGAGAAACTGTTCGGTGCCTCCGATATCGCGCTGGGTTTCGCCGCCGGTTTCGTCGCCCTCGGCCTGGGCCTGGCGACCTGCGGCGGGCTGGTCTTCGGCCGGGCCCGGCAGGCGGCGCAACCCGCGGCGCCGAACCGCCCCGCCCCTGCGGTCGCGACCATGCTGCACTGGGGGCTTCTGGCCTTCGTGCCGTCGTCGCTGATGCTTGCCGTCACCTCCCGGATCAGCACCGATATCGGTGCCGTGCCGCTGGTCTGGGTGATCCCGCTGGCGCTGTACCTGCTCAGCTTCGTCATCGCCTTCCGCAACCGGACCCCGGTGGCCGGCCCCGGCTTTACCCGCCTGGCGCAGCTGACCAGCGTCGCGGCGCTGTGCCTGATGACCGGCGTGTTCGGAGACCACCTGACCGCAGCGGCCACCGGCGCGCTTGTCCTGTGCTTTTTCGTCGTCACCACCTGGGCGCATCGCGCGCTCTACGAGGCGCGGCCCCCGGCGGAACACCTGACGGCCTTCTATGTCGTGATGTCGATCGGCGGCGCGATGGGCGGGCTGTTCAATTCGATCATCGGGCCGGTGCTGTTCACCGACCATGTCGAAGGCCCCGCCACGCTGATCGTCCTGCTGCTGCTGGTCTTTGGCGGCGCCCTGGGCCTGAACGCCGCCGCATTGCGGCGCGGCGCGGCGCTTGGCCTGCCGATCGGCCTGGTTGCGACCGGCGCGGTGCTGCTGGCGGGCGATGGCGGGGCATTGGTGCGGGGCGGCGCGATCACCGCCGGGCTGGCCCTGCTGGTGCTGGCGCGACCGGCGCGTCCGGCCCTGGCGGTCGGCGCCGGCCTGGTCGTGACCCTGCCGCTCTGGCTGGCCGCATCCGATGACCGGCTGTTCGCCGATCGCAGTTTCTTCGGCCAGCACCAGGTGCTGGATCGCGACGGGATCCGGCTCTATTCCAACGGCACCACGATCCACGGCGCCCAGCGGCTGGCCGATATCGAGGCCGAGCGGCCGATGCCGGTCACCTATTACCACCCGGCCGCGCCCATGGGGCAGGTCATGGGTTCCGATTTCGGCCAGGCGGCCGAGAGCGTCGGCATCGTCGGCCTCGGCGTCGGGTCGCTGGCCTGCTATGCCGCACCGGGCCAGGACTGGCATTTCTACGAAATCGACGCGATGGTCGACCGGGTCGCCCGCGACCCCGCGCTGTTCACCTTCCTGTCCAGCTGCACGCCCGAGGCCCCCACCCATCTGGGCGATGCCCGGGTGGTGCTGGCCGGTCAGGACGGGCTGCATTTCGACATCCTGGTGATCGACGCCTATTCCTCGGATGCGGTGCCGGTCCATCTGACGACGCTCGAGGCGATGGAGCTCTATCTCGACCGGCTGGCCCCGGGGGGCGTGCTGCTGTTCCACGTGTCGAACCGCTACTACGACATCGGCCTGCCGCTGGCCCGCTCGGCCGAGGCGCTGGGCGTGCAGTCCTGGCGCCAGCTGTCGGCCGCCGAGGCGTCGGACGATCCCGGCTACCGGATGAGCGACGTCGTCCTGATCGCCCGCGACCCGGCCGATGCGGCGGCGATCCTCGATACCGGGCCATGGGCGCCGCTGAACGCCGATGACGGCCCGGTCTGGACCGATGACAGGGCCGATCCCCTGTCGATCCTCAAGCCCGGCGCGCTGTGGGACTGACCCGGCCCCGCCCGGCGCCGCCGTGCCGTCAGCCGTCGCAGCCGTTGTGGCGCCGCCACATCGCCGGGTCATGGCCATCGGGCACGGCAGCGCAGGGATCGGCGGCGGTATAGCCGCGAAGCGCGCCATACATCTCGATCTGCTCCGCGCTCAGAAGCGGCACGGTCTGCAGATGCCGCGACAGATGCACGAACCGCAGATCGGCGCGCGCCGCGGCGGCCGTATCGATCAGGGCGCGCAACCGGTCGGGATCGGTTTCACCGTCCCGGAACGCGGCCTCGATCGCGGCTTCGGCGGCGATCAGCCGCTCTCCGGCAAGGCGCGCCTCGGCCTGCATCTCGGCGAACAAGGCCTCGACCGCCCGAACCTGATCGGGGTCGAGACCGAGTTCGGTCCGCAACTCCAGCACATGCGCCGGCCCCGGAACGCCGTTGAGCTCGGCCGGCAAGGCCAGCCCCCAGCCGCGCCCCGCGCGCAGATCGTCCAGATCCTGCGACGAAAGGCTCTTGATCTCGCGGGTCTCCATCCCGGCATAGGGGGACGGGTCCTGCGCCGGGGCGGCCAGGGGCAGCACGCATAGGCACAGGGCAAGGGCGTGTCGTCGGGTCATCGGGGGGCTCCATTCGATTTCGGCAGGCCCCCTGTCGCATTTCCCCGCCCGCGCGCATATGATCGCGATCATGTCCGACGCGCTTGCTTCGCTGTTCACCACCGCGCCCTCCGTCCGCTTCGGCGCCGGAGACACCTTGCTGCGCGCCGGTGAGCGGGTGACGTCGATGCTGTTGCTGCAAAAGGGGCGGGTCGATCTGGTGCGCCATACCGGACAGGGCCTGCGGATGATCCTGCAGAATGCCGGGCCCGGGCAGATCCTGGCCGAAGCCTCGGCCTGGTCGGACAGGTATCATTGCGATGCGGTCGCGACGACACCGGGCATCGCCGCCCGCGTGCCGCGCGACCGGTTTCGCGCCCGCCTTGCATCGGACCCGAAACTGTCCGAGCTTTGGGCGCGCCGCCTTGCCCAATCGCTGCAGCATGCCCGTCTGCGGGCCGAAATCCGCGCGATGCCCCGGGTCGCGGACCGGCTCGACACCTGGCTCGACGCGGGCAACCGCCTGCCCGAACGTGGCCAATGGCAGGATCTGGCCGCCGAACTGGGCATCACGCGCGAAGCGCTTTACCGGGAACTGGGACGGCGCCGGCGCGGCCCGGCGCGCAAGGCGGCGCAACCCGGCGCGCTCCCGGCCCCCGGGCCCTCGACGCCTGTCGCAAGACCGACACATGGCCGGTCCAGAACGAAATCCCAGGACAAACCGGGGCCAGCTGATGACCGACCGACCGCAAGATGACCCGACCGGAGGCGCCGCCAGGGGCAGCGCCGCCGAGGTCTTTGGCGTCTTCCTCAAGCTGGGCCTGACCTCTTTCGGCGGGCCGATCGCGCATCTGGGCTATTTCCGCGACGAATTGGTGACGCGGCGGCGCTGGCTGACCGATACCGCCTATGCGGACCTCGTGGCCCTGTGCCAGTTCCTGCCCGGCCCGGCCTCGAGCCAGGTCGGCTTTGCCCTGGGGCTGATGCGGGCCGGCTGGGGCGGGGCCTTCGCCGCCTTCGCCGCCTTCACCCTGCCCTCGGCGCTGATCCTGCTGGTGGTCGCCTTGACCGCCGCCCGGATCACCGGGCCGGTGGGCACCGGGATCCTGGACGGGCTCAAGATCGTGGCGGTGGCCATCGTGGCGCAGGCGGTCTGGGGCATGGCCCGGACCCTGTGCCCGGATCGCGAACGGATCGGGATCGCGCTGGGCGCCGTGGCGGTGCTGGCCTTTCTGCCCGGGGCGCCTGGCATGGTGGGCGCGATCGTGCTGGGCGCGCTTGCGGGGCTGGCCCTGGGGCGCGACGGTCCGGCACCGATGGCGGGCCATGTCCCGCTGCCGGTGACGCGCCGGCACTCCGGCATCGCCCTGGCCGCCTTTCTGACGCTGCTGGTCGGCCTGCCGCTGGTCGCCGGGCTGGCGCAATCGCTTGCCCTGATCGACGGTTTCTACCGCGCCGGCGCGCTGGTCTTTGGCGGCGGCCATGTCGTGCTGCCGCTGTTGCAGGCCGAAACGGTCGCGCCGGGCTGGGTCACGGCGGACAGTTTTCTGGTCGGCTACGGCGCCGCACAGGCGGTGCCCGGGCCGCTGTTCACCTTCGCCGCCTATCTGGGCGCGGTGCTGGAGCCGGCGCCGAACGGGATCGCCGGCGCGGCGCTGGCGCTTTGCGCCCTGTTCCTGCCCGGCTTTCTGGTGCTGATCGCGGCGCTGCCCCATTGGGACCGGGTCCGGTCGCTTCCGGTGGCGCGGGCGGCGATGGCCGGCGCCAATGCCGCCGTCGTCGGCATTCTGGGGGCCGCGCTTTATGCCCCGGTCTTTACCGGCGCCGTGCTGGACCTGCGCGACTTCGCCCTGGCGCTGACCTGTTTTGCCCTGCTGGTCACCTGGAAAGCGCCGCCCTGGATCGTGGTGATCGTCGCCGCGGCGGGCGGGGCCGTGCTGGCGGTCCTGGGCTGAGGCGCCACAGCGCGCGACCGGGCTTGCCGACCGGGCTTGGCGATCGCGCCGCAGGCGGGCAAGATCGGCGCCGGTGCCGTGACCGATTGCGACAAGGACAGGAGTAGAAGATGGACCTGGGATTGAAGGGCAAGGTGATCGTGGTCACCGGCGGCGGGTCCGGCATCGGCGCCGCGATCAGCGCCGTTCTGGCCGAGGAAGGCGCGATCCCCGCCATCGTGTCGCGCCGGGATCCGCCCGCGGACTGGCTGGCCGGTGTGCCCGGCGCGTTTTGCGTCAAGGCGGACCTGGCCGATGATGCGCAATGCGAGGCGGCGATCGCCGCGGTGCGGGCGCGCGCCGGGCGGATCGACGGGCTGGTCAACAATGCCGGGGCCAATGATTCCGTCGGGCTGGAGGCCGGGCCCGCGGCGTTCCGCGCCTCGCTCGACCGCAACCTGGTGCATTACTACACGCTGATGCATCTGTGCCTGCCCGACCTGCGCGCGGCGCGCGGATCGGTGGTGAACATCAGCTCCAAGACGGCGCTGACCGGCCAGGGCAATACCTCGGCCTATGTCGCGGCCAAGGCGGCGCAGCTGGGGCTGACCCGGGAATGGGCGGCCGCGCTTCTGGCCGACGGCGTGCGGGTGAACGCGGTGATCCCGGCCGAGGTGATGACGCCGCTGTATCGCAACTGGCTGGATACTTTCGACGATGCGGCGGCGCGCGAGGCGCGGATCACCCGGGGCATTCCGCTGGGCCAACGCATGACGACCCCGCGCGAGATCGCCGACACCGTCGTCTTCCTGCTGTCGGAACGGGCGTCGCACACCACCGGCCAGTGGCTGTTTCCCGATGGCGGATACGTCCACCTGGACCGTGCCCTGGCCGGTCTCTAGGCCCCCATCCGGGGCGATCCGGTCCCGGGGGCTCGGCCAGCGCCGGCGGACAGGTATCGGGTCATCGGGTTCGTTCCGTGCCTGCGGTGTCGTCGGGGCCGGCCTCCAGGCCCAGCACGCGGCGCAGATGCGTCAGCGCGATGGCCACGCCTTCCGCCCCCCTGTCCGCGCGCGCCCGGGGCGCGGTGTCGGTATACCAGTGACCGTCCCCGTTTGCCCGGTCCGGATCGACGGTTTCGGGCGCCAGCGCCAGCATCAGCGCCGTCTCGCCCTCGCCGGCATGATCGAAGGGAAAATCCGCGCCCTCGGGAAACAGCGGATGGACCTGGATCCAGGCGAAAGGATCGGTGCCGGCCGCGTGTTGGCGATAGTAATCCGCCATCTCGCCCGCGCCCCACCAGCCCGGGCCGCGCGTCGCCTCCAGGTGGCGAAAGATCGCGTTGCGCGCGGCCAGCCGGAACACCAGATCGGTCGGCATGCCCTGGACGAAATTCTCGGTCTGGTGATGCACGATCCCGTGGATGTTGCGATACCCGCCCCGCAGCAGCGACGCGAACAGCGCTTCGGCAAAGGGCAGGATCGCGGCGGCGTCGACATGCAGCGTGCCGCCATCCTCGGGGCCGGCGACCGCATGGCTCGCCGCGCCGTAGGCGAAGGGCGGCAGCACGACGATCTCGTCGCCCAGACGGTCGAGCATTTCGGTCACCACGATCAGGTCGACGCCGGCCGGCAGGTGCCGGCCATGATATTCCATGACCCCGATCGGCAGCACGAAGGGCAGCCCGCGCGCCACCGCCTCGTGCAATTGATCTGGCCGCATCCGGTCAAAGCGCATCGTCGTTCCCCCCTTCCGATCACCTGCGCAATGCTAGAACCCGTCGCAGCGAAGGCCAAGCCCGCCGCGGCGGGCGGCGAAATCGGCGTCATGTTGCGGCAAAGCCCCCGTGTCGGTCGCGCCCGGCGCGGCGCAATCCCCGATTCCCGACCCGGACGGCAGATCGCGCCGGCGCCGCTGCGCCGCAGCCGCACGCTGCAACGCAGCATCTTAAGCATGATTTTTCCGCAACCATGCCGAAACATGCCCATTTTTTTGGCTATCGCGCCCGATCCTGCGTGGATCGCACGTCCATCATTGTGGATCGGACAGGCTATGCGGACGGTTTGCGGGTCAAAGTCGAACTTTGGTCCTGAGTGCCACGCGAGGGCGTCATCCTGCAAGAAAACCACCCTCGCATGGCTGCAACTTCGAGCTGCGGACAATGGCTGGCAGAATGCGCACCATCCGAACAGGCGCACGCTGGATCATCCCGCAGGAACATGATGGGGAATTGATCGGTGAAACCTTCCAACAAGCTGCTCTCTGCGCTGTCGGCTGCGGCGCTTTTGGCCGTGGGCACATCGGCATCGGCACAAGACTGCACGATCAAGGTCGGCGTGCTGCACTCGCTGTCCGGCACGATGGCGATTTCCGAAACCACGCTGGCCGATACGGTGCAGATGCTGGTCGCGGGCCAGAACGAGGCCGGTGGCCTGCTGGGCTGCGAACTGGAGGCGGTGGTCGTCGACCCGGCCTCCGACTGGCCGCTGTTCGCCGAAAAGGCCCGCGAATTGCTGACCGTGCACGAGGTCGACGTGATCTTCGGCAACTGGACCTCGGTGTCGCGCAAATCCGTGCTGCCGGTGATCGAGGAATTGAACGGCCTGCTGTTCTATCCGGTCCAGTATGAAGGCGAGGAATCCAGCCGCAACGTGTTCTACACCGGGGCCGCGCCGAACCAGCAGGCGATCCCCGCGGTGGATTATTTCCTCGAGGAACTGGGGGTCGAGCAATTCGCCCTGCTGGGCACCGATTACGTCTACCCGCGCACGACCAACAACATCCTGCAATCCTACCTGATCTCCAAGGGGGTTCCCGAAGAGAACATCTTCGTCAACTACACCCCCTTCGGTCAGTCCGACTGGGCCACCATCGTCAGCGACGTCGTCGCCCTGTCGGCAGGGGGCAACCAGGTCGGCGTGATCTCGACCATCAACGGGGATGCGAATGTCGGCTTCTACAAGGAGCTGGCCGCAGCCGGGGTCAGCGCCGACGACATACCGGTCGTCGCCTTTTCCGTCGGCGAGGAGGAGCTGTCGGGCTTCGACACCTCCGAACTGGTCGGGCACCTGGCCGCATGGAACTATTTCATGTCCGCCGACACGCCCGAAAACGCCGCCTTCATCGCGCAATGGCACGCCTATATCGGCGACGACACCCGGGTGACCAATGACCCGATGGAAGCGCATTACATCGGCTTCAACATGTGGGTGAACGCGGTGACCGACGCGGGCACCACCGATGTGGACGAGGTGCGCGCGGCCATGTACGGGCAGCAATTCCCGAACCTGACCGGCGGCATGGCGATGATGCTGCCCAACCATCACCTGTCCAAGCCGGTGCTGATCGGCGAAATCCGGGCCGATGGCCAATTCGACATCATCAGCCAGACCGACCTGGTTCCCGGGGACGCCTGGACCGATTACCTGCCGGAATCGGCGGTGCTGGACAGCGATTGGGAAACCCTCGGCTGCGGCATGTACAACACCGAAACGCAGACCTGCGTGCAGCTGACCTCGAACTACTGAGACGACGGCGGGCGGCGGGGCCCTGTGCCCCCCCGCCTCTTGTTTCCAGGATCCTTGACGACCCGCCGGGAAAGAATTGAATGCTGCGCGCCCTGCTCTTGTGCCTTGCGGTTCTGGTCGCCGCGTCGGCGGCCACAGCCCAGACGACATTGCAATCCATCCTGCAATCGCAATCCGAGGCGGTTTCGTCCCCGTCGCGGTCGACCGTGGACGGCGTGATCGCGGCCCTTGCCGAAGCCCCGCCCGAGCGGGTCGCGCCGATGCTGGAGGCCTGGCGGGACAAGTTCCTGTGGGTGCGTGATGCGGATGGCGTCTTTTTCATCGCCCGGCCCGAGGGCACCGGCCTGACCCTGACCGACATCGACACCGGCGCCCGGACCGACGTCGACGACAGGTCGGGCTATTCCGAAATCCGCCCGAACGCAGGCGTGCGCCGGGTCATCGATTCTGCGCTTGCGCAATTCCAGCTGTCCGATCCCGATATCGCGCGCCGCCTGGCCGCGCTGCAATCCATCGGCCGCGATCCGTCGCCCGACCAGCTGGACCCGTTGCGTGCCTCCATCCCGGACGAGCCCGACCCGGGCGTGCTGGCCCGCAAGCAACAGCTGGAACGCCAGCTGACCGCCCGCTACGACCCCGACCCCGCGGCCCGCATCGCCGCGATCGAGAGCCTGGCCGGCGATCTTTCGGTCGAGGCCCGGGCGGTGCTGAACACCATCCTCGCGACCTCCCGGTCTGTCGCCGCCGAGGTTCCCGAAGGCACCAATGTCGCCCGCATCCTGACCCCGGGCGAGGACCTGAGCGTCGACGACGCCTATGCCTTGCTGGTGGACGCCGGGCTCGCGCCGTCCCCGGTCAGCGCCGAGGCGCTGAAATCCGCGCTGATCGAGAACATCGCCGATGGCAGCGTGGCGGGCGCGCCGATCCACACCCTGGACACCGATGCCGCCCGCATCGCCGCCTACAGCACCCTGGCGGCCGACGGCACCGTGCCGCCCTTCGTATCCATGGACGATCGTATCGCGGCGACCCGGGCCCATGTCTTCTACACCAGCTATACCGAGCCGGACCCGCAGATCACCGCCGCCGCCCAAGCGGCCCTCGCCGGCCTGCAGACCCGCCTTGGCCTGAGCCAGTTCGCGGATCTGTCGCTCGATGCGCTGTCGCTGGCCTCGATCTATTTTCTGGCGGCGATCGGGCTGGCCATCACCTTCGGCGTGATGGGCGTCATCAACATGGCGCATGGCGAATTCATCATGATCGGGGCCTATACCGGCTATGTCGTGCAGCTTTTCGTGCCGGATTACACCGTGTCGCTTCTCATCGCGCTGCCGCTGGCCTTCGCGGTGACCTTCGGGGCGGGCGTGGCGATGGAACGGCTGGTGATCCGCTGGCTCCGACACCGCCCGCTCGAGACGCTGCTGGCCACCTTCGGCATCTCGATCGCGCTGCAGCAACTGGCCAAGAACATCTTCGGCACCCAGGCCCGGCCGCTGACCTCGCCCGACTGGCTGGCCGGGGCATGGGTCTATAACGACGTGATCGGCATCAGCTATATCCGGATCGCGATCTTCATCCTCGCGCTGATCTTCCTCGGGCTTATCCTGTATGTCCTCAAGCGGACGCGGCTGGGGCTCGAGGTGCGGGCGGTGACGCAGAACCCGGGCATGGCGGCAAGCATGGGGATCAACCCCGACCGCATCAACATGCTGACCTTCGGCCTCGGCTCGGGCATCGCGGGGATCGCCGGCGTGGCGATCGGGCTATATGCCCAGGTCACCTCGGAAATGGGATCGGCCTATATCGTCCAGAGCTTCATGACCGTGGTCGTCGGCGGGGTCGGCAATGTCTGGGGAACCCTGGCCGGCGCCAGCCTGATCGGCATCGGGCAAAAGGGCATCGAATGGTTCAACCCGTCCAACACCCTGGCCGCGCAGACCTACATGATCCTGTTCGTGATCCTGTTCATTCAATTCCGACCCAAGGGCATTGTCCCGCTCAAGGGTCGTGCGGCGGGGGATTGAGCCATGGAACGACCCTTTCTTGCCAGGAACCCCTCGGTGCTGTGGTTTCTGCTTGGTCTTGCGATGTTCACGATCGGCGTGACGGTCCTGTCCGAGGCGGCGGGGCTTGGCCTTGTCTCCACCTCGTTCCTCAAGACCCTGGGCAAGACGCTGTGCCTGTGCCTTGTGGCCATCGCGATGGATGTGGTCTGGGGCTATTGCGGGATCCTCAGCCTTGGCCATTTCGCGTTCTTCGGGATCGGCGGCTATGCGATCGGCATGTGGCTGATGCATGCGCGCACCGAAGGGATCGTTCTGCCGACGCTGCAGGCCGCGCCCCTGCCGCCGACCCCGCAGGAGATCACCGATGCGATCGGCAACCAGATCTTCGGCGTTGTCGGCAGTTCCGAGTTTCCGGCGCTCTGGGCGTTCTCCCACAGCCTGACGCTGCAATTGCTGGCCGTGGTGCTGGTGCCCGGCCTGCTGGCGCTGGTGTTCGGCTGGCTGGCGTTCCGCAGCCGGGTGACGGGCGTCTACCTGTCGATCCTGACGCAGGCGATGACCCTGGCGCTGTCGCTCTATTTCTTTCAGAACGACACCGGCTTGCGCGGCAATAACGGCCTGTCCGGCCTGCAGAACATCCCCGGCCTGGAACACCGCAGCCAGGCAGAGGTGTCGCTGTGGTTCTTCTGGGCCTCGGCGCTGGCGCTGGCGCTGGGCTATGTGCTGTTCGCCGCCGTGGTGTCGGGCCGGTTCGGCTCGGTCATCCGGGCGATCCGCGACAACGAGGCCCGCGTGCGGTTCCTGGGCTACCACGTGGAGCATTACAAATTGTTCGTGTTCACCCTGACGGCCATGGTCGCGGGCATCGCGGGGGCGCTGTATTACCCGCAGGCGGGCATCATCAACCCCGGCGAAATCGCCCCGATCGCCTCGATCTATCTGGCGGTCTGGGTGGCGATCGGCGGGCGCGGCAGGCTGTACGGGGCGGTCATCGGCGCGACGCTGGTGTCGCTGTTGTCGTCGTGGTTCACCGGCGGCAGCGCGCCGGACATCAACCTCGGCCTCTACGTGATCCGCTGGACCGACTGGTGGCTGGTGCTTCTGGGCCTGTCCTTCGTGCTGGTCACGCTGTTCCTGCCCAAGGGCATCGGCGGCCTGTTCGACAGGCTGGTCCGCAAGGGGGACGCGCCATGAGCACGCTGCTGGAGGTCTCTGGCGTCTCGGTCACCTTCGACGGGTTTCGCGCCATCAATAACCTGTCGATCCAGATCGCCGAACCGGAATTGCGGGCGGTGATCGGCCCCAATGGCGCGGGCAAGACCACCTTCATGGATATCGTCACCGGCAAGACCCGCCCCGACGAGGGACGGGTGATCTTCGGCGAGAAATCGGTGTCGCTGCTGGGCCTGTCCGAAAGCCGGATCGCCCAGGCGGGGATCGGCCGCAAGTTCCAGAAACCCACGGTCTTCGAGGCGCAGACGGTGCGCGAAAACATCCGGCTGGCCCTGAAGGACACCCGCGGGCCGCTTGACGTGCTGATCGGGCGCAAGGCGCGCGACAGCGAGGATCGCATCCGCGCCATCAGCGACGAGATCGGCCTGACCGAGGCATTGGACCGGATGGCGGGCAGCCTGAGCCATGGTCAGAAACAATGGCTCGAAATCGGGATGCTGCTGGCCCAGGACCCGCGCCTGCTGCTGGTCGACGAACCCGCCGCCGGCATGACCCCGGCCGAACGCGAACACACGACCGACCTGCTGGTGCGCGCCGCCCGGACCCGGGCGGTGGTGGTGGTCGAGCATGACATGGAATTCGTGCGTCGGCTGAACTGCAAGGTGACGGTCCTGCACGAAGGGTCGGTGCTGGCCGAGGGCAGTCTGGACCATGTGACCGGCAATCAGGACGTCATCGACGTCTATCTGGGGCGCTAGCGATGCTGGATGTCGACACCCTCGCCCTCAAATACGGGCAAAGCCAGATCCTTCACGGGATCAGCCTGACCGCGAAACGCGGCGAGGTGACAGCGATCATGGGCACCAACGGCGTGGGCAAGACCTCGTTGCTCAAGGCGCTGGCCGGGCGGCATCCGATGTCCGGCGGACGGATCACGCTGGACGGCGTGGTGCTGGATCGGCCCAATGCGGTGCAGGCGGCCCGGGCCGGGATCGCCTATGTGCCGCAAGGCCGCGAGGTGTTCCCGATGTTGACCGTGGCCGAAAACCTGCAAACCGGCTTCGCTTGCCTGGAGGGGCGCGGCCACACGGTGCCGGACCATGTCTATGACCTGTTCCCGGTCCTGCACGAGATGTCGGCGCGGCGCGGCGGCGATCTGTCGGGCGGGCAACAACAGCAACTGGCCATCGCCCGCGCGCTGATCACCGAACCGTCGGTCCTGCTGCTGGACGAACCGACAGAGGGCATCCAGCCCAACATCATCACCCATATCGGAGAGGTGATCGCCAAGCTGCGCGATCAGGGCGAGATCGCGATCATTCTGGTCGAGCAATATTTCGATTTCGCCTTTCGGCTGGGCGACCGTTTCGTGACCATGAACCGCGGTGAGGTCACCTTGAACAAGCCCGCGCGCGACGTGCCGCGCGGCGAATTGCTGTCCCTGGTCTCGGTCTGAGGTCAGGACCGGCGCCAACCTGTCAAAGCGCCGCAGCACAGCCAGATCGTCGCGGCGCGCGGTCTGTCCGAAGCCTGGCGGGGTTTGCGTTCATGGCCGGGTATCGGTGATCCGATGCCCGGATCCCGTGCGACCGTCCCGCGCGCGCGGCCATTGCTCAACGCCCTACGCCCGGCTTCACGCCGAAACATTGCCGTCGGTCTGTTCTTGTTTCTCGAAGGACGGTGCCAGGGTCCTCGGTCGGCGCTCTCCACATGTGGCGGACCGGGCCGGCATATTCCACACAGGTGTGATCCGAGCCGCAGGATCGCTGGCGGCCCGAAAAGGTTCGATAGGGTGATGGTGGCGGAGAGGAAGGGATTCGAACCCTCGAGACGGTTTCCCGCCTACACACTTTCCAGGCGTGCGCCTTCGACCACTCGGCCACCTCTCCGCCGGCGGGTTTAGCCAATTGCGGCGGGAGGATGCAAGGGCTGATCCATGCCTGGCTCAAAAGATGCGGAACGAAGCGATGAAGGACAGATGATCCGACACCCGGGCGCGGAAATCCTCGCACCCCATCCTGAGGGCCCAGTGCATCGGGACCAGACGGTGCGCGCCCTGGACGTAGCGGGTCGAGAACCGGCGGGACATGGCGAAGCCGTCAAGCCGGTTGGCCCCGCCGCTTGCAAGAATCTGCGAACAGCGCTCCTGCAGATCCCGGCTTGCGGCGAAATCCATCACGTCATCGCCGCCCAGGCGGTGGAAATACGACACGTCCTGACCGGGTATCATGTTGAAATCGAACATCAAAAGGATCGCGTGCTGCTTGTCGCCCGGGGGTGCCTGGGTCTGGTCGGTCCCGGTGCCGATCCCCGTGCACCGGCTGTCGCGCCTGTCCTGGTTGCCCTTGTCGCGCCCCGATTTCAGGTGCACGCAGCGCGGATCGCGCGCCTCGACCGCAGGTTTGTGCAGCAGCCGAAATCGAGGAGGCTGCCGGGCTGGGGCAGCAGAGCGGCTTGATCATCCGTCCCTGTTTCGGCTGCCGGCGACGATGCAACGGCAGGCGCGGCCGGGAAAGCAATCGGTGCCGGCAAGGGTCCGGACGGCGAAACGGGCGAGGGTGCGGGTGACGCGGGTCATGGCACTGGACCAGGGCCGAAAATCGCTCCGAGGATCGCCTGTCATGATCGTCGCCGCCGTGTCGGCATGGCATCGGCGGCGGCGACGTTGCGGCGTCGAGGACATCTTTTGCCTGCCGGATCCTGTCGTGGCACGGGCGCTTGGCAGGCCCGGCGAGCGACAACTCGACCCACCCCCACCTCGGCGGCCTGTCGGCGCGGGGTCGGTTTCACCTCGGCATCACGTCTCTCCCGCCCTAATCCAGCAGCAGGTGCACCCGGCGGTTCCGGCGGCCCTTCTTTTCGATCTTGCCGATCCGCACGGCGCCGATTTCACCGGTCCGGGCCACGTGGGTGCCGCCGCAGGGCTGCAGATCGGCGGTGGTGTCGCCGGTGCCGATCCGGACCAGGCGGATGCGGCCGGCGCCGCGGGGCGGCCGGACCGAAAGGGTCTTGACCAGGCCCGGATCGGCGTCCAGCGCGGCTTCGGTGATCCAGTCTTCGGTCACCGGCAGGTCGACCTCGATCAGCGCATTGAGCCGCTCTTCCAGCACCGCCTTGTCCTCGGGCGGGTCCGGCATGTCGAAATCGAGCCGGCCGCCGCTGGCCGAGACGGCGCCGCCGGTCACCGGCAACGGGATCACCACGGACAGAAGGTGCAGCGCGGTATGGGCGCGCATGTGGCGGTGGCGGCGCTCCCAGTCGAGGGTCTGGGTCACGGCGGCGCCGACCGGCGGCAGCGGTTCGGGCGCCTCGGGCAGCAGGATGGCGGCGCCGCCCTCGCCCGGCACCGTGGTGGCGATGCCGATGTCGCGGCCGTCCCAGGACAGCCGGCCGCTGTCGCCGGGCTGGCCGCCGCCGGTGGGATAGAACAGCGCCGCGTCCAGCACGATGCCGCCCTCGTCGGTCAGGCCGGTGACCCGGGCCGGGGCCTGGCGCAGATAGGGCGTCTCGCGGTAGAGCGGCCGGGTCATTCGGGGGCCTCCTCGGGGTCCGGCGCATCCGGGGCGCCGCTGTCGTCGGGCGCTGTCGGGGGCGCGTCGGGCACGGCGGCCTGCGCCGAACCGGGCCGCAGCGCCTCGGGGTTGCGCAGCCAGATGTCGCGCTGGGCAAAGGGGATCTCGATCCCCTCGGCGGCGAACCGTTCGGCGATGGCGTGATTCAGCTCGGTCTTGACCGAAAGCATCCAGTTCACGTCGCGCAGGATCGCGCGGATCTCGAAATCCAGCGAATCCGCGCCGAAGCCCTGGAACACCACCGCCGGCGGCGGGCGCAGCAGCACCATGGGATGGGCCCGGGCGATTTCCGACAGGATGGTTTCGACCCGCCGCGTATCGGTGCCATAGGCCACGCCGACCGGCACGATCAGTCGGCCCACGGTATTGCCCCGGGTCCAGTTGGTGACCTGCTGGGAAATCAGGTCGGCATTGGGGATGATGACATCGGTGCGGTCGAAGGTCTCGATCCGGGTGGAGCGGACCGAGATGTCGCGGACATAGCCCATCACCCCGCCCATCTCGATCCAGTCGCCCTTGGAGATCGGCCGTTCGATCAGCAGGATGATCCCCGAGACGAAGTTCTGCACCACGGTCTGCAGGCCGAAGCCGATGCCGACCGACAGCGCCCCGGCGACGATGGCCAGGCCCGACAGGTCGATCCCGGCGGTGGTGATGGCGATCACCGCGGCCAGCACGAAGCCGACATAGCCGACCCCGGCGATGATCGCGTTCTGGCCGCCGGCATCGAGCTTCGTCTTGGGCAGGATCGAGCTGCGCAGCGCGCCCTGGATCAGGCGGACCACGGTATAGCCGATCACGAAGACCACCACGAGGGTCAGGAAATCGCTGGGCGAAATGCGGGTGTCGCCCAGGGTGAAGCCTTCGCGGAACCGCAACCAGAGATTGGCCAGATCGGTGCTCCGCCAGCCCCAGATCAGCGCCAGGACCGGCAGCGCGGCGACCACCAGGGCGGCACCGGCCAGGGCCTGGATCAGGCCGCCCTCGGTTTCGGCCTCGTCGCTCGCGGTGAAGATCGAGATGACGTTCTGAACGAAATCCACCACCAGCATCAGCGCCCCCAGCAGGTAGAGCGTCAGCACCGTCGGCAACAGCGCCGACCCATAGGCCGCAGGAAAGCCCAGCAGATAGGCGATCGTCGCCCCGACCGCGACCAGCATCAGCACCTGGCCGACCAGGGCGCTGATGGTTTCGCGGTACGGGCGCGGGGCGGGGGCATCCTCGGTCGTGTCGGACTCGTCGACGGCCGGGGTATGGCGCAGGGTGCGGCCCAGGCGGAACAGGACCAACGCCAGCACCAGGCTGAGCGGCAGCAGCACCACGACGCGGGACTCGACCGCGATGCCATTGAGGTTGAGCCAGATGATCAGCGCGGTCTGCACCGCCAGACTCCAGCCCAGGTTGACGAACAGCCGGCGCAGCCGGGCCCGTTCGGCCGCCGGCAGGGACCCTGCGCGCCGGTGGTCATCGGCATCCGGCAGCAGCTGCGCCGCCATCCAGCGCCCGATCACCGGAAAGGCCCCGAACACGGCCAGGGTCTGGATCAGCAATTCGGTCCGGCGGCCGAACAGCCCGGTCGCGGTCAACGCGAAGCTGAGCATCAGCAACCCGACCAGCGGCAGCAGCACATGCCCCAGCGACAGCAACGCGTCGATCACATCGCGGCCGCGCCGGTTGCGGGCATCGAAGGCCTGTTGCAGCCGGCCGCTCCAGCGCGAGCCGCGGGTCAGCAGGATCAGCCCGAGCGCGGTCAGCCCCAGGATCTGCGGCAGGTTGGAGGTCAGCCGGGTCCAGGTGACCGGGTTCGACAGGGTTGCGGTGAATTCGGTGCGCGTGGCGCGCAGGGCCGCGCCCAGTTCCTCGGTCGCCTTGAGCCAGAGGGAAGGGTTGAGCGGCGAGCCGACACGCTCGGTCAATTCGGCGGTCTGGCGGTCGCGGATGATCGCGTCGATCTCCTGGATCAGGCCTTCGGCGCGGGCCCGGGCCTCTTCGGCCAGCACGACCGGGGCACGCAGCTGGTCAAGCTGGTCCTGCAGCGCGGTGCGGCGGTCGGCGATCCGGACATCCTCGTCGCCGCTTTCGGGTGGCGCGCCCAGGGCCGCGATCTGGGCCTCGACCGTGGCGATCCGGCCGGCATTGTTCGACAGCTCGGCAAAGAACCGGTCGCGCCAGGCGGCGATCTGGATTCGCAGATCGGCCAGCACCTGGTTTGAGACCCGGCCCGCCGCCAGGGCGGATTCGGTCCGGCTGGCCAGCGCCACCCAATCGGGGTCGCGCACCGGGCTGTCCGGCGACATCCGCGTCATCGCGTCATCGACCGCGTCCTGGGGCGAGCCGACCTGCGGCGTCTCTTGCGCCGGCGCCGGCAGCGGCGCGGCCAAGAGCAGGAACGCGGCGGCGAGGGCCGTCAGCAGCCGGGTCATCATGCCTCTTCGTAGACCTGCGGCAGGTCGCGCGGCGCGCGGTCGAGCCAATCGGGCACCGGCAGGCTCTTCTCGCGCAGGAAGGCGGGGTTCCAGAGCTTGGATTGATAGCGGGTGCCGTAATCGCACAGGATGGTGACGATGGTATGGCCCGGCCCCAGTTCGCGCGCCATGCGGACCGCCCCGGCGATGTTGACCCCCGACGAGCCGCCCAGGCAGAGCCCCTCCTCCTCCAGCAGGTCGAAGACGATCGGCAGCGCCTCGGCATCGGGGATGCGCCAGGCCATATCGGGGGTAAAGCCTTCCAGGTTGGCGGTGATCCGGCCCTGTCCGATCCCTTCGGTGATCGAATTGCCCGGATTGTCCTGGCCGGTATAGAGCTTGAACAGCCCCGCCCCCTCGGGATCGGCCAGGGCGACCTTGACCCCGCGCGGCTGCAGCGCGGCGCCGACGCCGGCCAACGTCCCGCCCGAGCCGACGGCGCAGACGAAGCCGTCGACCTTTCCCCCGGTCTGGTCCCAGATCTCGGGGCCGGTGCCGTCGATATGGGCCTGGCGGTTGGCGATATTGTCGAACTGGTTGGCCCAGATCGCGCCCTTGGGTTCCGATTGCGCCAGCCGCTCGGCCAGGCGGCCGGAATAGCGCACGTAATTGTTGGGATTGCTGTAGGGCGCGGCGGGCACCTGAACCAGTTCGGCGCCGGCCAGGCGCAGCATGTCCTTCTTTTCCTCGGACTGGGTTTCGGGGATCACGATCACCGTGCGGAACCCCATCGAGGCGCCGACCAGCGCCAGCCCGATCCCGGTATTGCCCGCCGTGCCCTCGACGATCGTGCCGCCGGGGGCAAGCTGGCCGCGGGCCACCGCATCGCGGATGATCCACAGCGCGGCGCGGTCCTTGACCGACTGGCCGGGATTGAGGAATTCGGCCTTGCCCAGGATGGTGCAGCCGGTTTCCTCGGAGGCGCGACGCAGCTTGATCAGGGGCGTGTTGCCGATCGCGTCGGCAAGGTCCTGGCGGATATTCATGGGCGGCCCCCTGTCATTGGCATGTCGGTTCCGGTGTAGGGGCCGGGGGCGGCGAACTCAAGCGCCGGCGGGGGAAATCGCGGCGCTGTCAGAGGCCGTGAGGGGCCAAGGAAATTACGTAATTTCCTTGGCCGCGCGCAGATGATCGCGGTGGCGCGCCAGCCAGTGTCCGGCCAGGCTGAGCGGGATCAGACGATAGGCGCCTGCCGCCAGCCGGGCGTCGAATTGTGCCCAGGGGACGGCCGCGTGGCGGATATCCTCGACCTCGTGATCGAGCCCGCCATGGCCGGCGTTCTGATGGCCGGACAGGTCGCACAGACCGATGAAGATGTTGAAGAATTCCGTCGTCGTGCCGGGGCTGGGATAGCCGGTCGCGACCGGGATCAGGCCGGTCAGGGTCAGTCCCGCCTCTTCGGCGGCTTCGCGGCGGGCGGCGTCTTCGGCGCTTTCGCCCGGGTCGATGCGGCCGGCGACCGGTTCGGTGATCCAGCATTCCGGATCGCCCCGGCCGAAGGCGCCGACGCGAAACTGTTCGATCAGCAGCACCTGGTCGCGCACCGGGTCATAGGGCAGCACGATGGCCACGTCGCCGGCGATGAAGATCGCCCGCTCCGCCACCGGCGACAGGGCGCCGTCATAGCGGCGAAAGGCGATGTCGTATTCCTCGACCGCGAAGAAATTCACATAAGGCCGGCGCCGGGCGTGCAGGTGGACACCCTCGGGGGCGCCGGTCAGGGGGTGGCCCGCCCGGGCCCGGGCGCGGCTGTCGCCGCGTTGCAGGATCTGCGGATAAAGCGGCGCCAGCGCTTCGGGGGGATGGCTGCGCAGCAGGTCCAACACCTCGGTCGCGGCGGCGGTCACCGAGGCGCCGAACCGCGCCGCCCAATCGGCCAGCGACCAGTCGCCCGCGGCCGCGCGCGCGGTATCCGAGCGGTAGAGCCAGGCCTGAACGGGGCCGTCCGGCGTGTCGATCGTGATCGCGGCGCGGGCATGGCCGAAAACGGCCTCGTAGCCATCAAGCCGGGCCCAGGTGTCGGCATCGGGCACCGGATATAGGGCGCCCTCGGCGCAGGCGGCGGGATCGGGCACCAGCACCGGGTCGGCGGCGCCGCGGACCGCGGCTATGCGGTGGCCCGACAGGCTGGCGGGCCGCAGCGAGGCGGCGGCGTCGGGGCGGCCGGTCACCGCTTCCAGCAGCGGCGGATGCAGCAGCGTGCCGAACAGGAACAGCATCGCGGCTCAGCGCCAGCGGCGATTGACGGCCTCGGTCACCAGCCCGGCGGCGATGCCGCCCACCAGCAGCGTCAGGACGATGTCTGTGGTCATCATGGTCTTGCCGAACTGGGTCATGAGGTCGAAGACGCCGATCACCGCCTCGCCCGCGTCGCGATAGCGCTTTTCGAGGCTGCGATAGACCATCTCGACCGACGCATGGGTGAACAGCCCCACCACCACCAGCGCCACCGACGCGGTGATGCCATAGCCGACGGCGCCGGAAAACCCCTGCCCCGCGCGGCTGCCGGCGACGGTCCAGCCGATGATCAGGCCCAGCACCACGTTGACCTCGACGAACATGCCGATCTGGCTGCCTTCGGGCAGAAGCGGGATGATCAATTGCGATATCTGCCAGGCCAGGGCGCCCCAGAGAAGCGCGGCCACGAGGCGGGCGGCTGTGGGCATCAGACTGCTCCTGTCCCTTGCCGGTGCCGGGCTTATGCGGGGGTCGGCGCCCCGGCCCGTGTCACCGTGATCTGCGTCACGTCGCAGTTTCCGCCATGGAAGGTGGCCGCGCAAGAGGTCAGGTAGAAATTCCACATCCGCCGGAACCGGTCGTCGAAGCCCAGGTCGGCGATCTCGTCCCAGCGGGCGTTGAACGTGTCGTGCCACAGCCGCAGGGTGCGCGAATAGCTTTCGCCGAATTCGCGGCTGCTTTCGACACGCAGACCGGCCCGGGCGATCTGGTCGCGCAGCGCCGTGGGGCTGGGCAACATGCCGCCGGGAAAGATGTATTTCTGAATGAAATCAACGCCCTTGCGGTAGGTGTCCCAGCGCGCATCCTGCACCGTGATGATTTGCAGACAGGCCCGGGCGGCAGGGTTCAGCCGCGCGCGCAACTGGGCAAAGAAGGTCGGCCAGTAGCGTTCGCCCACCGCTTCGAACATCTCGATCGAGGCGATGCCGTCATAGCGGCCGGTTTCGTCGCGGTAATCCTGCAACTTCAGCTCGACCCGGTCGGAAAGCCCCGCCTTTTCAATGCGCTGCCGGGCGTAGATCAATTGTTCGCGGCTGATCGTCAGCCCCGTGACCCGCAAGCCACGCTCGGCCGCGGCATATTCGGCGAAGCCGCCCCAGCCGCAGCCGATTTCCAGCACGTGATCGCCCGGCTGCACCTTCAACGCGTCGACCATGGCGGCGTATTTGGCGCGCTGCGCGGCCTCCAGGCTTTGCTGGCCGTCATCGAACAGGGCCGAGGAATAGGTCATGCTGTCGTCAAGCCAGAGCCGGTAGAACTCATTGCCCAGGTCGTAATGGGCGGCGATGTTGCGCCGCGCCTGGGCGCGGGTGTTGCGGCGCAGCCAGTGGCGCAGCCGTTCATAGGCGCGCAGCACCGACTGGCCGGGAAAGCTGTCGAACAGCGCGTCCTCGTTGTCGTGGATGAAATCCAGAAAGGCCTGCAGGTCGGGGGTCGACCAGCCGCCCTCGACATAGGCCTCGCAAAAGCCCAGATCGCCCTCGCGGATCAGCCGGGCGAAAAGATCGGCATCGTGGATGTCGAGCTCGGCCAGATGGCCCGGCGCGGCGCCTTCGACCCGGAACCGCCGGCCATCGGGCAGCACGAGGTCGAGCCGCCCGCATTCGGTTCGTTGCAGCATCCGGAAAGCGGCCGCGAAATAGCGCGGCAGGCCGCTCTGGCCGTCGGTCGTGGTCAGCGCCATGTGTTGTCCCCTGTTCCCCTGGCGCGACATGGTAGGTGCCGCGCGGCGGAAGTCACGCCCCAACGCTGCGGCATCGCTCAGAAATTCCGGTTCTCGTAGGCGGCAAGCGCGCGTTTGCGTCCCTGGTCGAGCGCCACGACCGGCGCGCCGGGATAGGCATCCTGCGGCGAAAGCCCCCAGTCGCGCGGGATCGCGTCGAAATAGCTGAGCGCGGTCGCGGTCGGGCGCGCGGTGCCTTCGGCGATCCAGCGGCGGCGATAGATGCCGTCGGGGTCGAATTTCTCGGCCTGGGTGTCGGGGTTGAAGACGCGGAAATAGGGCGCGGCATCGGGGCCCGAGCCGGCGACCCATTGCCAGCCCATGGCGTTGGAGGCCGGATCCCAGTCGATCAGGGTATGGGCGAACCAGTCCATCCCGATCTTCCAGTGGCACATCAGGTGCTTGGTCAGGTAGGAGGCGACGACCATCCGGGCGCGGTTGTGCATGGTGCCGGTCACGTAAAGTTCGCGCATCGCGGCATCGACGAAGGCAATGCCGGTGCGCCCCTGTTTCCAGGCCCGGACCTCGGGCGCATCGGGGTCGGTGGACCAGGGAAAACCGTCCCAGCCGTCGCGCCAGTTATCGGACAGCAGGTGCGGCGTGTGCCAGGCCAGGTGCCAGGCGAAGTCGCGCCAGACCAGTTCCTTGAGGAAATGTTCGGCGCCGCCCTTGCCGTCGTCCATGGCGCGCTGACCGGCCCACCAGATGGCGCGCGGCGAAATCTCTCCCCAGGTCAGGTTTTCGGACAGGCCCGAGGTGGCGTCTTCGGCCACCATGTCGCGGGCCTCCCGGTAGGGGTCGATGCGGCGGGCGATGAAACCGGCCAGCCGCTGCGACGCGGCGCTGTCGCCCACGGTGACGTGGTCGGCGACGATGCAGGCGCCGCGACCCATGGCGGCGGACAATTCCCATTCGTCAAGCGCGTCCGAGGCGGGCCAGGTATCGGGCCCCGGGATCCGGCCAGGCGCGGGCAGCGGCCTGCCCGGGTCGCGGTCGCGCACGGCACGCCAGAACGGGGAATAGACCTTGTAGGGGCCGCCCTGCCCGGTTTCGACCGTCCAGGGTTCAAACAGCACATGGCCGGGGTGGGAGCGTGCCGCGATCCCGTCATCGCGCAGGGCGGTCTTGATTTCGGTATCGCGGGCGATCGACGCGGGGTCATAGGCCCGGGTCCAATGGACCGCGCGGGCGCCGGTTTCGGCGATCAGCGCGCGCAGGCTCGGCAGCGCCCGGCCGCGGCGCAGGATCAGGCGCGATCCCTTGTCGCGCAGGTCACGCTCCAGCTGGTCGAGCGACAATTCGAGCCGGAACAGCGGCGCCGCGCCCCAGGTTTCGGCGACCTCGTCCAGAATGAAGACGGGGATGATCGGGGCGTCGTCGGCGATCGCCGCAGTCAGCGCGGCATGGTCGGACAGGCGCAGGTCGCGGCGGAACCAGACGATGATCGGGGGGGTGTCGGTCAAGCGACCTCCGGGTTTTTAAGGGGGGATACGCAGCACGCCCCGTCCCGGATCAATGGTCAGGTCCAATCGTCGGGCCCAGTCGTCGGGCCCGATCGTCGGGGGCCACGCGCATGGCGCGGCCCCCGGCAGGTGGATCAGCGATGTTCGGACTTGAGCCCCTTGAAGATCGCCCAGCACATCACCAGCAGCACCATCGTGAACAGCAGGCCGGTGGAGATCACCATCGCCTGCAGGCTGTCGAGCCCCGCCGTGCCGGCGGCACCGATCAGCAGCACCGCGGCCACGGCGCCTTCGAAGATGCACCAGAAGATGCGCTGGATCACCGGCGCGTCGACCTTGCCGCCGGCGGTGATCGTGTCGATCACCAGGCTGCCGGAGTCGGACGAGGTGACGAAGAAGATCACCACCAGGATCACCCCCAGAAGCGAGGTGATCGAGGCCAGCGGCAATTCCCGCAGCATCGCGAAAAGCGAGATTTCCGGCCGGTAGGCGCCGATCACGTTCTGGAATACGCCGCTGTCCTGGGCGCCCTCGACCACCTGGGTGATCGCGGTGCCGCCGAAGGTCGCCATCCAGAAGACGCAGACCAGCGACGGGATCAGCAGCACGCAGGTGATGAATTCACGCACCGTGCGGCCGCGGCTGACCCGGGCGATGAACATGCCGACGAAGGGCGACCAGGAAATCCACCAGGCCCAGTAGAAGGTGGTCCAGCCGTGCAGAAAGCCGGTATCCTCGCGGCCCACCGGGTTCGACAGCGGCACGATTTCGCGGGCATAGGCGGCAAGACCGCCGAAGAAATCGCCCAGGATCGCCATGGTCGGGCCGGCGAGGAAGACAAAGATCAGCAGCAGGGCGGCAAAGCCCATGTTGATTTCCGACAGCACCTTCACGCCGCCATCGAGGCCGCATCGCCCGACCCGAAGACATCCGTGAGCCCCGAGGCGACCTGGGTCGCGCCGATACCGAGCGAGGTGGCCAGGCCGAAGAGCGTGGCGAAGGCGGCGATCGTGTCGATCGCATTGCCCCAGAAGCCCCAGACCCGTTCGCCCAGCAGCGGGTAGAAGGCCGAGCGCAGGGTCAGCGGCAGGCCCTTGTTGTAGGAAAACAGCGCCAGCGCCAGGGCGACGATGGCGTAGATCGCCCAAGGGTGCAGGCCCCAGTGATAGATCGTGGCGGCCATGGCCATCTGCCGCGCCGCTTCGACCGTGGCCGCGTCGGCAAGTGGCGCTGTGCCCACATTGGTCGGATTGCCTTCGGCATCATACTCAAAGCCAAACCCGACATCGTTCAAAAGCGGCTGGTCGCCCCAGGGGGTGCCGAAATAATAGACCGGCTCGAGCACGCCGAAGAACATCAGCCCGATGCCCATCCCGGCGGCGAAGAGCATCGCGAACCAGGCCGGGTAGCTGTAATCGGGTGTTGCTTCGGTTCCGCCCAGGCGCACCTTGCCCCAGGGCGTGACGATCAGCACCAGGGCGAAGATCACGAAGATGTTCGCCGACATCAGGAAGAACCAGTCGAAGGTGCTTTTGACGTAGTCGCGGATCGCCAGGAAGGTGTCCTTGGAGCCTTCGGGCCAGATCAGCGCGATGGCGACAAACAGGACCACCATGGCGCTCGAGATCAGGAAGACCGGGTTGTGAAAGTCGAACCGGAATGGCCCGACCTGGGTTTCGATATTGTCCTGACCGATGGTGTAATCGGTCTCGATGATGTCGGAATACCCCTCCGGTTCGGGGATGCCCATGTCGTTGAGGGCCTCGTCTGCGGATTCATCGGCCATGCCGGCCTCCTCTTTCTTGTTGGTTTTCGCGGCGTTGCACGGCGTTTCAGCCAGAGTTGCGCACCAGCATCACCGAGACCTGCGCATGCCGGGCCAGCTCTCCGCCATGGCCCGGAAGGATCATGTCGGCCATGTTCGGAAGATGGGTGGCCATGACCACCAGGTCGGCGCCCAGCTCCTTTCGGGCGGCGATCAGCGTGTCGTCCAGGTCGACCGCCGGGTCATGGGAAAAGACCGGGTGCGCCGCGGTCGCGTGGCCGTAGAGTTCCGATTGCGCCGCGGCCAGAGCCATGAGCTTGTCGCGATAGTCTTCGGGGGTGCGGGCGATGGCGCTGGGGGCGTTGCTGGTCACGCCGACATAGGTCACCGCCGCGCCGTAATGGGCGGCCAGGTCCCCGGCCACCGCGAGCGCGCGGTCAAGCTTGTCGGCATGGGCAAGGTCGACCGGCACCATGATGTGCTTGAACATGTTCCCTCCTGAGTTCCGACGGTCCGGGGGAACATGCGCCTCTGGGGCGCAAGCCCCTCGTCCGCCTTGTTTTTTCGCACCGCAACCCGTTGGCACAGGCGGCGGTGACGGGAAAGCGTAACAGGGGGATGACGGAAGGAACACCCGTGTAAGGCGTTCAATGTTCAAAAAACGACATCTTCTGTCGCTACGGGCAAAGTGGCGGCGGCGGGCCGAAACCGACCCGCGGCGCTGGTCGGGCCGGCCCCGCCTCAGGCGCGCAGATCGACCACGACCCGGCCGCGGACCTGGCCGCGCAGGATGTCGGCGCCCAGTTGCGGCAGATCGGCGAGCGTGGCCGGCCGGATCATCGTTTCGAGCTTGTCCAGCGGCAGGTCGCGCGCGATCCGGGCCCAGGCGCGTTCGCGATTGGCGAAAGGCTGCATCACGCTGTCGATGCCCAGAAGGTTCACCCCGCGCAGGATGAAGGGCGTGATCAGCGCGCCCTCGATCGCTGCGCCACCGGCAAGCCCGATCGCGGCGACCGAGCTGCCATAGGTCATCTGTTTCAGCACCCGGCCCAGCATCGCGCCGGCCACGGCGTCGATGCAGCCGGCCCAGCGTTCGGCCTCCAGCGGTTTTTTCGTGACCTCGGTCAGCGCCTCGCGGGCGACGATCTCGGTCGCGCCCAGGTCGCGCAGGTAATCGGCCTGGTCCGGCCGGCCGGTGACGGCGGCGACCTGATGGCCCAGCTGCGCCAGGATCGCCACCGCGACCGAACCGACGCCCCCCGCGGCCCCGGTCACCAGCACCGGCCCCTGCCCCGGGGTCAGCCCGTGATCCTCCAGCGCCTGCACGGCCAGCATCGCAGTCAGACCGGCGGTGCCCACGGCCATGGCCTGGCGGGTGGTCAGCGCCCCGGGCAGCGGCACCAGGAAATCGGCCGGCACCCGGGCCTTTTCGGCATAGCCGCCCCAGCGGTTTTCGCCCACGCGCCAGCCGGTCAGCACGACCTTGTCGCCGGGGGCGTAGCGGTCATCGGTCGACGCCTCCACCGTTCCGGCGAAATCGATGCCGGGCACATGCGGGTAAGTCCGCACCAGCCCGCCGCCCGGGCCGATGCACAGCCCGTCCTTGTAATTCACGGTGGAATACTCGACGGCGACCGTCACCTCGCCCTCGGGCAGGCGGTCCTCGGCGACGTCCTGCACGCTGGCGCTTGTCTTGCCGGTGTCTTCGTCCTTTTCGACCACGAGGGCTCGGAACATCAGCTGTCTCCCCTTTGCCTGGAACTGCGGCGCACCGCGCCCTTTTGTCCCCGCCACCGCATCGCGAGGCAACCCCCTGTTGCAATCGGCCCTTGCGAGCAAGCCGCGCCGCTTCTAGCGTTGTGAAACACCACCTGCACAGGGAGCAACCCATCATGTTCAAATCCCTTCTCGGCGCCGCTTCATTCACCGCGCTCGCGACGGCAGTCTCCGCCCAGGACCCGGACCTTCTGGTCTTCGACTGGTCGGGCTACGAGGAAGAGGGCTTTTTCCAGGAGTACATCGCCGCCCATGGCGCCGGCCCGACCTTCACCTTCTTCGGCGAAGAGGAAGAGGCGTTCCAGAAACTGCGCTCGGGCTTTCGCGCGGACGTGTCCCATCCCTGTCCGCATTCGGTCAGCAAGTGGCGCGATGCCGGCCTGATCGAACCCTGGGACATCAGCCTGATCCCGAATTACGAGACCGTGGACGAGGCGTTCAAGACCGACCCGACCTTCACCGATGGCGATGACGTCTATTTCATCCCCGCCGACAATGGCGCCACCGCCTTGCTTTACAACACCGACGAGGTGCCGGCCGAGGACGCGTCCAGCCTGCAGATCTTCGTCAACCCCGATTACGCCGGCCGCACCGCGCTGCCCGACAACGTGGATGACAGTTTCGCCCTGGCGCTGCTGGCCACCGGCACCAGCGACTGGACCAGCCTGACCGAAGAGGAATTCGAGGCCGCGGCCGCCTGGCTGCGCGAGGCCAATGCGCTGACCCGCACCTACTGGGCCGACGGCGCCGAGCTGAGCCAGCTGATGACCGGCGGCGAGGTCGTGGTGGCCTGGTCGTGGAACGAAAGCTTCGTCACGCTGATGGACGAAGGCGTCCCCGTCGCCTTCAACCGCGAGGCCGAGGAAGGATCCTCGCTGTGGTTCTGCGGCTATGTGAACCTGGTGGACGGGCCCGGCTCCGAACAGAAGGCGCATGAGTTCGTCAATGCCTGGCTGTCGCCGTCCTCGACCGAGTACATCGTCAACGAATGGGGCTATGGCCACGCCAACACCGTCGCCATGGCCGAAATCGGCGCCGAAACCCTCGATGCCGTCGGCATGGGCGAGGTGAGCACGCCGATCCTGCGCCAGCTGCCGCTGGACAACGCCATGCGCGAACGGATGGTCGAGGAGTTCGAGCGCATCAAGGCCGGGTTCTGACCGCCGAGCGGATCGGACGCGATGCGCCGGGGGGGCGCGCCGTGGCATGCGGCGCGCCCCTTTTTCGATGCACTGGCAGAGGAGGCCGGGCGATGGAGGAGATGCGGACCGAGGCGATCCGGCTGAAGGACCGGCCCGGTTGGGACTACCTGCTGCGCGACATCTACGAGCTGTATCGCCGCACCTCGGCCGGCGGCAGCCCGGCGATCCGGGCGCATCAGCGCGCGGTGCGCGAGCGCATCTCGCGGGTGCTGAAGGCCAACCCGATGCTGGCCGAGCTACCGGGCGCCCAGCTGCCGGTCACCGCCCATCTGCAGCGGGCGCTGGACATGGGCCGGATGTATCCCCATGCCCCGATCGTGCGCGCGATCGAGGCGGTGCGCGGGAATCTGTCCTGGCAATACGGCTATGAAAAGGTGCCGCGCGGGCTGGCGCAGAAATACGCCTATGCCGAAATCGCCGGCCCCAACGCCCCGGTGCGCACCGACGAGGTGATCCTGGGCCTGGTCCTGTTCGCCCCGTCCTGCACCTATCCCGCCCATGCTCATGAGGGGATCCGGGAAAGCTATATCTGTCTGTCCGGCGCGGTGTCCGAGAACGACCAGGGCGTCTATGCGCCCGGCTCGATGATCTACAACCCGCCCGACCATCTGTACCGGATCACCGTGGCCGACCATTCGCCGGCCCTGCTGTGCTACGCCTGGGAGGGCGACCCGGCCAAGCTGCATTCGCAGAAGATGGTGTTCAGCCGCAGGCCGCGCTGACCGGGACCCGAGTGAACCGATCCGGCGGCGGGATCGTATCCCTTGGCAAAACCCCGGATATCGAGTGGCCCCATGACCGACATCGTCGCCCCGCTGATCGCGCTTCTGACCATCTTCTTCGGCGCCATCGGCATGTTCGCCCCGCGCTGGACCGCCGAGACGCTGGATTTCGCGCCGCAGGGATCGACCATGGGCTTTTCCGAACTGCGCGCGGGCGCCGGCGGGCTGTTCGTGGCGCTGGGGCTTTACTGCCTGCTGACCGGGGCGCCGGCGGCCTATGGCGCGCTGGGGATCGCCTATCTGGGCGCCGGCGCGGGGCGGTTCCTGTCGATCCTGGTGGACCGGCCGCCGATGCCCAAGGCGGCGGTGTTTCTGGCCTTCGAATGGGGCCCGGCGGCGATCCTGCTGTGGCTGTTCTGGCCGTTGTGACCGTGCCGGACATCAAGAGCGCGGCGCAAATTCATGTTCTGATTGATATTTCCGAATATTTCGGCAGGCAGCGACAAGGCTTGATCGGGGGCCGCACGCCCCCTATATTCGGTCTGTCCCCTCGGGGACTATGGACATAAACGCGCTCGTAATAAGCGGATCGGACCCGGGGGCGGTACCCGGCGGCTCCACCAGACACCCGTCGTTGGGGGGATATGGGGCCGAAACAGGATCGACGAACGTCTAAAGGGGATTGCTTTGTCCCGGTGAGGTACCACCGTTATCGGTCCGTAAAGCATAATTGCCAACGACAATCGTGCTCCGGTTGCTCTGGCTGCGTAAGCAGTCCGAAAGACCGAAATCTTAAGCCCTTGCGCCTAGCCGCGTAAGGCGGGGTTCGCAGGTACCTGGCAACAGAAACCTGCACTTTCTCTACATCGACGACCGGGAAACCCTGATCGACCCTGATGGAGTTTATGAATTTCCCGCATCAGGACATTTGCCGCCCCCTGTATGCGCAGGCGCGCTTGACGCGCCGGGTGCGGCGCTCCACCCTTCGGGGATGCTGCGTGTCCTGATCCTTTGCTGCGTCCTGCCGATCCTGCCCGCGCGGGCCTGCGACACGGCGCTGGTCCTGACCATCGACGTGTCCAATTCCATCGACGCGGCCGAATACCGGCTTCAGGTCGACGGGCTGGCCGATGCGCTGGCCGATCCGGAGGTCGCGCAGGCGCTGGTCGAGGGCCACGTGGCGCTGGCCGTGGTGCAATGGTCGGGCACCGAGCGCCAGGCGCTGTCGATCCCCTGGACACGGATGACCAGCGCCGCCGCGGTGGCGGAGTTCGCCGCCGAGGCCCGGATCATGCCGCGCGCCTTCATCCAGTCCGACACCGCCCCGGCCGAGGCGATCCGCTATGCGCTGACCCTGTTCGACGCAGTGCCCGATTGCGCGCGCCGGGTGATCGACATCTCGGGCGACGGGACGGCGAATGCCGGGTCCCCGGTCCCCGAGGCGCGGCGCGCGGCACAGCGGGCGGGCGTGACGATCAACGCCATCGCGATCGAGGGGATGGGCCTGGCGATCACCGGCTTCTATTCCCGCCAGGTGATCACCAGCGACGGTTTTGTCGTCACCGCCCGGACCTATCGCGATTATCCGCGCGCGATCCGCGACAAGATCCTGCGCGAGGTCGCCCGCATCTTCGGCTAGAACGGCCGTCGCGGCCGGGCGCCCCCGGCCCGGCCCACCGTCCCGAGCCCCCTTTCCAACCGGACCGAATCCCGTATGCTGCCCGGGACAGCGAAAGGTGTCTTCATGTCCCGCAGCATCGATTACGGCAACCTGATGCACCGCGCCATGCGCGGGCTGATCCAGAACGTCTTGACCGATATCGCAGAAAACGGCCTGCCCGGGCAGCACCATTTCTTCATCACCTTCGACACCTTGCACCCGGATGTGGAACTGGCCGACTGGCTGTCGGACCGCTATCCGGGCGAGATGACGATCGTGCTGCAGCACTGGTTCGACAACCTTACCGTCACCGACGAAGGCTTTGCGGTGACGCTGAATTTCGGCGACAAGCCCGAGCCGCTCTATATCCCCTATGACGCGATCAAGACCTTCGTCGACCCGTCGGTCGAATTCGGCCTGCGGTTCGAGACCCAGGGCGACGACGACGAGGAGGACGAGGCGCCGATGGAAGAGATGGCCGAAGAGGCCGATCCGCCGCCGCAGCAGGATGCCGAAGTCGTCAGCCTGGACAAGTTCCGCAAGTAGGGGATGTTAGCGGTATACCGCCGCATGCCGCATTGCCTTTCGTCGTGCATCGGCTAAGACGGGGACGACATCCGACCGCAGGAGCCCCCGATGACCCAGACCCGTACCGAGACCGACAGCTTTGGCCCCCTGGAGGTCCCCGCCGACCGGTATTGGGGCGCGCAGACCCAGCGCTCGATCCTGAATTTCCCGATCGGCTGGGAGAAACAGCCGGTGGCGATCGTCCGCGCCCTGGGCGTGATCAAGCAGGCCTGCGCGATGGCCAACAAGACCAACGGCACGTTGGAGCCGCGCCTGGCCGATGCGATCATCGCCGCCGCCGGCGAAGTGGTCGCCGGCAAGCTGGACGATCACTTTCCGCTGGTCGTGTGGCAGACCGGGTCGGGCACGCAAAGCAACATGAACGCCAACGAGGTGATCGCCAACCGGGCGATCGAGATGCTGGGCGGGGTGATCGGGTCGAAGGACCCGGTGCATCCGAACGACCATTGCAACATGGGGCAAAGCTCCAACGACACTTTTCCGACCGCGATGCATATCGCCGCCGCCACATCGGTGCGCGACGTGCTGTTGCCCGGGCTGATCAAGCTGGCCGAGGGGCTCGAGGCCAAATCGGCCCAGTTCCGCGACATCATCAAGATCGGCCGGACCCATACCCAGGACGCGACGCCGCTGACCCTGGGGCAGGAATTCTCCGGCTATGCCTGCCAGGTGCGCAACGGGATCAAGCGGATCGAGGCGGCGTTGCCGGGGATCCACGAATTGGCCCAGGGCGGCACGGCGGTGGGCACCGGGCTGAACACGGTGGCGGGCTGGGGCGAACAGGTCGCGGCCAACATGGCGCAGATCACCGGCCTGCCCTTCGTCACCGCGCCGAACAAGTTCGAGGCGCTGGCCGCCCATGACGCGATGGTGTTCCTGTCCGGCGCGATCGCGACCACCGCGGGGGCCTGCTACAAGATCGCCAATGACATCCGGTTCCTCGGCTCGGGTCCGCGCTCCGGGCTGGGCGAGTTGATCCTGCCCGAGAACGAGCCGGGGTCGTCGATCATGCCCGGCAAGGTCAACCCGACCCAGGCCGAGGCGCTGACCCAGGTCGCCGCCCATATCATGGGCAATGACGCGGCGATGAAATTCGCCGGATCCCAGGGCCATTTCGAGCTGAACGTCTACAATCCGATGATGGCCTACAACCTGCTGCAATCGATCCAGCTTCTGGGCGATGCGGCCGACAGTTTCACCGAGCGGATGCTGATGGGGATCGAGGCGAACGAGGCGCGGATCGAGAAGCTGATGCGCGAATCGTTGATGCTGGTGACGGCGCTGGCCCCGACCATCGGCTATGACAACGCGACCAAGGTGGCCAAGACCGCCCATAAAAACGGCACGACGCTGAAGGAAGAGGCGATCGCGCTGGGCTTTGTCGATGCCGAGACCTTCGACAAGGTGGTGCGGCCGGACCGGATGATCGGGCCGAAAGAGGCCTGAGACGGGGGGCCGGCGGGCGCCTCTTCGGGGCGGCTCGCCGCCCCTCATCGGCCGGACGGGGCCCTTGGCATCGACGCCGAATCCGGCTTGATTGGGTATCCCGAACCGGAGGACGCCATGGCCGATATCGTGAACCTGAACAAGACCCGCAAGACGCTTCGCAAGGCCGAGGACAAGGCCCGGGCGGATGCCAATGCGCTGCGTTTCGGCCGCACCAAGGCGCAGAGGCTGCTGGAAGCGGCACGGGCCGAAAAGGCGCGCACGCACCTGGATCAGTTGAAATTCGAGGACGAATGACCGGCCGCCCGGTCAAGCATTCGCTGACCCTGTCGGGCCATCGGACCAGCGTGTCGCTGGAAGAGCCGTTCTGGCTGGAATTCCGCCGCCTGGCCGAGGGTCAGGGCAAGGCCCTGAACGCGCTGGCGGCCGAGATCGACGCGGAACGGGGCGATGTCGGGCTGGCCTCGGCGATCCGGGTCTATGTGTTGCAGGCCCTGAAACGGGCGCGCGATCAATCCTTGTAAAGCGCGCTGCGGACCCGGTCCAGCATCGCCAGGTCGTGCTTTTCGACCTCGGACAGCAGACGCTTGTCCTCTTCGTGGTCGGCCACGCGGGCGGCACGGTCGGTTTCGGGGGTTTCGAGCCGGGCAACGGGCTGGGCTTCGGCCGTCGCGAACATCTCGCGCGCGGCGCGCACCAGCCAGGATCGGCTGCCTTTGAGTTTCGGAAACTCGCTCACCATGGACATCGTCTTCGTCTTTCCTTCGTGGCCCCCGCTTGTTCGAAATGTAACGAAATTCGGGCGGAATAAAGTGCCAAAAATCAGGACAAATCGAGGCCTCCTCCGAGCAAAAAATAGTTAATATTATGTTTTTGTTAAACTATTTCTGGTTAACGTAACGGCACCTTTTTGTGGCACAGCCAGCGGCATGGTTAATCACTGTTCAGGGCGCCGCGACAGTCCGCGATACGGCCCCGGATTGATCGGAGATCGTGCCCCGCGCCGCGATTCGCAAGGTGATCCCGTCCCGGGCGCGCACCGTCAGATGGGCCACCGGGACCGGCACCTGCCCCGGCACCGGATCGAACCGGTAGGCCCGGCACAGCTGGGCCAGCAGCAGCGGCCCCTCGACCATGGCAAAGCCCGCCCCGGTGCAGACCCGCGGCCCCGCCGAGAACGGGATATAGGCGTCGCGGCCACAGGTCTTGCCGTTGTCGGTCTGCCAGCGCCCGGGGTCGAAGCCGTCGGGATTGTCCCAGAGCCGTTCATGCCGGTGCAGGTGCCAGGGCGACAGCACGACCTGGGCACCGGGTGACACCGGCCGGTCGCGGAAGGTTTCCGGACAGGTGGTTTCGCGCACCATCATCGGCACCGGCGGATAAAGCCGCAGCGCCTCGCGGAACACGTCGCGGGTGACCCGCAGTTTCGACACGGCGGAAAAATCGGCGGTCAGCGCCGCGGCCTCTTCGGCGACGCGGTCCTGCCAGTCGGGATGGGTCGCCAGCAGATACAGCGCCCAGGCCAGGGCCGAGGCGCTGGTTTCGTGCCCGGCCAGAAAGAAGATCGCGACCTGGTCGACCATTTCATCGGTGCTGAAGGTGTCGCCGGTGACCGGGTCGGCCGTGGTCATGATCTTGGTGGCCAGGTCGTCCGGCGCGGTGCCCGCGGCGATCCGGGCCATGCGGTCGGCCGTCAGGTCGGTGATCAGGCGCCGGATGATGCGGGCCGTGGCGCGGGTGTCGCGGCGAAAGAAGCGCGGCATCCAGCGCGGGCCGGGAATGAAGGCGGCCAGGTTCAGGATCGGTTGCGACCGTTGATGGGCGCGAAACTCCTCGAAGACGCGGGTGGCGATCTCGTGCTCGATCGGGATCGAGAAGAGCGTGCGAAAGATCACGTCGGCGGCGGCATGAGAGGTTTCGGGTTCGATGTCGACGGGGCCGTCATGGCGGCCGAAGCGCGCCACCGCGGCCTCGCCCGCCGCCCACATCGCCGGAAAGGTGTCGCGCAGCCGGCCACCGTCGAAGGCCGGGTCGATGATCCGGCGCTGGCGTTTCCAGGCGGCGCCATTGGTCAGGAACACGCTGTCGCCCAGCAGGGGGCGCAGCCCGGCGCCGATCCGGTCGGATTTGGGGAAATCGTCGGGGCGGTCCTTGAGCACCCGTTTCACCAGGGCCGGATCATTGGCCAGGTAGGAACGGAAGAAGGGCGTGCGAAACTCGGCCATCCAGGCGCGATAGAGCCGCGCGGGCTGGGCCGACAGGATGTCGCGGCGGAACAGGCGCAGGTAACGCCAGAGCGACACCTTGTCGGGCCGGGGCTGTGGCTTGGGCGGGATCATGCCGCCATGCTTGTGTATTTGCTCGCGGCCACGTCAATGCGGCTTTTCGACGGGGCGCGTCCGGCGAAGCGGTCGGCCAGGGTCCGCGGGCCGGCGGTGATGCGGAAGTAATCATAGGTGCCGGGCCGGTCGAAGGCGCACAGATACTGGAAATGCAGCCGGAAAAAGCGCCAGCGCAAGTCCTTCCAGCGTTCGGGCGACAGGGTCTGGGTAAAGGCGGCGGAAATCACCAGCGGATGCTTCTGCCCCTCGGGCGCGACGCCCGACACCGCGACCGGATCGCACAGGGCGAAGGCGCAGCCATCGCCCGGGGCGGTGACGTCGACCCAGGTCAGTTCGTCGCGGATCGACAGATAATGCAGGTCGGCGCGCAGACGGTCGGCCCGGGGCAGGAAGGACACCATCGGCACCACCTGCCCCAGCGACAGAAAGGACAGCGCGGGCCCCTTGGCGGGCCCCTGGCCGGCGCGGATCAGGTCGGCCAGGATCGACACGCCCAGATGCGCGCCCGAGGAATGGCCGACCACCAGAACCTCGTCCAGGTCCTCGCGCAGGGCGGCGGCGATGCGGTCGCGGAACTGGGTCATCCGCTCTTCCAGCGCGGGCGGGTAGGCGCCGCCCCAGCGGGCCGAATAGGCGTAATCGTGCATCAGGTACCAGGCAAAGACCTTGCCGTCCTTCGCCCGGAACCAGGACAGGATGCGCCAGATCAGCACCAGCGCCAGCATCCACATCGCGGCACTGCGCAGCCCGGTCAGCAGCGGCACCTCGTAGAACCGCCGGTCGATCGCCAGCAGGTCAAGCCCCCCCTGCCCCAACCCGACGATCCCCCAGCCCAGCAGGCGCGCGGCGGCGTAGCCGGCCAGCACCGCGACCAGCAATTGCAACAGCAGCATGGCGACGGGATAGAGCGCCGCGATGACCGGCCCCTTGCGCAGCCACATCAGCCGGCGCAGCGCGCCGCTGGCGATATAGGTCCAGGCGGTGCGGATCAGCTGCCAGTAGGTGGCCGGGATCGAGGTCGACATCGAGCCGCGGACGATATCGGACCAGACCAGCACCTCGATCTCGGCGCTGACCGGGGCATCTTCGATCGTCGCCTCGACATGCCAGCCATAGGAGTCGGCGCCCCGGCGCGGCCGGATCGCGATGTCATGGCCCGAGACCTGCGCCTGGGCGGCGGATTCCGTGCGGTAAAGCTCGCGGTAGCGGCGGGGATGGATCGGGTCGTAGCCGGGGATGTAGAACACCCGCCGGCGGCGCACCTGTCGCTGCTCTGACTGGTCCATGCGCCCTGCCCTTCGCCCCGTTCGCACGCAGCATAGCGGCAAAATCGGGCGAGATTAAGAAATCCGCGCGCCGCGGCCCGTAGGGGGGTCACCCCACCGCCGGCTTTCAGAACAGCCCGGCCTCGGGCGATTGCGCCGCGTTGTCCAGCAGGCCGAAGACGTAATGCGCGACCGAGCGGAAACACATGACCTCGGCCTTCTCCTCGGAGATCAGCCAGAACGCCGCGGCGGCCTGGGACAGCCGGGTGCGGCGGACGGTGCCGGGGGCCAAGGCGTCGGGATGCAGGTCGGCCGGGGTCAGCCGGGCCAGCACCTCGCGCAGGCCGGCGCCGTCGAGCGCGATGATCTGGCGCGCGTCCGAGACATCGACGGCCAGATGCGGCATCCCCCTGAGCGCGTCCGACAGGTGATCGACGGCGGCGCCGGCCTCTGAACAGGGCACCAGCAGCAGCAGCTCGTCCGGCGACATCCACAGGAGGCCCGTGTCGCCGTCCAGCACCGCGCCGGTCTGATCGGGCATGGCGCAGCCGGTCAGCGCCTTGCAGGCGCGGAGGATGCGCGGATCCTCCAGGTCGCCGCGCAGGGTGACCATGCCGCGCGGGCCGGCATCGCGGATGGTGACGCGGTGGGCGGCCTCGCGGCCCGCCAGGGCGGTAACGGGGTCAGACATTCTGTTTCTCCCCTTCGGGGTCAAAGAAGACCGGGCTGACGATCTTCGCCTCCACGTCCCGCGTGCCGTCGGGAAAGCGCAGCACCTCGCCCATCCGGTCGGGGCCGTTCAGTACCAGGCCCATGGCGATGCCGCGGCCAAGGGTGGGCGAATGGTAGGTCGAGGTGACGCGGCCCTGCACGTTGCGCTGGCCATTGGCATTGGTGCCCTCGGCCACCGCATAGGCGCCGTCGGGCAGGACCGAGCCGTCGGTGGTTTCCAGCCCGACCAGTTTCCAGCGCGCCGGATCGGTCATGTGGGACCGGCCTTGCGCGCGTTTGCCCAGGTAATCGTCCTTCTTCTTCGAAATCGCCCAGTCCAGGCCCAGGTCCTGCGGGATCACCGTGCCGTCGGTTTCGTCGCCGATCATGATGAAACCCTTTTCGGCCCGCATGATATGCAGCGCCTCGGTGCCGTAGGGCATGACGCCGACGTCGGCCCCCGCCTCCAGCAGCCTGTCCCAGAGCGCGCGGCCATGGCCGGCCCTGGTGGCGATCTCAAAGCTCAGCTCGCCCGAGAAGGAGATGCGGAAGACCCGCACCGGGATGCCACCCAGAATGCCCTCGGCCCAGGCCATGAAGGGCAGCGTTTCGGCGCTGACATCCATGCCGCCCAGTTTCTCGAGCACCGCGCGGGCCTTGGGGCCGACCACGGCGATCTGGGCCCATTGTTCGGTGACATTGGCGGTATAGACCTCCCAGTCCCACCATTCGGTCTGGAGCCATTCCTCCATATGGGCATGCACATGGTCGGCGCCGCCCGAGGTGGTGTGGCACAGGAAACTGTCCTCATCGAGCCGGGCGACGACGCCGTCATCCATGAGAAAGCCGTTCTCGTTGCACATCAGCCCGTAGCGGCAGCGGCCGGGCTTCAGCGTCGACATCATGTTGGTATACATCATGTCCATGAAGCGGCCGGCATCCGGGCCGGTGACGTGGATCTTGCCCAGGGTGGAGGCGTCAAGCATTCCAAGGGATTGGCGGGTGTTCTTCACCTCGCGCGCGACCGCATCTTCGTGGCTTTCGCCGCCGCGCGGATAGCAATAGGGCCGCCGCCAGTGACCGACCGGTTCGAAATAGGCGCCATTGGCCTCGTGCCAGTCCTGGATCGGCGTGCGGCGGATCGGCTGGAACAGGTCGCCGCGCGCCTCGCCCCCGATCGCGCCCATGGAGATCGGCGTGTAGGGCGGCCGGAACGTGGTGGTGCCGGTCTGCGGGATGGGCCGGTTCAGCGCATCCGAAAGGATCGCCAAGCCATTGATATTGCTGAGCTTGCCCTGATCGGTCGCCATGCCCAGCGTGGTGTAGCGCTTGGTATGCTCGACGCTCTCGTAGCCTTCGCGGGCGGCCAGCTGCACGTCCGAAACCTTGACGTCGTTCTGGTAATCGAGCCAGGCCTTGGCCCGCAGCTTGGGTCCGGCGCCTTGCGGCATCAGCCAGACCGGCTCCATCGGGGCGAATTCCTCGGGCCCGGCCTTGGGCGCGCGCCCGGGCTTGGCCGTGGCGCAACAGGCGGCCGCCGCCTCGGCCCCCGCGGCATGGGCGCCGGTGAGGCAATCATGGGTGGTGATCGCCCCATTCGCGGCCCCGGCCGCCAGCACGAAGCCCTGCCCGTCCGCGCCCAGCGGCGGGCGGTCGGGATCGGGGCGGAAACAGGCCTGGGCGTCGTCCCAGCGCAGCTTGCCGCCGCAATGGGACCACAGATGCACCACCGGCGACCAGCCGCCGGACATGGCGACGGCGTCGCAGCCGATCTCCTGCAGCACGGTGCCTTCGCCGGCCTGGGCACAGATCGCCACACCGGTCACGCGCTTGCCACCCTTGACCCGGGCGATGCCCTTGCCGGTCAGAACCTCGATCCCGGCCGCGCGCGCGGCCTGGGGCAGCGGGCCGTTGGCCTGGGGCCGGGCGTCGATCACCGCCGGCACGTCGAGCCCGGCCAGTTTCAGCGCCAGCGCGGTGCGGTAGGCGTCGTCGTTGTTGGTGACGACCACGGTCCGGTCGCCGGGGCTGACCGCCCAGTTGACCGCATAGTCGCGCACCGCCGAGGCCAGCATGACGCCCGGAAGGTCGTTGCCGGCGAAGGACAGCGGCCGTTCGATGGCGCCGGTGGCGGTGACGATGCGGGTGCAGCGCAGCTTCCACAGCCGGTGGCGCGGGCCCGGCGCACCGGGCGTGCCGTCGGTCAGCTGCTCATAGGCCAGGACATAGCCGTGGTCATAGATGCCGGCCGCCATGCATTGGGTGCGCAGCTGGACATTGGACATCTTTTCAAGCTTTTGCAGCGCGTCCTTCACCCAATCCTCGGCCGGCTTGCCATCGATCTCGGCGCCGTCCACGGGGGCGCGGCCGCCCCAATGGGCGCTTTGTTCGACCAGCATCACCCGGGCGCCGGCACGGCCCGCGGCCAGGGCCGCCGACAGGCCCGCGACACCGCCGCCCACCACCAGCACATCGACATGGGCATAGAGGTGTTCATAGCTGTCGGGGTCGCGGGTTTCGGGGTCGGGCGCCTTGCCCAGCCCCGCCGATTGCCGCACGAAGGGTTCGTAGACATGTTTCCAGAAGGCGCGCGGCCACAGGAAGGTCTTGTAATAGAACCCCGCCGGCAGGAACCGCGCCAGGCGGTTGTTGATCGCGCCGATGTCGAAGTCCAGGCTGGGCCAGTGGTTCTGGCTGGTCGCTGCCAGCCCGTCGAACAGCGGCGTGGTGGTGGCGCGCTGGTTGGGTTCGTGGCGCGCGCCCTTTCCGAGGTTGACCAGCGCGTTGGGTTCCTCGGCCCCCGCGGCGACGATCCCGCGCGGGCGGTGGTATTTGAACGAGCGGCCGACAAGCATCTGGCCACCGGCCAGCAGCGCGGAGGCCAGCGTGTCCCCGGGATGGCCCTTGAGGGCCTTGCCGTTGAACGAAAATTCCAGGGTCCGGCTGCGGTCGATCAGGCGGCCGCCCTTGGCCAGGCGGGTGGTCATGTCACGTCCCTCCAGCGCCAGCCGGGGCGCTTTTCGTCGATGATGTCGAGGATCGCCTGCATCGGCGCGGTGGTCTGGGCCGGATAGGTGCCGAAGACCTCGAGCGTCACCGTGCAGCGCGCGGCATGGAACCACTTGCCGCAGCCATAGGCGTGGCGCCAGCGTTCGAAATGCACCCCGCGCGGGTTTTCGCGCAGGAAGAGATAGCTTTCGAAATCGGCGTCGTCCGACCCGGGGCCGTGCCGCGTCAGATGCGCCTCGCCGCCCGGGGCCAGCTCGGTCTCGTCGCAGTGCACGCCGCAATAGGGGCAGTGAAGGGTCAGCATGGCATCCATCCGTCGGTCAGGGGGGCGGGTCGGGCGCGGCGGCGCGCAAGGGGAATATCCTGTCTCAATGCGCCACCCCCGCCGCGACGCTTTCGTCGATGAAGCGGCCTTCGCGGAACCGTTCGAGCCCGAATTCCGCGGCCAGCGGCGAGGCGCCCTCGGCCATCAGTTCCGCCATCGCCCAGCCCGAGCCGGGGATCGCCTTGAACCCGCCGGTGCCCCAGCCGCAATTGATGAACACCCCGTCGACCGGCGTTTTCGAGATGATCGGAGAACGGTCCCCGGTCATGTCGACGATCCCGCCCCATTGGCGCAGCATCTTGAGGCGCGACAGCATCGGAAAGGTCTCGATCAGCGCGCGCACGGTTTCCTCGATATGGTGGAAGCTGCCGCGCTGGGTGTAGTTGTTGTAGCCGTCGGCGCCGCCGCCGATCACCATTTCGCCCTTGTCGGATTGCGACATGTAGCCGTGCACGGTGTTGGCCATCACGACCACGTCCATGATCGGCTTGATCGGTTCGCTCACCAGGGCCTGCAGTGCGACGCTTTCGATCGGCAGGCGGAACCCGGCCATGTCGGCCAGCGCGCCGGAATGGCCGGCGACGACGATGCCGAGCCTGGCGCAGTCGATCGCCCCGCGGGAGGTGTCGACGCCCACGACCTTGCCGCCCTCGCGGCGGATGCCCGTGACCTCGGTCTGCTGAAGGATGTCGTGGCCCATGTCGGAACAGGCGCGGGCATAGCCCCAGGCGACCGCATCATGGCGCGCGGTGCCGGCCCGTTCCTGCCAGAGCGCGCCCAGCACCGGGTAGCGCGGCCCGTCGAGACGGATGATCGGGACCAGTTTCTTGACCTCTTCGGGGGGGATCATGCGGGTCGGCACGCCCTGCAGGCGATTGGCCGCCTCGGTCCGCTGGTAGCCGCGCAATTCGGCTTGGGTCTGGGCCAGCATCATCACCCCGCGGGGGCTGAACATGACGTTGTAGTTCAGATCCTGGCTCATGGTTTCGTACAGGCTGCGGGCCTTTTCATAGATCGCGGCCGAGGCGTCCTGCAGGTAGTTCGACCGGATGATCGTGGTGTTGCGGCCGGTGTTGCCGCCGCCCAGCCAGCCCTTTTCGATCACCGCCAGGTTGGTGATCCCGTGGTTCTTGCCCAGGTAATAGGCGGTGGCCAGCCCGTGCCCGCCGGCGCCGATGATGATCGCGTCATAGCGTTTCTTCGGCTCGGGGCTGCGCCAGTGCTTTTCCCAGCCGCTGTGATGACGGACGGCTTCGCGGGCGATGGCAAAGGCGGAAAAGCGTCTCATGGGCGGTTGGCCCCCGTTCATTGGGTGATGCCGCCCGTTCTGGGGCAGCGGCGGAAAAAGAGGATACTCCGGGCGGCGTTTTCTGGCACGATTCCGACATGGGGGACAATGTCGCAGTCCCGCGCCCGGTTGGGCCTTTTTTCCGGCGCCTCGAAAAGATACATGCGTGCTGACCGGTTTTCGGAGGATGCATGCTGTTCTGGATCATCGCCGCACTTCTGACGCTGCTGACGCTGGGTCTGATCTTGCCGCCGCTGTTGTGGCCGGGCCAGGACGACGGCGGCGCCGATGCCAGCGACATGGATATCTACCGCGACCAGCTGCGCGAGCTGGAGCGCGATATCGAGCGTGGCGTGATCGGCGGCGACGAGGCCGAGCGGGCCCGGACCGAGATCGCCCGCCGCCTGCTGGCCGCCGACAAGGCCGGCCCGCGCAAGGCGACGACGGCGCCGGCGGCCCTGACCCGGGGCGCGGCGGTGGTGGCGGCGGCGGCGGTGCTGGGCCTGACCGGCTGGCTCTACTGGACCAACGGCAGCCCCGGCGCCGAGGACATGCCCCGCGTCGCGCGCCTGGCCGAGGCCGATGCCCTGCGCCGCGACCGGCCCGGCCAGCTGGAGCTGGAAGCCGAGGTGACCGAATTCTTCAGCGCCCCGATCCAGATCAGCGCCGACGAGGCCGGCCTGGTCGAGGAACTGCGCCGCGTCGTGCCCGAAAACCCGGACGATCTGCGCGGCTGGCAGCTTCTGGCGGTGTTCGAGGCGCGGATGCAGGATTACGCCGCCGCCGCAAGCGCCCAGGCCCGGGTGATCGAGATGAAGGGCGACGAGGCCACCGACGAGGACCGCTTTTCGCTGGCCGTGAACCTGTTCATCGCCGCCAATGGCGCGGTCAGCCCCGACCTGGCCGCGATCCTCACCGACCTGGCGCCGGGCCGCGAGGATCAGGTCGCGCTCTACCAGGCGCTGGCGCGACAGGCCCGCAGCGTGGGCCATTTCATCGCCGCCACCCGGGCGCAGGAACGGGCCCTGGCCGCCCTGGGCGAGGATCGCCGCACCGAGGACCTGGTGCGGCTGCTGGATTACATGGTCGCCGCCATCGACGGCAGCGTCAGCCCCGAGGCCGAGACCATCGCCGCCCGGGTGCTGCGGGAGGATCCCGACAACATCGCGGCGATGTTCTACATGGGCAAGCTCTATGCCGATATCGGCCGCTACGACCAGGCCTTCCGGGCCTGGCGCCGGGTGGTCGAAGAGGGCGACCCGGACACCTTCCATACCGCCTATGCGCGTCAGGTGATCGGTGATGTCGCCTGGATGGCCGGCGCGGAATACGACGTGCCCCAGGCTGCCGCCCCGACCCGCGGCCCGACCGCCGAGGACATGGCCGCCGCCGCCGAGATGAGCGAGGAGGACCGCGTGGCCTTCATCGAGGGCATGGTCGCCAACCTGTCCGACCGGCTGGCGACCGAAGGCGGCGCGGCGCCGGACTGGGCGCAGCTGATCAACGCGCTGGGGGTGCTGGGCCGCACCGACGAGGCCCGGGCGATCTATGACGAGGCGCTGGGGGTCTTTGCCGCCGATCCGGCCGCGCTGGACATGCTGCGCACGGCCGCGCAATCGGCCGGGGTGGCGGAGTGATCCATGACCGCGCCGAGGATTTCGCCGCCGCGCTGCCGCCCATGGCGGGGCTGATGGGCCTGGACCTGGGCACGCGCACCATCGGGGTGGCGGTATCGGACGTGCTGGGCACGGTGGCCAGCCCGCTGGAAACCGTGAAACGGACGAAATTCACTGCCGATGCCGCCCGGCTGAAGCAGATCATCGCCGCCCGCGCCCTGGGCGGGATCGTGCTGGGCCTGCCGCGCAACATGGACGGCACCGAAGGGCCGCGGGCGCAATCGACCCGCGCCTTCGCCCGCAACCTGGCGCGGCTGACCGCGCTGCCGATCGGCTTCTGGGACGAGCGGCTGAGCACGGTGGCGGCCGAACGGGCGCTGCTGGAGGCGGATACGTCTCGAAAACGTCGCGCCGAGGTCATCGACAATGTCGCCGCCGCGGTCATATTGCAGGGTATGCTGGACCGGCTGCGCAACCTGAGGACGGGCACATGAGCGACGAGATCTGGAAACGCGACGAGATCGAAAGCCCCTGCATCAAGGTCTGCGTGGTCCATCCGGTGGAACGGCTGTGCACCGGCTGCCTGCGCTCGATCGAGGAGATCACCGCCTGGAGCCGGATGACGCCCGAGACACGGGCGCAGATCATGGCCGAACTGCCGGACCGCGCCGGGCGGCTGAAGCAGCGCCGCGGCGGTCGCGCGGCCCGGCTGGAGCGGGGCTGAGCGCGTCACAAGCGCGCAGTTGCGCCAGAGCAAGGTTCGGTTTCGGGGAATGTCTATCCTGTGATCATCCAGATCAAAGGATGATCCGATGTCACCCCCATCCCGCTCCGCGTTCGATACCGTTGTCATTGGCGCCGGCCTTGGCGGCTTGAGTGCCGCCGCGCTTCTGGCGCGCGACGGGCTGTCGGTCCTGGTGCTGGAACGGGCCGATCACGTCGGCGGGGCGGCCACGACCCTGGCGCGCGACGGGGTGGCGCAGGAGATGTCGCTGCACATGACCGTCCCCCCGGGCGGCACGCCCGACCCGAAGGCCGCGATCCTGGACAGGCTGGGCCTGCGCGACCTTGTCGATTTCGTCCCGGTGCCGGCGCTTTACGAGCTGCGCAGCCCGGCCGTCGGCGCGCCTTTCGTCCTGCCCGCCGGGATGGACCCGGCCGAGGCGGCGCTGACCGCACGGTTCCCCGAGGCGGCCGGGGCGATCGCGGGGTTCCTGGACGAATTGCGCGGCATCCAGGGCGCGATGGCGCTGATGTCGGAACGCCATGACGGGCGCTGGTGGCGGGGCCACCTGGCCGACCTGCCGCGCGGGATGTGGGCGCTGCTGCGCGATTACCGGCACAGCCTGTCGCAGGTGATGCAGCGCCATTTCGGCGACAACGAGGCGCTCAAACTGTGTCTGGCCGCCAACCTGCCCTATTACGCCGACGACCCCGACCGGCTGTGGTGGCTGGGCTACGGCGTGGCCCAGGGCGGGTTCCTGGCGGGCGGCGGCGCCTATATCCGGGGCGGCTCGCAACGGCTGGCCGAGGCCCTGGCCGGGGGGATCCGCGACCGGGGCGGCCGGATTCTGTGCGGCCATGCGGCGACCGGGGTTCTGACCGATGCCGATGGCGCCGTCTGCGCGGTGCGCCATGTCCGTGGCGACCGCGGCACCGCAGAGGTCCCCTGCCGCAGCGTGATCGCCAATGCCGCGCCGCACGCGCTGGTCGACCTGCTGCCCGCGCCGGCCGCCGAGGCCCTGTCGGCCGAGATCGCCGACCGGCCGCTGTCGCTGTCGCTGTTCCATGTCAGCTACCGGATGGCGCGGTCCGGCTCCGACCTGGGGATCGGGCAATATGCGACGGTGCTGCTGCCCGACTGGATGCAGCGCCTGACCGATTGGCGCGCCGCCGGCGCGGCGCTGTCGACCCACCCGCACGAGCTGATGCCGCCGCTGATCACGGTCGATTACGGCCAGATCGACGCCGGGCTGAGCGCTGCGGGCCGGCCCGCGCCGATCACCGTGACCGGGATCGACCGGGTCTCCAACTGGGCCGGGCTGAGCGAGGCCGACCGACGCGCCCGCAAGGCCGCCTGGATCGCCGCGATCACCGCGCGGCTCGAGGCGGAATGGCCCGGCTTCGCCGCCGCCGTGCAAAGCGCCGAGATGGCCACGGCCGAGACCATGGCCCGCCATCTGGGCACGCCCGGGGGCGCGCTTTACGGCTTTGCCCCCGAACCGCCGGCGCGGCTGATGTCGGGCCCGCCGATGCGGGTGCGCACGGCGGTGCCGGGCCTGTTCCTGGGATCGGCCTTTTCCGGTTTCGGCGGCTATTCCGGCGCCATGGGCGGCGGCGCGGGCGCGGCGGCGGCGGTGCGGCGGTTCCTGGGCTGAGGCCCCTACCCGGCCAGCGCCTTGCGCAGCATGTTCAGCGCCACCAGGATCAGGAAGGCGCCGAAGACCCGCTTGAGCGGCTTGGGATCCATCGCATGGGCCAGCCGGGCGCCGATCGGGGCGGTGATCAGGGTCATGGCGACGATCAGCGCGAAGGCGATCAGGTTGACCGCACCGATCGACCAGGGCGGCGCCGGCGCGACGGTGACCAGCAGAAAGCCCGCGACCGAGGGCACGGCGATGATCACCCCGAAGCCGGCCGCGGTGGCCACGGCGCGGTGGATGGCGACGCCATGCAGGCTCATCAGCGGGACCCCGAAGGATCCGCCGCCGATCCCCATCAGCACCGACAGCAGCCCGACCAGCGGCGACAGCACGGCGCGCAGCGGGCCGGTCGGCATCTGCGGCGCGATCTGCCAATGGGCGCGGCCCAGCAGCATGTAGAGCCCGACCACGGCCGCCAGCCCGCCGAAGATCGCCTGCAAGGTGGCCGAACGCAGCTGTGTGGCGACCAGAACGCCCAGCACCGCGCCGATGGCGATGCCCGGCGCCCAGCCGCGCAGGATCGCCCAGTCGACCGCCCCGCGCCTGTCATGGGCCAGGACCGAGCGGACCGAGGTGACGATGATCGTGGCCAGCGAGGTGGCCAGGCACATCTGCATCAGCTGCGGGCCCTCGTAGCCCAGCACGCTGAAGGCGTAGAAAAAGGACGGCACCAGCACGATGCCGCCGCCCACGCCCAGCAATCCCGCCAGCACCCCGGCGACGGCGCCGATCGCCAGCAACATGGCCCCCAGGCCGATCAGAAGGCCGATCTCCGGCATGGTCCCTGCCCCCGTTTCGCACGCCCCCTCATGCCCGCAGCGCGCCCCGGGGGCAAGGGACCGGCACCGACAGATTCGCGTGCCCGCAGCCGAAACGCGATACGATCGCGGGCCTCTCGCCGGGATCGCAGCCGTCACCGGGGCCTTGCTTGCGCTAACATGGCGATGGTTGCGCTAACTGTGCAAAGCAGTGCTTTTCCCAAGGAAAATCGAGGTGTTAAGAGGGGGTCTATCCAGCCGCGCGGCGCGGCTCGACGACAGGAGACAGTCATGGACATCGGACGGGTCAACCCCGACATGAAGCTTGAGCATCAGGGCATCACGGGACTCGGCCAGGTCTATTACAACCTGATCGAGCCGGATCTGATGACCCAGGCCCTGCGCAACGGCGAGGGCGAGATGGGCCAGGGCGGCACGCTGCTGGTGTCGACCGGCAAATACACCGGCCGCTCGCCCAAGGACAAGCACGTGGTCTGTACCGACACCACCCGCGACGTGATCTGGTGGGAAAACAACGCGAGGATGGAGCCCGAGGCCTTCGACCGGCTGCATGCGGACATGCTGGAGCACATGAAGGGCGGCACCTATTACGTGCAGGACCTGTATGGCGGCGCCGATCCGGCGCATCGGCTGGACGTGCGGCTGGTGACCGAGCTGGCCTGGCACGGGCTGTTCATCCGCCACCTGCTGCGCCGGCCCGGGCGCGAGGAACTGGACAGCTTTGTCCCCGATTTCACCATCGTGAACTGCCCGACCTTCCTGGCCGATCCCGAACGCCATGGCTGCCGGACCGACACGGTGATCGCGCTGAACTTCGACCGCAAGCTGATCCTGATCGGCGGCACCGAATATGCCGGCGAGAACAAGAAATCGGTCTTCACCCTGCTCAATTACCTGCTGCCGGAAAAAGGCATCATGCCGATGCATTGCTCGGCCAACCATGCGCCGGGCAACCCGGTCGACACGGCGATCTTCTTCGGCCTGTCGGGCACCGGCAAGACCACCCTGTCGTCCGAGCCCGGCCGGGTGCTGATCGGCGACGACGAACACGGCTGGTCCGAGCGCGGCATCTTCAATTTCGAGGGCGGCTGCTATGCCAAGACGATCAGCCTGTCGCCCGTGGCCGAGCCGGAGATCTATGCCACCACCTCGAAATTCGGCACCGTGATCGAGAACATGGTCTATCACCCCGAAACCAAGGAGCTGGATTTCGAGGACAGCAGCCTGACCGCGAACATGCGCGCGGCCTATCCGATGGACTACATCTCGAACGCCTCGGACACGGCGCTGGGGGGCCATCCCAAGAACATCATCATGCTGACCTGCGATGCCTTCGGCGTGCTGCCGCCGATCGCCCGGCTGACGCCGGCGCAGGCGATGTATCACTTCCTGTCGGGCTTCACCTCGAAGGTCGCGGGCACCGAGCGCGGCGTGACCGAGCCCGAGCCGACCTTTTCGACCTGTTTCGGCGCCCCCTTCACCCCGCGCCGGCCCGAGGTCTATGGCAAGCTGCTGCAGGAAAAGATCGCCAAGCATGGCGCGACCTGCTGGCTGGTCAATACCGGCTGGACCGGCGGCGCCCATGGCACCGGCACGCGGATGCCGATCCGGGCGACCCGGGCCCTGCTGGCCGCGGCGCTGGACGGGTCGCTGGTCGAAGGACAGTTCCGCAAGGATGCGAATTTCGGCTTCGACGTGCCGGTGGCCTGCCCCGGTGTCGATGACGGCCTGCTCGAACCGCGCAGCACCTGGGCGGATCCGGCCTCCTATGATGCCCAGGCCCGGAAACTGGTCGAGATGTTCGCCGAGAATTTCGCCCAATACGTGCCGCATATCGACGACGACGTGAAAGCGGCGGCGATCGGCTGAGCCATGATCCGGGGGGCGTGGCCCTGCCGCGACCCCGTCCCGGGCCTGACCCGGGACCTCGATGGCACAGGCCCCGGCTCAGGTCCGGGGCGCGCCGCGGCCGCTCCGGATCGGGGCGGCCGTTTCGCTTGGTCCGCTCAATCCGCTTTCGGCGGGGCGACGGACTCGCGGGTGACGGCTTCGATCGGCATCACGATCCGCTTCGGTCGCTCGGCCTCGGGGTTTTCGAGCATCGCGATCAGCGTCTCGGCCGCCCGTTGCCCGACCCCGGTCTTGTCGACCCGGACGGTGGTCAGGCCGGGCTTGATCAGTTCCAGGTAATCGCTGTCGTTGAACCCGGTGACCGAGACATCTTCGGGGCAGGACAGACCCTGGTCGTCGATCGCCCGCATCGCCCCCAGCGCCAGCCGGTCGTTCGCCGCCAGGATCGCGGTGGGACGTTTTGCCAGCGACAGCAGTTGTTCGGCACAGCGATAGCCCTCTTCGAACACGAACATCTCGGAGCGCGAGATGTAATATTCCGGCACGTCCAGACCATAGTCGCGCGCCGCGGCGCGGAACGCCTCCAGCCGCTCGACCCCGGTGGACAGCTGCTGCGGGCCGGCGATATGGGCGATGCGGCGGTGGCCGGCGTCATGGAGCAGGCGGAACATGGCGGTGATCCCGGCCGCCTCGTCATTGACGATGCCGGGCACGCCGTCGAAATCCAGCGCCCGGTTGACGGTGACGATCGGCAGGCTTTGCTGCCTGATATCGTCGAAATAGGGGTCGTCGCGTTCGACGGCGGCATGGACGACGCCGTCGACGCCGCGTTCCATCAGCACCTGCATCTGGAACCGTTCCCGGTCGCGCCGGCCATCGGTATTGACGATGATCGACACGTAGCCGGCCGGCTCGAGCACGCTTTCGACCCCGCGCACGATCGGCGGGAACAGCGGGTTGGTGATATCCGGGATGATCAGGCCGACGGTCTTGGTCCGCTTGGTGCGCAACCCGGCGGCCAGGCGGTTGGGCCGATAGCCCAGGCGCTGGGCGGTTTCGGTGACGCGGGCCACGACCTCGTCGGTCAGGCTGTCGCGCGCCCGCGGATCGAGCGCCCGCGACACGGTCGAGACATGAACGCCGGTTTCCCGCGCGATATCTTTCAGCGTAACGGCCCGCACCATTCCTTCACCATTCACGGTCTCTGGTTCGGGGGGACATAGCGACCAGAAATCGATTGCGCAATGGCGCTGGCCCCTCAGGGACCCACAGATGTCACCGCAGCATCATCCTCATGGGTTCTTCGAGGTTGTTTTTGAAGGCTGTAAGGGCGATTGCGGCCTGGGCGCCGTTGAGGATGCGGTGGTCGTAGGAGAGGGCGAT
>LJSF01000026.1 GCA_001314655.1 Rhodobacteraceae bacterium HLUCCA08 | reverse complement strand
GGCGGGTCGGTGTCGAGGTTGGTCGGAAAGGGATAGCCTTCGGCGCAGGACGCGATCGCCGCGTCCAGGTCCGCGGCCCCCATGGCCCCGCCCTGTTTCAGCTTCACCAGTTCCGGGAACAGCGCCAGCGACATCGCCTGCCGGTCCACCGCCTCGAGCGACCGGCCCATCGCGGACGACACCTGCAACAGGTTCACCATCCGCTCGATCCCGGCGCTGACATTCTCGCCCGCGGCATGGAACAGCGCCGGGTTGAAGAACACCGCGTCGCCCTTGTCCAGCGGCACCTGGACATGGGCCTCTTCGAACCAGTCGCGGAAGGCGTCGTCGTGAAAGGCGGCATAGCCCGGCCCATAGGCCTGGGAGAACGGCAACAGCTTGGTCGGGCCGCTTTCGATCGGCATGTCGACATGGGCGATGGCGCCTTGCAGGGTCAGGGTGGTCGAGACCTCGTGGACATGGGCCGGATAGCGCAGGCAGTCCTCGGCCGTCATGAAGCCCAGGTGATAGTCGCGATGCGCGGTCTGCGCCTTGCCGCCGGGGCGGACCTGGTTGACCTGCGTGGTCATCTGGTAATTCGGGCCCAGCCAGGCTTCGGCCGCCGCCGCGATCACCGGGTTCCCGAAATAGAGCGCGAAGCCCTCGGGGTCTTTCAGGCACTGCTTTTGCAGCGAATTCCAGATCCGGTCATTGGCGCCCGAGGCCGCGAAATGATCGCCCTTGCCGGCGGCGCTTTCGCGTTCCTCGGCGATGATGGCGCGGAACACCTCGCTGGCCCGGTCGATCGGCGCGGTATCGGCATAGGCCCGCCTCAGCGCGATCACCCCGGCCGAAAACCGCAGCACATGGCCCCATTCGGTCAGCAAAGCGCGCCGCTTGGCCGGATCGTCCAGCGCCGGGCGCAGCCTGTCCATGTCATAGACCGGCACGTTGCTGACGATCTTTGCCGCATGGGGCACATCCCCGGCCGCGAGGTTCTGCGAGGTCAACACCTTGAATTCGTCCAGGTCACAGGAGTCCCGGTCGAAATAGCCGATATATCCGAGTTCTCTGTCTACCATGATAGCCTCCTACAGTTCATGGCTTGGGTGCTGACCCCGTTCGGGGCCGGTGAATGTCAGGCGGCGATCTCGAGCCCGGAGCGGGCGCAAAGATCGACCAGATGGTCGTAGCCGGCTTTCGAATATTCATAGGGCGGCGCCTTGGCCGGGTCCTGTTCGGCCTCGACCACGATCCAGCCGTCATAGCCGATCGCCGCCAGCCGGTCGGTGATGGCCCGGAAATCAAGGCAGCCCTCCGGATCGCCCGGCACCGAAAAGACGCCGTTCGCGACCCCGTCGAGGAACGACAGATCCTCGGTCCGCACCCGGTCCAGAACGCCCTGGCGCACATCCTTGACATGGACATGGGTCACCCGGTCGCCCCATTTGTCCAGCACCGCCAGCGGGTCGGCCCCGGCGAAATGCAGATGGCCCGTGTCATAGAGCAAGCCCAGCGCCGGCCCCGAGCCCTCCATCAGCCAGTCGATATCCTCGGCATCCTGCACCATGGCGCCCATGTGGTGATGATAGGCCAGCCCGCAGCCCCGGTCGGCGGCCCATGTCGCCAGCTCGGTCAGTTTCGCGGCATAGGCCATGACCGCGTCGCGGCCCAGTTTCGGCCGCTGGCTGACCGGCATGGCCTGGTCGCCCTGGATCGTGTTGGAACACTCGGCATAGACCACGCAGGGCGCGCCAAGGGCGGCGAACTGATCGACCTGGGCGCGGATCGCCGCCTGTTCGGTCGCCAGGTCGTTGACCATCAGGTTGCCCGAACACCAGCCGCCGCACAGCGCGACGCCGTAGCGGTCCAGATAGGCGCGCAGCCCGTCGGTATCGGCGGGCATCCGGCGGCCGCGTTCCACCCCGGCATAGCCGATGGCGGCGGCGTCCTGCATCGCGCCTTCGGTGGTGAAGGCGGCCGTCAGCTCGGGCAGGTCGTCGTTCTGCCAGGCGATCAGGGAAATCCCCAGTTTCACAGCCATCTAGTCGGCCCTTTGCGTCTGCTTGGCGGCCTCGTAGCGCGCCCGCGCCTCGGCCACTTGCGGCCGGTCGGATACCTCCGGCACGCCGACCTCCCACCAGGTGCCGCCCGGTTCGGTGCTGGGATAGGGATCGGTGTCGATCACCACCACGTAGGGCCCGCGGATGTCGTGCCGTTTCGCCAGCGCCGCTTCCAGTTCGGCGATCGAGCCGACCTTGACGCTGGTCGCCCCCATCGCCGCGGCATGGGCGGCGAAATCGATCGCGGAATTCGCGCCGCCCACCGCGTGCTCCAGCAGGCAATTGAACTCGGCCCCGCCGGTGCCCATCTGCAGCCGGTTGATGCAGCCGAAGCCGCGATTGTCGGTCACCACCACGGTGAAATCGACCCCCATCATCGCCGCCGTGGCCATTTCCGAATTGGCCATCATGTAGGTGCCGTCGCCGGTGAAACAGATCACGTCGGCCTCCGGTTCGGCCATCTTGATGCCCATGGCGCCGGGAATCTCGTATCCCATGCAGGAAAAGCCGTATTCCATGTGATAGCTGCCGGGCCGGCCGGCCTTCCACAGCTTGTGCAACTCGCCCGGCATGGTGCCGGCGGCGCACATCACCACGGTATGCTCGCCGGCCTGGCGCTGGACCGCGCCGATCACCTGCATGTCGGTGGGCAGTGCATTCGTCTCTTCGGGCGCCGCGGTGATCGGGTCGACCCTGGCGAACCAGTCGTGTTTCAGACCGTCCACGCCGCCCGGCGCCTTGTGACCGCCCAGCGCCGCGCCCAGTTCTTCCAGACCGACCCGGGCATCGGCCACAAGCGGCGCGGCGCCGTGTTTCATCGCGTCATAGGCGGCGACATTCAGGCAGGCCAGCCTGCGCAGCGGGTTGGCGAACAGCCCCCAGGACCCGGTGGTGAAATCCTGGAACCGCGTGCCGACGCCCAGCACCAGGTCGGCCTCGGCACAGACGGTGTTGGCCGGCTCGCCCCCGGTGACGCCGATCGGGCCCAGGTTCAGCGGATGATCCCAGGGCAGCGCCGATTTGCCCGCCTGGGTTTCGGTGACGGGGATGTTGTGCGCCTCGGCAAAGCTGCGCAGGGCCTCGGTCGCGCCGGAATAATGCACCCCGCCGCCGGCCACGATCACCGGACGTTTCGCGGATGTCACAAGCGCGGCGACGGCCTCCAGTTCGGCCAGATCCGGCCGCAGCCGGCGCGGACGCCAGACCCGCGGCTCGAAGAAGCCGAGCGGATAATCATGGGCCTCGGCCTGCACGTCCTGGCAGAAGGCCAGCGTGACCGGACCGCATTCGGCCGGGTCGGTGAGAACCCGAAAGGCGCGCGGCAGCGCCGTCAGCAGGTGTTCGGGCCGGCTGATCCGGTCGAAATAGCGGCTGACCGGGCGGAAGCAATCATTGGCGCTGACCGTGCCGTCGCCGAAATCCTCGATCTGCTGCAACACCGGATCGGGGCCGCGGTTGGCAAAGACATCGCCGGGGATCAGCAGCACCGGCAGCCGGTTGGCATGGGCCAGCGCGGCGGCGGTCACCATGTTGGTCGCGCCGGGCCCGATCGAGGATGTCACCGCCATCGCCCGGCGCCGCCGCGACTGCTTGGCATAGGCGATCGCGCAATGGGCCATGGTCTGTTCGTTGTGCCCGCGCCAGGTCGGCAGGTCGTCGCGCACCGGATAGAGCGCCTCCCCCAGCCCGGCGACATTGCCATGGCCGAAGATCGCCCAGATCCCGGCGATGAAGCTGTCGCCTTCCTCGGTCTTCTGCGCCAGCAGATAGCGCACCATGGCCTGGGCGGCGGTCAGTCTCACGGTCTTGGTCATGCGGCCTCCTCTTGCGCGGTCCTGCGCGCATCATCCCAAATCTCGCAGAGCCGGGCAAAGCGCTCTGCCATCTGCGCGACGGCCTCGGCGTCGCTCATCGCGCCGGTCATCCAGGCCCGCGCCGCGTCGGCGAAGATCGTCCGGCCCACGGCAAAGCCCTTGACCAGCGGTTGCCGCGCGGCCAGGGCGAAGCTTTCGGCCAGCGCCTCCTCGGGCGCGTCCAGCCCCAGCACGACGATGCCGCGGGTGCGCGGATCGTTGTCCTCGATCGCGGATACCGCATTGGCCCAGGCGGCCTCGGTCCGGAACGGCTCCAGCTTCCACCAATCGGGATAGATGCCGGCGGCATAGACGGACCGGATCAGCCGCGCCGTGGTCCAGTCATCGACCGGCCCGACCCTGGACGGGATCACTTCCAGCAGGAATTCCAGCCCGTTGCGCCGCGCCGCGGTGAACAGCCGCTTGACCCGCGCGATCTGCATTTTGCGCGTCTTGTCGTCGTCTTCAGGGTGGCAGAAGACCAGCAGCTTGACCACGTTTTCGCGCGCCCATTCGCGCAGGCCCCCCAGATCCGCGCCCAGCCCGGGCTCGAAGGCGACGGGGCGCGCGCCGGGCAATTCGGCCGGCCGCCCGATCCAGAGGCCCGTGCCGCTGGCCCGGTGCAGCGCCGCCCGCCCGATCCGGTCGTCGCACAGGATGCCGTAGCCGCCCTGCCCGGCCTGAACCTGCAACGCCGCCTCCAGGCACAGCTCCTTGAAGGCCGCGCCCTTTTCGGGCGTATAGCCGTCCATTTCCTCCAATTGCGACCGGTGATCGAAGGCGAAGCTGCGCAAGGCGGACCAATCGCCCGTGCGGGTCGTCGCCCAATGGACCTGCTCCAGTTCCGCGTCATTGCGCAGGTCGGGCCGCGTGATCCCGCGCTCGAAGAAGAACTGCAGCTCGTCCCAGCTGGGATAGGCCGGGGTGCAGCCATGCCGGCTGACCGCGAAGGCGCCGCAGGCATTGGCGTATTTGAGCGCCGTCGGCCAGTCCTCTTCGTCCAGCCAGCCTTTCAGCAGCCCGGAAAAGAACCCGTCCCCCGCGCCCAGCACGTTGAACACCTCGATCGGGAAACCGGGGCCGGTCTGGCCGTCGTCCAGGCTGTCGGGGATCGACCCGTCGAAGGCCACCGCCCCGGCCGCGCCGCGCTTGCAGATCAGCACCGCATCGCTGAGAGCCCGCACCGCGCGCAGGGCCGCGACCGTATCGGTCGTGCCGCCGGCGATGTGGAATTCCTCTTCGGTGCCGACGATCAGGTCGAACAGATGCAGATGCGATTGCAGCTTGGCCGTCACCGACGCACTTTCGACGAAGCGGCTTTCGCCGTCGCCATGCCCGGCCACGCCCCACAGGTTGGGGCGGTAGTCGATATCCAGCCCGGTCCTTGCCCCATGCTTGCGCGCCAGGTGCAACGCCTTGAGCACGGCGGCCTCGGTGCGCGGATGGCTCAGATGGGTGCCGGTGGGCACCACCGCGCGGGCGGAGGCGATATAGGCCTCGTCGATATCGTCCTCGCACAGCGCCATGTCGGCGCAGTTTTCGCGGTAGAAGATCAGCGGGAACTGCGCCTGGTCGCGAATCCCGAGGATCACCAGCGCGGTCAGCCGCTCCGGATCGGTGACCACGCCGCCGGTATCGACCCCCTCGCGGTGCAATTCTTCGCGGATGAAGCGGCCCATGTGCTCGTCCCCGACCCGGGTGATCAGCCCCGATTTCAGACCCAGCCGCGCGGTGCCGCAGGCGATATTGGTGGGCGAGCCGCCGATATACTTGTCGAAACTGCCCATATCCTCCAGCCGGCCGCCGATCTGGCTGCCGTAAAGATCGACGCCCGCGCGCCCGATGGTGATGACGTCCAGCCGTTTCATCGCTCAGCCCGTGACCTCGCCGACCCTGACCGCGCGCCCCTGTTCGACCGACAGCACCGCCGCATCGGCCAGCGCCAGCGCCATCATCCCGTCATGACCGGTCGCCGGCATCGGCCCCGCGTCGGCCAGGGCGGCGACGAAGCCGGCGATCTCGGCGGCATAGGCGGCAGTATAGCGGGTCATGAAGAAATTCAGCAGCGGCGGCGCGCCGAACCCCTCGGCCCCGGCGAATTCGATATTCGCCTCGTGCTGGTTGCGCGCGGCGACCATGCCTTTGGACCCCAGCACCTCGATCCGCTGGTCATAGCCATAGGCGGCGCGGCGCGAATTGGTGATGATCGCCTGGCGCCCGCTGGCGCTGCGCAGGATCACGTTGGCGCTGTCGAAATCGCCCAGCGCGCCGATCTGCGGATCGGTCAGGACCGAGGCCTGGGCCATCACCGTTTCGACCTCTTCGCCCAGCAGCCAGCGGGCCATGTCGAAATCGTGGATCGTCATGTCGCGGAAGATCCCGCCCGACCGGGTGATGTAATCGGCCGGCGGCGCGCCCGGATCGCGGGAGATGATCGTCACCATCTCGACCGCGCCTATGCGGCCGGCGTCAATCGCCGCCTTGACGGCCATGAAATCCGGATCGAACCGGCGGTTGAACCCGACCATCAGCGGGGTGGAGGTCCGGTCGACCACCTTGAGGCACTCCCTGACCCGCGCCAGGCTGAGGTCGATGGGTTTTTCGCAGAACACCGCCTTTCCGGCCCGGGCGAATTGCTCGATCAGGTCGGCATGGGTGTCGGTCGGGGTGCAGATCACCACCGCGTCGACATCATCGCCGGCGGCGATGGCGTCGATGCTGCGGATGTCGCAGCCGAACCGGTCCGCAACCGCCTGCGCCGCCTCGGCGACCGGATCGGACACGGCCACCAGCCGCGCCCCATCGACCGAGGCCACGGCGCGGGCATGCACCTGTCCGATCCGGCCGGCCCCCAAGACTGCGAAATTCACGCTCATCATCTGTCCTTCTTGTTCAGGGTCGCCGGGAAACCGCCCCCCGGCCGGCATCGCACGGACCGGCCCGGATCACATGCCGCGCCGGCCGTCCGGGTCTCGATCCGCCGTGTCAGGTCACGCCGTCGACAGCGTATTCGGGCTGGGTCTTGGCGCCGGTGATATAGGCGACCACATCCTGGCCGTCGGTTTCGGTCTTGTTGAGATTGGCCACGATCCGGCCCCGGCGGAAGACGATGATCCGGTCGACCAGATCCATCACCTGCCGCATGTTGTGACTGATCAGGATCAGCGGTTCGCCCTGTTCCTTGAGGGTGCGGATGATGTTTTCGACCTGGGCGGTTTCCTGCACCCCCAGCGCCGCCGTCGGTTCGTCCATGATCGTCAGCTTGGAATGGAAGCTGGCGGTCCGGGCGATCGCCACGCATTGGCGCTGGCCGCCGGACATGTTCTGGATCGTGTTGCGGATGTTGGGGATCTTCACCCCGGTCTTCTGCAAGGCATCCAGCGTGTCCTGGCGCATCCCCTTGTAATCCAGCAGCCGGAACGGCCCGAGCCAGTTCATGAAGGTCTTCTCGCGCCCCAGGAACAGGTTGTCGGGCACGTCCAGGTGATCGGCCAGGGCCAGGGTCTGGAACACCGCCTCGATCCCGGCCTCTCGGGCATCCAGCGGGCCGGCGAAATGCACCGGGTGGCCGTCGAAGATGATCTCTCCCCGGGTGCGCTGCTCGACCCCGGTGATCTGGCGCACGAAGGTGGACTTGCCCGCCCCGTTGTCGCCCATGATCGCCACGTGTTCGCCCTTGCGCAGGATGAAATCGGCCCCCTCCAGCGCGTGGACCCCGCCGTAATGCTTGGTCAGGTCCCGGGTTTCCAGGATGATGTCGGCCATGTCGTGCAGTTCGATGCCGCTCATGTCGTCCTCCCCCGTTCAGGACCGCATCGCGGCGCGTTGCTGGCGCCACTGGTCCAGCACCACGGCGCTGATGATGATGACGCCCATGGCCATGATCTGGAAATAGGCGTCGAGTTTCACGAAGGTGAAGCCGGACTGGATCACCCCGAAGACCATCGCCCCCAGCACGGTGCCGATGATCGACCCGCGCCCGCCCTGCAGGCTGACCCCGCCGATCACCGCCATGGCGATGGCGTAGAGTTCATAGAACAGCCCCATGCCCGATTGCGCGGTCAGGTTCTTGGAACTGAGCACGATGGCGGCAAAGGCGGCCAGCATCGAGGCGATCATGTAGACCATGACCTTGTGCCGACGCACGTTGATCCCCGACATCCGCGCCGCCGCCTCGTTCGAGCCGATGGCATAGGTGTGCTTGCCGTAGACGGTGTAGCGCAGCAGCACATGGCACAGGATCGCCAGCAGCGCGAACCAGATCACCGGCATCATGCCCGATCCGATCCAGGCATAGCTTTCGGTCGGGAACGACACCGGCTGGCCGCGGGTCCACCATTGCGCGATGCCGCGGCAGATCAGGAACATGCCCAGCGTGGCGATGAAGGGCGGGATACGCGTGAAGGCGATCAGCGTGCCGTTGACCGCGCCGATGAAGGCGCCGAAACACAGGCCGACGATGATCGGCACGATCAGCGGCAGGTCGAAGGCCCAGGGGCCGAACACCGCCTTGGGGTTGGGGTTGCCGTTGACCAGTTCGGTCTGGGCGAAGGACATCACGATCATCGCCGTCGCCGCCACCAGCGGCCCCGACGACAGGTCGATCCCCCCCGAGATGATGACCTGTGTCACGCCCAGGGAAATGATCCCGATGATCGCCACCTGCAGGATGATGATCCGCAGCCGCGACTCGTTGAAGATCGAATCGAACCGATCCCGGGTGTCGAACAGGAAGCTTTGCCCGTCCATGTAGGGCAGAAGCTGACCCAGCGCCTCGAACACCCCGACGATCAGGATCAGCGCGATGAAGATGTTGAACTCGTTGGGCCAGGCCCGCTTCGACTTGTCGTATTTCAGACCGCCGATACCGTCGGACGTTTCCGCCATGGATCGCTCGCCTCCCGCTGCGCAATCTGCATCTGCCGGCTCGGCCGGCTCCGGCGGGGCGCAAGGCACGCCCCGCCGGTCGTCGTCTCACCGGATCAGTTGCGATCCAGGAAATCGTCCAGATTCGCCGGGGTCACCAGCTGGAACGGGATATAGACCTTCTGGTCCACGTCCTCGCCCCGGGCCAGCGACAGCGCCGCATCGACCGAGCCTTCGCCCTGGCCGAAGGCATCCTGGAACACGGTGGCGTCCAGATCGCCCGCCTGCATCGCCACCAGCGCGTCCTGGGTGGCGTCGACACCGACCACGACCACGTCCTCCATGCTGATCCCGGCCGCCTTCATCGCCTGGATCGCACCGATCGCCATTTCGTCATTGTTGGCGAAGACCACCTGGAAATCCTCGCCCGAGGACAGCCAGTTGGTCATCAGGTCCTGGGCCTCGTCGCGCGACCAGTTGGCGGTCTGGCGGTCGATCAGGGTGATGAAGTTGCACATGTCCATGCCCAGCACGTCATCGACATCCTTGGTGCGCTGCACCGCGGCCTGGTTCGACAGCTGGCCCATCATCAGATAGCCCTGTGCGCCGCCGGCATGGCCCATGGCGCGCAGCATCTTGCAAGCCTCGAAGGCGGCCAGCGTGCCGCTCTCGATCTCGTTCGACGCCACGAAGGCCTGGTTCTCGGGCAGCGCGTTCACGTTGATCGGCTCGCGGTTGACATAGACCAGCGGAATGCCGGCGGCGGCGGCGGCGGCGGTCATCGCGTCGGTGGCCGAGGTGTCGACCGCGTTGACGATGATCGCATCGACGCCGCTGGCGATGAAATTGTTGATCTGGTCCAGCTGCCGGGCAACGTCGTCCTGGGCATCCTCGACCTGCAATTCGACGCCGTCCAGGCCGTCGGCATATTCGACCATGCCGTTGCGCATCACGGTCAGGAAGTTGTCGTCGAACCGGGCGATCGACGCGCCGATGGTCTCGGCGTAGCTGGCCGTGCCCATGACGGATGCCAGGGCGGTGGCGGCGATAAGGGTCTTGTTCATTGGTTTCCTCCCAAATGCGGTGTCCGGCACACCGTCGTCTTCCGCCGGAAGCCCCGGAAACCGGGGCGGTTTGCCTTCGGATCACGCCGCCGGGGCGGCGATCCGCGAAGAGATGAAGTCGAAGGACCGCCCGATCGCCGCGGCCGGATCGGCCAGGGCATGGATATCGGGCGAAAAGCACTCACAGGAGATCGGGCCGTCATAGCCCGCCGCCAGAAGCGCGGCGATCTGGCCGACATTGTCCAGCCGGTCGTCTTCACCGACCAGAACGCGATGCGCATCCTCCATCTGCTCGACCGCGAGCGACGGGTCCGCCACGCCCGAGACATGCACGATCCCGGTCAGATCGGGAAAGATCGGCCCGCCCCCGGCCAGGGTGTGGTGGAACGTGTCATGGACCAGCCGGAACCGGTCGCCGGCGTCCAATGCGTCGATCGTTTCGACCAGTTCCTGCTTGAACCGCAGCGACGACCTCAGGAACCCCAGAGGCTCCACCAGGGCGACCATGCCGGCCTCGTCCAGCATCGGTTTGATATTCTTGAGGGCGATGCGCAGGTTGGCCTGGCGTTCGCCGTTGCCGGTGCCCTCGCCGTCATTGCGCGGGATCAGGCTGATGGTCTCGGCGCCGGCGGCCCGGGCGGTGGCGATCAGCGCCCGCACCTCGCCGGCAATGGCCTCCGACCAGGCGTTGAACGGATAGACCTGGCTCAGGCCGACCAGCCGCAGCCCCCGGTCGCGGATCACCCGGCCCGCCGCCGCCGCATCACGACCGTCGAACAACGGCCGGTCGATATCGTTGCGCAACTCGACCCCGACGCAGCCGACCTCTGCGGCAAGGTCCAGAAAGGCCTCGAACCCCAGCCGGGGCGCCGTCATGTGATTGAGCGCGCGCTGCAACTGCCGCATGTGATCCTCCCGACGGCGGCGCCTCCCCGCGCCGCTTTGTCGCAGGACACTGATCGCGCCGGACCGAGTCGGTCAATTCCCCGGGCTGTCGAATACGTCATTCATGACGTATTCACGGGGGGTTAAAATGACGCATTTACGTCATCAATAGAATTCCGGCAGGACGATCCGCGGCTCCAGGAAATGCTGCCCGATGGTGCCGTCATCGCCGTCGCGCACCGCCTTCAACGCCAGGTCCACCAGCCCTTCGCACAGCGCCCGAAGCGGCGTGCAATTGATCATCCGGACATAGCCCTCCAGCAGCCCGGCCCGGCTTTCGGCGGTCATTTCGTTGACCACGAGGGCAACTTCCTCGGGCGCGCGGACCTCGCGCAGGGCGGCGATCGCGCCCTCCATCCCGCCGCCCGCCACATAGATGCCGCGCAGGTCGCGATGCCGGGTCAGAAGGTCCAGCGTCGCCTCGTAGGTCAACTGCCGGGTCTCCAGGTTGACCAGGGTATCGAGCACCGAGAACTCCGGCGCGCTTTCACGCACGAAGGCCCGGAATCCGACCTCGCGCAGATCATGGCCGTGCCAGCGATTGCCGCCGACAAAGATCGCCACCTTGCCCGGAACCGGACAGGTCCGGGTGATCACCCAGGCCGCTTGCCGGCCCACCTTCATGTTGTTCAACCCGATGTAATTGCGTCGAATTCCCTGCGCGAAATCGTTCAGAAGCGAAAACGTCGGCACGCCGGCATCGCGCAGGTCCTGCACCGCCCGGTCCATCAGCTGGTGGTTGACGACCGTCCCGGCAACCGCATCGCAGCGCGCGCCAAGATCGCGCAGCAGGCTGGCGAATTCTTCGGGCGATTGCGATTGCGAATAGCGGATATCGGCGATGCCGCGGATGTCGCCGCGGCCGGTCACGGCGGCGTCGATCTCGCGGGTGAAATTGCGGTAGAATTCCTGGCGTTCCTTCGACAGCACCACGCCCAGGCGCAGTTCCGGCACCGCGGCGTTCAGCCGATGTTCGATCAGCCCGCGGGCATGGTAGCCGACCCGGTGCGCGGCCTCGGCGATCTTGTGCAGGGTCTCTTCGCGCACCTTCATCCGGCCGTTCAGCGCCCGGTCGACGGTCGAGGCGCTGACCCCGGCCGCGCGGGCCACATCGGTGATTGTCGGACGGCGCGCCACGGGTGCATTCCTTTCGGGTCGGTCAGGCCGATACCATCACGAATGACGCGATTTCGGCAAGTCCCGGTCGGACCAAGGCACGCGTCGGCGGTATCGCACATCGCGGGTCTCCGGGACGGCGCGTCGAACGGCAGGATGTCGATGCCCGCCTCGGCGGCGGCCCGGGTCGCGGCGCCATGCGACATGACGGATTTTGCGTCATTCGCGACGCGATCCCCCGCATCGGGCCCGGGCAGACCTCACGTGGCTGCCTGCAAGCCGTTGCAAACCCTGCCCCGCCCCGGTCAGATAGGCCAATCCCGACGGAGCGGACCGCATGACCATCACCCTCAAGGACGTGGCAGAGCGGGCGGGCGTCTCCCGCTCGGCCGTGTCGCGCACCTTCACCAAGGGCGCCTCGGTTTCGGCCCGGACCCGCGCGCGGGTCGAGGCCGCGGCGCGCGAGCTGGGCTATTGCCCCAACGTGCTTGCCCGCGGGCTGACCACCGGCCGGACCCGGCTGATCGGGCTGGTATCGGACAATTTCACCAATCCCTATTTCCTGCAGATCTTCGACCGTTTCACGATCGGGTTGCAGGAGGCGGGGCTCAGGCCGCTTCTGGTCAACCTCTCGGGCGCGCTCGATGCCGCCGCGGCGTTGCGGATGCTGCGCCAATACAGCGTCGACGGGGTGATTGTCGCCTCCTCGACCCTGCCACCGGATTTCGCCGGGGCGTTCCGCGGCGCCGGTCTGCCGGTCATCCATGCCTTCGGCTGGTCCTCGGCCACGCCGCCCACGGCGCTGGCGGGGATCGACAATGTCGCCGCCGGGCGGCTGGCGGCGCGGACCCTGTTGGCGCGGGGTTATCGCCGGCTCGGCTTTCTTGGCGGCCCGCCCGAGGCGCAGACCACCCGCGACCGCCTGCAGGGCCTGCGGGCCGACCTGGAGGGCGCGCCCGGCGCGACCCTCTCCGTCAGCCATGCCCGGGCCTATTCCCATGCGGCCGGTCAGGCCGAAATGGCGCGGCTTCTGGGCCAGGGCACCCCGGCCGAGGCCTATTTCTGCGGCGATGACGTGATCGCCATCGGCGCGCTGGCGGCGGTTCGCGCGGCGGGCCTGTCGGTGCCCGGCGACATCGGGCTGCTGGGGCTGAACGACATGGAAATGGCCGGCTGGGACAACATCGCCCTGACCACGATCCGCCAGCCGCTGGAGGCGATCGTCGCCGCGGCGATCGACCTGGTGCGCGAGCGCATCGACCGCCCCGACACCGGCCAGAGCACCCGGCTGTTCGCGCCCGAAATCGTCGAACGCGCGACCCTGCGGCGCACCCGCTAGCGGAACATCGGCGGCCGTGCCTCGGTCCAGGCGCCCTCGGCCTTGCCGCTTTCGGCGACGGCGAAGACCGCCGCCATCGACCGCAAGCCATCCTCGGCCCGGGGATACAGGTTCGCGGCCGGGTCCATCGCCCGACCCTTCTTTTCGGCCCGGATCGCCTCGGCCAGGTCGGCATAGATATTGGCGAAGGCGAGCGGCATCCCCTCGGCATGGCCGATCGTGACCCGACTGGTGCGGTCGGCCTCGGGGCTCAGCCCGGCCTCGCCGCGCTCGATCACCTGCAACCGTTCGCCCAAAGGCATCCAGAACAGCTGGTTCGGCTGTTCCTGCGCCCAAGCCAGCCCGCCCTTTTCGCCGAACACCTGCAGCGTCAGCCCGTGCTGGCGCCCGATCGCGATCGACGAGGTCCACAGCCGCCCCACCGCGCCGCCATCGAAGCGCAGGTTGACCATAGCGTCATCCTCCAGCACCCGGCTGGGGATGCAGCTGACCGGATCGGCGCTCAGCCGCGCGACCTCCTGGCCGATCACGAAACTGGCCATGTGCAGCGCGTGGATGCCGCAATCGGCGAATTGCGCGCTGACCCCGGCCTGGGCCGGGTCATAGCGCCAGCGCACCCGCGGATTGTCGGCATCGGCGGCATCGGCATGGTGGCCATGGGCGAACTCGGCCTTGACCAGCCGGATCCGGCCCAGGTCACCGCGCGCCACCATCGCCCGCATGTGCCGCACCAGACTGTAGCCGGTATAGCCGTAATTCACCGCGCAGATCCGGCCGGTGTCACGGGCGAGGCGCACGATCTCTTCGCCCTGCTCGACACTCATGGTCATCGGCTTTTCGCACAGCACGTGAAAGCCGGCCTCCAAAAAGGCCTTCGTGATCTCGAAATGGGTGGCGTTGGGGGTGGCGACGGTGACCAGGTCGATCCGGTCGGCGCGGCCCCGTTCGCCCTCCAGCATCTCGCGCCAGTCGCCATAGGCGCGGTCGGCGGCCAGGCCCAGCCGCCGGCCATAGGCGCGACCCGCCTCGGGGCGGTGATCCAGCGCCCCGGCGGCAAAGTCGAACAGCCCGTCCAGACCGGCACCCAACCGGTGCGCCGGGCCGATCTGGCTGCCGTCGCCTCCACCGATCATGCCCCATTGCAACTTGTTCATATCGCTCGCCTTTCTGCGCTTCCGGTGCGCTGCACCGACGAAATACCGAGGTTGGACCGACGCAGGGTGGTCAACCGAACCCGATGCTGTCCAGATAGGCGCGGTTCGCCTTGGCGTCGTCCAGCGGGCGCACATCCAGCGTCGGGTCGCAATCCTGTTCCACCGTGCACCAGCCGTCATAGCCGGCCTCGATCAGCACCTGCCGGACGGCGGGAAAATCCACGTCGCCGCGGCCCAGGTTGCAAAAGATGCCCTGCCCGCAGGCCTGGTAGAAATCGGTCCGCTCGGCCACGACATCCGCTTTCACTACGGGGTCTATATCTTTGAAATGCATGTAGGAAATGCGATCCATGTGGCGCTTCATGAAGGCCACGGGGTCATAGCCCGCATAGGAATGGTGGCCGGTGTCGAAGCAGATTTTCAGGACGCTTTCGTCGATTTCGTCCAGCAGCCGCTCCAGCTCCGGCTCGAAGTCGATGAAACCTGCGGCATGGGCATGGATGCTGACCGTGAGCCCATAGACCTCGGCCCCCATTTTCGAAATGGTTTCAATGCGATCCCGAAAGCTCCGCCATTCGGCCGGGTCCATCTGCTCGGCCTCGTCGGGGCGGCCCGCGGTGGGGGCCCGGCGGGCCGAGATCGAATCGATCAGCACCAGGTGCCGCGCGCCGTGGGTGGCCAGGGACCGGCAGGTGCGTTCAGCCCCGTCCACGACGTCAAGCCATTGATCGGGGTCATGAAACGGCCGGAACACGACGCCGCCGATCAGGCTCAGCCCATGGTCGTCCAGCGCCGCGCCCAGTTCGTCGGGGTGTTCGGGCATGTAGCCGACCGGTCCCAGCTCGATTCCCGCATAGCCGGCCTCGGCACAGTCCTTCAGCACCTGCCGCCAGGGCGGGTTGCGCGGGTCGCCCGCGAATTCGACACCCCAGGAACAGGGCGCGTTTCCGATCCGGATTGTCATGAAACACCCATTTATTTCAGTGATTTGAGAGGTGAACTTGATTCTGCTCCCGGCACCCGGCCCAAGGTTGCTCCGGCCGTCACCTCGCGCGTCTTCGCCATGACACGGCTTCCTTCCCGCAATCGCGTTGCAACCGGTTGCAAGCGGTGTATCCTTGCGCCGGACGGCCCGCAACAGGAAATCATCGGAGGATGCATGGCGGATCTTTCGCGGCTGGCGCACGGCCCGTTCCTGGTGATCGGTCGCGCCGGGATGGACCTGTATGCCGACCCGCCGGGCACAAGGCTGGAAGAGGCTATGCAGTTCACCGCCGCGCTTGGCGGATCATCGGCCAATATCGCCGCCGGGCTATGCCGGTTGGGCCGCCAGGCAGCGCTTGTCACCCGGGTCTCGGATGATGCGGTCGGGCGTTACTGCCTGAACCAGCTTGATTTTTACGGCATCGACCGGCGCCATGTCCGGCACCAGGGGGGCGAGGCGCGCAATTCGCTTGCCGTGGTCGAAAGCCGACTGGAAAACACCCAATCGGTGATCTACCGCAACGGCGCCGCCGATTTCGAGATGACCGAGGACGACATCGCCGCCCTGCCCTATGACAGCGCTGCGGCGCTGGTGACGACCGGCACGGTGCTTGCGGCCGAACCGTCGCGCAGCGCCACCTTCGCCGCCTTCGAACGGGCCCGCGCCGCCGGGCTGCCGCTGGTCTTCGACGTGGATTACAGGCCCTATTCCTGGGCCTCGGCCGAAGAGGCCGCCCGGGTCTATGCCCGGGCCGGGGCGCTGTGCGACATCGTCGTCGGCAATGACGTGGAATTCGGCTTCATGGCCGGCGACCCGGCGCAAGGGCTTGAAAAGGCGCGCGATCTTCTGCGACACGGCGTCCAGGTGGTGGTCTACAAGATGGGCGAACACGGCGCGATCACCCTGACCGCAACGGGCGAAACGCGCAGCGGCATCTTCCCGACCCGGGCGCTCAAACCCACCGGCGCGGGCGACAGCTTCATGGCCGCCTTCCTGGCCGCGCTGGCCGACGGGCGCAGGGTGCCAGAGGCCGTCATCCGCGGATCCGCCGCCGCCGCCATCGTCGTGGCGCGGGTCGGCTGCGCCCCGGCCATGCCGGATACCGAAACGCTCGACACCTTCCTTGCCCGGACCCGAATGAAAGAGGCCTGACATGCATATCCCGCCCCATGACAACGGCAACCGGCCGATCGTCGATGTCGATCATCCGCTGGTGCCGCTGACCTACTTCAACATCGTGAAACTGCAAGCCGGAGAGATCTACGACTACCGGCTGGACGGCTATGAAACCTGCGTCGTTCCGGCCACCGGCACGGTCGATGTGGCGGTCGAGGGCGAGACCTTCGCGCAGATCGGCCATCGCCGCACCGATGTCTGGGACGGCGACCCCGAGGGGGTCTATGTGCCCTGCGGGACGGGCGCCCGGATCGCCGCCCGGACCGATACCGAGACCTTTGTCGCCGGGGCCAGATACGATGTGCAACTGACCCCTTTCGCGGTGCGCGCCGATGAGCTGGACGTGGTGCAATACGGATCGGACGACACCAAAACCCATCGCAAGATCAAACACATCCTGGGCGCCAACCATCATGAGCGCGTTGGCCGGCTGTTGGTGAGCGAACTTTACACGGTCGGTGCCGGCGGCTGGTCGGGCTTTCCCAGCCACAAGCACGATACCGACCGCCTGCCGGACGAAACGCGGCATGACGAGACCTACAATTTCCGCTTCAGGCCCGATTACGGCAGCGGATTGCAGATGCTGCAGCGGGCCGACAACGAACCGGGCGACGCCTATCACGTGATGAACGGCTCGACGGTGCTGATCGACAAGGGTTATCACCCCTGCTGCGTCCTGCCCGGGTATGAAATGTACTATTTCACCATCCTGGGCGGCCTCAGCCAGCGCAGCCTGAAACAATATTTCCAGCCGACCCATGCCGAACAGCTGCACAGGATCCCCGGGATCATGGACATGGTGGCCAGGTTCAAATGACCCGCGCGACCCTGGCCGAGGTTCTGGCGCCGGCCCGGCGCGACGGCTATGCGGTGGCCGGGCTGGTCTGCCAGGGCTGGGAGGATGCGCGCGCCTATGTCGCCGCCGCCGAGGCCGAGGGCGCGCCGGTGATCCTGCAGGCCGGGCCGGGTGCGCGGGCACATGTGCCCGTGCCGGTCTGGGGCGCGATGTTCCGGGCGCTGGCCGAGGGGGCCTCGGTCCCCGTGGTCGCCCATCTGGACCATGGCCATGACATCGCCGACTGCCGCGCGGCGATCGCGGCAGGGTTCACATCGGTGATGTATGACGGATCGGCGCTGCCGCTGGCCGAGAACATCGCCCGCACGGCGCAGGTCGCCGCGATGGCCCGCGCGGCCGGTGTCTCTTGCGAGGGCGAAATCGGCGTGGTGGGCTATGCCGAAGGCGCGGCGTCCCGCGGGACCGACCCAGAGGAGGCCGCCCGTTTCGCCCGCGACACCGGCGTGGATGCGGTGGCGGTGTCGATCGGCAATATCCACCTGCAGCGCGACGCGGCGACGCGGATCGACCGGGCGCTGCTGGCGGCGATCGAAGCCGGCGTCGACCGACCGCTGGTGCTGCATGGCGGTTCGGGGCTGGCACCGGCGGATCGTGCCTGGCTGGCGCGCGACACCGCGGTCTGCAAGCTGAACATCGGCACGGAACTGCGCCAGGCCTTCGGCGGCACGCTGCGCGCCGTGCTGGCCGGCGACACCGATCTGTTCGACCGGATCGAAATCCTGAACCGGTGCCATGACCCGCTGGTCGCCGCCGCACGGCAGGTGATCGCCGGGCTGCGCTAGGCCATCGCACGGGCCAGCGCGGCCAGCCCCGTCTTGAGCAGCCGGTCGGCCCGGTCCTGGTCCGACGCCTCGACATACAGGCGCAGTTCGGGCGCGTTGCCCGAGGGCCGGACATGCAGGATCAGCCCCTCGGCGGTGGTCATCCGCACCCCGTCGGTCAGATCCAGCGCGGCCTCGGCCTGGCCCAGGCCCGACAGGAAATCGGCCCGGGCGGCGGCATCCTCGGCCAGCGCGGTGACAAAACCGCGCATTGCCGCATCGTCCATGTCCTGCAACCGTCCCGTGGCGGTCACGCGGGCCGGTTCGCGGGCGACGCGATCGGCGACCGGGCCGGGTTCGGCCAGCACCGCGAAGATCGGCAGGAAACTGTCCCGCGTGGGCAGAGGGGAAAGCGGGCCGGCCGGGCCCTGCGCCTCGAACCCCAGCAACAGGCCGCCATTGGCCTCGTAGCCGATGACACGGCCCCCCGCCGCCTCCATCCCGGCGATCACGTAAGGAGAGCCGATACGGGTCTGCAAAACGCGCCCGACCCCCTTGTCCAGAACGCCGCTGTTGGAGGAAATCGGCGTCACCACCACCTCGGCGCCAAGGGCCTGCGCCGTGATCTGGCCCAGGATATCGCCGGGGATCACCCGGCCGGTGGCGTCGGTCAGCATCGGCCGGTCGCTGTCGCCATCGGTCGACACGATGCTGTCCAGCCGGTGGTCGCGCGCCCAATCGGCCAGCAAGGCGCGGGCTTCGGGCTCGACCGCCTCGGTATCGACCGGGATGAAGCTGTCCGAGCGGCCAAGCTCCACCACCTCGGCCCCGCAGCGGCGCAGGGCCCGGGCCAGAAGGTCCCGACCGACGGCGCTGTGGGCATGGACCCCGATCCGCCGCCCGGCCAGGGCCTGCGGGCCGAAGGCCTCGACATAGCGGGCGACAAAGGCCGGACCGACGCCGGGATCATGGCTGATCGCACCCGGGGTGGCCCTTGGCGCCGGCGCGCCCAGGGCGGCGGTGATCGCGGCCTCGTCCTGCTTGGAGATCTCGCCGGCGCAGGTGTAGAATTTCAGCCCGTTGCGGTCGGCCGGGATATGGCTTCCGGTGACCATCACCGCCCCCGCCCCCTGCGCGGCCAGGGCAAGCGCCGGGGTCGGCACCGCGCCGGTCCGGATGACCGTTGCCCCCGCCGCGCTGGCGGCCTGCGCGACCCAGTGGGCGATCTGCGGCGATGACGGGCGCAGGTCTTCGCCGACAAAGACCCGCCCGCCGGTGTCGCAGGTTGCAAGGAAGGCACGGGTGTGATCGGTGACCAGATCCTCGGTCAGGTCGACCACAAGGCCGCGCAGCCCGCTTGTTCCGAATTTCGGTGCCATCATCGCCCCCTGGCCTGGTCGCGCCGCCAATCTGGCATGATCCGCGCCGCGGTGCAGCCGGTTTCTGCGCCGCTCAGGGCGCCGCGGCCCGCGCGTAAAGGCGCAGCACCTGCTGGACGGCGGCGACGGGCATGTCGGCGGCGCGGGTCACGCCATCCAGCCCGGGCAGGAACTGGCGCCGCAGCGGGTCGGGAATGTCCTTGTCCCCGAGCCGCGCAAACAGCGCCGCGACCGCACCGCGCGCGCCCTCGGCCGGCCAGTAATAGCGGATCCGGTCGGAATAGCTGAAATGGCGCTGCAGCCACAGGTCGGTCGCGTCCCCGGTATAATACTTGCGCCAATTGCCCGGCGCCGCCTGCATTTCCGCCTCCATCGCCGCCATCAGACCGCCGCGCGGCGGGTGGCCGTCCAGCACATCGGCGATGGCGTCGAGGCCATAAAGCGCCTCGCGCAGGGCGAAGGTCAGCCAGGGCCCGACCTTGAGGATCGAGAACCCGCCACCGACCAGGGCGCGCAGGTTTTGCGGGTGCTGGTAATCGGTCGAATGGGCCTCGAAGACCAGGCCGGGAAGATCGTCCAGAACGGCGCTCAGCGCCGCGGCCCTGGCGGGGTCGAAATGGACCACATCGTCGTGGCCGAACTCGACCCCGGGCTGCACCACCAGCGCGACGACCCTTTCGAAGGCGGGGCCCAGGCCACGTTCGGCAAAGGCATCCTCGTGCACCGCATGGGTGCGCCGCACCGCCTCGGGCGTGGTGATCTGCAGGTGATCGAGCGCCTCGACCGCGCCGCCGGGCACCGGCACCTCGGTTCCGATCACGTAGACCGGCGGGGTGTCGGCGCGGCCATGCGCCTCGGCCACCTCGGCCAGGTGGGCGGCGCGGGTGGCGGTGGCGGCGTCGTCCAGCGCGACGGGTTCGCCGGCGCACCCCATCGAGCAATCCAGATGCAGCTTGGTAAAGCCGGCCTCGGCATAGGCGGCGATCATCGCGGCGGCCTTGTCCATCGCCTGGTCGGCCGGCAGGTCGGTCCAGGGGTTGGGACCCAGGTGGTCGCCGCCCAGGATCAGCCGGCTCCGGTCGAAGCCGACCCTGTCGGCGATGGCTTCGACGAAGGCGCGGAAATCGGCCGGTTTCATGCCGGTATAGCCGCCCTCCTGGTTGACCTGGTTGCAGGTCGCCTCGATCAGGACCGGCCCGGCCCCGTCTCGGCCCAGGCGCAGGGCGGCCTCGATCACCAGCGGATGGGCCGAGCAGACCGAAGCGATGCCCAGGTGATCGCCCCGCTGGCGGGCGGCGGGCAGGTCGAGCAGCGGATGGGACATCAGGCGTCCTTTCGTTGGGCGGCAAGAAACCGGTCGAGCGTGGCAGGGTCGCTGGCGCCTTCCATCGGGCCGCGCCTGGTGACGGCCAGCGCGCCCGCGGCGGCGGCAAGGGTCAGTGCCCGGGCCGGGTCGGCCCCGCGCAGCCAAAGTGCCGTGAAGGTGGCGCCGAAGCAATCTCCGGCGCCGGTCGGGTCGATTTCCTCGACCACGAAACCGGCAATGTCGATGTCCTGGTGCCCGTCATGATACCGCGCCCCCCGGGCGCCACGCTTGTGGACGACGGCACGGATCCCGCCGGCCAGCAATTCGGCCAGGGCGTCGGCCGTGGTGTCGGCACGGGTCAGCAGGGTCAGCTCGTCCCCGCTGGGCAGGAACAGGTCGGTCAGCGCCAGGATGTCGCGCATCGCCTGCCCCATGCCCGGGGCGTCGAGGATTTCCTTGCGCAGGTTGGGATCGAAGGACACGGTGCCGCCGCGCGCCTTGACCGCCCGGGCGGTGTCGAGGTTGAGCGCGACGAAATCCGGCCCCGACAGGGACGAGCCCATCACATGCAGGTGGTCGGCGCCCTCCAGCACGGCCTCCGCGGCCGGTCCGCGATGGGCATGGCCACAAGCGGCATGGCGGATGTTGAAGACGAAATCGCGGTCGCCATCGGGCCGGTAGCGGACAAAGGCGCTGCCCGTCGGCCGGTCGGGGTCGATCCGCACGGCCGAGACATCGACGCCATCGGTGCGCAGCCGGTCCAGGTTCAGCCGGCCGAAATCATCGTCGCCCACCGCCGAGACGATGCCCACCGGCTGGCCCAGCCGCGCGGCCTGGCTGGCGAAGATCGCCGGCGCCCCGGACGCAAACGGCCCGGTCAGCGGCTGGGCCTGGCGGAACCCGGCGCCGACGGTGTCGGCCATGATCTCGACCAGGATTTCGCCGATCACGGCAATCTTCTTCATGCGACCGGTATCCCTGTCGACGGCAGTGGCGAAAACATGTGCTTGACCGGTGCCATCGCGACTCCCTAGTGTCAACAAAATCATTTCGCGCGTAAAGTTTACACGGCGGCAGCCACGCGCTCTGGAGCCGTCGACAATGACCGGCTATAGAAAAAACGCAATGGGGTCTAAGGGTTTGGACGGATGACGGATCGCAAGATCAGGACGATGGAGGAATTCGCCGAGGTCAGCGGCATCTCGCGTCCGACCGTGTCGAAATATTTCAACGACCCGGACAGCGTGCGCAAGACGACGCGCGAACGGATCGAGGTCGCTCTCGAGCAATACCATTTCCGGCCCAACATCTTTGCGATGAACCAGAACCGAAAGCTGACCAAGAATATCGGGATCGTCGTGCCCTACCTGGCCGATCCGTTCTTTGCCGAGATCGCGCGACATCTGGAAGAACGCGTGATCGCGGCCGGCTACCAGCCCACGCTTTACAGTTCGCACGGCGACCCGAAGCAGGAAATCGAGATTCTGGACGGGCTGCTGTCGCTCAAGCCCGCCGGGGTTCTGCTGGCGCCGCTGGGCCGGGCTTCGGACCGGGCCGAGATCGAGAAATTCTGCCGCGACGTGCCCACGCTGCTGTTCGACAGCAACCTTGACGGTATCGGCCAAGCCTTTGTCGGGTCTGACAATTTCAGCTTCGTGACCCAGACGGTCGAATACCTGACCCGCACCGGCGAACCCCCCAGCTTTTTCGAGATGCGCACCCCCGCCAACCCGAATGCCAACAAGCGCCGCAATGCCTATATCGCGACCATGGAGCGCCTGGGATACGAGCCGCATGTGATCAGCATCGACGGCGAGGGCTGGGCCTTCGAGGAAATCGGCAAACGCGGCGCGATGCAGGTATTGGCCGACAAGTCGCTGCCGACCAATGCGGTGCTGTGCTCCAACGACCGGCTGGCGATCGGTTTTCTCGCTGCGGCCTACCAAAGCGGGCTGCGGGTCGGTCATGGCGAAGGCTGCGCGCTGCGCATCGCCGGCCATGACGACCACCCCTGGTCGCAGTTCACCTGCCCGCCGCTGACCACCGTGTCGCAGGATTATACCGCCATCGCCGAACGCAGCGTGGACCTGCTGTTCGGATTGATCGAGGGCGCGCGCACCGAGGACCGGCCCGAGATCCTGTTCGACGGCAAGCTCGTCCTGCGGTCCTCGGCCTAGGGCCTCTGCATTGCGGCGCAAAATACTGCGCCGCGGCATGGTTTATCTTTACGTGAGTAAAGTTTTTCGTTGACTTGCGTGCCGGGCTCGCCTTAGCTGGCGCTCGTGCATCCAGCATCAATGGGAGGATTTGGGATGAAACTGAAGAGCGCGCTTCTTGCGGCTTCGGCGCTGGTTTCCGTTACGGCAACCGCAGCGCACGCCGACGAGATCACCATCGCCACGGTGAACAATTCCGACATGATCATCATGCAGGAATTGTCGTCGCAATGGGAGGAACAGACCGGCCACACGATCGATTGGGTCGTGCTGGAGGAAAACGTGCTGCGGCAGCGGGTCACGACCGATATCGCCACCGGCTCCGGCTCGTTCGACATCATCACGATCGGCGCCTACGAAGCCCCGATCTGGGGCGCGCAGGACTGGCTTGTCGCGCTTGACGACCTGGGCGACGCCTACGATTACGACGACATCTTCGAGCCGGTCCGCAACGGGCTGAGCGCCGACGGCACGCTTTTTGCGGTGCCCTTCTATGCCGAAAGCTCCTTCACCTTCTACCGCACCGACCTGTTCGAGGCCGCCGGCATCGCGCCGCCGACCGAACAGATCACCTATGAGGACTTCGCCGAAATCGCGGCCCAGTTGCACGACCCCGACAACGGCATCTTCGGCACCTGCCAGCGCGGCAAGGCCGGCTGGGGCGAAAACATGGCCTTCGTCGGCCCGATGGTGAACGCCTTCGGCGGCCAGTGGTTCGACATGGACTGGAACCCGACGATCGACAGCCCCGAATGGCATGCGGCGATCACCTATTACGTGGACCTGATGAACAATTACGGTCCTCCGGGCGCCTCGGCCAACGGCCATAACGAGAACCGCGCCCTGTTCGCCGACGGCAGATGCGCCACCTGGGTCGATGCGACCTCGGCCGCGGGCTATATCTACAACCCCGACGAAAGCTCGGTCGCCGATACCACCGGGTTCTTCCAGGCGCCGATGCAGGTGACCGACAAGGGCACCGGCTGGTTCTGGGCCTGGGCCCTGGCGATCCCGACCAGTTCGCAGAACGTCGATGTGGCCAAGGAATTCCTGGCCTGGTCGACCTCGGCCGATTACGTGACGCTGGTGGGCGAGACCAAGGGCTGGGTCGCCGCGCCTCCGGGCACCCGGCAATCGACCTATGACAACCCGGCCTATACCGAGGCCGCGCCCTTTGCCGACACCGTCCTGAATTCGATCCTGGCCGCCAACCCGGCCGACGCGACCCTGAACCCGGTGCCCTATACCGGCGTGCAATTCGTCGCGATCCCCGAATTCCAGGGCATCGGCAATTATGTCGGCCAGCAGATCGCCGCCGCCCTGGCCGGCCAGCAAAGCGTCGACGAGGCGCTGGCCAACAGCCAGGCCTTCGCGGAGCGCGAGATGACCCGCGCCGGCTATATCGAGTGATCGCGCGCTGACAACGGGGCCGGCGCCCGTCGCGCCGGCCCCGCCCCGCGCAAGGGCCCTGTTCCGGGCCTTGCGATCCGCGTCGAACCTCAGGGGGAAGCCTCATGGCAACGCAGCATTCCCGGGCCGCCGCCCGGATGATGATCTCGCCCGCCGTCATTCTTCTGCTTTTGTGGATGCTGGTGCCGCTGGGGCTGACGCTCTATTTTTCGTTCCTGCGGTTCAACCTGATCATGCCCACCGGCAACGAGATGGTTCTGGGCCTGTTCGGCCAGGGCCTGCGCATGCCCGGCCCCGAGGACCTGACCGGCTGGGACAATTTCTACTGGTTCGTCACCGACCCCAGCTTTCAGGCGGCGATCTTCAACACGCTGAAACTGGTCGGCGGGGTCCTGCTGATCACCGTGGTCGGCGGCATCTTCCTGGCGCTGCTGCTGGACCAGCCGATGTGGGGCCAGGGGATCGTCCGGATCTTCATGATCGCGCCGTTCTTCGTCATGCCCACCGTGTCGGGCCTGGTGTGGAAGAACATGTTCATGAACCCGGTCAACGGGGTCTTCGGCCATATCGCCGACGCCCTGGGGATGGAGCCTTACGATTTCTTCAGCCAGTCGCCGCTTCTGTCGATCATCTGGATCGTGTCCTGGCAATGGCTGCCCTTCGCCACGCTGATCCTGCTGACCGCGCTGCAATCGCTGGACCAGGAACAGCTGGAAGCGGCCGAGATGGACGGCGCCAGCTGGTGGAGCCGGTTCTGGTTCATCATGCTGCCGCACCTGGCGCGCGCGATCACCGTGGTGATCCTGATCCAGACCATCTTCCTGTTGTCGATCTTCGCCGAAATCCTGGTCACCACCAATGGCGGCCCCGGCGTGGCGACGACCAACCTGACCTACCTGATCTATGTCTCGTCGCTGTTGCAATACGACGTCGGCATGGGCTCGGCCGGCGGGGTGATCGCGATCATCCTGGCCAATATCGTCGCGATCTTCCTGATGCGGATGATCGGCAAGAACCTGGACGCCTGAGGGGGAAGGACACGCCATGGCCCGCGCCGTCACCAACCGCCGCAAGGCGATCAACACCACGATCGGCTGGACCATCGGCCTGCTGATGTTCTTTCCGATCCTGTGGATCCTGATCCTGTCGTTCAAATCCGAGGTCGACGCGATCCGCGGCCCGCTGGAGGTGCTGAGCGCCGACTGGACGCTGGAAAGCTATGCCGCGGTCCAGGCGCGGTCGGATTATTTCAAGCACTTCCTGAACTCGGTCACGATCGCCGTCGGGTCGACCTTTCTGGGGCTGCTGGTGGCGATCCCGGCGGCCTGGGCGATGGCTTTCGTGCCCGGCAAGCAGACCAAGAACGTGCTGATGTGGATGCTGTCGACCAAGATGCTGCCGCCGGTCGGCGTGCTGATCCCGATCTACCTGATCTTTCGCGATGTCGGCCTGCTGGACACCCGTCTGGGGCTGGTGATCGTGCTGATGCTGATCAACCTGCCGATCATCATCTGGATGCTTTACACCTATTTCAGGGAAATCCCCGGCGAAATCCTGGAAGCCGCGCGGATGGACGGGGCATCGTTGCGCGACGAGGTGCTTTATGTGCTGACGCCGATGGCGATCCCGGGGATGGCCTCGACCGTGCTGCTCAACATCATCCTGGCCTGGAACGAGGCGTTCTGGACCCTGAACCTGACCGCCGCCAAGGCCGCGCCGCTGACCGCCTTCATCGCCAGCTATTCCAGCCCCGAGGGGCTGTTCTACGCCAAGCTCAGCGCGGCCTCGGTGATGGCGATCGCGCCGATCCTGATCATGGGATGGTTCAGCCAGAAACAGCTTGTCCGCGGCCTGACCTTCGGCGCGGTGAAATAGGGACGACGGATATGGGACGCATCACGCTCGACAAAGTCAGCAAATCCTTCGGCGAGGTGGAGGTCATCCCCCCTCTCGACCTGACCATCGAAGAGGGCGAATTCGTCGTCTTCGTCGGCCCCTCGGGCTGCGGCAAATCCACGCTGCTGCGCCTGATCGCGGGGCTCGAGGATGTCTCGGGCGGGCAGATCCGGATCGACGGCAAGGACGCGACGCTGACGCCGCCGGCCAGGCGGGGCCTGGCGATGGTGTTCCAGTCCTACGCCCTCTATCCGCATATGTCGGTGCGCAAGAACATCGCCTTTCCGCTGCGCATGGCCGGCCAGGACAAGGCCGAACAGAACCGCCGTGTGGAACAGGCGGCGGCGGTGCTGAACCTGACCGATTACCTGGACCGGCGCCCGGGGCAGCTCTCGGGCGGCCAGCGCCAGCGCGTCGCCATCGGCCGGGCGATCGTCCGCGAACCGGCGGCCTTCCTGTTCGACGAACCGCTGTCGAACCTCGATGCCGCGCTGCGGGTCGGCATGCGGCTGGAAATCAGCGAATTGCACAAGCGGCTCGACACCACGATGATCTACGTCACCCATGACCAGATCGAGGCGATGACCATGGCCGACAAGATCGTGGTGCTCCATGCCGGGGTGATCGAACAGGTCGGCAGCCCGCTGGACCTGTATCGCGCCCCGCGCAACCTGTTCGTCGCCGGGTTCATCGGCAGCCCGAAGATGAATCTGATCCCGGGCGCCCAGGCCGGCCGGCCGGATGCGGCGACGATCGGCGTGCGGCCCGAACATATCGCGGTGTCGACCGAAAGCGGCCAATGGGCGGGCACGGTGGGCGTCAGCGAACACCTGGGATCCGACACGTTCTTTCACGTGACCTGCGACGGCATCGCCGAGCCGGTCACCGTCCGGGTCGGCGGCGAGGTCGACCTGCATTACGGCGACAGGGTCTTTCTGTCGCCGGATCCCAAGCAAATCCACCGTTTCGACCAGGCAGGAGACCGGATCGCATGAAACGACTTGAGGGTAAATCGGCCCTGATCACCGGATCGGCCCGCGGTATCGGCAAGACCTTTGCCCGGGCCTACCTGGCCGAGGGTGCCAGCGTCGCGATCGCCGACATCAACCTTCAGGCCGCCCGCGCCACGGCGCAGGAGCTGGGCGACGGCGCCTACCCGGTGGACATGGACGTGACCGACCAGGCCTCCATCGACGCGGCGATGGCCGCGGTCGTCCGCCAGGCCGGCAAGCTGGACATCCTGATCAACAACGCCGCGCTGTTCACCGCGGCCCCGATCACGGACATCCGGCGGGACGATTTCGACAAGGTCTATGCGGTCAATGTCGGCGGCACCCTGTTCACCCTGCAGGCGGCGGCGAAACAGATGATCGCCCAGGGCCATGGCGGCAGGATCATCAACATGGCCAGCCAGGCCGGCCGCCGGGGCGAGCCGCTGGTGGCGGTCTATTGCTCGACCAAGGCGGCCGTGATCTCGATCACCCAATCGGCCGGGCTGGACCTGATCAAGCACGGGATCAACGTCAACGCGATCTCGCCCGGCGTGGTCGACGGCGAACACTGGGAACATGTTGACGCGATGTTCGCCAAGTGGGAAGGCAAGAAACCCGGCCAGAAAAAGCGCGAGGTCGGCGCCAGCGTGCCCTTCGGCCGCTTCGGCACGGCGCAGGACCTTGTCGGCATGGCGATCTTCCTGGCCACGCCCGAGGCCGAGTACATCGTCGCCCAGACCTACAATGTCGATGGCGGCAACTGGATGAGCTGAACGGAGCGCACGATGATCCTGTCGGATGCCACCCTGGCCGACCTGCCTGACGGCGTTGCCCGGCCGACCTATGACCGGTCACGGCTGACGCCGGGGATCGTCCATATCGGCTTGGGCAATTTCCATCGCGCGCACCAGGCGTGGTATCTGCACCGGCTGATGCAACAGGGGCTGGCCCTGGATTGGGCGATCATCGGCGCCGGCGTCCGGCCCCGGGATGCGGCCATGCGCGACCGGCTTTTGGCGCAGGATTGCCTGACCACGCTGATCGAACTGGACCCGGACGGCCGCTCGGCCGAGGTGGTGGGCGCGATGATCGACTTCATCCCGATCGAGGAGGGCAACGCTGCCTTGATCGACCGGATGGCGGACCCGCGCATCCGGATCGTGTCGCTGACCGTGACCGAGGGCGGCTATTTCATCGACCCGGTGACCAAGGCCTTCGATACGACCCATCCCGATGTCCTGCATGATGCCGCCAACCCGGACCGGCCCCGGACCGCCTTCGGCGCCATGGTCGCGGCCTTGCGGCGGCGGCGCGACGCGGGGGCCGGCCCGTTCACCGGGCAAAGCTGCGACAATCTGCAGGGCAACGGCACGATCCTGCGTCAGACCGTGGTGTCCCTGGCCCGGCTGTCGGATCCGGCCCTGGCCGACTGGATCGACGCCACCTGCAGCTTTCCCGATGCCATGGTCGATTGCATCGTCCCCGCCACCGGCCCGGCCGAACTGGCGCTGGCGCGCGACATGGGGATCGAGGACGCCGCCCCCGTCACCCACGAGAATTTCCGCCAATGGGTGATCGAGGACGATTTCTGCGCCGGCCGGCCGGATTGGGACAAGGTCGGCGCCATCTTCGCCACCGATGTCCATCCGTTCGAGACGATGAAGATCCGCATCCTCAACGGCGGCCACCAGGTGATTTCGGACCCGGGCGAAATCCTGGGGCTGCAGACGATCTCCGATTGCATGGCGCATCCGCTGATCGCTGGCCTGTTCCGCAAGGTCGCGATGGACGAGATCGTGCCCCATGTGGCGCCGGTGCCCGGCCTGATGCCCGCCGACTACGTCGACCTGATCGACCGGCGCTTTGCCAACCCCGCGATCGTCGACACCGTGCGGCGCGTGGCCTTCGACGGCTCGTCCCGCCACACCGGGTTCATCCTGCCGGTGCTGCGCGCGGCGCTGGAGGCCGGCACCCCGGTCGAGGGGCTGGCGCTTGTCCAGGCGCTTTGGGCGCGGATGTGCGCCGGCACCCGCGAGAATGGCAGCACGATCGACCCGAACGACCCGTTCTGGTCCGACCTGCAGGCCGCCGCCCTGGCCGCGCGCGACGATCCCGCCGCCTGGCTGGAGCAGGGCACGATCTATGGCGACCTCGCCCGGGCCCCGCGCTTTGCCGAGGCCTTCGGGCGCTGGCTGACGCTGATCTGGGCCGAGGGGACGGAAGCGGCGCTGACCGCCTATCTGGCCCCCTGACCCGAACCGACAGGACTCCGGCCATGCAGGCGATCACCTATCCCGAACGCGGCCGTGTCAGCCGCACCGCCCTGCCCGACCCGACCCCCGGCCCGGGCGAGGTTCTGGTCCGGGTCATGGCCAGCGGCATCTGTCACACCGACCTGGAAATCCTGCACGGCAATTACGGCGCCGATGCCTTTCCGGTGATCCCGGGTCATGAATTCGCCGGCATCGTGGGCGGGCTGGGGGCCGGCGTGACGGGCCTGGCCGAGGGCGACCGGGTGGTGGTCGACCCCAACCTGGGCTGCGGCGCCTGCCCGGCCTGCGCCCGGGGATGGGCGCATCTGTGCACGGCCCTGGGCGCCTATGGCGTGACCCGGCCCGGCGGTTTTGCCGATCTGTGCGTGGTGCGCGCCGCGGCCGTTCATCCGATCGGCGACATGCCCTTTGCCATGGCGGCGCTGGCCGAACCGATGGGTTGCGTGCTCAACGGGATCGACGCGGTCGACCCGCAGGTGACCGAGACCGCGCTGATCTTCGGCGCCGGCGCGATCGGGCTGTTGATGGCGATCGCCCTGCGCACCCGCGGGATCGACCGCATCGCCCTGGTCGACCTCGACGCGGCGCGGCTGGAACTGGCCCGGGGCTTTGGCTTCGAAGCGCTCGCGGCGGGGTCTGCGGTGCTGGAGGACAGGCGCCAGGCCATCGATTTCGTCGCCGACGCCACCGGCGTGCCCGAGGTCGCCGGCACCCTGACGCGCTATATCGCCAATGGCGGGCGCGGGCTCTATTTCGGCGTCTGTCCGCAACCGGCCCGGATCGAGATCGCCCCGTTCGAGATGTTCCGCCGCCAGATCACCCTGGCCGGCACCCATTCGCTGAACCACAACATCCCGCAGGCGCTGCAGGCGATGTCGGATTTCGGCCCGGACATCGCCGGGCTGGTGTCGCATCGGCTGGACCTGGACGGGGTCGCCCGGATCATGGCCGAGGGCGCCCCCAAAGGCAGCCTCAAGATCCAGGCGCGTTGGGCCTGATCCGCCGGGCCACGCGACGGCCCGGAGGATGCAATCCCCGATCGCGCGGGCGGGCCATGTGAGGGGGCGCGGACCCGTCGTCGGAACGGGCCCGCGCCGGACAGGGGCGAAGGGACGCGCCCCCGAACGGTCAACGACCGTGGTCGCCCACCGGGCAATCGCCCTCGTCCGAGAAACAGGCATCCGTCCGCATTTCCAGCCAGATGGCGTTCACGACGGCGAACAGCGCGGCAAGCGGCAATCCGAGAAGCCAGGCAAAATACCACATTTTCGGGTCTCCTTCAGTAAACTGTGTCGGCGTTTTCACTGACCTGGTCTTCGGTGACCTTGCCCCAGAGCACCTTGTAGACCCAGGCGGTATACATCAGGATCAGCGGCATGAAGATCGCCGTGCAGACCAGCATGATGAACAGGGTCTGGTGCGACGACGAGGCGTCCCACACGGTCAGCGAACTGTCGGGATCAAGGGTCGAGGGCAGGATGAACGGGAACATCGTCAGACCGACCGAGGAAATGATCCCGAAGATGCCCAGCTTGGACCACAGCAGGGTCGAGACCTCGCGCCCCGCCCTCAGGCCCAGCACCGCCAGCGCGATGCCGACAAAGCCAAGGATCGGTGCGATCGCGATCCACGGGCGCTCGGCATAGGCCGACAGCCAGGTTCCACCGCGGGCCACCTCGGAATACAGCGGATTGGACGGGCCGTTCGCGGCCACCTCGCCCAGGGCGAAGCCGTCCACGCCGATCGCCAGCCACAGCCCCGCCAGCGCATAGCCCGCCGCGGCCACGATCCCCGCCTTGATCCCGATGGCGCGGGCGCGTTCGGCGACCACACCTTCGGCCTTGAGCGACAGCCAGGCCGCGCCGTGCATCAGCAGCATCGCCAGCGACACCACCCCGGCCAGCAGCGCAAAGGGGCGCAGCAGGCCCAGGAACTTGACCGCGAAATTGCCCGGATACATCGGCATCAGGTCTTCGGTCAGGTAGAAGGGCACGCCCAGCAGCACGTTGCCCACGGCCACGCCGAACAGCAGCGCGGGCACCGCGCCGCCGGCGAACAGCGCCCAGTCCCAGCGCGCCCGCCAGGCGGCGCCCTCGCGCTTGGAGCGGTATTTGAACGCGACCGGCCGGACGATGAAAGCGGCCAGCACCACGAACATCGCCAGGTAGAAGCCGCTGAACGACACCGCATATAGCGGCGGCCAGGCGGCGAAGATGGCGCCGCCGCCCAGGATGAACCAGACCTGGTTGCCTTCCCAGACCGGGCCGACGGTATTGATCGCCACGCGGCGTTCGACATCGGTCCTGGCGACGAAGGGCAGCAGCGCGCCGACCCCCATGTCGAACCCGTCGGTCAGCGCGAAGCCGATCAGCAGCACGCCCAGCAGCGCCCACCAGATCACCCGAAGGATATCGTAGTCGATCAGTTCGTAAAGGATCATCTGTCTTACTCCGCGGGGGTTGAGGCAAGGGCCGGCGCCGGGGTTTCGGCGCGCAGCCGCGCTTCGTGCCGGGCCTGCCAGGCCTCGGTTTCTTCGACATCCTGGAACGGGCCCTTGCGGATGTATTTCACCATCAGGCTCACCTCGATCACGAACAGCACCGAGTAGAAGATCAGGAACCCGGCCAGGGTGATCAGCAGATCGGCGATGCTCAGGTGCGAGGCGCTCATCGCGGTGGGCAGAACCCCGTCCACGGTCCAGGGCTGGCGGCCGAATTCGGCCACGAACCAGCCCAGTTCGGCCGCGATCCAGGGCGTCGGGATGATGGCGACGGCGGCATAAAGCGACCAGCGCGGGAATTGCATCCGCCGGAACGAGGCGCGCCAGAAGAAATAGGCCATGACCGCGATGAAGCTGAAGCCCAGCGCGACCATGATCCGGAACGCCCAGAACAGCGGGGCCACGCCGGGCACGGTATCGTCGGCGGCCATCCGGATCTGTTCGGCGGTGGCATCGCGCGGATCGTCGACGTAGCGCTTGAGCAGGAAGGCATAGCCCAGATCGTCGGAATGCGCCTCGAAGGTGGCGCGCACCTCTGGCGGGGTGGCGTCGCGCCGATCGCGGATGGTCATCAGCGCGTCATAGGCGATGATGCCGCGTTCGATCTTGTGCGCGGATTCGGCGACCAATTCGTTGATGCCGGGGATTTCCTGCGTCAGCGACCGGGTGCCGATCAACCCCATCACCCAGGGAATTTCGACCGCGTAATGCGTCTCGCGCGCGTCCTGGTCGGGAAAGCCGATGACGGTGAACGGTGCCGGCGCGTCATGGGTGTCCCACATGCCCTCGATCGCGGCGAGTTTCATTTTCTGGGTGTGGCTGGCCGAATAGCCGCTCTCGTCGCCCAGCACGACAACCGACAGCGCCGCCGCAAGGCCAAAGGCCGACGCCACCGCGATCGACCGGCGGGCCAGGTCCTTGTGCCGGTCCTGCAGCAGGTAAAGCGCCGACACGCCAAGGACAAAGACCGAGGCCGTGACATATCCCGCCGACACCGTATGCACGAACTTGGCCTGCGCCACCTCGTTGAACAGCACGTCGAAGAAGCTGGTCATCTCCATCCGCATCGTGTCGGGGTTGAATTCCGCGCCCACCGGGTTCTGCATCCAGCCGTTGGCGATCAGGATCCACAGCGCCGAGAAGTTCGACCCGATGGCGACCAGCCAGGCCACCACCATGTGCTGCACCTTGCTCAGCTTGTCCCAGCCGAAGAAGAACAGGCCGACGAATGTGGCTTCGAGGAAGAAGGCCATCAGCCCCTCGATCGCCAGCGGCGCCCCGAAGATGTCGCCGACATAATGGCTGTAATAGCTCCAGTTCATGCCGAACTGGAATTCCATCGTGATGCCGGTTGCGACGCCCAGAACGAAGTTGATGCCGAACAGCGTGCCCCAGAATTTCGTCATCTGCCGCCAGATCGGGCGGTTGGTCATGACATAGACGGTTTCCATGATCGCCACGAGGATCGACAGACCCAGCGTCAGCGGCACGAAGAGGAAGTGATACATCGCCGTCAGCGCGAATTGCAGGCGTGACAGCTCGACCAGTCCGATCTCCATGGTGAACTCCTTGAATGGCCAAAATTCGCATCGGTGATGCGGATTATCTCCCGTATGACGATTCCGGGATGCGTGACTTGATCCAGGTCAAAAACATGTATCGAAGATACGGATTTTGTCAGCGATCGACCGCAGCGTGGTCCAGCGTGACCGAACGATCGGCGAACGCCACCTCTTCGGGCCGATGCGCCGCCATCAGGATCGCCGCATCGGGACGCGCGGCCCGCAGACCCTGCAGCACCCGTTTCGCCGTCGGCGCGTCCAGACCTTCGGTCGGTTCGTCCAGCAACAGCAGCTTCGGCCTGGTCAACAGCGCGCGCGCCAGGACAAGCCGCCGCCCCTCGCCGCCCGACAGGCCGGCCCCGCGGAACCCCAGACGCAGATCCAGCCCGCCCCTGGTGCGCACCGTCCGGGCCAGTTGCGTGGCGTCAAGCGCGGACCACAGATCCGCGTCGGTTGCCTCGGGGGCGGCCAGCCTCAGGTTCTCGGCCAGTGTTCCGGCGACCAGCGCATGCCGTTGCGGGACCATCGCGATCAGGCTTTTGCGCAGCTCGGCATCGATCTCGTGAACCGGCGCGCCGCCGAACCGCAGCGCGCCGCCAAGCGGGGCAAGCTGCCCGGCCGCGATCAGCAGGAGGGTCGATTTCCCGCAGCCGCTGCGGCCGGTCAGCGCCACGGTCTGTCCCGGGGCGACCGAAAAGGCGAGCGGTGCGAAGATCGGGGTCGCGGCGCCGTCCCGCGCCGCCGTCAACGCCTCGGCGACCAGGACCGGCGCGGCGTCGGGGGCCATCCGCACCGCCGCGGGCCTGTTCCGGGCCTCGAGCATCGACGCGATCCGCCGGGCGGCCGATCGCATGCGCCCGATCTCCGACAAGGCCCGGCGCACCGGGGCAACCGCTTCGGCCAGGGCGAGCGACGCGAACACGGCGATCGCCGCCTGTGCCGCCGAAATGTCGCCCCTGTCCGCCAGCGACGCGCCGATGCCCAGCGCCGCCGCGACCACGGCCCAGCCCATGACATCGAGCCAGAACCCGGTTTGGCGTTCGATGCGGTCGATCCGGGCCTGGCTTTGCGACAGGGACCGGGCCGCCCGGTCGACGCCCGCCCGGGCCACGGGCAACTGGCCGAAGGCGATCAGCTCCTCGCGCGCGGCGATCAGGTCGATCACCCGGCTGCGCAAAGCCTGCATCCCGGCCCGCGCCCTGCGCGACGGCGCCTCGGCCCGGGCCTGGCCCCAGGCGAACACCAGCATCGGACCAATCCCGTGCCCCAGGACAATGACCGCTCCGATCACCGGATGCACCAGCACGCCAACGGCGATCGCGGCCAGACCGATGACGGCCAGACCTGCCGCACCGGGCAGGACCAGCCGCAGGGCCAGACCATCCAGCGCGTCCACATCCGACGTCACGCGGTTCAGGAAGACGCTGGCCCGCAACCGTTCAAGCTGCCGATAGGGCGCGCGCAAGACACCGCGCAACAGTCGCACGCGCAGGGTCGACAGGGCGCGCAGGGTCGCGTCATGGGTCGTGATCCGTTCGCCATATCGCGCCGCCGTCCGGCCAAGGGCCAGGAATCGCACCATGGCCGAGGGGACGAAGACGTTGAACAGCGTGCCCAGGCCGACCATCCCGGCGGCGGCGGCGGCGGTGATGAACCAGCCCGACAGCGCCAGCAGGCCGACCCCCATCACCAGCACCAGCAGCGACAACGACAGCCCGCGCGCAAAGGCGCGGACCTCTCCCGTCAACAGGGTGCGCAGGATCCCGAACATCGGCCTCATGCGTCCGGGTCCAGCGACACGACGCGGTCCATCCGGGACATCAGCCTTGGGTCGTGGGTGGTCGTGATCAGCGTGCCGCCCCCGGCGACATAGGCGCGCAAACCGTCGATGATGTCGGTCGCGGTCCGGGCATCGAGATCCGCCGTCGGTTCATCCGCCAGAAGCACGGCCGGATCGCGGTGCAGCGCGCGCGCCAGCATCACCCGGCGCGCCTCGCCTCCCGACAGGCCGGCACCGGTTTCGCCAAGCGGCGTCAGATCCTGCGCCGGCAACCCGGCCAGGACCGGCGCGACCCGCGCCCGGTGCAGAACACCTTCGTCGAGCGGGGCGCCGAAGCCGATGTTGTGGCGCAGGCTGCGGCCCAGGAAATGCGGCATCTGCGGCATCCAGCCCAGGGACGCGCGCCAGGCGTCGGCCCGGGCGGCCGACAAGGGGGCGCCGTTCGGCAGGACCGCGCCATGCGTCGGCTGCTCCAGCCCCGCCATGATCCGCAGCAGGGTCGTCTTGCCCACGCCGCTTGGCCCGGTGATGGCAAGACTGTCGCCGGGGCCTATGTCAAGGTCGGGAAACCGCAGGCGCCGGTCTGCATGATCGACCTGCACGTCCCGCAGGGCCAGGCCCCGAAACGCGGCCGCCGGGGCGACCGCCCCGGTCCCGAGCATCGGCCGGCGCGCATCGCCGCGCCATGCAGCCAGATCGTCGCGTACCGCATCGGCCGCGGATTTGTCGTGCCAGGCCGCGGCCAGATCCCGCAACGGCTGAAAGAAATCGGGCGCCAGCAACAGCAGGTAGATCCCCGCGAAAGGCGTCAGCGGCACGCCCCAGCTGCCCCAGGTGATTTCGCCCAGAAGTGCGAACCCGACCCAGACGGCGATCATCGCCACGCCAAGGGCCGAGAACAGTTCCAGCACGGTAGAGGACAGGAAGGCGATCCGCAGGACCGCCATCGTCCGGTGCCGAAGGTCGTCGGACGCGGTGGCGAAGCCGTCGACCACCTGCGGACCCGCGCCGACCAGCACAAGATCCGCCAATGCCGCCAACCGATCCGCAAGCAGGTCGTTCAGCGATCCGATCTCGACCATCTGCCGGGCGCTTGCCTCCTTGGCCGCCCATCCGACAAGCGCCATGAAGACCGGGATCAGCGGGCCCGCCGCCAGCAGGACGACCGCCGCCGCCCAGCTGTGCCATGCCGTGATCCCCAGGATCGCCAGGGGCACCACCCTCACCCGCATCCGCGCGGGTTCGTAGCGCAGCAGAAACGGACGCAGCGCGTCCAGTTTATCGGTGAGCAAGGCCGCGATCGACCCGGCGCCGCCGAAACCCGACGCCTGGTTGGTCGTGGTCTCGGTGGCGGCGATGTCGTGCCGCAATGCCTGGATTTCGACCTCGGCCGCATGGCTCAGCGCCGCCTGTGCCCCACGGTTCAGGACCGCCCGCAGAAGGCCAAGCGCCAGGAACGTCAGGACGCTCATCGTTATCCGAGGCCCGCCGCCCTCCAGAAGGGCTGCGAAAACGGCCGCGATGACCCAGGCCTGGGCAAGCCAGACCAGGGTCGCCAGGACCGACAAGGCGGCCCCCATGCGGGCCGCCTGTGCCACCCCCTCGCGGGGTTTCGAGCGATCGTTCATCATCCGCACCTTTCCGATGGTGCAGACCTCTTAGGCCATGTCATGCGGATTTGACGTGATCTGGATCAAGGAAACCGGTATCGTGGATGCGGAATAAAGCTGCAAAACCGAAGGGTGCCCGATGCGATTGACGACACGAACCAACCTGGCGGCGCGCATCCTGATGTTCTGCGCGGTCAATGACGGGCGGCTGGTGCGCACATCGGATATCGCCGACCGCTGCAATGCCTCGATCAACCATGTCGCCCGCGTGGTCCAGCAATTGCAGGCCGAAGCCTATCTGGAAACCCTGCGGGGACGCTCCGGCGGCCTGCGGCTGGCGAAACCGGCCGACCGGATCTCGATCGGCGCGGTCTTCCGGATCTTCGAGACCGACATCCCCTTCGCCGAATGCTTCGACGACGCGGGCAACACCTGTCCGCTGGCGCCGACCTGCCGTTTGCGCTCGTATATCGTGCGCGCGCTCGAGGCGTTCTATCACGAACTCGACATGGTGACGCTGGATGACCTGGTGCGCGGCAATTGCGGCCTGATGGACCTGCTTGCGATGCGCCCTGCCCTGTCCGGATCCTGTTCGGTGCGCACGGCGGGCACATGATCCGCGGCGCCGGCCAGGGGACACGGCCCGGCCAAGGCCCCGCCGACCCGCCGCATGCCGGCCTGGATGGTGCCCCCAGAGAGACTCGAACTCCCGACCCACTGATTACAAATCAGTTGCTCTACCAGCTGAGCTATAGGGGCGCCCCCCGCGGAATACTGGCTTGCCACGACGCGCGCAAGAAGCGGGTGGCGATTAGACGGTTTTCCTGCCCGCGAAAGCGCCATAGAGTGTCGCGAAACACCAACGAGCGGACTTCATGCAGATCGTCTATCACATCGGCGCCGAATGCACGGACGGCGACCGGCTGTTGAAATCTCTGCTGAAGAACTCCGACCCGCTGTCGCAACAAGGCATCAAGGTGCCGGGCCCGGGCCGCTACCGGCGCCTGCTGGAGGAGACGATCCAGAACCTCGACGGTCGCGCCCCCGCCCCCGAGACCCGCGACATCCTGATCGACGCGATCCTGGACGAAGACAGCGCCTCCCGACTTGTGCTGAGCTTTCAGAATTTCATCTGCGGCCCGAACCGGATCTTCGAGGACGGGATCTTCTACGGCCGCGCCGCCTACAAGCTGTCCGCCCTGCGCGGGCTGTTCCCGCAGGACGAACTGGAGCTTTGCCTGTCGGTCCGCAACCCGGCCACCTGGCTGCCGGCGGTCTACGAGAAATCCTATTACAAGGACCTCGGCGCCTTCCTGTGCGGGCTGCACCCCGAGGACCTGCGCTGGTCCGAGGTGATCGCCCTGATCCAGGACACCCTGCCCGGCGTGCCGCTGACCGTCTGGTGCATGGAGGACACGCCGCTGATCTGGGCGCAATTGATCCGCGAGATTTCGGGCGTCGATCCGTTGACCAAGATTTCCGGCGGTTTCGACCTGCTGAACGCGATCATGGCGCCCGAGGGGATGAAGCGGTTCCTGACCTACCTCAAGACCCATCCGCCACAGACCGAGGTCCAGAAACGCCGGATCATCCAGGCCTTCCTGGAACGCTACGCGCTGGAGGACGAGGTCGAGGAAGAGGTCGATCTGCCGGGCTGGGACGCGGCGATGATCGACCACCTGACCGAGCTGTACGACGAAGACATGCTCGAGGTCGCCCGGATGCCCGGCGTCACCTTCATCGCGCCCTGACCGGGTGCAGGCCGGGGCCGGTCCGGGCCGGTCAGCCCATGCCCAGGGCGGATTTGTACATCTCCAGCACCGCCTCTTCCTCGGCGATGTCGTCGGCATCGCGCTTGCGCAGGGCGATGACCTTGCGCATCACCTTGGTGTCATAGCCGCGCCCCTTGGCCTCGGCCATGACCTCTTTCTGCTGGTCGGCGATGTCCTTCTTTTCGGCTTCCAGACGCTCGAACCGCTCGATGAACTGGCGCAGCTCGTCGGCGGTGACGCGATAGCTGTCGGGGGTCGAGGAATCGGACATTCGGGTCTCCTGGGCTGGCGTGGAGCCTCCTGTTAGCGGCGGCGTCGGCCAGAGACAAGCGCCGCCGCGGCTTGTCTCGGCAGCGCGGGCGCGCTAGGGCGCGGACAATCGACGCGACACGGGAGACTGCGCGAATGGAAACCCTGATCTGGATCGGCGCGGTGCTGTCGGCGCTGGGACTTGCCGGGATCGTGCTCAGCGCGCTGCGGGTCGGCCGCGCCCGCAAGGCAAACCTGTCGGACGAGGAACTGAAGGCGGCGGTGCAAACGGCCATGCCGCTGAACCTGGGGGCCTTCTTCGTGTCGATGATCGGCCTGGGCTGCGTCCTGGTCGGGGTGATCCTGGGCTGACGCGGCCAGTGCCTGTCACGGCGAACGGGATTCGCCGGACATGCTCCAACGCTTTGTTATCGCACGTCCGAGTAGCGCAAAACCGGTGCCCACTTTTGCGCGACGTGTTCTAAAGCGCGTCGAACCCGCGGGCATCCTTGATCGCCTCGTCCAGCAGCGCGGGCGGGGCAAAGAGCGCCGCTTCGGCCCCCCAGCCACGCATGTCCGAGCGCAGCCCGAGCAGACCCATGGTCTGCGCGGTGCGGAACGGCCCGCCATGCCGGCGCGGATAGCCCATGCCATGGACCGCAAGCGCATCGATCGTGGCCGGATGCAGACCGTGATCGGCGATGATCCGGGCCCCTTCGACGATCAGCGCGGCGGTCATCCGGCGGGTCAGCATCGCGTCCTCGGCCCCGGCCGCGCGGCCGCCGAACGGCCCCTTGCGGAACCCGAAAGCCACCATCGCGGCGTCGATCGCCGCCTCGGTCATGCCGGCGGCGGCGATGTGGCGGGCCGCCCCCTCCCAGGCGCCGCGCAGGCGCGCGACCATCGACCGGCCGTCCTCGGTCGGGCGAAATCCGTCATCGTCACTGGCCAGAAGCGCGGGTGGCGCGGTCCGCTCGGCAAGAAAGACATGCAGCAAAGCGCGATGCTGAGGATGCGCCAGGCATTGCGCCAGAGCGTCCTCTTCGAAGGCCAGCGCGGCCTCGTAGGGCAGCAGACCGGCGGCCTCGACGCAATCGACGATCCGGGCCGGCGCGACCAGCGGGGTTTCGGCCAGGGCCGCCCGGGCGCGGGAAACGGCGTGCAGATGGGCCGTGCCGTCGCGCAGCTTGTCGCGCCGCCCGCCGGCCGGGCGGGCGCCCTTGCCGGCCTCGACCAGGGTCCTGGCAAAGGCGACGGCCCCCGAGGCGAGGTCGCCGTTGACGATGCCGTCGATCAGGCCAAGCCGCTGCCCCAGCCCGGCCGGAACGGGCTGGCCGCGGATCAGGGCGGCCAGGGCGGCCTCGGCACCGATCAGCCTGGTCAGACGCTGACCGCCGCCGGCACCGGGCACCAGGCCCAGCGACACGTCGGGCCAGACCAGCGCGGCATCGGGGGTGGCGACGCGGTAATGGGCCGCAAGCGCCAGGTCGGCACCGGCACCGGCGCAGCGCCCGGACAGGGCCGCGATCACCGGTTTGGGACAGGTTTCGATCCGCCGGCACAGCCGGGCCGTGCCGCGCGCGTGGTCGGCAAGGTCGGGCGCGCGCAGGTTCAGCCCGGCCGAAAACCGCGGCCCGGCACCGCACAGGATCACCGCCTGCACCCCGTCCTGGCTGCAGACCCGGCCGAAGGCCTCCCACAGGCCGGCGCGCAAGGCGGTGGACAACAGGTTCTGGTCCGCCCCGTCCATGGTGACGATGGCGATCCGGTCATGAACCCGAACCTTGACCTGCCGTTCCTGCACCTGCCAGCGCCCCGCACGAAACCACGGGCAAAGATTGCGCGGCACGGCGGCCAAGGGCAAGCGGATCCGGACGGTTTGCGCGGTGGTGAGGCCAAGGGGCGACAGCGCTAGTCGCCGCAGAACACCTCGTAGAGCCGTTCCAGGATCGGCGTCACCCGCGGATCGGCCAGGCGGTAGCGGATCGTCCGGCCGTCACGGTCGCAGGTCACCAGCCCTTCGGACCGCAACCGGGCCAATTGGCCGGACACGTAGGATTGGCTGGCGCCCAGCTGTTGCTCCAGCTCTCCGACACTGCGTTCACCGCCCAGCAGCGCGCAGAGCAGGCGCAGGCGCTGCGGATTGGCCAGGGCCTTCATCACGTCGGCGGCTTCCGACGCGGCCTTGTCCATATTGCCGATCATGTCCTGCGAGAGTTCCATGGACAACAGATAAGAGAAGTCGAATGAATCCACAAGCCATGGCCGCGGCCGCGCTCACAGGTCCAGCGGGATCGCCGCCGCGGGAAACCCGTCATCATCGTCCTGTGCCAGGGGATCGTCCCCGTCCCCGGAAGCGGGCGGCGCGGGCTCCGCCTCGGGCAGCGGGCTGCCCGGATCGTCGTCATCGGCCAGGTCGGGCGCGCTGATCGCGGGGTGTTGCGGCAGATCGACCGGATCCGCCGGCGCATCGGTCCATTGGTCCGCGATGTCGATCGGTTCGGGGGCCGGGTCCGGCCATGCCGCCTCCGGACCGGGCCCGCCCATCGGATCGGCAACAGCCGGATCCGGGGTCGGCAGCATGGCGCCGGCGGCCGAAGGCCCGGCCATGCGCGCACCGCCCGGTTGCAATTCGGGCGGCATCGGCACCTCCAGTCGAACCGCCCGCCGCCCGGCCATCTGCCCCAGCCGCGCCGACATCATGCGCGCGCCGCCGGGCCCCTCCATCTGGACCGAGGTGACGGTGACGCCCGGCAGGGCCAGGACCTGGCCGATGCGCAGCGCTTCGGCCGTTGCCAGGCTCAGCTCCAGCCGGCACAGCACGGCATCCAGTTCGGCGGGCGCGTTGCGAACCGCCTCCCGGAAGCTGTCCTGCCAATCGCGGTGCGGGGCCGCGCCATCCTCGGCACGCCGTCCATCGTCCCCGCGCCGCAGGGCGATGGCGACCTCTCCCTTCCGGTCGGAGCCGCCGATGAAGACCGGCAGCCGCCAGATCCGGTACTGGCCCGGATCGAAGACCAGCCCGACCGACCGCGCCTCGGGCAGGGTGCGGCCGGGCTCCAACGCCGCCAGTTGCTGCAACAGCGGCACGCCGGCGCCGCTTTCGGCCAGTTCATGCAGGAAACCGTCGATCAGCGGGCGGGACAATTCGGCGTCGGCCTCGGTCAGGGTGCGTTCCGGGGCCTCGACCTTGGCGATCCGGCCCATCGTCTGAACCTCGACCATGGCGGCACACAGATCGGGCGATACGGTGACGATCCCGACCGCATGCCCGGTTTCGGGGCGCGTCAGGACGATGCGCAGCGCGTCCGAGGGCAGGCTTTCGACCAGGGTTTCGAGTTCGACATCCTCTTCGGTCACACCCGAGACGGCCAGCGGCAAGGACATCCGCCGGTCGGCGCCGCGCGCCAGGGCCAGGCGCACCGCCCGCGTCGCCGACGCCCCCTTGAGCCCGGCGACCCGGGCCGGGGCGCGGCTGCGCAGCTTGCGCATCAGAACCGAGGTCTTGTGAGTCATGCTGCCCGCATCCGTCCAATCGCGGACACTCTAGGGCGGCGGCCCTTACCGACGGCTTAACACGGGCTATTCCGCGGCCAGCCGTGCGGCCTCCGGCAGGACCACGCGGAACGCCGCCCCGCCCTGCCCCGGCAGATAGGTGATCGCGCCGCCCAGCGCCTCCATCACCTGCCGCGAGATCGCCAGCCCCAGCCCCGCTCCGCCGGCCTTGCGGGTATCCCCCAGCCGGGCGAATTTCTCGAAGATGATCTTCTGGCTGTCGGCTTCGATCCCGTCACCGTTGTCGATGAAATCGACCGTGACCGGACGGTCGGCGCGGCTGTTCACGACGATCCGCAATTCGGGCTGTTCGGCGCGGCAATACTTGGCGGCATTGGCGATGATGTTGATGAACACCTGGGCCAGCCGGTCCAGGTCGGTCTCCAGCGGCACCTGTTCGGCGCTGCGGCGGCGGCGGATCACCAGCTTGACCGCAGGACCGACCGCCGCTTCGGCCCGGTCCAGCACCGCCTCGAGCGTGCCGCGCTCGCGGTTCAGCGTGACCTGGCCATGTTCCAGCACGCTGAGATCCAGCAGATCGTCCAGCAGGCGGGTCAGGCGGTTGGCCTCGTCGTGGATGATGGTGGCGAACCGGCCGCGGGCCTCGGGGTCGACCTCGCCGTCGCGCAGGATTTCCGAAAACGACCGGATCGAGGTCATCGGCGTGCGCAATTCATGGCTGATCTGGGACAGGAACGCGTCCTTCTGGATCGAGATCGCGGTCAGCTTCTCGTTCGCTTCGCGCAGGGCGGTCGCGGTGCGTTCCTGTTCGGCGGATTTCTGTTCCAGCTTCAGGGAATATTCCATGATCTGCGCGGCCTCGTCGGCCACCGCGATCAGATCCTCGACCGAGACGCTGGCGCCCTCGGTCAGCTGGCCGACCATGGCATGGGCGGTCGCCGCGCCGACCGACCCGGCCAGTTGGCGCTCCAGCCGGCCGATGAAATCGACGGTGACATCGGGCAGGTAGCCGCCCTTGCCCTGCCGCGCCGCTTCGGACCGGAACAGCTCCTGCGCCTCGGTCGCGCCGATGATCCGCTGCGCCATCATCAGCAGGTCCTCGGCCCGGGCATCGCTGCGGGTCCAGGCGGCCTTGTCGGCGGAATGTTCGAACACGTTGACGAATTGCGCGCCCTGAAGCCGCTCCAGCGGGGTCGGAAAGGTCAGGATCGAACCGATGGTCAGCACCAGCGTGTTCAGCAGCAGCGACCAGTACAGCGCATGGACCAGCGGGTCGATCCCGTCGATGCCGAACAGCGCATGCGGGCGCAGCCAGGCCAGGCCGAAGGGCCCTTCGGCAAAGACATGGGCCGGGATCACGGCGCCCTCCCCGAAACTGGGCAGGAACATCGTCCAGAGCCAGATCACGAGGCCGGTGAGGATGCCCGCCGCCGCGCCGATCCGGTTGGCGCCCCGCCAGTAAAGCCCCGCAACCAGCGACGGCAGCACCTGGGCGACCCCGACGAAGGCGATCAGCCCGATCGCGGCCAGGGCGGCACTGCCCCCCGACAGCCGGTAGTAGACATAGCCCAGTGCCAGGATCCCCGCGATCGACAGCCGCCGGGCCACCAGCACCACATAGCGCACATCGCCCGTCATGGTCGCGCCCTGCTGCCGCGCCGACAGCCAGAGCGGCACGACGATGTGGTTCGACACCATGGTCGCCAGCGCGATCGTCGCCACGATCACCATCGATGTGGCCGAGGAAAAGCCGCCCAGGAACGCCAGAACGGCCACGTCCTGGCGGCCCTGCGCCAGCGGCAGGGTCAGCACGAACAGGTCGGGGTTCGATCCTTCGGGCATCAGGTCCAGCCCGACCACGGCGATCGGCACGACGAACAGGCTCATCGCCAGCAGGTACAGCGGAAAGGCCCAGCTGGCGGTGCCGAGGTTGCGTTCGTCGTCGTTCTCGACCACCATCACCTGGAACATCCGGGGCAGCGTGATCAATGCCGCGGCCGAAACCAGGATCAACCCCACCCAGCGGCCCGGCGCCGGCGTCCACAGGGCGACGGTGCTGGCATCGATCCGCTCCAGCGTCGCGCCGATCCCGCCGGCCAGCCCCCAGACCACATAGATGCCCACCGCCAGCAGGGCGCAGAGCTTGACCACCGCCTCGACCGCGATCGCCATGACCACACCGTGGTGGCGTTCATTGGCATCCAGCGTCCGGGTCCCGAAGATCACCGTGAACACCGCAAGCCCGGCGGCCACCCACAGCGCGGCCCGGGCCAGGTCGGCCTGGCCCCAGCGCGTGCCGCTGCCCTCGGCGAAGACCGCCACCGACAGGGTGACCGATTGCAATTGAAGCGCGATATAGGGCGTGGTGCCGACCACGGCGAGCAGGGTGACGATCACCCCCAGCAGGGTCGATTTGCCGAACCGAGACGAGATCAGATCGGCGATCGAGGTGATCCGCTGCGCCCGGCCGATCCGCACCAGCTTGCGCAGCAGCCACCACCAGCCGACCATGACGATGGTCGGGCCCAGGTAGATCGTCAGGTATTCCAGCCCGGACCGCGCCGCATAGCCGACCGCGCCATAGAACGTCCAGGCGGTGCAATAGATCGACAGCGACAGCGTGTAGATCAGCGGCGAGCGCAACCAGGCCTGCCGGCCTTGCGCCGCCCGCCGTTCGGCCGCGAAGGCGACCAGGAACAGGAAGGCCACATAGGCCAGGGCGATCACGACAAGCAGGTTGAACGAAATCACCGCAGCCTGTCCTTGTCAGCGTCGCCATTCGTCCGGGTCTCGTCATCGCGCAGCACCCGGGACAGCGCGGCGGCCAGCACGATCAGAACGATCCACAGGCCGAACAGATACATCAAACCGGTCGAGGTCAGCCCGTCGGCGCCGCCCTGGCGCGGCCAGATCAGCGGCAACAGGCAGAACACCAGGGCAAAGACCGGCAGGATGCGTCCGGCATCGCGCATCCGGCGCTGGCGATAGCTGCGCCGCTCCAGGAATTCGCTGCGCCGGGGACGGAGCGCCATGGGTCAGGGTCCGACCATTTCGCGCACCGTGTGCAGCACGTCGGAATTCGAAAACGGCTTGGTCATGAACCGCGTGGCACCCAGCCGTTCGGCCAGTTCGCGATCCTTGGTCTGGCCCCGTGCGGTCAGCATCAGCACCGGCAGGGCGCGGGTGTCATCGCCTTCGCGCAGGTCGCGCAGGATGTCGAAGCCGGACCGGCCCGGCAACATCACGTCCAGGATGACCAGGTCGGGCGTGCCGGCCCGAACCCGGTCAAGCGCGGTTTCCCCGTCGGAATGGGTGTGCACGGTCCAGCCGTCCCGCGACAGGATGAAGCTGATCGCCTCGATGATGTTCGGCTCATCCTCGATCAGAAGAACGCGTCGGTTCATGGCGGCTGGTCCTCCCCCGTGCGCGGCCGACGCGACGCTCCCTCGTCACGGCAGCCTGTGCTCCTGCGTTATCGCGCGTGTTCCGGTTCAAGTCAAAGTGTCGCATCCCCGATCGCCGACAGGACCGAGGGTTCGCGCCGGGCCGCGCATGCGGTGCGCGGACAGACCCGACAGCCCGGCCCGACCGGATCGGCCCGCACCCTGCCATCGCCCGCGTCCTGGCCGGTGGGCGCGCGCACCAGCATGGTGGCGATCACCCGTGGCGGCAGATTGGGCACGCCTATCCCGGCCGGCTCGGCCACGGCGGTGCAATCGAACCGTCGCCCCGACCCGGCGGTTCCCGGCAGCGACACCCGGCGGCGGATCACCAGCCCGGGTGCCGACAAGGCCCGGAACAGCGGCCAGAGCGGACAACCGGCCCCGCCGCGCGGCAGGCCGAAGCCAAGCGCCGGGCGCTGCAAGGTGATCACGCCGGCCGCGTCACAGACCGCCAGACCCATTTCCGGCAGGCCCGCCTTGCGCGGCAGAAACGCCAGCCGACGCAGGACGGCGCCGACCGGTGCGTCGAACCGCGCCGCCAGCGCGACGGCATCGCAATCGCAGGCCAGCGCGGCCGCCGCGAAATCCTCGGCCGGCAGCCGCGCCGCGTCTTCGGCCAGCCGGTGCAGCCGATCCTCGACGATCCGGCGGGCCAGCGGCGACCCGACCCCGGAGGCAAGTTCGGCCGGCGTGGCGCGTGCCGTCTCGAGGTCAGGAAAGGCATGATCGCGGTCGGCGAAGAAGGCTTCGGCCTCTTCCAGCGGCGACACCAGTGCCTCGACCCCGTCGCCGCTGAGGTCGAGATGTTCCATCAACGCACGCGAACTTTCCGCCAGCCGCTGGCTGTCGCTGTCGATATTGACGTGGAACCGGCGCTGCCAATCCGCGTCCAGATCACGGGATTCGACCAGGATCGACGCGGTCGACCGGATCGCGGTGGCCGTCGACAGAACCTCGTGCAGCGAGGTCGCGATGCGCGGATCGTGGGTCAGCTGGTCGGTCAGCACCCGGACCCGTTCCTCCAGCATCTTGATCCGCGCATGCTGCGCCGTCACCAGCGCCGCCCAGCCGGGAAAACGGGCTGCGAAATCCTCGATCCTGGGCAGGTCCGGGGTGGTGTCGGGCGCCGCCGCCGCGGCCTCGCGCAGGGGGACAAGCTGCGCCGCGGTCGACCCGTCGGCCAGCAGCGCCGGATCGGCGTCCAGCGCCTTGGCGATGTCCTGCAGCAGCTTGCCGCCGATTCTGCGCCGGTTGTGCTCGATCAGGTTCAGGTAGGAGGCCGAAATGCCGACATCGCGCGCCAGATCGGCCTGGCGCGTCCCCCGGTCCAGCCGCAGGTTGCGGATGCGGCTGCCGACAAGCTGTCTTTCAGGCATTGGTCGTGTCCGTCAAATCTTGTCCGTCCAATCAGGGGGCTTCTGCACCGGAACCCGCAAGGCTTTACAGGTTATCGCAGCCCAACGGCGGATTATTTACAAGAAAATCGTTTTGAAAAAAGGGGTTGTTGCAACATTTTTCGCAGGCCTGTGGACAATGGCCATCACGGTAAAGCCTGCGCGGCCCGGCGTGACGGGCGGGACCAGGGGTCACCCCGGCGGGGACGCGTCCGGCAGCGCCGTCGCGCGTCGTGGCGTTTCGAAACCCGGTGCCGGAAAACCGTCACCACCGCGCCGCGCCCGGCGAGCCGGACCGATGCCGGATCCAGCATCGCGCCGGTGCCTGATCCGGGCGCGACCGCGCGGGTGCTGCCCGATGACGGCGGCAAGATGGTCCGCTTGCCGACCAATGCGGCGCGGGTCGGTCGGCGACGGCGCGGCCCGGACGACGCCGGACGACGCGGCACCGAAGGCAGAATACGCGCCATCCGGGCACGATCCCCGAGGGCACCATCTTGCGGCCCCGTCCGTTTTGGCCGACCCTGCCTGCACCCATAGCAGGAGGAGACCGACCATGACCGCCATCTATCCGCCTTCCCCCGAGGTTGTTGCCCGGGCGCATGTCGACGCGGCGCAATATGAGGAGATGTATGCGGCCTCGGTGTCGGATCCGGAGGGGTTCT
>LJSF01000015.1 GCA_001314655.1 Rhodobacteraceae bacterium HLUCCA08 | reverse complement strand
TCTGCGCGTCCGTGAGCCAAAATAGATCAGACATGTTCACCGCTCGTTTTTCGAACCGTGAATCACGCCTCTGCACGGAAATCAATGGGTCCTGACCCTGGGCAGACTCATCCCACGGCCTCTGTGATGGGTATGCCGAGCGCGGTAAAGCCGTTCAGCACGGCGACGCGGACCTGAAACTCTGCGACCTGACGGTCAAAGTCCCTCGCGCTCAAGCGTTGGCCGAGCTGCTTCACGCAATGCATCTTTGTTTCGACGCGGCTTCGGCGGTGATACCCGCTCCATCGTCGTCAGATGGTCCTTCCGACGCGCTTCGATGTCCGCAGGATTTCGTTGCGGGCGACCGCGCCGGCGGTGTCGGGTTTCCAGGGTTTGGCGTTCTTACGGGGCGGGATGATCGCGGCAGCGCCTCGGGCAGCGATGGCATCATGACATTTGCGGGTGTCAAAAGCGCCATCCGCGGTGACGCTGCCGATCTCTTGCTCGGGCGGGATCTGGTCGAGCAGTTCGGGCAGCATGGGGGCATCACCTACGTCACTGGTGGTGAACTCCGCAGCCCGGATCTCCAGTGTTTTCTCGTCGATCCCGATGTGGATCTTGCGCCACACGCGCCGTTTCGCGCCGCCATGTTTGCGTGCGTTCCACTCCCCTTCGCCCTCGACCTTGATGCCTGTGCTGTCGATCAGCAAGTGCAGTGGACCTCCCGAGCCGCGATAGGGGATATTGACTTGCAGGGTCTTCTGCCGACGTGACAGCGTGCTGAAATCGGGCACGGCCCAGTCCAGCCCACTCAGCCGGAGCAGGCTCTCGACGAAGCCGGTCGTCTGCCTGAGCGCCATTCCGAACAGCACTTTCATGGTCAGGCAGGTCTGGATCGCTGCATCGCTATAGTCGGGCTGGCGACCACGCTTACCGGTGGGCGCGGCTTCCCAGGTCATGGCGGGATCGAACCAGATCGTTAGCGAGCCACGGCGCTTGAGCGCTTCGTTATAGGCCGGCCAGTTCCTGGTCTTGTAGGCGGGGGGGATGGGTCTGCTCATGCAGTCCAGCTACCACACTGGATTCACGAGATGAATCCCTCACGGGATTTGTGCAACAGAGCCCGTCGGAAACCGGAGCCTTGTCGCTTTCGTTCTGGCCGGATGCGCGCGGGTCGACCCAAAGGACCCTGGCGGGCCTGATCGCCGAAGAGGACCCGATCGCCCGCGACCCGGAAGGCTATGCCGAGGTCTCGATCGCCGCGCGCGGCTTCTTCGCCCTCGACATGCTGCTGTTCGACCCGGGCTTTTCCGACTACGCGCCCGGCAGTTACACATGCGACCTGGTCACGACCATAGGCGCAGATCTCGCCCATCAGGCCGAGGCGCTGAACGCCGCCTGGTCCGGCGATTTCGCAACCACCCTGCGCCAGGCGGGGGCCGAGGGGAACGCCACCTATCTGCACGAGGACGAAGCCCTGCGCGCGATCTACACGCAGATCCTGACCTCGCTCGAATTCACGGCCGAAACCCGACTGGGCCAGCCCATGGGCCGTGTCGACCGCCCCCGGCCTGCGCGGGCCGAGGCGCGCCGCTCGGGCCGTCCTCTTCGCAACGTCCCGCTGGCAAGCCAGGCCGCCTACGCCCTGGCGACGGCGCTGGCGGATCACGACCTGCCCCAGACCGACGCGGCAATGCAACGCGTGCGCGCGGCGGCGGCGCGCATCGCGGACCCGGTTTTTCAGGATGTGACGGACAGCCAGGCCCGGCTTCGGGTCGAGGTGCTGCAGCAGGCTGTTCGCAGCCTGCGCACTGCCATCGGAACCGAGATCGGTGCGCCACTCGGCATCGCCCCGGGGTTCAATGCGCAGGACGGGGACTGACACCATGATCGCCCGCCGCAGTTTTCTTGCAAATGTCCTGGCGGCGACGACCGCGCCGCGAATTGGCTGGGCCGATGTCGGCAATCCTTCCTACCTCGCCGCGGCGCGAGAGGCGGACGGGGGCTTCGTTCTGTGTGGACTTGATCGCGACGGCACGGTCGGCTTTCGCGTCCCCTTGCCTGCCCGCGGGCATGCCGGGGCGGGTCATCCGACGCGCGCCGAAGCCGTCGCCTTCGCACGTCGCCCGGGCCCTTTCGCTCTCGTTCTCGACTGTGCGCGCGGCGCCGTTCTGCATTCCCTGTCGCCGCCTGCGAACCGACAGTTCAACGGCCACGGCGTTTTCGCGGACCGCGGTGACCTCCTGTTCACGAGCGAACAGGCCGGTGACACCAGTGATGGCGTGATCGGGATCTGGGATGTCGACGCCGGCTATGCGCGGATCGGCGAATTCCCAAGCGGCGGGACAGGACCGCACGAGCTGACCCTGATGCCCGACGCAAGGACGCTGGTCGTCGCGAATGGCGGCATCGCCACCGATCCCCTGGACCGCAGCAAGCTGAACCTCCGAACCATGCGCCCGAACCTGTCCTACCTGTCCCTGTCGGGAGAGATCCTGGAACAGGTCGAACTCGACCGCGCGCTGCACCGGAACTCGATCCGCCACCTCGCGGTCCGCCGCGACGGCCTGGTCGGCTTCGCCATGCAATGGGAAGGCGCGCCGGGTGCCGCAACCCCGCTTCTCGGTCTGCACCGGAGAGGGACGCCGGTCCGCCTTGCCATGGCCCCGCTCGCGGACGAACTCGCCATGCAGGGCTATGCCGGAAGCATCGCCTTCGGCGGTGACGCCACCGAGATCGGCATCACATCGCCCCGCGGCGGGAGGCTGCACCGTTTCTCGGCCGAGGGGGCCTTTCTTGGCGCGGTCTCTCGCACGGATGTTTGCGGCCTCGCCACGCGCCCCGACGGGTATCTTGCCAGCGATGGTCTTGGCGGATTGATCGCGATCTCGGCGGTGCGAACGGCACCGCTCGGCCGATCGGATTGCGCATGGGACAATCATATCGTTGCCTTGTGAACCTGTGCGGAGGGACCGGCGACCGGGCCACGACGCCGGACGTCGTCAGGCCGTGATCGCCGCGCGCGGGGCCTCTTTCGCGCCGGTCATGAAGGCCACGGCATCGGACATCGTGTAATCCTTGGGATCGACCACACAGAGCCGCCGGCCCAGACGGTGCACGTGGATCCGGTTCGCGACCTCGAAGACATGCGGCATGTTGTGGCTGATCAGGATGATCGGGATCCCGCGCGAGCGCACGTCGAGGATCAGCTCCAGCACCTTGCGCGATTCCTTGACCCCCAGCGCCGCCGTCGGTTCGTCCAGGATGATGACCTTCGAGCCGAAGGCCGCCGCCCGGGCCACGGCGACCCCCTGGCGCTGACCGCCCGACAGCGTTTCCACCGCCTGGTTGATGTTCTGGATCGTCATCAGGCCAAGATCGTTCAGCTTTTCCCGCGCCGCCCGTTCCATCGCCGGCTTGTCCAATTGCCGCAACAGGCGCCCGCGCCAGCCCGGCTTGCGCAATTCGCGGCCCATGAACATGTTGTCGGCGATCGACAGCGCCGGGCTGACCGCGAGGGTCTGGTAGACCGTCTCGATCCCGGCATGGCGCGCGTCGTTGGGCGAGGCGAAATGAACCTTGCGCCCCTCCAGCTCCACGTCGCCGGTATCGGGAACGACCGCCCCCGACAACGCCTTGATCAGCGTCGACTTGCCCGCGCCATTGTCGCCGATGACGGCCAGGATCTCGCCCGGATACAGCTCGAAATCGCACCGGTCCAGGGCGACGACCTTGCCATAGCGCTTGGTCAGGTTGCGGCCTTTCAGAATGGGCTCCATCATGCTGCCACCTTTCTGATCCACTGGTCGATGCCGACGGCAAGGATGATGAGCGTGCCGATCAGCATGAAGGTCCATTGCGGGTTCACCCCGGCCATGCCGAGCCCCAGCATGAAGACGCCGACGATCAGCGCCCCGAAAAAGGCGCCCCAGATCGAGCCGCGCCCGCCGAACAGCGAAATGCCCCCGATCACCACCGCGGTGATGGATTCGATATTGCCCTCCATCCCCGTCGACGCACTGGGCGACACCGAGGCGAAGCGCCCGATCAGCGACCAGCCGGCGATCGCCGCGATCAGCCCGGTCAGCATGTAGACCGACATCAGGGTGCGCTTGACATTGACACCGGCCAGCTGCGCGGCCTCGGGATCGTCGCCCACCGCATAGACATGGCGGCCCCAGGCGGTCGACCGCAGCATGTAGGCCAGAACGATGGTCAACCCGATCAGCACCAGCACGCCATAGGTGATCTTGGTCTGCCAGATCAGGTCAAGCAGGAATTGACCGGTATCGTTCGGCCGGATCCGGTCATGGGTGATGCCGCGCAGGGTCTCGATCCAGGTGACGAATTGTTCGTTGGGCTTCAGGCCCAGCCATTGCAGCATCGGCGCGTCTTCGCGGATGTCGCGGGCGCGGATGGTTTCGTTCCTGGAATAGATGTAATTGGCCGCCAGGACGATCTGCCAGACACCCAGCGTGGCGATGAAGGGCGGGACCTTGATCCGCGTCACCAGCCAGCCGGAAAGCGCCCCGATCGCCGCGCCGACCGCCAGCCCGCAGGCCACGGCGACGCCCGGGGGCAGGCCGTAGCGGAAGGTGAATTGCCCCATGATCACCGAACAGAAGACGGCGATGGCGCCGACCGACAGGTCGATCCCGGCGGTCAGGATCACCAGCGTCTGCGCCAGCGCCAGGATGCCGACAACCTGGATCTGCTGGAACACCAGGGACATCTGCGGCAGGAACCGCGGCCCCAGCCAGCCGGTGAAGATCATGATCGCGCAGACCAGAACGATGAGAGGCACCAGCGAGGGTGTCTTGTGCAGCGCGCTCTGGAACCGCATCAGCAGCGACTTGTCCGCGATCTCGAACGTGGCGACGGTCCGCGAGGCGCCGTCCAGCGCGGAATCGTAATTGTCTGACTTGTCAGCCATGGAGCCCCCCAAGAAACACGCATGCCGGATGCGTCTGCGCGAAGGGCGGACCATGGCCCGCCCTTCGCGGAACTGCCTGTGCGTCAGTGCCGGTTCAGATCAACCCCAGCACAGGTTGGCGCCTTCGTCGACGGAAATGCTGTCGACACCGTCAACCGGATTGTCCGTCACCAGCGCGACGCCGGTATCGAAGAACTCCTTGCCCGGGGTGTTTTCCGGCAGGGTGCCATCGGCGGCATAGGCGGCGATCGCCTCGATCCCGAGCGAGGCCATCAGCAGCGGATATTGCTGCGAGGTCGCGCCGATCACCCCGTCGGCGACATCGGCCACGCCGGGGCAGCCGCCATCGACCGACACGATCATCACGTCATCCTGGCGACCGACGGCGACCAGCGCCTCATAGGCCCCGGCGGCAGCCGGTTCGTTGATCGTGTAGACCAGGTTGATGTCCGGATCGGCGGCAAGGCAGGTCTCCATCGCGGTGCGGCCGCCCTCTTCGTTGCCGGCCGTCACCTCGTTGCAGATGATCCGCTCGTCGGTCTCGTCGCCCCAAATGTTCGGATCGACCACGTCGATGCCGAAACCGGTCAGGAACCCCTGGTCGCGCAGAACGTCGACGGTGGGCTGGCTGATGGCCAGGTCGAGCATGGCGATCCTGGCGTTCGCAGCCTCCGCGCCCAGCGCGCCGGCGGCCCATTGACCGATCAGTTCGCCGGCCAGGAAATTGTCGGTGGCGAAGGTCGCGTCGGCCGCGTCGATCGGGTCAAGCGGGGTGTCCAGCGCGATGACCAGCAGGCCCGCGGCGCGCGCTTCCTCGACCGAGGGCACGATCGCGGCGGTGTCGGAGGCGGTGATCAGGATGCCCGAGGCACCGTTGGCGATACAGGCCTCGATCGCGGCGACCTGGGCTTCGTTGTCGCCGTCGATCTGGCCGGCATAGGAATTCAGCGTGATCCCGAGCTCGTCCGCCTTCGCCTCGGCGCCTTCGCGCATCTTGACGAAGAACGGGTTGGTATCGGTCTTGGTGATCAGGCAGGCCGAAACACCGTGGCCGGCCGCATAGGCGGTGCCAGCAGTTGCGATCAGGGCCAGAGCCGACCCGGTCAGTAGCTTTTTCATGGTGTCCTCCCAGACGTGTCTTGGCAGAGCCTCCACTCTGCGTTTTCGACGGCGGCCTACCCCGCCGTTCGTCTTCAACAGCCACGATTCGGACATCCCTGTCAATTTATTAGTTAAGTTTCCTTATTAAAAGGAATCAGCTAGGATCGCCCCCGGAGGAGACATAAGACTGTGCGCATGGATGACGGGCTCGTCAGATCGATCAGCACGGGATTGAGCCAGCGCGGCGTTCGGGATCACAACGAACGGCTGTTGCTGTCGCTGATCCAGCGCCATGGCGGATTGCCGGCCAGCGATCTGGCCAAACGCGCCGGCCTGTCGCCGCCGACCGTTTCCAGCATCCTGCGGAGGCTCGAGGCCGAGGCCATCGTCCGGCGCGGCGAACCGGTGCGCGGCAAGGTCGGCAAACCGTCGACACCGATGCTGCTGCATGCCGATGGCGCCTTTTCCTTCGGCCTCAAGATCGGGCGCCGCTCGGCCGAACTGGCGCTGATCGACCTGACCGGCGAGCTGCGCCACACGCGCAACAGCAGCTATGCGCAGCCCCTGCCCGCCGACATCTTCGCCTTCGTCCAGGACGGCATCGCCGAGATCACCGCCGGGCTGAGCGCAGACCAGGCCAAGCGCGTCTGCGGGCTTGGGGTCGCGGTGTCCTTCGAGATCTGGAACCGGTCGAACCGGGACCACGACCTCCCGTCGGATTTCGCCCGATGCCGCTCCATCGACCTGCCCGGCACGCTCCATGACCTGACCGGCATTCCGGTCTTCGTGCTCAACGATGCGACCGCGGCCTGCCAGGCCGAGCACACCTATGGACGGGGCCGGGAATTCGAGGATTACGCCTATTTCTTCATCGGCGCCTATATCGGCGGCGGGATCGTGCTTGACAACACGGTCTACGAGGGACGGCAGGGCAATGCCGGGGCGCTGGGGTCGATGCGCAGCATCGGGCCGAACGGCGAAAGCATGCAATTGGTCGACATGGCGTCGATCCGCCAGCTTGAAACCCGGCTGAGCGAGGTCGACCTGGACCCGCGGCAATTGTGGACCGACCCCGAAAGCTGGAGCACCCTGTCGCGCTATGTCGATCCCTGGCTTGGTCAGACCTCGCAGGAGCTTGCCAAGGCGGCGCTCTCGGTCTGTTCGGTGATCGATTTCGAGGCGATCCTGATCGACGGGGCCTTCCCCCCCGACATCCGCGACAACCTGGTCGAACGCGTCCGGCGCTACGTCAAGACCCAGGACACGCGCGGCCTGATCACCCCGCGGATCGAGGCCGGCAGCATCGGCGCCAAGGCCCGCGCGATCGGCGCCGCCGCCCGGCCGATCGGCAGCCAGTTCATGCTGTGAGCCGTCGCCGCCCCGGCCGCCCTGCCCCGGGCAATCAGGCGAAGTCCGCCGTCGCCGCCTTGGCCTTGAATTCGCGAAAGATGCGCTGGCCCGAGGCCGCCAGGGCCTCTTGCAGGGCCGGGATGTCGTCGCGCAGCATCCGCCTGCCCTGCTTGCGCAGCGTGCCGGCCACGATCACCGTGTCGACATTGCCCGGATGGGCAAAGCCCAGCACCGCGTTGTAGGGATCGAAGGCGCCCGACAGGTTCAGGTCATCGGCCCGGATCAGGATGATGTCGGCCTGCTTGCCGGGGGCCAGCGTGCCGACCTTGTCCTCCAGCCGGAAGGACCGCGCGCCCTCGATCGTCGCCCAGTCCAGCGCCGCGCGCACCCCCAGCGGGATCGGATGCGGCCGTTCGCCGGTTTCGGCCTGCATCCGCAGGCTGGTCAGGTGGCGCTCGGCCTGCAATGTCATCCGCGCGCAGGCGATCATGTCGGGGGCATAGGCGCTTTCGATATCGGTCCCGATCGAGAACGGCACCCCGCGCGCCTGCAGCCGCCCGCTGATCATGTCGCCATAGCAGATCTGCATCTCGATCTCGGCCGTCACCGTGAAGGTCGCGCCGTTGTCCAGCACCACGTCCAGGTCGCGATCGGTCATCTCGTTGGCATGGACGATGTTCAGCCGCCGGTCGATCAGCCCCGCCTTCGCGGCCGCGACATAGCCCCCGGGCGCGGCCATCCTGGCCATCGAATGGTGCAGCGACACCACCAGGTCATGATCCTTCGCCAATGTCAGGTCGGCCAGCGTCACCTCTTCGACCGACATCTGCGGGCCGAGGATCGCCAGGCCCATCGTCACCAGCGCGTCATCGCCGGACAGCCGCCCCCTGCGCAGCCGCGCCACCTCGTCCCGCGACATCGGGATTTCCGAGAAATGCTTCTGCCCCGGCTTGGGATCCGGCTTGGCCGAGCCATGCAGGAACACCGCGCGGATGCCGGCCCCTTCCAGCCCGTCGATGGCGGCGTCGGAATGGTCCGGCGTGGGGTTGTTGTGGTGCCAGTCGACCATGGTCGTGACACCGTTGTTGATCTGGTTGATCGCGCCCATGAGGTTGGCGATGCGGATATCCTCGGGGGTAAAGAAATTCGCCAGCCCGGCATGCATCGCGCGAAAGTAACTGGTGCCGGTCCAATCGGTGGCCAGGCCGCGCAGCCCGGTCTGCCGGGTATGGATATGGGCATTGACGAAGCCCGGCATCACGATCATCCGCGACGCATCCAGCACCTGCGCGCCCTCGCCCGCCTCCAGGTCCGGACCGATCGCGGCGATCCGGTCGTTCTCGATCAGCACATCGGCGCGCAGCGGCGCGCTGCCGGGTTCCAGCGTCAGCACGGTTCCGTTCCTGATCAGGGTCCTGGACATGGCCGCTCCTTTGCTTGCAATATGCGGGTCACAACAGCGCCGTGGTCAGCCACGGCACCAGGATCAGGGTCAGCGTCACCAGCGCCATGACGATGACGAAGGGCGCGGCGGCGGCAAAGATTTCGCCCAGGGGTGCGAACCCCTCGGGCAGCGAGGCCTTGACGACATAGACGCTCAGCCCGAAGGGCGGCGTCAGCAGGCCGATCTCGATGGCGATCACGGTGACGATGCCGAACCAGATCGGATCGCCCTCCAGCGCCATGACCACCGGCAAGACGATCGGCAGCATGATCAGCATGATCGACACGGAATCGAGGATCATGCCCAGCACCACCACGATCGCCGCATAAAGCAGGACCAGACCGACCAGGGTCAGATCCATCGCCTGGATCATGTCGGCGGCCTGCATCGGGATCGTGCTCATCGCCAGCATCCGGCCATAGACATTGGCCGCGATCATCAGCATCAGCAGCCCGGCGCTGATCGCCCCGGTCTCGAGCACAAGCTGCCGCAGGTCGGCCCAGCTCAGCGACCGGCGCAGCAGCGCCACGATCAGCGCCCCCAACGCGCCCGCCGCCCCCGCCTCGGTCGCCGAGAAAAAGCCGCCATAGATGCCGCCCATGACCACGGCGACCACGAACAGCACCGGCGCCAGGCCGCGCGCGATGCCGCGCGCACTCAGGTCCTCGGGCTGGAAATCCGGCCGCGTCCGCCCGGTAAAACCGGGCCGGAACCGGACCAGGCCCATGATCAGCACCCCGAAACAGGTGGCCAGCAGCAGCCCCGGAATGATCCCGGCAAGGAACAGGTCCCCGATCGAGACTTCGGCCAGCAGCCCGTAGACGATCATCAGCAGGCTGGGCGGGATCAGCATGCCCAGCACCGAACTGCCCGCCACGATGCCCAGAGAGAATTTCCGCGAATAGCCCGAGTCCATCATCGGCGGCACCGCGATGCGCGAAAACACCGTGGCCGAGGCGATCGACGATCCGGTGATCGAGGCGAAGATCGCGTTCGCCCCCACCGTCGCCACGCCCAGGCCCCCGGCGATCCGGCGCATCAGCACGGCGACGATCTGGAACGCATCGCGCCCGACCCCGGCCTTGTCCAGCAGCAGGCCCATCAGCACGAACAGCGGGATCACCCCGAACTCGATCTTGCGGACCGCGCCGCTGGCCGACAACCCGACCGAATTGATCGCCACCGGCAGGTTGTCGCGCACCAGCCAGATGCCCAGGAACGAGGTGATCAGCAGCGCAAAGACCACCGGCATGCCCAGCCCGATCAGCACCAGAAGCGCCACCAGAGCCGCGATGCCGATCGCCATCCGGTCCAGCCCCATGCCGGCCAGGCCCTGCGCCGCCAGCACCGCGCCGACGACCAGCCCGACCCCGATCAGCAAGGTCGCCGCGCGGGTCGCCGGCGCCGACCCGGCCTGCGCCCGGTAGTCGCGCAGCAGCCGTGCCAGAAGCTCGGCCAGGATCAGGACGCTGGCGCAGGCCACCGCCAGTTTGAACGGCCAGGTCGGCAATTGCACCGTGGCCGCCGAGCCCAGGTATTCGCCATCCCGCCAGGCGCCCAGGAAATCCTGCCACGATAGCGCGCGGCCAGCGCCATGATCGCCACCGCGGCCAGGGAAAACACGGTCTGGAGCAGCAGCATCGCCCCCGGGCGGCGCTGCTCCAGCCAATCGGACAGAAAGCTGGCCCGCACCAGGCGGTCATGGCGCACGGTCAGGCCCAGTTGCAGATAGACGCAGGCGACGATGGCGTAGGACACGTAATCGGTCACGCCGTGGATCGGCACCGAAAGCAGGTTGCGGGTCGCGATGTCGGCGCAGATCAACAGCATCATCGACACGATGATCAGTGACGCCAATGCGGCGCTGATCGCCGACAGCACGGCCAGACCGCGGTCGATCGCCGCGCCGCCGGACCCTTCCGCGGTCAAAGCCTGGCCTGCCTGCACTGCCCCGCCCCTTGATCGGTCACCCCGGGACGACCGGACCGCCCCGGGCCGGAACGATCGGCCCGGGGCGCGGTTGCCCGTCCGGCGATCAGATGTTGGCCGCCCAGTCGCGCAGCGGCTCGGCCCCGGCGTCGCGCACCGTGGACATGAACTTGGCCATGATGTCGCGCGCCGGCACGCCGTTGGCCTCGTTCTGTTCGACCCAGATCCTGCCCAGGTCGGGCAGCGCATCGGCCCATTGCTGCTTTTCCTCAAGCGGCATCTCGCGGATCGTGGCGCCCGCGGCCGCCATCCCCTCCCAGGCGGCGCTTTCGCGCTGGGCGATCATGTCGGCATTCTGCCCCGAATAGACCGCGCCCATGTCGATCATCACCTCCTGCACCTCTTGCGGCAGGCTGTCGAAGATCGACTTGTTCATGCCCAGACCGCCGAAGGTCAGCGGGCCGGTATCGACGCGCACCGCATGGGGCGCGACCTCGTGCAGTTTCAGCGGATAGGCCCCGGTGCCGACCAGCAGCACGCCGTCGCCGACCCCGGTCTGAAGCTGCGAATAATATTCCGGCAGGTTGCCCGGCACCAGCCTCGCCCCCAGCGGCTCGATATACGAGGCCGTCGCGGCGGCGCCCAGGATCTTGCGCCCGGCGATATCGGCGATGTTGTCCATCGGCTCTTTCAGGAACAGGCTGTAGCCGTCCGACACCGACGAGCCGAAGAACATGATGTCATGGCGCGACCATTCGTCGATCATCGCCTGTTCGCCGCGGTTGAGCGTGTTCATCGTGTCCAGCGCCTGCTGCACGGTCGAGGTGACGAAGGGCGTCGAATACATGATGTTCTGCAGCGGCAGGGCCGAGGGTTCGAACAGCGCCCCGATCCAGCCGCTGTCGGCGATGTTCTGGGTGATCGCCTCAAGCGTGTCGGCGCCGCCGTAGAGCTGCCCGCCATAGGCTTCGGTCCAGTCGATCCGGTAGCCCGACCCGCGCTCTTCCAGCAATGCATTCGATTGCGCGACCACGGTCTCCAGCGGGGCCGTCCAGGGCAGGACGGTCGGGTGGCTGGAGGCCATGGTCAGGCGGATCGTGGTCTGGGCCGATGCCGGTCGGGAACCAACAATCGGCACGGCAGCGGCACCGACGACAAGCCCGAGCGTAGCGCGACGAGTGATGGTCATGCGATCCTCCCTGTGGTTGTGCGCAAGCGACCTCCACCGGTCGAATCCCATTCCCCGGACCCGCGCGCGCAAACGTTTGCATCTCACTTCGGAATTCCGGGATCAACACTCGCCAACACCCCGCGGCAACGCAACTCGCCGCGGGGCGCCCGGATCAGGCCCCGGGCCGGCGCCTGGCGACGATCAGCCCGCCCAGCCCCGCCAACAGCAGCAGCGCCGAGGCCGGCAAGGGCACCGGCGCGACAATCGGCGCCGCCACGCCGTCGATGGTGACGGAATGGAGCGTGCCGGGCTGGTTGACGCCCAGATTCGGGTCGAAATCGTCCTCGTCCAGCACGAAACCGAAGATCGTCGCCGTGCCGGTCAGGGCGAAGGCCTCGGCATCGGTCGCGATCGAGGGAAACAGGCTGTCCTCCTGAACACCGGGAAGCAGGCTGTCGACCCGCAACGGATCGGAATAGCGCAGGGTGATCGTGTCGCCATCGGCCGAGCGCGATGCGCTGGTCGGCCCCTTGTCGCCCGGGCCATCGGTGCGGTAGTCCAGATCGGTCGAGAACCCGGCGAACCCGGTCAACTGCATCCCGACGATGGCGAAGACGCCGCCATGGATATTGTAGGTATCCCGGATCCGCGGCGCGAAGGTGAGAAACCCCGACGGCCGTTCCGAAACCCGGTTCTGAAGATTGCCACCGACATTGGTGAACGGCGTAACCGGCATCGGGTCGATCGCGAAACCCAGCAGGCTGTCATTGATGACAAACTGCACGCCGCCATGGACCGGATCGGCGGCAGTCGTGCCGACCGGATTGACGACCCCGCCCGGTGCCAGCGGTGCGGCCAGGACGGAAGTGGCGAGTGCGTGAACGGCGAAAGCCGCGATGACTGCAAGACGTTTCATTTTGAAATCCTTTCGTGAAACGCCGCGACCCTCCTGCTTTCCCTCTGGATCCATGAGGCCCGTGGTCGGCGATTCCGGCAACGGCGCAGCGGCACGGGTCCGGAAAACCCGACCCGCCGCCGCACCTGCCCGAATTGGTTGGGAAAATACCCCGGCACCGCCACAATCGGACGGAAATCCTGCCATCTTCGTTGCCGAACAATGCCGACGGGAAGACTGGTATTGGTAACGGAGAGACGACAATGACCGACGCAACCCAGACCGACGCGATGCGCTTTGTGCTGGACGAACGCGCCCGCTGCGTGTCCGACCGCGAATGGAAGCACCGGCTGCGCGGCTATGGCTACGATATCCGCGAAACCCTCAAGGGCAGCGTGCTGACCACCCTGCCCTCGGGTCGCGAATTGGGGCTGCTGCCGCTCTGACCGGCCGCGACCGGGCGGATCAGCCCCGAAACCCCGTCGCCACGACGAATTTCTCGGAGGAATCCGACCGCGACGCCGGCGGTTTGACATTCACCACCTTGGTGAATTTCTGCTTGAGCAGTTTCTGCAGATCGCCCTCGGCCCCGCCGGCCAGCACCTTGGCGACGAAGGTGCCGCCCTCTTCGAGCACGTCGAAGGCGAAATATGCCGCGGCCTCGCCCAGGGCGATGATCCGCAGATGGTCGGTCTGCTTGTGGCCGGAACTGGCGGCGGCCATGTCCGACATCACCACATCGGCCTTGCCGCCCAGCCAGGCCTTGACCTTGTCATCGGCGCCGTCGTCGAGGAAATCCAGCTGGTGCAGCTCGGCCCCGGCGATCGGTTCGACCTCCTGCAGGTCGATCCCCAGCACATAGCCCCGGGCCTTGCCGGCCTTTTCCCCCAGCGCATTGACCCGCGGCACGGCGACCTGGCACCAGCCGCCGGGGGCGCAGCCCAGATCCACCACCCGGGCGCCGGGCACCAGAAAGCCGAACCGGTCATCCAGTTCCAGAATCTTGTAGGCCGCCCGGCCGCGAAACCCGTCGGCCTTGGCCCGTTTGACATAGGGGTCATTCAGCTGGCGCTGCAGCCACAGGGTGCTGGACAGCTTGCGCCCGCGCGCGGTCTTGACCTTCACGGTCAGGTCCCGCTGCCCGCGTCCGCTGCTGCCCTTTTTCTGTCCCGGTTTTCTGGCCATGGCCCGGCTTACCCCATCGCGGCGCGCAGGGGAAACCCGCAATCGCGGGCCACCCTCAGCGATGGTAAAGCGACTTGCCGTTGTAGAACACCTGCACTTTTTCCGGCGCCACACTCAACTTGACCGTGCGGCCGCGAACATCGGCATGGATGCCGGGCAGCTTGGCGATGACCGGATCGTGATCGCCCTCGGGCCGGAAATAGAGCAGCGTCACCTCGCCCAAAGCCTCGGTGATGTTGACCACGCCTTCATAGACCGCCGTGCCGCCGGTTTCGGTGAAATCCTCGGGGCGGATGCCGACATTGACCGGCAGGCCCATATCGGCGTCCGTGGTCGGCACCGCCGACACCGCGATGCCGCCGCCGGCCAGCTTGACCGTGGTCTGGGCGCCGGTTCCGGTGATCTCTCCGGCCTGCAGGTTCATCGAGGGGCTGCCGATGAACTGGGCCACGAATTCGTTTTCGGGCCGTTCATAGAGTTCCAGCGGGGTGCCGACCTGGGCGATGCCCTTGTTGGCCAGAACCACGATCCGGGTCGCCAGGGTCATCGCCTCGACCTGGTCATGGGTGACGTAGATCATCGTCTTGTCGGGCATCGATTCCTTGAGCTGGGCGATCTCGATCCGGGTCGCGACGCGCAGGGCGGCATCGAGGTTCGACAGCGGTTCGTCGAACAGGAACACCTTGGGTTCGCGCACGATCGACCGCCCGATCGCCACCCGCTGCCGCTGGCCGCCCGACAGCGCCTTGGGCAGGCGGTCCAGGTAGGGTTCCAGCTGCAGGATCCTGGCGGCGCGGCCCACCGCCTCGTCGATCTCGGCCGGGGTCTTCTTGGCCAGCTTGAGCGCGAAGCTCATGTTGTCCTTCACGGTCATGTGCGGATAGAGCGCGTAGCTCTGGAACACCATGGCGATGCCGCGCTGCGCCGGCGGCACGTCATTGACCACGTCGCCGTCGATTTCCAGCGTGCCGTGGCTGATGCTTTCCAGCCCCGCGATCATCCGCAACAACGTGGACTTGCCGCAGCCCGAGGGGCCGACAAAGACGATCAATTCGCCCTGGGCGATGTCCAGGTTGATGTCCTTGAGCACCTCGACGGTGCCGCCATAGACCTTGCCGACATTGGTTAGCTTGAGACCTGCCATTGTTCCTCCCCCTCGTTTCAGTCGCGCTTTCGGGCCAGAAGCGGTTGCCACGGGGCCAGCGACACGGTGCCGCCCGCCAGGTCCGCAACCGCGCCCAGCCCGGCGCCTACGGGTATCCAGTCGCCCTTGGGCAATTCCAGCGTCGCCGGGGCGTCGCCGATGTTGAAGGCGCACAGCAGCGTTTCGCCGCTGCCTTCACGGGTGAAATGCAGGACCGGGCCGGTGGCCCGGACCCCGTCATGGGTGCCGCTGCGCAGGGCCGGATGATCCTTGCGCAACGCGATCGCCCGGCGGTAATGGTGGATCAGCGCGGCCGGGTCCGCCTCTTGCGCGGCGACCGACAGCGGCAGGTGCTCCGGCGCCACCGGCAGCCAGGCCCGGTCGGCCTGCGAAAACCCGCCATTGCGGTTGTCGCCGGTCCAGACCATCGGCGTGCGGCAGCCGTCGCGGCCCTTGAATTCGGGCCAGAACTCGACGCCATAGGGATCCTGCAGATCCTCGAAGGCGACATCGGCCTCGGGCAGGCCCAGCTCTTCGCCCTGATAGATGCAGGCCGAGCCGCGCAGGCACATCAGCAGCGTCGCCATCAGCCGCAGCCCCTCGGGCGGCATCCGCCAGCGGCTGGCATGGCGCATCACGTCATGGTTCGAGAACGCCCAACAGGGCCAACCATCGGCGGCCACCGCATCGACCCGGTGCAGCACGGCGGCGATGCCGGCGGCGTCGGGCCGGGTCGAGGACAGGAATTCGAACGCATAGCACATCTGCATCAGGTCATCGCCGGCGGTATATTCGCCCAGGATCTCGAGGCCCCGCTGGGCATCGCCCACCTCGCCCACGGCGGCGGCGCCATAGGGCTCCATCACCGCGCGCAGCCGGCGCAGAAAGGCCAGGTTCTCGGGCCGGTTCTTGTCGTAGAGATGTTCCTGGTGATTGTAGGGATTGACCGAGGGCGCGATGGTCGCGTTGCGCTGTTCGGGCGGCAGGGGCGGGTTGTCGCGCAGTTCCGCATCATGGACGTAGAAGTTGATCGTATCGAGCCGGAACCCGTCCACGCCCCGCTCCAGCCAGAACCGGGCGACATCCAGCAGCGCGTCCTGCACCGCCGGTTCGTGGAAATTCAGATCGGGCTGCGAGACCAGGAAATTGTGCAGGTAATATTGCTCGCGCCGCGGATCCCACTGCCAGGCCGAGCCGCCGAAGATCGACAGCCAGTTTGTCGGCGCCGTCCCGTCCGGTTTCGGGTCGGCCCAGACATACCAGTCGGCGCGCGGGTTGTCGCGGCTCTGGCGGCTTTCGACGAACCAGGGATGCTGGTCGCTGGTATGGCTCAGCACCAGGTCGATCATCACCTTCAGGTCCAGATCATGCGCCCGCGCCACCAGCGCGTCGAAATCCGCCAGGCTGCCGAACATCGGGTCGACATCGCGGTAATCGCTGACGTCATAGCCGAAATCCTTCATCGGGCTGGTAAAGAACGGGCTGATCCAGACCGCGTCCACCCCCAACGCGGCGATGTGATCCAGCCGCGCGGTGATGCCGGCCAGGTCGCCGACCCCGTCATCGCCGCTGTCCTGGAAACTGCGCGGATAGACCTGATAGATCACCGCGCCGCGCCACCAATCCCGGGCCTTGTCCAGGGCGGCCGGCGCCGCCATGGGGTCGAACTTGGTCATACTGGTCACCCTTTCCGTCACTTGACCGAACCGGCCAGCAGGCCGCGCACCAGGTAGCGTTGCATCGAGAAGAAGACGATCAGCGGCACCGCGATCGACACGAAGGCCGAGGTCGCCAGGATCTCCCAGTCGCCGCCGCGGGTGCCCAGGATCTCGACGATCTGCTTGGTCATCACCGTGGTCTGGCCGGAACTGTCGATCAGGAACACCAGCGCCACCAGCAGGTCGTTCCAGGTCCACAGGAACTGGAAGATCGCAAAGCTCGCCAGCGCCGGAAAGGACAGCGGCAGGATGATCCGCACGAAGATCTGGAAATCCGTGGCGCCGTCGACCTTGGCGTTCTCGATGATGTCGCGCGGCAGGCCGACCATGTAGTTGCGCAACAGGTAGATCGCCAGCGGCATGCCGAATCCGGTATGGGCCAGCCAGGTGCCGACATAGCCCTTGCCGATGCCGACCTCGTTATGCAGCTTGAGCAGCGGGATCAGCGCCAGTTGCAGCGGCACGACCAGCAGGCCCACCACCGCCGCGATCAGCAGCGCGCGGCCCGGGAAATCCATCCAGGCCAGGGCATAGGCGGCAAAGGCCGCGACCAGGATCGGGATCACCGTGGCCGGAATGACGACCGTGAGCGTGTTCATGAAGGCCTTGGCCATGTCCTCGCTCGCCGTGGCGGCGCCGACGCCGGTGCCGACGCCGAAATCGGTCACGAAGACCGCGAAGGCGGTGATGCCCAGCACCCAGGCCATCGTCCTGGCCGCCTCGGGCATGGCCCGGCGCACCAGCACATAGGCAGCCCCGGCGATCACCACGACAAGCCCGGTGGCCACGAAGGGGGTGGTGCCGACCAGCCCGGCCCGCAAGGCCGCGATCAGCGCGAATGCGCCGTAAAGCAGCGCCGCCCCGACCGCCAGAACCGGCCCGTGGGCCGGCAACAGCGCCCGCAGCGCAAGGAACCCGGCAATTCCGACCAGGGCCGCGCCGACCAGCCAGCTGATCAGGTCCTGGACCACGCCTTCGCCCAGCACGGTGTCGTAATTGTCGAGCGAGAAATCCGGCGGCACCGTCGCGGTGACAAAGACCCGCTGGCCGCGCCCGCTGATCTGGTCGTCGCTGCCCGACCAGACATAGCTGCCATCGGCGTTCACCGCCAGGCTTTCGCCATCGCCCATATCGGCCGCTTCGCCGGGGGCATGGGCGCCCAGGTCGCGCGACGACACCCCGAAGGCCTGGATCTCTCCGGTCAGCTCTCCGGTGAGGAAGAAATTGCCTTCGACCCGGAACACGCCGTCCCGCTCGACGCGGTTCTCGTCGGGATCGGCGACGCGCAGCTGCACGATCTGTTCGGCCGGGAACAGCGCCTTCCACCACCCCGAGGCGACGATCTGATCGCCGGTCCGGAACGAGGATACGAACAGGCCCAGGGTCGGAAAGATCCACAGCAGGACCATGGCCAGGACCGACAGGTTGACCGCCCAGGTCAGGCCCGGTTTCTTGCCGGCGATGCTATCCATGGCTCGTCCCTCCTTGCGCGCGCGCCATCACCGCATCTCCTTGCGGGCGTTGTAGACGTTCCAGACCAGGATCGGCGTCACCAGCAGCATGATCACCATGGCGCTGGCCGAACCGACGCCCCAGTCATTGGCGCGGAACAGCTTGTCGTACATGTAATTGGCCAGGACCTGGGTCTCCCATTGACCATTGGTCATGGCATAGACGATGTCGAAGACCTTGAGCACGACGATGGTGATCGTGGTCCAGACCACGACGATCGTGCCCATGATCTGCGGCACCTTGATCTTGAAGAAGATCTGGAACGGGTTGGCGCCGTCGACGATCGCCGCTTCGACGGTTTCCTCCGGGATGCCGCGCAAGGCGGCCGACAGGATCACCATGGCGAACCCGGTCTGGATCCAGACCAGCACCGCCATCAGAAAGAAATTGTTCCAGAACGGCACGGTCAGCCAGTTGATCGGCGCCTCGCCGCCCAGGCTCAGGTAGATCGCGTTCAGGATCCCGATCTGTTCGGCATTGATCGGCCGCGCATCGTAGACCAGCTTGAAGATCACCGCCGCGCCGACGAAAGAGATCGCCATCGGCATGAAGACGATCGACTTGGCGACATTGCCCCAGCGGATCCGGTCGGTCAGCTGCGCCGCCAGCAGCCCGAACGCGGTCGACAGCGCCGGCACCACGATCAGCCACATCATGTTGTTGCGCAGGGCTTCCATGAACTTCGGCTCGCCCAGCATCTGCTGGTAATTGGCCAGGCCGACCCAACGGCTCTGGCCGCCCGGCAGGCGTTCGGTCAGGCTCAGCCGCAGCGTCTCGAAGACCGGATAGGCCAGATAGAGCCCCAGCGCCAGCAGCGCCGGAAACAGGAACAGCCAGGGCCGGATCATGTTGGCGCGGTTGATGTTGCGCCCCGCCTTGGGGCCGCGCGCCGGAAAGATCACCTTGTCCAGAACGACGTTCGAGAAATAGAAATACCCGATACAGCCGCCGACGCCGATGATGATGAACGTCAATCCCTGAAGTGCCGGATTCATGCCCCCTCCTTTGGTCCTGACGGACCCGTCCCTTGGGCTTCATGGCGCATCCCGCGGGCCGAGGCCCCGGGATGCGCCGGTCTGATCGCGGGCCTGCCGCCTATTTCGCCGCGTCCCAGCTGTCCTGGATCGCGCCGGCCACGTCTTCGGCACTGGTGCCGCCGACGTAATCGACCATGCCGGTCCAGAACGACCCCTGGCCGACCGCCGCCGGCATCAGGTCGGAGGCGTCGAAGCGGAAGCTGGTGGCGCCCAGCAGGATCTCGCCCTGGTTGCGCAGCGTGTCGTTGTTGTAGGCCTCCAGGTTCACGCCGCTATGCGGGGTGAGGAAGCCGGTCTGCGCCATCATGATCTCGTGCGCGATCGGCAGGGTCAGGAACTCCATGAAGGCGTCCACGGCCGGCGACGGATCGGTGACCGCCATCAGCGTGCCGCCCCCCAGCACCGGAGAGCCGAGATCCTTTTCGGCGAAGGACGGGAAGTAGAAGAAATCCGCATCCTCGCCCACGACCGTGCCTTCGGGGAAGAAGGCGCTGGCGAAGGACGCCTGCCGGTGCATGTAGCATTGCGGCGGCGACGAGAACATGCCCGCCGGGCTGTCGCGGAAGTCGGTCGAGGCGACACCGCCCGGCCCGCCGGCGACCATGTCGGGGTTGCGGGCGAACATGCCGAAGGTCTCGATCGCCTCGATCACGCGCGGATCGTCGAACGGGATCTCGTTGCTGACCCATTGGTCATAGACATCCGGGGTCTGGGTGCGCAGCATGATGTCCTCGACCCAGTCGGTCGCCGGCCAGCCGGTCGCCGGACCCGAGGCCAGGCCGATGCACCAGGGCGTCTCGCCATCGGCGATGATCTGCTCGGACAAGGCGATCAGCTCTTCCATGGTCTCGGGGACCTCGTAACCGGCGTCCTCGAAATTCTCGGGGACATACCAGACCAGCGACTTCACGTTGACGTTGAAGAAGAAGCCGTAGAACTGGTCGGCGCCGGCCGCGTCGGCATAGGTGCCGAGCGCGACCCAGGACGGGCCGGCGGCATAGTTCTCCGCGACCCAGTCATTCATGCCGTCGGCCAGCGGCGTCAGAAGGCCCTGTTCGGCCAGGTTGGCGGCCAGGCCGGGCTGCGGGAAGACGGCGATGTTCGGCGGCGAGCCGGCTTCGGTGTCGATCACGATCTGCTGCTCGAACCCGTCCGACCCGGTATAGGTCGCCTCGACCCCGGTCGCCGCTTCGAAATAGGCCAGCATGTTGCCGAAATAGCCGTCTTCGGGCGACAGCCAGGGGCCGAAGACGGTCAGGGACTGACCGCTCAGATCCGGGGCATTGGCGGCCCATTCGTCATAGCTGTCCCAGCTGAAGGGCCCTTCGCCCGGCGCAAAGGCCAGGTCCTGCGCGTGGGCCATCCCGGCGACGAGCGCAAGCGACCCGGCACCGGCAAGAAGTGTCTTCTTCATGGTCATCCTCCCGTGAATGCGCCCAGACCATTGGCGGCGCATGTCTTGGCTGCGTCCGCGCTTCCGACTCAATTCCAAAGCGCTTTGAACGGGCCAAAGGTCGCGCATGCGACCCGGCCTGTCAATCATCCATATCCGATCGACCGAAGAATTTCCATTACTTTGCAAGTGCAGCAAAGGTATGGCGCGTAACGATTCCGGTTTTCAATTGCCTTTCCGCGCCACGCGCGCCAACACTGGCCGCATCCGAAAAGTTGAAAGCGCTTTGGAAGCATGAACCTCAAGGACCTCTCGCGCCAGCTGGGCCTGTCCCCGACCACGGTGAGCCGGGCCCTGAACGGCTATCCCGAGGTCAGCGAGGCCACGCGCAAACGCGTGGTCGAGGCGGCGCGCGCCCACAATTATTCGCCCAATGCCCGGGCCAAGAGCCTGGCCACCGGGCGTTCCTATGCGATCGGCCATGTGATTCCCCTGTCCACCCGACACGAGATGGTGAACCCGATCTTCGGCGATTTCATCGCCGGCGCCGGCGAAACCTATGGCGCCTCGGGCTATGACATGCTGCTGTCGGTGGTCGAGGACGGCGCCGAGGAATCCGCCTATCGCAGCATGCGGGCGCGCCACAGCGTCGACGGCGTCGTCGTCCATGGCCCCCGGGTCGACGATCCGCGCATCACGATGCTGCATCAGATCGGCCTGCCCTTCGTGGTGCATGGCCGGTCATCGCGGCTGCCCAACGATTATTGCTGGCTCGACGTCAACAACACCTCCGCCTTCCGCCGCGCGACCGAATTCCTGATCGATCTCGGCCATCGCCGCATCGCCCTGGTCAACGGGCTCGAAGAGATGGATTTCGCCCATCGCCGCCGCCAGGGCTACGAAGAGGCGCTGCGCGGCCGCGGCATCGCGATCGACCCGGCGCTGACCTTTTCCGAAGAGATGACGGAATATTACGGCTTTCGCACCGCCGATCGCCTGCTGGCCCGCGACGATGCCCCCAGCGCCTTCCTGGTGTCTTCGCTGATCTCGGCGTTGGGTGTGCGCCGCGCGATCCAGGCGCGGGGCTTGGAAATGGGCCGCGACGTGTCGATCATCACCCATGACGACGCGCTCAGCTACATGGACAACGGCAATGGCGAGGTGCCGATCTTTACCGCGACCCGGTCTTCGGTCAGACAGGCCGGCGCCCGCCTGGCGCAGATGCTGATCGACCGGATCGAAGGCCGCGCCGCGGACACCCAGCAGGTGCTTTTCGAAGCCGAACTTCGCGTCGGCCAGTCCACCGGCCCGGCCCCGACCCCTTGAAACGGACATGACATGACCCTGACCAGAAACGATTTTCCCGACAACTTCCTGTTCGGAACCGCGACCTCCTCCTACCAGATCGAAGGCCATGGGTTCGGCGGCGCCGGGCGCTGCCACTGGGACGATTTCGCCGCCACCCCCGGAAATGTCGTCCGGGCCGAGGATGGCCGGATCGCCTGCGACCATTACCACCGCTACGAGGAGGACCTGGATCTGGTCGCCGCCGGTGGCTTCGACGCCTACCGGTTCTCGACCTCCTGGGCGCGGGTGATGCCGGACGGGCGGACCGTGAACCCCGAGGGGCTGGATTTCTACGACCGGCTGGTCGATGCGATGCTGGCGCGGGGGATCGCGCCCTATCTTACCCTCTACCATTGGGAATTGCCCTCGGCCCTCGCGGACCTCGGCGGCTGGCGCAACCGCGACATCGCCGCCTGGTTCGCCGATTTCGCCCGCGCGGTGATCGGCCGGATCGGCGACCGCGTCGCCGCCACCGCCACGATCAACGAACCCTGGTGCGTCGCCTGGCTGTCGCATTTCCTCGGCCATCACGCCCCCGGCCTGCGCGACATCCGCGCCACCGCCCGGGCCATGCACCACGTGCTGCTGGCCCATGGCACCGCGACCCAGGCGATGCGGGCCGAGGGCCAGGGCAACCTCGGCGCGGTGTTCAACATGGAATGGGTGACACCCGCCGATGACAGCCCCGAGGCGGCGGCCGCCGCCGCCCGCTATGACGCGCTCTACAATCGCTATTACATCGACGGCGCGCTCAAGGGCCATGTGCCCGAGGTGCTGCTGGACGGGCTCGGCGCGCATTTCCCCGATGGCTGGCAGGACGACATGGGCACCATCGCCCAGCCCGTCGATTGGGTCGGGCTGAATTACTACACCCGCAAGCTGATCGGCCCCGGCGACGGCCCCTGGCCCGCCTTGCAGGAGGTCGAGGGCCCGCTGCCCAAGACCTTCATGGATTGGGAAATCTATCCCGACGGCCTGCACGGCCACCTGACCCGCATGGCCGCCGACCATACCGGCGACCTGCCGATCTACGTGACCGAAAACGGCCTTGCCGCGCCGGACGTGCTGGAAAACGGCGTGGTGGATGACCCGGCCCGCACCGCCTTCATCCAGGCCCATCTCGACGCGATCCGGCGCGCGATCGCCGATGGCGTCGACGTGCGCGGCCATTTCGTCTGGTCGCTGCTCGACAATTACGAATGGGCGCTGGGGTATGAAAAACGCTTCGGCCTTGTCCATGTCGACTTCGACAGCCTTGAGCGGGTGCCGAAATCCTCTTACCACGCGCTGGCCAAAGCCCTGAAAGCCGCGCCATGACCCGACCCGCCGATCTGTATTCCCTTGTCGCCGATGTCGGCGGCACCAATACCCGCGTGGCCCTGGCCGATGGGCGGGCGATCCTGCCCGACAGCGTGCGGCGTTATGCCAATGCCGAATTTCCCGGCCTCGAAACGGTGCTGCGCCGCTATATCGAGGACGAGGACGGCATCGACCCGCGCGCCGCCTGCGTCGCCGTGGCCGGGCCGGTCCGCGACGGCCGCGCGACGCTGACCAACCGCGACTGGGCGATCGACCGGGCGACCCTGGCCCGCGCCACCGGGGCCGAAACGGCGGCGATTCTCAATGACCTGCAGGCCCAGGGCCATGCGCTGGGCCATCTGGGCCGCGACAGCACCGAAACCGTGATCGACGGGCCCGACCTGCCCGGCGAAACCCGGCTGGTGATCGGCGTCGGCACCGGGTTCAACGCCGCGGCGGTGATCGACACCGCGTCCGGCCGGCTGGTGCCCGCGGCCGAGGCCGGCCATGCCAACCTGCCGATCCGGACCGAGGAAGAGCTGCGCCTGTGCCACTATGTCTCGACCGCGCACGGCTTTCCGGCGGTCGAGGACGTCTTGTCGGGCCGCGGGATCGAGCGGCTTTACGGCTTTCTCGGCCAGGAGGCGGGCGAGCCGCGCGAAGCCGCCGCGCGCGACATCCTGGACGGCTGCAAATCCGGCGCCGACCCCCGGGCCGAGGCCGCGGCGCGGATGTTCGTGCGCATCCTGGGCACCGTCGCGGGGAACCTGGCGCTGGTGCATCTGCCCTATGGCGGGATCTACCTGACCGGCGGGGTGGCGCGGCATTTCGGCCCGCTTCTCGAGACGATGGGCTTTGCCGAGGCGTTCCGCGACAAGGGTCGGTTCGCCGGGTTCATGGGCAATTTCGCTGTCCACCTGATCGTCGATGACTTCGCCGCCCTGACCGGCTGCGCCGCCCATCTGGCGGCCTTGCTGGGCGAGTGACCGCGGAGGTTTTCGGCCCGGTCATGGGGCGGCACGGGTCGGCAGGGGTCGGCAGGGCGCACCGGGTGGCTTTGCCCGCAGCGCCGTCGTCGGGTCAACCCGCCCCGGCCCGGCAGACCCGGCCGACGGCCATGCGGGGCCCCGAACCCGGATCCGGGCCGATCTTGGGGCAGATCGCGCGCCCGGCCCCGCTTCGGTCGGATCCAAAGCGCCGTTCGGTCGTGCCGGGTCGCCGTCCGCGACATCACACGGTCGCGCCCTCTCAGGCGCCCGGGGACAGCTGCCGGCGCACGGTCTCGGTCAGGTCGGTCAGGGAAAACGGCTTGGGCAGAAAGACCGAGTTCGGGATGCTGCCCTGCTCTTCGGCAAAGGTTTCCTCGGCATAGCCCGACACGAAGACCACCCGGGTCTCGGGCCGGTCGCGCAGCGCGTCGCGCACCCAGCTGGGTCCGTCCATTCCGGGCATGATCACATCGGTGACGAACAGGTCGATCCGCAGATCGGGATCCTGCAGCAGGGCCAGCGCGCTTTCGCCGCCATCGGCCTCGAGCACGGTATAGCCCGACAGACGCAGGGCACGCGCGGCGAAGGCGCGCACCGGCGATTCGTCCTCGACAAGCAGGATCACGCCTTCGCCCGGCTCGGGCGCGCGCGGCGCGGTGTCGGCCGGTTGTGCCACCGGAGCCTTCGCTTCGGCGATCTGCAGCGCGTCGTCATGGGTCGGGATATAGACCCGGAAGGTGGTCCCCTGCCCCGGCGCGCTGTCGGCAAAGATGAACCCGCCGGTCTGCTTGACGATGCCATAGGCCGTCGACAGGCCCAGCCCGGTGCCTTCGCCCAGTTCCTTGGTGGTGAAGAACGGCTCGAAGATGCGTTCGCGGATCTCGGGCGCGATCCCGGTGCCGGTATCGATCACCTCGAGCAGCGCATAGCGGCCCGGCGGTACCGTCGCCCGGTCGCGGCTGAGCGGCGCGGACAGATCCACGTTCCGTGTCGTGACCCGGATCTCGCCGCCCTCGGGCATGGCGTCACGGGCATTGACCACAAGGTTGACCATGACCTGCTCCAGCTGCCGCTTGTCGGCACGCACCGGCTCCAGCCCCGGGTCATGGTCCAGCGTCAGGGTGATCTTTTCGCCGACCAGCCGGTTCAGCAGATGGGTCAGTTCCGACAGGGTATTCCGCAGGTCCAGCACTTCGGGTCGCAGGTTCTGCTTGCGCGAGAAGGCCAGCAATTGCCCGACCAGCGCCGCGGCGCGGTTGGCGTTCTGGTGGATCTGCTGCAGGTCGCTGAAATCGGTATCGCCCTGGTCGTGGCGCAGCAAAAGCAGGTCGCAATGGCCCGAAATCGCCGTCAGCAGGTTGTTGAAATCATGCGCCACGCCGCCGGCCAACTGACCGATCGCCTGCATCTTCTGGGCCTGGTTGAACTGCTGTTCCAGCGTCTTGAGCTCGGTCACGTCGTTCAGCACCGCGATCACATGCGGGGTCTCGGGATCGCCGCCCGGGTTGAGCGAGACCTGGACATAGGTGTCTTCGTCGGAATTCGCGGCACGCAGGAATTCGGGCTTGAGACTGCCCCGGCCCTGGACCGACTCGTGCAGCCAGTCGACCAGCGACCGGCCCAGCCCCTCCAGCAGGTCGGACAGGCGCGTGCCCGCCCCGATGCCGGATTTCAGCAGCACCCGCGCCTCGCGGTTGGAGGCCAGAACCTCGCCCGTCGGCGCGACCTTGAGCAGCGGCACCGGCAATTCCTCGATCGCGTCCCAATCGGTCGCCACGGCCGTGGTCGTGGCCCGGGCCAGGGCCGTGCCCACCTCGGCGCTGCCATCGCCGGGCAACAGGTAGATCTCGCGTCGGCCGCCATGACCCGGCACCTCGGCCACCAGGGTTTCGACCTCGCCGCCTTCGGTCAGCACCTTGTGACGCCGGCCCGAAACCAGCGGCAGATCGGCGAACACCGCCTCAAGCGTCTTGGCCCGGCCGCCGATCAGCCGGCGGAACGGGTCGTTCATGAACAGGATCGTGCCGGACGGGCCGGCGGTCAGCATCGGCAGCGACAGCGTGCCACCCTGGCGCCCGCCCTCGCGTTCCGACAGGTCCTCGAGCCGCCACAGCACCTGGTCGCCCGACAGCCGCGCCACCGACAGCCGCACATGGCCGCGCCGGGTCACGATATCCTCGCGCGCGGCCCCCAGGGTCGCGGCCTTGTCCTGCAGCCGGAACATCACCGCCGCGGGATTGGCGAAAAAATCGCGCAGCGCATGGCCCACGGTTTCGCTGCCCAGGGTCGGCGGCCGGTCCTTGGCGGCGCGGTTGCGATACAGGATGCGGCCATCCATGTCGGTCACATAGGCCAGGGCGGCATCCTGTTCGACCATGTCCGACACCGCGCGCAGCGCGGCCTGCTGGCGCAGAACCGACAGCCGCTCTGTCGCCAGGGCATAGAACGCGACCGCCAGCAGCACGCAGCCGAACGCCTCGAGCGCCAGGGACAGCGGGACAGCGGCAACGAACTGCGCCCCGACCAGGGCGGCAATGCCGGGCACCGCCATGATCCAGCGCGGCAGGCGACGCCCTTCGCCCACGCCCGCGACCAGGGCACGCAGATCGTTCATCGCCTCGTGCTGGGACACATGGGCACCTTTCATCGCCGGGATTCGGTCCCCGCCACTCGACCGCAAAAGTCTTAAGGCGGGATTAATCGGCGCCGACAGCCTAGCGGGACCGGCGCCGAGATCAACCTTGCGGTGTCACAAGGGGCGGCGCAGAACCGATAGGTGGAACCCGTCGCACCAGGGCCCGGGCACAAGCCGCATCCGCGTCTCTTCGCCCCAGTCGGGCCGCTCGGCCAGGAACGCCGTCACCCGGTCCTCGTTTTCGGCGGTGAACACCGAACAGGTGGCATAGGCCAGCCCGCCGCCGGGCCGCACATGGGCGGCGGCCCGGGCCAGGATCGTCGCTTGCAGACGGGTCAGGTCACGCAACCGCCCGGGCGTCAGGCGCCAGCGGGCATCCGGACTGCGCCGCCAGGTGCCGCTGCCCGAACAGGGCGCATCGACCAGCACCAGGTCCTGGGGCGGCAGGTCGGCAAGGCCGGCGGTGTCAACGATCCGGACGGCGATCCCGGCGCGCGCGGCGCGCGGCGGCAGGTCGCGCATCCGGCGCGGATCGGCGTCATGGGCGGTCAGCACCAGCTCGGCCCGGGCGGCCATCGCCAGCGTCTTGCCGCCACCGCCGGCGCAGAAATCCAGGACCGCCATGCCATCGCGCAGCGGCAGCGCCGCGACCGCCCGTTGAGAGGCCGGATCCTGAAGTTCGACCAGACCGTCGAGATAGGCCCGAGACCCGGAAAGTTTCCGCGCGTTTTCCGTGACCTGCAGGGCAAAGCTCATGTCCGGCACCGGGGCCGTCGCGATCCCGTCGGCGGCCAGCGCCGCCTGCGCCGCTTCGGTCGTGGCGGCACGGGCATTGACCCGCAGGAACACCCCGGCGCGGTCGCGCAGCAGCGCCAGGGCGGTCTCGACACCATCGCCCAGGGCGGCCTCGAACAGCGGCAGCAGCCAGTCGGGCATGTCCAGGCGCACCGCTCGGGGCGCCGCCTCGAGCGGCAGGCCGCTCTCGTCGGTGCGCACCGGCTCTGGGCCGTAGGGGCTGCCGTCGAACAGCGCCTCGATCCTGGCGCCCTGCTGGCGCAACAGGCCCAGCATCAGCCCGCGCCCGGTCTCGGCCCCGCCGCACCAGGCGGCCGAACGGCGGCGGCGCAAGGCGTCATAGACATGATCGCGGATCGCCGCCCGGTCGCCCGAACCGGCATAGCGGCTGTCGCGCGCCCAACGGGTCAGCGCCTGTTCCGCCGGCGCGCCCTCCAGCACCCGGTCCAGAACGGCGATCGCGGCGGCGACACGGGCGGCGGGGGTCACCTAGCCCATCCGGTAATTCGGGCTTTCGCGGGTGATCTGCACGTCATGGACATGGCTTTCCTTCAGCCCCGCCCCGGTGATCCGGACAAAGCCGCAGGCGCGGCGCATCTCTTCGACAGTGGCGCAGCCGGTATAGCCCATGGCGGCACGCAGCCCGCCCACCAGCTGATGGATCACTGCGGTGGCAGACCCCTTGTAGGGGACCTGGCCCTCGATCCCTTCGGGGACCAGTTTGTCGCTGGCCGCGTCTTTCTGGAAATAGCGGTCCGCGCTGCCCCGCGCCATCGCGCCAAGGCTGCCCATTCCACGGTAAGACTTGAAGCTACGGCCTTGATACAGAATGACTTCGCCCGGGCTTTCATCGGTGCCGGCGATCATCGAGCCGACCATGGCGCAGGACGCACCGGCCGCGATCGCCTTGGCGAAATCGCCGGAAAACTTGATCCCGCCATCGGCGATCACCGGCACGTCACCGGCGGCCTGGGCGCAATCCATGATCGCGGTCAGCTGCGGCACGCCGACGCCCGCGACCATCCGCGTGGTGCAGATGCTGCCCGGCCCGATCCCGACCTTGACCGCATCGGCCCCGGCCGCGATCAGCGCCCGGGTGGCGTCGCCCGTGGCGACATTGCCGGCGATGATCTGAACCTCGTTCGACAAGGTCTTGGCGCGCGCCACCGCCTCCAGCACACCGTTCGAATGGCCATGGGCGGTGTCGATCACGATGATGTCGCAGCCCGCCTCGACCAGCGCCTGCGAGCGTTCATAGCCCGCATCCCCCACGCTGGTCGCCGCCGCGACCCGCAGCCGCCCCAGCCGGTCCTTGCAGGCAGTCGGATTGAGCACCGCCTGTTCGGTATCCTTCAGCGTCAGCAGCCCGGTCAGCTTGCCCTGGCCGTCATGCACCAGCAGCTTTTCGATCCGCCGGGCCCGCATCAGGCTTTTCGCCGCGTCCAGGTCCGCCGGTTCGGCCAGCATCGCCAGGTCGTTCGAGGTCATCACCGCGCTGACCGGCATGTCGTCGGAGGTGGCGAACCGCATGTCGCGGTTGGTCAGGATGCCGATGATCCGGCCATCCTCGCCCACCACCGGAAAACCGGTGAAATTGTAGCGTTCGACCAGCGCCCGGGCATCGGCGATGGTCTGGTCGGGCCGCAGCGTCACCGGGTTGTAGACGATCCCGCTTTCGAACCGCTTGACGCGCCGCACCTCGCGGGCCTGTTCCTCGATGCTCAGGTTCTTGTGGATCACCCCGATCCCGCCGGCCTGGGCCATGGTGATCGCCATCCGCGCCTCGGTCACCGTGTCCATCGCGCTGGACAGCAGCGGGATGTTCATGGCGATGTCGCGGGTCACCTGCGTGCGGGTATCGGCGGTCGAGGGCAGAACCCCGGAGGCAGCCGGCACCAGCAATACGTCATCGAATGTGAGGGCCTCGCGAATCTCCATGGCACTGCTCCTTGGGAGGGTTCGTTTGGCACGTCCCTATTGCACGTCGCCCGACCGGGGGAAAGGGCCAATCCGGCGCCTCCCTCATGACGGTCTTGAGCGAAAAGATGCCGCAACCCCACTGTCCCCCGCCCGCTTCGCCGCTATTGTCACCGAACGCGCGACCGGAGACCGACATGAGCCAGGACCCCCTCGTCATCTTCACCCCCAGCGGCAAGCGGGGGCGGTTCCCCGTGGGCACGCCGGTGCTGACCGCGGCCCGCAAGCTGGGCGTCGACCTCGATTCGGTCTGCGGCGGGCGCGGCATCTGCTCCAAATGTCAGGTGACGCCGGCCTATGGCGATTTTCCCAAACACGGCGTCAGTGTCGCGCAGGACGCGCTGTCGGACTGGAACGCGGTCGAACAGCGCTACGACGACAAGCGCGGGCTCAAACAGGGCCGCCGGCTGGGCTGCCAGGCGACGATCCGGGCCGACGTGGTGATCGACGTGCCCGCCGAAAGCCAGGTCCACCGCCAGGTGGTGCGCAAGGCCGCCCAGATCCGCGCCATGGTCATGGATCCCGCCACCCGCGCCGTCTATGTCGAGGTCGAGGAACCCGACATGCACGCGCCCACCGGCGATTTCGAGCGGCTGAAATCGGCGCTGTCGGCGCAATGGGGCGTGCCGACGGTGATGGCCGACCTGCCCGTGCTGCGCAAACTGCAGCCCACCCTGCGCAAGGGGAACTGGACCGCCACCGTGGTGCTGTTCCAGGATCACAAGGGCGCCCCGCCCCGCATCCTCGACATCTACCCGGGCTTCGACGACGGCCGGCTCTTCGGCCTGGCCATCGACCTGGGCTCCACCACCATCGCCGCGCATCTGACCGATCTGCGCAATGGCGATGTGCTGGCCTCCTCGGGCCTGATGAACCCGCAGATCCGTTTCGGCGAAGACCTGATGAGCCGCGTCAGCTACGCCATGATGAACCCCGGCGGCGACGTGGAAATGACCCGCGCGGTGCGCGAGGCGCTGAACACCCTGGCGGCCGAGATCGCGGCCGAGGCGCAGATCGACCCGCTGCGGATCATGGAGGTCGTCTTCGTCTGCAACCCGGTCATGCACCACCTGCTGCTGGGCATCGACCCGGTCGAACTGGGGCAAGCGCCCTTCGCGCTGGCGACCTCCGACAGCGTCACCCTGGGCACGGCCGAACTGGAGCTCGACGCCATCAACCCCGCCGGGCGCGCCTATATCCTGCCCTGCATCGCCGGCCATGTCGGCGCCGATGCCGCCGCCGTGGCCCTGTCCGAGGATCCCGGCGCCCGCGACGACCTGACCCTGGTCGTGGATGTCGGAACCAACGCCGAAATCCTGCTGGGCAATGCCACCCGGGTTCTGGCCTGTTCCAGCCCCACCGGCCCGGCTTTCGAAGGCGCGCAGATCAGTTCCGGCCAGCGCGCCGCGCCCGGCGCCATCGAACGGGTCGAGATCGACCCGGTCACCAAGGATCCCCGCTTCCGGATCATCGGCTGCGAGCTGTGGTCCGACGATCCCGGTTTCGCCGACGCCACCGCCGCCATCGGGATCACCGGCATCTGCGGCTCGGGGATCATCGAGGCGGTGGCCGAAATGCGCATGGCCGGGCTGCTGGATCCTTCGGGACTGATCGGTTCGGCCGAACAGACCGGCACCGCCCGCTGCATCGCGCAAGGGCGCACCCATGCCTATGTGCTGCATGACGGCACCGAGGCGGACGGCCCGCTGATCGCCGTCACCCAGGGCGATATCCGCGCGATCCAGCTGGCCAAATCCGCGCTTTATGCCGGGGCCCGGTTGCTGATGGACGAGATGGGCGTCGACCAGGTGGACCGCGTGGTGCTGGCCGGGGCTTTCGGCGCGCATATCAGCCCCAAACACGCCATGGTGCTGGGGATGATCCCCGATGCGCCGCTCGATGCGGTCAGCAGTGCCGGCAACGCCGCCGGCACCGGCGCGCGGATCGCCCTGTGTTCGACCGCGATGCGCGCCCGGATCGAACGGATGGTCCGACAGATCACCAAGGTCGAAACCGCGATCGAGCCGCGCTTTCAGGAACATTTCGTCGCCGCCAATGCCCTGCCCCACGCCACGGCCCCCTTCGCCACCCTTCGGGGCGTCGTCGACCTGCCCGAGGTGAGCTTCAACACCGCCGGCGGCGACGGCGGCCGCAAGCGGCGGCGGTCCCGCGCAGCGACGTGAGACCGACCTTGGTCCGACGGTGCAGCGGCGCCGGTGCGGGGCCTTGACGACTCGGGCCGGCCGGGCCTATGTGACATGTCTCGCGAGCGGGTATGGTGAAAAGGTATCACGAAAGCTTCCCAAGCTTCAGTTACGGGTTCGATTCCCGTTACCCGCTCCAGATACCCCGCCGTTGACCAGATGAGCCGCGCCTCTCAAGTAGCGGCAACGGCAGGATGAAATCGCGATGGACATTCCCTATCTGACACCGCTTCCGGTCGACATGCTGCGCCGCCTCGGGATCCCGTCGGACTGGAATTTCGGCCTGGCGGACCGGGTCCGGTTTTCGGAGCTCGACGCGCTGGGCCATGTCAACAACGCGGCCTACCTGTCGTGGTTCGAAAACGTCCGCCTCCCCTATCTTGCGCAGGCCCGGGTCACCGATTACGGCCCCAGCGCGCCGAGGCTGGTCATCGCCGAACTCGGCGTGCGCTACCTCAAGGAAATGCTGCGCGGCGAGGTCTATGTTCTCACGGCCCGCACCGCCAGCTATCGCAATTCGTCGTTTCAGACCGACTACGCCGTGTTCCGCATCACCGACAGCACCGCCGAGCTGACCTGCAGCTCGCGCGCCGCAATTGTCCTGCGCAGCCGCGACGGGACCGGAAAACTCCCGATCCCCGACGCGGCGATCGCGCACTTCACCCGCGTCGACGGCGCCACGAAAGAAACGTGAACGGTGGCCTCTAAAGACCTGATTTCCTGAGGAAGTCCACCAACCCAGCCGTCGATCCGTCCTTACCGCTCGCATCGGCGCCCGCGACGATCGGCTGCAGCGCGGTGGCCAGTTCCTTGCCCAGTTCGACCCCCCATTGGTCATAGGAATTGATCCCCAACACGACCCCCTCGACGAACACGCGATGTTCATACAAGGCGATGATATTGCCCAGGATTTCCGGGGTCAGCTGGGGATAGGCCAGGGTCGTCGAGGGCCGGTTGCCCGGAAACACCCGATGCGCGGCCTGCCGCTCCAGCTCGGCGCCGTCGAACCTGTCCGCGATCTTCGCCCGCGCCTCGTCCTGCGACCGTCCGCGCATCAAGGCCTCGGATTGCGCCAGGCAATTGGCCACCAGCAACCGGTGCTGGTCCTGCATCTGCGGCTCATGACCCCGTGCGGCCACCAGGAATTCACATGGGACAACCTGGGTGCCCTGATGGATCAACTGGTAGAAGGCATGCTGGCCGTTGGTCCCCGGCTCGCCCCAGACGATGGGTCCGGAATGGGTCGCAAGCACTTGACCATCCATCGAAATCCGCTTGCCGTTGCTTTCCATTTCCAGCTGCTGAAGATAGGCCGGCAGCCGCCCCAGCCGGTTGTCATAGGGCAGCACGGCGCGGGTCGCATGACCGCAGATCTGGTTGTGCCAGATCCCCGTCAGGGCCAGCATCGCCGGCATGTTCCGCAGCCATGGCGCGGTGCGGAAATGCGCGTCCATCGCCGCCCCGCCGCGCAGGAAGGCGCGGAAATGCGCGGGCCCGATGGCGATCATCATCGACAGCCCGATCGGACCCCACATCGAATAGCGCCCGCCGACCCAATCCTCGAAACCGAAGACACGTTCGGCGGCGATTCCAAAGGCTTGGGCGCGGTCCACAGCGGAACTGAGCGCCACGAACTGCGCCCCGGGATCGGCCACCGCCGCGCCCATCCAGGCCTTCGCGGCGGCGGCATTGGTCATCGTCTCGATCGTGGTGAAGGTCTTGGAGGCGACGATCACCAGGGTCGTCGCCGGGTCACAGACCGCCAGCACCCCGCCCAGATCCGCCGGATCGACATTGGCCACGAAATGGCAGCGCGGCCCGTCATGATAGGGCGCCAGCGCCAGGGTGCCCATCCTGGGGCCCAGGTCGGACCCGCCGATGCCGATATTGACCACATCGGTGATCGGCCCGCCCGCACCGCGCATCCCGCCGTCGCGCACCGCCCGGGCCAGCGCCTCCATCCGCGCCAGCGTGTCGCGCACCCCGGGCATGACATCGACCCCGTCGACCAGCACCGGCCCGCCATCGAGGTTGCGCAAGGCAGTGTGCAGCACCGCGCGACCTTCGGTTTCGTTGATCCTGTCGCCGGCGAACATCGCCGCGCGCCGCTCGGCCAGGCCCGATGCCTCGAGCAGGCCGATCAGAAGGGCGCGGCCCGTCGCGTCGATATTGGTCTTGGAATAGTCGAACAACACTCCGCCCAGCCCGACCGAAAAGTCCCGGGCCCGGTCCCGGTCCAGCAGGGTTTCGAACCGCCGGTCGGCGATGTCGGCGTGATGGGCGTGCAGATCGTCCCACATGGCTCAGCCCTCGGCCCAATGCACCGTCGCGTCGGGCAACAGCGCCGCCACCGGCGCCTGGTCGGGCGGCAGCGTGCGGGCCCGTTCCAACGCCTCGCGCTTGTCCAGCCCGACGATCAGGACATGCAACGACATCGCCTGTTTCAGCACCTTCGCCGACAGGGTGATGCGCGGCTCGGGCGCGCCGGGGGCCCGCATCGGATAGAGGATGTCGTCACCGGTCAGCGCATCCTCCAGCCGGTCGGCGCCGGGAAAGATCGAGGCGGTATGCATGTCCGCGCCCATCCCGAGCAAGGCGACCGACAGCGGCAATGCCGGTCGGATCGCGTCCCGCAGGGCCGGCAGGGCCTGTTCCGGCGCCCCCGCATCGGCGTAAAGCGGCAGATACCGCGCCGCCGCGGCCCGGTCGGTCAACAGCCGCCGGCGCAACAGCGCGGTGTTCGACCGTGGGCTGCCCTCGGGAACCCAGCGTTCGTCGGTCAGCATCACATCGACCCGGTCCCAGTCCAGATGCGTCGCGCACAGGCTGTCGAAGACCGGCCCGGGCGTGCTGCCCCCCGGCACCGCCAGGCTGGCGCGGTCATGGTTGGCCAGTGCCGTGCGCAATTCGCCGGCCAGCCGGTCGGCGACGTCGATCATCATCATCTCGGCGTCGGGATATTCCTTCAGGTCCATCGCGCCTCTCCCATCCTGTCGGTGTGACCCGGGGCGATCCTCGCCCACGGGCCGGCCGGTTTTCAAGCCACCTCGGTCTTGATGTCGCGCCAGCGGCGCCTGTCGCGGTGCAGCAGCATCAGAGCATCCTCGGGCCCCGAAGATCCCGGTTCGTAAGCCACCGGACGGTCACCGCGGGCCTCCCAGCCTTCGATGATCGGGTCGGTCCAGGCCCAGGCGGCCTCGACCTCGTCACCGCGCATGAACAGGGTCTGGTTGCCGCGGATCACGTCCATGATCAGCCGCTCATAGGCGTCGGGCACCCCCTCTGCCTCGGGGCCAAGCGCGTCGGCGAAGGTCATGTCCAGCGGCACGTCGACCAGGCGCATCCCGCCCGGCCCCGGTTCCTTGATCGTGACCTGCAGGTCGATGCCTTCGTTCGGCTGCAACCGGATCGACAGGATGTTGCGATGGCGGCTTTCATCCTCGGGAAAGATCGAATGGCCCAGATCCTTGAACACCACCGCGATCTCCGAGGCCCGCGCCTTGAGCCGCTTGCCGGTGCGCAGGTAGAACGGCACCCCGGCCCACCGCCAGTTGGCGATATGCGCCTTGAGCGCGATATAGCTTTCGGTGCGGCTGTCGGGGTTTTCGGCATCGTCGCGATACGAGGGCTGGCCGTCGCCGGCCGCGTATTGACCGCGCACCAGCTGATCCGACGCGATCGGTTGCAGCGCCCGGATCACCTTGAGCTTTTCGTCGCGCACCGCATCGGCGTCGAACATCGAGGGCGGTTCCATCGCGATCAGGCACAGCAATTGCATCAGGTGATTCTGCACCATGTCCCGCATCGCACCGGACTGGTCGTAATAGGACCCGCGCCCGGCCACGCCCACGGTTTCGGCCACGGTGATCTGGATGTGATCGACATAATGCGCGTTCCAAAGCGGTTCGAACAGCACATTGCCGAAGCGGATCGCCATCAGGTTCTGGACGGTTTCCTTGCCCAGGTAATGGTCGATGCGATAGATCTGGTCCTCGGCGAAATGGGCGGCCAGCGTCGCGTTCAGGTCGCGCGCCGTGGCCAGGTCATGGCCGAAGGGTTTTTCGACCACGATCCGGCTGTCGCGGTCGGCGATCTTGTGCAGGCGCAGGCGTTCGGCCAGGTCGCCGAACAGGCCGGGGGCCACCGAAAAGTAAAAGGCGCGGACCTCGCAGCCCTTGCGGGTCATCAGCTTGGCCAGCTCCGCCCAGCCGTCTTCGCCGCGGGCATCGACCGGCACGTAATGGACCCGGTCGAGAAACCGCTTGAGGCACGCCGCGTCCCCGCCCTCGTCGCCGCCGAATTCGGCGATCGCCTCGGCCACCATGTCGCGGAACCCGGCGTCGTCCATCTCGGAGCGCGCCGCGCCGATGATCCGAGAACTGTCCGGCATCTGCCCCGCCAGGAACCGACGATACAGCCCGGGCAGGATCTTGCGCCGCGCCAGGTCACCGGTGCCGCCGAATATGACAAGGTCGAAATCCTCGACCGGAATGACTCGCGAAACCATGGATCCCTCCGGGGCAGTCGTTAGCGCTAACGGCGCCTGCGTAACCTCACAGCCAGCCCAAGTCTAGCGCGAAGCGCGGGACGCCGCCATGACGCACAGAAGCTCGAACAGGATCGACACGCCCAGATAGGCGGTCCCGCCCGAGGCATCGAAGGGCGGAGAAACCTCGACCAGGTCAGCGCCGACGATATCGAGGCCCTGCAAGGCGCGGACCACGGCCAGCGCCTCGCGGGAATTGGGGCCGCCGACCTCGGGCGTGCCGGTGCCGGGGGCGAAGGCGGGGTCGACGAAATCGATGTCGTAGGACACATAGGTCGGCCCGTCTCCGGCGATGGCGCGGGCCTCGGCCATCACGTCGTCCCAGCCGCGGGCGGCGCATTCCTCCATCTCGATGATGCGGATGCCGACGGCGCTGGCGAAGTCGCGATCCGAGGTGTCGTACATCGTGCCGCGGATGCCGATCTGGACGATGCGGGCCGGGTCCAGCAGCCCTTCTTCCACCGCGCGGCGGAACGGGGTGCCGTGGGTATATTTCTGGCCGTTGAAATAGCTGTCCCACAGGTCGGTATGGCTGTCGAAATGGATCATGCCCAGCGGCACCGCCTTGCCCAGGGCGCGCAGCACCGGCAGGCTGGTCAGGTGGTCGCCGCCCGCGGTCAGAGGCCGGATCCCGGCGGTGACGAGGCTGTCATAAAAGGCCGAGATCCGGGCCATGCTGTCCGCGATATCGGCCGGGTTCGGCCCGACATCGCCCAGATCGGCGCAGCGGGCGGCCGCGAAGGGGCGCACCCGGGTCACCCCGTTCATCGCCCGGATCATGGTCGAGGCGTCGCGCAATTGCCGCGGCCCGTGGCGCGGGCCCGGCCGGTTGGTGGTGCCGCTGTCCCAGGGCACGCCGACCAGGCCGATGTCGACATCCGCGAACCGGTCGTGGCCGGGCGGCACATGGGGCAGACGCATGAAGGTCGGGATACCGGCGAAGCGCGGCAGATCCATCCCGGAAACGGGGCTAAAGAAATCATCCATGGCCGGCACGCTAGCGCGCGGGCGCGGGCCTGTCACGCCTCCAGCTCGGTATCCCAGTAGAGGAAGTCGATCCAGGTGTCATGCAGGTGGTTGGGCGGGAACCGCCGGCCCATGTTGCGCAGGTTTTCCGAGGCCGGGCGCACCGGCGGCTTGCGCAGGCTCATGCCGCATTCGCGCAACGAGCGCGCGCCCTTGCGCAGGTTGCATTTCGAACAGGCGGCGACGACGTTTTCCCACGAGGTGACGCCCCCCCGGGCCCGCGGCACGACATGGTCGAAGGTCAGGTCGCCCCGGGCACCGCAATACTGGCAGCGGAATTCGTCGCGCAGAAACAGGTTGAACCGGGTGAAGGCGACCCGTTTCTGCGGCTTGACGTAATCCTTCAGCACCACGACCGAGGGGATCCGGATCTCCATGCTGGGGCTGCGGGCGACCTCGTCATATTCGGCGACGATATCGACCCGGTCCAGGAACGCCGCCTTGACCGCGTCCTGCCAGGGCCAGAGCGACAGCGGATAATACGACAACGGCCGGTAATCGGCGTTCAGCACCAGGGCCGGGTGCTGTTTCAAAGCCGCCGGCGCCCGGGTGAATTCGGTCCTGAAATCGGCTTGCATCCGTGACTCCGTCCTCGCCCTGCCTGCCCGTCGTCGGCATCAGAGCGGGAGCCACCCGCTCCTGCCATGTCCTGACTATATCTGGCGCGCTTCCCCAGACAAGCCCAACATTTAGTCAAGCCTTGGGTAGAACGATTCGATGACGGAACCGTGACGGCCCCGGATCAGCCGATCGCGGGGGTCAGGCGTGGTGTCCAGACGACGGCCCGGGCGCGCCCATCGGCCTTGGCCCGATACAGCGCCAGATCGGCCTGGCGCAACGCCTCGGGCAGGTCGATCGCGTTGACCCGTTCGGTCAGGCCGACCGACAGGGTCAGGGTCTCGGACAGGCCGGGCGCCAGGTCGACATCGATCCCGCGGGCGATCCGGTCGGCGACCGCGCGGGCGGCGTCAAGCGGCAGATCGCGCAGCAGGACGACGAATTCCTCGCCCCCCAGCCGGGCGACCAGGTCGTCGTCGCGCAGCTGGGCGCGCAGGGCGTCGGCCACCCGCACCAGGGCACGGTCGCCGGCCTCGTGGCCATGGGTGTCATTGATGCGCTTGAAATGGTCGATATCGAGCGCCAGAAGCACATCGCCGCGCCCGATGGCCGGCCCGGCCCGCTCGACGAAGCCGCGCCGGTTCGGCAGGCCGGTCAGCGTGTCGGTATGGGCCATATCGTGCAGGCGGTCCTGCAGGGTCCGCAGATGGCCCAGAAGCGCCAGCATCGCGGCCATGAAGGGGACGGCGGTGATGCAGAAGGGGCGCGCCTTGGTGATCCAGCCGCCGTCCGGAACCCCGGAAAAGGCCAGTTCCTGGACAACATAGACCCCCCAGACAAGGGCCATCAGGCACAGCAGCCGAACGCAGAAGCCGATCAGGCTGCGCGGCGCCGCGATATCAACCAGAACACTCATCAACCCACTTCGCATGACCTGCCCTTACCTGCAAAGCGTTGCCAAAGACCTAACGGCCACGTCAGCCATAGCCCAACCGGTCGCGCATGAAGGCCAGCGCCACCGACAGCCCGTCGGGGGCGATCCCGTGGGCGGTGCCCTTCATCACATGGGCATAGACCTCGGACCAGCCGGCCTGCTGCAGCGCCTCGGCCGCCGCCGGCAGCGATTGCACCGGCACCACGTCGTCCTGGTCGCCATGCACCAGCAGGACCGGCGGCCGAGACATGACCTCGTCGGCCAGCAATTCGGGCTCCAGCAGGCGGCCGGAAAAGGCGCAGATCCCGGCGACCGGATCCTCGCGCCGGGGCAGCACGTGCAACGCCATCATCGTGCCCTGGCTGAAGCCGAAGACCATGACCTGTTCGGGCAACAGATCCTCGTCCACCATGACCCCGTCGAGAAAGGCCTCCAGGTCCTGCGCCGCCCGCGCCATCCCGGCCTTCGATTCCTCTTCCGAGGACCCGTCGATCCAGGGGATCGGGAACCACTGGAACCCGAACGGCGCGCCGGCGCAGGCCTCGGGGGCATCGGGGGCCAGGAAAGCCGTGTCGGGCAGGTGTTCGCCCAGCGGCTCGGCCAGGCCCAGCAGGTCGGCGCCATTGGCCCCGTAGCCATGCAGAAAGATCACCGCCGAGCGCATCTCGCCCGAGGCCGGTTCCACCCGGCCGGCTTGCAGAACCCGCGTCATCCGATGCCCTCCCTGTCCTTGGCATGCCGGTAGTAGGCCCACAAGGCCCGCGCCGCAACAGCCCGCCAGGGCGACCAGGGCGCGGCCATGGCCCGCAGGTCACGCTCGGCCGGCCGGTCGGGCAAGCCATAGAGCAGCCGCGCGGCCTCTTGCAGGGCCAGGTCGCCGGCGGCGAAGGCATCGGCGCGGCCGAGGCTGAACATGGCATAGATCTCGGCGGTCCAGGGGCCGATCCCGGGCACCCGGGTCAAGATGTCGATCACCGTTCCGGTCGGCGCGCGGCGCAGGGCGGCATAGTCGATCCCGGCCTCGGCCAGCGCCCGGGCATAGCGCGCTTTCTGGCGGCTCAGCCCGGCCGCGCGCAGCGCCTCATCGGCCGCCTGCGCGACCTCTTCGGCATCGGTCAGCCCCGCATCCTGCAGCCGGGCCCAGAGGGCGGCATGGCTCGCGGTGCTGACCTGCTGGCCGGTGATCGCCCAGAGCAGCTGCGCAAACCCCTCGGGGCGCCGCCGCAGCGGCAAGGGGCCGACAAGCTCCAGCGCATGGGCCAGGCGGGGACAGGTGGCGCGCAGATGCGCTGCCCCGTCATGCAGGTCCCTGTCGGTTTCGATCAGCCGCTCCATGCGCCCATTGATCGCAGATCGTGGGCCATGGACAAGACCCGGCCTTCGCCGTATCGCTCGGCCCATGAGCACGAGTGTCCCCTCCCAGGTGTCCGATCCACGGGCCCGGCGCAACGTCGCGGTTCTGGTCATGGCCCAGGCGATCCTGGGCAGCCAGATCACCATGATCTTCACCGCCGGCGGGCTGGCCGGCCAGGCCCTGGCCAGCAATCCCTGCTGGGCCACCCTGCCGATCTCGATGATCGTTCTGGGGTCGATGACCACGGCGCCCTGGCTGTCGGCGGTGATGCAGAAATACGGCCGCCGCACCGGCTTCGTCATCGGCGGGCTTGGGGGGCTGGTCGGGTCGCTGCTGGCGGTGCAGGCGCTGCGGATGTGGAATTTCCCGCTGTTCCTCGTCGGCTCCTATTTCACCGGCATCTACATGTCGGCCCAGGGTTTCTACCGCTTCGCCGCGACCGATACCGCGTCCGAGGCGTTCCGGCCCAAGGCGATCTCCTATGTCATGGCCGGGGGGCTGATCTCGGCCGTGATCGGGCCGCAATTGTTCGCCCAGACCAAGGAGATCTACGGCATACCCTTCCTGGGGACCTACCTTGTCGCGATTGCGATCAACATCGTCGGGCTGGGGCTGTTCATCTTTCTCGACATCCCCAAACCGCCGCTGCGCAAGGCGTCGGACCCGGCCAGCCGGTCCTATCTGGAACTGCTGAAATCCCCGGTCATCGCGGTGGCGATCATCTGCGGCATGGTCTCCTACGCGCTGATGAACCTGGTGATGACCTCGACCCCGCTGGCGGTGGTCGGCTGCGGCTATGGCGATGCGATGGCGGGCAATGTGGTCACCGCCCATGTGCTGGCGATGTTCGTGCCCAGCTTCTTCACCGGCCACCTGATCGCCCGGTTCGGGGCGCGGCCGATCATCGCGCTGGGCCTGGCGATCCTCGGGGTCGCGGGCATCGTCGGGTTCATGGGGGTCGAGCTGGAGAATTTCTTCGTCGCCCTGGTGCTGTTGGGCGTGGGCTGGAATTTCGGCTTCATCGGCGCCACCGCGATGCTCGCCTCGGCGCATGAGCCGCATGAACGCGGCCGGGTCCAGGGGATGAACGACGCCATCGTCTTCGGCATGGTCACCGTGGCCTCGCTGGCCTCGGGCGGGCTGATGAACTGCTCGGGCGGCTCGGCCGAAGAGGGCTGGACGGCGGTGAACCTGGCCATGGTGCCGTTCCTGACCCTGGCCGGGGCGGCGCTGCTGTGGCTGGCGCTGCGACCGCGGGATTTCCGGGTGACGTAAGGCCCCGGCGGACCCGGGGACGCCGTCAGGACCAGCGCAGCAGGCGCAGTCTCTTGCGAAACGGGCTGAGCCCCAGCGTGCCGTCCGCCACGCGCCCCGGGTCGCGGACCGCCTGGCGCAGGATCGGGGCGGCCATCCAGCCCTCGAGCATCCCGGCCCGGGCCGCGACCGGCACGCAGCGCCGCGTCGCCGCCCAGCCGCCCGCATCGGCCAGCGCGCGGCGCGCCAGCGCCGCCACCGCCTGCGGCCGACCATCGACCAGCGGCACCCGGCCCCGGGCCTCCAGTTCCGGCACCGCGGCCAGGAACCGCGCCAGCCCCGCCGCGCGACCAAGGGCGCGCACGACGCCTTCGGCCAGGTTCGGGTCGGTCGGGTCTTGTCGGGCCGCCTCGGCCTGTTGCACGGCACGTTCGGCGCCGCCCAGCAGCCGCACCGAGGTCCACATCAGCCCGGCGGCGGTGGCGTCGAGATAGGATTCGAAATGCGCCGCATCCTCGAACGGCGCGTGCCCGATATCCCAGCGCCGGGCCGCGACCAGCCGGTCCAGCGCCTGCGCGCCCTCGGCGTCCAGCACATCCGCCAGCGGCCCCGCCACCTCGTGGGCGCGGGGTGGTTTGCCGGCCGCGATCTCCTCCAGCGCGTCGCGCCACCATTGCAGGCGCATCTCGGCGATCATCGGCTCGGCGGTCACCCAGGGGGCGCGGCTGACCTCGACGTTGAAGGCATAGAGCGCGAACAGCACCGGGCGCGCCGCCACCGGGGCCGCCATCGCCGCCAGGAACCGGTCGGGATCGCCCTTGCGGACCAGTTCGGCGCAGGCCTGCCAGGTCATGCCGGGCGCACCACGCTGAGCAGATAGCCGAATTCGTGCCGGTATTGGCGCCAGATCCGCGCCTCTTCGGCGCCCTCGTCCAGCACCCGGGCAAGCTCCGGATCGGCGCCCGGGCGCAGGTCGGCGATGCGGCGCTCCATCGGGCCGTAATAGCCCTCCCAGGAACTGTCGGGCAACACCCGGGTGGCCAGGGTTTCGTAACCCGCCGCCGCAACCTGCGCCGCGATCCCTTGCGCATCCGTGATCTGCGGGTATTCGACATCCCACATCGCCCGGACCGGGTCCGAGGGCCTGTCGGTCAGCAGGACCGGCTCGGAAAACGCCACATGGCCACCGGGGGCCAGTGCGTCGCGCCACTGGCGCAGCGCCGCTGCGATTCCTTCGAAATAGATCGCCCCGGCGCACCAGATCAGGTCGAACGGGCCCAGCGACACCGGGTCGGGCAAGCCATCCGCGCCCGCGATCAGCCGGCCCTGCGTCACCTCGACCCGCGGCTCGCGGGCGAAGCGCGCGGTGGCATCGGCGACGAAGGGCGCATGCAGGTCGATCCCGGTCACCCGCGATCCGGGCGCGCGAAACAGCAGCGCCGGGATATCGGCGCCCGGCCCGCAGCCGGCATCGCAGATCCGCGCGCCCGTCGGCAGGTCGCAGAGCGCGACCGCCCAGGCCACGTCGGCCCGGTCCCCCGGCCCTTCCCGCGGCAGATCGCGGTGCAGGGTGAAGAACGCCTTGCGGGTCATCGCGGCTCGGCCGGGATCAGCTCTGCCAGGGCCGCGGCGAGGGGCGCGTAATTGTTGTCGGCGCATTGCGCCTGGACCATGTCGATCCCCTGAACCGGCGGCGCGACCGAAACCCAGGCCGGCGACATGTCGGTCGGGCAGTCGAATTCCGGTTCGATATAGGCGCGGATCACGTTCGGAATATGGGTTTCGGCGGCCGCCCGGGCGGCGGCATAGCTGCCCGGCGGCAGGTCGATCCAGCGCCGGCGCAGGTTGTCGCCGGCGGGATCGGCGGTTTCCACGAACAGCCGGTCGCCGGGAACAAACACCCGTTCCGACCAGCCGTGCCAGTCGCTGCCCGATCGGATCAGAACGTGATCCGTGGCCTCCAGCGCGGGCGGCGGCGCGGAACAGCCAGCCAGGGACAACAGGGCAAGGACGACAGCGGCGCGGTTCATGGCAATCTCCGGGAAGGCGGGGCGGACACGGCCATGCTGGCCCGGCCCGGCACGGCGCCACAAGGCCGGTTTTCCCGCCCTATCCGTCCTGCAGCAACTTCCATGTCACCCCTTCCAGCAGCGCCTCGAAGGCCGCGTCGACGATATTCGCACTGACCCCGACCGTGGACCAGCCGCGCCCGGCATCGTCGAGGAAATCGATGATCACCCGGGTCACCGCCTCGGTGCCGCCATTGGTGATCCGCACCCGGAAATCGGCCAGCCGCATGTCGGCGATCCGGTCCTGATGCGGGCCAAGATCGCTTTTCAGCGCCTGCCACAGGGCGTTGACCGGGCCGGAATCCTCCAGGTCGCGGGCATGTTCGTTCTTGAAATAGCTGGTGCGCGGCCCGTCGCGGGTGCTGATCGTCACCACCGCTTCGGATTCGACCACGATCTGCCCGCGTGCATTGCGCCGCCGCTCCGAGATCACGCGGTAACGCTCGACCTCGAAGAAATTCGGCAGGCTGCCCAGTTCGGACCGGGCCAGCAATTCGAAACTGGCCTGGGCGCTGTCATAGGCATAGCCCTCGGCCTCGCGTCGCTTGATCCGGTCGAGGATGCGCGGCAGGGCCGGGTCGGCCTTGTCGATCTCGATCCCCGCCCCGGTCAGGCGCTCGCGCAGGTTCGATTGCCCGGCCTGGTTCGACATCGGGATGATCCGGGTATTGCCGACCAGCGCGGGGTCGACATGTTCGTAGGTCGCGGGATCCTTGGCGATGGCGCTGGCATGCAGCCCGGCCTTGTGGGCAAAGGCCGAGGCCCCGACATAGGCCGCCTGGCGCAGCGGCACGCGGTTGAGGATCTCGTCCAGCAGCCGCGAGGCCCGGGTCAGGCTGCGCAGCGCCTCGGGCGTCACGCCGGTCCGAAAGGCCGACGCATAGGGTTCCTTCAGCAGCAGCGTCGGGATCAGCGCGGTCAGGTTGGCATTGCCACAGCGTTCGCCCAGCCCGTTCAGCGTGCCCTGGATCTGCCGCGCCCCGGCATCGACCGCGGCCAGGGTGTTGGCCACCGCATGTTCGGTGTCGTTGTGGGTGTGGATGCCCAGATGGTCCCCCGGCACGCCCGCCGCGATCACCGCTTGCGTGGCCCGGGTCACCTCGCCGGGCAGCGCGCCGCCATTGGTGTCGCACAGCACAACCCAGCGGGCGCCGGCCCGGTAGGCGGTGATACAGGCGTTCAGGGCGAAGTCGGGGTTCGCCTTCCAGCCGTCGAAGAAGTGTTCGGCATCGAACAGCGCCTCGCGGCCCTGCGCGGTCACATGGGCGATGCTGGCGCGGATGTTTTCCAGGTTCTCGTCCAGACCGATCCCAAGGGCGGTTTCGACGTGGAAATCATGGGTCTTGCCCACCAGGCAGACCGCCGGCGTGCCGGCGTTCAAGACCCCGGCCAGCACCGCGTCGTTTGCGGCCGAGCGCCCGGCCCGCTTGGTCATGCCGAAGGCGGTCATCGTGGCGCGGGTCTTGGGCGCGGTGTCGAAGAACTCGCTGTCGGTGGGGTTGGCGCCGGGCCAGCCGCCCTCGATGTAATCGACGCCCAGCTTGTCCAGCACCTCGGCCACGCGGCGTTTCTCGTCGGTCGAGAACTGCACGCCTTGCGTCTGCTGCCCGTCGCGCAGGGTGGTGTCGTAAAGGTAAAGGCGTTCGCGGGTCATTGTACGGCCCCTTCAGATATTGTCGTCCGGGGCGCGCAGCGGCCCGGACAGCCCCCGACCGCCCCCCCGGGCGGGGGCTTCACCCCCACCCGCGGCCGGGGACTGTCCTGTGTTGGGAAGCGGGTCATTCGAGGCCCTCCAGCTTGGATGGGTCGAAGTCAGCGGGCACCTCCGCTTCGACACCTCCTTTAGAAACGGAGAGCTTTAGCCCATGGGCTTCGAGTTTGGATTTATAACGGTCCGCGGCCTCGAAGTCGCGAGCCTCGCGTAGCCTATTCCATTCCACCAGGTACGGACGGACAGCGTGTTGAGGACCACCGACAGTAGACACAATGATAGGTTTGCCTTGGAACCACTCCGCGTTTTCGGGCGTCCCCAATCCAAGAAAATCGATTCCCGCGCGAAGGGCGCCAGCACGGCCCGCTTGCGCAAGCGTATGGAGCCTTGAAAAGACTCCGGACGTGTTCAGATCGTCTTTCAACGGAGAAATGATGTAGTCCAGTGAAGACAGATCAGGTTCAACATTCTCGGTCATACTGAACCATCTGCCCAAGTGATACTCCGCCTCGACCCGCTTCTTCTCGGTCCAGTCCATCGGCTTGCGGTAATGCGTGCCCAGCATGACAAAGCGGATCACCTCGCCCGGCACGCCCTGGTCCAGCAGATCACGCACGGTAAAGAAATTGCCCAGCGACTTGGACATCTTCCGCCCCTCGACCTGCAACATCTCGTTATGCAGCCAGTAGCGGGCAAAGCCGCCCTCGGGATGGGCGCATTTCGACTGGGCGATCTCGTTCTCGTGATGCGGGAATTGCAGATCGTTGCCGCCGCCATGGATGTCGAAGGTCGCGCCCAGCAAGTCATGCGCCATGGCCGAGCATTCGATATGCCAGCCCGGCCGGCCGCGGCCCCAGGGGCTGTCCCAGCCCGGCTCGTCCCCCTGCGCCGGCTTCCACAGCACGAAATCCATCGGGTTGCGCTTGTAGGGCGCGACCTCGACCCGGGCACCGGCGATCATGTCGTCGACCGACCGGCCCGACAGGGCGCCGTAATCGGCATAGCTGTCGACCGCGAACAGCACATGCCCCTCGGCCGCGTAGGCATGGCCGCGCCCGATCAAGACGCCGATCATCGCGATCATGTCGCCGATATGCTGCGTCGCGCGCGGCATCAGGTCCGGCTCCAGCGCCCCGATCGCGGCCATGTCGTCCAGATACCACTGCGTCGTCTCGGCCGTGATCCGGTCGATCGGCACGCCGGTCTCGCGCGCCCGGGCGATGATCTTGTCATCCACATCGGTGAAATTGCGCACATAGGTGACGTGATCGGGCCCGTAGACATGGCGCAGCAGCCGATAGAGCACATCGAACACCACCACCGGACGCGCATTGCCCAGATGCGCCCGGTCATAGACCGTCGGCCCGCAGACATACATCCGCACATTGGTCGGATCGAGCGGGTCGAACACCTGTTTCGACCGGGTCGCGGTGTTGTAGAGCTGGATGGTCACGTCGATGGCCTCGCACGGATTGCGCCCGCGGGCTTAGCGACTTTCGACCGGGTTGGAAACGTGAAAGAGCGGCCCGCGACTGGTGTCAGCAGGGAATGATGCAGCAGATGATGCAGATGCTCTTCATGCAGGTGGCATAGCAGGGCCGGGCCTGGTCGTCCAGAGGATCCGCAAGGGTCGCAGACCACCGTGTTGCCGGGCTGCCCGCGCGCGCCACGACCCGGGCACCGATTTGTCAGTAGACGCCTGGCCAGGCATGGCCCATCCTGACGCCATGAGCCGAAAGACAGTCAACGCGATCTGCGCCACCCTGCCCGGCGCCACCTGGTCCGAAGCCTTCGGACCCGGCCACGATGTCTGGAAGGTCGGCGGCAAGGTCTTTGCCACGGTGGGCCAGGTCACGCCGGGGGTCGCGGTCAAATGCGCCAGCGTCGAAGAGGCCGAGCACCTGCAGGACCTCTTCGGCTGGCCCAAGGCGCCCTATTTCCACCGCTCCTGGGTGCAGGTGCCGCCCGACACGGCCGAGGACGAATTGCGCCACCGGCTGACCCATTCCTACCGGATCGTCCGCGCCGGCCTGACGAAAAAGGCCCAGGCGGCGCTGCCGCCTTTCGAATGACACCCGTCTATTTCCACGGCGTCCCCGGATCGCCGCGCGAGGTCGCCCTGGCCGGGCTGATCCTGCGCGATGTCGCGCCGGAGGCGCAGATCGGGCCGGACCGGCACCTGATCGGCTTTGCGCTCGGGGCGCATCGCGCGATCGTCGCCGCCGTCCGGCACGGTGCGACCCGGCTGGACCTGATCGCGCCGGGGGCTCCGCTGGACCTGGGCGATTTCCTGCCGCGCATGGCCGGTCGCGCGGTGTTCGAGGCCGCGCGCAAGGGGCGCCTGGCCCGCCTTGTCGCGCTGCAGCGCGCCATGCTGGTCCTGGCCCCGCGCCTGACCCTGCGCAGGGTCTTTTCCGGCGCCGCACCGGCCGATGCCCGCCTGATCCGGCCCGGCGCGGCGCGCGATATCCTGACCGTGGCGTTCCGCGACCAGCTCTTGGGCGATCCGGCGGGCTACCGCAGCGCGATCGAGGCCTATGTGCAGCCCTGGGCCGACCTGCTGCCCCGGGTGCCCTGCCCGGTGCGCATCTGGCACGGGTGCGCGGATCGCTGGGCGCCCTTCGACATGGCCGAGGCCCTGCGCGACCACCTGCCCGATGCGACGCTGGTCCCGCTGCCCGGCCTTGGCCATCACTCCGCGCTGGTTGAGGCCCTGCCGCGCATCCTGGGCAAAACCCCGCCGCGCATCCAGCGCAAAACCCCGCCGCGCATCCTGCGCAAAACCCCGCCGCGCATCCAGCGCGAGGCGCATCAGGCATAGCTGACCACCTCGAACTCGATCCCGTCCCGGTCGCGGAAATAGAACCGTCGGCCGGGCGCGTAATCGGCATGGGAATACGTCTCGAACCCCGCCGCGCGCACCTTCGCCAGGGTCGCGTCGAGCTCCGCGACGACCACGCCCACATGGTTCAGACCGCCGCGCCGCAGATAATTCTCATCGGCCGGCATCAGGTTCAGGCCCCCGTCGGGGCCGGTATACAGCGCCAGGTAATCCTCTTCGGTACCGATGTGGATCGTGTGGCCGCCCTTGATCGCATCGCCGTCCCAGCGGATCCGCCAGCCGAACAGGTCGGCCATCCAATCCGCCGTCGCGCGCGGGTCGCGCACGGTCAGGTTCACATGTTCCAGTCGGGTCATCGCTCAGCCCCCCATCCCCAGTTTCGATGCCAGGCGCTGCAGCAACGAGGGCCGCTTTGCATCCTCGGGCAGGGTCAGGCAGCCGCAGTCAAGATCATGGCCCCAGCCGAACCCGTCACGGGCCAGCAGGCGGATCACATGGGGGTCAAGGCAAACTCTTGTTCCGGACATGGGTCGTCTCCTCTGGATTTTCACGACGAGTCAGGTGTAATTTCTAAAGTGGACTTTAGATCAAGCGGAGATTTCCATGGCCAAGGGCGGGCTGACCATCGGCGACCTGGCGGACCGGACCGGGCTGGCCGTCTCCGCGATCCGGTTCTACGAAACCCACGGGATCGTGCATCCGCTGCGCAATCAAGGCGGCCACCGACGCTATGGCCGGCACGACATCCGCCGGCTGTCCTTTGCCTTGATCGCGCAACGGCTGGGCTTTTCGCTGGCCGGGATCGCCGCCGAGATGGCGCATCTGCCCGCGCACAAGGCGCCGTCGAAATCCGACTGGACCCGCGTGTCGCACCGCATGCGCGCGGGGATCGAGGACCGCATCACCCAGCTGGAACGCCTGCGCGACCGGCTGGATGGCTGCATCGGCTGCGGCTGCCTCAGTCTGGACAGCTGCGCGCTCTACAATCCCGATGACAGGCTGGCCGCCGAGGGCCCGGGGCCCCGCAAGCTGCTGCGCGATTGACTTCTCCGGCCGGCGCTGGTCCGGTGCGCGCCATGCGAGTCTCGACCCGGATCAGCACCCTCACAGGCGGCGGCAGCGATGGCTGGGACCTGTTCTACAAGGCCCGCCGGATGAAGCGCGCCGGCATCGCCGTGACCGAACTGACGATCGGCGAACACGATATCCGCACCGCGCAGGATATCCTGGATGCGGCCCATGCCTCGGCCCGGGGCGGCCATACCGGCTATGCCGAAGTGCCCGGCGTGCACGCCCTGCGCGACAGCGTCGCCGCCCGGATCGCCGCGCGCACCGGTGTGCCGACCGGCCGCGACAACATCCTGATCACGCCGGGCGGTCAGGCGGGGCTGTTCGCCGCCCATCACGCGACCTGCGACGAAGGCGACCGGGCGCTGTTCATCGACCCCTATTACGCCACCTATCCCGGCACGATCCGCGGGGTCGGCGCGGAGCCCGTCCCGGTGCCGGCGCGTCCCGACCACGGGTTCCAGCCGCAGGCCGGCGACATCGCCCGACTGGCGCCAGGCGCGCGCAGCCTGCTGATCAACAGCCCCAACAACCCCACCGGCGCGGTCTATTCCCGCGCCACGCTGGACGGGATCGCGGGGGTCTGCCGCGACCACGACCTGTGGCTGATCTCGGACGAGGTCTACGACACCCAGGTCTGGCAAGGGCAGCATCTGTCGCCCCGCGCCCTGCCCGGCATGGTCGAGCGCACATTGGTCATCGGCTCGATGTCGAAAAGCCATGCCATGACCGGCAGCCGGGTCGGCTGGGTCTGCGGCCCCGACGCGGTGATCGCCCATCTGATCACGCTCGCGACCCACACCACCTATGGCGTGCCCGGCTATATCCAGGACGCGGCGCGCTACGCGCTGGAGCTGGGCGACGGGCCGGTCGAACAGGTCGCCGCCCCGTTCCGGCGCCGCCGGGCCATCGCCGAGGATCTGCTGGCGCGGCAGAACGTCGTCCGCCACAGCCCGGCCGACGGGGCGATGTATGTGCTGCTCGACATCCGCGCCACCGGCCTGAGCGGAGAGGACTTTGCCGACCGGCTGCTCGAGGCGCATCACGTCGCGGTCATGCCCGGGGAAAGCTTCGGCCGGGCGGCGGCGGGCCATGTCCGCGTCGCCCTGACGGTCGAGGATTCGCGGTTTCGCGCGGCCTTGGCGACCCTGCTGGCGTTCGCCGCCGCCCTTGCCTGACCCCGCCTTATTCGTCGAATTCGGCGGGAAAGGTTGCGTGCGCCTGAAAGCGCTTTAGATTCAAGCTGCTAGACCAAAACCACAGGCAGCTACGGA
>LJSF01000011.1:54074-56813 GCA_001314655.1 Rhodobacteraceae bacterium HLUCCA08 | reverse complement strand
CTGTCCGGTGAGCCTTGAGATACGTCGCGTCGATCATCACGGTCTTCTCCTCGCCATGATCGGCTGCCAGTCCCATCATCATCTTTGCAAAGATGCCTTGTAACCACCCGGTTGGCACCGCCTGCCGGATTTCGGCGTGAAGCCCTAAGACACGTGCATAACGACGTCGCAAAAGACGTCTCTTATGCGCGGAGGGGCGATGCGGGGCGAAGTTCTGGGTGTTGAGCGCCGCCGGCGTTGGGACGACGAGGTGAAGCTGGCGATCGTGAGCGCGGTGGGGATCGACGGCGCGACGGTGACCCAGGTCGCGCAACGGCACGATGTGACGCGGCAGCAGATCTACGCCTGGCGTCACGAGCTGAAGCGGAAGGGGTTGTGGTCACCGGAGGCGGGCGCGTTGTTCTTGCCCGCCGGCATGGTTCCCGCGACGGAGCTCACCGTGGTGGAGGATCGCATCTCGGCCACCACTCCAGTGGTCTGGGTTGAACTGCGGCTTGCGAAGGGCCGCGTGCTCCGGTTCGAAAGCAACATCGACGATGCGGCGCTGTCCCGTCTGGTTCGCGCGGTGGATGCCGCATGATCGGGCCGGGAACCGGGGTGCGGGTGTATCTGGCCTGCGGGCCGACGGACATGCGCAAGGGGATCGGGGGGCTGGCGGCGCTCGCTCAGGACGTGCTGCGCCAGAAGCCGACCGGCGGCGCGGTCTTCGCCTTCCGAGGGCGCAAGGGTGACAGATTGAAACTGCTCTACTGGGATGGACAGGGGTTCTGCCTTTACTACAAGGTTCTCGAGCGCGGGCGCTTTCCATGGCCGAACACCAGTTCGGGCGCGGTGCGACTGACCTCGGCGCAACTGGCGATGCTGTGGGAAGGGATTGATTGGCGGCGGCCGGACTGGGGGGCTCCGCCCGCGCGGGTTGGGTGATTTATCTGCCTGAAACGCCTTGTTTTTATGGCGCTTCGTGATCGTGTGTGGTAGGTGATGGCATGTCGAGCGACGCGCCCATCCTTCCCGAAGATCCCGCCGTTCTGAAGGCGATGATTGCCGCCTTGCAGGCGGAAAACGCCAAGATGGCGGCGACGATCCGGGCGCATGACCAGCTGGTCCAGACGCTACGGCTGCGCATCGCGAAGCTCAAGAAGCAGGCCTTCGGCAAGTCCTCGGAGAAGATCGAGCGCGAGATCGAACAGCTCGAGCTGGCGCTCGAGGACCTGCTCATCGCCAGCGCCGAAAGCACCACCACCTCGGCGGACGGCGACGAGGCGGATGCCGTCCTTGAGGGCACGACCGATGACAGCGACGCCGGCAAGCCGCGCCGCCGCCCCCGTGTGGCGGCAACCACCCCGCGCGAGCGGCGCGAGCTCGACCCGGGCAGCTGCTGCCCTGATTGCGGCGGCGATCTGCGCCTCGTGGGCGAGGATATGAGCGAGATGCTCGACCTCGTGGCGGCGCAGCTGAAGGTCCTGCAGATCGCGCGGCTGAAGAAGTCCTGCCGCCGGTGCGAGAAGATGGTGCAGACGCCCGCCCCCAGCCGTCCGATCCCCGGCAGCATGGCGAGTGCGGCCCTTCTGGCCTGGATCCTCGTGTCCAAGTTCGACGATCATCTTCCCCTGTATCGCCTGAACGAGATCTTCGCCCGGATGGGGGCCGACATTCCGGACAGCACGCTGGTCGACTGGTGCGGGCGCGCCATGAAGGTGCTGGCGCCGCTCGTCGAACGGATCGAGGCCGATGTGATGGCCAGCGACCTTCTCCACGCCGATGACACCCCCATCCGGGTGCTGGACCGGTCCCTCAAGGACCGCGGCCTCGGCAAGGGGGTGAAGCAGGGACGGATCTGGGCCTATGTCCGCGATCCGCGACCCTGGGCAGGGACTGCGCCACCGGGGGCGGTCTACCGCTTCGCCCCGGATTGGAAGCAAGAGCATGTCCAAAACCATCTGGCCCAGACCCGCGGCATCCTGCAGGCCGACGGTTACAAAGGGTATGCCAAGCTTTACGAGACCGATCCCGACGGCACGCCCCGTCTGCAGGAGGCGTCCTGCTGGGCGCATCTGCGGCGTGACTTCCACGATGAGTGGGACAAGACGAAATCCGCCATCGCGCGCGAGGCGCTGGATCGCATCGGCGCGCTCTACGACATCGAACGCGAGATAAACGGGCAGCCCGCCGAGATCCGCCTTGCCGCGCGCCAGAAGCACAGCGCGCCGAAGGTCGAGGCCTTCTTCGCCTGGTCCGAAAGCCAGCTCACGCGGATCCCCGGCAAGGGGGATCTGGCCCGCGCGTTCCGCTACGGGCTGGCCCGCCGGGCTTCGTTCAGCCTCTTCCTCACCGATGGCCGCGTGGCCATCGACAACAACCCGGCCGAGCGCGCCCTGCGCCCGATCGGCATCGGCCGGAAGAACTGGCTCTTCGCGGGCGCCGACACCGGCGGCGAAACCCTGGCCCGCGCCATGACGATCGTCGAGACGGCAAAGCTCAACGGCCTCGATCCGCAGGCCTATCTCGCCGACGTGCTCGACCGCATCCACGACCACAAGATCAACCGGCTCGACGAGCTCTTGCCGTGGAACTGGACACCGATCGCCGCCGCTCAGGCCGAGGCCGCCTGATCAACCGCGGTGCCAACCGGGCGGTTACGATGCCTTTGTCGCTCCAGCGCTTCCAGCGATTGTACAGCGTCTTGTGCGGACCATACGCAGCAGGGGCATCCCGCCACCTTAAGCCATTGCGATTGAT
>LJSF01000011.1:0-54019 GCA_001314655.1 Rhodobacteraceae bacterium HLUCCA08 | reverse complement strand
GAAGAAGGGCTCAAGGCGCGCCATCTGCGCGTCCGTGAGCCAAAATAGATCAGACATGTTCACCGCTCGTTTTTCGAACCGTGAATCACGCCTCTGCACAGAAATCAATGGGTCCTGACCCTAGCGCCGAGGGGACACGCGGACAGGGGCACTCAAGGAGGTGTGAGGGTGGGGTGAGGTGGGTAGGGCAGCGCCCGGCCCGAGGGGTGGGTGCTGAAAGCGCCCGCCCCTGGGGGGCAGACTGGATGCCTCCCCCTAGATTAGGCATATCTGAAATACTGTAAATGTTTGGGTGAGCAGCGTTGATCTGGTTCAAAAAGGGGGAACTTAACTAGCTTGATCGACTTCTACCTTGCGTTTTTCATAGATTGTTACGCCAAATATCACTTGCTACGCTTTGCTCAAGCGATGTGAGAGGAAGATTCGATGGTTTACTTGTTCGTCGGCTTAGGTTGCAGCGGGATATTGGCGCGCCTCCACCTACTCATGGCGCGCGGTGGTTGGCTTCATCAGGACAATATGAGAAAGCCAGGAGCCCAGGTTCTTTTTGAGCTTGCCGGATCACTTTCTGGAATCGCATCGTTTATCCTATCCTTTTTTCTTTTTTCTTGGTGGATACCACTGGCGGCTCTCGCATTGGGCTATTGGATAATAGCTCCGATTGTAGTCACACGGGACAGCTTTGTTACCGTTTATACAATGAGCTTCGCTCTGGCTCTAGTGTCGCTCGCTTGTTCAGTTTTGATTATCTACACTTATCTAAATCAGTAGTTAAAATAGGTCCGGATACCTAAACATGACCTCATCAACTATTTCGTCTATGTTTTTTCCATTTGCGTGAAGGGAATTTATGAAATCCCCAGCAATTGTGTAGGCATTGTCTGCCACTTCATACGACACGCCACGCCGACCGAATTCGTTATAGAGCTTTGTTCTGAATTGGGTGAACTTAACGAAAAGAAACCCTAGATAAAGAACCACTGAGGCTCCTATTATTGCCAATATCTCAACCACCGCTTCCTCTTTCTCTTTAGATACAAACGGCCTTCAAGCTTGCATTGCTTTCGCTAAAGAAACCCTACTCCGCCGCCGCCCCGGCGCGTCGGCCAATAGCGCTGAGACCGAGATGTCCTCGTCCAGCGTCTCCCAATGCAGGCCGAAGGGGGAAATCTGCACTGCCGTGCGGGCCGCCTCTGAGGTGTTTAGAATTCGCGGGAACCAGGCCAAGGGCACACCGATGGTGCGGACATCGGCAAGCCCGACCCACATGTTGTCTTCATCGAACCGAACAGTGGTTGCGCGACAGTTCATTTGGAAATGAAACCGGGCAAGGCGCAGCGTGTCAACGTTCTAGCCGGGATGCCGGGCTGAAGCCCGGCCTACGGTAGGCTTAGCTATCCATCTTCAACGCACTGATAAACGCCTCTTGCGGGATATCCACCTTCCCGAACTGGCGCATCTTCTTCTTGCCCGCCTTCTGCTTGTCGAGCAATTTCCGCTTTCGCGTCGCATCCCCCCCATAGCACTTGGCGGTCACGTCCTTGCGCAGGGCCGAAAGAGTCTCGCGCGCGATCACCTTGCCGCCGATGGCCGCCTGGATCGGGATCTTGAACATGTGGCGGGGGATCAGGTCCTTCAACTTCTCGCACATCGCCCGGCCGCGCAGCTCGGCCCGGTCGCGGTGGACCATCATCGACAGGGCGTCGACCGGTTCGTCGTTCACCAGGACCTGCATCTTGACCAGGTTGTCCTGGCGATAACCGGTCAGCGCGTAATCGAAACTGGCATAGCCCTTGGTCACCGATTTCAGGCGGTCGTAGAAATCGAACACCACCTCGTTCAGCGGCAGGTCATAGACCACCAGCGGCCGCGAGCCGGCATAGGTCAGTTCGAGCTGGATGCCGCGACGGTCCTGGCAGAGCTTCAGCACGTCGCCGAGGAATTCGTCCGGCACCAGGATCGTCGCCTTGATCCGCGGCTCCTCGATATGGGCGACATGGGTCAGGTCGGGCATGTCGGCGGGGTTGTGCAGTTCCTGCATGGACCCGTCGCGCATGTAGACGTGATAGACCACCGAGGGCGCGGTGGTGATCAGGTCGATATCGTATTCCCGCTCGATCCGGTCGCGCACGACCTCCAGATGCAGCAGGCCGAGAAAGCCGCAGCGAAAGCCGAAGCCGAGCGCGGCCGAGGTCTCCATCTCGTAGCTGAACGAGGCGTCGTTGAGGGCGAGCTTTTCGATCGCGTCGCGCAGATCCTCGAATTCGGCGCTGTCGACCGGAAACAGGCCGCAGAACACCACCGGCTGCGAGGGTTTGAAGCCCGGCAGGGGGGTCTCGACACCCTTCTTTTCGGTGGTGATCGTGTCGCCGACCTTGGTGTCGCGGACCTGCTTGATCGAGGCGGTGAGAAAGCCGATCTCTCCGGGGCCGAGTTCGTCGATCCGGGCCATCTGCGGCCGGAAGACGCCGATACGGTCGACCGGGTAGACCGCGCCGGTCTGCATCATCTTGATCCGGTCGCCCTTTTTCAACACGCCGTCCATGATCCGGACCAGCACGACCACGCCCAGATAGGGGTCGTACCAGCTGTCCACCAGCATCGCCTTGAGCGGCGCGTCGCGGGTGCCCTGCGGGGCGGGCAGGTGGTGGACGATGGCCTCCAGCACCTCGCGGATGCCTTCGCCGGTCTTGGCGCTGACCGGGATCGCCCCCGAGGCGTCGATGCCGATCACGTCCTCGACCTGTTCGGCGACGCGGCTGACATCCGAGGCCGGCAGGTCGATCTTGTTGAAGACCGGCACGATCTCGTGATCCGCGTCGATCGCCTGATAGACATTGGCCAGCGTCTGCGCCTCGACCCCCTGGGTGCTGTCGACCACCAGAAGCGAGCCTTCGACGGCGCGCATCGAGCGGGACACCTCGTAGGCGAAATCCACATGGCCGGGGGTGTCGATCAGGTTCAACACGTAATGTTCGCCGTTCAGCGCCTCGTAATCGATGCGCACGGTGTTGGCCTTGATGGTGATGCCGCGCTCGCGCTCGATATCCATCGCGTCCAGAAGCTGCTCCTTCATGTCGCGATCGGCCACGGTGTTGGTGGCCTGGATCAGCCGGTCGGCCAGGGTGGATTTCCCGTGGTCGATATGGGCGACGATGGAGAAGTTGCGGATATGGGACAGGTCTGTGCTCATGGCCGGGATATGCGGGGGATTGCGCGCTTTGGCAATGGGGATCAGCCCGCGCCGCGCCCCTGCGTCGCAATTGCCAAACACCGGTCGCTGGCCCATAATGGCGCCCGAGCAACCCGCCCGAAGGCCCGAAAACAGGGCCGGGCCCGACACGAGGCAAAGACGATGCGGCGCATCCTGATCCTGGCGGCATTGATCCCCCTGGCGGCCTGCGGTGGCGGCCGATCCACCGGCAGCGCGACCGGAGAGATCAGCCGCGCCTGCCTGGCCGCCGACCGCGCGGCGGCGAGCCCGGTGCTGTGCGGCTGCGTGCAGGGCGTGGCGAACCGCATGCTCAGCAGCGCCGATCGCGACCGGGCGGCCGACTTCTTTGCCGATCCGGATTATGCCCATGCGATCCGGTTTTCCGACCTGCCACGCAACGAAGCGTTCTGGGACCGCTACCGGGAATTCATCACGACGGCCGAGCGTACATGCGGCTGAGCCCCCGGGCGCAGGTTTCGATCAGGTCCAGGCAGCCCTCGAAATCGCGGGTGAAATAGGGGTCCGGCACCGCCGAGCCGTCGGCCGGCCCGTAATCGGTGAACAGCGTGATCGGCGTGGCATTGCCCGGCGGGCGGAGCGTTTCAAGGTCGGCGCGGTTCTGGCCGTCCATCGCCACGATCAGGTCGAAGCGGTCGAAATCCCCGGCCTGCACCTGGCGCGCGCGCAGGCCGGACAGGTCATAGCCGCGGCGCCTGGCCACCGCCTGCATCGGGCCATAGGGGGCGGCGCCGATATGCCAGCTGCCGGTGCCGGCGCTGTCCAGTATCAGCCCCGGGACCAGGTGCCGCACGACACCTTCGGCGGCGGGGGACCGGCAGATATTGCCGAGGCAGACAAAGAGGATAGCATCCATGCCATCAAGGCTAACAACGGAGCGGGCGGATGAACATCGTGATCCTGACCGGGGCGGGGATTTCAGCCGAAAGCGGTCTGGGCACGTTCCGCGACAAGGGCGGGCTGTGGGAGACCGCCGATTGGCGCGATCTGGCCACGCCCGAAGGTTTTTCCCGCGATCCGGGCCTGGTGCATGATTTCTACAACATGCGCCGCGCCCGGGTGCGCGCCGCCCGGCCCAATGCGGCCCATGCGGCGCTGGCCCGGCTGCAGGCCGATGGCCGCCACGCGGTGACGCTGGTGACGCAGAACGTGGACGACCTGCATGAACGCGCCGGCGCGGCCGGGGTGATCCACATGCATGGCACGCATCTGGTCGCGCTGTGTGCCGCTTGTGCCCATCGCTGGCCGGCGCCGGATCAGATGGCGCCCGCCGATACCTGCCCCGAATGCCGCGGCACCGCCCGGCCCGATGTGGTCTGGTTCGGCGAACAGCCCTATCACATGGACATGATCGTCAGCGCCCTGGCGGGTTGTGACCTGTTCGTCGCGATCGGCACCTCCGGCGTGGTCTATCCGGCGGCGGGTTTCGTCGAGATCGCCACCCGCACCGGCGCCGATACGCTGGAACTGAACCTGGAGCCCGGCGAACGTGCCAGCGATTTCGCCGCCGGGCGGTTCGGCCCGGCGACGCAGGTGGTGCCCGCCTGGGTGGACGAGATGCTGGCCTGAGAACCGCAGAGGGGCCCGCGATGCGCGCGGCATCGGGGCCCCGGGATCAGGCGGGGGTCGGGTGGGCTCAGTTCCCGTGATCCATGCCGTCGTGATCCATGCTTCCGTGATCCATGCCCTGCATGGTCATGTCCTGGCGTTCCAGGTCGACGGGGATTTCCACCACCCTTTCGCCGGCCTGTTCGAAGGTCAGGGTGACGCTCAGGGTGTTGCCCTGTTCGAACGGGTCGAGCAGGCCCATGAACATCACGTGCTTGCCGCCCCGACGCAGCAGCGCCTCGCCGCCGGCGGGGATCTCGAAGCCCTCTTCGACCTCGACCATGCGCATCACGCCGTTGTCGTCTTCGATATGGGTGTGCAGTTCGGTCCGGCGCGAGACCTCGGGGGCCGAGGCGGCGATCAGCCGATCATCGGTCTCGCCGGTATTGCGGATGACCATGAAGGCGGCGCCGGCCTGGGCGGACATGCCGCTGGCGATGGCATAGGCATCGTCGATCTCGATGGTGTCGGCGACGGCGGGAAGGCCGAGGGCGGCCGCAAGGGCGGCGCCCAGAAGATGTGTCCGGATAGACATGGTTTTTCTCCTGAAGGTTGAATAACGGAACGGTGAAATTCAGGAGTGTTGCGGCGGCCCTCGTGCCTTCTGCTCGATGTGGGCAAGTTGCGCCTCGTCTTGCGGCAGAACCGGTTGCGTGGCGCGGCTGATGTGGACAAAGGGCGGATCGACCCGCGGTGTCAGGGTCGCCGTGGCGACGAAATTGCTGACGCCGTCAGGGCAGAAATGTGCAGGTCCGGTGGGGTTGCCGTTGGCGTCCAGGGTGATCGTGACCAGCCCGCCGCCGGTGCACAGCACCACCTGCTGGCCGACATGGCCGCGGGCGGCGGCCAGCTGCTGGCCGGTGATCGCCACCAGAAAGGCCAGAAGGAATGCGAACAGGCGGGCGGTGCGGGTCATCGCCGCAATCGGTAGCAGCCTGGACCGCCGACGACAATCGACAGAGCGTCGTGCTCCGAGGGGCCCAACAAAATTACGTAATTTTGTTGGGCCGCCGAACGGCAAAGGGCCCGCAGCGACAGCCCCGGGCCCTTGCGCGTCGAATCGGGTCGAGGTCAGGCGCTGGCCTGGACCTTGGCGATCTCTTTCTTGACCTTGAGCGCGGCATCGGACAGTTCGGCATCCTTGGCCTTGGCCATGAAGGCATCCAGCCCGCCGCGGTGGTCCACGGTGCGCAGCGCCGCCGACGAGACGCGGAACCTGAAGCTGCGGCCCAGAAGGTCGGATTGCAGGGTCACGTCCTGGAGATTCGGCAGGAAGCGGCGCTTGGTCTTGTTGTTGGCATGGCTGACATTGTTGCCAGACATCGGGCCCTTACCGGTCAGTTCGCAGCGGCGCGACATGGTGTCATCCTCGTGTCTTCGCCCCGCGGTCGGAGGGGGCGCGTGTCGTGATCTCGAACGGAAACGGCCCCGCTTGGGGCAGGGCCTCGAATTCGGTTCGCGGGGGATAGGCGGATTCCGGGCGCGCGTCAAGCCTGCCGGTCGGCGTGTCGTGCATGGCAGGCGGCCAATTGTCCCAGCGCATGGGCGGCGACGCCCGGGCGGGTCCGCGCCGTGGCCCGGGCCAGCGCCCGCCAATAGCTGGTCGAGACCCGCCTGGCCCGGCGGTGCGCCTCGGTCAGGGCGGCGGCCGAGGGCGCGCCGGTCTGGGCCTGGCGCTGCGGCGTCCAGCCGATCCCGGCATCCGACAGCACCGCCGTGGCCGGGTGTCCGCCGAACGCCGCCCGCGCCAGCCCCACCGCCGGATAGAGCGCCTGAAGCGACAGCGCGTTCCACAGGTCGAGCCGGTTGAACGGGTCGACCAGGATCGCACCGGTGACGCTGTCCAGGGGCGTCAACCCCCCCAGGGCGGCGTCGAAGCCCCGCGCCTCGGCCCGAAAGCGCCGGTCCCAGGGCACCAGGGCCGGGTCGATCGAGACCTGCGGGCTGACCGCGACGATCCGGGTGATGCCCAGCGCCGGGGCAAAGCGGAAGGCGCCGTAACCGCCCATGGAATAGCCGATCGCGTGCACCGCCTGATAGCGGCCGGCCAGCCCGGCCAGCACCCGTTCCAGCGCCAGGGTATCGGGATTGACGAACCAGTCGTTGCGGGCCGATTTGATCGACAACTGGGCAAATCCGTTCCGGGCGAAATTGCGGCTGGGGGTGAAGGGCGCGAAGCCCGCGCGACCCGACATCCGGTAATCCAGCGTCACCATCAGCCGCCGCGCATCCGCGTTCACCAGCACCGCGCGCAGGTGGGTGCCATCGAACACCGGTTCGGGCGTCATGCGTCCTCGCCAAAGAGCGGCGCCACCGCCTGCCGCGCGGCCAGCGCCGGAGACAGGCGGCCATCGGCCACCGCCTGTTCCAGCCGCGCCAGCCGGTCGGCGGTGCCGGGATCGGCGCGCAGCCGCGCCAGCAGGGCCTGGCGGACTTCTTCGTGGAACCAGAACCGGTTCTGTTCGACCCGGCGGGTGTCATGGATGCCGGTGTCGCGGCGCCATCCGGCCAGCGCGCGGATTTCGGCCCAGGCCTGGTCCAGCCCGTCTTCGGTCAGGGCCGAGACCGGCAGCGCCTTGGGAAAGCCCTGCGGATCGCGGGCGCGTTTGCGCAGCAGCCGCAGGGCGCCGGCATAATCGGCGCAGGTGCGCAGGGCCTGGGCGCGCAGGTCGCCATCGGCCTTGTTGACCAGGATCAGGTCGCAGGTTTCCATGATGCCGCGCTTGACGCCCTGCAATTCGTCGCCACCCGCCGGCGCCAGCAGCAGGCAGAAGACATCCGACATCTCGGCCACCGCGGTCTCGGACTGGCCGACGCCCACGGTTTCGATCAGCACCACGTCGAAGCCGGCGGCCTCGCACAGCGCGATCGCCTCGCGGGTGCGGCGGGCGACGCCGCCCAGTTCCGATTGCGCCGGCGAGGGGCGGATGAAGGCGTTCGGATCGCGGCTGAGGCGTTCCATCCGGGTCTTGTCGCCCAGGATCGAACCGCCCGAGCGGGCGCTGGACGGATCGACCGCCAGCACCGCCACCCGCAGGCCCTGCCCGGTCAACATGCAGCCGAAGGCCTCGATGAAGGTCGATTTGCCGACGCCCGGCGTGCCCGACAGCCCGATCCGCAGCGCCTGGCGGCCGGTGCCCAGGGCGGTAAGCAAATCGGTCGCCCGGGCGCGGTGATCGGCCCGGCCGCTTTCGACCAGGGTGATCGCCCGCGCCAGGGCCCGGCGATTGCCCGCCGCCACGTCGCGGGCCAGATCTTCGACCACGCCCCGGCCCTTGCCTGCCATCAAGCTCTCCTTGTGCCCGCGCCGCAGCGCCCCCGCGCCCGGTCGCCGCCGGTTGTGCCCCGCGCTTTCGTCGCTTGTCCAGCGGATCAGAGCATTTTTCGCCAACCCGGCGCGACGTCCCGCCGTCGCGGGCCAAAGCCGCGCCGGCACTGGACGGCGGCGGGCCTTGCACCGATAACAGGCCGCGTGCCCGAACGCTTGCCCATAGACGATGTCCTGCCCGAGTTGCTCGGGGCCCTGCGGGCCTCGGGCCGGGCGGTGCTGCAGGCTCCGCCCGGCGCGGGCAAGACCACCCGCGTGCCGCTGGCGTTGCTGCAGGCCGGGCTGGCGCCGGGCCGCATCGTCATGCTGGAGCCGCGCCGGATCGCCGCCCGCGCCGCCGCCGACCGGCTGGCCCGGCAACTGGGCGAAACCCCCGGCGGCACCGTCGGCTACCGGATGCGCGGCGACAGCCGGCCGGGCACGGGGATCGAGGTCGTGACCGAGGGCATCCTGACCCGGATGATCCAGTCCGACCCGGAACTGGCCGGCATCGGCGCGGTGATCTTCGACGAATTCCACGAACGCTCGCTCAATGCCGATCTGGGTCTGGCCCTGGTGCTGGAATTGCGCGCCGCGCTGCGCCCCGACCTGCTGGTGCTGGTGATGTCCGCCACGCTGGAGGCCGCCCCGGTCGCCGCGCTGATGGATGACGCGCCGATGGTGACGACGCAGGGGCGCGCCTTTCCGGTCGATATCCGCCCGCTGGAGGCGCCGCTGCCCAAGGCGACGCGGCTGGATCAGGCGACCGCCGACACGGTGCTGCGCGCCCTGGACGAGGCCGCGGGCAGCGTGCTGGTTTTTCTGCCCGGCGAAGCCGAGATCCGCCGCACCGAGGCCCGGCTGTCGGGCCGCACCGGCGATGCGGTGCTGCGGCCGCTTTATGGCGCCCTGCCGCTGGAGGCCCAGCGCGCCGCCATCGCGCCGGGCCCCGGGCGCAAGGTCGTGCTGGCCACCTCGATCGCCGAAACCTCGCTCACGATCGAGGGGATCGGCGTGGTGGTCGATGCCGGCCGCGCCCGGCGGGCGCGGTTCGACCCCGGCTCGGGCATGACCCGGCTGGTGACCGAGCGCGTGACCCGCGCCGAGGCGACCCAGCGCGCGGGCCGCGCCGGGCGGCTGGGGCCCGGGGTGTGCTACCGGCTTTGGACCCGGGGCGAGGACGGGGCGCTGGCGGCCTTTCCCCCGGCCGAGATCGAGGTCGCCGACCTGACCCCGCTGGCCCTCGAACTGGCGCTGTGGGGCAGCGACGCCCTGCCCTTCCTGACCCCGCCGCCCGACCCCGCGCTGGCGGCGGCGCGGCGGCTGCTGCAGGCGCTGGGGGCGCTGGATGCGGGCGGCGGGATCACCGCCCATGGCCGGGCGCTGGCCGCACTGCCGCTGCATCCGCGGCTGGGGCACATGCTGACCCGGGCCGGGGCGGCGGCGGCGGCGCTGGCAGCCCTCATGGCCGACCGTGATCCGCTGAAGGGCGCGCCGGCGGACATGACGCTGCGGCTCAAGGCGCTGGCCGGGCGCCATGACGGGCCGGGCGAGGTGATCCGGCCGGCGCTGGAGCGGATCCGGACCGAGGCGAAACGGCTGGCCCGGCTGGCCGGCCCGGGGGACGCGCTGAGCCCGGCCCAGGCCGCCGCCCTGGCCTATCCCGACCGGATCGCCGGGCGCCGGCCGGGGGAGGCGCCGCGTTACCTGCTGTCGGGCGGCAAGGGCGCGGCGCTGGACCCGGCCGACCCCTTGGCCGGACAGCGGCTGCTGGTCGTCACCGACACCGATGGCGCCCGCCCCGAGGCCCGCATCCGCGTGGCCCTGCCGATCCCAGAGGCAGAGCTGCGCGCGGTGCTGGGCGACCGGATCGGCTGGCACGACCATGTGACCTGGTCGCGCCGGCAAGCGCGGGTCGAGGCGCGGCGCCAGGAACGGCTGGGTGCGCTGGTGCTGGAGGACCGCGCCTGGGACGACGCCCCGGCAGCGGCCCTGCGCGCGGCGATGCGCGACGGGGTCCGCGCCCTTGGCCTGTCGCTGTCGGGCAAGGCCGCGCTGTTCCGCGCCCGGGTGGAGGCCGCCCGCGCCGGCGGCGCCGACCTGCCCGACATGTCCGATGCGGCGCTGATGGCGGGGCTCGCGGACTGGCTCGATCCGTTTCTCGACGGGCTGCGCAGCGCCGCCGACTGGAAACGGTTCGACCCGCTGCCGGCGCTCGAGGCGATGCTGGACTGGGGACAGCGCCAGGCGCTGGATGCCGCGGCGCCGGCCGGATTCACGACGCCGCTGGGCCGCAAGGTGGCGATCGATTACGGCGGCGAGGCGCCCGAAATCGCCCTGCGCCTGCAAGAGATGTTCGGCGTCACCCGCCACCCGGTGGTGGCCGGCCGGCCGCTGCGCATCACGCTGCTGTCGCCGGCCGGCCGCCCGGTCCAGACCACGACCGACCTGCCGGGGTTCTGGGCGGGGTCCTATGCGGATGTGCGCAAGGACATGCGCGCGCGCTATCCCCGGCATCCCTGGCCCGAAGACCCGACCCGCGCCGACCCGACCCTGCGCGCCAAGCCGCGCGGGCCGTAAGCGGGGCGCGGCCCCCATCCGCATCCGCAGCCCCCCCCGCGATGTTCCGGACCCGCAGACGCAAGGTTTCATTGACCGTGACGCATCAGAGTGTCGGGGCGGGACAGGCAGGGGCGCCGATCGCCGCACCCGGAGAAGCCCCCTGCCCTTGGCGCCCGGCGACCCTCTGGACAGGGGCGACCCCCGGCCCGCCGTCGGGCCGCCGTCCATGATCGCGGCGCCCTGCCGAAGACGTGCAGGGTCGGATCCGCCCGGCGTTTCCACGCCCGTTCGCGCCAACAGGCTTGGGGCCGGGCGCGGCCCATGGTTCCAAGGCAATGACCGCCGCAGACGGCGTCTCTCCGCGCCTGCCTTCGGGGGGTCAGGAATGGTCGGCCAGGATCCGGTCCGACAAGACCCCGGCCCATTGTTCATAGACCCCCGGCCCGGGGTGATACAGGTCGGCGGCCATGTTGATCCGCGACAGGCGCACATCGACGGTCAGCCAGGTCGTGCCCGGCGTTTCGGCGCAAAGCCCGCGCAGGGCGGCGTCGAATTCCGCGGCACGGTGGCCCAGCGCCCAGCGCAAGGGATTGGGCAGAAGCGGGATTTCCCCCATCGGCGGGATGCCCGAGACATAGATGTGCCGCACCCCGGCCCGGGTCTTGAGATAGTCGAACAGCGCCGCCTTGCGGTCGATCCAGGCCGACAGCCGGGCGCCCGAGGTGATGTCGTTCACGCCCAGGGCCAGCACGGCGATATCGGCGCGGCGCGGCGGATTGCGCTGCAAGGTTTCCAGGGTGTTCAGCGTGGTCGCACCGGTTTTGGCGATCAACTGCCATTCGGTGCGGAAATGCGGTGCAAGCGCCCGGGTGATCAACCCCGACAGGGCGCGCGATTGCGACCGGACCCCGACGCCCGCGGCGGTGCTGTCGCCGGTGATCAGCAGGCGCAGATCGGGGCCTTCGCCGATCACGCCCTCGCGCGGGCCGCGCGGTTCGGGCAGGCGCATGGCGGTGCGACGCACCCAGACGCCCTGGCCGAACAGCAGCGGATAGAAGGCGGCCCGCGCGGTCAGATCCGCCAGCGGCTGCAACCGGGGCGGCAGGAAGCGAGGTGTGTCATGGACATGGGCCATGGCGGATTCTGACCTTGGTTTCCGGATCTACAGCTTAGCGTCCCGGGTGATTCGGGCAAATGTGACGCAGGGTCAGGATTTCCCGACCACGGCGCGACCGCACCGCGCCCGGGGCCCGGGGGCAACAAATTTACGTAAATTTGTTGCGCGCCGACGGCCTGGCGGAGACCGGTCGCGCCTACATCCCCAGGCACCAGCGCAGGATCGCCTTTTGCGCATGAAGCCGGTTCTCGGCCTCGTCCCAGATCACCGAATGGGGCCCGTCCATCACCTCCGACGTGGCCTCGTCGTCGCGGTGCGCGGGCAGGCAATGCATGAACAGGGCATCGGGCTTGGCGCGCGCCATCAGGGCCGCGTTGACCTGGTAGGGCCGCAGCTGGTTGTGGCGCCGTTCGCGGGCCGATTGCGGGTCGTGCATCGACACCCAGGTATCGGTGACCACCAAGTCGGCGCCCTCGACCGCGCGGGCCGGGTCGCGCTCGATCTCGACCTTGACGCCCCGGGCGCGGGCGGCGTCGACAAAGACCTGTTCGGGGTCCAGCGTCTGAGGTCCGGTGAAGGTCAGGTCGAAGCCGAATTGCCCGGCCGCGTGGATGAAACTGGCGCAGACATTGTTGCCGTCGCCGGACCAGACCACCTTCTTGCCGGCGATCGGGCCGCGATGTTCCTCGTAGGTCAGCACGTCGGCCATGATCTGGCAGGGATGGGACCGGTCGGTCAGGCCGTTGATGACCGGCACGTCGGAATATTCGGCCATCTCCAGCAGGGTCTGTTCCTCGAAGGTGCGGATCATGATCAGGTCGACATAGCGCGACAGCACCCGGGCGGTATCGGCGATGGTTTCGCCATGGCCCAGCTGCATGTCCTTGCCCGACAGCACCATGGTTTCGCCGCCCATCTGGCGCACGCCCACGTCGAAGGAGATGCGCGTGCGGGTCGAGGGTTTCTCGAAGATCAGCGCCACCATGTGCCCGGCCAGCGGGGTGTCGTCATCGGCCATGCCGCGCGGGCGGCCGTTGCGGGCGCGTTTCATGGCGGCGGCATTGTCGATGATGCTCCGCAACGCGGCGGGGTCGGTCTTGTGGATATCCAGGAAATGGGTCATGTCGCGTGTCTTTTCGTCTGTTCGCAAATGTCAGGCGTCAAGGGTGCCGGCGGCGGCCTCGAGGCGGGCGAGCGCCTCGGCGATCTCGACCTCGGTGATCGTGAGCGGGGGCAGCAACCGCACCACATTGTCAGCCGCGGGCACCGTCAATACGGCCTGGGCATGGCCCGCCTGCACCACGTCGGTATTGGCCGCCGTGCACTTGAGCCCCAGCATCAACCCTCTGCCGCGCACCGCCTCGAACACGTCCGGATGCGACGCGACCAGCCCTTCCAGCCCCTGGCGCAGCAGGCTCGCCTTGCGGTTCACCCCGGCCAGGAAGGCGGGATCGCCGACGATCTCCAGCACCGTGCAGCCCACCGCGCAGGCCAGCGGGTTGCCACCATAGGTCGAGCCATGGGTTCCGGCGCCCATGCACGCGGCGGCGGCCTCGGTGGCCAGGACAGCGCCCAGGGGGAAACCGCCGCCGATGCCCTTGGCGACCATCATGATGTCGGGGCGGATCCCGGCCCATTCATGGGCGAACAGCCGCCCGGTGCGGCCCATGCCGCATTGCACCTCGTCCAGGATCAGCAGCAACCCGTGTTCGTCGCACAGATCGCGCAGGCCCTTGAGGCATTGGTCGGGCAGCGGGCGGATGCCGCCTTCGCCCTGCACCGGCTCGATCAGGATCGCGCCCACGTCCGGCCGGCCGGCGGCTTCGGCCAGCGCGTCGTGATCGCCCCAGGGCAGCTGCACGAACCCGGGCAGGAGCGGCCCGAAGCCCCGGGTCAGCTTTTCGGAACCGGCAGCGGCGATCCCGGCGCTGGAACGGCCGTGGAACGAGCCTTCGAAGGTCAGGATCGTGGTCCGGTCCTCGCCGCGGTCATACCGGTACTTGCGGGCCATCTTGACCGCCAGTTCGCAGGCCTCGGTGCCGGAATTGGTGAAGAACACGGTGTCGGCGAAGGTGGCCGCGACCAGCGCCTCGGCCAGCCGCTCCTGCGGGCCGATGTGATAGAGGTTCGAGGCATGCCACAGCTTGCCCGCCTGCTCGGTCAGGGCCGCGACCAGCGCCGGATGGGCATGGCCCAGTGCGTTGACCGCAATGCCGGCGCCCAGGTCGAGGAAACGTCGCCCGTCCGCCTCGATCAGCCAGGAACCCTCGCCGCGTTCGAAGCTGAACGGGGCCCGGTTGTAGGTCGGCAGGACGGCAGGGATCATCGGTCGGTCCTTTGATGGGAGGACCCGCTGATGCCGCTTGGGGCGGGGCGGGTCAACGATTGCGAAGCATGGATGCGGGAAAAGATGACGCGCGTGGCGCCGCGGACGCAAGGGTCAGCGTCGGCGTCGGATCGGGGTCTGGAGCGCGCGGGTCATCATGGGTGTGTCACTTAGGCCATTTCCGCCGCCGTGGAAAGGTGGAAAATCCGGCCAGCGCCTGTGCCGGGGCGCCTGTGCCCGACCGCGCGCGCCCGACCGCGCGCGCCCGACCGCCTGTGCCCGACCGCGTTTGCCGGGGCGTCAGCCCCGGCCCCCCGCCCGCGGCACGCGGCGCCGCAGGCGCAATCGGCGCTCACCCCGCATCCGCCCGCAGACAGGCACGGATCCATTTCGCGGCCGACCGGTAATGCGACGGCCCCGCCGCCTCGGCCCAGCGGCCGGTGGTCCAGGCATTGCCGCCGCCCTGCATCGGCCCGCCATAGAGCGCTGTCTCGTCCAGCCCCTCGATGAAGCCGGTCAGCCGGTCATGGGCGTCCTGCAGCATCGCGCGCGCCGCGTCCCAGCCGATCCCGGCCTGGGCGGCACGCAGATCGGCATTGTAGCGTTTGAGGTCGGTCCACCTGTAGCCCGGCGCCGGGATCGCCACCGGCGCCCCGGACAGGCCCTGCGCGTGCCAGCCCAGGAACAGGTCGATCCAATGCGCCCGGTGGGCGATCACATCCTTGATCGAGCTCTCCTCCGCGCGCTTGCGCATCGCCTGCGGCGCGGGGATCGGCGCGATCAATGCCGCGAGTTTGCCGAATTCGACCGCCGTGACCCTGGACAGGTCCGTCTTGTTGGTGGCGGCGGGCATGCCGATGCTCCTGTCGGGCGGGTCTCCGCGACATTTTGCCTCAGCCTTGAGCGGAAAGGCGCAGGTTGCCGCACTTCGGCCAGAATCGGTTCGTATCATACCGCCATGACACCGATCATGCAATATCGCCGCGACACCCGCCGCCCCGCGATCTGGATCGGGGCGGGCACCTGTGCGCTGCTGGCGGCCTATGGTCTGCAACAGGGCAATCCGTGGTGGAGCTGGGCGACCTGGCTGGCGCCGCTGGCGATCTTCCTGCTGATCCTGACCCGGCGCGACGTGTCCGGTGTCTGGCTCGATCACGATGCTCTGGTCCTCAGCCCCGAAGGCGAGGCGCGCCGGCTGCCCTTCGACGGCATCGACGAGGTCGAACTGGCGGATCATCACGAAAGCCTCACGGTGACGATCTGGCTGCACGACGGCCGGATGGAACGGCTGATCGCGGACCTGGCGCCGCCGCTCGACGTGCTGGTGCCGGTGCTCAAGGGCGCCGGCCTGCAGGTGCGCGCCGGCTGAGCCGCCACGGGCGCGGACCCCTGCCGACAGGGTCCAGCCTGCGCGAGCCGCCTTGTAACCCGGCGCAGAAGGCTTAGTATACCGGCTCTGTCATTTCCGGACGGTTCGGGGCGCCTTGCGCGACCCGCCGCCCCCAGCCGAAGGAAACCGCATGTCCTGGACCGACGAACGGGTCGAAATCCTGAAAAAGATGTGGGCCGAAGGGCAATCTGCCAGCCAGATCGCCAAGGAACTGGGCGGCGTGACCCGCAACGCGGTGATCGGCAAGGTCCATCGCCTGGGCCTGTCGAACCGCGCCGGCGCCGGCACCGCCGCGCCCAAGCCCGCCGCCAAGGCCGAACCGGATGCCGCGCCCAAACGTGCCAAGGTCAAGCCGGCCGAGCCCGCGCCGGCCCCGGGCGGCACCGCCGAGGCGCTGGTTGACGATCCCGCCCCCGCCGCGCCGCCCCGGGCCGCCGCCTCCACGCGCAAGGCGATCATTCCCGCCGGCCAGCCGCTGCCGCCGCAACCCTCGGCCAACGAAATCTCGCCCGAGGCACTGGCCAAGGTCAGCGAGATCGAGAAATCGGCCAAGAGGCTGACCCTGATGGAGCTGACCGAACGGACCTGCAAATGGCCGATTGGCGATCCGGCGACACCGGATTTCTGGTTCTGCGGGTTGCCGGTTCAACAGGGCAAGCCCTATTGCGAGGCCCATGTCGGCGTCGCCTTCCAGCCGATGTCGAGCCGCCGCGACCGGCGCCGCTAGATCCGCCACGAACCGGCGCTTGTCGTCGGCGCCGAAACATGGCACATTTTTAATATATTCCGCCGATCCGAGGATACCGCCATGACCCGCCATGCCCGCCCCGTGATCCTGCTGCATTGGGTCACGGCCCTGCTGATCGTGCTGGCCCTGGTGGCCGGCAAATTCATGCTGGAACCGCTGGCCAATGACGACCCGGCCAAGCTGGGCGCGCTGCGCAACCATGCGATCCTGGGCCTTGTGCTGCTGGGCTTGATGCTGGCGCGGGTGGTGGTCCGGCTGTCGACCAAGGCCCCGCCGCCTGCCAGCACCGGCCATGCCGCGCTCGATGTGCTGAGCAAGGTCGTGCACGTGGCGCTTTATGCCCTGGTCTTCGTGATGATCGCCTCGGGCATCGCACTGGCGCTGCAGGCGGGGTTGCGAGCGGCGGTCGCATCGGGCGACGTGGCGCTGCTGCCGGACAGTTTTCACGACTACACCCCGCGCCGGGTGCACGGGCTGGTCGCGACCCTGCTGATCGCCACGATCCTGGCCCATATCCTGGGCGCGGTCTATCACCAGCGGGTCCTGAAGGACGGGATCATGCGGCGGATGTCGCTGCGCGGCTAGTTGCCAAGCCGGGCGCGCGGCCCTAAAGCCCGCGCCATGAGCACCACGGCGGACAGAACCGGCACGATCGGGGATCGGCTGATCAACTGGGCCCTGCGCGGGCTGATCGGCCTGGCACTGGTGATGCCCTATCGGTTCCGCGTGCCGCTCTTCGGCCGGCTGGTCGCCGGCCTCATCGCTCCGCTGGCCGGCTATCGCGCCCGGGCCCAACGGCAACTGGCCCATGTCTGGCCCGACATGGACCCGGCCGAACGCGCCCGCATCGCCCGTGCCTGTTGCGACAATTTCGGCCGCACGATGATCGAGAATTACTCCCGCCGCGGCTTTCGCGCCCGGATCGGCCAGACCCCGATCACCGGAGACGGGCTGGCCGCGCTGGACGAGGCCCGCGCCGCCGGCCGCCCGGTCCTGTTCCTGACCGGCCATTTCGGCAATTTCGAAGCGCCGCGCCAGGCGCTGGCCAATCGGGGCCATGTGATCGGCGGGCTGTATCGTCCGATGGCCAACCCCTATTTCAACGCCCATTACGCGCGCACCATGGAAACCATGTCCGGCCCGGTTTTTGCCCAGGGCCGGCGCGGCATGGCGGGCTTCGTGCGGATGCTGAAGGGTGGCGGCATGGGCACGCTGCTGTTCGATGTGCGCGCCACCGCCTTTCCCGAGATCGACTTCCTGGGCCAGCCCGCGCCGACCGCCACCTCGGCCGCCGAGATCGCGTTGAAACTGGACGCGGTGCTGATCCCCTATTTCGGCACCCGCGCCGCCAACGGGCTCGATTTCGAGATCGCGCTGGAGGCGCCGATCCCGCACACCGACCCCGCCACCATGACCCGCGAGGCGACACGGCGGCTGGAGGCGCGGGTGCGCGCCCATCCCGAACAATGGTTCTGGGTCCATCGCCGCTGGTCGAAATCGGTCTGATCCGGGCGGGCCGGGCGGGCCGCGCCCGCGTCCGCCCGATTGCGAAGCGGCGCCCTCCGTGGCATCACCCGGATCAAGCCAAGCGGAGCACCCCCATGAAGATCGCCCATCGCGCCATCGGCCCCGGCCATCCCCCGCTCGTCATCGCCGAGATCGGCATCAACCATGGCGGCGACCTGAATGTCGCCAAGGACATGGTCCGCCTGGCCGCCGGCGCCGGTTGCGAGATGGTCAAGCACCAGACCCATATCGTCGAGGACGAGATGACCGACGAGGCCAAGGCGATCTTTCCGCCCAATGCCGACGTGTCGATCTGGGAGGTGATGGAGGCCTGCGCCCTGTCCCGCGACGACGAGGCCGCGCTGAAGCGCTATACCGAAAGCCTCGGGATGATCTGGATTTCCACCCCGTTTTCCCGCGCCGCCTGCGATTTCCTCGAAAGCCTCGATGTGCCGGCCTACAAGATCGGCTCGGGCGAGGCCGACAACCTGCCGCTGATCCGCCACATCGCCAAAAAGGGCAAGCCGGTGATCCTGTCCACCGGCATGCAGACGATCGAGACGATGCGCGCCAGCGTCGCCATCCTGGACGCGGCCGGAATCGACTACGCGCTTCTGGAATGCACCAACCTTTACCCCTCGCCGCCCGAGATCGTGTCGCTCAAGGGGGTGACCGAGCTGCGCGCGGCCTTTCCGAACGCCGTCGTGGGCTTTTCCGACCATTCGATCGGGCCGGAAATGGCGCTGGCCTCGGTCGCGCTGGGGGCCTGCATTCTGGAGCGGCATTATACCGATACCCGCTATCGCAAGGGGCCGGACATTTCCTGTTCGATGGACCCGGCCGAATTGCGCTTCCTGATCGACCGCAGCCGCGAGATCTGGATCGCCGCCAACAACGACAAGGCACGCACCGGCCCCGAGGAAGCCGTCTATCGCTTTGCCCGCGCCTCTGTGGTGGCCGATGCCGACCTGCCCGCGGGCCATGTGATCCGGGAACAGGACATCTGGGCCCGCCGCCCCGGCTCGGGCGAGATCCCGGGCTACGCGTTCGACAAGGTGCTGGGCCGGCGCCTGACCCGGGCGGTCACCCGCAACACCCAGCTGAAATGGAGCGATCTGGCATGAGCCCGACCCGGTCCGACATGGGTATCTGGCTGATCAACCTGCCGCGCGACACCGACCGGCGCGCGCGGATGGAGCGGCAACTGGCCGCGATGGGCCTGCACGCGCAGGTCTTTGCCGCCGTCGACGGGCGCGCCCGCGAAGAAGAGCTTGCCCCGCTCACCGATGCCGCGGCCTATGCCCGCAACATGGGCCAGCCGATCCTGCCCGGAAAGATGGGCGTCTATGCCAGCCATATCGCAGTGTGGCAGGCCTTTCTGGCCTCGGATCACGACATCGCACTGATCCTGGAGGACGACGTGGTGTTCCACGACGATTTCCCGCAGGCGCTTGATACCGCGCTGGCCGGCGCCGCGCATTGGGACCTGGTCCGGTTCAACTGCATCCGCGCCAAGCTGCCGATCCCGCAGGGGCGGCTGGGCGCCTATCGGCTCAATGCCTATCTGGGGCCGTTCACCGGCAATGCCTGCTACCTGATCCACCGCGACGTCGCCGCGCGCATCCTGCCGAACCTGCGGCCCCAGACACGGGCGATGGATCACGAATTGAACCGCTTTTTCGTGCATGATTACCGGCAACTGGGGCTGGAACCCTGGTCGAGCCACCCCGATGACGGCGGCACCTCGACCATCACCGGCACCGGCTTTGCCCTGGTGAACAAGCCGCACTGGACCCGGCGGCTGCCGCATTACCGGGTGAAGGCCGGGAATTATCTGCGGCGCCTCTGGTGGCTCGCCCGGCGCGGGATGCTCTGGCCGCGCCGGCGGCAATTGCTCGAGACCACGTCATGACGGCCTGCCCCGACCTGCCCGCACTGACCTTTCCCGACGAGGTGGTCACCTTCCTGCGCAAGGAATACGAGAAGGCCGATGTCATCCTCGAATTCGGCTCGGGAGGGTCGACCTTCCTGGCGGCAGGGCAGCCGGGCAAGACCATCGTCTCGGTCGAAAGCGATCCGGCCTGGGCCCAGCGCATGCGCGATATCGCAGCGGCCCATCCCCTGCCCTCGCCACCGCGCGTGATCCATGCCGATATCGGGCCGGTCCTGCCCTGGGCCCGCGCCCTGGACAGCCGCGAACTGGACCGGTTCCGCGACTACTGGCACAGCGTCTGGGACGACTGGACCGACGCCCCGCCCGAGCTTGTCCTGGTCGACGGCCGCTTTCGCGCCGCCTGCTACATGGCCACCTGGATCTGCACGCCGCGCGCGGTCCGGGTGCTGTTCGACGACTACGGCAAACGCGCGCAATATCACGTGATCGAACGCCTGGGCCGCCCGGTGAAGATGGTCGGGCGGATGGCGGTGTTCGACATCGACCCCGCCCGGCGGGAGGACATCGCGCCCTGGCTGTTGCTGTCGACCTATCTGGATGCCGTGACCTCGTTCAAGGTCGGCCCGGAGCGCGAGAAGATCAAGCCGCGTGACTACCCGCGGGTCCTGCGCGCGGCCATCGACCGCGTGGTCAACCCGCCCCGGCCAGCGCCTCGGATCGAAACCCGCTATCCCTTGCGGCGTCTGATCGGCGCCGGTCCACGGTGGGCCGAGGCTGCATCTCAATGAGCATCGCCCGTATCCTTTCGAGCCTGCAACTTCCCGACGGCGCGCCGGATCGCGACCTGCCCCCCCGCGCGACCGAACCGGATCATCCGGCCTGGGCGGGCTATGACCGGCGCACCCTGCTTTATGATGCGATCTGGATGCCGGAGGAACGGATCGTGCGGCTTTACCTTCCGCGCAGCTTCAACCTCTCGGCCCTGGTCGACCCGGCCCGCCTTGCCATCGACGGCACCCCTGCCCGGCTGCGCCGGCGCAGCACCCATCGCCGGTTCGAACGGATCGACCTGGCCGCCGGGACCGGACGGCCCGGCATACTCACCGTGCCGCTGCCCGACGCGCCGCCGGCCGAGATCACGATCAACGAGGCCGCGACCGCGCCTTTCGCCGGCCGCAACGTGATCTATACGCTGATGCGCAACGAACGGCTGGACTGGGTGCGCGACTGGCTGCGCTTTCACCACGAGGTGCAGGGGGCCGACGCCGTGCTGATCGCCGACAATGGCAGCGACCGGCACAGCCTGTCGGACCTGCGCGCGGCGATCGGTTCGGTCCCGGGCTACCCGGTCGCCGCCGTCCTTGACGCGCCGCTGCCCTGGGGCTCGCGCGGTGCCAGCCCGGGCGTCGAAGACGGCAAGTTTCTGCAGACGACGCTGCTGAACCTCGTGCGCGACCGCTTCCTGTCGCAGGCCCGCGCCGTGCTCAACGTCGATATCGACGAATTGGTCACGGGTCGCACCGCGCAAGGCGGGACGGTCTTCGACGCCGCCCGGCGCTGGGGCTATGCGACCTTTCCCGGCGACTGGCGCTTCACGGCGGCGGATCGCGACCCGCCCCGACATGCCGATCACGTGATGATGTCACCGGGCACCCGGCGCTGCGCCACGAAATACGTCTTTCGCCCGCAAAGCTGGCTGGGCCGGCGCTGCCTGTCGGTGCACAGCATCGAGCGGCTGAACCGCAAGCTGTTCTCGGCCGCTGGGCAGTTTCGCTTCCTGCATTGCCGCAGCATCACCACCGCCTGGAAACCCGGCCGTCTCCAGACCCCCGCCGACGCCCTGCGCCCGGACGAAGAGGCGCGCGGTCTTCTGTCGCGCGTCTTCGGCGACGGACCCGAGGAGGCCCGCCCATGACCAGATCCCTCCTTTTCGTCACCGGCACCCGCGCCGATTTCGGCAAGCTGGAACCGCTGGCCGTGGCCGCGCGGGATGCCGGGTTCGCGGTGGATTTCTTCGTCACCGGGATGCACATGCTGCACCGCTACGGGCTGACCCGGGTCGAGGTGGCGCGGCTGGACGGTGTCGGCACCCATGAATTCATCAACCAGCGGCCCGGCGATCCGCAGGATGCGGTGCTGGCCAAGACCGTCACCGGGTTTTCCGATTTCGTCGCCGAACATCGCCCCGACCTGGTGGTGATCCACGGCGACCGGATCGAGGCGCTGGCCTGCGCCCTGGTGGCGGCGACGAACTATATCCGTTCGGCCCATATCGAGGGCGGCGAGGTGTCGGGCACGATCGACGAGATCTTCCGCCATGCCAATACCAAGCTGGCGACCCACCATTTCGTCAGCTCGGACGGGGCCGCGCGCCGGGTCATGGCCCTTGGCGAACCCGAAGAGACGATCCACGTGATCGGCTCGCCCGAGCTGGATTTCCACGGCCGCGACAGCGGCGTGAGCCTGGACCAGGTCCGCGCCCGCTACGAGATCGCCAGCGACGATTACGGCATCGTCACCTTTCACCCGGTGACCTCCGAGGCCGACAGCATGGGCGCCCAGGCCGCCGCGCTGTTCGACGTTCTGGAAACCTCGGGGCGCTATTTCGTGACCATCGCGCCGAACAACGACCCGGGCTCCGAGGCGATCTTTGCGGTGCTGGACGGGCTGCCGCGCGACCGGTTCCGCATCCTGCCCTCGATGCGCTTCGCCCATTTCTCCGAATTGATGAAGAACGCCGCCTGCATGATCGGCAATTCCAGCGCCGGCGTGCGCGAGGCGCCCTTTCTGGGCGTGCCGTCGCTGGATATCGGCAGCCGGCAGACCGACCGGGCGACCGCGCCGTCCCTGTCCCGGGCCGAGGCCGCGGACCGCGCGGCGATCGACGCCTTTCTGACCCATGAATGGGGCAAGCATTACCCGCCCCATACCGGCTTCGGGACCGGCCGGGCGGCGGATCGTTTCGTCGCGGTGCTGCAAGGCGCCGGCTTCTGGGGGGCGCCGCTGCAGAAGCGGTTCCGCGACATTGGCTGAGACCGGCGCCCCTGCCGTGACCGGCCCGATGCTGCGCGCCACGCTGGCCGCCGGGCACCTGCTGCAGCCGCTGGCCGGGCCGCTGCTGCGCCGCCGCCTGGCCCGCGGCAAGGAGGACCCGGACCGCTGGCGCGAAAAGCTGGGCCAGGCCTCCGCCGCGCGGCCCGAGGGCCCGCTGGTCTGGCTGCACGGCGTCGGCGTGGGCGAGGTCATGGCCCTGACCGGGCTGATCGACGCCCTGACCGAGGCCCGGCCGGGGCTGCAGGTGCTGGTGACCTCCTCGGCCCGCACCTCGGCTCATGTCTTTGCCCGCACCGCCCGGGCCCGGGTGATCCACCAGTTCCTGCCGCTCGACCTGCCGGGGCCGGTGCGGCGGTTCCTGGATCACTGGCGGCCCGATCTGGCGGTCTGGTCCGATCAGGACCTGTGGCCGCGGCTGATCGTTCAGGCGGCCCGGCGCGGGGTGCCGCAGGCCTGGGTCAATGCCCGGATGAACGCCCGCGCGGTCCGCGCCCGCACCCGGTTCGGCGCCGCCTTCGCCGAGCTTTACGGCCGTCTGGCGGTGATCCAGGCCCAGGACGCGGCCAGTGCCGGCCATATCCGGACCCTGGCCCCGACGGCAGAGGTCAGCGTGACCGGATCGCTGAAATCCGCCGCCCCGCCGCTGGGCTGCGATCCGCAGGCGCGCGCCGCGCTGGCCCCGGCGCTGGCCGGGCGCAAGGTCTGGCTCGCCGCGTCGAGCCACCCGCAGGACGAAGCCGTGGCCCTGGCCGCCCAGGACATCCTGCACCGCGCCGACCCCGCCTGGCTGCTGATCGTCGCCCCGCGCGACGTCGGTCGTGGCGCCGACATCGCCAAGGCCCCGCGCCGGTCGGCCGGCGCCCTGCCCGGCCCCGGCGACGCCAGCTATATCGCCGACACGATGGGCGAGATGGGGCTGTGGTATGGCCTGGCCCGTGCCGCGCTGATCGGCGGCAGTTTCGGCCCGGTCGAGGGCCACAACCCGTGGGAGGCCGTGGCGCTGGACTGCCCGGTCCTGCACGGCCCCCGCACGGCGAATTTCGCGCCCGATTACGCCGCCCTGCAGGCCGGGGACGCAAGCCGGACGATCACCGACGCCGCCGACCTCGCCCGCGCCCTGCAGGACGACCTGGCGCCGATGGCCGCCCGGGCCGCGCAGGTCCGCGCCCGGGGCCACGCGGGGCTGGTGGCGGCGCGCGAGGCCTGCCTGACGCTGTTGGACGGGCGCGAACCATGACGGGTTTTCCCAGCCCTCGCATGCGCGCGTTCCTGGTCGTCTACGACCTGGCCTGGTGGCTGCTGATGCCGCTGGTCCTGGCCTATCTGTGGCGGCGCGGGCGGCGCGACGCGCTGTATCGGCGGCACCTGCGCGAACGCTTCGGCCGGGTGCCCGACCCGATCCCCGGCGCGGTCTGGGTCCACGCGGTATCTCTGGGCGAATTCCGCTCGGCCGTGCCGCTGATCCGCGCGCTGCTGGACCGGGGCGAGGCGGTGCAGATCACCTGCACCACCCCCGCCGGCCGGCGCGAGGCCGAGGCGGTGCTGGCCGCCGACATCGCCGCCGACCGCGCCCGTGTCAGCTGGGCGCCCGTCGATACCGCCCTGGCCGTGGCCCGCTTTCTGCGCCGGGCGCGGCCGCGCTACGGCCTGGTGATGGAGATCGAGGTCTGGCCGCGCCTGATCGCCACCTGCCGCCGCCGCGGCGTGCCGCTGCTGATGTGCAACGCGCAATACCCGTCGCGCAGTTTCGAAAGGGACCGCAAGCGGCTGAAACTGCGCGCCGAACTGATGACCGGTTTCGCCGGCGCCCTGGTCAAGTCCGAACTGCAGCGCGACCGCTTCGCCGCCGTCGGGGTGACCAATATCGCCGTGACCGGGGAATTGCGCTTCGACCAGCCGGTGCCGGTCGACCTGCGCCGGGCCGGGCGGGCGGCGCGGCACTGGCTGGCCGGCGATCGGCCCGCCTATGCCTTCGTCAGCGTGGTCGAGGGCGAGGACGCGCTGGTGATCGGCACGATCAAGGCGCTGATCGCCGCCCATGGCGACGGGCCGGCGCCGTTCTTCGTCTACGTCCCCCGCGCGCCGGAACGGTTCGACGCCGTGGCCGGATTGCTGGAGGCGGCCGGCCTGGCCCATGCCCGCCGCAGCGCGGTGCTGGACGCCGATGTCGCACCGATCGGCGATGCACCGGGCGTGTCGGTGCTGCTGGGCGACAGCATGGGCGAGATGTATGCCTATCTGGAAATGGCCGACCGGATCGTGGTCGGCGGCGGCTTCAACCCGAACGGGGCGCACAACATCTCCGAGGCGCTGAGCGTCGGCAAGCCGGTCTGGACCGGCCCCCATGTCTGGACCATCGAATATCCCGCGACCGAGGCGGCCCAGGCCGGCGTGCTGCGCCAGACCGCCGCCACCGCCGAGGCGCTGGCCGCCAGCATCGGCCCCGACGCCACCCCGCCCGCCGGGGCGGCGGCGATCGAGGCCTTTTTCGCCGCCCATTCCGGCGCCACCGCGCGGACCCTGGCGGCGATCCCCGGATTGCTGGCGCAGCTGGGGTGAAACCCGACCCTACCGGCGGGCGGCGAAATCCTCTAACACGGGAAAAAAGCGGAGGGATCATGGGCGACGCGCTGAATATCTGGGTGCTGGGCACCGGCTCCATCGGGCGGCGCCATGCCGAGAATTTCGCCGCCTTGGGCGCCGATGTGACCCGGCTGTCCTGGCGCGAGACCGGGGCCGACGGCTTGGCCGCGCGGCTGGCGGCCGGTGCCCCGGACGGCATGGTCATCGCCACCGCCACCCATGTGCGGACCGAGATCGTCCGCCTGGCCGCCGCCCGTTCGGTGCCGCTGTATATCGAAAAGCCCGTGGCCTTCCGCGCCGGCGACCTCGATGCGATCATGGCGGCGCTGGGGCCGCTGGCGGCGCGCTGTTTCGCCGGGTTCATGATGCGGTATCACCCGGTGGTCGCGGCGCTCAAGGCCCGCGCCCCCGCGCCCTACCGCTTCGCCTTCGAGATCGGCCATGACGTCACCCGATGGCGCGAAAACTGGACCTTTTCCGACAGCTACGCGGCGCGCGAGGATGGCGGCGGGGTGCTTTTGGACCTGTGTCACGAGCTGGACCTGGCCCACCACCTGATCGGCCACCTGACCCTGCAGGATACCGCCTGCCTGGGCCATGCCGCCTGGCCGGGGATCGACTTTTCCACCCTGGTGCGGGCCGATACCGCCACCGCCCATGGCACGATCGCGATGGATTACCTGGCCCCCGTCGGCCACCGCCGCATCGCCCTGCGCGCCCGGGACGCCGAGATCGAGGCCGATCTGCTGGCCGCCACGCTCACCATCCGCAGCGCCGCCGGGGCCGACACCGACACGTTCGATTTCGACCGCAACGCCATGTTCCTGGCCATCGCCGCCGACTGGCTACGGGTGCTGCGGGGCCAGCCGCCCGACCATCCCCACGCGCCGCGTCTCGATCACTGCAAGGATACCTGCCGGCTGATCGCCCGCGCCTGGGAGCGGCGCCATTTCCACGGGCTGATCGAAAAGGAACTGTCATGATCCTGGGCCATATCGGCGCCCGCAAGGGCAGCAAGGGCGTGGAAGGCAAGAATTTCAAGGAGATCGCGGGAAAGCCGCTGATCGCCTGGTCGCTGGATCAGCTGTTCGCCCATCCCTGGATCGACCACGTGGTGGTCTCGACCGACGATGAACGCATCTACGAGCTGGCCGTGCGCCAGGGCGCGCTGGAGATCGGCCTGCGCCCGGCGCATCTGGCCAGCGACACCGCCGGCAAGTGGGATGTGTGGCAACATGCGCTGGAGGCCGCCGAGGCGATCGCCGGCCCGGCCGATGCCTTCGTCGATCTCGACTGCACCTCGCCGCTACGCCTGCCCGAGGATATCAACGGCGCGCTGGAACTCTACGAGGCCCAACAGCCCGACATGGTCATGTCCTGCTGCGAGGCGCGCAAGAACCCCTATTTCAACCTGGTCGAACTGGACGAGGACGGGTCGCTGCATGTCTCCAAACCCTTGCCCGGCGGGGTCGTGGCGCGGCAGCAGGCGCCGCAGGTGCTGGAACACGCGGCCTCGACCTATGTGCTGGACCCGGCCTATCTGAAACGCGCCAAGGCCCTGTTCGAGGGCCGGGTGATCCCCTATATCATGCCGCCGGAACGCTGCATCGACATCGACACGCCGCTCGATTTCCGGATCGTCGACTTTCTCATGACGGAGCGCCTGACATGACCGACCTGTCCGACCGCACGGTCTTCATCACCGGTTCGGGCGGGGTGCTGGGCAGCGCCTATGTGCGCCGGATGCTGGCGGCCGGCGCGACCGTCGTGGCCAGCGACCTGCCCGGGCCGCGCGCCGAGGCGTTGCAAAACGCCCATGGCGAAGACCCGAAGTTCCATTTCCTCGACCTCGACGTGAGCGACGAGACGGCGGTCGAGGAGGTCTTCCGGCGCACCGCCGCGCTTGGCCTGCAGGTCAACGTGGTGCTCAACAACGCCGCCATCACCGGCGAGATGCTGATGGGCGCGGGCGGCAGTTTTCCCGATTTCGCCGACACCAGTGTGGCGGATTTCGAAAAGACCCTGCGCACCAACCTGACCGGCGCCTTCATGATCGCCCGGCAGATGGACCGCGACATCGTCGGCAAATACCCGGCGACACTGATCAACGTCGCCTCGATGTATGCGCTGAACGGCGCGCACCATCCGATCTATGACGGCATGCCGTTCAAGAATTTCAGCGCCTATGGCGTGACCAAGGCGGGTATTCACGGCCTCACGGTCTGGCTCGCCGGCTACTGGGCGCCGCGCAAGGCGACTGTCAACACCATCGCCCCCGGCGCCGTGTTCAACAACCATTCCGAGGAATTCCAGCGCCGCGTGGGCGCGCTGATCATGGCCGGCCGGATGTGCGCCCCGGACGAGATCGCCGACGTGATGCTGTTCCTGGCCTCGAAACAGGCGGGCTACATGACCGGGCAAATGGTCAATGTCGACGGCGGCTTCAGCGCCTGGTAGCCCAGCGCCCGCGGCCGTCGCGCCAATCGGCGAAATCCGCGGTCAGGCGGTCGGGGTCGTAATCGGTCAGCAGCCAGCTGCGGAAATCGCGACCCTCGGCCTCGCGCAGATAGGCCCGGAAGATGTGGCTGACCACCCCGGCCCGGCTGCGCGGGAAATGGATGCGGGCGCGGGTGAACTGGGTGTCGAGCACCTCCTGCACGTCCCGCCCTTCGATCAGCACCAGCCACAGCGCGGCGCCCAGCCCGGTCCGGTCGGCGCCGGATTTGCAGTGCATCACCAGGGGCTTGGCATCCTGCAACTCGCGGAACCGAGCCTCCAGCGCCAGCAATCGGTCGCGCGGCAGCAGCACCCGCGCGGCCAGCGACGGGCCCCGGACGAAGCGCAGGCCCAGCCGGGCGCAGGCCCGGGCTTCGAGCAGGGTGTAGCTGCGCGGCAGGTCGGCCCGCAGGGTCAGCACGGTGCGGATGCCCCTGGCGCGAAACCGGCGCAATCGTGCCGGGCCGGGCTGGTTCGAGCGCCAGACGCCGGGGGCGATCTCGTGCGTGTTGCGCCAGAACAGCCGCAACAGCTGATGGTCGATGAACAGGAAATGCAACCGGGCGCCGATCCGGCCCCGCAGGGTGCCCAGGTCGTGATCGGGCGGTCGCGTCGTGTTGGCCTGGCTCATGCCCTTGCTCATAACGCGCCCGCCCGGCGGTGCAAGGCTTTCCCAAACCGTGCCATCCCGCTATAGGCCCGGATCATGAGCACCAATCCCCCCGATCTGCGCCCCGACCTGGCCCGCGCCCGCATTGCCGAAACCCGCCGCACCGGCCAGCCGAATATCGGCATGGTTTCCCTGGGCTGCCCCAAGGCGCTGGTCGACAGCGAACGCATCCTCACCCGCCTGCGGGCCGAGGGCTACGGGATCAGCGCCGATTACGCCGGCGCCGATGCGGTGATCGTCAATACCTGCGGCTTTCTCGACAGCGCCAAGGCCGAAAGCCTGGACGCGATCGGAGAGGCGCTGGCCGAAAACGGCCGGGTCATCGTCACCGGCTGCCTCGGCGCCGATCCCGATTACATCACCGGCGCCCATCCAAGGGTGCTGGCGGTCACCGGACCGCATCAATACGAACAGGTGCTCGACGCGGTCCATGCCGCCGTGCCGCCCGATCCGGACCCTTTCGTCGACCTGCTGCCGGCCAGCGGCGTCACGCTGACCCCGCGCCATTACAGCTATCTCAAGATTTCCGAGGGCTGCAACCATTCCTGCCGCTTCTGCATCATCCCCGACATGCGCGGGAAACTGGCCAGCCGCCCGCACAGGGCGGTGCTGCGCGAGGCCGAAAAGCTGGTGGAAAGCGGCGTGAAGGAATTGCTGGTGATTTCCCAGGACACCTCGGCCTACGGCACCGACTGGCCGCGCGAGGCGCGTCTTGGCGACGCGCGCCCGATCACCCGCCTGGCCCGCGATCTGGGATCGCTCGGCGCCTGGGTCCGGCTGCATTACGTCTACCCCTACCCCCATGTGCGCGAGCTGATCCCGCTGATGGCCGAGGGGCTGGTGCTGCCGTACCTCGACATCCCGTTCCAGCATGCCCATCCCGACACGCTCAAGCGGATGGCCCGGCCCGCCCATGCCGAACGGACGCTGGACCGCATCGCCGAATGGCGCGCGATCTGCCCCGACATCACCCTGCGCTCGACCTTCATCGTCGGCTATCCGGGCGAAACCGAGGCCGAATTCCAGCACCTGCTGGACTGGATGGAGGAGGCGCAGCTGGACCGGGTGGGCTGCTTTCAATACGAAAACGTCGCCGGCGCGCGGTCCAACGCCCTGCCGGATCATGTCCCCGAAGAGGTCAAGCAGGACCGCTGGGACCGCTTCATGCAAAAGGCGCAGACGATTTCCGAGGCGAAGCTCGCCGCGAAGCTGGGCCGGGTCCTGGAGGTGATCGTCGACGACATCGACGCCGACGGCATCGCCACCTGCCGGACCATGGCCGACGCGCCGGAAATCGACGGCAACCTGTTCATCGACGAGGGCGCCGGGGGGCTGGCCCCGGGCGATATCGTCACGGTCGAGGTGGACGAGGCCGGGGAGTATGACCTGTGGGGGCAGCTGCGCCCGGCCTGATCCCCTGGCGCCCCGCGCCCCGGGCCTGACCCGGGGCCTCGACGGCAGAGGTCCCGGGTCAGGCCCGGGACGGGTGGGCGCGCGCCAGCGCCGTCAGCCCTGCAGCGCCATCATCAGGTTGCGGTTGCGGCAATAGTCCGGCGGGGCCTCGGCGCCTGCCGCGTGGTCGTCCAGCCAGGACGGGCATTCGGCCGCCTCGTCGCAGCCGGCGCAGCTGATCGTCGCGGCGCGCAGCATTTCGGCGTCGATGCGGCCTTCGGCGATCGCTTCGCCCAGGTCGGCGCCGACGGTTTCGGACATCCGGGTCATCAGATCGCTGTGATGGGCAATTCTCTTGGAGCCAAACATCGGCATCCCTCCATTGGTGGTCGCCCCATCCTTGCCCGGACCGGCCGGGCGCACATTGACCTGCATCAAGGCGCGGATTGAGGCAGGTCAAGGTGAAACGTGACGGATTTCGCTAGGTTTGGCGGCGCATGGTAACGAAAAGGACAGAGAGTATGACGCAAGACACTGCCCCCGCCGCCGAAAGCGGCGCGGCCGCTGCCGGTGCGCCGGACACCGCCGCAAGCGTCCCGGCCACGCCCGCCGCAACGCCCGCCCCGCGCAAGACGCGCCGCCGGCGCGCGCCCGCCATGCCGCCCAAACTGGCCCGCCGCCCCTACGAGGCGGAAAAGGCCAAGCTGCAGGCCGAGCTTCTCAAGGTGCAGCTCTGGGCACAGGAGACCGGGCAGAAATTCGTCATCCTCTTCGAAGGCCGCGATGCCGCCGGCAAGGGCGGCACGATCAAGCGGTTCACCGAGCACCTGAACCCCCGCCAGGCCCGCGTGGTGGCCCTGAACAAGCCCACCTGGGAGGAAAAGGGCCAGTGGTATTTCCAGCGCTACCTGCAGGAATTGCCCACGGTGGGTGAAATGGTGTTCTACGACCGGTCCTGGTACAACCGCGCAGGGGTCGAGCGGGTGATGGGGTTCTGCGAGCCCTGGGAATACCTCGAATTCATGCGCCAGACCCCGGAACTGGAGCGGATGCTGGTGAATTCGGGCATCCGGCTTTACAAATACTGGTTCTCGGTCACCCGGGACGAACAACGCCGCCGCTTCGAAGCGCGCGAAACCGACCCGCTCAAGCAGTGGAAACTGTCGCCGATCGACAAGGCCAGCCTCGACAAGTGGGACGATTACACCGAGGCGAAAGAGGCGATGTTCTTTTACACCCACACCGCCGATGCGCCCTGGACCGTGGTCAAGTCGAACGACAAGAAACGCGCGCGGATCAACTGCATGCGCCATTTCCTGTCGACGCTGGATTATCCCGGCAAGGATACGACCATCGCCCAGACACCCGATCCGATGATCGTCGGCACCGCCCAGAAGGTGCTGCACGAAACCGATCACATCCTGGGCAAATCGCTGCATCCCGATACGCGCTACGTCCGGGATTGACCCCTTGGGCCGCGGCCGGCGCCCGAAGCGCCGGCCGCGGTCACCCCGGGCGCGCTGTGACGGGCGTCAGGCGATCGCCGCCTGCGGCATCTGCAACTGCGCCAGCAGATCCCGGTTCAGGCAATAGTCCGGAGGCGCCATCCGCCGCACGCCCTTGGCAAGCGCCGCCGTGCAGCGGTCGGCCTGGTCGCAGCGCCGGCAGCACGTGATGAGCCGCGCATAGCCGGTCTCGGTGATCCGGCCCTCGCGCAGGGCAAGCCCCAGGTCAAGGCCGCTGGCCTCGGCGGTGCCGAGGGTCAGAAAGAAATGCCGGCGGGTATCGCCCATCGGTTGCATGACGCCCTCCCCTGGTTGAATCGATGCGACCGTCAGTATCGCAGCCCCGCACCGATCCGGCCTTGTGCCAGATCAAGTGCAGGCTATCGTGCGCCCAACCAATTCCCGATCCCGGTGCCTGCCCATGCGTCTTCTGTTCGCCGCCCTTGCCCTGTCCCTGACCGCCCTGGCCGCCGCGGCCGACACCCCGCGCCCCGAGACGGTCGACGACACGCTCGACCTGCTGCATGCCGCGATCCGGGAGGCCGGGTTCGACGCCGCCCGGATCGACCGCGCTGACCAAAGCATCTCGACCGCGCCGGGGACCGGCGGCGGCATGGTCGTCTATCCCGACAACATCCACCGGGCGTTGCAGACGGCCGGTTCGGATGCCGAACGCCAGGCGATGCTGGACAATTTCATCGCCGCCATGCTGACGCCGCAGACCGCCCCCGAGGCAGAGCCTCTGCCGGTCGACCGCATCCTGCCGGTGGTGCGCCACCGCGACCTGGGCCTGCCGCCGGGGATGGACATGCCGCCGCTGTCGGATCCGTTCGTCGGCGACATGGTGGTGATGTATGTGGTCGACCATCCCAGCCATGTCGCCTATCTGACCGGCAACGACCTTGACGCGGCCGGCCTGTCGCGCGCCGACATGACCGACATCGCCTTCATCAATTTCGACCGCTACGGCGCGACCGTGCAGCTGCATTCCACCCCGCCGGTCCACATGCTGGTGCTGGACGGCTTCTACGAGGCGTCCTTCCTGCTGCGCCCGGATTTCTGGCCACAGCTGGAAGCGATGCTGGAGATCGACCTGGCGGTCATCGCGCCCGCCCGCGATATGCTGGTGATCGCCGATGCAACGGATCCGGTCGCGCTCGACAGCCTGCGCAGGATCCGCGACGACGCCCTGGCCAACGGCGCCTATCCGCTGTCCGAAGACCTGCTGTTCTGGCGCGACGGGGCCTGGCGGACCGAACCCTAGGTCACCCGATCGTGACGCAACGAAACCACCTATTCTTCACGGTCTGCGCCTAGACTGGGATCATGACCCATTGCGACCCATACCCCGCCTATAGCCGGGCCGAGACCATCGCCGACGGCGTGGTCCATGCGATCGGCCTGGCCGCGGCGACGATCATGTCGGTGCTGCTGCTGATCTGGGCAATGGGCACCGGCGATGGCGGACGCATCGTCGGGGTATCGGTCTATGCCGCGGCGCTGGTCTTTTCCTTGCTGGCCTCGGCGCTGTATCACATGACGCCCTGGGGCCGGACCCTGCCGATCTTTCGCCGGATCGACCATGCGGCGATCTATTTCAAGATCGCGGGCACCTATACGCCGCTGATGGTGCTGATCGGATCGGCCTTCGCCTATGGCATTCTGACCCTGGTCTGGGTGCTGGCGGCGGCCGGCGCGGTGGCCAAGCTGCTGTTCTGGGCCCGGCCGGGCAAATGGGCCCCGATCCTCTATCTGGTGCTGGGCTGGCTCAGCCTGGCGGTGATCTGGAAACTGGTGCCGATCCTGCCGGTCGCCGCGCTGGTGCTGATCCTGGTCGGCGGGCTGCTGTATACGCTGGGCGTGGTGTTCTTTTCCTGGAAGGGGCTGCGCTATCAGAACGCGATCTGGCACCTCTTCGTGCTGGCCGCCTCCAGCTGTTTCTTTGCCGCCATCGCCATGGGCACGCTGTCGGTCACCTGACCGGCGCGCTCAATAGCCCAGTTCGGCGGCGACGCGGCGCACCGCGGCATAGCGTTCGGCATTGGGCGGATGGGTCGACAGAAAGCGGCTGGCCGGGTCCGGCAGCCGGAAAAAGAAATCGGCCCCCACCAGCGGGTCGTAGCCGGCCCGGGCGGTGATGATCGTGCCCAGCCGGTCGGCCTCCAGCTCGAACTCCTGACTGTAGCTGCGCAGGCCCACCGCCGCGCCCAGTTGCTGGGCGTCGCGGATACCGTCCTGCCCGGCCCCGGTCGCCCCGGCAAGCTGGCCAAAGACGATCGCCCCCAGGGTCGCGTTGCGCTGTTGCTGGCTCAGGTGATCCTCGATGTGATGGGCCGCCTCATGGGCCATGACAAAGGCGATCTCGTCGGGGTTGCGGGTCAGGGCGATCAGCGCCGGGGTAAAGACGATCACCGGCCGGCCGGTCCGGTCGACCGTCTGGAACGCATTGGGCGGCGCGCCGGGCGTGTCGTCGATCACGATCCGGAAATCGCAGTTCAGCCGCGGCGCCTGTTGCCGGCAGACCCGTTCGGCCACGGGTTCGAGCCGGTCGACCACCGCGACGAAGGCCCGCCCCTGGGACCGGTCCGGCTGCGGCCCGGCCAGCGCCGGCGTGACGGCCACCGGGCCACCCCCCTTCTGCGGCGGCAGCGGATCGGCCGGGGCGACGACGACCGGATCGCAGGCGGCAAGGCCAAGCGTCAGGGCAAGGGCGGCGACGAGGCGTTGGATCATCGGAGTCTCGAACCGGGGCAGACGGGTGCGGCCAAGGATAGCACCCCGGGCGCCGCCCGCCAGTGGCAATCCCGTGATCCGGGCTTGCCCCGGCCCCCGACGCGCCCTAGCCTGCCGCCCATGTTCACCATCGAGCACGATTTCGACGCCACCATCGTCACCCTGGTCGACGAGGGCCCCGCGCCGTTGCAGGAGGACGTGACCGTCACCGCCTTCGAGGATTGCGTGACCGTCGAACAATACGACCCGCGCAGCGACACGGTGTCGAAAATCACCCTGTCCATGGCCCAGCTGCACGAACTGGGCGCCGCGCTGGACCTGCCCGAGGGGGTCTATCGGTTCCGCGAGGTCGAGGGCTAGTCCGGGTCGATCCGGAACAGCTTGTCCCGCGCCGTCGCCCCGCGCAGCAGCGTCAGCCGGGATTTCGGCACGCCCAGGGCCTTGGCCAGAAGCCGTGTCACCGCCGCATTGGCCTTGCCGCCCTCGGGAACCGTGGTGACATGGACGCGGATCGTCCCGCCCTCGGTCCCGATCCGGTCGCGGGCGGCTTTGGGCGTCACCCGCACCGACAGCGTCGCGCCGGGACGGGCCAGGTGGGAAAGGTCGGTCATGGCGGCCTTTCTAGCCGACCCGCCCGGCCCTGCCCATCGCCGTTGCGCCCCGGGCCGGGGTTCAGCGCCGCCTGCCCCCTTTCCCTCGCCGCGCCTTTGCGGCAGGGTCGCGGCCATGAGCACCGGGTTTTTCTGGGACGAGCGCTGTTTCTGGCATTCGGGCGGCAATTACGCCGGCACCGCCCCCGTGGGCGGGCTGGTCCAGCCGCTGGCCGCCGGCGGGCTGCCGGAGAACCCCGAAACCAAGCGCCGGCTGCGCAATATCCTGGATGTCACCGGCCTGGCGCGCGCGCTGGAGATGTCCAGCGCCGACCCCGCCCCCCGCGACGCCCTGCTCAGGGTCCATCCCGCGACCTACCTCGATGCCTTCAAGGCGGCCTCGGATGCGGGCGGCGGAGAGCTGGGCCTGCGCGCGCCCTTCGGCCCCGGCGGCTACGAGATCGCGGCGCTGTCCGCCGGCCTGTCGGTGGCCGCCCTGCGCGCCGTGCTGCGCGGCGATCTGCGCAACGCCTATGCCCTGTCGCGCCCGCCGGGGCATCATTGCACCGCCGATTTTCCCAACGGCTTCTGCCTGTTCAACAACATCGCCGTGGCGATCCACGCCGCCCGGGCCGAGGGGTTGGCGCGCCGGGTCGCGGTGCTCGACTGGGACGTGCATCACGGCAACGGGACCGAGGCGATCTTTGCCGATGATCCGGACGTGCTGACGATCTCGATCCACCAGGAACGGAACTACCCGCTGGAGACCGGCGATTTCGAGGATCGCGGCAGCGGGGCCGGGCTGGGGGCCAATCTCAACATCCCGCTGCCGCCGGGGACGGGCCATGCGGGCTACCTGATGGCGATGGACCGGCTGGTGGCGCCGGCGATCCGCGCCCATGCGCCCGAGGTGATCGTGGTGGCCTGCGGCTATGATGCCGGGCCGCTCGACCCGCTGGGGCGGATGCTGGCCACCGCCGAAACCTTCGCCGCGATGACCGACCGGGTGATGGCGCTGGCCGATGACCTATGCGCCGGGCGGCTGATGATGGCCCATGAAGGCGGCTATTCCGAGGTCTATGTGCCGTTCAGCGGCCATGCGGTGCTGGCGCGGATGGCGGGGTCCGGCATCGACGCCCCCGACCCGCTGGGCGACACCTTCGCCCGGCGCCAGCCCGGCGCCGATCACGACGCCATGGTCGCGGCCCGGATCGACGCCATGGCGCAGGCCTTGGGGGTCTGAGCCGCGCAAAGGGGGCTGTCGGCCCGCTCCTGGCCTGATGGCCAATTCACCCCCGCGGATATTTCCGGCCCGACGAAGCGGGCGCTTGCGCTCTGGCAAATCCCGACCGGCCCGCTTAGGTATTCCCCGGAACGACACCCGGAGACACCATGCCGCCCCGCAACGATGCCGCCCTCGAATTCCTGCTGACCCGCCGGTCGCGCCCGGCCAAGACCCTGACCGGCCCCGTGCCCGGCCGGGCCGAGCTGGACACCCTTCTGACCGCCGCCGCACGCACGCCGGACCATGGCAAGCTGGAGCCGTGGCGGTTCATCGTGCTGGGCCCCGAGACGCTGGCCGGGCTGGCCGCGGCGGTGCCGGCGCGCGGCGCCGAGCTGGGGATCGAGCCCGAGAAGATCGCCAAGATGCAGGCCCAATTCGCCGATGCCGGGCTGGCCGTCGCCGTGGTCGAAAGCCCCAGCGACAGCGACAGGATCCCGGCGATCGAACAGACCTATTCCGCCGGCGCGGTCTGCCTGGCGCTGCTGAATGCCGCGCTGGCGGCGGGTTGGGGCGCCAACTGGCTGTCGGGCTGGGCCGCGCATGACCGGGTCTTTGTCGAAACCCGGCTGGGCCTGGCGCCGCAGGAACGGATCGCCGGGCTGATCCATATCGGCACCGAAACCAGCGCCCCGCCCGAGCGGCCCCGCCCGGACCTGGCCGCGATCACCGACTGGCGGCCGTGATCGCCTTCGATTTCGCCCGCGCGCTGGGGCAATTGTCCGATCCGCGCTTTGCCCGGGTGCTGTGGCTCGGCATGGGGTTGAGCCTGGCGCTGTTGCTGGCCGCCTATGCCGGGCTCTTGTGGCTGATCGACGCCTCGCTGCCCGGCAGGCTGGAGCTGCCGATGGTCGGGCCGGTGTCCTGGGTCGGGGACCTGCTGGGGATCGGCTCTCTGGTGCTGATGCTGTTCCTGTCGACCTTCCTGATGGTGCCGGTGGCCAGTTTCATCACCTCGCTCTTTCTCGACGATGTCGCGGCCGCGGTCGAGGACCGGCACTACGCCGACCTGCCCCCGGTGCCCCATGTCGGCTTCTGGGTCGGGTTGCAGGATACCGCTGCCTTCTTCGGCCTGCTGGCGGGGGCCAATATCCTGGCCTTTTTCGCCTATGCGGCAGTGCCTTTCCTGGCGCCGATCGTGTTCTACGGGCTGAACGGGTTCCTGCTGGGGCGGGAATATTTCACCCTGGCCGCCGCGCGCCGGGTGCCCCGGGCCCAGGCGCGGGCACTGCTGGCGCGCAACCTGCCCGAGATCTGGATCGCCGGCGCGGTCATGTGCACCATGCTGACGCTGCCGCTGGTGAACCTGGCGATCCCGGTGATCGGGGCCGCGACCTTCACCCATCTGTTCCACCGGGTCTGGCGTTAATCGGCCTGTTCGGCGCGCGGGGTCATCCGGTCGAACCAGTCGAGGTCGCGCACGGTGATCCAGCCCGACAGAATCACCCCGGCGATCACCGCCCAGACGACGACGGCGACCAGGGTGGTGATCCGCGCCTTCTTTTTCAGCTGCGGATCGGCCGGGGCGCTGGCATGGGTGCCGGGCACCACCTCGCCGGCCTCGCCCTGCGTGGTCAGGCGCAGCGGCAGCACGATGAAGAACACCATGAACCAGACCACGGCGAACAGCACGATTGCCGATGTGATGCCCATTGTCGCCTTTCCGGGGGCCGTCCCCCAATGCTTGCCGCCTAGACCTGTTCCAGTTCCACCAGGCAGCCGTTGAAATCCTTGGGATGCAGGAACAGAACCGGCTTGCCATGGGCGCCGATCTTCGGCTCGCCGTCGCCCAGAACACGGGCGCCTTCGGATTTCAGCCGGTCGCGCGCGGCCAGGATATCCTCGACCTCGTAGCAGACATGATGGATCCCGCCCGAAGGGTTCTTGTCGAGGAATCCGCGGATCGGGCTGGCCTCGCCCAGCGGATACAGCAGCTCGATCTTGGTGTTGGGCAGGGTGATGAAGACCACGGTGACGCCATGGTCGGGTTCGTCCTGCGGCGGGCCCACATCGGCGCCCAGCACATCGCGGTATTGCGCCGCGGCGGCCTCCAGATCCGGCACCGCAATGGCCACGTGGTTCAATCGTCCGATCATCTGTCGCGCTCCGTCCGGCTTCGCGGCCCTTAGACCCGTGCGGGGCGCGAAATTCAAGCGCCCCGACGTCGCAGGCATTAACCGGGCGTTCACCTTGACCGGGTCTACTGACCGCGCTCGCCACTCACCGATCAAGGGGGATCCGCCATGGACACGCTCGAGGATTTCATCGCCAGCCGCCCGCCCACGGCGCAACGCCCGCTTTTGGGCCTGACCGTTCTGGTGGTCGAGGACAGCCGCTTCGCGTCGGAGGCGCTGCGGCTGATGTGCCTGCGCTCGGGCGCGCGGATCCGCCGGGCCGATACGCTGAGCCATGCCCGCCGGCACCTGGGCGTCTACCGCCCCTCGGCGGTGATCGTCGACCTGGGCCTGCCCGACGGCTCCGGTGCCGACCTGATCAAGGACCTGGCCGGGGCCAGCCCGCGGGTCGACGTGATCCTGGGCATGTCCGGCGATCCGGGCGGCGAACAGGCGGCGATGGCGGCCGGGGCCGACGGGTTCCTGGACAAGCCGATCGCCGGCCTGGCCGCATTCCAGCGCGCGATCCTGGACCACCTGACGCCCGAACGCCGCCCCGCCGGGCCGCGCGCGGTCGCCGAGGATGCGGTGCAGCCCGACAGGATCGCCCTGCATGACGACCTTGTCATGGCGGCCGCAGCGCTGACCCATCCACATCGCGACGGCACGCTGGCCTATCTGACCCAGTTCCTCGGCTCGCTCGCCCGGCTGACCGAGGATCGCGATCTGGACCAGGCGGTGGCGGCGATCCGCGACACCGGCACCGGCCAGGGGCAATTGCGCCGGCTCAGCGCGGTGATCGACGACCGGCTGGACCGGACCGCCAATCTGTAAGGCGCCGCAACAGGACCCAGAAAGCAGCCCGCAATTACCCCGGACCTGTCCCAATCCCGCCCGATTCCCCCTGCAGTCTGCACTCCAGGGGCAGTGAGGAAGGGACGATCATGGAACGGTTCATCAAACGTTTCCGGAACGAGGAAGACGGCAACACCACGATCGACTGGATGGTCCTGACCGCCGGCATCGTCATGCTGGGCGCGGCCGTCATGGCCGCCGTGGGTCCGCAGGCCCAGGCCCTGGCGGATGACACGACCGAGGCCATCAACCAGATCGACACCGGCGTCTGACCGCCCCGGGGATCGGCCGCGCAGCCGCGCCGGCCCGCCCGGGCCTGCGCCCTGTCCGCCGGGCAGGTTGGCTCAGGCCAGAAGGCCCGGATCTTCCCCCATCTGCAGCCCCGGAAACACCGCCCGTTCCAGCCCGGCCCGCGGCAGGCCGGTGATCCCGGCGATGATCCAGGCCAGATGCGCGCGGACATCGCGGGTCGGCATCAGGTCGCGCCGGTCATAAAGGTCGGCCTCGGCCAGGCCTGGCCAATCGGCCACCACCCGTCCCCCGCGCAGCGCGCCGCCAAAGAACAGCATCGCCCCGCCGGTGCCGTGATCGGTGCCCAGATTGCCGTTCTGCGCCGCGGTGCGGCCGAATTCCGTCACGCAAACCACAGCCGTCTGCGCCCAGACCTCGCCCAGCCCCGCCCGCAGGGTCAGGATCGTGTCGGCCAGGTCATCGGCGGCCCGGGCAAAGGTGTTTTGCTGGCGCACATGGGTGTCCCAGCCGCCCAGTGAAAACGACGCGATCCGCGTGTCGCCGCGCAGCCTCGTGGCGGCGAATTCGGCCAGTTGTCGATGCTCGCCCCGGCCCCGGGCCTGCGCCATCATCGGATCGGCGCCCATCATCTCTTCGGTTTGCTCGGCCATCGCTTCGGCCTCGGCCAGGCTCTCGACGATCTGCATCGCCTCGAAACTCGTCTGCTGGAACAGCGGATCGTCGTGATAGACCCGGTCCAGCAACAGCCGCGCCTGCGGGCTCAGCCGCAGTTTCGCCTCGGGCGACCAGCGCGATATCGGCGCGTCGCCGGACAGGACCAGCAAGTCCTCGCGGCCCACGGCAAAGGCGATTTCCGCCTCCAGCCCCGTCTGCAACTGCAGCACTCGGTTCAGCCAGCCATCGCGCAGCCCGCCGCGCGTCAGGTCCGGCAGCCCGGCCTCCAGGATGTCCTGACCATCGAAATGGGACCGCTTGTCGCGATAGGGGGTCGAGACCGCGTGCACCGCGCCGAATTCCCCCGCCTGCCACAGAGGCTCCAGCGGCGCGAAGGACGGGTGCAGCGCCCAGTAGCCGTCGAGGCCCAAAGCGTCCGGCGCCATGTCGCGGCGCAAGGCGGCGAAATCCGGATCGCCCAGGGGGCGCAGCGCATCCAGCCCGTCCATCGCCCCGCGCAGGATGATGACCACCAGCCGCCTGTCCCAGGGCGCCGCCGCCAGCGCCACCGGCGTGATCAGCGGGGACGCCGCCAAAGAACAGGCCCCGCCCAACAGAAAACCGCGTCTATCCATGGGCTTACCTCCTGTTGAACGCGGGCGAGGCCAGCACGATGCCGATCCCGTCCGAGACCTGTTCGGCGGCATGGGCGGCAAAGACCACCTCGCCCGGCGGCTCCGGGCCCAGCGCGTGATGGACGAAGTCACGCGGGTCGGGCAGCCGGTCCAGGATCTGACCCGGCGCCTCCATCGCCCAGGTGATCCGCGCCGCCATGCCCTGCGGCGTGATCCAGGCCTCGGCCGCCTCGGGCCAGCCGTCGGGGCCGACCGGTTCCTGCCAGCTTTGCCCCATCAGCCGCAGCGGCCGGTGCGCCAGCCCGCGCGCCTGCTGCAGCGTGGCGTTGTGGAACGCCGCCGCCGGCACCCCCAGCGCCCGCAGCGCGGAGGCGACGAAATCGAAGGGCGGCTTGACCTTGCGCGGCGCGGGCGCCCAGGCGGCCGGATGCGTCAACAGCGCCTCGGTCACCGCCAGCAGGTCGCCGCCGGTCGCCGCGAACCGGTCTTCCAGCGCCGCGACCAGTCCCGGATCGGGATCGTCGGCCACGAAATGCACCGCCAGCTTGCGGGCGATGTGGCGGGCGGTGTCGGGATGGGCGGCCAGGTCATCGAACACCGCCAGAACCTCGTCCAGCGTCGCGGGATCGGCGCCGCCATAGGACCGGCCCAGCACCACCTCCGGCCCCGGTTCGGCCTGGGCATGGCGGAACAGGAAGCCGCGTTCGGGGTGAAAGGTCAGCCCGGTCAGCAATTCGGCCAGTTCGCGCACGTCGCGCTGGTCATAGGCGCCGCCGACGCCCAGCGTGTGCAGTTCCAGCAACTCGCGCGCCAGGTTTTCGTTCAGGCCGCGGTCATTGTTGCGGGCGGCCCTGGAATTGGGGCCCATCGACTGCACCTGGTCGAGAAAGATCAGCATCATCGGATGGGTCACGGCGGCGCGCAGCATGTCCGAAAACCGGCCGGTGACATGGGGGCGGATCGCCTCTTGGACATAGGGCGCGACCAGGTGGCGGGTGATGCCCTGCACGGCGCGCACGGTGAAATGGTCGGCCCAGAACCGGGTCAGCCGCTCGCGCAGCCCGTCGCCGGTCAGGGTCGACCGGCCCAGCGCCATCATCACTTGCCGCGCCAGCGCATCGCGCCCGGCCGCGCGCACCGCGTCGCGGGCGGCCTCGGCGGCCTGTTGCGCGGCCGCCCCCTCGGCCTGGCGGACCGCCAGCGAGGCATCGCGGTGATCCCGGATCGACGGATAGGCCTGCGAAAACGGCGCGATGGGAAACGCCTCGGCCGCCCGGTCCGGCCCGGTCAGCGCCGCCAGCAGCGCGTCGACATCCGGCGCCAGCGGTATCGCCGGGGCCAGCCCCTCGCCGAAGCGGATCGCCGCGATCACCGGCTCGAAGGTCATGGTCGGTTCCTGTGTTGCCTCGGGTCCCCTTATGGCACGATCCGGCGTGCATTTCCCGCGGCTTTTGCGCAAGACGGCCGAGTTTTGCCGGCGATCGGAGCCCCGTCCGCATGCCCCGCGCCGCAAGACCGGGGATGTCGCCAAGGTCGCGAATCGCGTGGTCGATCCGCGCCCGGGTGTGCTTGTCGACATCGCGCTTGCCGCTGATCGCATTCGAAACGGTGCCCGGCGAAACGCCCGTGGCGCGGGCGACAGCGACCACTGTCACCCTCGTGCGAGGCTGGCGTTCGAAGGGATCCGTTTTCAATCCGCCGGCTTTTGTTCGGTGTGATCGCAATCAGCCCCTGTCGGCGCAAACTCGCCGCGATGGTGTTGGAACGTTTCACGATCCGGACGGCGTGCCGCATGGCTATTGAAACGTTTCAGGCACGCCTTGCCAGGCTTGACATGGCCCCCCGGACACGTTCGGACGACGACAACCGGGTCACACTGTGCCGGCGCCGACGGGGCCTGACGCTTCTTGAGCGTGCCCGCACCGCGGGCGGCGACACGCTGTTCGCCCGGCAGACCGGTGGCGGCATCGTCGACCTGATCGACATCGAGGGGGGCACGGCACATCAATGGCAGATGCCGGTGCGCCCGGGCCGCGACGCGATCCTGCTGCCGAACGGCAATCCGGGCCACCACGGCAGCCGTGCATCACCATACCGGGCAAAAGCTGCCCAACGGGACCCTGCTGTATACCCTTGCCGCGGAACTGCGGGCAGAGCTGGCCCGGCGCATGGCCGGCGGCGATCCGTCCAGGAACGGGGCCGATGGCGTCGGCAGTCCGACATCGTGAAAGAGGTCGATCGGGCCGGAAGAACCGTGTGGGAATGGCGCATCCGGGCAAGGGCCTGCCGGACGGCGCCGGCAGGCTTCAATGTCCCGGCGCACTCAGACCTGTGTCACGGGCTGGGGGTCGTCTCGCTTGATCGCGGTGCCGCGCACCATCCGGATGTCGTCGCTCGGGGCGCCGATGCGTCGCCCGTGGTCATGGATCGCCTCCGGGTCGGATGCCGCGTAGATGCAGACCGACCCGACGCGCCCGTCCTCTTCGGTCACGGCGTCGCTGCGGATCCAGCGGATTGTGCGCTTGCCGATCTCGGGCCGGTGGATCTGGTGATGGTCTCGGCCTCGGGGCGGATGCCCGAGGACTGGATGACACGCCACGCGGCCTGCCTGCATGGCTGCGCGAAAGATATGCGGCCGGCACCCTTGTCGCCGGCGTATGCTCGGGCGCGGCTTTCCTGGCAGAGGCCGGGCTGCTGGACGGGCGCCGGGCGACGACGCATTGGGGCGTGGCCGAGACCTTCCGGGCCCGTTACCCGGACGTGCTCTGGCAGACCGATCAGCTGATCACCGAGGATGCCGGGCTGTTCTGCGGCGGCGGGGTGAACGCGGCCTCGGATCTCGGCCTCTACCTGGTGGAGCGCTTCTGCGGCCATCGCGTCGCGGTCGAGGCGGCTCGGGCCCTCCTGCTCGAGATGCCGCGCTCGCGCCAGTCCGGGCATGCGATCCTGCCCTTGTCGCGTCCACATTCCGATGCGCAGGTGCGCCGGGCGGAAAAGCACCTCGGCGCGCATTTCGACCGCGATGTGCCCATGGACGAACTGGCCGAGCTTGTCGGAATGAGCCGCCGCAACCTCGTGCGCCGGTTCGGAAAGGCCACGGGCCATACGCCGGGCGCCTACATCCGCAGGCTGCGTGTCGCGGCGGCGCGCGCGATGCTGGAGGACGGCGCCGCCTCCATCGAGCAGGTCGGCCTGTCGGTCGGTTACAGCGACACGGCCCATTTTCGTCGCGTGGTCAAGCGGTATGGCGGCATGACCCCCGCGGCCTATCGCGACCGGTTCAGCCGGCGCCTCGGATCATGGCTCCGGCACCGGCCGACCTGCCCGGTATGGCCGAAACCGGACGGGGTGCGCCGCCGGAAAGGAATTCACTGCGGTTCCGCCGGTGGCTCGAACAGGACCAACTCGACCCGGTCGGGACCATCGACATGGGCGTCGTGGCCGGGCGGTATCTCGAAGACATCGCCCTTGGTGATCGTGGTCTCGACGCCGGTCTCGACCATCCGCACCACCAGCCTGCCGGAAAGGCAATAGCCGGTGTGGTGCATCGGGCTGGTGTCGGGCGCGCCCAGCAGGGGCTTTTCGTCCTTTTCCCATGTCCAGCCGGGTTCGAACACCGCATACATCCCGGTGGTCCCGGTCTTCATCCGGACGATGTCGATCCCGCCCTGCGTTTTCATGTCGAGCGAGTCGTCAGGGGTTTCGAACCGTCGCGTCTCGATCGTCGCTTGCGTCGTCATGCGTCTCTCCTTTCGGGGGTCTGGCCGGGCCAGGGGCTGTCCGCGCTCAGACGCGGATGATGCCCTCCTTCAGACCATAGAGGATCGCCGCGATCTCTTTGCGCGTGTCCTCGGAATGGCCCTGCGATTTCATCGTCTCCAGGATGTCGTCCATCGCGGCCATGTATTCCGTCTCGTCGATGTTCATGCCGCGATGGGTCTCGACCATGCTGCGCCCGTCATAGGCGCGGGGGCCGTTCGAATGCGCCTCGAACAGCGTGCAGTAATGCCGCTTGATCTGCTCGACCCGCTCGGGCTGGTCGATATAGGGCGTGAAGCGCGGCTTGATGGCGGGATTTTCCAGATGCCTGTCCACCATTCCATCGACGATCCGCCGGATGCCGGCGGAACCGCCCAGTCGTTCGTAGAGCGTCACTGCGTTCAGCTTTTGCGCGATCGATGTGCGCATCTCCTCCTCCTTTTGCGATCCTTGCGGGGTGCACGGCGGGCCAGCCCGTGTTCTGCCGTCGGGCGCGGGCCGGGCACGTCGGAATTCAGGCGTCCTGCGACGCCGCGGCCTTGACGTCGGCGGCGGTCATGGCCTTGCCGCCGATCCCCCATGCGCCGCTGGCGATCTCCTGGACCCGCACCCAGGTGACGCCGCGCAGGGCCTCGCCTTCGATGCGGACCATGGTTTCGGTGACCTCTTCGATCATTCGGCGTTTCTGGTCGGGATCGAAGACCCCTTCGATCAACTGGATGTCCACAAGCGGCATGTCGTCCTCCTTCGTCTTGGTGTTGAGCCTGTCGCCATCGGACCGATCCGATGCAGGCCGAACATGTCAGCCCCGGTGCCGCCGGCGCCAGTTCACGGACTGAACCAGCCCGCTACAGAGTCTGAACTGGCCGGTTGACCGGCAGGCCTGCTAGACAGGCCGGCGAAAGGAGGCGAAGATGACGAATGCGAGCTACAAGCAGTTCTGCCCCGTCGCGATGGCGGCAGAGATCCTCTGCACCCGCTGGACAATCGTGCTGCTGCGCGAGCTGGTCGCGGGATCCACGCGGTTCAACGAATTGCGCCGCGGCGTGCCACGCATGTCGCCGGCGCTTCTGTCGAAACGCCTGAGCGAACTGGAGGCGGCCGGCGTGGTCGAGCGCGCGCGCGCGCCCGAGGCGCCCGGGATCGAGGCCTACCGGCTGACCGGGGCCGGACGGGATCTGCAGCCGGTGATCGAGGCCATCGGCATGTGGGGCCAGAAATGGGTCGAGACCGAGCCCACGCTGGAAAACCTCGATCCCGAGCTTCTGATGTGGGACATGCGCCGCAACCTCGACACCGATCCGCTGCCCGACAGGCGGACGGTGATCGAGTTCCTCTATCCCGATCTGCCCGCCGCGCAGCGCAAGTGGTGGCTGATCGTGGAGCCGGACGGCGCCGTCGACCTTTGCCATATCGATCCCGGCTTCGATGTGGATCTTTACGTTCACACCGATCTGCGGACGATGACCGCGATCTGGCTCGGTATGCGGGACGTTCACGGCGCGGTCAGCGACGGTGCGCTGCTGATCACCGGGCATGCCGATGTCGCGAACACGATGCAGCGCTGGCTGGGTCTCAGCCCGTTCGCGGTTCAGGAAAAGCTGGCCAGCTGACCAGGGATGCCGGCGGCGCGCGCCGGGTCGTCCGCGCTGATCGGGACGCGGAGGCACGCGATCTCACCCGGTCCTTTCTGCCGATTTCCAATTTTGCAAGGGCCCTCGCCGCAAGCCTGCGAAGTGCGGCCTCGGCCCGCAGCCACAGGGACGAATGCAACCGCATCAGGCGCAGGTTGCACAGCAGCCCAAGCGTGCAGACCGCGGCCCGGACAGGAACGCCGATATCGAGCCCGGGCGCAAGTGCGGGGACCGCGCGGCCGACGAGCGAGGCAGCCAGCGCGCCGAAGACACCCTTGCAAGGGATGCAGGACCAGAACACCGGCCCAGGCTGGCGGATTGCGCGGTCGCCGCCGCGACGGGACCGCACGCGGAGCTGCCTGGCGCGTCGGCGGCGGCGCCAGCGCAGCGGTAGGGGTCGATCCCGCCGACATGCGGCTCCGGGTCCCCAGGGGCGACAAGCAGCGGGCCGAAATGCCCTGTCGTGCGCAGGACCTTCGGATCGACCGGGCACCAACCCGCGCCGTCCCACGCCGCGGCCCAGGCATGGGGTGTCTGCACCCGGGGCGTGGCGATCAGCCCGAAGACCGGGCGGGGGGGATGCCCGTACCTGTCCGCGATATGCGTCCCCGCGGGCGCGCGCAGGTCGCGGACTGCCTGATGGCCGTCCTCCGCGGGCAGCGGCAGCAGCAGCGCAAACTCCGGGTCGTCGGCAAATCCCCAAGGGTCGAAACGGATCGTCAGATCGCAGCGGAGGTCATCGGTCGTGATCCATCCTCCTGTCCCGTATCCGGCCACCCGCCGCGGCAATCACGACCAGAAGCGGCACGACCCGGTCGGCGGGGATGTCATCGCGGCCCCGCCGCTCGGCCCGCAGCCAGCCCGTCGCGGTGAGCTCGCGCAGGTGGTGATGCAGCCGGCCGGTGGTCCCGTCGCCCAGCGTGTCCGCCAGCGCCGCCGTCTCCCGCGTGCCGGAAAGGACCGCCTGCAGCAGCCCCAGCCGCACCGGGTGGCCTGGGGCCGCCAGCGCGGGCGCGATCTTGCCCCAGCCGGCGCCGAGCATCCCGGCGGCCAAATGACCCATCTTCCACGCGATGCGCCGGCCACCGGGCAATTCCAGGCTGCCCGCAAAGGCCACGCCGCCCGCCTCCGGCGCCGCGGCGCGCAGGCGGTCCGGCACGGTCCCGTCCGGGTCCGGGCGGGTCGCGCCCGTCCGCGCGCCCTCGAGCTGCTCTACCCGCGTCTCGAGCGCGGCGATCCGGTCCGCCAGCTGCGATGGATCGTCCAATGATCGAAAGCTCCAAATACCCTTTTGCGTATCTGCGCATTCATGGCCCGGTTACGAGTCAAGGCGGAACGTCGAAGAAAAGAAGCATGTCGTGTCCGGCACGATGTGGATGGGGCGGTCCCCCCGGTGCATCGGGACGCTGATGCGGATATCGGGTGGATGGAACCGCGGGTGATCGGCATCGTCGCGCCGATCGTCGCGGGACCCGAGGCGTTTCCGATGACGGCACCGGCAGACCGGGCCCGGGTTCAACCCTTTGCCGGTTTCGACCGTTTCATCCCCTTGGCGCTGTTCGCGATCCAGTCCATCGCCGCGAGCAACACACCCGAGATGATGAAGACCAGATGAATGATCACCATCCAGCGGATCTGTTCGGTGTCGTATCTTGTGACGTCCATGAAGACCTTGAGCAGATGGATGCCCGAGATCGCGACGATCGAGGCCACGAGCTTCAGCTTCAATGCGGAAAAATCGACCTCGCCCTGCCAGTCCGGACGGTCGACATGGGTCTCCAGGTCCATCCGGCTGACGAAATTCTCGTAGCCGGAGAAGATGACGATCAACAGAAGGTTCGCCGCCAGGCTCAGATCGATCAGCGCGAGAACGCCCAGGATCGCGTCATCGACCGTCATCGCGGGAATTGCGGCGGCAAACGCGATCAGTTCGAGGGCGAAGATCCAGACCAGGATGGCAACTGCCCCCACAAGACCCAGATACATCGGGGCGAGCAGCCATCGACTTGCGAAAAGTGTCTGTTCGATCAGACGTTCCATAGGTTCCCCCGTCAATCGCCATCCCATGGCGCCGCCGCGATACATGATGTAAACGGTCTCTGGCATCAATCACGCGCCGACAATTTTTTCAGCGGTGGTTGCAGGCCGTGGGCCGGCAACATACTTGCGACCCTGTCGCAACATGAAGGATGCCATGACTACCGTGAAACCCGAGCAGTGCCCCATCGAACCGCGCCTGTTCCACTTGGCGCTGATGTCGTGATGATCGAACCGCTGCTCGGACTGCTGCTGGGTATCCTTGTCGTTCTGGCGATCATCGCCGCGAACGGATATTTCGTGGCGCAGGAATTCGCCTATATGTCGGTCGATCGCACGCGGCTTGCCGCGCGGGCGGCCCAAGGCGACGTCGCCGCAAAGCGTGCGCTGGCCGTGACGAAGCGGACCAGTTTCATGCTGTCCGGTGCCCAGCTCGGGATCACGATAACCGGCCTGCTGGTCGGCTTCGTCGCCGAACCGCTTGTCGGCCAGTCTCTGGGTGTGCTGCTCGGTGGCGCCGGAGTGGCGCCCGAAGTCGGCATCGCCGTCGGAACCTTGCTGGCTCTGGGCGTGGCGACCATCGTCCAGATGATCTTCGGCGAGCTTTATCCAAAGAACCTCGCCATCGCCAATCCGGAGCCGCTGGCCCGGCGGCTTGCCGGCTCGACGCTGGTCTACATGACGGTCTTCGGCTGGCTCATCAGTTTCTTCGACAAGTCCGCCAACCTGTTGCTGCGCGCGCTGCGCATCGAGCCGGTCCACGACCTGGACGTCAGCGCCTCGGCCGACGACCTTCCCCGGATCATCGCCGAGTCCCGCGACAGCGGCGACCTGCCGCTCGAGCTGTCGCTGATGATGGACCGTATGGTTGACTTTCCGCACCGCGACGTCGAGCATGCCATGGTGCCGCGGTCGCAGGTGGACTGGGTGACGCCCGAGACGACCCTTGAAGAGCTGCGCGGGCTGATGGCCCGCGCCCACACGCGCTATCCGGTGATCGATGACGCGGATACACCGGTCGGCGTCGTGCATCTTGCGGATGTCCTTGCGCGCCTCGCCTCGGGGGCCACGGACGAAACCGTTGCCGCGGTGATGCGGCCCGCCGCGGTGATCCCGACGCTGATGCTGTTGCCGGACGCCCTGGACGAGCTGGCGCGCACGACCAATCAGCTCGCCTGCGTCATCGACGAATACGGCGGCTTTGCCGGCGTGCTGACCATCGAGGACCTTGCCATGGAGATCGTGGGCGAGATCACCGACGAGCATGACGTCCCGGTCGGCGACGCGGTCGTGCCCGATGGCGACAACATCTGGATCATGGATGGCGACGTCCACCTCGACGAGGTGGAGCGCGCCATCGGCCACGATCTGCCGCGCGGCGATATCGAAACGATTGCCGGTCTGCTGATCGCCGCGTTCGGCACCTTGCCGACCGAAGGGGACACCGTCCTGGTGGACCTGCCCGTCGATCCGGCCGATCTGGTCGACGACCGGCCGATGCGACGTCGGCTCGAGGTCGACGTGATGCGGGTCGAGCGCCACGTTCCCACCGAGGTCCGGGTGCGGCTGGTCGCCTTTGCGGAAACGGAGGGTGGGCAATGACCGACCCGCTGATCGTCACGCTCGCGACCATCGCGCTGATCGCCCTGAGCGCCTTCTTCGTGATCATCGAATTCGCCCTTCTCGGGGCGCGCCGGCACCGCCTCGAGGAGCGTGCCGCAGGCAGTGCGTCGGCCCGCGCCGCGCTGCGCGGCATGAACGACCTGACCCTGATGCTGGCCGGCGCGCAGTTCGGCATCACCGCCTGCACCTTCGCGCTCGGGGCGGTGACGAAGCCCGCCGTCGACGCCTGGCTTGGCCCGGTGTTGATCCTCTGGGGCCTGCCGGAATGGGCTGCCGGGGGCACGTCCTTCGCGCTGTCGCTTTTCTTCGTCACCTTCCTGCACCTCGTGGTGGGCGAGATGGCGCCGAAATCCTGGGCGATCGCGCATCCGGAAACCTCGGCCCTGGCCATCGGCGTGGTATCGCGCGCCTATGTCTGGCCGCTGCGCCCGCTGCTGCTTTGGGTGAACAGCATCGCCAACCATCTTGTCCGGGCCAGCGGTGTCGAACCGGTCGAAAGCGCCGCCGTGGGTGGACGGGACATCGAGACGATCCGGCAGCTTGTGGAACATTCCGCCAGGGTCGGGACGCTGGAGCCGGAATTGCAGCAGCAGATCTCGGCCCTCATCGATCTCGGGAACCTCCGCGTCGATACCCTGGTCACGCGGTCTCCGGTGCAGGTCACGCCAGAGGCGACGGTCGCCGATGTCCGCGCCGCCGCGCTGGACTCGGGTCACATGCGCATCCTCATGCTTGGCGAAGACGATGCGCAACCTTCTGTCGTGCATGTGCGCGACACTCTGATGCTGCCGCCCGAGCGACCGGCGCGGGAGAGCACCCGACCGGCCTTCGTATTGGCGGCGGAGATGCCGGTCTACGAGGCGCTGGCGCGCATGCGCGGCGCGAGCGTGCAGCTTGCGGTGGTGAAGGACGGCGAGACGATCTGCGGGATCGTCACGCTTGCCGACATGCTCAAGCATGTGCTTCCCGCAGGCATGGCGGCCGTGCAGGCGCCCGTCGTCACACGGGCGGCATGACGGGGCTGCCCTGGGCGCTGCCTTGGCCCGATCTGGCGTTCGGCTGCGCCGTGCAGGCTGTCCCGCGCAGCCACAAATCCTTGCGCAGGGTGGATCAGCCGCCCGCCCGTGCGTCTGGCGTGCATGGCCTCCTCCCGGGGTCCGGTCCGGGTGACGTCATCCGCGATGGCGATGTCGGATCCGTTCGGGGCGCGCCGGTATGGCTCGAACGACCGACCAGCGATCGCACCGACGGCGCCCGCCTTGTCCGGCGCAACCTGCTCGGGGACAGGCTGCCCGGCATGGGGATCGGCATGCAGAAGTGACCCCTTTCATGGGGTGATCGGCGTCCAGAAATGCCCCCCAGATCATTCTGTCGGAAGCGTCCTCTGGAACGAGAGGGCGCAGTCAGGGGTTGTTGGTTGTGGAGACGATCGCGAAGATCAGGCGGGCAGATTTCATCGGTCGATCATGTGCAGGGGCGGGTGTCGTGCGCCAAGTCCATCAGCCCCGCCGAGACCCTGTGCGCTGTCCCGGCAGCTCTGCTCACGGCCAGCATGGTCCGGATGGCGCGCGCCGAGATGACCTGCCCCCCGAGGCTCCCTCGTTCATAACGAGAGTCTGCGGGTCTGGTTTTCATATTCGTGGTCGTTTGTTTGGGCAAGCGCGTCGGGCGCGGAGCCCTCAGATTGCTCAAGCGCCCGGCGCGCTTCGGCGGGGGTCATTCCGCCAAGCGAGGAATGCGGCCTGACGTGGTTGTAGTCGTAGCGCCAAAGGGCCAGCGTTCGACGGGCATCTGCCAGGCTGTCGAAGATCTCCTCGTTCAGGCATTCGTCGCGCAGGCTGCCGTTGAAGCTCTCAATGAAGGCGTTCTGTTGCGGCTTGCCGGGGGCGATGTAATGCCACTCGACGCCATTATCCTTCGCCCATTTCAGGACAGCTTTGCTGGTTAGTTCGGTGCCGTAGCACGTCGGGAAGAAGGGCTGCCAATAGGTTATGGCCGCGCGCGCAGCCCTCAGATAGCGCAGCGTGTGGCCATAACCGGGTCTCAGGTCTCAACAACAGTGGTTTTGCTGAACCACACTGCTGAGGAGACCGGCTATGACCGCCACCCATTCTATCGCACCGACCTTGTTGGTCGCCATCGACATTTCCAAGCATCGCCATGAGGTGCTGATCGGCATCCCGGGCAAAACACGCCGCCGCCGACTGACGGTCATGAACACGCTGGAGGACTTCCAGCGCCTGTCTGCGGCCCTCGCCAGCTACGACCTGCCGGTGCGGATCGGGTTCGAGGCGGCCGGCAATTATCACCGCACATTGGCGCACCATCTCGGCCGGGCCGGGTTCGACCTGAAGCTTGTTTCCTCAGTCGCCCTGGCCCGCACGCGGGAGGCCCTGCACAACAGCTGGGACAAGAACGACCCGAAGGACGCCCAGGTCATCCTGCACATGCTGGAGATCGGCGCCGTGCAGTTCTTCCACGATCCTCTGGCGGCAGGCACCAGCGACATCCAGGAACTGTCAAAGACCCACGAGATTGTTTCACGCTCGAAGACCGAGCTCTGGCACCGCATCCTGACTCACTATCTGCCACTGTACTTCCCCGAGGCCGAACGATTTCATCGGAGCGCGCGGACGGATTGGTTCCTGGCCTTCTTGGAGAAGTACCCATCGCCGCACATGATCTCGGCCATGGGTCGGGACGCCTTCATCGCGGATGCCTGGGACGTCGTTGGCCGGAAGGTGTCCAAAGAGCAATTGCTTTCAGATGTTTATGCGACGGCCGCTGGTTCGGTTGGACTTCCCGTCCACCCGGATTCCGATGCCGTCCGCATGTTCCGTCTCGTTCTCGCTGAGGGGCGAAGCCTGGTCCGGCGACGCGATGAGATTGAAGCTCGAGCCGTCGAGCTTCTCTCCGACTTGCCCGACTATCAGCTGCTGACGACCATTCCCGGTATCGGCCCGATCAACGCCATGACCATCCTGGCCGAGGCCGGTGACCTGCGTCGGTTCCGGCATCATCGGCAGTTCCTGAAGTTCTGTGGCATGGACCTCGCCACCGTCCAGTCCGGCATGTTCCGCGGTCAGAGCCGCATCTCGAAGTACGGCAATGCCCGGCTGCGGCGCACACTCTGGATGGCCGGCCAGACCGCCGTTCTCAAGCGGACCAACAGCTTCCGCGACAAGTTCGAGCGCTACATCTCCAAGGATCGACACAACGCCCATCTGCGCCGCAAGGCCTACACCGCGATCGCGGCCAAGATGGCGCGCACCGTACACGCCGTGGTCAATCACGGCGAACCCTATCGCCCCTTCTTCGAGGGGGTGAGCCCAGGCGGAAGGACCTCTCTCTGACGAGCCGTGGAGGCAGCTTGCTGACCTCGTAGATAATGTTCGGGCCTTCTGCTTGGGATTTGGGATCTCGTATTGAGGACGGTGAGGGCCGCCAGAGCGCGTACCCTGTGTTTGCTATGGAAGAGATCATTTCTTGACGGCAGAGCCCGTCTGGGCAACCGTATCAGGGCATCCGGGACACCGGATGTCCCATGACCTGCTGACCTAAGCAGCCAGAATCTCCCGACATAGGACGTTGTCAGAGACGATCATCCCGGGCCTGCCGCGGCGTTCGATCAGCGCAGTCAGTTCCCGCGCCACGCGACGGCCAGAGATTGATGTGTCAGGGACCGCCGCAAGGCACTCGCGCGTGACGTCATCGGACCACGTTCAGCACCCGGAAGCGCTGGCCGCCCGCGAACTGGTCATGCACGAAATCAAGCGACCAACGGGCATTGGCCCGGGCCTCGATCAGGATCGGGGCCCGTGTGCCGATGGCCTTGCGGCGTGCTTTGCGTTTACGCACCGTTAACCCTTCCTCTCGGTAGAGACGGTAAATCCGGTTGATTCCTGATGCCTCGCCTTCGCGCCGCAAGAGCACGAAGAGCCGCCGGTAGCCGAACCGTCGCCGCTCATTGGCCAGATCCCGCAGCCGCCCGCGCAGCGCCGTATCCGGCGCGCGCTGCGACTGGTAGCGCACCATCTTGCGGTCCGCGCCCGCAATCTCGCACGCCCGCCGTTCCGACAGCCCGAGATGGGCCTTCAGATGCGCGACAGCCTCGCGCTTCACGGCGGGCGTCACCATTTTTTTGACAGCAGTTCCTTCATCGCCGCCATGTCGAGCATCTGCTCCGCCAGCAACTTCTTCAGCTTCGCGTTCTCGTCCTCCAGCGCCTTCAGCCGCTTGGCCTCCGACACCGTCATCCCGGAATACTTCGCCTTCCAGGCATAGAACGTGCCCTCGGACATCCCGTGCTTGCGGCAGAGATCGGCACACTTCGCCCCCGCCTCATGCTCCTGCAAGATGCCAATAATCTGCTCTTCCGTCAGTCGTGCCTTCTTCATCGTCCGTCCTCTCCATGGGCCGGACTCTAATCGCAGATGGAGGAAAAATCCCGTGGCAGGTCAG
>LJSF01000039.1:42194-127711 GCA_001314655.1 Rhodobacteraceae bacterium HLUCCA08 | reverse complement strand
CCGACCGCGTCGCGTGCGTCAATCGGGATCCGGTTCGTCGCGCACGCGGCTGGCCGTGGCCGGAAAGACATCGAAGAGGGGCGCGCCGGTCATGCCTTCCGTCAGCGCCATCACGAGCACTTCGCCTTGGTCGGGATACTCCACCACATCCGGGGTGGCGATCGTGCCGATCATCAGATGCCGCGTGGGCGCCCCGGTCCGGTTGATCGTCTGATGCGCCGCCTGCGCGCCGGGCGGGAACAGCGCAACGTCGCCGGGCGCGATATCCCGCTCGCCATCCCGCGTGCGCAGGGTGATGGTCCCCTGCAGCACCACCAGCATCTCCTCCGCGCCGTGGTGACAGTGATGGAGCCCGCCGGTCGCCCCCGGCGGCAGTTCGTAGAGCGTTGTAGCCATCTGCGTGCCGCGCAGCACGCGCCGACTGAGCGCGCCCCCGCCCCAGGGCTCGCTTCCGTCGCTGTCCCAGTCGGCGCCGTCGAGGCTCCCGAACAAGGCCTTGCGGTCGATTGGGTCAAATGTCACGCTCGCGCCCGTCCGGATGCGCGGTCCGACATCTCGGGCTCGACGATGGGCCAGTACGTACCGAACGCCCACAGATTTCCCTCCGGGTCCCGGCAGGTGAACTCGCGGCTGTTGTGGTCGGTGTCGCGCAGCGGCTGGACGATGACTGCGCCCGCCTTCTTTGCCCGCGCATGCGCCGCGTCCGCATCCGCGACTGCGATGTAGATCGCGTCGGTCCGGCGGCTGTCGGGGTTGCCGACAAGCCGGCCATATTCATCGTCCTTGGCCTGACCGATCATGATGATTGATGAGCCAAGGTGAAGCTCGGCATGCGCGATCGCATCGCCGTCGCGATAGACCGCATGCTCGTTGAAGCCGAAGGCCTTCTTGAGCCAGTCCAGCATCCTGCCGGAATCACGGAAGCGCAGGGTCGGAAATATACAGGGTGCGTCGGTCATTCGCCTTTCCTCCAGATGTGATGGAGGAGACGTTACTTCAGCGCTGCGACGCGTTCTTGAACGAAAGTCGCCTCCGCGCCCGTGAATCCGCCAGCTTACTGACAGATCAAGGCCCGCGGCGACATCCCGCCCAGAGACTGGAACTCGCGGGTCATGTGCGCCTGGTCGGCATAGCCGCTTGCGGCGGCGATATCCGCGAGGTCGGCCCGTTTTCCCGCCAAGTGGGCCATCCTCAGACTGCGCTGAAAGCGCAGGATCCGCGAGACCGTTTTCGGCCTGAGGCCGATCTCGTGCCGAAACTGACGCGAAAGGTGTTTGCGGCTGACATCCAGTTCCGCTGCCAGTCGCTCGATCCGCAGGCACGGTCCGGCCCGCACCATGCAGCGCCAGGCGGCCGCGACCAGGGGGGAAGGCGCATGCGTGAAGCGCCCGTGCAGATATCGCTCGACCAGGGCGAACCGCACTTGCCAGTTGTCGGTGGCGCAGAGATCGTCGCGCAGCTGTCGCACCTGCGGGCCGAGCAATGCATCGGCCGGTACCAGCCGTGTGACGATCTCCGACAGCGGAAGTCCGAGGAACGCACGGGCGCCGAGCGGAGTGAAATCGATCTGAATACATTCCGAGTCGCCGGTCGAGCCGATCCAGACGGGCCCCGAGGTGAGACCGGCAACGAAGTCCGTGCACTCCTCCCCTCCGTCGGGGCCCGTCGACAGCGAGATGGTGAACCCACTGCGGAAACTGATGATGAGCGGAACCACGAGGGAGGCCGGCTCCGACTGAACCGACGCCTTGCCGGAGCGCTCGCTGTAGCCGGTGATCCCCGCGACGAGGCCGCCCATCCAGCCCGGACAGGAACGGTTGCGGATCAGGAGAGCACTGCCGGTCATTCGAGAAAGAGTAACCTGTCGCGGGTCGCCACTCAATTCGCAGTTCAGTCCGTCGATTCCCCCGGTTGGACTATCTATCTGCGTAGAACCGCGCCGAGCTTCCACTTTCGGCCGGAGAAGACCGCCAGACGAGTCTCCGTCATTTCGAACGATCCCTTAGGGCGTTCTACGACGAGTGCAATGCTGCCAGTCGGTCTCGTGCCCGGCGAGGTCATCGTGCATTAGTCTGCAGGCTGGACACCGGACGACCACCAAAAGGCATGGTCGGCAGAACGGTGGCGAAGTCCATCGTCGCAGAACGCGTTGTGAGCACCGGTTCGTGGACCCGGTCGATGACCTGACCCTGGTCGTGCTGACCAACACCTCGACCGCCGGCGTCATCGGCGACTTCCCGGCGCAGGTCCGGGATGCGATCTATGGCACCGCGGCGGCAAACAGCAACTGACACGCGATGCCTCGCGCGGCGACAGGAGGCGCCGACGCAACCTCGGATCGGTCACGCCACCGACGGCCGGCACTGGAGAGGAAGAGACTCATGCAGAGATTGACTGGAAAGATCGCGCTGGTGATCGGGGCGGCCCGCGGAATCGGCGCCGTGATCGCGGAGGCCTACTCCGCCGAGGGCGCCCAGGTCTGGGTGACGGACATCGACCTCGCTTTTGCCAACTCGATGGCCGAGCGGATCGGGCGCGGTGCGCGGGCCCTTTAACTCGATGTCCGCCGCGAGCCGGACTGGCAGGTGGCGATGACCGGGGTTGCTGGAGACGCACGCCGCCTACATGACCTGCACGGAGATCACCATTGATGGCGGCATACTCGCGGGGTCCGCTGCAACGGTGGTGCCGGATGTCGCGTGAGATAACGCGGATCGCGATTGACGCCCGCCTGACGCGCACGTGCCACATGAAAGAGCTGATCCCTGGGATCTTGTGAAACCACCACTTAGCGCTTGGAGACGGAGGTGTGAATCCCGGAGACAAAGTGGGCCACGGAAGCGGTCGGATGCACTGACCGCCGCGGAGTAAAATTCCGCCACGCTTACGCCTGAGGCGAACGAGCTGAAGGCGGGGAGATGTATTCTGTGGAACTCTATGCGCGTGTGCGGCGAGCATGCCATGTCGAGGGGCTGAGCGAGCGAGAGGCGGCCCGGCTGTTCGGGATCGACCGCAAGACGGTATCAAAGATCCTGAAGCACTCGGTGCCCCCTGGATACCGCCGGTCGAAGCCGCCGGCACGGCCGAAGCTTGACCCGTTCATTCCGATCATCGACCAGATCCTCGAGGCGGACCGGGCTCTTCCGAAGAAGCAGCGGCACACGGCGCAGCGGATCTTCGAGCGCCTGCGCGACGAGTACGGCTTCAGCGGCGGCATCACCATCGTCACCGACTACATCCGGGAGAAGAAGCGCCGGACCCGGGAGGTGTTCGTGCCCCTGTCGCATCCGCCGGGCCACGCCCAGGTCGATTTCGGCGAGGCCCTCGGCGAGATTGGCGGGGTCCAGCGCAAGCTGCACTACTTCGCGATGGCGTTCCCGCACTCGGATGCGTTCTTCATCAAGGCCTACCCTGCCGAGACGACCGAGGCGTTCTGCGACGGGCACGTCTCGGCCTTCGCCTTCTTCGGTGGGGTGCCGCTGTCGATCCTCTATGACAATACCACCCTCGCGGTGGCGAAGATCCTGGGCGATGGGACCCGCAAGCGCACCCGCACCTTCTCGGAACTGCAGTCGCACTATCTCTTCGAGGACCGGTTTGGCCGCCCGTGCAAGGGCAATGACAAGGGCAACGTCGAGGGCGTGATCGGCTTTGGCCGACGGAACTTCCTCGTGCCGATGCCCCGGTTCGAGAACTTCGAGGCGCTGAACGCCTCGTTGGAAGAGCAATGCCTCAAGCGCCAGGACGCGGTCCTGCGAGGGCATTCCGAGACGATCGGAGAGCGGCTGCTGCGGGACCTCGACGCGCTGATGGTGCTGCCGCCGGCGCCCTACGACGCCTGCGAGAAGATGAGCACCCGTGCCACCTCGATCTCGATGGTGCGCTACCGCGGCAACGACTACTCGGTGCCGGTCGCCTACGCCCATCACGAGGTCCAGGTCCGCGGCTATGTCGGCGAAGTCGTGATCGGTGCCGGAACCGAAGTGATCGCCCGGCACCGGCGATCCTACGAGAAGGCCGACATGGTCTTCGACCCGCTGCACTTCCTGCCGCTCCTCGAGCAGAAGATAGGCGCCCTGGACCAGGCCGCGCCGCTCCAGGGCTGGGAGTTGCCCGAGGCGTTCGCCACGTTGCGCCGGTTGCTCGAGGCGCGGATGGGCAAGGCGGGCAAGCGCGAGTACGTGCAGGTCCTGCGGCTCTTCGAGACCTTCGAGATGGATCATGTCCACGGCGCCGTGCGCCAGGCTCTCGACCTCGGCGCCATCGGCTACGATGCGATCAAGCACCTGGTGCTGTGCCGCGTCGAGCGGCGGCCGCCCCGGCTCGATCTCGACTGCTATCCCTACCTGCCGCGGGCGCGGGTCGAGACGACCCGGCCGTCGAGCTACCTCAGCCTGATGTCCGGGACGGCGGCATGAGCGACACGCCGCAGGTGCTGCTGCAGCACCATCTGAGGAAGCTCAAGCTGCCGACCTTCCAGTCCGAGCACTCCAAGCTCGCCCGCCAGTGCGCGGCTGAGGGCAAGGATCACGTCCAGTACCTGCTGCGGCTCTGCGAACTCGAGTTGATCGAGCGGGAACGCCGGATGATCGAGCGCCGCATCAAGGCGGCGAAGTTCCCGGCAACCAAGAGCCTCGACAGCTTCGACTTCACGGCGATCCCCTCCCTCAACAAGGTGCTGACCATGGAGCTGGCACGGGGCGAGTTCATCGATCGCCGCGAGAACGTCATGACGCTCGGCCCATCGGGGACAGGCAAGACCCACATCGCCCTCGGCCTCGGCCTTGCCGCCTGCCAGAAGGGGCGCAAGGTGGGCTTCACGACCGCGGCAGCTCTCGTCCACGAGCTGATCGAGGCCGTAGACGATCGCCGGCTCCAGCGCCTGCAGAAGAGCCTCGCCGCGAATGATCTCTTGATCATCGACGAGCTGGGCTTCGTTCCCCTGAGCAAGACCGGCGCCGAGCTGCTCTTCGAGGTCATCTCCCAGCGCTACGAGCGCGGCTCCATCATCATCACCTCGAACCTGCCTTTCGACGAGTGGACCGAGATCTTCGGCTCGGAACGCCTGACAGGCGCGATCCTCGACCGCTTGACCCACCACGTCCACATCCTCGAGATGAACGGCGAGAGCTTCAGGCTCCGCCAGAGCCGCAAGACGAAATCCTGAGACGACGCCACCGCGGTTCCACAGAACTGGCCTTCGGCCAGTGCGCCTTGGCACGCGTCAGGCACGTGGGGTCCACGCGCGCCAAGGCGCATGCCGAACCCGCCGCCATGGCCCAGTATCACGCCGGGAACTGGCCCCATTTTCGTCCGGGATTGACACGGAGGTTGCTATCTTCCCCTGACTGTCTTCGGGCGTGGTGATTACCTCGTTCGAGGCAGAAGGCAGAAGAAGTGTGGTGGCGATCGCATAGTTGTCAGTTCAATCTGGGCTTCATGTAGTGGAGAACGTCCGATCCCGGTCCCGTCCCCTCCGCCACTTTCCCCGCGCGACAGCGTTGTCCCGAACCGGTTGCGGCGGTCTTTCGGGGTTGATCTTCACCGAACCTGGCAAAGGCGCGGTCCGGTTCAGGGCGCCATGGCCCAGACCATGGGACAGGGATCATGCAGGCGGGCGTCCGAGCGCCGACCGGTGACGCGCGTCACCTGGCCGTTGCGCATCGGTTTCCCGTCGCGATGGCGCGCGCTCCCGCCGGCCATTCGCCAGCCAGGTCGCTGATCGCGGACGGCATTCAGACTGCCTTGACCAACCTGAGCGCATCGTAGATCGCGGCATGGGTGTTGCGCGCGGCCACGGCGTCACCGATGCGGAACAGCTGGTAGGCGCCTTCGGCGTTCCGGCGTATGTCCTGCGGCGCGCCGGCGATCAGCGCGTCGTAATCCACTTCGCCCAGGTTGACCGATCCGGGGCGCAGGTCGAAATAGAGATCGTCCAGCGGCCGGGTGCCGTGGTTGACGACGACCTGATCGACGTCCCGTTCCCGCGTCACGCCGCCGTAATCGCTGCCGATCGTCGCCACGAGGCGGTTGCCGTCGCGCCGCACCGCGTCCAGTTTCCAGGTCACGGTGAAGGTCACGTCGTGCTGCTGCAATACGCGCATCGACGGGGTCAGCGACATCGCCATGACCTCGGGGGCGAAGGACCGGTCGCGGGTCATGATCTCGACCCGGGCGCCGGTCGCGGCGATGGTTTCGGCGGCCTGCAGCGCGGCGTAATCGCCGGCATCGTCGTAGATCAGCACATGGTGCCCGGGCGCCACGTCGCCGGACAGGATGTCCCAGGTCGACACCACCAGGTCGTCGCCGGTCGCCAGCACCTCGGTATGGGGCAGGCCGCCGGTGGCGATGATGACCACGTCGGGCGCCTCGGCGCGGACGGTCTCGGCATCGGCGTAGCTGTTGAAGCGAAAGCCGACGCCCATCCGCTCGCATTCGGCCTGGCGCCACTGGATCAGCTGCATCATCTCGGCCCGGCGCGGGGTCCGGGCGGTCAGGCGGACCTGGCCGCCGGGATCCTTCGCCGCCTCGTGCACGATCACCTCGTGGCCGCGCGCCGCGGCGACCCGGGCGGCCTCCAGCCCCGCCGGCCCGGCGCCGATTATCAGCACCCGCCGCTGCCGGTCGGCCGGCGGCACCGTGTGCGGCTGTTCCAGTTCGCGGCCCGTGGCCGGATTGTGCAGGCACAGCGCCATGCCGCCCTGGTAGATCCGGTCGAGACAGTAATTCGCCCCCACGCAAGGCCGGATGCGGTCCTCTTGGCCGCGCATGACCTTGGCCACGATATGCGGATCGGCCATGTGGGCGCGGGTCATGCCGACCATGTCCAGCTTGCCGCTGGCGATGGCATGGCGCGCGGTGGCCACGTCCTGGATCTTGGCGGCGTGAAAGGTGGGAAACCGGGTCGCGGCGCGGATGTCGCCGGCGAAGTCCAGATGCGGGGCGCTGGCCATGCCCTGGACCGGGATCAGGTCGGTCAGGCCGGGATCGGTGTCGATATGGCCGCGCACGACGTTCAGGAAATCGACCATCCCGCTGTCCTTGAGCCGGTGCGAGATCGCCATGCCCTCGGCCGCGTCGATCCCGCCGGGCTGGCATTCGTCGCCGGCATAGCGCACGCCGACGATGAAATCGGGGCCGACCCGGTCGCGGATCGCCGCCAGCGTGTCGATCATGAAGCGCATCCGGCTGTCCAGGCTGGCGCGCCCGTATGGCCCGTCCAGCGCGTTGGTCAACGGCGAGACGAACTGCTCCATCAGGTGGCCATAGGCTTCCAGCTCGATCCCGTCGAGCCCGGCCGCCTGCATTCGTTCGGCCGCGTCGGCATAGTCGCGGATGATGCGGGCGATGTCCCAATCCTCGGCCATCTTGGGAAAGGCGCGATGGGCCGGTTCGCGTTCATGGCCGGCCGACACCACCGGCAGCCAGTCGGCCTTGTCCCAGCGCGTGCGGCGGCCCAGATGGGTCAGCTGGATCATCACCGCGCAGCCATGATCGTGGCATTCGTCGGTCAGCCGCTTCATCCAGCCGACGACCTCGTCCTGCCAGGCCAGCACGTTGTTGAACACCGGCGGGCTGTCGCGCGACACGCTGGCCGACCCGGCGGTCATGGTCAGCGCCACACCGGCCCGCGCCCGTTCCACGTGATAGGCGCGGTAGCGGTCCTTGGGCATCCCGTCCTCGGGATAGGCCGGTTCGTGGCTGGAGATCATCAACCGGTTCTTCAGCGTCAGGTGCTTGAGCGTATAGGGCTGCAGAAGCGGGTCGGACGTCATCTTGATCTCCCTTTGCGGGCCAGCGGTTCGCCGGGATGTTCACAAGTGTCAAGTAAAGGTTCACCGGTGTCAATTCCTTCGTTGCCCGTCCCCGGTCGGCGCCCTATGGTCGGGCCATGGACAGGGCAGTGACAGCGGATCGACGGGGCTGGCGCGGATCGCGCGCGCTGTGGCTGGAGGCGGCCCGCGCGGCGTTTCTTGACGGCGGGGTCGACGCGGTGAAGGTTCAGCCGCTGGCCAGCCGGCTCAACCTGTCGCGCACCAGTTTCTACTGGTTCTTCGCCGACCGTGCCGCGCTTCTCGACGCGCTGCTGCAGGATTGGGAGGCGACCAATACCGGCGCCCTGGTCGCCGGCTGCACGGCCTATGCCGATACCATCGCCGAGGCGGTGCTGAACGTCATCAGCGTCTTTCTGGACGAAACCCGGTTTCAACCCCGCTACGACATGGCGGTGCGCGGCTGGGCCCACCGGTCCGCGGCGGTCAGCGCCCGGGCGACGGCGGCGGACGAGGCCCGGCTGGCGGCGATCCGGGCGATGTTCGCGCGGTTCGGCTATGTGCAGGCCGAGGCCGATGTGCGGGCGCGCACGATCTACCTTGTCCAGGTCGGCTATATCTCGCTGCAGACGCGCGAAAGCCTGGAGGCGCGGCTGGCCCGCATTCCGGCCTATGTAAAGACCTTTTGCGGCCAGGCGCCGACGGCGGCCGAACTGGCCCGGTTCCATGCCCGCCACGGGGTCGACCCGACCGGGGCACCGGGATGATCCCCGCGTCGGGCGGCGGTCAGGGCTGGCGTTGCTCCATGGCGTTTTCCCATTCGGTCAGAAAGGCCCGTCGGTTCAGCGGGTCGAGATAGACCATCAGCGCCGGACCCAGCCGGATCGGGCCAAAGCCTGTCGTGGTTCCGGCATCGGGCTGGCCCAGGGGGGGCAGCGGCCAGTCGCCGGGTTCGTCGCGCAGGCCAAGCCGGGTCAGCATGTCGATCAGCGCCCCGGCGGCCTCGACCTCTTCGGCGGTGGCCGGGATGATCGCGGTGCGCAGCATCACGTTGCCGAAATCCTGCATCCGCAGGATCTGCAGCCGCCCGCCGCTTTCGCGCGCCAGCCGGTCGGTCGCATAGCTGCCCAGCACGTTGTAGGCCAGCGCCAGCCGCCCCGCCGAGACATCGTCGATCATCTGCCCCGAACAGCAGTAAAGCTGCGGGTCGAGCCGGCCCATCACCTCGGTCAGGCGCCAATAGGCATCCGTCGCACGATCTTCCTGGGTCGCATACAGGTAGCCCAGGCCGCTGTCGCGCACATCATAGGTGCCGATCGCGCCGCGGAACCTGTCGGGATGATCGCGCAGCAGCGAAATCAGATCCTGCCGTGTCCGGGGCAGGGGAAGCCCCTCCAGCCGTTCGGTCGACAGCACCACCACGGCCGGTTCGGCGGTAAAGGCAAAGATCAGGTCGCGCCAGCGCGCCCAGTCGGGCAAGGCCGCGGTCGCGTCGGACCGGTAGCGCCGCGCAAGACCGTCATTGGCCAGCTGGAACTGCAGGTCCATGGCCGAGGACAGGGCCAGGTCATAGACCGCGCCGTCGCGGATCGCGCGGTGCAGCTCGGCCGAGGAGGCGACGCTGTAGTCGATCGAGATCTCGGGCCGCGCGGCCTGGAACGCCAGCAGATAGGGTTCGAACACCTCCAGATCGGTGGTCGACAGGACGCGCAGCACCCTTTCGCCGGTGCCGGGATAATAGCGGTGCGCCTCGATCTCCTGGGCCGGCGCCGCGGCCGCCCAGAGGCTCAGGAGGATGGCAAGACAAGCGTGACGCATGTGCCCTTTCCCCTTTCGCCCGCGCCCAGGTCGAGCCGCCCGCCATGGGCCCGCAGCACCTCCTCGGCGATGGTCAGCCCCAGGCCCGAGCCGACGATGCCTTCGGTGTTGCTGCCGCGCCGGAACCGTTCGGTCAAGGCCCGGGCCGGCCCCTCGCCCAGTCCGGGGCCCTGGTCGGTGACCGCGATACGGGCTTCGTGTGCGATCGACATGACCTGCAGGTGCACGACGGTATCTTCGGGCGAATACTTGATCGCGTTGTCCAGCACATTGCGCAGGGCGCTGTCCAGCAGCACCGGATCGCCCGAAACCTGCGCCGGCACCGCGTCCAGCTGCAGGCGGATTTCCTTCATCGCCGCCGTCGGCTCCAGCGCGGCCACGGTGCGGGCGGCCAGGTCGGCCAGGTCGACGGGCGCGCGCGGCAGGTCGTCGGCGCGAAAGGCGACCGTGGCATGGTCCAGCAATTGCCCGGCCGAGCGCGAGCTTTCGTCGACCGCCCGGATCATCTGGCGCAGCCGTTGCTTGTCGGCATCGTCGGTGACCGAGCGCAGGGCGATCTCGGCCTGGGTCCGGACCGTCGCCAATGGCGTGCGGACCCGGTGGGCGGCCTCGGCGATGAAATCCTCGGACCGGCGCAGCGACAGGTTCAGCCGGTCCATCAGGCGGTTGAGCGCGCCCATCAGCGGGGCCAGTTCCGACGGCGCCGCCCGGCGCAGCGGGCGCAGGTCCGACGGTCCACGGCGCGAGACCGCGGCGGTCAGTTCCTTGAGCGGGCGCAGCGAGGTGCGCGCGGCGATGGCCGACAGGCCCACGGCGACGACGAAGAACGCCACCGCCAGGATCGCCGCCAGCTGCGACAGATCGGCGGCGATGGTGCCGACCCCGTCGCGGGTCTGGGCCACCGTGACCGTGACCGGCACCGGGCTTGTCCCGGCCAGGACGACCCGCGTGACCGAAGCGATGCGGATCGCCTCGCCCCGGTAGGTCCCGGTGGCGAAGACGATCCGGCCGGGCCCGCCGCGGCCATCGGGGACCGGCAGGTCGGCATAGCCGGTCAGCGTCCGGTCGCCCGCGGTGACGGTATAGAACACCCGGTCCTCGCCGATCGCGCCCAGCATGGAAAACGCGGAATAGGGCAGTTCCAGCCGCACCTCGCCCTGTTCGGACCGCAGCGTTTCCGCGATCGCGGTGACCGAGGCGGCCAGCACGTTGTCCTGGGTCCGCTCGGCCGCCTGGCGTGCCAGCATCGTCACCATGCCCCAGCTCAGCACCGACAGCAGTGCCGCGACCCCGGCCAGCAGCAGCGTCAACCGCCGCCCGATGGAGCCGGTTCCGGTCACGCCGTGTCGGTCTCCATCCGGTAGCCCAGCCCGCGCAGGGTCTCGATCCGCACACCCATCCCGTCGATCCGGCGCCGCAGACGCCCGACATAGACCTCGATCGCGTTCTCGGTCACGTCCGAATCATAGGAAAACAGCCTGTCCATCAACTGGCCTTTCGACAGGATCTGGCCCGGATGGCGGGCAAAGACCTCGAGCAGGCGGATCTCGCGGTTGCGCAGGTCGACGCTGGTGGCGCCATGGCTGAGCGTGCCGGCCAGCGGATCGAACAGGGCCGCGCCGAGGGCGATCTGGTTGCGCGCCGATCCGCCCCGTCGGCGCAGCACGGCGCGGCAGCGGGCCTCCAGTTCCGAGAAATCGAACGGCTTGGTGATGTAATCATCCGCGCCCTGGTCCAGCGCGCCGACCCGGTCCGACACCTGCGCCCGCGCGGTCAGCACGATCACCGGGGTTTCCAGGCTGGCCCGGCTGCGGGCCAGGAAGTCGCGGCCATCGCCGTCGGGCAGCATCACGTCCAGCAGGATCAGGTCATAGGTGGCGACGGCCAGGCAATCCTCGGCCTCGGCCAGGGTGCCGGCATGATCCACCGCATGCCCGTCCAGCGCCAGCCGGCCGATCACGGCCTCGGCCAGTTCGCGATTGTCTTCGACCAGCAGGTAGCGCATGCCCCGGCCCCCTTGCCACCCCGTGTCAGGCTTGTGTCAGCTTTCTGTGATGATTTGTCGAGCATGGGCGGCCGAGGACCGTCTGTCAAATGGGAGGAAAACCAGATGAACACCTTTGGGTGGACCCGCCGCGCGCTGATCGCCGCGGCTACCGCGACCCTTGCCGTCACCGGGACCGCACGGGCCGAAGGGCACCAGATGATGGATGCCGTGCATTTCCTGATCCCCGGCGGCGCCGGCGGCGGCTGGGACGGCACGGCGCGCGGCACCGGCGAGGCGCTGATGAATTCCGGCCTGGTCGGCAACGCGACCTACGAGAACATGTCCGGCGGCGGCGGCGGCGTGGCGATCGCCAACCTGATCGAGAACGCGGCCTCGTCCGAGGGCACGCTGATGGTCAATTCGACCCCGATCGTGATCCGCGCCCTGACCGGCGAGATCGCCCAGAGCTTCCGCGACCTGACGCCGGTGGCCGGCACCGTGGGCGATTATGCCGCTCTGGTCGTCGTCGCCGACAGCCCGCTGACCTCGATGGAGGATGCGCTGGCGAGCTATCGCGAGGCCCCGCTCGATTTCGCCATCGGCGGCGGATCGGTGCCCGGCGGCATGGACCACCTGGTCGCCGCGATCGTGATGCAGGCCGCGGGCGAGGACCCGACCGCCTTCAACTACATCGGCTATGATGCCGGTGGCGAGGCCATGGCCGGCCTTCTGTCGGGCGAGATCGACGCGCTGTCGACCGGCTTTTCCGAGGCGGTGGCGCTGGCCGAACAGGGCGAGGTCCGCATCCTGGGCGTGACCGCGCCGGACCGGGTGCCGGCCTATGCCGACGCGCCGACCTTCGCCGAACAGGGCATCGATGCCCAATTCGTCAACTGGCGCGGCTTCTTCGCCGCCCCGGGCACGCCCGACGACCAGGTCCAGGCCTACCAGGACATGCTGGCCGCGATGCTGGAGACCCCCGAATGGGAAGCGGTGCGCAGCCGGATGGGCCTGGTGAACATCTATCGCCCGGGCGACGAGTTCACCGAGTTCCTCGAAGATCAGGAACAGCAGCTGGGCGACCTGATGCGCGATCTCGGCTTCCTCTGAGGCCGGTGTCGGGCCGGGGCGCGCCGCTGGCGGCGCCCCGGCCCCTACCAAACGGGGCAGGGCATGCCACGGGCGCGGCCCGCAACGCCCCGCACATCCGATGAAAACAACCAACAAGGGGGAGGATTGATCCATGGCGCTCGACCGATGGATCGCGCTGGCCTTTATCGCGCTGTGCTGCGTCTATGGCTATGCCGCGTTCTTCACGATGGATGACAGCCTGCCGCCGATCCTGCGGCGCAATCCGATCTGGCCCTCGACATTCCCCAAGATCCTGTCGGTCCTGGGCATCATCGTCGGGCTGGTGGTCCTGTTCACCCCGAAACCGGCCACGGGCGACGACACGCCCAAGGACGGCGTGATCGATCCCAGCCGCCTGAGCGACTACAATCTGATCCAGGCGATCGCGCTTCTGGTGCTGATGGTGGTCTATGCCCTGGCGCTGCGGCCGCTGGGATTTCTGGGGTCTACAATCGGATTCATCGTCCTGGGCGGCGTCATCCTGGGCGAACGCAAGCTGCACATCCTGATCCCCGTCGCGGCCATCGCCGCCGGGTCGATCTGGTATCTGGTGCAAGAGGTTCTGGGCATCTTCCTGCGGCCCTGGCCCGGGTTCCTGGCCTGAAAAGGGGGCATCAGCCATGATCGAAGGACTTCTCATGGGCCTGGCGGCGGCCGTCACGCCGTTCAACCTGATGATGGTGGTCTTCGGCTGCATCATCGGCACGCTGATCGGGATGCTGCCGGGCCTTGGCCCGATGTCGATCATCGCGATCATGATCCCGGTCGCCATCGGCCTGGGCGATCCCACGGCGGCGCTGATCCTGCTGTCGGGGGTCTATTACGGCGCCATCTTCGGCGGCTCGACCTCGTCCATCCTGCTGAACGCGCCGGGGGTCGCGGGCACCGTGGCCTCCAGCTTCGACGGCTACCCGATGGCCCGCAAGGGCCAGGCGGGCAAGGCGCTGACCATCGCCGCCATCGCCAGTTTCGCCGGCGGCACGATCGGGGCGATCCTGCTGATGATCTTCGCGCCGGCGCTGTCGACCGTGGCGCTGCTGTTCCATTCGGCCGAATATTTCGCGCTGATGGTGGTGGGCCTGTCGGCCATCGCCGCCTTCGCGGGCACCGGGCAGGTGGCCAAGGCGCTGATGATGACCCTGCTGGGCCTGATGATGGGCACGGTGGGCGAGGGCGCGCTGTCGAACATGCCGCGCTTCACCTTCGGCTACATGGAGCTGCAATCGGGCTTTTCCTTCATCACGCTCGCCATGGCGATGTTCGCCCTGCCCGAAGCGCTGTTCCTGGTGATGAATCCGGCCCGCGCCGCGCAGGGTGACGCCGGCAAGATCACCGGGCTGCGGATCAGCCGGTCCGAGGCGAAATCCATCGCCCCGGTGATCGGCCGGCAATCGCTGCAGGGGTTCTTCATCGGCGTGCTGCCGGGGGCGGGGGCCACGATCGCGTCGTTCCTGGGCTACGCGGTCGAACGCAACATCGCCAAGGGCGCCGAGCAGGAGGAATTCGGCAAGGGCTCGATCAAGGGGCTGGCCGCGCCGGAAACCGCCAACAACGCCGCCTGCACGGGGTCTTTCGTGCCGCTGCTGACGCTGGGCATTCCCGGCTCGGGCACCACGGCGATCCTGCTGGGGGCGCTCATCGCGCTCAACGTCACGCCCGGGCCGCGGCTGATGATCGACGAACCGGCGGTGTTCTGGGCGGTCATCATCTCGATGTATATCGGCAATCTGGTGCTGTTGATCCTGAACTTGCCGTTGATCCCCTACATCGCGAAAATCCTCGCGATTCCGCGCAATTACCTGATCCCCTTCATCCTGTTCTTCACCATGATGGGCAGCTATATCGGGCAGAACAACTCGACCGAGCTGCTGATCCTGGTGGGTTTCGGCGTGGTCGCGACGATCCTGCGCTTTGCCGATTACCCGCTGGCGCCGCTGCTGATCGGGTTCATCCTGGGCACCATGCTGGAGGACAATTTCGCCCGCGCCATGCAGCTTTACAGCGGCTTCGACTTCCTGCTGGAGCGGCCGATGACCCTGGCGCTTCTGGTGCTGGCGGCGCTGCTGGTGCTGCTGCCCAGCTACCGGGCGCGGCGGGCGCGCAAGCGGGCCGAAGGGGTCGCGGATGGGGACTGACGGCGGACCCGCGCCCCTTGCCGGGGAGCGGGTGCTGGACCTGACCAATGTCCTGGCCGGCCCCTTTGCCTGCCACCAGCTGGCCCATCTGGGCGCCGAGGTGATCAAGGTCGAGGCCGTCGGCCGGGGGGACCTGGCCCGCAACCTGGGCGCCGATCCGGAACTGTCCGCCCGTGGCATGGGGATTTCGTTCCTGGCGCAGAACGCCGGCAAGAAATCCCTCACGCTGAACCTCAAGGATGCGCGCGGCAAGGCGGTGTTGAAACGGCTGGTCGCCGGCGCCGACGTGCTGGTGGAAAATTTCCGCCCCGGGGTGATGGACCGCCTGTCGCTGGGCTACGACGTGCTGAAACGGGACAACCCGGCCCTGGTCTATTGCGCGATCTCGGGCTTCGGGCAGGACGGACCCTGGTCCGGGCGGCCGGCCTATGACCAGATCGTGCAGGGCGCCTCGGGCGTGATGTCGATCACCGGCGATGCCGACAGCGCGCCCTTGCGCGTGGGCTATCCGCTGGCCGACACGGTGGGCGGGCTGACCGCCGCCATGGCGATCTGCGCGGCGCTGAACGCGACCCCGCGCGGCACCTTCATCGACGTGTCGATGCTCGAGTCGGTGCTGGCGACCATGGGCTGGGTCGTCTCCAACCACCTGGTCGGCGGCGTCGATCCCGCCCCTCAGGGCAACGAGAACCCCACCTCGGCCCCCTCGGGCACGTTCCAATGCGCCGACGGGCCGATCAACATCGCCGCCAACAAGGACGAACAATGGGCCGCGCTGGCCCGCCACCTGGGCCGCGACGACCTGCTGCGGGCCCCCGCCTTCGCCAGCCGCGAGGATCGCAAGGCCAACCGTCTGCGCCTGCGCGCCGAGCTGGAGACCGTGCTGACCACCCGCCCCGCCGCCGATTGGGCCGAAGAGCTCTGCGCGATCGGCGTGCCTGCCGGCCCGGTCCTGTCGGTGTCCCAGGCGCTGGCGCTTCCGCAGATCGCCGGGCGCGACTTTCTGGCCCGGTTCGAGGATGCGCCGGGCGTCGGCCGACCCGTTGACCTTGTCAGGATCGGCGCCATGCTGGACGGCGCGCGCCCCGCCGTCGCCGCCCCGCCCCCGGCGCTGGGGCAGGACACCGGGGACATCCTGTCCGAACTGGGTTACAGCGGGGCCGAGATCGAGATGTTGCGCACGGAGGGCGTGATATGACCGAAGGATCCGACGTGTCCGATTGGTGGCGCACGGCGATCATCGACATGGAGCCGGGCCGCATCGAATTGCGCGGCCACCCGGTGCAGGATCTGATCGGGACGATCGGCTTTGCGCCGATGATCTGGCTGATGGTCACCGGCGAAACGATCACCGGCCCGCGCGCCGGGCTGTTCGAGGCCGCCCTGGTCGCGGCGGTCGATCACGGGCCGCAGGCGCCCTCGATCGCCGCCGCGCGGATGGCCGCGACCTGCGGGATCGGGCTGCAATCGGCCATGGCCACCGGGCTGAACATGCTGGGCGATGTCCATGGCGGCGCCGGCGAACAGGCGGTCGAGCTGTATCACGCTGTCGAAACAGCCGGGCCCGAGGGGCTGGCCGCCGCGCTGGACGACTGGCGCGGGCGGCACGGCAAATATGTCCCCGGTTTCGGCCACCGCTTTCACAAGCCCGTCGACCCGCGCGCCCCGCGGCTTCTGGCGCTGGTCGACGCCGCCGCCGAACAGGGCGCGGTGCCGGGCGCCTATGCCGAGATCGGCCGGGCGATCGCGGCGCATCTGACCGCCGAAAAGGGCAAGCCGGTGCCGATGAACATCGACGGCGCGACGGCGGTGATCTATGCCGAACTGGGCTGCCCGCCGCCCCTGGCGCGGGGCTTTTTCGGCCTGTCCCGCTCGGTCGGGATCCTGGCCCATGCCTGGGAACAGACCCTTCAGGGCGGCCGCAACAAGGGGCCGACCCCACCCGCCTACCGCTGGACCCATGACGGCGATTGAGGCGCAATTGCGCGACACCGTTCCGACCTTGGTGATCGGCGTGGCCGGCGCGGCGCTGTTCTGGCTGATCGGCTTTCCGGCGGCGGTGCTGACCGGCCCGGCCGCCGCGGTGTCGATCGCCACGCTGGCGGGGCTGCGCACCCATATGCCGATCGGGCTGCGCAACGCGATCTTTCTGGTGCTGGGGGTGCAGATCGGCGGCACCGTGACGCCCGAGGTGATCGCCACCGCCCTGGCCTGGCCGCTGTCGCTGGCGGTGCTGACCGTGACCCTGGTCATCGTCCTGATGATCGTGCGCGCGGTGCTGCGCCACGGTTTCGGATATGACCGGATGACGGCCTTTCTGGCCGCGACCCCGGGCCATCTGAGCTATATTCTGGGCCTGTCGGCCGATGTCGCCGCCGATGTGCCGCGCATCGCCCTGGTGCAATCGGTCCGGGTGCTGATGCTGACCCTGCTCGTGCCCGTGCTGATCGCCCTTTGGGGGGTCGAGGGGAACGCGGCGCTGGCCGATCGCGGGGCCCTGGGGCCGCCGGTCCTGGCGGTGATGCTGGGTCTGTCGCTGGGCGTCGGCCTGGGTTTCAAGCGGCTGGGGATCCCGGCGCCGCTGTTGCTGGGGGCGATGGCGGTGTCGGCGCTGGGCCATGGCTCCGACCTGACCCCGGGGGCGATGCCGACCTGGCTGGGCACCGCCGCTTTCATCGGCATGGGCACGCTGATCGGAACCCGGTTCACCGGGCTCGACCGGCGCGGCCTGGCGGGGGCCTTTCTGGCCGGCGTGGTTTCGACCCTGATCGCCTGCGTCGTGGCCTCGGCCGGCGCCTGGCTGGCGGCCGGGATCGTCGGATTGCCGCCGGCGGCGCTGCTATTGGCCTTTGCCCCCGGCGGGGTCGAGGTGATGGGCGCGATCGCCATCGAAACCGGGTTGGAGCCGGCCTTTGTCGCCGCCCACCACGTGTTCCGGCTGTTCGTGCTGAGCATCCTGGTCCCGGTTCTGCTGGCCCGCGAACGCAGGGCCGTGCCCTGATCGGCCAGCTCGATCGGCCAACTCAATCGGCCAGGTGAAATCCGCGGAACTCCTTGACCGTGGAAAGGCACAGCAGCGTCTTCATCTGCGCGACCGACGGGATCTGGGTCAGCCGGTCACGGTAAAGCCGTTCGTAATCCTCGGTATTGCGGGCCGCGACGCGGAGCAGATAGTCGAATTCGCCCGAGATCAGGTGGCATTCCAGTACTTCGGGCATCTCGGTGATCGCCTTTTCGAAGGCGTCGATATCGGGGCTGCGCTGGCTCAGCAGCTTGGCCTCGATGAAGACCTGGATCTCCAGCCCCACCGCCTTGCGGTTCAGCCGCGCCGCGTAATGCGAGATCTTGCCATCGGCCTCGAGCAGCTTGACCCGCCGGTGGCAGGCCGACAGCGACAGCCCGATCTGTTCCGACAGCCGCGCCATCGAGATCTGGCCGTCTTTCTGGAGTATGGAAAGAATGCGTGTATCAAGCCGGTCTATCGGAAAAATTCCCTGAATTTACCATGACAACGGAATAATTCCGGAAATTGTCCGATCATGCAAGAGATCAAAGAACCTTTCCCACCGCAGCGCGGATACCCTGAGGGAACTTCGCAAGACGCAGTTCAACCAAAGGGAGAAAAACATGACCCACAAGATCGTCGTCGGTTTCGACGGCAGCGCCAGCGGGCGCGCGGCGCTTGATTTCGCGGTCCGCGTCGCCCGCGCCCAGGGCGGCAGCATCGTCATCGCGCATGTGCTGGAATGGTCGCCCTATTCCTTCCTGACGCCGAACGAGATCGAAGAACGCCACAAGCGACGCAAGGAAGAACTGGCGCGCGCCCGCACCGCCGTCCTCGACCCGGTGGTCGCGGAACTTGCCGAGAGCGGGGTCGAAACCTCGACCGCGCTGAAATACGGCCACATCGCCGAAACGCTGTGCAAGATCGCCAGCGACGAAGGGGCAGGGCAGATCGTGATCGGACGCACCGGGCATTCGACATTGTCCGCGCGGCTGTTCGGATCGGTCGCCGGCAGCCTGGCCCAGGCCGCGCCCGTGCCCGTCACCATCGTGCCATAAGCAACAACAGGGATCGTCATGAGAAAAACCGTAACGGCGGCAGCGCTTGCTGCACCCGCCCTGCTGGCCCTTTCCGGCCCGGCACTGGCGCAATCGCTGGACCAGCGCATCAACGACACGTTCGCGAACGCGACCGGCTGGTTCGTCTCTTTCATCTTCAGCCCTTTCCCGGGAACCAGCTTTCCCTGGATCGTCGCCTGGCTGGTGGTCGCCGCGACCGTGTTCACGGTCTATTTCGGCCTGGTCCAGTTCCGCGCCTTCCGGCATTCGATCTCGTTGGTCAAAGGCGATTATTCCGATCCCGACGATGCCGGTGAGGTCAGCCATTTCCAGGCGCTGGCCACGGCCCTGTCGGGCACGATCGGCCTGGGCAATATCGCCGGCGTGGCGGTGGCCGTCGGGATCGGCGGGCCCGGGGCGACCTTCTGGATGATCCTGGCCGGCTTGCTGGGGATGGCGTCGAAATTCACCGAATGCACCCTGGGGGTCAAATACCGCAACGAATACCCGGACGGCACCGTGTCGGGCGGGCCGATGTATTACATGACCAAGGGCTTCGCCGAACGCGGCCTGCCGATGGGACGGGTGCTGGCGGTGCTGTTCTCGGTCTTCTGTATCCTCGGCGCGCTGGGCGGCGGCAACATGTTCCAGGCCAACCAGGCCCATGCGCAGATTTCCAACGTGGTCGGTGACTATCCGGGCTGGATCACCGGGCTGGTCTTTGCCGGGATCGTCTTTGCGGTGATCGTCGGCGGGTTGAAATCCATCGCCAGCGTGACCGAAAAGGTCGTGCCCTTCATGGGCCTGTTGTATGTGCTGGCGGTCCTGGTGATCCTGGGCATGAACGCCGACAAGATCGGCTGGGCCTTCGGCCAGATCTTTGCCGGGGCCTTTACCGGGCTCGGCGTCGCCGGCGGCATGGTCGGGGCGCTGATCCAGGGTTTCCGCCGGGCGGCTTTCTCGAACGAGGCCGGGGTCGGCTCTGCGGCCATCGCCCACTCGGCGGTGCGCACCAAGGAGCCGATCACCGAAGGCTTCGTGTCGCTGCTCGAGCCGTTCATCGACACGGTCGTGATCTGCACCATGACCGCGCTGGTGATCATCATCACCGGGCAGCTGGTGACGGATCCCGAAACCGGGCTCTACCTGCTGAACGAGGCGGGCACCGCGATCCAGACCGTCGACGGCAATTCCGGCGTGGCGCTGACCTCGGCGGCGTTTTCCTCGGCTTTCGGCTGGTTCAGCTACGTTCTGGCCCTGGCGGTGGTGCTGTTCGCGTTTTCGACCATGATCAGCTGGTCCTATTACGGGCTCAAGGCCTGGACCTACCTGTTCGGCGAAGGCAGGACCAAGGAACTGGTGTTCAAGGTGATCTTCTGCATCTTCGTGGTGATCGGCGCCTCGGCCAGCCTGGGCCCGGTGATCGACTTCTCGGATGCGGCGATCTTTGCCATGGCGGTGGTCAACATCGTCGCGCTGTATTTCCTGATGCCGATCGTCAAGCGCGAGCTGGACAGCTACATGTCGCGCCTGAAATCGGGCGAGATCCGGAAATTCAAGTGATCGCATCCCCCTGACGGGATGTCCTTGCGGACGCCACCGGCCCGGCCGGTGGCGTCCTGCCGTGACGGGGGCCTAATACCAGGCGTCCTCCATCGCCGCCTTGCGGCGGGCGACGAAATCGCGCAGCGCCTCGTCCAGACCGGGGTCGAGCGGCGGCGCCTCGTAATCGGCCAGCACTTGCTTCCAGCGGCGATTGGCGCGGATCGCGGCATCCTCGGACCCGGTTTCCGACCAGGTCTCGTGGGTGCGGTCGTCGTTCAGCGCGCTGTCCCAATAGGCTTTCTGGTAGTGGCGCAGCGTGTGATCGGTGCCGAACAGGTGCTCTCCGGGGCCGAACTGCGCCAGGGCGTCGATCCCCAGCGTCTCGTCATTCACCTCGAACCCGGCCAGATAGGCATGCAGCGCGCCGCACAGGTCGCAATCCATCACGAATTTCTCGTAGGACATCGACAGCAGCCCGTCGACGAAGCCGGCCGCGTGCAGGATGTAATGCGCCCCGCCCTGGACCGCCGACATCATCGACATCATCGCCTGCTGCATGGCCTGTCCGTCGGGCGCCTTGGAGGTGCTGAAATTGCCCGCACAGCGCAAGGGCAGGTTCAGCCGCCGCGCCAGTTGCCCCATGACCAGCGACCCCAGCGCCGGTTCCGGCGTGCCGAAGGTGGGCGAGCCCGAGCGCATCGCCATCGAGGTCAGGAACCCCGCAATGATCGCCGGCGCGCCGGGCCGCACCAGCTGGGTCAGCGCGGCCGAGGCCATGCTTTCGGCCAGGCATTGCGCCACCGCGCCGGCCATCGTCACCGGCGCCACCGCGCCGCCCAGCAGGAAGGGCAGGTGGATCGACCCCTGGTTGGCCGCCGCATAGGTGCGGATGCCCGCCGTGGTCACCCCGTCCAGCACCAGCGGCGAGGTGGTGTTGAAATTGCCCATGATGACGCAATTGGCGTCGACGAAACCCTCGCCGAACAGGATCCGGCACATCTCGATACTGTCGGCGGCGCGCTCGGGCGCGGTGATCGACCCCAGAAAGGCCCGGTCGGAATAGCGGATATGGGCCAGGACCATGTCCAGGTGCCGCTTGTTCACCGGCACGTCGGTCGGTTCGCAGATCGTGCCGCCGGAATGGTGCAGCCAGGGCGAGGACTGGCCCAGCTTCACCAGGCTTTCGAAATCCGCGATCGTGCCGTAGCGGCGGCCGCGGTCCAGGTCCATCACGAAGGGCGATCCATAGGCGGGCGCGAACACCATCGCGTCGCCGCCGATCTCGACATTGTTGGCCGGGTTGCGGGCGAATTGGGTGAAGCGCGCGGGTGCGGTCGACAGCACCTCGCGCAGCATGCCCGGCTCGAAGGTGATCCGCCAGCGGGACGGGCTGTCCTGGCGCACCTGCGCGCCGGCGTCGCGATAGAGCTGCATCGCCTCTGCGTCGTCGCGCAGCTCGATCCCGATCTCGGCCAGGATGCGGTCGGCGGCGGCCTCGATCCGGTCCAGCGCATCGTCGCCCAGCAGGTCGTAGGCCGGTATGCGACGGGTGATGTAGGGCACCCGCAGATGGTCGTTCTGGCCCGGCCCGGCGCTGCGGTCGGCGCGTGGATTGGCGCGGCGGCGGATGCGGGTCGGGCGTGTCTCGGTGCTGGTCATGGCTGCAATCCCCGGAACGGGGCGCGGCCCCGGTTGACAGATCAGGGCAGAGAATCGACACTTGTGTCAATAGACTTGTGCAGAGATGTCAGGAAGGGGCCGGGATGGGACTGACCGACGACGCGACCCGATCCGAGGCCGCCTGGCTGAATGCGGCGTACGAACTGCTGTGCGACAGCGGGGTCGAGGCGGTGAAGGTCATGCCCCTGGCCCGGCGCCTGGGCGTCGCCCGGACCGGGTTCTACTGGCATTTCAAGGACCGCGACGCCCTGCTGGAGGCGATGATCCACCATTGGGAGGACCGCAATACCGGCACGCTGGTCGCCCGCACCCGCGCCTATGCCGACACCATCACCGAGGCGGTGTTCAACCTGTTCGATTGCTGGCTGGACGAGACGCTGTTCGATGCCCGTCTTGACCTGGCGATCCGCAACTGGGCCCGCAACGACGCGGCGCTGCAGGCCCGGCTGGACGCCGCCGACGCGGCCCGGCAAGAGGCGGTGACGGCGATGTTCGCGCGGTTCGGCTATCCGCCGGCCCAGGCCAGTGCCCGGGCGCTGACCATGATGTATACCCAGATCGGCTATCTCTCGATGCAGATCGAGGAAGACCGCGCCACCCGCATCGCCAACATGCCGGCCTATGCCGAGGTCTTTACCGGCTTTGCCCCGACCGCGCCCGAGATCGACCGGTTCTTCAGCCGTCACGCGGCGGACTAGGGCAGGGCGGCAACGCTTGGCCCGGCCACTGCGCCGGACCTCTGGCCCTTTGATCCGGCCGCTGGCAGAGTGGCGCGGACCCATGCAGCCCAGGACCGCCCCATGCCCCGGACGATCTACATCCTCAACGGCCCCAACCTGAACCTGCTGGGCAGGCGCCAGCCCGAGATCTACGGCCATGACACGCTGGACGACGTGGCCCGGCGCTGTGCCGAAACCGGCGCCGGGCAGGGCCTCGAAACCCTGCTGCTGCAATCCAACCACGAGGGCCAGATCGTCGACTGGATCCACGAGGCGCGCGATGCCGCGGCCGGGATCATCATCAATCCCGGCGCGCTGACGCATTATTCCATCGCCGTTCTGGACGCGCTCAACACCTTCGACGGGCCGGTGATCGAGGTCCATATCAGCCAGGTGCACAAACGCGAAAGTTTCCGCCACCATTCCTATGTCAGCCTGCGGGCCGATGCGGTGATGGCGGGGTTCGGCGTGCATGGCTACGTGCTGGCCATGCGGCATATGGGGCACCTGCTGGCCGGCTAGGCTCAGACGTTCAGCAGCAGGTGCTCGCGCTCCCAGGGGCTGATCACCTGCAGGAATTCCTCGTATTCGGCGCGTTTGACGATGGAATAGACCCGGCAGAATTCCGGGCCCAGAACCTCTTGCATCGCGGTGTTGGCGTCGAACAGGTCCAGCGCGGCGCCCAGCCCCTGGGGCAGTTCCGGATCACCCTCGTAGGCGTCGCCGTGGAACCGCTTGTCGGCCCAGAGCTCCTGCTTGATGCCCAGATAGCCCGCCGCCAGCGAGGCCGCGATGCACAGATAGGGATTGCAATCCATGCCGGCCAGGCGGTTCTCGATCCGGCGGCTGGCCGGGTCGCTGACCGGCACCCGCAGCCCGGTGGTGCGGTTGTCGCGGCCCCATTCCAGGTTGATCGGCGCGGCATGGTCGCGCACATAACGCCGATAGCTGTTCACATAGGGCGCCATCAGGGCGACGACCGAGGGCAGGTGTTCCTGCAATCCGCCGATGAATTGAAAGAAGGCGTCGGTTTCGCCGCCCTGGGGGCCGCAGAAGATGTTCTTGCCATCCTTGTCGAGGATCGAATGGTGAACATGCATGGCGCTGCCCGGTTCGCCCTCGATCGGCTTGGCCATGAAGGTGGCGAAGCAATCGTGCTTGAGCGCCGCCTCGCGCAGCAGCCGCTTGAAATAGAACACCTCGTCGGCCAGCTTGACCGGATCGCCGTGGCGCAGGTTGATTTCCAGCTGCCCGGCGCCGCCTTCCTGGGTGATGCCGTCGATTTCGAAGCCCTGGATTTCGGCATATTCGTAGATGTCGTCGATCACCGGCCCGTAATCGTCCACCGCCGACATCGAATAGGCCTGGCGCGCGGCGGCCGGACGACCCGATCGGCCCAGCATCGGCTCGATCGGCTTGGCCGGATCGACATTGCGGGCGACCAGGAAGAATTCCATCTCGGGGGCGACGACCGGGGTCCAGCCCTCCCTCGCGAAAAGCTCCACCACCCGCTTGAGCACGTTGCGCGGGGCATAGGGGATCGGCTTGCCCTTCTGGTCCTGGGCATCGTGGATCACCTGCAATGTCCCGTCCTCGGCCCAGGGGGCGGCGGTCGCGGTCGACAGGTCGGGGTACAGGATCATGTCCGGTTCGGTGAAACCCTCTTCGCCGGCGGCTTCGCCCCAATCGCCGGTGATGGTCTGGAAGAAGATCGAATTGGGCAGGTGGAATTTCTGCATCCGCTCCCATTTGGCCGCGGGCACCGCCTTGCCGCGGGCGATCCCGGGCAGGTCGGCGATCATGCATTCGACCTCGTCCAGGCGGGACCGTTCCAGATAGCGCTGCGCCGCCTCGGGGATCCGGTTCATCCAGTCGCTCATGCCGCCACTCCTTCGCGGAAGAACCGCCCGATCATGCCCGCCAGCCGGGCATTCGCCACCGGTTGATCCAGCCCGTCGCGGGCCTTGGCGATCAGGTCGTCGGGGACGGTTTCGCCACGATGCGCGATCAGCCCCTCGATCATGCGGGCGTCGAATTCCGGATGCGCCTGAACGGTGAAGGCCCGGCGCCCATAGACCAGGGCGGCGTTTTCGCAGACCGCATTGGCGGCGATGCTTTCGGCGCCCTCGGGCCGCGCCACCACCTGATCCTGGTGCCAGGCATTCAGCGGCACCGCCTCGCCCTGCCAGTCATAGACCTGCCGGCCGACCATCCAGCCGCCGGGGAACTTGATCACGCGGCCGCCAAGCGCCTGGGCGATGATCTGATGGCCGAAACAGATGCCCACCAGCGGCACGCCGGCGGCATAGGCGTCGCGGATCAGCGCCTCCAGCGGCGGGATCCAGGGATGGTCCTCGTAGGCGCCGTGCTTCGAGCCGGTGATCAGCCAGCCATCGGCGGCCCGAGGGTCGTCGGGCAATTCGCCATCGACCACGTTCCAGACCGCGAAGTCGAACCCCTGACCCGCAAGCAATGCGGTGAAAAGATCCGCGTAATCGCCCAGGACCGGGCGGAGTTCGTCGGGTGCATGACCCGTCTGCAGGATGCCGATTTTCATGAAACACCGTTTGCGCGTCGATGCGAAACTAAGCCTGCGCCGATGCCAGCGCAAGCGCCAGAGCAGCGACCAAAATTACGTAATTTTGGTCGCGCCGCTCAAAATTACGTAATTTTGAGCCCCCCGCCTCAGACCGTGTCGAGATAGAGGTCGCGTTTCTCCTCGTCGGTCAGGTCGCGGTAGTAATGCAGTTCCTGCCGCTTGGTCGCCACCAGGTTGCGGATCAGTTCGGGTTCGAAGATGCGGGCGATCCGGCTGTCGGTCTCGAACAGGTCGATCGCGGTCCGCCAGTCGTCGGTCAGGCGCGGCAGGTCCAGCGCATAGGCATTGCCGGTGATCGGCGGGGGCGGGGCCGCAGCGTCCTCCAGCCCGGTCAGGGCGGCGCCCAGCACCGCGGCCAGCATCAGATAGGGATTGACGTCGCCGCCGGCGACCCGGTGCTCGATCCGCCGTGCGACAGGCGGCCCGCCGGGGATGCGCAGGGCGGCGGTCCGGTTCTCGCGCGCCCAGCAGATGCCCGTGGGCGCATGGGCCGAGGGCACCAGCCGGTCATAGGAATTGCCATGCGGGGCCAGGATCAGCGCCGACGGGCTCAACGCCGCAAGGCAACCGGCCACGGCATGGCCCAGGGCCGCAGTGCCGTCGGCGCCGCCATCGTCGAAGATGTTGCGCCCGTCCCGGTCCAGCAACGAGAAATGCACATGCATCCCGTTCCCCGAATGTTCGGGATAGGGTTTCGCCATGAAACTGGCGGCAAAGCCGTGATTGCGCGCCAGCCCGCGCACCAGCAGCTTGAACAGCCAGGCATCGTCGGCGGCCTTCAGCGCATCGGCGCCATGGCTCAGCGTGATCTCGAACTGGCCCAGGCCGGCCTCGGAAATCGCGGTTTCGGCCGGAATGTCCATCGCCTCGCAGCCGTCGTACAGCTCGGTGAAAAAGCTGTCGAAGGCGTCCAGAGCACGCAGGCTCAGGATCTCGGCGCCCGGGCGGCGCTTGCCCGAGCGCGGGCTTTTCGGCACCCGGATGTCCTTGCCGCTGTCATCGACCAGGTAGAATTCCAGTTCGGTCCCCACGACCGGGGTCAGGCCGCGCTCGGCGAAGCGGTTCAGCACCCGGGCGAGGGCATGGCGCGGGTCGCCGTCGAAGGGCCGGCCGTCTTCGCGATACATCCAGACCGGCAGCAGCGCGGTCGGGGTCTTGAGCCAGGGCACCGGCAGGTAGCCGCGCTCGGTCGGCAGGGCAAGGCCGTCCGGGTCGCCGGCCTCGAAGACCAGCGGGCTGTCGTCGATATCCTCGCCCCAGATATCGAGGTTCAGTACCGACAGCGGGAACCGCGTGCCCTCCTCCAGCAGCTTGTCGGCCAGATGCACCGGCATCCGCTTGCCGCGCGCGATCCCGTTCAGGTCGGCGCCGGCCAGACGCAGCGATCGGGTATGGGGATGGTCGGCAAGCCAGCTCATGTCGGTCACCGGATCAGGTTCGGCCGCAGCCGCAGCCGCGCACGCGCGGCCCGGGGCAGGTGCCGGTTGAGGCGTCGGTTGATCAGCCCCATCAGCCCGATGATCGCCAGTGTCAGCAGGATGAAATAGCCGGCCAGGATCGGGTAGGGCACGAAGGGGTTGAAGGTCTTGTCGGCGAAGAAATTCGCGTAATAGAGCGCGTCGCCCTTTTGCTGCCAGGCCGGAAAGCCGCTGAAATAGACCAGGGTGGTGGCATGGAACAGAAAGATCGCCTCGTTGATATAGGCCGGCCAGGCCAGCCGCAGCATCGTCGGAAAGGTCACGCGGCGGAACTTGGACCAGCCCGACAGGCCATAGGCGTCGGCAGCCTCGAGGTCTCCCTTCGGGATCGATTGCAGGGCGCCGTGAAAGATCTCGGCCGAATAGGCGGCGGTGTTGAGGAACAGCACGATCAGCGCGCCGAGCCAGGCCGAGGTGAAGGGATCGAAGACCGGGGCGACGCCCTTGAGGTTGCGGAACAGGAAATAGGCCAGGAAGAACTGGATGAACAGCGGCGAGCCGCGGAACAGCAGGATGAACCCGCCCGAGACCTTGCGCAGGGCCCAGATGCGGCTGGCCTTGCCCAGGGCCAGGGACAGGGCCAGGAAGAAGCCGCTCAGCAGGGCAAGCAGGCCGAAATAGATGTTCCAGATCAGGCCGGACCCGATCAGCGTGAACTGCTGGCACAGCGTGAAGTCGCTGCGCGGCAGCAAACGCTCGGCGCCGATGGTGAAGGACAGCCAGGGGCGGTCCGCGCTGGGCAGGTGGACCTGGTGATAGCCCGAGAACATCGAGCGCAGGCCATAATCGGCGATGGTGTCCAGGCAACTCACCGGCGGGCCTCCGGGCAGGCCGGATGCGCCCCTCGGGCCGGGGCCACCAAATTTACGTAAATTTGGTTGCGCGCCCGGGTCATGCGGCGGCCTTGCGTTGCGCTTCGCCGGCTGCCGTGGCCTGGCCATGGGTCAGCCGCGCCATGATCCGCGCCAGCACGATTTCCGACAGGCGGGTAAAGGCAAGGTAGAACACCAGCAAGGCCAGGAAATACCACATCCGCCAGTCGCCATGCGGGTAATCGGTGAATTGCGGCGTTTTGGTCCCGCCCAGTTCGCGCGCCCAATAGACAATGTCCTTGACCCCCAGAAGGAACAGAAGCGGCGTTGCCTTGATCAGCACCATCCACAGGTTCGACAGGCCGGGCAGGGCATAGACCCACATCTGCGGCACCAGCACCCGCCAGAAGGCCTGGCGCTGCGACATGCCAAAGGCCTCGGCGGTTTCCATCTGGGCCCGCGGCACCGCGCGCATGGCCCCGAACAGCACATTGGCGGCGAAGGCGCCGAAGACGATGGCAAAGGTCAGCACCGCCAGGAAAAAGCCGTAGATTTCGTGCCAGACCTGCGGCGCGTTGCCCAGCGGCAGCTTGGCCTGGGGGCAGACGACGAAATCGTTGCCCCGGCGCACCGGCTGGTCCCAATCGGGGCAGATCGCCAGGTGGCGCAGGTATTCGAAGCCCTGGTCCAGCGCGATGACGAAGAACAGGAAGAACGCGATATCCGGCACGCCGCGCACCACCATGATATAGCCCTTGCCCAGCCAGCGCAGCGGCAGCAGCCGCGACCGCGCGGCACTGGCCCCGGCAAAGCCGAAAGCCAGGGCGACCGGCGCGGTGATCGCCAGCAGCACAAGGACCGTGCCGAAGGACCAGTAGAACGCCATATGCTTGCCCGTCGTGAGGTAACACGACAGCCACGCAAGGCCCTCAAGGGTGCCGGGATCGGTGCAATGGTCGAACAGAGGAGTGTCCCCGGATGGTCCCGGGCCACGCGGTCAGGCGCGGCCCGGGACGGCTGGCTCATTCGAAGGTCGAGGCCACGTCCCATTTCAGGATCAGCTCGTTGAGCGAGCCGTCATCCTTCATCGACTGGATCGCCGCGTCGAACGTGTCGCGCAGTTCGGTATCGCTTTCGCGCAGCCCCATGCCGACACCGCCGCCGATCATTTCCTCGCGCTCCAGCATCACCAGGTCGGCATTGCCTTCCATGGCGCCGACCAGGAACGACTTGTCGGCCAGCACCGCGTCGGCTTCGCCGTTGATCACCGCCGCGATGGTTTCCTCGGGCGTCGCGAATTCGACCAGGGTCCAGCCCTGTTCGGCGATGAACGAGGCCTGGATGGTGCCGGTCTGGGCGGTGACCACGCCGCCGTCCAGGTCCACGTCAGCCGACAGCGCCAGATACGAGGACGGGTCCGGCGGGGTGTATTCCTGGGTGAAGTCGATCACCTCGTCGCGGTCGTCGGTGATGCTCATCCCGGCGATGATCGTGTCGTAATTGCCGCTCACCAGGTTCGGGATGATCGAATCCCAGTCATTGGTCACCCATTCGCAGGTCAGTTCGGCCCGGGCGCACAGCTCGTCGCCCAGTTCGCGCTCGAACCCGTCGACCTCGCCCGCATCGTTGAGGAAGTTCCACGGAGGGTAGGCGCCCTCGGTGCCCATGCGGACGACGTCCTGGGCAAAGGCCATGCCGGCGCTCAGGGCCAGGGCCGCGGTGGTCAGGATCAGTTTCATGTGGTTTCTCCTTGTTGGTCTTCGCGTTGTCGTTGGTGTGGCGCCGGGTCAGGCGGCGTGCCCGGCGCTCAGGAAGCCGCGCAGCCGGTCCGAGCGCGGCGCGCCGAACAGCTGGTCGGGCGGGCCTTCCTCCTCGATCCGGCCCTGGTGCAGGAACACCACGTGGTCACTCACATCGGCGGCCATCTTCATGTCATGGGTGACCAGCACCATGGTCCGGCCCTCTTCGGCCAGCGCCTTGATCACCCGCACCACCTCCTGCTCCAGTTCGGGGTCGAGCGCGCTTGTCGGTTCGTCGAACAGCAGCGCCTTGGGCTCCATGCACAGCGCCCGGGCGATCGCGGCGCGCTGCTGCTGGCCGCCCGACAGCTGCGCCGGATAGGCGTCGGCCTTGTCGCCGATCCCGACCTTGTCCAGATAGGCCCGCGCGGCCTGTTCGACCTCGGCCCGGTCGCGTTTCAGCACCGTGACCGGCGCCTCCATCACGTTCTGCAGGATCGTCATATGGGCCCACAGGTTGAATTGCTGGAACACCATCGACAGGTTGGTGCGGATGCGGATCATCTGCGCCCGGTCGGCGGGCTGGCGTGCCGGCCCGGCACCCGTCCAGCGCACCGGCTCGCCGCAGAAATAGATCTCGCCCTGCTGGCTGTCTTCCAGCAGGTTGGCGCAGCGCAACAGGGTCGATTTGCCCGACCCGGAAGAGCCGATCAGGCTGACCACGTGACCGGCCGGCGCCGCGATATCGACGCCGCGCAGCACCTCGAGCGCGCCGAAGCTCTTGTGCAGGTCGCGGATCTCGATGACGTTTTCGGCGTCGGCCACTTGGTTTCCCCTGTTGCGCTGCGTATCTGGGCCCAGATCGCGGCGAAATGCAACAAGTGACGCAGGGTCGATGCCCGGTCCGGGGGCGTTTGCCGGCAAAACGGGCGCTCAGCCGCGTCCCGCTTCGACCCGTTGCCGCACCAGGGCGCTGTCCTGGTCGGTGATCCCCAGCATCGGGGCGACCAGGCGCAGCAGCGCGTCTTCCTCGTGGTCGCGGCTGCCATCGGCCAGGGCGACCTCCCACAGCGCCTCGATCACGCCGGCGCGGTCCTCGTAGGGGATCGCGTCCTTGATCGCGCGGGTGAAGCGGACCGTGTCGGGGGCATCATGTTCCACCGCCTCGGCCCGGGCGCGCAGCTTGGCGGCCTCGACCTGGTTGAGGCCGAACCGCGTGGCCAGCACCTTGTCGATCCGCGCGATCTCGGCCACGGCATAATCGCCATCGGCCTTGGCCAGGCGCACCAGCAGCGCCGAGAGCGCCAGACGGGCATCGGTATCGGGCAGCGGCTCGGGCGCCGGGGCGAAGAGGCGGTTGAAGAAATCGGCGAACATGGGGCCGATATAGCCTCGGCCTTGGCGAAGTCCAAGCACCGTGATGGCCTAGCCGGTCAGATCGGGCAGGGCGTAGATCACGTCGTCGATGGCGATCCCGCCGGGGTCGGCATTGTAGATCGTCACGGCGGCAAAGGGCGGCGCCCCCGGTGCGCTGCGCCAGGCCAGCGCGTTCACCCCCGGCGCCGGGATGTGTGTCGCAAAGCCGATCCGCCGCCCCGACCGGTCGAAGAACACCAACAGCACCTGGCCCGGTGCCGGGCGGCTGCCCAGCGGGTCCGGGTAATCGGCATGCAGCTTCAGCCCGATCGCCGGCTGGTCGTCGGCGAACAGCAGCGTCACCATGCCTTCGCCGCGGGCGCCAAGCGCGGGCCAGCCCGCGGGGCCCAGCGGAAACAGCGCCGCCGAGCCGAAACCGCGATGCTGCGCCACCGACAGGTTCCGCCCCGGCGCGCCCGGCGCGACGGCCAGCGGCCGGTCGGGCCGGCCGGGTCCGGGCGCGTCGAACACGCCCCCTTGCACCTCTCGCACCAAGATGTCGGTGCCCGACAGCCGCTCGCCCAGCGAAACGCCCGGGGCGGTGATCGGCCCGTCGAGGGTGATCCCGGGCTCGGGCCCCGCGCCGAAGCCTTCGAAATCCAGGCGTCCGCCCAGCGTCCGGGCCAGGTCGGCGTAATCCTCTGCGATCACGCGCTCCTCCTGCGCCGCCGCCGCCGTCACCGACAGGCACAGCGCCACGGCCATCCGGCCCGCCGATCTGATCCATCCTCGACGCATGACGCGACCCTAGCGCCTTCGCACGGCGCGACAAACGAAAAGGGGCGCCCGCCAGGACGCCCCTTCGAAACCGGGGTGGTGTCGGCTCAGGCGGTCTTGCGCCGCCGGCGCAGCGCGCCCAGGCCCAGAACGCCGCTGCCCAGCAGCAGCAACGCGCCCGGCACCGGAACCGGCGCGACGGCGCCGCCGACATAGGCCAGGCCGCCACCGTTCTGGATGCCGGTATCGCCGATGATGCTGGCAAAGGCCGTGCCGGGGTCGATCGCATAGAGGTAGCTGTCCTGCGAGCCCTTGGCATAGAGCACGTTCTCGGCCGCGTCATAGGCCAGGCCGACCAGGTTGAAGTCGATCCCGGTATCGCCGATGAAGCTCCAGACATCGGCGACGATGTCATAGCTGTAAAGATAGCCCCGCGGCCCGCTGTACCCGGCCAGGCCGAAGATCGTGGAGCCGCCGCCCCAGGCCAGGCCCTCGATATCGGCGCCCGGGGCGGCCAGCGACGTGGTCGAGGCAAAGCCCGCATCGTAGGAGAAGAAGCTGCCGTTGATCGTGCCAAAGAGCGCGTCGTTGTCGGCGTCATAGGCCAGGCCTTCGGCAGTCGCTGTTCCCGGAATCGACAGCGACCCCGATCCATCGGCATAGATGGCGGCAAGGCCGAAGGGACGGCTGCCGACCAGCCCGTTCGGATTGTCCGTCGGCGCCAGGCCGACCGTGGAGCCTGCCACCCCGGTTGCGCCCAGCGCGGTTGCGGCACCGGTGGTGGTGTTCAGGCTGTAGAGTCCGCCGGTATTCCGGTCTTCGCTGAAGTAAAGCGTGCCGGCCCCGGCCGACAGGGCCAGCAGCGACAGCACGGCCCCCCCGGCGAGGGTTCTGATCTGGTGTGAGAATGACATTGACAACCCCATATGTGTCTTGCGCGCGGACCATGCGCGGCACCTCGAGAACGGGACAATTTTAACGTGATCTTCGTATCACAGTTTCTCGTTCCGCGCGAAGATTCCGTTTATTGGATCCATCCGCGCACCAATCGCGCGAAACCGACGGGATTGTTCACACCAACCGCGAGGTTTCGACCGCCGCGCGGATGAAATCCGCGAACAGCGGATGCGGCGCGAAGGGTTTCGACTTCAGCTCGGGGTGGAACTGCACGCCGATGAACCAGGGATGATCGGACCATTCGACGATCTCGGGCAGCCGGCCATCCGGGCTCATCCCCGAAAAGCACAGGCCGGCGGTTTCCAGCTGGTCACGGTATTTCGTGTCCACCTCGTAGCGGTGGCGGTGGCGTTCGTCGATCGCCGTGGCGCCATAGACCTGCGCCACCCGCGACCCCTCCTTGAGCACCGCGTCATAGGCGCCCAGCCGCATCGTGCCGCCCTTGTCGTCGGATTTCCGGCGCGTCACCTTCTGGTTGCCCTGCACCCATTCCCTGAGGTGATAGACCACCGGTTCGAAGCGCTTCTTGCCGGCCTCGTGGTCGAATTCCTCGGACCCGGCCGCGGCCACCCCGGCGACGTTGCGCGCCGCCTCGATCACCGCCATCTGCATCCCCAGGCAGATCCCCAGATAGGGGATCTTGCGTTCCCGGGCGAATTGCGCGGCCTTGATCTTGCCTTCCGTGCCGCGTTCGCCGAAGCCGCCGGGCACCAGGATCGCATGAAAGCCCTCCAGATGCGGGGCGGCGTCCTCGCGGTCGAAGACCTCGGCATCGACCCAGGACACGTTGACCTTGACCCGGTTGGCCATGCCGCCATGGGTCAGCGCCTCCTTGATCGACTTGTAGGCGTCTTCGAGCTGCGTGTATTTGCCGACGATCGCCACATTGACCGCGCCATCGGTGTTGTGGATCCGGTCGGTCACATCCTCCCAGACCCGCAGGTCGGGCTTGGGCGCCGGGCTGATCTCGAAGGCGTCCAGCACCGCCTGGTCCAGCCCCTCGCGGTGATAGGCCAGCGGCGCGTCGTAGATCGTGCTCAGGTCATAGGCGGCGACCACATGGTCCTTGCGCACATTGCAGAACAGGGCGATCTTTTCGCGCTCTTTCTCCGGGATCGGCTGTTCGGAGCGGCAGACCAGGATATCCGGCGCGATGCCGATCGATTGCAATTCCTTGACGCTGTGCTGGGTCGGCTTGGTCTTCAGTTCGCCGCTGGCGGCCAGGTAGGGCAGCAGCGTGAGATGCATGAAGATGCATTGCCCGCGCGGCCGGTCATGGCCGAATTGCCGGATCGCCTCGAAGAAGGGCAGGCCCTCGATATCGCCCACCGTGCCGCCGATCTCGCAGAGCATGAAATCGACCTCCGTATCGCCGATGGCGAGGAAGTCCTTGATTTCGTTGGTCACATGCGGAACCACCTGGATCGTCTTGCCCAGGTAGTCGCCGCGGCGTTCCTTTTCCAGCACGTTGGAATAGATCCGCCCCGAACTGACGCTGTCGGTGCCCCGCGCCGCCACCCCGGTGAAGCGTTCGTAATGGCCCAGGTCCAGGTCGGTTTCGGCCCCGTCATCGGTGACGAAGACCTCACCGTGTTCGAAGGGGGACATCGTGCCGGGATCGACGTTCAGATAGGGGTCGAGCTTGCGCAGCCGCACCGAAAAGCCCCGCGCCTGCAACAGCGCCCCCAGCGCCGCCGAGGCCAGCCCCTTGCCAAGCGAAGAGACCACGCCGCCGGTGATGAAAACGTAACGCGCCATGTGCCGGGGCCCCCGTGATTAGCCAAAACAGGTTGGATCGGGTTTTCGCGAAAACCCATGACCACGGGGTTCAATCTTATCCGGATTCGCCCCGCGAACGCAACCGGTCACCCAAGATGATGTTGGGAAAACGTCGCGTCCCCCAAGCGATTGTGGGTCAGTTGCCGTCCACCGGGGCGCTGTCCCCGGCGCCGGGCAGCAGGCCCTCGCCGCTGTCGCCGGCCGGGGGCAGCAGGCTTTCGCCCGCGCCCGGCAACAGGCTTTCGCCGTCCAGCGGCAGATCATCCTCCCGGGCCGCGGCCGGGCGGTCGGTGATCCGGTCGACCACGGAGGTGCCTTCGGCATTGCGCGCCGCGATCACCGTCAGCAGGATCGAGGTCGAAATGAAGGCGATCGCCAGCAGCCAGGTCACCTTGCCCAGGGCCGTGGCCGCGCCGCGCGAGCTCATCACACCGCCGCCGCCGCCGCCGCCGCCGATCCCCAGCCCACCCCCTTCGGAGCGCTGCAGCAGCACCACGCCGATCAGCGTCAGCGCGAGCAGCAGGTGAATGATCAGGACGACGTTTTCCATGGGGCGGCCTTCGGCATGCGACAACGGGGCGTATCTAGAAGCTTGCACCCCGCAGCGCAACCCCGCCCGGCCCGACCCGCGACGCGCGGTCGCGCGATTTAGTGGTTTCGCCATCGGCGGCGGGGCGATATACCCCGCCGGGGTTTCAATCATCAAGGCAGGTCGTCATGGCAAACGTGGTCGTGGTCGGCGCCCAATGGGGCGACGAGGGCAAGGGCAAGATCGTCGACTGGCTGAGCGAACGCGCCGATGTGATCTGCCGCTTTCAGGGCGGCCACAATGCCGGTCACACCCTGGTCATCGACGGCGAGGTGTTCAAGCTGCACGCACTGCCCTCGGGGGTCGTGCGCGGCGGCAAGCTGTCGATCATCGGCAATGGCGTGGTGCTCGACCCCTGGCATCTGGTGTCCGAAATCGAGGCGATCCGCGCCCAGGGGGTCGAGATCACCCCCGACACGCTGATGATCGCCGAGAACACCCCCCTGATCCTGCCGTTCCACGGCGAACTGGACCGGGCGCGGGAATCGCAGAATTCGGTCGCCAGGATCGGCACCACCGGGCGCGGCATCGGCCCGGCCTACGAAGACAAGGTCGGTCGCCGGGTGATCCGGGTCGCCGACCTGGCCGATGATGCGACGCTGCAGATGCGCGTCGACCGGGCGCTGGTGCATCACAACGCCCTGCGCGCCGGGCTGGGGCTGGACCCGATCGACCGCGACGACCTGCTCGCGCAGCTGCGTGCGATCGCGCCGCAGATCCTGCCCTATGCCGGGCCGGTCTGGAAGGTGTTGAACGAAAAACGCAAGGCCGGCCACCGGATCCTGTTCGAAGGCGCCCAGGGCGCGCTTCTGGACATCGATTTCGGCACCTATCCCTTCGTCACGTCGTCGAATGTGATCGCCGGCCAGGCGGCCACCGGCACCGGCATGGGGCCGGGCGCGATCGACTATGTGCTGGGCATCGTCAAGGCCTATACGACCCGCGTCGGCGAAGGCCCGTTTCCGACCGAACTGCACGATGCCGATGGCGAACGGCTGGGCGAACGCGGCCACGAATTCGGCACCACCACCGGCCGCAAGCGCCGCTGCGGCTGGTTCGATGCCGCCCTGGTGCGCCAGACCTGCGCGATTTCCGGCATCAACGGCATCTGCCTGACCAAGCTCGACGTGCTGGACGGGTTCGAGACGCTCAAGATCTGCACCGGCTACGAACTTGACGGGCAGCATTACGACTACCTGCCCACCGCGGCCGAGGCGCAGGCCCGCTGCATCCCGGTCTACGAAGAGATCGAGGGCTGGTCCGAAAGCACCGAGGGCGCGCGGTCCTGGGCCGACCTGCCGGCCGGCGCGATCAAATATGTCCGCCGGGTCGAGGAACTGATCGGCTGCCCGGTGGCATTGCTGTCGACCTCGCCCGAACGCGAGGACACGATCCTCGTCACCGACCCGTTCTCGGATTGATGGCGCTGTCCTACAAACAGAGGCGCAAATGGGCGCTGGTCATCCTGCTGGTCGGGCTGCCGATCTATATCGTGCTGGCACTGGTGATCGTCGACCGGCTGTATCCCGATCCATTGACCCCGCCGCCGGTGCTGGCGCAGCTGGCGGTCTATGTCGGGCTGGGCCTGGCCTGGGCGCTGCCGTTCAAATTCGTCTTCAGGGGTGTCGGCCAGGCGCCGCCGCCGGACGAGGACGGGTGATTTTCCGACCCGGAAGATGAAAAAGGGCACGCCGATCGGCGCGCCCTTTTCAATTTCCGATCAAGTGCCGGATCAGCTGGCCTGACGCTCCGGACGGAAGGGGGTGTCCTCGGCGACCTGGAACCGGCCATTGGCGATCTTGGTCAGACGGCCCCGACGCAGCAGGTCCGAGAACGACCGCAGCCCATCCTCGCGGGTGAATTCACCGGGACGCGCGGCGCGGACCTGGTGCATGATATGCAGCCGCGAAAACTCCTCCTTGCCTTCGACGAAGGCGGTATAGGCCGCCGCGGCTTCCAGCAGGTCGGGCAGATCGCGCGCGCCCATGTCCTCGGCGAATTCGATGAAGCCGCCGGCGGCGGCAGCGGCAGCGGCCCCCTCGTCTTCGCCCGAGATGCGGCGCGGGCGGACCGGTTCGACCGGACGACCGGCCCGTGCCGCCAGATCGACGCGCTGGGCCGGGACCAGCTTCAGCGGGGCCGGGCGCGGCCGCTCGGTGCGCCGGGCACCTTCGACCTGGGGCCGGTTCGGACGCGGGCGCACAACGCGCTCAAGGTCGTCGCGGAAGGCGTTTTCGGCTTCGGCCTCGTCGTCGTCTTCGGCCCTGGTGCCGTCGCGGCGGGCCGCCTCGTTGGCGGCGACCGCGGCCTTGAGCTGGGCAATGGCGGCGCGGCGGCGGTTGCTTTCGGGCTCTTGCATCTGGGCATCGGCATCGCCCATCAGCCGGTCCAGGGCCTGTTCTTCGGGGCCGGCGGCCAAAGCGGCACGCTTGGCCGCGCGCTTGTCGTCCTCGGCCGGGTCGGCGACGGCGTCGGCCTCGGTCAGCGCGGCCTCGGGCTCTGGCGCGGTCGGCGTGTCATCGTCGTCGACGGTCGGCTCATCGAACGCCCTGGGGTCTTCGGACGGGGTATCGGGTGAAAACAGGCTTTCGTCGTCGTCCTCGTCGAAGGCCCCGGCATGGTCCCGGGTCGTATCGTCGGACAGGTCCGACAATTCGGCCAGCAATTCGGCCTCTTCCTCGGGCGACAGGGCCTCGTCGGCATCCATCAGGTCGTCGAACTCGTCGGCGCCGTCCAGCAGGCCCAGATCGGTGCCGGCCGCGTCGGACGTGGGCCGGGCTGCCTCTTCGCGGGCCCAGGCGGCCTGTTCGGCGGCCAGGGCGGCCAGCTGACCGCGATCGACACGCACCACGCGGTGACGTGACGGGGGGATGTCGTCCGCGGCCTTGGCGGGGTGGTCCGGGTCGGCATCGGCGTCGTGGTCGGCGGTTTCCTCGGCCGGGGCCGGGGCGGGCTGGTCGTCGGCCCGAACATCCTCGGATGTGGCCAGTGCCGCCGAGATCGCGGCAAGTTCCGGATCGGACGGCTTCTCGGGCTCGACATTCGCGTCAAGGTTCGCCTCGATGCGCAGGTCCGCGTCCTCGGACCCCGCCGCGGCGAGGTCGTCGACCGGGGCGGTGTCGACGGGGGCAGTGTCGGCGGGGGCCGTGTCGACGGGGGCCGTGTCGACCGTGGCCGTGTCTTCGGCCGCCGCGTCTTCGGCGTCGGCCGTGTGCCTGGCCATGACCCGGGCCAGCATGTCGGTCGCCGGGAATTCGGGGTCTTCGACCGGGGCCTCGGCCAGGTCCGCTTCGGCGCCGGAGGGCGTTTCGGCGGGCGTCAGGTCGTCGGCGTAATCGGCGGTTTCCAGCGTGTTCGGGCCGCCGGACACCACCGCACGGATGCGTTGCAGCTTGGCGGCGACGCTGTCGGCATCGGGATGGCTGGGCGCGACGGAGGGCGGCGGGTCCATGGCGGCGTTCCCGGCGTCGTCCTCGTCGTTCTCGACCTCGGCAACCGGTTCGTCCTCGACCCCGGCGACCAAGTCCTCCGCGTCCTCGGCGACCGGTTCGGCCGAGACCTCTTCAACCGGGCTGTCCTCGACCTCGGCAACCGGGCTGTCCTCGTCCTCGGCGACCATGTCGTCCGCGTCCTCGGCGACCGGTTCGGCCACGATGCCCTCGGCCACGGCTTCGTCCTCGACGGTCGCGGCTTCGGCGTCATCCTCGGCCAGGACGTCGTCGTCCGAGACTTCGGCATCTTCGACATCGGTGTCGGTCGACACCGCCTCGGCCATATTCTCTTCGGTCGGGTCCGCGTCGACCCGCGGCGCCTCATCCTCGGCGGCGGCGTCATCCTCGGCGCTATCCCGGGGCGCGGCGGCCGCCAACGCGGCGGGGCGCAGCACGACGCCGCCGTCGTCAAGACGTGCCTCGACCCGGCGGGCGATCTCGCGTTCGGCGATCCGGGCCAGCATCTCGGCATCGGGGGTCGGCGGCTCGGCGCCGAAGTAACGGTCGTCGGCGGCCAGATCCCGGAAATACTCCGCGATCGCCTTCATGGTGTTGAAGGAATCGTCGAATCCCTCGAGTGTGCACGAGAAGGTGCCGTAGGACACGGTAAGGATCTTGCTCGTTCCAACCATTCTATGCTCGCTTTCCTCTCAGCCCACCGGGGTTCGGTTTACCATCAATTGGTTCGCAAACCGGAACGGAACCGGGAAATTGAAGGGATTATTTCGTGGCAACTTTGTGTCGATGTTCGCGAATTGTGGCAAATAGATCGTGACTCGCACCATTGTTGCAAGTGCCGTCCCGGTGACGCTGCTTGGTGGGGCCCAGACTGCGGCGCCAGAGGTTGAGATCGCGTTAAGCCGGGCGCCCCGGTTGGTCGCGATCGACGGCGGCGCCGATACCGCGCTTGGCCTCGACCTGCGGCCCGAGGCGGTGATCGGCGACATGGATTCGATTTCCGACGCCGCGCGCCGGGCCTTTGCCGACCGGCTGCATCGGATCGAAGAGCAGGACACCACGGATTTCGACAAGGCGCTGCGGTCGGTCGCGGCGCCGCTGGTGCTGGCGGTCGGGGTCACCGGCGGGCGTTTCGATCACGAACTGGCGGTGATGGCGGTGCTGGCCGCCCATCCCGACCGGCCCTGCATCGTCCTCGGCGCGGAAACCATCGTCTGCCTTTGTCCGGCGCGGATCACGCTCGATCCTGGCGCCGGCGCGCCGGTGTCGCTGTTTCCGCTGGCCCCCTGCCGGGTGGCCTCGTCGGGGCTGCGCTGGCCCACCGAGGGGCTGGACTTCGCCCCCGATGGCCGCATCGGCACCTCGAACGCGGCGACCGGCCCGGTGACGCTGGCCCCCGATGCCGCGAAGATGCTGCTGATCCTGCCGCGCGCGGCGCTGGACGCCTTGATCGCCGGACTGGCGACGGCGCGGGGCTGGGGCTAGACCGGCCCGGTCGGCGGGCTGCCGGTGGCGATCGGGCGCCGCGCCGTGACCCGTTCGCGGTGGATCAGGTAAAGCCCCGCGCCGACGATCACCACGATCCCGGCCAGGGCCATGCGATCGGGGAAATCGTCGAAGATCAGCAGGCCCAGCAGGGTCGCGGTGACGATCTCCAGATATTGCAGCGGCGCGAGCGTGGCCGAGGGGGCAAAGCGCAGCGCATAGGTCATCATCAGATGGCTCAGCGCCGCGAAACCGCCGACGCCGGCCAGCCACAGCCAGCCCAGCGCGTCCGGCATGACCGGCTCCAGCACCTCGATCCCGCTGCCCTGCGCGGCCCAAAGCACCGGCAGGCAGATCAGGCTGGCGATCAGGGCGGTCTGGAACTGCATCGCGACGGGGCGCACCCGACGGCTCAGCCCGCGGGTGACCAGCATGTATCCGGCAAAGGTGACGGCCGTGCCCAGCGGCAACAGCGCCACCAGACCGAAGGCCGCCAGGCTGGGCTGGATCACCAGCAGCACGCCGATGAACGCCACCCCCGAGGCCGCGATGCGGCGCGGGCCGACCACATCACCGAAAATGGCATGGGCCAGATACATCAGCAGGAACGGCATGACGAAGACGATGGCCAGCGCATCCGCGATCGGCATCACCGCGACCGCGCCGACGAAGCAGAAGGTCGACACGATCAGCAGCACCGCGCGCAGGGCGATCGGCCCCAGGTCGCGGCGGCGGATCGCCAGAGGTTCGCCCAGCGCCAGGCAGAGCGGCGCCATCAGCACCGCCTGCACCACGAAGCGCGCGGTCGTGATCTGGCCGGTCGATTGTGCGTCGGCGGCGAGCTTGGCGCAGACATCCAGCATCGGCGCGGTGACGCAGAAGCCCAGCATCAGGGCGATGCCTGGCAGGATGCTGTCGGGGCTGTCGGCGGTTGCTGTCATGGTGTCGGGGTAGGGCCGAAATGCGACGCGGTCCAGAGCGTTTGTGACGGCGCGCCGGTTCGGCGCGCCCCGCAACGACGGACCTGTCGCGGCGGCTGCCGGGGACACCGGATGGCGCCGGGCCAGACCGATCGCCGCTGCGCAACCCCCGGGAAAGGTGTCTGGCCTGCAATCCAGGGGGCGGTCCGCGACGCGGGTCGCGTTGGCGGATCGGTGGCAGGCTTGATGGGGAAAAGTGGCAGCCCGTAGGGGAATCGAACCCCTCTTTCCAGGTTGAAAACCTGGCGTCCTAACCGATAGACGAACGGGCCACGCTGTCGGTGAGGCGCTGTTTAGGAAAACCGGGGGGGACGTGCAAGAGGATTCTTGCGGAAAATGCGCCGCCTTCAGCCCTGGGCCTGTGCGGCGTCTTCCAGCCGCAATTGCGGGCTCCGACGGCCCTGCCAGGTGTTGATCTCGAGCCGGCCGGCGACATGCAGCCGGGCCCCGCCATGGCCCCGCAGCAGCGCCCCCAGCGGCCCCTCCGCCGCGCCGAAGGCGATGGCATCGAGCCGCGCGCCCAGCCCGTCGCCGAAGCTGGCCTTCAGATGGCCGCTGCCCACCTCACGCACATGCAGGACCTGGACATCGGGCAGGGCGAAACGCGGCGCCGGGGCGCCCTGGCCGAAGGGGCCGGCCTGTTCGATCCGCTCGATCAGCGCGACCGTCGCCGCACCGGGCATCAGCACGCCGTCAAGCCGCAGGTCCGAAGGCCCCAGCGCGCCGGCGCCCTGGCGGCCCAGCAGCTCCGACAGCCGCGCCATCGCCGCCTCCAGGCTGTCGCGCGTGACGGTCAGCCCGGCGGCCATGCGGTGCCCGCCGCCCTTGACCAGAAGCCCCTCGGCCGCGACCCGCTGCACCGCCGCGCCAAGGTCGATGCCCGACACCGACCGGCCCGAGCCCTTGCCCTCGGCGCCATCCAGGCCGATCACCACGGCGGGGCGGTTGGTGGCCTCTTTCAGCCGCGCGGCGACGATGCCGACGACGCCGGGATGCCAGCCGTCGCCCGCGGCCCAGACCAGCGGTGCCTCCAGGCCCCGCGCCTCGGCCTGGGCCAGGGCGGCGTCGCGCACCGCGGCCTCGATCTCGCGGCGTTCGGTGTTGAGCTGGTCAAGCCGGTCGGCGATCGACCGGGCCTCGGCCGGGTCCGGGGTCGACAGCAGCCGTGCGCCCAGGTCGGCGCGCCCGATCCGGCCGCCGGCATTGACCCGGGGGCCAAGGACATAGCCCAGGTGATAGGCCGCGGGCGGCGTATCGAGCCGGGCGACATCCGACAGCGCCACCAGGCCGGGCCGCTGGCGCCGGGCCATCACCGTCAGCCCCTGGCGCACGAAGGCGCGGTTGACGCCGACCAGGGGCGCCACGTCGGCGACCGTGGCCAGGGCGACAAGGTCCAGCATGGACATCAGGTCGGGGCCGCTCCGTCCGGTCTCGCGCAGTTGGCGGTTGGCCTCGACCAGGGCCAGAAAGACCACGCCGGCGGCGCAAAGGTGACCCAGGTCGCCGCTTTCGTCCTGGCGGTTGGGGTTCACCACGGCCAGGGCGGGGGGCAGGGTTTCGCCGCCCAGGTGGTGGTCGAGCACGACGACATCGGCGCCCTGCGCGGCCGCCAGCGCATCATGGGACAGGGTGCCGCAATCGACGCAGACGATCAGCCCATGATCGCGGGCCAGCGCCGCCATCGCCGGGGGGTTGGGGCCATAGCCCTCGTCGATCCGGTCGGGGACATAGAGCGTCGCGTCGCGGCCCTGGCGGCGCAGCCAGTCCAGCAGCAGCGCCGCCGAGGCGCCGCCATCGACATCGTAATCGGCAAAGATCGCCACCCGCTCGGCCCGCGCCACGGCCTGGTTGAGCCGGGCGGCGGCGGCATCCATGTCGCGCAGGCCGCGCGGGTCGGGCAGCAGGTCGCGCAAGGTGGGGGCCAGGAAATCCGGTGCCGTCTCGGCCGTCACCCCGCGCCGCGCGAGGGTGCGGCACAGCGGCAGCGGCAGGTCCAGGGCCTGGGCCATGGCCTCGGCCTGGCGGTCCTCTTCCAGCCCCGGGCCGATCCAGCGGCGCCCGGTGGCCGAGCCTTCGACGCCGAGAAAGGCGCGGACCATATCTGGTGTGCTGTCCATTGCGCCCCACCATATGCGACCCGCCGCCGAGTCGCCATGGCCGGATCGCCGGCGCGGGTCGTCAGACCGGGTTGCGGTATTGCATGCGCCGGACCGACCCGGTCTTGGACCGCATCAGGATGGTTTCGGCGGTCAGATGCGTGACCTCGCGCTTGATCCCGGGCAGAAGCGAGCCGTCGGTCACCCCGGTCGCGGCAAAGATCACGTCGCCGGTCACCATGTCGTCGCGGGTATAGACCCGGTCGAGGTTGGTGATCCCGGCCTTTTTCGCCCGCGCCCGTTCGTCGTCGTTGCGAAAGGTCAGCCGGCCCCACATCTGTCCGCCCATGCATTTCAGCGCCGCCGCGGCCAGCACGCCTTCGGGGGCGCCGCCGGACCCCATGTACATGTCGATCCCGGTCACATGCGGATCGGCGCAATGCATCACGCCGGCCACGTCGCCATCGGTGATCAGCCGGATCGCGGCGCCGGTGGAGCGCAGCTCGGCGATCATTTCGTCATGCCGGGGGCGTTCGAGGACGCAGACGGTGATATCCTCGGTCGAACAGCCCCTTGCGGCGGCCAGGGCCGAGACCCGCTCGGCCGGGGACATCGCCATGGTCACCACGCCGGGCTTGTAGCCGGGACCGATCGCCAGCTTGTCCATGTAGACATCGGGGGCATGCAGCATGGAGCCGCGCGGGCCCATGGCGATCACCGTGAGCGCGTTGGGCATGTCCTTGGCGGTCAGGGTCGTGCCTTCGAGAGGGTCGAGCGCGATGTCCACGGCGGGGCCGTCGCCGGTGCCGACCTCTTCGCCGATATACAGCATCGGCGCCTCGTCGCGTTCGCCTTCGCCGATCACCACGGTGCCCCTGATTTCCAGCTTGTTGAGCTGGTCGCGCATGGCGTTGACGGCGGCCTGGTCGGCGGCCTTTTCATCGCCGCGGCCGATCAGCCGGGCCGAGGCGAGCGCCGCGGCTTCGGACACCCGGGCAAGGCCCAGGGACAACATGCGGTCATGGAATTCGGGGGCGGTATGCGACATGAATCTGTCCCTGGATGAACGGCTTTGTCCGTGCCCCTAGCGGGGTGCGCCCCCGGCCACAAGCCTGTGGGCGCTAACGGCGCCGATCAAAGCCGCGATGCGTGCCGTTCGGGCCGCGGCGGTCCCGGTCTCGGGGCCCGCAGGCCGGACATCGGCCCGTCCGACCGTGTCGGTCAGACCTCTTCGATGCGGATCGCCACCGGGGTGCTGGCCAGAACGCCGGTGGTCTCGAAGCCGCGGATCGCCTCGTCCAGGGCGGCGCGGGTGGTGCGGTGGGTGACGATCAGCACCGGGGCGGTGGTCGCCTCGTGGCCGTATTGGCGCATCCGGTCGATCGAGATGCCGGCCTCGCCCAGTTGCGCCGCGATCTTGGCCAGGGCGCCGGGTTTGTCGACCAGTTCCATCCGCAGGTAATAGGGCGCGGGCACCGCCGCACGGGCGGGCCGGGCCTTGCGCAAGCCGCGCGCCGGCTGGCCGAAGGTCGACAGCCGGGTGCCGCGGGCGATGTCGATCACGTCCGACATCACCGCGCTGGCGGTCGGCCCCTGGCCGGCGCCGGCGCCGCGCAGCACGATCTGGCCGGCATGGTCGCCTTCGAGCACCACCATGTTGGTGCCGCCTTCAAGCTGTCCCAGCGGCGAGATCGCCGGCACCAGGCAGGGCGACATCCGCTGTTCCAGGCCGCGCCCGGTCAGCTGCGCCACGCCCAGAAGCTTGATCCGATAGCCCATGTCGGCGGCCTGGCGGATATCCTCGATCGTGATCGAGCCGATCCCCTCAAGCTCGACCGCGTCGAAATCGGGCTGGGTGCCGAAGGCGATGGCGGCCAGCAGGGCCAGCTTGTGGCCCGCGTCGATGCCGCCCACGTCGAGCGTCGGATCGGCCTCCAGATAGCCCAGCCCGTCGGCCTCGGCGAAGGCATCCTCGTAGGACAGCCCGGCGTTTTCCATCCGGGTCAGGATGTAGTTGCAGGTGCCGTTCATCACGCCCAGCACACGTTCCACGTCATTGCCGGCCAGCCCCTCGGTCAGGGCCTTGATCACCGGGATACCGCCGGCCACGGCGGCCTCGAAGCGGATCACATGGCCCGCGTCCTCGGCCAGTTCGGCCAGGCGCTGGCCGTGATGGGCCAGCAGCGCCTTGTTGGCGGTGACAACGTCCTTGCCGGCGGCCAGCGCGGCCTCGATCGCCTGTTTCGCCGGGCCGTCGTCGCCGCCCACGAGTTCGACGAAGACGTCGATATCGTCGCGCCGGGCAAGGGCTGCGGGATCGTCCTCCCAGCCATAGGCGTCAAGCGGCACGCCACGGTCCTTGTCGCGGCTGCGGGCCGAGACGGCGGTGATCTCGATCGGGCGGCCGCTGCGTTCGGCCAACAGGTTGGCCTTTTGCTGGATGATCTTGACCACGCCGACACCGACCGTGCCGAGCCCGGCTACTCCGAGGCGAAGGGGTTCAGACATGGGGGGGTCGATCCGCTGGCTTGTTTGTTCGGTTCGCGTTCGAATAGCCGCTTCGGGCGGTCACTGCAACGCGTCTGCTGCGACGCCGCGCAGCAGACGCGCGCGCTGGGCCGGCGGGATCACCGGACCGCGCAGGGCATCGGCCCGGGCGCGCAAGGCGGCCAGGCGGGCCTCGACCGGCGCCAGGGCGGCGGGGCTGGCCCGCCCCGAGACGGCAAGCGCATCGGCCCGGGCCAGGATCGGGCCAAGCGGGGTGATCGCCGGATAGGGGGCGGCGGCGATGTCGGCCGAGACGCGCCCCTCCAGCGCCGGGAGATCGGCGCATCCGGCGAGCGCGGGCAGCAGCAGGGCAAGGCAGAGGGCAGGGCGGGGCATTCGGGTTCCGGGGCGCGGTGGCGCGGTGGCGCGGACCATAGCGGCGCCGGTGCGCCGGGGGCAAGCCGATTGCGCGCCCGGGTCCGGGCTTGTAGAGCGGGGCGAACAGGACGGAGCGGATGATGACACAGGCACAGGTGATCGCGCGGCTGGCCCCGACGCCGGGGCGGCGCGGATTGGCGGTGGCGATCCTGTATGGTCTGGGCGGCTTGCTGGTGGCGCTGGGGCTGCTGCATCCGACGCTGCCGGCGTTCCGGGTCGTGCTGGTCGTGCTGGGTGCGGGGACGCTGCTGCTGGGCGAAAAGCTGCGCCGGGCGACGGCGCTGGCGCTGGAACTGACCGAGGCGGGCCTGCGCGACAGCACCGGGCGGATGCTGGCGCCGATGGCGCAGATCCGGCAGATCGACCGGGGGATCTTCGCCTTCAAGCCGTCGAACGGGTTTCTTGTCACCCTGGACCGGCCGGTGGAAAGGGCCTGGGCGCCGGGGCTTTACTGGTGCCTGGGCCGGCGGATCGGGGTCGGCGGCGTGGTGTCGTCGGGGCCGGCCAGGGCGATGGCCGAACAGATCGCGGCCCGGATCGCGGCGCCTTAGCTGTCGACCGGGCAGATCCGGCCGGCGATCGAGCCGTTGTGGCTGTAGCAGATGCCGTTGGGCGCGAAACGCGGCCGGGTGACGACGAAATCCTCGAATTCGAAGGCGTCGAGCCCGACCGAAAACACCGGTTCGTGGACCACCCAGGTCTGGACCACGATCACGGTTTCACCATCGGGCATCACCGGCAGGCTGTCCTCGATCAGGTCGATGTCGAACGACCCGTGGGTGTCGCCCTTTTCGCGCGACCACGACACGAGGTATTCCTCGTCGCCCTGCACCTCCGGGTCGCCGCCGTCGAATTCGACCACCGTCACCCGGATCCCGGTATCATGGGCCGAGTTGGTCAGGAATTCGTGCAGCCGCCAGAGCGAGGTCAGGTAGGTGTTGTCGATCATCTCGGTCTCGCGCGACAGCGCGTCCGAGATCGTGTAGGCCGCCTTGGTGTTGACGGACTGGTTCCGGAACGCCTCGAAATAGACGTAAGAGGCCAGCACCGTCCATAGCAGCAGCGGGAACATCAGCGCCGCTTCGGCGGCGATCGAGCCGCCCTCGTCGCGGCGGAACCGGGTCAGGCGCTTTTTCAGAAACGGGACCATCGCAGCCATCCTCAGAGCGGTTCCATGACGAAGGCCGAGGTCGACACCAGCTGGTAATAGCCGTTGTCCATCTCGGCCAGGAAATAGCCCAGTCCGAATTTCGGCAACAGCGGTTGCGCCCGGGCGCAGGCGCGCACCACCATCATCATGTTCTGCCCGCCATTGACGAAATTCCGGGACGGCGCAAAGGGGTTGTCCACGTCGACGCAATCGGCGGCGCGCGGGATGTTGGACCAGGCGCGCAGGTCGATCGGGCGCATTTCCAGCTTGAGCTGGTTGGTGCAATCCGGGATCAGGCCGCTGGAGTTGCAGACCATGGTCTTGAGGTCGTCCTCGTCGATATCGGCGGCCGTGTTCAGGCGCACCTCGCGCACCGCCATGTCCAGGCCACGTTCGAGCATCACGTGCCGGGTCATCATCATCCCCATCTCGAAGGCGGCGGCGAAGATGATGACGAAGGGCACGAAGACAATGACGAATTCGACCGAGGGGCCGCCGTCGTCGTCGCGGCGAAAGCGCCGCAGGAACCTGGAGAACACGCGTGTCATTGGGTCAACTTCAGCTGGCGGATATCCGAGGCGATGGCCGAGAACGCTTTCGAGATATCGGTGCCTTCGACGTCGAAGTAATGGCTGGGCGAACTGGCACAGTCGAGCAACGCATCCTGGCCGCCCGAAGGCGCTTCGAAGGCGACGGTATAGATCACCACGCCGGCATCCCGGGCCTCTTTGCAGATATCCGACAACCGGTCATCGGCCTGGGGGCCGTTCACGACCGGTTCGAGCGCGTAATAGGTCGCGACATAGGTGCTGTAGTTGATCGCGCCGCGCGAATAGGGCTCGTTGAAGAAGATGTTGTAGATCCGGGTGCGGACCCAATTGGCATAGATGTCCTGCCAGGAGGCGTGGAACACGTTGCCCTCATAGTGGATGCCTTCGCCCACGGCCGAGCCGTGATCGATATCCAGGTTGCCGCTGCGGTATTCCCACTCGTCGGTGCCGCGCGGGTGATTGTCCCAGCGGTCCCAATGCGGGGCGCTGAGGTGAAAGAACGCGTCATCCCAGTTGTTCCAGGGCGTGCTCATCCCCTCGTACTGGATCGAGATGCGGCTTTTGGACACTTCGTGCAGGGGCTGGTCGTCGAATTGCCGCCAGAACCAGACCGTCGACATGCCGGACTTGTAGGGTTCGGACAGGTCGTATTCGACCGTGTTCGCCCCGTCGGTCATCAGCACGACGACCTTCAGGTTGTCCTGGGTGCCCCAAGGCATCGGGCGGTCTCCGGCGATGCTGTCGACTTCGCCGCGGCTGATCATCTCGTCGACGATCGCTTCGGTCGAGGGGTCGAGCAGGGCGACCGCCCATTTCATTCCGAGGTCGATGGCGGTGTTGCCGAAACTGGTCAGGTTGCTGACATGCTGCTTGAGCCGCCAGGGATCCGACGAATGGACGACGATCTCGTTGTCGTCGCCGACAAAGCACCAGGGGCGCTGGATCGGCTGCGCATTCACGTTGGTTTCGGCGCCGTAGTCGAAATGGGCGACGATGTCGTAGGATTCGTCGAGGTCCAGCTCGGTTTCTTCGAACAGGTCAGCGTCGAAGAGCGGACAGGTGGAGTAACCGTGGGTCCGGTTCAGGTTCATGACCGAGGCGATTTCGGGGCCGGTATTGACCACGGCCGAATAGGGGACCAGCGAGACCGTGATCAGACCCTCGGGCGCATTGGTGTTGTTGGCCAGAACCGTGTCGATGAAATCGTGGGCCGCCGGCACCAGGTTGGTGAAGCGGTCGTTCTGCTGCATCGACGAGGACACGTCGAGCACCAGCGACACTTCCACGTCCGACACGCGTTCCTCGGCGGTCGATCCGCCGGACACGGTCAGGGAGCTGTAGATGCCCGGCGCGAAGGGCTGCATGAAGACCCGCGGCAGGTCGGCGAACAGCATCGGGATCGTGACCTGGGCATTGGCGCTGACGACGCGGTAATTGATTCCTTCGTCGACGATCGGCTCGCCATCGAGGAAGTCCAGCATGCCGGCCTTTTCGAAATAGTCGCGCACCACGTCGGCGGGCGGCAGCTCCTGGTCGAGGTCGGCGGCGGCCAGGACGGCGCGGTCGAGCGTGCCCTGGACCTTGGTGCGGGTGGTTTCGAACCGCATCAGGTCGATCGACATGCCGGTGAACCAGAGCATCAGCACGAAGATGAACAGCGAGAAGATGATGATCCCCCCGTCTTCGTCGCGACGGAACCGCGCAAGGACGGACCGCCCACCGCGACTGTCGCGTGCCGAATTCTTGCAGCAAGTGCCCATTTTACCATCCACCTTGTTTCGCCCGCAAACGGACGAGAGCCGACTCCCCCCAGACCCAGTTCTTCGGGATCATAAGCACAGATCAGCGTGGCCAAATTAGGGCGAAAGAAGGCGAAAGCGCGTTTGTTAACCGATGTTGAATGGACATTGATCGCGGCTTTCGGGGGATTGTTGCGCAAACCGCCAACAATCGGCGCCGGGTTTTCGAATGGTTGTGTGGATCGATCGCGTTTGCCAAAAATTCGCATTTCCTGGTCATTTCCTCGGCAGGTGGGGGGATTCGTGGTTAACCTGACCCTTCAAGGCGACCCAACCGGAGGAGAAAATGAAAGATCATCCGATGCCCCAGGGCGAACCGAGCTTTCGCGATTCTGTCGACATCATGTTCAACCAGGCGGTCGCGCTGATGGACCTGCCTCCGGGCCTGAAGGAAAAGATCAGGGTCTGCAACGCGACCTATACGGTGCGTTTCGGCGTCCGGCTGCGCGGCCAGATCCACACCTTCACCGGCTATCGTTCGGTCCATTCCGAACATATGGAGCCGGTCAAGGGCGGCATCCGCTATTCCATGGCCGTCAACCAGGACGAGGTCGAGGCGCTGGCGGCGCTGATGACCTACAAATGCGCCCTGGTGGAAACGCCGTTCGGCGGCTCCAAGGGGGGCCTGTGCATCAATCCCCGCGACTGGGAGGAGCACGAACTGGAACAGATCACCCGCCGCTTCGCCTATGAGCTGGCCAAGCGCGACCTGATCCATCCCAGCCAGAACGTGCCCGCCCCCGACATGGGCACCGGCGAGCGCGAGATGGCCTGGATCGCCGACCAGTACCGGCGGATGAACACCACCGATATCAACGCCGCGGCCTGCGTGACCGGCAAGCCCGCCCATGCCGGCGGCATCCAGGGCCGGGTCGAGGCGACCGGGCGCGGCGTGCAATTCGCCCTGCGCGAATTCTTTCGCCACCCCGAGGACGTGGCCAAGGCGGGCCTGTCGGGCGGCCTGGAGGGCAAGCGGCTGGTGGTCCAGGGCCTGGGCAATGTCGGCTATCACGCCGCCAGGTTCCTGAGCGAAGAGGACGGGGTGAAGGTCGTCGGCATCATCGAACGCGACGGCGCGCTCTACAGCGAAGACGGGCTGGACGTGGAGGCGGTGCATCAATGGATGGTGCGCTACGGCGGGATGACGATGTATCCCGACGCCGCCCGTCACGCCGATCCGGTCGCGGTGCTGGAAAGCGATTGCGACATCCTGATCCCGGCGGCGCTGGAAGGGGTGATCAACCTGGAAAACGCCAAGCGGATCGAGGCGCCGCTGATCGTCGAGGCCGCCAACGGCCCGGTCACCGCCGGCGCCGACCAGATCCTGCGCGAGCGCGGCACGGTGATCATCCCCGACATGTATGCCAATGCCGGCGGCGTCACGGTCAGCTATTTCGAATGGGTCAAGAACCTGTCCCATATCCGCTTCGGCCGGATGCAGCGCCGGCAGGAGGAGGCGCGCCACGAACTGATCGTGCGCGAACTGGAGCGGCTCAGCGATCATCTGGGCGACGCCTGGACCATGTCACCGGATTTCAAGCGCAAATACCTGCGCGGCGCGGACGAGCTGGAACTGGTCCGCTCCGGGCTCGATGACACGATGCGGTCCGCCTATGGCGCGATGCGGGCGGTCTGGCACGGCAATGACAAGGTGCCCGATCTGCGCACCGCCGCCTATATCGTCGCCATCGACCGGATCGCGAAAAGCTATGCCGCCAAGGGGCTGTGAGCGGCGGGCGCGACGGGGTCAGCCGGCCAGCAGGTCGAGGATCCCGTCGCGCTCCAGCGACAGCAGCCCGAGCAGCAGGTAAAGCACCGCCAGGGTGAGGCCGCCGACCCGCCGGTCAAGCAGGCGCGACCGGGCCGGCGGCAGGGTCGGATCGGCCAGCCGGTCGATCAGATCGGTCAATTCGTGGTCGCGCCGGGCGGACTGCAGCACGCACAGATAGACCAGCGAACTGACCGTCAGCACCGCGATCAGGTCACCGGCGAAGCCGGCCGGGCGGAACGCCACCAGCGCCACCATGGTCAGCCCCGCCAGCGACCAGAGCACCAGCAATTCGCCATGCGACACCGCCCGCGTCACCTTGAGCCGCAGGGTTCGCAGCGCCATGTCGACGCCCGGATCGCGCCCGCCGGCGCGGGCGAACAGCGCGGCATAGGACCGGTCGGCCATGGATTGGCGCTCCTGGCCGACCAGCGCCTGCAGATGCCTGCGCGCCTCGGCATCCAGGGCCGGCAGAAGCTGCGCGATCAATCCCTCGCGTTCCTGCCGGCGGCCGAATTGCCGGGACAGGGTGAAACCGGTGAGGATGCCGAAGATGCTGACCGGCAAGCTGACGAGTTCGACCAGGCCGGTGCCGGGCAGGTAATCGCCCAGCGCCTGGGGCGGCAGGAAATGCAGCAGCGTGCCGGTGACGGACACGGCGAAGAACACGGCCAGGTAGGCCGGGCTCTGGTCGGCCTCGGTGTTCAGCAGCAGGTTGGCGGCGATGATGAACAGCGCCCCAAGGATCAGGGTTTCGGTGATCGGGCTGATGCCGAAGGCGGCCAGCCAGACCACTGCCAGCAGCGGCGTCAGATACCACATCAGGATCACCTCGGTCCGGCGGCCCAGCGCCAGCGCCTCCTGATAGGCGAGCGAGCCGACCGACACGATCACCACGCCGTTGAACAGCACCCACAGGGCCGGCGGCGTGACGAAGGCCGCCTGCGCCGCGCGGTCGGGCCACAACGCCATCGCCACCAGAAAGGCGAGCGACGCGCAGCCCTTGGACAGCAGGTTGGGCAGGAAGGGGACATTGTCCAGATCCGCCTGTTCGCCCAGGGCCAGGCGCAACCGGACGATCGCGGCGACGCTGAGCGCCATGGTCAGCGCCGCCGCCAGCGCCAGCGCCGTTCCGATCATCGCGCCGCCGCCGCTGGCCGCCTGCGGATCGCGGCCCGACCAGACCACCAGCGCCAGCCCCAGAAAGGCCACCGCGCCCAACATCAGGCTGCGCCGCTGCACCGCGCCGAACAGGTCGCGCATCAGCACCACCGTGGCCAGCATGCCGAACAGCGGCCAGCTTTCGAACAGGATCGTCGCGGCGCTTTCGCTGGTATGGGCGAAGGCGGCGAACAGCAGGAAATGGCTGGCCAGGTTGAGGATGCCATCGGCCAGCGCGCTGAACCGCACCCGCCGGTCGGTCCGGAACAGCCCCAGCGCCCGGCGCGCCTGGGCCATCCCGCCGCGGCGCAGGGCGAGAATGGCAAGGAAGGTCGCGAAGGCGACCACATGGCTGGCGCCGGCAAACAGGAACGGGTGCAGGCCCGACACGCCCAGCGCCCCGACCAGCGGGAACAGCGAATAGGCCAGGATGGATATGCCCATCAGGACAAACGGATTTTTCGGCATCGTCACCCCGCGACCACTGTCGCCATAGGGTCAGAGCGGGGCGCCGGGTGCAAGCCCCGGGGGCTCAGGTCTTGTCCGACAGGTGCCGCACCAGGCTGTCATGGCTGACCCGCCCGATCGGGGTTTCGCCGTCGCATACGGTCAACATGCCCTCGGCGCTCAGCCGGTCGATCACGTCGCGCACCGGGGTTTCGGCATCGATCGTGGCGCCGCCGGTGCCCGGCTCCATCACGTCGCGGGCGGTCAGCACGCCCAGCGGGTTCATGTTGGCGACGAAATCGGCGACGTAATCGTTGACCGGGTCGGAAAAGATCTGCCGCGGGGTGCCCAGCTGGACGATCCGCCCGCCCTCCATGATCGCGATCCGGTTGCCGATCTTGAAGGCCTCGTCCAGGTCGTGGCTGACAAAGACGATGGTCCGGCCCAGCCGGCGCTGCAGATCCAGCAATTCGTCCTGCAGCCGGGTGCGGATCAGCGGGTCGAGCGCCGAGAACGGTTCGTCCATCAGCAGGATCGGCGCATCGGTGGCAAAGGCGCGGGCCAGGCCGACGCGCTGTTGCATGCCGCCCGACAGCTCTCCGACCAGGGCATCGGCGCGGTCGGAAAGGCCAACCAGATCAAGCTGCTGGTCGATTTTCCTGAGGCGCGCGGCGCGGTCCATCCGGTCCAGTTCCAGCCCCAGCCCGACATTGTCGCGCACGCTGCGCCAGGGCAGCAGGCCGAATTGCTGGAACACCATCGCCACCCGTTTGCGGCGCAGGCGGCGCAGGGTCGTGGCCTCGGCATGGGTGACGCTGACCTTGGCGCCGTCCTCGTCGATGCGCACCTCGCCCCGGATCACCGGGTTCAGCCCGTTGACCGCGCGCAGCAGGGTGGATTTGCCCGAGCCGGACAGACCCATCAGCACCAGGATCTCGCCCTGCTCGACCGAGAGCGAACAATCGTGGACGCCGAGGATCTGATTGGTGCGGCGCTGGATCTCGGCCCGGTCGAGCCCCTGGTCCATCAGCGGCAGCGCCGCGGCGGGCTTGTCGCCGAAGACGATGGAGACATTGTCGAACTCGACCATGCTCATTTGCGGTCGACCCGCAGCATCCGGTCCAGCACGATGGCCACGACCACGATGATCAGCCCGGATTCGAACCCGCGGGCGGTATCGACGGTGTTCAGTGCGCGCACCACCGGCACGCCCAGACCGTCGGCGCCGACCAGCGCGGCGATCACCACCATCGACAGCGACAGCATGATCGTCTGGTTGAGCCCGGTCATGATCTGCGGCAGGGCCGCGGGCAGCTCGACCTTCCACAGCTTCTGCCGGGGCGTGGCGCCAAAGGCATCGGCGGCCTCGGTCAGGGCGGTGGGGGTCGAACTGATCCCCAGGTGGGTCAGCCGGATCGGGGCGGGCAGCACGAAGATCACCGTGGCCACCAGGCCCGGCACCATGCCGATGCCGAAGAACACGATCGCCGGGATCAGGTAGACGAAGGTCGGCAGGGTCTGCATCAGGTCCAGGATCGGACGCATCACCGCATAGACCCGGGGGTGATGGGCGGCATAGATGCCGATCGGCACGCCGATGCCCATGCAGACCAGGCAGGCCGACAGCACCAGGGTCAGGCTTTCGGTGGTTTCCTCCCAATAGCCCTGGTCGAGGATGAACAGGAAGCCGATCACCACCAGGACCGGCGGCAGCCAGCGCCGTTGCAACAGCGCCGCCAGCGCCGCCAGCAGGCCGATGACCAGGACGGCATGGGTGGTTTCGGTCCACCAGGCCAGGTAGGGGTCGAACAGGCGGCCCGACAGCCAGTTGGTGCCGGGCGGGCGCAGAAGGGCCGCGTTGATCACCTCGATCGCCGCCTCGGTCGCGTCGGAAAAGCCATCCAGAAAGACCTCTGCACCGTCCCGGACATATTCGAAGGCGCGGCTTGCAGCCTCGCCCACGGGCAATTTCTCGTCGGTGCGGCCCAGCAGGCGTTGCGGCAGCCACTGGATGAACCACCACAGCGCCGGGCCCAGCCACAGCACGAAATCCCACAGCGTCTGAACGCACCAGATCAGCGCGTTGAAGATCGCCACCACGGCGTCTGCGAGGGCCTGAAGAACATTCATCGTCCGGGCGCGGAGCAGGGCACCCGCGATCGGGCGCCCTGCAGCAGCCTCAGAGGCCGAGCGCGGACAGGACCGCGACCAGCCCGTCGCCGCCATCCCTGGTGGTCACGCCGTCCAGCCAGGTCTGCAGCACCTCGGGATTGGCGGCCAGCCAGGCGCTGGCGGCATCGGCCGGCTCCTGGCCCTGGTCCAGGATCGCGCCCATGATCTCGTTCTCCATGGCCAGGGAGAATTCGAGGTTGCCCAGCAGCGCGCCGACATTCGGGCAGGTCTCGACAAAGCCGGCGCTGGTATTGGTATAGACCGTCGCGCCGCCCAGGTCGGGGCCGAACCAATCATCGCCGCCGGCCAGGTAGGTCAGGTCGAAATTGGCGTTCATCGGGTGCGGTTCCCAGCCCAGGAACACGATCGGTTCGTCCCGTTCCGAGGCGCGGGCGACCTGCGCCAGCATCCCGGCCTCCGAGCTTTCGACCACGTCGAAGCCGGCGGCGCCCAGGCCGAAGGCATCGGCCGCGATCATGTCGATGATCAGCCGGTTGCCGTCATTGCCCGGCTCGATCCCGTAGATCTGCCCGTCCAGCGCCTCGACCGCCTCTGCGATATCGGCGAAATCGCCGATCCCCAGCGCGGCCCCCGCGGCATTTGTGGCCAGGGTGTATTTCGCGCCTTCCAGGTTGGCGCGGACGGTGTCGACCGTGCCGGCCTCGCGATAGGGGGCGATGTCGGCCTCCATCGTCGGCATCCAGTTGCCCAGGAACACGTCCACGTCGCCCTCGGCCAGCGAGGTATAGGTGACCGGCACCGACAGGACCTTGATGTCGGTCGCATAGCCCAGCGCCTCGAGCACGAAGGTCGTGGCGGCGGTGGTGGCGGTGATGTCGGTCCAGCCGACATCCGAAAAGGTCACCGTGTCGCAATCCGCATGCGCGGCGCCGGCGGCGCAGATCGCCAGCACCGAAAGGGTGGATTTCATCGTCATTGCCGTTGTCTCCCTGTTGTCGGTCTTTTTGTTGATTGACCAGTCAATAAAGAACCCTCTAGTGTCTTCGGGCAAGTCTTTTCGGGGATGACATGCCCAAGCTCGGGATGGAGCCTATACGCCGCGCGGCGCTGGTGAAAGCCACGATCGAAGAGATCGGGGCCGAAGGCTCGCTCGAGGTCACGGTGGCGCGGATCGCCAAGCGGGCGGGCATGTCGAGCGCGCTGGCGCATCATTATTTCGGATCCAAGGACGAGATCTTCCTGGCCGCGATGCGGCATATCCTGTCGGTCTACGGCGCCGAGGTGCGCGGCGCGCTGGTGATGGCGAAATCCCCGCGCGACCGGGTCGAGGCGGTGATCCGGGCGGGATTTTCGGAGTCGAACTTCCGCCCCGCCACCATCGCCGCCTGGCTGCACTTCTACGTTCTGGCGCAGAAAAGCCCGGCTGCGGCGCGGTTGCTGGCGGTCTATCAGGGCCGTCTGCGATCGAACCTGGTCCATGGCCTGCGCCCGATCTGCGGCACGGCGGCGCCCGGGATCGCGGACCGGATTGCGGCGCTGATCGACGGGCTTTATCTGCGCACCGGTCTGTCGGGCGCGGGCCCACGCGGGCCGGGTGCGACGGCAGACGTCCTGCTGGCCCTGGAGGCGGAGATCAACAATGCCACGTAACTTCCTGATATTGATGGTGGATCAGCTGAACGGAACGCTGTTCCCCGATGGCCCCGCGCCCTGGCTGCACACCCCGAACCTGGATCGGCTGGCGGCAAGGTCGGTGCGGTTTTCCACCTGCTACACCGCCAGCCCGCTGTGCGCGCCGGGGCGGGCATCGTTCATGTCGGGGCAATTGCCCTCGCGCAGCGGGGTCTATGACAACGCGGCCGAGTTCCGGTCGGACATCCCGACCTATGCCCATCACCTGCGCCGGGCCGGCTGGCACACGGCGCTGTCGGGCAAGATGCATTTCGTCGGCCCCGACCAGCTGCACGGGTTCGAAGAGCGGCTGACCACCGATATCTACCCGGCCGATTTCGGCTGGACGCCCGACTACCGCAAACCGGGGCAGCGGATCGACTGGTGGTATCACAACCTCGGCTCGGTCACCGGGGCGGGCGTGGCCGAGATCACCAACCAGATGGAATATGACGACGAGGTCGCCCATCACGCGATGGCCAAGCTTTATGACCTGTCGCGCGGTGCCGATGCGCGGCCCTGGTGCCTGACCGTCAGCTTCACCCATCCGCATGATCCCTACGTGGCGCGGCGGACATACTGGGACCTTTATGCAGATTGCGCGCATCTTCAGCCGCAGGTGCCGGCCATGGCCTATGAGGATCACGACCCCCACGCCAAGCGCCTGTTCGACGCCAATGACTGGCGCAGCTACGACATCACCGAAGATCACATCGCCCGCGCCCGCCGGGCCTATTTCGCCAATATCAGCTACCTCGACGACAAGATCGGCCAGATCCTGCAGGTGCTGGACGACACCCGGCAGGAGGCGACGATCCTGTTTCTGTCCGATCACGGCGACATGCTGGGCGAACGGGGCCTGTGGTTCAAGATGTCGTTCCATGACGGTTCGGCCCGGGTGCCGCTGATGATCGCCGATCCGGAGCTGGGCCACGGCCGGGTGGATGAGCCCGTCTCGACCCTCGACGTGACGCCGACCCTGTGTTCGCTGGCCGGGATCGACCTGTCCGAGATCGCGCCCTGGGTCGACGGCGAAAGCCTGGTCGAGGCGGGGACCGGGTCCGAACACGGGCCGGTGGCGATGGAATATGCCGCCGAAGGCTCTGACGCGCCGCTGGTGGCGCTGCGGGCGGGGCGGTGGAAATACACCGCCTGCGCGCTGGATCCCGAACAGCTGTTCGACCTGGAGGCCGACCCGCAGGAACTGACCAATCGCGCGACCGACCCGGGTGCGGCCGAGGTGCGGGACTGGTTCCGGGCCGAGACCGCCGCGCGCTGGGATCTCGACCGTTTCGACGCCGAGGTCCGCGCCAGCCAGGCCCGGCGCTGGGTGGTCTACGAGGCGCTGCGCAACGGCGCCTATTTTCCATGGGATTTCCAGCCGTTGCGCGATGCCTCCGAACGCTACATGCGCAACCACATGGACCTGAACGTGCTGGAGGACAACCAGCGCTTCCCGCGCGGCGAATAGCCCCCTTCATCTTGGCAGAAAAACTCATGACCCGAACCGCCCCCATCCCCACCGCCAGCCATTTCATCGACGGCAGCTATGCCGAGGATGCCAGCGGCACGCCGATCCCGGTGATCCATCCGGCCAGCGGCGCGGTCTTTGCCAATGTCCATGCCGCGACCCCGGCGCTGATCGACCGCGCGCTCGAGGCGGCGCGGCGGGCGCAAGGCGATTGGGCCGCACTGACCGGGGCCGAGCGGGGCCGGGTGCTGCGCCGGGCGGCCGAGATCCTGCGCGAACGCAACCGCGACTTGTCGGTGATCGAGACCTGGGATACGGGCAAGCCGTTGCAGGAAACCCTGGTGGCCGATGCGGCCAGCGGCGCCGATGCGCTGGAATTCTTCGGCGGGATCGCCGCCGACCTGGGCGGAGAAACCCGCCAACTGGGTCAGGACTGGAGCTATACGCGGCGCGAACCGCTGGGGGTCTGCGTCGGCATCGGGGCCTGGAACTACCCGATCCAGATCGCCTGCTGGAAGGCCGCGCCGGCGCTCGCCTGCGGCAATGCGATGGTGTTCAAACCCTCGGAGACGACGCCGCTGTCGGCACTGAAACTGGCCGAGATCCTTCTAGAGGCCGGGGCGCCGCCGGGGCTGTTCAACGTGCTGCAAGGCGCGGGCGAGGTCGGCGCGGCGCTGGTCACCGACCCGCGCGTGGCGAAAGTGTCGCTGACCGGATCGGTGCCGACCGGGCGCAAGGTCTATGCCGCCGCCGCTGCGGGGATCAAATCGGTGACGATGGAGCTGGGCGGCAAGTCGCCCTTGATCATTTTCGACGACGCGGAGGTGGAAAACGCGGTTTCGGCGGCGATAAATGGCAATTTCTATTCCTCGGGGCAGGTCTGTTCCAACGGAACGCGGGTCTTCGTCCAGCGCGGCATCAAGGAGGCGTTCCTGTCCCTTCTGGCCAAGCGATTGACCGGCGCGGTGCTGGGCGATCCGCTGGACGAGGCGACGAATTTCGGCCCGATGGTCAGCGAAGGCCAGCTGAACATCGTCCTGGCCTATATCGCCAGGGGCCACGAGGAGGGGGCGCGGCTGATCGCCGGCGGCAACCGGGTCGTCGGGCCGGGCTATTTCCTGGAGCCGACGCTCTTTGCCGACGTGACCGACGAGATGGCGATCGCGCGCGAGGAAATCTTCGGCCCGGTCATGTCGGTGCTGGATTTCGACACCGAGGACGAGGTGCTGGCCCGCGCCAATGCCACCGAATTCGGCCTCGCGGCGGGCGTGTTCACCCGTGACCTGGCGCGCGCCCACCGGATGGTGGCGCGGCTGCAGGCCGGAACCTGCTGGATCAACACCTATAACCTGACGCCGGTCGAGATGCCCTTCGGCGGCTCGAAACTGTCCGGGGTGGGGCGCGAGAACGCCCGCGCGGCGATCGAGCATTATTCGCAGGTCAAGGCGGTCTATGTCGCCATGGGGGATGTCGATGCGCCGTTCTGACGCCGCGGGCGCGCGGGGGGCGTGATGGAGGCCGATTACATCGTCGTGGGCGCCGGCAGCGCCGGCTGTGCGCTGGCCTATCGGCTGGCCGAGGCCGGGCGCGACGTTCTGGTGATCGAACATGGCGGGTCGGATGCCGGGCCGTTCATCAACATGCCCGGCGCGCTGTCCTATCCGATGAACATGGCGCGGTACGATTGGGGCTATCGCACCGAACCCGAGCCGCACCTGGGCGGACGCCGGCTCGCGGCGCCGCGGGGCAAGGTGGTGGGGGGGTCGTCCTCGATCAACGGGATGATCTATGTGCGCGGCCATGCCCGCGATTTCGACCATTGGGCCGAGATGGGCGCGACCGGCTGGGGCTTTGCCGACGTGCTGCCCTATTTCCGGCGGCTGGAGGATTGGCACGATGGCGGGCGCGGCGGCGATCCGGCCTGGCGCNNNCGGGCCGCTGCATGTCACGCGCGGGCCCGGGGACAATCCGCTGGTGCGGGCCTTCATCGAGGCCGGGGTGCAGGCCGGCTATGGCGCGACCGGCGATTACAACGGGCAGCGGCAAGAGGGGTTCGGGCCGTTCGACGCGACGATCTGGCAGGGGCGGCGCTGGTCGGCGGCCTCGGCCTATCTGCGGCCGGCACTGAAGCTGGGCGCGCGGCTCTACCGGGGTTTCGTGCGCCGGGTGCTGATCGAGGAAGGCCGCGCGGTCGGGGTCGAACTGGCCGAGGGCGCGCGGCTGCGCAGGATCCGGGCGCGGGCCGAGGTGATCGTTTCCGCCTCGGCCTTCAACAGCCCCAAGATATTGATGCTGTCGGGGATCGGGCCTGCGGCGCATCTGGCCGCCCACGGAATCGCGGTGGTGGCGGACCGGCCCGGCGTGGGCGGCAACCTGCAGGACCACCTGGAGCTTTACGTGCAGATGGCGGCGCGGGTGCCCGAAAGCCTGTATCGGCACTGGTCGCTGCTGGGCAAGGCGCGGGTCGGGCTGGACTGGCTGCTGCGCCGGCGCGGGGTCGGCGCGTCGAACCAGTTCGAGGCGGCGGGCTTCATCCGGTCCGGCGCCGGGGTCGATTACCCGGACATCCAGTTCCATTTCCTGCCGGTCGCCGTGCGCTATGACGGGACCGGCGCGCGCGAGGGGTTTCAGGCCCATGTCGGCCCGATGCGGTCGAAATCGCGCGGGTCAGTAACGCTGGCCTCGCCCGATCCCGCATTGGCGCCGAGGATCGCCTTCAACTACATGTCCCATCCCGACGACTGGACGGAATTCCGCACCGCGATCCGGCTGACGCGCGAGATTTTCGCCCAGCCCGCCTTTGCGCGGTTCGAGGCGACCGAGGTGATCCCGGGCGCGGCGGCGCAAAGCGACGCGGCGCTGGACGCGGCGATCGCCGAACATGCCGAAAGCGCCTATCACCCCTGCGGCACCTGCCGGATGGGGCGGCCCGACGATCCGGGCGCGGTGGTCGATCCGCAGGGCCGGGTGATCGGGGTGGAGCGGCTGCGGGTCGCGGATTCGTCGATCTTTCCGCGGATCACCAACGGCAACCTGAACGCGCCGTCGATCCTGGTGGGCGAAAAGATCGCCGATCACGTGCTGGACCGCACCCCGCTGCCGCCCGAGAATGCCCGGCCCTGGATCCACCCCGACTGGGAACGGGCGCAGCGCTGATTTGCGTCTTTTGATCCCGGTCAAAGTGTGACAGGTCGGGCGCGAATAGCGTTGCACGGCACAGCAGGAAGGACCGAAAAGATGTCACATACGCCGCATGAATTGCACGAGGAATTCCCCGAATACGCCGACAAGCTGACCGCGCTGAAGGCCGCGGACAACCACTTCGCCCGGCTGGCCGACAAATACCACGAGGTGAACCGCGCCGTGCACCGGGCCGAGACCGACATCGAGCCGACCGATGATCTGCACATGGCCGAGCTGCGCCGGGAACGGCTGGCCCTGAAGGACGAGATCTTCGCGATCCTGAAGGCCTGACCGGTCAGGCGGCGGGGTCGTCTTCGCCGCCTTCCACCGCCCCCTTGAAATTCTCGAAAAAGGCATCGGCCATCTTGCGGGCGAAGCCGCCGATGATGCGGCTGCCCAGCTGCGCCAGCTTGCCGCCGACCTGGGCGTGGACCTCGTAATCGAGCCGGGTGCCGTCCTCGACCGGCGTCAGGGTCACGGCGGCCGAGCCCTTGGCGAAACCGGCCACGCCGCCCTTGCCTTCGCCCACCAGGGTGTAGCTTTCGGGCGGGTTCAGGTCCTGTAGCGTCACCTGGCCCTTGAAGGTCGCCTTGACCGGGCCGACCTTCTGTTTGACCACCGCTTCGAAGCCGTCTTCGGGGCTGCCGGTCAGTTCTTCGCAGCCCGGGATCGCGGCCTTGAGGGTTTCGGGGTCGTTGAGCCGCGCCCAGACGGTTTCGCGATCCGCGGCGATGATCTGGCTGCCGGTCAGGTCCATGTGTCGTCCTCCCTTGACGTGAGGTGACAAAAGCCCGGTTTGCGGCGCGCGTCAATCGACCCGGTAGGGCAGCACGCCGCGCCGGTCCGGATCGACGGCCAATTGCCGCTCCAGCGGCGGGACCGAGCGTTGCGCGCAATCGGTGCGTTCGCAGATCCGGCAGGAAATCCCGATCGGCTCGAAGGCGCCGGGCGCGTCCAGCGCCATGTGATCGGCATAGCACAACTCGCCGGCATGGGCGATTTCGCAGCCCAGGCCGATGGCGAAGCGCCGGGTCGGCGCGCCCCAGGCGCCGCCGGGTTTGCTGACATCGCGCGCCAGGCAGAAATAGCGGACCCCGTCGGGGGTTTCGGCCAGTTGCCGCAGCCAGCGGCCCGGGGTTTCGAAGGCGCGATGCACGTTCCACAGCGGACAGGCGCCGCCGAAACGGGCGAATTGCAGGTGGGTGGCCGAATGGCGCTTGGTGATCGTGCCGGCCTGGTCGACCCGGACGAAGAAAAACGGGATGCCCTTGGCGCCTGGCCGCTGCAGGGTCGACAGCCGATGCGCGATCTGTTCGAGCGAGGCGCCGAACCGGTCCGACAGCTGTTCGAGGTCGTGCCGGGTGTCGCGCGCGGCGGCCAGGAACCGGCCATAGGGCAGCAGGGCCGCGCCGGCAAAGTAATTGGCCAGGCCCAGCTTGGCGATGCCGCGGGCGGTGTCGGACTGGAACCGGGCCAGGTCCAGCGTCGCCTCGATCAGCTTGTCCTGCTGGATCAGCGCGACCTGCAGCAGCAGCTGAAAGCGCCGGGTCGCGGCGCTGGCGCGGGCGTCCAGATGCAGGGTGCGGGTCTGCGGGTCGTAGCGGCGCAGGTCGGGGCCGGGCGCGCGCAGCACGGTGATGCGATGGTCGGCCAGGGCTGCCTCGGCGGCCGCGACCAGGTCGCCCGCGGCCTTTTCGGCAAAGCGTTCGGCGGCGCGATCGACGCTGTCGATGTAATTGTCGCAATAATGGAAGAAATCGCGCACTTCCTCCCAGGGGGAGGGTTGCAGACGGCTGTCTTCGCGGCCCAGCGCCTCGTCCAGGCTGGCCAGCCGTTCGTGGGTCTGCCGATAGGCCCGGTGCAGGTCGAGAAAGGCGCGCGCCAGGGCGGGGGCGTTGGCGGCGGCCAGGCGCAGGTCGGGCAGGGGCGGTTGCGGGCCGGTAAAGACCGGGTCGGCCAGGGCCTCGCGCATGTCCGAGACCAGGCGGGAATCGTCGCCCGAGGACAATTCGGTCACATCGAAACCGAATTCGCGCGCCAGGGCCAGGACGACCGATGTGCTGACCGGGCGGTTGTTGTTCTCCATCTGGTTCAGATAGGGCAGCGAAATGCCCAGCCGGGCGGCGAAGTCCTTTTGGGTCAACGCCAGGCGGCCGCGCAATTCGCGCAGCTTGGCACCGGCATACAGGCGTTGGGCGGGCATCGGCGGCTCCGGGGCTTTGCAAAGCCCTTGGTAGGGTTTGCAAAGCGGCGCGGCAAGGGGCGGGGGCTCAGGCCCCGACGATGCGCGCCCGGCGGATCACCCAAAGCGCCATCAGCAGCGCACAGACCGAGGTGGCCAGCATCAGCAGCACCAGCGGCAGGGGGCCGGAGCTTTCGGTCAGCACCACGCCGGCCAGCGCCGACAGCGCCGCGCCGCCGCCGATCATGAAGGCGCCGCCCAGCCCCGAGGCCGAGCCGGCCAGGTCCGGCCGCACGGACAACATGCCCGCATTGGCGCTGGGCAGCAGGATGCCGTTGCCCAGGCCCACCGTGGTCATCAGCCCGAAGAAGACCGGGATCGTGATCACGCCGGCCAGGGTCAGCACCGCCAGAAGCCCCATGCCGCAGATCGTGACGCTGGCGCCCAGCAGCATCATCCGGTTGATCCCGATCCGGACCGAGAACCGCCCCGAAATCCCGTTGCCGACCAGATAGCCCACCGCCGGCGCGCCGAAGAAGAAGCCCAGGGTGGCGGGCGCCATCCCGAAAACCTGGGTGCCGACGAAGGGCGCCCCGCCCAGATAGGCGAAGAAGGCGCCCGAGGCGAAGGCCGAGCCCAGGCAATAGCCCCAGAACCGCTGCGAGGTCAGCAATTCGGGATAGCCGGCGGCCTGGGCGCGCAACCCGCCCTCGCGCCTTGTCGCGGTTTCGCCCATGTCGGCCAGCACCAGCGCGAACAGCGCCGCGCCGCCGATCGCCAGCATGGCGAAACTGGCGCGCCAGCCGAAGGCCTGGTCAAGCGCGCCGCCGATCACCGGGCCGATCATCGGCACCACGGACATGCCCATGGTGACATAGCCGATCATCGAGGCCGCCTGGTCCTGCGGGACCATGTCGCGCACCACCGCCCGCGACAGCGCCAGGCTGGTGGCGATCACCGCCTGGATCAGCCGGCAGACCAGGAAGAAGCTGTAGGTCGGCGCCGCCAGCGTGCCGATGCTGGCCAGGGTGAAGATGCCGATCGCCCACAGCATCACCGACCGCCGCCCGTAGCGGTCCGAGATCGGGCCGACCAGCACCTGCACCAATGCGGTCGCCGCCAGGTAGAGCGAGACCGACAGCTGCATCACCGTGTAATCGACGCCGAAATAGGCCGCCATCGACGGCAGCGAGGGCAGAAAGACGTTGAGCGACAGGGCGCCCAGGCCCGCCATAAGGATCAGCGTCAGGATATGCGGTGGGGTGGTGCGGTCGAGGAACCGCACCTGTGGCTTCGCGGTCATGGACAAGGGCTAGGCCCGGGCGCCCGCCTTGTCCATCGCAAAAGCGCCCGGCTCAGACCCAGACGGCGACGCCGTCGTCAAGCGCGGCCAGGGTGGTGTTCAGCACGGTCACCACATCGCCGCCGCCGAAATCGAACACCACGTCGGCGTCGACCTGCGCGGCCAGTTGCAGCGCGTCATAGCGATAACTGACGGCGGAATGATTGAAGATCAGGAAATCGACATCGTCCTCGTAGTCCAGGACCGTGTCATTTCCGAAACCATCCTCGAACACGAACCAGTCGCGGCCGGCCCCACCGGTCAGCTGGTCGTTGCCGGCGCCACCGTCCAGCCTGTCCTTGCCGCGGCCGCCGAACAGGATGTCGTCGCCCTCTTCGCCAAGGATCGTGTCGTTGCCGTTCTGGCCGTACAGCACATCGTCGCCGGTTCCGCCCTTGATCATGTCGCTGCCGTTGCCGCCGAAGACCTTGTCGTTGCCGGCCCCGGCCCAGACCTTGTCATCACCGCGGCCGGCATCGATCCGGTCGCCGCCGTTGCGGGCGTCGATCTGGTCGTCGCCGTCATTGCCGATCAGAACGTTGCCGCGATGGTTGCCGCGCAGGAAATCGTCATAGGCGCTGCCATGGGCTTCTTCGATGCGGGTGCCATAGGCGATCACCACATCCTCGATGGCGCCGAATTGCGAGAACGCCCCCTCGCGCAGGTCCAGCACGACCGCGTTTGCATTGCCGCTGGCATCGAGCTTGTCGCCCCAGCCGCCGGCATCCCAGATCGCGTCGATCGTGTTGGTGCGCGGCCCGGTATAGGTGTCGTCGCCGGTGGCGGTCGACAGGTTCGCGCCCCAACGCTCCTGCAGGGCCAGGATGTCGAACAGCATCATCGCATCGCTGTCGAGCCCGTTGTCGGGGTTCGGATCATAGGACATCAGGGTGTATTTGTTGCTGTCGTAGATCCCGGTCAGGGCGCCCGGCCCTTCGAACGGATGCTTGAGCGACAGCGCGTGGCCGATTTCGTGCAGGATCAGGCTGAAGCGGTTCGGCGTGGAGATGTCGATGTCCTTGCTGAACAGCGCGTAGCCGTCCCAGGCCGTGACATTCGTGCCGTTGCCGAAATAGTAGAACCCGCCATAGCCGGCCCAGCCGCCGACATCGGCCTTGCCCAGGTTCAGATCGGGATCGGCCTGCCCGGTGACCTCGACGAAATCGACGTTGATCAGGGTCTCGATATGCTCGAAAGCCGCGCGCACCGCGTCCTTTTCCGCCGCGCTCATCGCGGTCCAGCTCGAATAGCTGTCCCAGATGTCACCGGGTTCGGTGCCGTTGGCGAACTGGTAGGTCAGCGTATAGGGGGCCGCGCCGGAAGTGTTGATCGGATCGGTGGCATATTGAAGATCGAACTGGAGCGCGTTCAGGATCTCGGTCTCGGTCGGCATGGCGGGTCTCCTGCGCTGACAGCTGGCAAGGTGGACAGTCGGTTCTGCATGGCGCAAGAATCTGGCCCGAGTTGGGCCTCGGATGGGCGGTTTGGGGCCGATTTGCAAAATTTGAGACTTGCAAATCCGTCGCTTTGCAAATTTGCCGCTTCGGACTCGGGTTTTGCCGCCGAACCGGGTAGAAGCCGGCGCAGGGACCCGCCCGCGACGGGAAGCGACGGAGGACAGCGCGACATGACCGACATTCTTCAGGAGCTCGACCAGCGCCGCAAGGCGGCCCGGCTGGGCGGTGGCGCAAAGCGGATCGAAGCCCAGCATGCCAAGGGCAAGCTGACCGCGCGTGAACGGATCGAGCTGCTGCTGGACGAGGACAGTTTCGAGGAATTCGACACGTTCGTCACCCATCGCTGCATCGATTTCGGGATGGAGGAAAACCGCCCCGCCGGCGATGGCGTGGTGACCGGCTGGGGCACGATCAACGGCCGGCAGGTCTATGTCTTCAGCCAGGATTTCACGGTTCTGGGCGGCTCGGTCAGTGCCACCCATGCGGCCAAGATCTGCAAGATCATGGACATGGCGATGCAGAACGGCGCCCCGGTGATCGGGATCAACGATTCGGGCGGCGCGCGGATCCAGGAAGGCGTCGACAGCCTGGCCGGCTATGGCGAGGTGTTCCAGCGCAACATCATGGCCTCGGGCGTGGTGCCGCAGATCAGCCTGATCATGGGCCCCTGCGCGGGCGGCGCGGTCTATAGCCCGGCGATGACCGACTTCATCTTCATGGTCAAGGACAGCTCCTACATGTTCGTGACCGGGCCCGACGTGGTCAAGACGGTGACCAACGAACACGTGACCGCCGAGGAACTGGGCGGCGCCAGCACCCATACCCGCAAGTCGAGCGTCGCCGACGGCGCCTTCGACAACGATGTCGAGGCCCTGGCCGAGGTGCGCCGGCTGGTCGATTTCCTGCCGCTGAACAACCGCCAGAAACCCCCCGTGCGGCCGTTCTTCGACGATGTCGACCGGATCGAGGACAGCCTGGACACCCTGGTGCCGGCCAATCCGAACCAGCCCTACGACATGAAGGAACTGATCCTGAAGATCGCCGACGAGGGCGATTTCTACGAGATCCAGGAGGATTTCGCCGGCAACATCATCACCGGCTTCATCCGGCTGGAAGGGCAGAGCGTGGGCGTGGTCGCCAACCAGCCGATGGTGCTGGCGGGCGTGCTGGACATCGACAGTGCCCGCAAGGCCGCGCGTTTCGTGCGGTTCTGCGATGCGTTCGAAATCCCGATCCTGACCCTGGTCGATGTGCCCGGTTTCCTGCCCGGCACCGGCCAGGAATATCGCGGGGTGATCAAGCATGGCGCCAAGCTGCTGTTCGCCTATGGCGAGGCGACGGTGCCGAAGGTCACGGTGATCACCCGCAAGGCCTATGGCGGCGCCTATGTGGTGATGGCCTCCAAGCACCTTCAGGCGGATATCAACTATGCCTGGCCGACCTCGGAAATCGCGGTGATGGGGGCCAAGGGCGCGACCGAGATCCTGTATCGCAGCGAACTGGACAACCCCGAAAAGATCGCCCGGCGCACCGCCGATTACGAAGAGCGTTTCGCCAATCCCTTCGTCGCCGCCGAACGCGGCTTCATCGACGAGGTGATCCAGCCGCGCAGCACCCGGCGCCGGGTCTGCAAGGCCTTCGCGGCGCTGCGCAGCAAACAGACGCAGATGCCGTGGAAGAAACACGACAACATCCCGCTGTGAGGGGCGGGATGATCCGGTTGGGGGCAGGGCTGGTCTGTGCGGCGATCGCCGGCATGGCGGCGGCGCAGGACATCGCCGTGCCCTCGGGGGCCGAAATCGCGCTGATGGAGGTGGTGCTGGAGGAGGCGCCTGCCATCGCGCGGTTCCGGTTCCTGGTCCCTGCGATCGGCGGCGGATTGTCGTTTTCCGATGTCGCGGCGGATTTCGCGGTTCTGTGCGACGATTACGCCCTGCCGGCGCTGGAAGCCCAGCAGGTGCAGGTCGAGGCGATCGTCATCTCGATGTCGTCGCGGCAGATCGCCCTGGGAGAGATCGACCCCGCGACGCCGCAGTTCTTCGAACAATTCCGGCCCGAAAACGGCACCTGCATCTGGGAGAAATTCTGATGCCTGCACAACATCTTGCGGAGCAAAGCTCAGGTGTGGGCGGATTTGTGTCGGGCGCGTCACAGCGCGCTGCGGGCGGGATCGATTCGTATCTTTTCCACCGGGGCTCCGGTATTTTTCCACAAGGTTACCCCCAAGTGACCTTACCTCGTGGCGAGACCACGACCCGGCACGGAACCGGGCGTCTCGCCTTGGAACGATACAGGAGAAGCACATGTCGAAACCGATCAAGAGCCTCATCGCTCTGGGCCTTGTGGCCTTCGTTGCGGCCTGCGGCAACCAGGCCCCCGAAGTCGAGGAATTCGTCGTCATCGACCCGGTCCCGGTCACCGAAGAGCCCACGTTCAACAGCAAGTACGACTGAGCTTGCCCCGGGGCGGGCTGCCTGGCCCGTCCCGATCCGCCCCCGGTCCGGGGAGGGCGGATGATGGAAAAGCATCGCGGCTTTCCGTCGCGCCTTCCGGGCACCGATTTCCAGTTCACCATCCGCCGCCCGGCCAAGGGCACCCCGCCGGCCTTGCGGGCGCGGGAACGCTATGCCGACCGCCGCGCCCCCGACCGGCGCGCCGACGAGGGATTCCTCTGGGCGCTTGTCCAGCATTTCGGAGACGCGCCGTTCCTGCGCGGCAACCTGGATGCCGGACGCCTGAGCTGGCTCTTCGGCCGCGAGGTGATACCGGCCGAAGATCCTTTCGATCCAGAGAGTTACGATGCGCTTTTGCGGATCGACATGGCCCGGGCGCGGGCCGCTTTTCCCGACATTTTCGATCCGGATTGGGCGCCATGATCGGCGAGAATTGGCACAGCACAATACAATTTGCGCGGGAATTGGCCGATCCTGCCGGCCGGCCCGCATTCCGCTATGCAACCGGCCGGATGCCGTGCGAGCGTGAGCTTGCGGTCGTCGGGATCAGCAAGCCTGCGATCGCGCATTGTCAAAACCGTTACCCTTCCCCTCGTCGGTCTGGCTCTTCCCGAGCCAGGCCGACACCCCCTTTTGCATGCGCCGTTTTTCGCCGCAGGTCGGGCGCCGGGGCCGGGTCGGTGAAAGTTTTCGTTGATAAACCGGGTGGAAAGAACGATTCTACCGCCCATAACAGCAACGAACCCAGAGGCAGTTTCACATGCGGATCATCCGTCTTTCCCTTGCTCTTGTCGCGGCCGTCACCCTGTCGGCCTGCCTGGACACCGATCTCGAACGCGGCCTTGTCGGCGCCACGGGCGGCGCGCTGGCCGCGGATGCCATGGGCGGCAGCGTCAGCCGCGGCGTGCTTATCGGCGCGACAGCCGGTGTGCTGTGCGACGACCTCAACGTGCCGGGTTGTCGCTGACCCGCGCCTGACCGCCCTCGGGCGGATCGCCAAACCCGACGGCCGGTCGGGGTGCCTGCGTGGCGCCCCGGCCGGTCGTTTTCGTTCAAGGGACTGCACATGTTCAAGAAAATCCTGATCGCCAACCGCGGTGAAATCGCCTGCCGGGTCATCAAGACGGCGCGCAAGATGGGGATCGCCACGGTCGCCGTCCATTCCGATGCCGACGCCAAGGCGCTGCATGTGCAGATGGCCGACGAGGCGGTCCATATCGGCCCGCCGCCGGCGAACCAGTCCTATATCGTGATCGACCGGATCATGGAGGCGATCAAGGCCACCGGCGCCGAAGCGGTGCATCCCGGCTATGGGTTCCTGTCCGAGAACAGCAAATTCGCCGAGGCGCTGGAGGCCGAGGGTGTCGCCTTTGTCGGCCCGCCCAAGGGCGCGATCGAGGCGATGGGCGACAAGATCACATCGAAGAAGATCGCGGCCGAGGCCGGGGTCAGCACCGTGCCCGGCTACATGGGCCTGATCGAGGATGCCGACGAGGCGGTGAAGATCTCGAACCAGATCGGCTATCCGGTGATGATCAAGGCCAGCGCCGGGGGCGGCGGCAAGGGCATGCGGATCGCCTGGACCGACGACGAGGCGCGCGAGGGCTTTCAAAGCTCGAAGAACGAGGCGGCCAACAGCTTTGGCGACGACCGCATCTTCATCGAGAAATTCGTCACCCAGCCGCGCCATATCGAGATCCAGGTGCTGTGCGACAAGCACGGGGGCGGGGTCTATCTGGGCGAGCGCGAATGCAGCATCCAGCGCCGCAACCAGAAGGTCATCGAAGAAGCGCCGAGCCCGTTCCTGGACGCGGCGACGCGCCAGGCGATGGGCGAACAGGCCGTCGCCCTGGCCCATGCGGTGGATTATGCCAGCGCCGGGACGGTGGAATTCATCGTCGATGGCGCGCGGAACTTCTATTTCCTGGAGATGAACACCCGGTTGCAGGTCGAACATCCGGTGACCGAGCTGATCACCGGGGTCGACCTGGTCGAACAGATGATCCGGGTCGCGGCGGGCGAAAGACTGGCGATGACCCAGGACGACGTGACGCTGACCGGCTGGGCCATGGAAAGCCGGCTTTATGCCGAGGACCCGTATCGCGGGTTCCTGCCCTCGATCGGCCGGCTGACCCGCTATCGCCCGCCCGCCGAACGCGCCGCCGGGCCGCTGCTGGACACCGGCAAATGGCAGGGCGAGGCGACGGCGGGCGAAACCGCGGTGCGCAACGATACCGGCGTCTACGAGGGCGGCGAGATCAGCATGTATTACGACCCGATGATCGCCAAGCTCTGCACCTGGGGCCCCGACCGGCTGACCGCGATCGAAGAGATGCGGATCGCGCTGGACAGTTTCGAGGTCGAGGGGATCGGCCACAACATTCCGTTCCTGAGCGCGGTGATGGATCATCCCCGCTTCGTCAGCGGAGAGATCACCACCGCCTTCATCGCCGAGGAATATCCCGACGGCTTCGAAGGCGTGGCGATCCCGGACGAGGATGTCCCCCGGGTCGCCGCCGCCTGCGCCGCGATGCACCGGGTGGCCGAGATCCGGCGCACCCGCGTGACCGGCCGGATGGGCAATCACGAACGCCATGTCGGCGAGGATTGGGTCGTGTCCTTCCAGGGCCGCGATCTGGAGACGCGGATTTCGGCCGACCGGCAGGGCGCCACGGTCAGTGTCGATGGCAAGAGCCATCGCGTCGAAAGCGCCTGGACCCCGGGCCAGCCGCTGGCGGTGCTGCAGGTGGATGGCACGCCGCTGGTGCTGAAGGTCGGCAAGTCGACCGGCGGGTTCCGCATCCGCCATCGCGGCGCGGATGTGCGCGTCTTCGTCCGCAGCCCGCGCCAGGCCGACCTGGCCCGGCTGATGCCCGAAAAGCTGCCGCCCGACACGTCGCGCATGCTGCTGTGCCCGATGCCGGGGCTGGTGGTGAAGATCGACGTCGAGGTCGGCCAGGAGGTGCAGGAGGGCCAGGCGCTGTGCACCGTCGAGGCGATGAAGATGGAAAACATCCTGCGCGCCGAACGCAAGGCCGTGGTCAGCAAGGTCAATGCCGCGCCCGGTGACAGCCTGGCGGTCGATGACGTGATCCTGGAGTTCGAATAGCTCCGATGCCGCGCGCGCTGCATATCGGCCTGGTCTATGCGCTGGCCTTTGCCGGCGGGCTGGGCACCGCCTATGCGGTGGCGCGGCTCGAGCTGGGCGCGCTGATGCGCGGCGGCGGCACCGCGCTGCGCTGGTTGCCGCCACTGGCCGGGGTCTCGGCCTTCGCGCTGATCTACGGGATCGGCCGCGGCCGGGCCTTGCGGTTGGCCGGATGGGTCGCGGCGGCGGCGCTGGTGGGGTTGGCGCAATGGGTCTCTTTCGCCCTGACCGGCGCGAACCGGATGCAGGCCGCCCAAATCCTGCCGGTGGTGCTGGTGTTCGCCCCGGGCCTGGCGCTGGCGTTGTGGCGGGACCGGGCATGAGCGCGCGGTTAACCTTTGCGCGCGATCGGCGGGGCGGCGTTAAAGGTATGGTCACGGATTCCGGGCGACCTTCGGCGCGTCGCGGGTGCAGGGCTGGGGGCGCCGGGCGCCGCGCGCGGACCAGTGGAGACCGCCCCATGCGCATCATCCTGCATCCCGGTGCCGATGGCGCCGGGGACGCCCGGCTTGCCGCCTGGCTGGACCTGAACCGACCCGCCCTGGCCAGATGCGGCATCGCCGCCTGGACCCCGGCGCGGCTGCGCGACGGCATGCTGGCCGGTCTGGTCAGCGCCTCGGACCGGCCCGGCCCGATGGGTGCGCGCCGGGCCCGCCGTTCGGTCGGGCGGATCGCGCTGGGCCTGGCCGCGCTCGAGCGGGCCGGAACCCATACGCTGATCGTGACCGAACCGCGGCTGATCGGCTCGGCCCGGGCCAACCTGGCGGCGCGGTCGCTTTATCCCGGGCTGAGCGGGCGCCTGACCCGTCTGGCGCGGGGGTTCGACGGCCATGCCGTCACCCTGGCGTTGGGCATCCGTGGCTACGAGGGCTACTGGACCGAGGCGCTGGCGCGCGGCTTGCGCGGCGGCCGGCCGCTGCCCGATGCGCAGTTGCTGGACCACCTGACCACCCAGCCGCGGCGCTGGCGCACTTTGGTGACGCGCGTCGCCGCGGCCTTGCCCCGGGCCGGGCTGGTGGTCTGGACCGGGGAACGCCATGGCGACCGGCCGGCCGATCTGCTGGGCGCCTTGCTGGGTCACCTGCCGGGCGGGTTGGCCGCGCTGCCCGACCGCCATCCCGACGGGATCAGCCTGGGCGCGCTGCATGGCCTGATGGCCTGGCGCGGCCAGAAGATGCCGCGCTTTGCCGACCCGACCGCGCCCTGGGCGCCGTTCGGGGCCGACCGTGCCGCGGTGCTGCGCGCCGAATACCGCCGTGACCTGGCCTGGCTGCGCGCCGGGGCCGATGGTCTGGCCAGCTATATGGACGGGCCGGAAGGGCCCGCGACCCGCCCCGACAGGGCATGGATGCAAACAGCCGGGGGCCAGCCCCCGGTGACCGGGATCGGAGGATCGAGACATGGCGACCAAGAAGGATTGGCAGGACCTGGCCGGCAAGGAATTGCGCGGCCGTTCGCCGGATGAGCTGACCTGGCACACGCTGGAGGGGATCGCCGTCCGGCCGCTCTATACCGCCGAGGATGTGGCGGGGCTGGAGCACATCGGCGGCCTGCCCGGCTTTGCCCCCTTCACCCGCGGCGTGAAGGCCACGATGTATGCCGGCCGGCCCTGGACGATCCGGCAATATGCGGGCTTTTCGACCGCCGAGGAAAGCAATGCCTTTTATCGCCGCGCGCTGGCCGCCGGGCAGCAGGGGGTTTCGGTGGCCTTCGACCTGGCCACGCACCGGGGCTATGACAGCGACCATCCGCGTGTCGTCGGCGATGTCGGCAAGGCGGGTGTGGCCATCGACAGCGTCGAGGACATGAAGATCCTGTTCGACGGCATCCCGCTGGACCAGGTCAGCGTCAGCATGACCATGAACGGCGCGGTGATCCCGATCCTGGCCAGTTTCATCGTCACCGGCGAAGAGCAGGGCCATGACCGCAGCCTGCTGTCGGGGACGATCCAGAACGACATCCTCAAGGAATTCATGGTCCGCAACACCTATATCTATCCGCCCGAACCCAGCATGCGGATCATCGCGGACATCATCGAATACACCTCGGCCGAGATGCCGAAATTCAATTCGATCTCGATTTCCGGCTATCACATGCAGGAGGCCGGCGCGAACCTGGTGCAGGAGCTGGCCTATACCCTGGCCGACGGGCGCGAATATGTGCGCGCCGCGATCGCGCGGGGCATGGATGTGGACAGGTTCGCCGGGCGGCTGAGCTTCTTCTTCGCCATCGGGATGAATTTCTTCATGGAGGCGGCGAAACTGCGCGCCGCCCGCCTGTTGTGGTCGCGCATCATGGACGAATTCGACCCGAAGAACCCCCGGTCGAAGATGCTGCGCACCCATTGCCAGACCTCGGGCGTGTCCCTGCAGGAGCAGGACCCCTACAACAACGTGATCCGCACCGCCTACGAGGCGATGAGCGCGGTGCTGGGCGGCACGCAAAGCCTGCATACCAACGCGCTGGACGAGGCGATCGCCCTGCCGACGGAATTCAGCGCCCGGATCGCCCGCAACACCCAGCTGATCCTGCAGGAGGAAACCGGCGTGACCAACGTGGTCGACCCTTTGGCGGGCTCCTATTACGTGGAAAGCCTGACCGCCGAACTGGCCGACAAGGCCTGGGCCCTGATCGAGGAGGTCGAGGAAATGGGCGGCATGACCAAGGCCGTGGCCAGCGGGCTGCCCAAGCTGCGGATCGAGGAAAGCGCGGCCACGCGCCAGGCGATGATCGACCGGGGCGACGAGGTGATCGTCGGCGTCAACAAGTATCGCAAGGAGACCGAGGACCCGATCGACATCCTGGATGTCGACAATGTCAAGGTCCGCGACAGCCAGATCGCGCGGCTGGAACGGATACGCGCCAGCCGCGATGACAGCGCTTGCGCGCAGGCGCTGGAAGAGCTCACGCGGCGCGCGCGCGAGGGCGGCAACCTGCTCGAGGCGGCGGTCGAGGCCGCGCGCGCCCGGGCCTCTGTGGGGGAAATCAGCATGGCGATGGAGAAGGAATTCGGCCGCCACCGGGCCGAGGTCAGGACGCTCGCCGGGGTTTACGGCGCCGCCTACGAAGGCGACGAAGGCTTTGCCGCGATCCAGAAGGACGTGGAGGCCTTCGCCGAGGCCGAAGGCCGCCGCCCGCGCATGCTGGTGGTCAAGATGGGCCAGGACGGCCATGACCGGGGCGCCAAGGTGATCGCCACCGCATTCGCCGATATCGGCTTCGACGTGGATGTCGGCCCGCTGTTCCAGACCCCCGAAGAGGCGGCGCAGGACGCGATCGACAACGATGTGCATGTCGTGGGCATTTCCAGCCAGGCGGCGGGGCACAAGACCCTGGCGCCGAAACTGATCGAGGCGCTGCAGGCCAATGACGCGGGCGACATCATCGTGATCTGCGGCGGGGTGATCCCGCAGCAGGATTACGATTTCCTCAAGGGCGCCGGGGTCAAGGCGATCTTCGGGCCGGGCACCAACATCCCCGAGGCCGCCCGCGACGTGCTGCGCCTGATCCGCGCGGCGCGCGGCTGACCCCCCTTGCGCCGGGCGCTGCCGGGGGGTCTGATGGGGACGGAGCATCGGAGGGTGGACCATGGCGATGCGGCTTGATCATCTTGCCATTGCCTGCACGGCGCTGGACGAGGGCGTCGCCTGGGCCGAGGCCGCTTTGGGCGTGCCCTTCGCCCTCGGCGGGGCGCATGCGCGCTACGGCACCCATAACCGGCTGCTGGGTCTCGCGGGCGGGCTTTACCTCGAGGTGATCGCGGTCGACCCGCAGGCCGTGCCCGAGGCGCTGCCGCGCTGGTTCGGGCTCGATCAATTCGCCGGCCCGCCGCGGCTGGCCAACTGGATCGTCCGGGTCGATGACCTGGACGCGGCGCTGGCGGCCTTTCCCGAATGCGGGGCGGCGGTGGCGATGCAGCGGGGCGATCTGCGCTGGCGCATCTCGGTGCCCGAGGATGGCGGGTTGCCGCTGGGGGCGGCCCTGCCGACGCTGCTGCACTGGGACAGCCCGCCCCCCGGCGGCACCTTGCCCGCCAGCGGCGTGTCGCTGCACCGGCTGGAGCTGCGCCACCCCGAAATCGGCCGCCTGCAGGCGCGGCTGGAGCCCTGGCTGGAGGATCCGCGGATCCATTTCGAACCCTCGGCCGAACCGGGCCTGGGCGCGGTCCTCGAGACGCCGAAAGGCGAGGTCGTGTTGTGATCCGGCCCGCCGTGGCGGGGGATGCCGGGGCGATCGCCGCGCTGTGGAACCCCTATATCCGCGACAGCGCCGTCACCTTCAATTCCATCCAGAAGACCCCCGAAGAGGTCGCCGCGCTGATCGCCGCCCGGCCCGTGTTCCTGATCGCCGAGGCCGACGGCGCGCTGGCCGGCTTTGCCAGCTATGACCAGTTCCGGGGCGGGATCGGCTATGCCCGCACGATGGAGCATACGATCCTGCTGGCGCCGGGGCTGGCGGGGCGCGGGCTGGGCCGGGCGCTGATGGCCGCGCTGGAGGATCATGCCCGCGCGGCCCAGGTGCACACGCTTTGGGCCGGGGTGTCGGCCGAAAACCCCGCCGGCGTCGCCTTTCACGCCCGCATCGGCTTCGAACGGGTCGCGGTGCTGGCACAGGTGGGCTGGAAATTCGGCCGCTGGATCGACCTGGTGCTGATGCGAAAAGGGCTCTGACATCCCCGGCGCGGGCGGTTATGGTGGCGCCGATGTCGGTCTGGACCCGGATATCCAATGCGCTGCGGGCGCTGCGCGACGGCGAAAGCCTGTCGGAGGTGTTCACGCGCCTGCGCAGCCCGCCCGAACGCCGCGTGGCCTTCGCGATCGCGGTGATCGCGCTGGGGGCCAAGATGGCCAAGGCCGATGGCCAGGTGACCCGGGACGAGGTGACGGCCTTCCGCGAGGTCTTCACGATCCCGCCGGGCGAGGAAAAGAACGCCGCGCGGATCTTCAACATGGCGCGCCAGGACGTCGCGGGGTTCGAGGAATATGCCCGCAAGATCAAGGCGATGTATGACGATGATGGCCCGGCCGCGCCGCTGTGCGACCTGCTGGAGGGGCTGTTCTTCATCGCCACCGCCGATGGCGAATACCACCCGGCCGAGGATGCCTTCCTGGCCCGCGTGGCCGAGATCTTCGGCCTCGACGAGGTCCGGTTCCGCCGCGTCCGGTCGATCTTCGTGCCCGATGCGGATCGCGACCCCCATGACGTGCTGGGCGTGCCGCCGGGCGCCGGCCAGGACCAGATCCGCGCCGCCTGGCGGGCCCTGGTGCGCGAAAACCATCCCGACCAGATGATCGCCCGCGGCGTGCCCGAAGAGGCGGTCAAGATGGCCGAGCGGAACCTGGTGGCGATCAACCGGGCCTGGGAACAGCTGCGGGACGCCGCCTGAATGCGGATCGTGACCTACAATGTCGAATGGTTCACCCACCTGTTCGACGATGAGGGGCAGCTGATCGAGGATGACGGCTGGTCCGGCCGCCAGGACGTGACCCGGGCCCAGCAGATCGGCGCGTTGGCGCAGGTGTTCCAGGCGCTCGATGCCGATGCGGTGATGGTGATCGAGGCGCCCGATGCCCATGCGCGGCGCGACGGCGCGCGGGCGCTGGAAACCTTTGCCGCCGCCGCCGGGCTGCGCGCCAGCCGGGCGCTGATCGGCTTTGCCAATGACACCCAGCAGGAAATCGCGCTGCTCTATGACCCGCAGGTGATCGAGGCCCGCCACGACCCGTTGGGCGACATGACGGGCAAGCACGGCTCGGGCGCGGCGCCGCGGTTCGACGGGGTGTTCCGCTGGGATCTGGACGTGGATTCGGCGCCCGACACGGTGGTCTGGTCGAAACCGCCGCTGGAAGTGGCGGTGACGCTCAAGGCCACGGGCCGCGCGCTGCGGATGATCGGCGTGCATGCAAAGTCCAAGGCCCCGCACGGCGCCCGCACCCCCGACGAGATCATGCGCGTGTCGATCGAGAACCGCCGCAAGCAACTGGCGCAATGCATCTGGCTGCGCCAGCGGGTCGACGACCACCTGGCGGCCGGCGACAGCCTGATCGTTCTGGGTGACTTCAACGACGGCCCGGGGCTGGACGAATACGAAAAGCTGTTCGGGCAATCCAGCGTCGAGATCGTGCTGGGGGATGGACATGAACCACGACTTTTCGACCCCCATGCCCGCCAGGCGCTGACCAGTCGGCTGGGGGTGATGCCGACCACGGCGCGCTTCAAGGTGCCGCCCGATGGCCGGTTCCTGCAGGCGCTGCTGGATTACATCATGGTCAGCGAAGACCTGCTGGCGGCCGATCCGCGCTGGACCATCTGGCACCCGTTCGAGGACCCGGATTGCTACGCGGACGAGGCGTTGCGCCGGGCGTTGCTGCTGGCATCGGACCATTTCCCGGTCGCGCTTGACATCGGATTGTGATTTGGCGCCTGCCGGGATCGCGGTTAGGGTGACGGCCATGAAACCGCTCCTTCTTGCCACCGCCATTGCCCTGTCCCCTGTGCCGCTTGCCGCCCAGGAGGGCGAGATCGGTGATGGCATCGACCTCATGGAACAGGGCGCGCGGATGCTGATGCGCGGGCTGTTGTCCGAGCTGGAGCCGCAGCTGGACGAGTTCGAGGCCCTGGCCGGCGACATGGGGCCGATGCTGCAATCGATGACCGAAGAGATCGGCCCGGGCCTGCTGGACCTGCTGCGCCAGGTCGACAGTTTCCGCCATTACGAGGCGCCCGAGATCCTGCCCAACGGCGATATCATCCTGCGCCGGCGTCCCGACGCGCCGGTCTGGGTCGCGCCGGACAATGGCGAGGTCGACCTGTGATCAGCCGCCCGGCTTGACGATCGGTTCGACCCCCAGAACGGCGGCGAGGGCCTGGAAACGGGATCGGGCGACTTCGCCGAACAGGCCGGCCGCGTCGCGCTGGATGCGGATTTCCAGCAGCTTGTTCCTGGCCGAATAGCGCAGGGTGGCGGGCGGTTCGTCGGCCTTGATCCACAGCATCGCGCCCAGCCGCATGGCGCGGCCCAGCACTTCGGCATCGTGCAGTTCGGCCGGCGAGAGCAGGTCGCACAGGTCGTCGAACCGGGTGCCTTCGCGCTTGTTGGAATAGCGGTGCAGCAGGGCCATGCCCAGGAACACCCGCTCGGAATGCTTGAGCCCGCCCAGATTGGCGCGGGTCGCGTTGTCGAAGACCACCTCGTGGCGGTAATCGGGATGGGCGCGCCAACTGACGTCGTGCAGCAGGGTCGCGGCCTTGATCAGCCGCTTGCGCTGCCAGCCGACCCGCGGAAACAGCGGCGTGACGAAATCGTAAAGCTGGCGACCGAAGCCGGGGATGCGGGCATCCTTGCGTTCGGCAAAGCGGCAGGCCTCGATCAGCGGGTCGCGGTCGCGCAGGGCCTGGGGCATCTGTTCATAGAGCATCCCCTCGCGCAGGCCGTAGGAGGACACGGCGATGTCCTTGGGCTTGAACCGGCGCACCAGTTCGCGCAGCACGTGGATCGCGATCGGGACCAGTTCCATCCGGCTGGACGAGATGCCGCAGCGGTTGCGCAGCTCGTCCAGGTCGGATTTCAGGATGAAATCGCGGGTCTTGGTGACCGAACTGGCCTTCATCCGGTATTCGTGCAGCACGTGCAGCGGATAGCCGCGGCGTTCCATGTCGATCCGCGCGATCGCCCGCCAGGAGCCGCCGACCAGGAACAGGCGCTGCCCGGTGACGCCGCCCATCCGGGTGTGCAGGCCTTCCATGATCCCGGCGATATGGGCCTTGAGCGCCTTGCGCCCGCCCTTCATCCCGCGCAGGCGAAGCGGCCCCAGCGGCGAGGTCAGGCGGTGGCCGACCTCGCCGTCGTGCAGATCGGCCAGTTCCATCGAGGAGCCGCCGATGTCGCAGACCAGCCCGTAGGATCCGGGCCAGCCCAGCAGCACGCCCTGGGCCGACAGGCGGGCCTCTTCCTCGCCGTCGATGACCCAGAGTTTCAGGCCGGTTTCGCGCTCCACCTCGCGGCAGAAATCGGGGCCGTCCTCGGCCTCGCGCACGGCGGCGGTGGCGACGGCGGTCAAGGGCGCCATGTTCAGCCCCTCGGCCAGGGTGACGAAGCGGCGGATCGCCGACAGGGCCCGCTCCCGGCCTTCGGGGTTCAGCCGGCCGGTTTCGTTGAACCCGGCGCCGAGCCCGGCCATGATCTTTTCGTTGTAGAAATAGGCCGGCGACCGGGCAGCCCCGTCAAAGATCACCAGCCGGACCGAGTTCGAGCCGACATCGACCACCCCGACCCGGGACAGGGCGCGGGCTTCGGGATCGTTGAACAGCGGCCGTTCGAAGGGGCCCCAATCCTCGGTATCGCCTGGTCCGTCCATCGTGCCTCCGTTGCCAGCCGCTTATGGGCGAAGCCCGGCGGAAAGGTCAACCGCGCGGGGTCATTTCCGGCGGCCGAACACGAAGCCGGAGAGGAACGCCGCCGCGGCAAGGTAAGGCGCGGTCTGGCGCAGATCGTGGCGCGCAGTGGCGGCAAGCGCGTCGAGTTCGGCCCGCAGTTCGGCCGCATCCGGGCCGGGGTCGGGGCGGCGGCCGATGCGCGCGACGGCCAGCGCCAGAAGGCCCAGCACCAGCGCGCCGCCGGCAACCCAAAGCGCGGCGCCGACCGGGCCGACCAGGCGGTCGAGCGCGACATATCCCGCGACCGCGCCGAAGACGAGCGCCAGCCCGAACAGCAGCAGCGCGACGCCGATCGCCAGCGCCGTGCGGGCGGCCCGTCGGGCAGTGCGCTCGGCGCGGGCACGCAGCACGGACCCGGCAAGCCCGGCCGCGCGGCCCACAAGGTTCACTTTCGGCCCAGCAGCATCGCCAGGAACGCGCCGGCCAGAAACGCGATCCCGGTCGCGGCCAAAGGGTTGGAACGGATCCGGTCCTCGGTCCGGTCGCGCATCTGCCGGCCGTCCTCGGCGGCGCGGTCATAGATCAGCCGCGCCTCGTCGGACAGCGCCGCCAGGTGATCCTCGGCACTCGCGGCCTGTTCGCGGGCGAAGCTGCGGGCGCGGTCGCCGGCCATGGCGGCCAGCGTCTCGATATCCTTGCGGGCCTTCTCAAGCTGGGCTTCGAGGTCTTCGGTCGATGTGGCCATTGTCGGTCCTTTCCCTTGGGCTCGCGCCTTTCGCGTCGCCTTGGCGCGCTGGGGACAGGCGGGGCAGGACCGGTCGGATGTGCGACCGGTTTGGCGAACCCCGCAACATCACGGCTAACCTGTGGCTGCGCGGCCGGATTTCAAGCCCGACCCGGCGTTACTCGTCCGGATGTGTCAGGCGCGGCACATCCGCCGCCCCGGCCGAGCCGCGACCCGACAGCGACGGGTGTTCCATGAAGAACCGGTGGCAGTTGAAGGCGAATTCGCCCGGCGGATGCGGCGCGCGGCTGAAATGCCCGTCCGGCCCCATGACCCAGCTTTGCGCCACATCGGCCAGGTTGGCGGCCATGATCTGGCTGACGATCTGGGCCTTGACCGTGTCGTTGCGGATCTCGACCAGGGTTTCGACCCGGCGGTTGAGGTTGCGCCCCATCCAGTCGGCCGACGAGATGAAGACCCGCGCTTCGTCCGAGGGCAGGCCGTGGCCATTGCCGAAACAGACGATGCGCGAATGTTCCAGGAACCGGCCGATGATCGACTTGACGCGGATATTGTCGGACAGGCCCTTGATGCCGGGCTTGAGCCCGCAGATGCCGCGCACGACAAGGGAAATCTTCACCCCGGCCTGGCTGGCGCGATACAGCGCGTCGACCACGTCCTCTTCGATCAGCGAATTCATCTTGGCCCAGATCTCGGCCGGGCGGCCGGCCCCGGCATGGGCGATTTCGGCATCGATCATCTCGATCAGCCGGGCCTTCAGGGATGTCGGCGAGATGGCGAGGTTTTCCAGCCCTTCGGGCTGGACGTAGCCGGACAGGTAGTTGAACACCTTGGTGGCGTCGCGGCCCAGTGCCGGGTCGCAGGTGAACAGGCTCAGGTCGGTATAGATCCTGGCGGTGATCGGGTGGTAATTGCCGGTGCCGTAATGGGTATAGGTGACCAGCTCGTCGCCTTCGCGCCGGACCACGGTGGAAATCTTGGCATGGGTCTTGAGGTCGACGAAGCCATAGACCACATGCGCCCCGGCCCGTTCCAGCCGCCGCGACTGGCGGATATTGGCGGCCTCGTCGAACCGGGCCTTGAGTTCGACCAGGGCGGTGACCGACTTGCCCTCTTCGGCGGCCTCGCACAGCGCCGCGACGATCGGCGAATTCTTCGAGGTGCGATACAGCGTCTGCTTGATCGCCACCACATCGGGGTCCTGGGCGGCCTGGTTGAGGAACCGCACCACCATGTCGAAGGTCTCGTAGGGGTGGTGCAGCAGCATGTCCTTCTGGCGGATCGCGGCGAACATGTCGCCGTCATGATCGCTGACCCGTTCCGGCACCCGCGGGCTGAAGGGCGGCCACAGCAGATCGGGCCGGCTGTCGAGCACCAGTTCGCCCAGATCGCCCATGCCGATCATGCCGTCGACCTCGACGACCTCCTGGTCGGTGACGCGCAATTCCCGCATGATCAACGCGCGCAGGGCAGGGGGCGTGCCGGCCGAGAGTTTCATCCGCACCACTTCGCCGCGGCGGCGGCGTTTCAGGGCGACCTCGAATTCGCGCACCAGGTCCTCGGCCTCTTCCTCGACCTCCAGGTCGCTGTCGCGCAGCACGCGAAAGGCGCCGACGCCCTTGATCGCGTAGCCCGGGAACAGGCTTTCGGCATTGTCGAGCAGCAGCTCCTCGAGCGGCAGGAACCGCAGCCCCTCGCCGCCGGGGACGGCGACGAAACGGTCGATCTGGTGCGGCACCGGCAGAAGCGCGCGCAGGGTGCGGCGGCGCGGTCCGCTGCCTTCCAGTTCCAGCGCCAGGGCGAAGCCTTCGTTGGGCAGGAAGGGAAAGGGATGGGCCGGGTCGATGGCCAGCGGCGACAGGACCGGAAACACCCGGGTCAGAAAGACCTGGTGCAGGTGGTCGTGATCGGCCCGGCTCAGGTCGGCGCGGCTCAGGATGCGGATGCCCTCGGCCTCCATCTCGGTCCGCAGGCCGGCGAAGACGGTCTGCTGGCGGCCCATGAGCTGGCGGGCATCGGTGTCGATCAGCGCCAGCTGGTCGACCGGGGTCAGCCCGTCGAACGAGGGCGTCACGTTGCCCTCGCGCGCCAGTTCGCGCAGGCCGGCGACCCGGACGGTGTAGAATTCGTCCAGGTTGGTGGCCGAGATCGACAGGAACCGCAGCCGTTCCAGCAGCGGCACGCGGGCATTCTCGGCCTCTTCCAGCACCCGCCAGTTGAAGCCCAGCCAGCTGAGCTCGCGGTTGTAGAAGCGCGACGCGCCGGCGAAATCGAGATCGGTCTCGACCGCGTCGGGGAACGGGGCGTGAAGGAAATCGGCGTGGGTCATCGGGGCCTTGTGGCCTGTGGATGTGTCGGGCATGTGACGATTAATCCGCCTGATCGGGCAATGTGTCCAGAACCTGCCGCGCCAGCATGCGCGAAATTCCGCGACCTTCGGCCAGGGCGGTGGCGTCCAGCGCGGCGACCAGCCGGCGGGCGGTGTCGAACCGGCGCGGCATATGGCGCAGCAGATAGCTGAGCGCTTCGGGGGCGGGGGCCAGTTGCCGGTCCTGGAACTGCTTCATCAGCACCGCGGCCAGCAGCGCGTCGTCGGGCGGGTCGATCACGGCGAGGGTGGCGGCCCCCATGCGGCTGGCCAGGTCCGGCAGGGTCAAGGGCCAGCGCGCCGGGCCGCTGCGCGCGGTCATGAGCAGCGGCCGGCCCAGCGCGCGCAGACGGTTATGGGCGTGAAACAGCCATTCCTCGGAGGCGGGCGGGATCGTGTCGGCCCCCTCGATCACCGTGGCGCCGTCGGGCAACGGGCCGGACAGGGCGCGGGCCGGCAGGATCGCGGCCCCGCTGCGGTCGGCGAACAGCCGCGCCAGATGCGTCTTGCCGGACCCCTCGGGGCCGGTCAGCACCAGCTTGCCCTCGGGCCAGCGGTCCGGCGCCATGACCAGCGCATGGGCGGCCCGGTTGGCCTCGGTGACGAAGAACGCCTCGGCGCCCATCGCTTCGGTCAGGGGCCAGTCGAAGGCCAGTTGCCGGGGCATCAGGCGCTCGGGTCGCGGTCGGTCGCGGCGGCGGTCGGCGCAGGCGCGTCCTCGGCCCGGGCTTCGTCCGTCTCGGGGGCCAGGCCGCGGTACAATCGGCCGGTCTTGTATTCGGTCACGAAGAACCGGATCAGAACGCCGATCACCGCCGCCACCGGCACCGCGACCAGCAGCCCGACAAAGCCGAACAGCGCACCGAAGACCGACAGCGCCAGGATCAGCCAGACCGGATGCAGCCCGACCGAACTGCCGACCAGTTTCGGGGTCAGGACATTGCCTTCGATGAACTGGCCGGACTGGAACACCGCCCAGACCAGGATGATCTTGATCCAGTTGGTCGATTCGCTTGTCGTGCCGTCGGCACCGGTCACTTCGACCCCGTTCCAGAACTGGAAGAAGGCCATGCCGATCGCCAGGACCCCGCCGACGATGGCGCCGACATAGGGGATGAAGGTCAGCAGGCCCGCGATCAGCCCGATCACCAGCCCGAATTGCAGCCCCAGCGCCCAAAGCGCCAGTGCGTAATACATGCCCAGGATCAGGCAGACCGAGCCCATGCCGCGAATGAAGCCCGCCAGCGTCCGGTCGATGCGCCCCGCCAGGGTGCGGATCGTCGGGGCATGGTCGCGCGGCAGCAGGTCGTCGACCGTGGACACCATCCGGTCCCAGTCCATCAGCAGGTAGAAGGTCACCACCGGGACGATGACCAGCAGCATGACGATGCCGAGAACCGAAGAGGATACGGTCAACAGGCTGCTCAGCAAGGCGCCGGAATTGTCCTGGATCGTCTCTCCGATCTTGGCCAGCTGCTGGCGCACGGTTTCGTTGTCCAGGCTCAGCGCCGGGTAATGATCGGCCAGCCAGCTGTTCAGCCGGTCGATGAGATCGGGCAGGCTCTCGACCTGTTGTCCGATGAACTGGGTGAACTGGATGGTCTGGTTGATCAGCGCCGGCACCACCAGAAGCCCGCCCAGCACCAGGACCAGGATGGCGGTCAGCATGATCAGCGTGGTCGCCGCCGCCCGGCCCAGCCCCATCGCCTGCAGCCGGTCGGCGATCGGGTCCAGCAGATAGGCGAAGGCGGCGCCCAGCACGAAGGGCATCAGGATGTCGCCCACCAGCCAGAGCACCACGCCCAGAAGGATCGCGGCGATGCTCCAGTATCTGACCTGGTCCCGGGCGGGCAGGGCCATGTCGGGGCCTTTCCTGCGGTGATGTCCCTTCTTCGCCCGTCGCGCGGATGGGCGCAAGGGTCGGGATTTCCCCACTGGGGCGGCGGCGCGGCCTCTGGCAGGCTGGGTGCATTGATTGATCGAGGTTTCCCGATGCGCCGTTCATTGTCGCCGCTTGCCCGTCTGGCCCTGACCCTTGGGCTTGTCCTGCTGGTCGCCGCCGGCACCGTGCTGTTGCCCGGCCGGGCCTGACCCGATGGCCCCCCGAGGGGGTATCGACAAGGCGCCGCGCCCGGGGGGCGACGGGCCCGCGCGCCCCGAGGCTCGGCCGGTAGGCCCGCGCATTCGATCCAGGGCCCGTGCCTGCTGATCGCCCGCCCAGACCCGACCCCGCCCCGACCCC
>LJSF01000039.1:0-42185 GCA_001314655.1 Rhodobacteraceae bacterium HLUCCA08 | reverse complement strand
CGACCCCGCCCCGACCCCGCCCCGAGCCGGTGAAACGCGCCGCCCCCTTGCCCTGAGCCGCGCAAGGCCCTAACCCGTCCCGGACCACCTGTCCCCGGGAGAGCCCCATGCGCCTGAGCCGCTATTTCCTGCCCGTCCTCAAGGAAACCCCCGCCGACGCCCAGATCGTCAGCCACCGGCTGATGCTGCGCGCCGGGATGATCCGCCAACAGGCGGCGGGGATCTATTCCTGGCTGCCGCTGGGCTACAGGGTGCTGCGCCGGATCGAACAGATCGTGCACGAGGAACAGCAGCGCGCCGGCCATATCCCGCTGTTGATGCCGACCCTGCAATCGGCCGAGCTGTGGCAGAAATCCGGCCGCTACGACGCCTATGGGCCTGAAATGCTGCGGATCACCGACCGGCACGGGCGCGAGATGCTCTATGGCCCGACCAACGAGGAGATGATCACCGAAATCGTCGGCAATTACGTCACCTCCTACAAGGCGCTGCCGCTGACGCTCTATCACATCCAGTGGAAATTCCGCGACGAGGTGCGGCCGCGCTTCGGTGTCATGCGGGGCCGTGAATTCCTGATGAAGGACGGCTACAATTTCGACCTCACGCGCGAGGACGCGTTGCACGCCTATAACCGCCACCTGGTCAGCTATCTGCGGACCTATGAACGGATGGGGCTGCAGGCGATCCCGATGCGGGCCGACAGCGGCCCGATCGGCGGCGATTACACCCATGAATTCCTGGTCCTGGCCGACACCGGCGAATCGGAGGTGTTCTATGACAGCGCGATCACCGACCTGAAATTCGGCGACCGGCAGATCGATTATGACGATCACGCCCAGTGCCAGGCGGTGCTGGAGGAATTCACCAGCCGCTACGCCCGCACCGATGAAACCCATGACGCGGCGGTCTTCGCCGAGGTCCCCGAAGAGCGGCGGCGCAGCGCGCGCGGCATCGAGGTCGGCCAGATCTTCTATTTCGGCACCGAATATTCCGAGAAGTTGGGCGCCTATGTGCAGGCCGAGGACGGCGGCCGCGTGCCGCTGCACATGGGGTCGCACGGGATCGGGGTCAGCCGCCTGCTGGGCGCGATCATCGAGGCCAGCCATGACGAGAACGGCATCATCTGGCCCGAAGGGGTGACGCCCTTTCAGGTCGGCATCGTCAACCTGCGCCAGGGCGACACGGAGACCGACGCCGCCTGCGACGCGCTTTATGCCGGAATCACCGCGCTGGGGCTGGAGCCGCTTTACGACGACCGCGACGAACGCGCCGGCGGCAAGTTCGCGACCATGGACCTGATCGGCCTGCCCTGGCGGATCACCGTCGGGCCGCGCGGGCTGAAATCCGGCAAGGTCGAACTGACCTGCCGCCGCACCGGCGAAAGCGAAGAACTGAGCCCCGAGGCGGCCCTGGCCCGGGTGAAACAGATCTACGCCCCGCATCATGTCCATCTGGGACATGACCTGGTCGAACCGATGGCGACCCGGAGTTTTCACACCTGGATGTGACCGGCGCTCCCGGTGGGGGCACCAAAATTATATAATTTTGGTCCGCCCGGCGGCAGACTTTGCGCGGCTCGGCCAATCTGATAGCCTGTATGGTGACCGGTCCCCACAAAGAGGGCGGCGCAGCAGAGGCAGATCCGGCATGATCCTGAGGGCACTGGCGTTCATCGGCGGCCTGGGCGGCGGCGCCGCCTTGTCGCAATATCCTGAATTCGCACAGCAATACACGCAACGCCTGGCCGGCCAGGTGGAGGCGCTGGGCGTCGTGGTCGCGGATTTCGACGCCTCGGCCCGGCGCGCCGAACTGACCCGGTCCGAGGCACTGGCCCAGATGACCGGCACCGCCTTTCTGGAGGACCGCCGCGCCGACATGACGCGGAGCTTCGCCCGGCACGCGGCGCTGTCCACCCATCATGCCGCGCTGGAGCAGGCGTCGCCGATGCAGCGCCTGTTGATGCCGCACCGGTTGGGCGATGCCGAGGTGTTCCGCGGCACCTGGTCGGATTTCGTCCCGGCGGTGCCGCTGAGTGCCGCAGGCGCCGTGGCCGCGGCGGCCGGGTTCGTCGGCGGCTGGGCGGTGATCGGACTGGTCGGTGGCCTTCTGCTGTGGCCGGTGCGCCGCCGCCGCCAGGCGCCCGCACCCGGGCCGGCGCGGCCGTCTGCGCCGGTAACCGCCCCGGTCCGACCCGAACCGCCCCTGCGCGGCCCCGCCCGGCGCGAGCCGCCCCTGACCCGGGCCGACGCCGCGCCGCGATGAGTTGACCCCGCCGGCCCGAGGCCGCACACAGGGCACGAGGATCGCAAGAGCAGAGAGCCATGGCCGGACGCACCGCCCCGTTTTCCCGTTTCGAATGGATGATCGCCTGGCGCTATATCCGCGCCAAGCGGGCCGAAGGCGGCGTGTCGGCGATGACCTGGATCAGCCTGATCGGGATCACGCTGGCGGTCTTCGCGCTGGTCGCGACGCTGGCCGTGCGTTCGGGCCTGCGGGCCGACATGGTCGACATCATGGTCGGCTCCAGCCCCCATGTCACCGTCCGGATGAGCGATATCGAGACGATCACCGTGACCCAGGGCGATTTCACCCAGGAGGTTCAGCGCCGCATCGACACGATCGCCGCCTATGACGACTGGCGTGCCCGGATCGCCGGGGTCGACGGGGTCGAGAGGGTCGACCCGGTGGTGTCGGATTTCGCGCTGATGACGCTGGGCCAGACCTCGCATCTGGTGAATGTCAACGGTATCCGCCCCGATGACCTGGCCGCGATCCCGCGCGTGGTCGAGCCGATCTGGCGCGAAGGCAGCCTGGCCGATTTCGGCCGTGCACCGAACGGGATCGCCATCGGCCGCGGGGTCGCCGACCAGTTGGGTCTGGGCGTCGGATCGCGGGTCACGCTGCTGACCGCCAACGGGGTTCAGACCGCCGCCGGCCGAAGTCCGCGCAGCGCCAGTTTCGAGGTGATCTATGTCTTTCAGACCGGCGGCCAGATCCTGGACCGGTCGCGGGTCTACATGCCGCTGGACAAGGCGCAGGATTTCTTTGGCGTCGACGGGGCGGTCGACCAGCTGCAGGTCTTCCTGCACGACCCCGAGGATGACGCGGCGATGAAGGCGCGGGTGTCCGAGGTGCTGCCCCCGGGCGGCTGGCTGTATAGCTGGAAGGACGAAAGCGGCGATTTCCTGCGTGCGCTGGCGCTGGAGGACAACGCGCTGTTCATCCTGCTGTCGATCCTGGTGCTGATCGCGTCGATGAACATCGTTTCGGGGCTGATCATGCTGGTCAAGAACAAGGGCCGCGATATCGGCATCCTGCGCACGATGGGGCTGGACCAGTCCAGCGTGCTGCGGGTGTTCTTTCTGTGCGGCGCCTGGATCGGCACCTTCGGCACCCTGCTGGGGGTGATCCTGGGCGCGGTCTTCGCGCTCAATATCGACCATGTCTACAGCTTCGTGAACTGGCTGAGCGGCAGCGGCGTGGACGAGCTGACGGCGCGCGGTTTCATCTTTCCCTCGGCGATCCTGCGGGCGGGCGATATCGCCATGGCGGCGGGGCTCAGCCTCGGGCTGTCCTGGGGCATCACCCTGTTCCCGGCCCGGCGCGCGGCCCGGATGAACCCGGTCGAGGCGCTGCGCTATGAGTGACGCGCTGGAACTGTCGGGGATCGAAAAGGGCTATAACCACGGCCGCCCGAACGAGGTCCGCGTGTTGCGCGGCGTCGATCTGAGCCTGGCAGCGGGCGAGGTGGTGGCCCTGGTCGCGCCCTCGGGGGCGGGCAAGTCGACGCTTCTGCATATCGCCGGGCTGCTGGACGTGGCCGATGCCGGCGACGTGCGGATCGGCGGCGAGGCGATGACCGGCCTGAGCGACCGGCGGCGCACCGCCATCCGGCGGGCCCAGGTCGGCTTCATCTACCAGTTCCACCACCTGCTGCCCGAGTTTTCGGCCGAAGAGAACATCGTGCTGCCGCAACTGGCCAATGGCGTGGCGCGGGGGGCGGCGCGGGATCGGGCGCGGGATCTTCTGGCCCGGGTCGGCGTCGCCGAACGCGCCGATCACCGCCCCGCGGCCCTGTCGGGCGGCGAACAGCAGCGGGTGGCGTTCTGCCGGGCGCTGGCCAATGGTCCGCGCCTGTTGCTGGCCGACGAGCCCACCGGCAACCTGGACCCCGAAACCTCGGACCGGGTCTTCGGCGCGCTGATGGAGCTGGTGCGCGAGACCGGCCTGGCCGCCCTGATCGCGACCCACAACCTGGAGCTGGCCGCCCGGATGGACCGCATCGTGCGGCTCGATGCCGGCCGGGTGGGGCCGGGTGCCGGGGACGGGGGCGCTGCCGCCTCGGCCTGACGGCCTCATTCCCGGCGTTTTCCGGCCGGGATGACGCAGGCTCAGTCGCAGATCCCGTCCAGGTCGGCCTCGGCATCGACGCCGAGGACGCGTCGTGCGGGCGGCACCGACATCGGGTGGGTCACGGGCATGGCCTGGGACAGAACCTGCCAGAGCCGTTCGGTCCGGGCCGCCTCGGGGGCGAGGGTGCGGCAGCAGACGAATTCCTCGACCAGCGCGGCCTGCTGTTCATAGCCCAGGTCGAGGAAGGTCAGGTCGGCCTGCGGGTCGAACAGGTAGGGATCGACGCCGGGCTTGTGCTCGAGCGCGCCGCGCAGGGGGTGATAGCCGGTGACCGCGCGGTTCTGCCATTGCCAGATATGGGTCAGTTCATGGGCAAAGAACATCGCCGCGACCAGGTGGACCTCGTCGGGATAGCCGCGCATGTAATCGGGAACGGTGAAATCGGGATTGGTCAGGACCTGGTTGAACGCCACCGCGCCGGCGGTGCGGCCGACATAATGGTCGCGGTCCGGTTCCGGTGCGATCCGTTCGCGGCAGGTGATGCGGGGGCGGGCGGGATAGGTGACCTCGCGCAGACCGATCAGGCCCAGTTCGGCGAAACGGACCGGCGCGGTGTCCAGGCTGTCGCCCATCAGGTCGCGCGCCATGCCGGTTTCGGTCGGCGTCAGCGGACGGCCGCAGGCGGCCAGGACCAGCAGGACAAGCAGGGTCTTGCGCATGGGCGCCAGCTTAGCGGGGTCCTGATCCAGATCAAGGCAGCGCGGGGGCCGCAATTCGAGTATGATGGGGCGAACAGGGCAGGAGGCAGCAATGAAACAGGGGATTTTCGCGGCTTTGGCGATCGTTGTCGGCGGATGTGTCGCGCCGGAGCCGGAGACCGGCAGCGCCGCCGGGGCGCTGGCGTTCCAGCAGGATTGCGCCAGTTGCCACGGGGTCGACGGCAAGGGGGCCGGGGATTTCGGGGTGCAATTGTTCCAGGTGCCGCCGGATCTGACGCGGATGGCGGCGAACAATGGCGGCGTGTTTCCGCGCGACTACGTGATGAGCGTGATCGACGGCTATACCCGGGCCGATCATTTCAGCGTGGCGATGCCGGAATTCGGCGCGCTCGACCTTGGGCCGACCGTGATCGTCGAGGAGGACGGGGTCGGCACACCGGTGCCGGCGGGCCTGTTGGCGCTGGCCAACTACCTGGAAACCATACAGGAATAGGAGAAGCGGCGATGCGCAGAGTGATGGCGTTGGGATTGGCCCTGATCGGTGCGCCGGTTCTGGGCGAGGACGCGGACGAAGGGGCGCGGCTTTATTCGCAATATTGCGCGACCTGCCACGGGGTCGATGCGACGGGGGCCGGGCCGATGGCCCCGGCGCTGGTGCTGCAACCGCCGGATCTGACCGGGCTGGGCGCCCGGAATGACGGGGTTTTCCCCACCGCACGGGTGGCGATGCGGATCGACGGGCGCGATCCTCTGGTGGCCCATGGCAGCCCGATGCCGGTTTACGGCGATTATTTTTCGGGGATCGACACGCCGATCAAGGTGGAGACCGGCCAGCCGATGATGACCAGCGCCCCGGTGGCCGACCTGATCGCGTTCCTGGAGGGGATCCAGGCGGAGTGACGGGCGTCCGGATCGGGTTGGGTCTCTTGGTCCGGGGCGGTGGGGTGGAACCCCACCCTGTATCGGAGCGGGGCCGGGGGTGCACCGTGGCGGGTGCGGCTAGCGGCGCAGTCGCCGCGCCAAAGCCGACGCGCCCCGTCGCCCCGGAGGGGCGCCGATCATACCCGGAGGTCGCCGATCATACCCGGAGGGGCGCCGATCATACCCGGAAGGGCGCCGATCATAGTTGGCACGCCTTCGGCGTGACGCGGCGGCTGTTGGGTTGGACTGGGTGCTCCGATTGGATCAGGTGCGGATGTGGTGGGGACAAAGCGCGCCGCTCAGAGGGTTCGATCGCCCCCGCGCGTGTGCGATTGTCGTTGACACTCGCGAGCCGGGATAAGTTGAATAAGGTAGGATTGGAGGTGCGTATGCTCGAACACGATGGACCAGACCTGCGCAGAATTCACGCGAGAAACAATGACCGAAAGTTCTTCTGTCATTTCACAGGGTTTCTAGAGGGTATTGCTGCAAGTGGCTACGTTGAGATTGGTGAAGTTGCGCCTTTGATCGCAGAATCCGAAGCCTTCGTGTCCAGTGTTTCTGACGGAGACGCTTCAGACATCATCCAAGACTTTGATGCGGACATTTTGGAACATAATTCCATTAAAGATATTGTCACAATCCGTGCTTCTGAGATTGATGAAGCGTGTGAAAAAAGCGCTCTGAACCGCTTTCTCGGTTTCTGTCGGGGCATTGTTTGTGACGGGAGGATTACGACCAAGGAAGCAAGTTATTTAGTTGAGCTTGCCGGTAACCTACCCGATCTTTCCGCTGTTGTTGGTGTCAGCCAAATAATCGCAAGCTGTGAGGACGCAGTAGCCGACGGGATCGTCACACCTGAGGAATCTCACGAAATCTGCGAAGTTATCGGCGCAATAGTGGGTGACTGCTATGCTGACACCGGTATGGCGCAAACACGAGGTGTCGCGAACCTTCACGAACACAAGCTGACTGATATTCACGTCGATTTGGATGGAAGAATTCTAGTTCTCACAGGGAAATTCAAAACAACACCGCGAAGCAAGTTAGAAGATGAACTTCGTTCTTTCGGTGCGATCGTGGTAAGGCACGTGTCTGGAAAGACAGATTTCGTAGTTGTTGGCGGTGAAGCTTCACGCGACTGGATCGAATTGAATCGAGGGACAAAGCTGCGCAAGGCGCAGGAATTGCGCATGCACTCAGATTCCCCGCTATTTGTTTCGGAGAGTCAATTGCTTCGACATCTAGCGTTCACCTAAGACTTCAAACATCCAGCTCCTCCACAAACCGCGCGTTCTCCTGGATATACTGGAACCGCAATTCCGGCTTCTTGCCCATCAGCCGCTCCACCAGGTCGCCGGTTTCGCCCGGGGCATCCTCGTCGATCGTCACCCGGATCAGCTTGCGCGAGGCGGGGTCCATCGTCGTTTCCTTCAGATCCTTGGCGTCCATCTCTCCCAGCCCCTTGAAGCGCTGGACGTCGATCTTGCCCTTGCCGCCCAGACCCTCGGCCAGGACGCGCGCCTTCTCGGCATCGTCGGAGACATAGACCCGCCGCGCGCCCTGGGTCAGGCGATAGAGCGGCGGGCAGGCCAGATACAGGTGGCCGTGGTCGATCATCGGCCGCATCTGGGTGAAGAAGAAGGTCATCAGCAGCGCCGCGATATGGGCGCCGTCGACATCGGCGTCGGTCATGATGATGATCTTGTCATAGCGCAGATCGTCGATGTTGAACCGCGTGCCCAGGCCCACGCCAAGCGCCTGGGTCAGGTCGGCGATCTCCTGGTTGGAGCCGAGCTTGGACGAGGCCGCGCCGAGCACGTTCAGGATCTTGCCGCGCAGGGGCAGCAGGGCCTGGGTCTTGCGGTCGCGCGCCATCTTGGCCGAGCCGCCCGCCGAATCCCCCTCGACGATGAACAATTCGGTCCCGTCGCGGCTGGTGGCCGAGCAATCGACCAGCTTGCCGGGCAGGCGCAGCTTCTTGGTGGCGGTCTTGCGGGCGGTTTCCTTTTCCTGGCGGCGGCGCAGGCGTTCCTCGGCCCGCAGCACCAGGAAATCGAGGATCGCCCCGGCGGATTTGGTATCCGAGGCCAGCCAGTTGTCGAAATGGTCGCGCACCGCGCCTTCGGTCATCTTGGCCGCGCTTTCGGTCGACAGCCGGTCCTTGGTCTGGCCGACGAAGGACGGGTCGGCGATGAAGCAGGACACCAGCGCGCAGCCGCCCGACACCAGGTCGTCGCGGCTGATCTGGGCCGCCTTGCGGTTGCCGACGAGTTCGCCGTAGGCCTTGATGCCGCGCAGGATGGCGTTCCAGAAGCCGGCGACATGGGTGCCGCCCTCGGGGGTGGGCACGGTGTTGCAATAGGACTGGATGAAGCCGTCGCGCGCCGGCGTCCAGTTGATCGCCCATTCGACCTTGCCCGGTTCGCCGAACTTGTCGCGGAAATCGACGGTGCCGGCAAAGGGGCGGTCGGCGTAGGTGGAGGCGCCGCCAAGCGTTTCGGCCAGGTAATCGGCCAGACCGCCGGGAAAGTGGAACACCGCCTCTTGCGGCATGTCGCCATCGGGCAGGGCGGATTTCCAGCGGATCTCGACCCCCGAGAACAGGTAGGCCTTGGAGCGGGCCATGTGCATCATCCGGGCGGGCTTGAAGCGGTGCTGGCCGAAGATCTCGGGGTCGGGGTGGAAGGTGGTGGTGGTGCCGCGCCGGTTCGGGGCCTGGCCGAGTTTCTGCAACGGGCCCAGCGGCACGCCGCGGGAAAAGCGCTGTTCGAACAGCTCGCGGTTGCGGGCGACCTGGACGGTCATGGAATCGGACAGGGCGTTGACGACCGAGGCGCCGACGCCGTGCAGCCCGCCCGAGGTCTGGTAGGCCTTGCCAGAGAACTTGCCGCCGGCATGGAGCGTGCAGAGGATCACCTCGAGCGCGCTCTTGTCGGGGAATTTCGGGTGCGGGTCGATCGGGATGCCGCGGCCGTTGTCGCGGATGGTGACGGAATGGTCGTCGTGCAGGTCGACCTCGATCCGGGTGGCGTGGCCGGCGACGGCCTCGTCCATCGAATTGTCCAGCACCTCGGCCACCATGTGGTGCAGGGCGCGTTCGTCGGTGCCGCCGATATACATGCCCGGGCGTTTGCGGACGGGTTCCAGCCCCTCGAGCACCTCGATCGAGGAGGCGTCGTAGTCGCCGGAGGCGGCGGCGGAAAGAAGGTCGTCGGCCATGGCTGCTCTGCCTTTCGTGATTGGCCGGTATTGTGGCGAAAAGGGGGGGCGGGCGCAATCGGATGATCGCCCGGGATCGGGGGTTGCAGTCTGGCGCCGGGTCGGCCCAAAGTGTCGGTGTTCATCATCGGAGACCATTCATGCGCCAGATTGCCCTTGCCCTTGCCGCCCTTGCCCTTGCCGGATCCGCCCAGGCCCAGTCCAGCTACACCTGTTCGGTGTCCGAGCTTCAGTTCGAAGGCACCTCGGACCAGAGCTGGATCGACGGCAACATGGCCAAGATATTCACCATCGAGCCGATGGGCGACAGGGTGCGCCTGTCGACCCGCTCGCCCCGGTTCGATCCGACCCAGACCGAACTGATCCTGGTGTCGGACCAGGGCATGTCGGCGGTCGCGGCGACCATGTCGGTCACCGGGATGGACGTGCTGGCCTATCCCGCCAGTGCCGCCCGCCGCGAAGGTCCGTTCGAGGCGACCTGGTCGGTGATCAACGAAAGCTTCGTCAATACCTGGGTTCTGGCCTGCCAGGGCTGAGCGCCGAGCCGGCGACCGGCGGCGCGGCGCGGCCCGGCATGGCATGGCGCAAACCTGCCGAGGCGCGCAATCGCCGCTGGACGCCCCGGCGGCCGCGCGCTAGCGAATGGGCATGATCCGCGCCGCCGTTTTCGCCTGTCTTGCCCCCGGCCTTGCCCCCGGTCTTGCCGCCGCCCATCCGCATATCTTCGTCGATGCGCGGGTCGAGGTGGTGATCAGCCCCGAGGGGCTGGAGGCCGTGCGCCTGACCTGGATCTATGACGAGTTCTTCTCGCTTCTGGTGACCGAGGACATGGGCCTGGACGAGGATCTGGACGGCACCCTGACCCCGCCCGAACTGGAAGAGCTGGCCGCCTATGTCCTGGCCTGGCCCGAGGGCTATGGCGGCGATCTGACGGTCAGCGTCGGCGGCGAACCGGTGGCCCTGGGCGCGCGCCGCGAAACCGGCTTCGATTTCGTCGAGGGCCGGATGGTCGAAACCCATCTGCGCGAGGTGCGCGCGCCGCTGGACGGGCCGGTGACGATCCGGGTCTTCGATCCGGGCTATTACACCGCCTACACGGTCGAGACGCCGGTCACGGTCACCGGCGGCGAGGGTTGCGAGGCGCGGATCGCGCGGGCCGATATCCTGGCCGCGACCGACATGGTCGAAGAGCTGCTTTACGCCATGCCCCAGGACGAGGCCGAGGATTTCTTTCCCGAAGTGGGCGAGGCCTTCGCCGATACGATCACGGTGACATGCGCCGGCTCTTCCTGATTCCCCTGGCGCTGCTGGCGGCGCTGGCGGTCTGGCTGTGGGGCTTCGGCGGGGCCGACTGGATCGGCTTTCGCGCCGCGCAGGGCCAGCGCGAGGTGCAGAACGCCATGGCCGGCGCCTTGCGGGCGCTGAAACAGGGCGCGCCGGGGGCGCTGGCGACGCTTTGGGGGCTGGCGTTCGCCTATGGGTTCTTTCACGCCGCCGGGCCGGGCCACGGCAAGGTGGTGATCGGCGGCTACGGCGTGGCCCGCCGGGTCAGCGCGTTGCGGCTGTCGGCGCTGGCGGTGGCGACCTCGCTGGCCCAGGCGGGCACCGCGGTGGCGCTGGTCTATGGCGCGATCTGGCTGACCGGCTGGGGCCGCGAGGACATGGAGGGGCTGGCCGACCGCACGCTGGAACCGCTGTCCTGGGCGCTGATCGGCGGGATCGGGCTGTGGCTGCTGGCCCGCGGCGGGCGCGGGCTGTGGCGGGCACGGATTGCGGACGCGCATCCGCATGATCCCGCGCCTCACCACGACCACGACCACGACCACGCCGGGGACGGGGCCGCCTGTGCGCGTTGCGGCCATGCCCATGGGCCGACGCCGGAACAGGCCGAACAGGTCCGCTCGCTGCGCGATGCGCTGGTGCTGATCGGCGCGGTGGCGATCCGGCCCTGCACCGGGGCGCTGTTCCTGCTGATCCTGTGCTGGCGGCTGGAGATCGACTGGGCCGGCATCATCGGCGCCTTCGTCATGGGGCTGGGCACCGCCAGCGTGACCGTCGCCGTGGCCCTGGCCAGCGTGACCTTCCGCCGCTCGGCGATGATGCAGGCGGCTTCGGGGCCGGGGGCCGCGCGCCTTGCCGCGGCGATCGAGATCGCCGCCGGCGCGCTGGTCCTGGCGCTGGCCCTGCCGCTGCTGATGCGGGCGCTCTGAGCGGGCTTGCCCGCCCCCCAAGGGCGGTCTATGGCGGCGTATGACCGCCTTGCCCCAGACCCCTTTCGCCACCCATGTCAGGCGCCTCGTCGGCCTTGGCCTGCCGCTGGTGGGCACGGCGCTGGCGGCGTTTTCCATCCACATGACCGATGTGATCATGCTGGGCTGGTACGACGTGACCGCCCTGGCGGCGGCGACGGTGGCGACCTCGATCTGGTTCGTGGTCTTCGTGCTGGGGCGGGGTTTCGCCCAGGCGGTGGTGCCGCTGGTGGCCGCGGCCGAGGAGCTGGGCGACGAGGTCCGCGCGCGCCGGGTGATGCGCATGGCGCTGTGGCTGGGCACCGCCTATGCGGCGCTGCTGGCGCCGGTCTTTCTGGTGTCCGAGCCGCTGTTTCTGGCCATCGGCCAGACCCCGGCCGTGGCCGCCGAGGCCCAGCGTTACCTGGCGATCGCCGCCTGGGGCCTGTTCCCGGCCCTGGCGCAAGAGGCGGTGCGCGCCCTGCTGGCCGGGATCCAGCGCACCGGCATCCAGCTGTGGGTGACCCTGGGCGGGGTGGCGCTGAACGCGCTGGTCAATTACGCGCTGATCTTCGGCAACCTGGGCGCGCCGGAACTGGGCATCCGGGGTGCGGCCATCGCCTCGATCCTGGTGCAGGCCGCGCAATTGCTGGCGCTGGCGGTCTATGCCCATGCGGTGCGGCGGGGTGATGCGCTGTTCGCGCGGCTCTGGCGGCCGGATACGGAGGCGCTGGCCCAGGTGTTCCGGCTGGGCGTGCCGATCGGGCTGACCGGTCTGGCCGAGGGCGGGCTGTTCGCCGCCTCGTCGGTCATGATGGGCTGGATCGGCGAGATCGAGCTGGCCGCCCATGGCATCGCGCTGCAGCTGACCGCGCTGTTCTTCATGTTCCATGTCGGCATGTCCTCGGCCGCGACGATCCGGGCCGGCGGCCATTTCGGGCGCCGCAACGAACCCGAGCTGCGCCGCGGTGCGCTGGCCGCCTTTGCCGTATCCTTCGGCTTCGGCGCGCTGGTCGTGGTGCTGCTGCTGGCGGTGCCGGGGCCGATGGTCGGGCTGTTCGTCGATCCCGACGAGCCGGCCCGCGACGCGGTGATCGAGATCGGCATCCGCCTGGTGATGCTGGCGGCGCTGTTCCAGTTCGTCGACGCGGCCCAGATCGTGGCGATTTCGCTGTTGCGCGGGGTGCAGGACACCAATGTGCCGATGTGGCTGGCCGCGGTCAGCTACTGGCTGATCGGCATCCCGGCCAGCTACGTGATGGCCTTTTCGCTGGGCTGGGGGGCCGAGGGGCTGTGGCTGGGGCTGACCGTGGGTCTGCTGGCCGCGGCGGTCAGCCTGTCGGCGCGGTTCTGGCGCCGGTCGGTGCGCATCGCGGTGTCGGGGTGACCGAATTTATATAAATTCGGTGCACCGATCGAATTTACATAAATTCGATCCTACTCGGCCGCATCCTGGCCCTTCATCAGCCGATCGGCCTTCTTACGCACCAGGACCGAGCGCAGGTCATGCATCGCCAGAAGCAATGCGTCGGTCACGTCCTCGAGCTGGTCGTCGGTGGCCTTGGACTGGACCCATTGGGTGGTGACGTTGAGGTAGTCGACCGCCCGGTGGATGTCGTCGATATCGCGCCGCGCCAGAAGCGCCATGCGCTCCTCCATCCAGTCGCGGATGACCTTGAGATCGGCCTCGGACAGAATTCGGTCGCCCTGGGGCTTGACCTGACCGTTGTTGATGTTGACCACGGCGATCTGGTCCATCTCGATCCGGCGATGGCGGTTCTCGGTATCCACGCGGAACACCGCCGCGCCGTTCTCGCGCACGCGGAAGTAGTATTCGGGCAGTTCCGATCCCACCGTAAGCTCCCTCCGTTGCGCCTGATCGCTGGCCCTACCTATAAGATAAGGCGCGGGCCCTGTCACCGGTCCCGATCATTCCGCCGCATTCAGCATCGCAGGCCGGCGCAGAACCCCGCGATCCGGTCGCAGGCGGTTTCCAGTTCGGCGTCCGAGGTCGCATAGCTGATGCGGAAATTCGGCGACAGGCCGAAGGCGGCGCCGAACACCACGGCCACGTCGGCCTCGTCCAGCAGCGCCATGGCGAAGGCTTCGTCAGTGTCGATCAGCCGGCCGCCGGGGCTGGTCCGTCCGACCAGGCCGGAGATGTCGGGATAGACGTAGAACGCCCCCTCGGGCACCGGGCAGCGGATGCCGGGGATCGCGTTCAGCCGGCCCACCACCAGGTCGCGGCGGCGCTGGAACAGGGCGGCATTGTCGGCCAGATACTCCTGCGGGCCGTCCAGCGCCGCGACCGCCGCCCATTGGCTGACCGAACAGGGGTTCGAGGTCGATTGCGATTGCAGCTTGCGCATGCCGGCGATCAGCGCCTCGGGCCCGGCGGCATAGCCGACCCGCCAGCCGGTCATGGCATAGGCCTTGGACACGCCGTTGACCGTCAGCGTCCGGTCGTAAAGCCCCGGTTCGACCTGCGCGGGGGTGCAGAAGGCAAAGCCGTCGAAGGCCAGGTGTTCATACATGTCGTCGGTCAGGATCCAGACCTGCGGGTGGCGCAGCAGCACCTCGGTCAGGGCCGTCACGTCGTCCCACCGATAGCCCGCCCCGGTCGGGTTGGAGGGCGAGTTGAACAGCAGCCAGCGGGTGCGCGGGGTGATCGCGGCCTCCAGTGCCTCGGGGGTCAGCCGGTAGCCGTCCTCGATCCGGGTCGGCACGATGACCGGGGTGCCGCCGGCCAGCAGCACCATGTCCGGGTAGCTGACCCAGTAGGGGGCGGGGATGATCACCTCGTCGCCGGGGTTCAGCGTCGCCATCAGCGCATTGTAAAGCACCTGCTTGCCGCCGGTGCCGACGCTGACCTGGGCCGGGTCGTAGCGCAGCCCGTTGTCGCGGGCGAATTTCGCGACGATCGCGGCCTTCAGTTCGGCAATGCCGTCGACGGCGGTATAACGCGTCTTGCCGGTCTCGATCGCGCGGATCGCGGCGGCGCGGATATGGGCCGGGGTGTCGAAATCGGGCTCTCCGGCCGACAGGGCGATGATGTCGCGGCCCCGGGCCTTGAGCTCCGCCGCGCGGTTCGACATGGCGATGGTCGGCGAGGGTTTGACGCGGTCGAGTGTCGCGGACAGGAGCGGCATGGTCGGGTCCTTGGTGGTCTGCGGGCCTGAGGCGTCTTATGGTGGTCCGTGAAACCGATCAAGCACAAGCCTGACAGGAGAACGACCCCATGACCGGCGAGGACACCACCGAATCCGCACAAGGCCCGACCGGGGCCGGCGACTGGTATTCCGAGGAACAGGCCACCTTCGGCGACCGGCTGGCGGGCGCGCGCGAGGCCGCCGGGCTGAGCCAGAAGGACCTGGCCCGGCGCATGGGGATCAAGCTGAGCACCCTGCGCAACTGGGAGGACGACCTGAACGAGCCGCGCGCCAACAAGCTGCAGATGGCCGCGGGCGTGCTGGGGGTCAGCATCCGCTGGCTTCTGACCGGCGAAGGCGACGGCCCCGACGCCCCCGACGCGGTCGCCGCGCTGGGCGCCGATGCCCATGCCCTGCTGGCCGAGATGCGCACGCTGCGGGCCCAGATGCTGGCCGGGGCCGAACGCATGGGGCAACTGGAAAAGCGCCTGCGCACGCTGCTGCAGGAGGCCGCATGACCGAGGATCGGGCGACCCGGCGCAAGCGGCTTTACATGCGCTCGATCCGGCGCGGCATCCGCGAGATGGACCTGATCCTGGGCGCCTATGCGGACCGGGCGCTGGCGGGCATGGAGGACGGCGCGCTGGACGCCTATGAGCGGCTTCTGGACGAAAGCGACCACGACCTTTACGCCTGGATCAGCGGTCAGGCGCGGGCGCCCGAGGCCTTCATGCCGCTGGTCGACGACATCGCCGCCGGCGCCAGCGGGATCACCGCGCCCCGGGACAACACGGAAAAAATCCAGCCTGTTTAACCGATTGTTCGGTGATTCGGTCCCAGAAGGGTCGCCGAACGAAACGGAACGGAGTTGGATCCGATGAGCCTTCATTCGATACCCGCGTCGGGTGGCACCTCTGGGTCGGAAGGGCGCCATGCGGGGTTCATGGCCTCTTACCTGGAGACGCTGACGCTGGTCGAACGGCTGCATCGGCTGCTTCTGGACGTCATCAAGGACGAGTTCGAGCGGATCGGCGTGATCGAGCTGAACCCGGTCCAGGCGCTACTCTTGTTCAATGTCGGCGACAACGAGGTCACCGCCGGAGAGCTGAAATCGCGTGGCTATTACCAGGGCTCGAATGTCAGCTACAACCTCAAGAAACTGGTCGAACTGGGCTACATGCACCACCAGCGCTGCGAGATCGACCGCCGGTCGGTCCGGGTGCATCTGACCGAAAAGGGGCTGAAGGTGCGCAACGTCGTCGCCGAATTGTTCGAACGTCACGCCGCGGGCCTGCAGGACCGCGGCGTGCTGGACATGGACGGGATCGACCATATCACCACCTCGCTGCGCCGGGTGGAACGCTACTGGACCGAGCAGATCCGCTACATCTACTGACCGGGTCGCGGGCCGCCGGGCGGTGCTCCGACCCCGGGGGCGGGCCGGGCGCCGGTCGCCGACAGGACCGGGGGCGCCAGGACGGGCGGCGGCAGGACCGTGGGCGACAGGACGGGGGGCGACAGGACCGGGGGCGACAGGACCGGGGGCGACAGGACGGGGGGCGGCAGGGCCGGAGGCGCCGGGGCCGGGCCAAGGCCGATCGCCACCGCCTGCAATTCGCGCAGCAGCTTGCGTTCCATGGCGCGCTGGTAATCCTCGAACCCCACCGCAAGCGCGACGAAGGCATCGGGGCCGCGGATCACCTCGGCGGTGTAATAGGCGGCCAGATCCTCCAGATAGGCGGTGCGGCCGGAATAGGTGTCGGGCCGGGGCGTGCCGACGACAAGGCCGTTGACGGTGATCCCGGGCGGCGCCTCGATCTCGCGCGGGCGGGCACCGGCATTGTCCTTTCCGTCGCCGGACACATCCAGCGTGAGCCGCCAGCATCCGGATTGATCCTCGAGCATGGCAAAGCCCAGCCGCACCGCCTGGCCGATACCGGTCGAGGGCTGGCTGCGCACCCGTTCGGTGGCGCGCAGGCGGTCCCGGATCGCCTGCAGCACCGCGTCGTCGGTGATCGGGGTCCAGTCCACCAGGACCCGCTGATCGCGCGGGCCGGACCATTCGAAGACCGCGATCCGCACCGGGTGCGACGGGTCCGACAGAAGCGCGGCGCGCACCTCCGGCGCGCCCAGGGCCGCGGCCAGCCCATCCAGTTGCAAGCGGTATTCGCGGGCATCGACCGATCCCGAGACATCCAGCGCCAGCACCAGCGCCTGCCGGCATTGCGCCGCCGCCGGCCCGGCCAGCAGCGCCGACACGGCCAGCGCCCGGCCGATCATTCCTGTGCCCCGATCACCTGGGCGGCGAGTTCGCGTTCCAGCTTGCGCTCCATCGCGGCCTGGAAATCCTCGAAGCCGCGGGCCACCTCGACGAAGGCGTCGGGGCCGCGGATCACCTCGGTCCGGTAATGGGCCAGGGTGCCCGATCCGTCCTCGGCGACGATCGCCAGCCCGTTCACCGTGACACCGTCGAAGGGAAAGGCGCGATAGGCCGAACCGGCAGGATAGCCCTCGTTGTTGGGCCCGTCGCCCGAAATGTCGATCTTGGCCTGCCAGCAGACGGGCGCCTCTTGCAGCAGCATCGCACCGAAGGCGAGCGCATGGCCCAGGGCGGTCGGGTAATCGTCGGTGCCGCGCCGGCTGCCGGCGATCCGGGTCGACATCGCCGCCAGCGCGTCCGGGGTGTCGACCAGGGTCCAGTCGACGATCAGCCGCTGGTTGTAGCGCCCGGACCATTCGAACACCGCCAGCGCCACGGGCGGGCCGTCGAAGAACGCCTCTTGCACCGGGTCGGCCAGCAGGGCGTGGGCCAGGCCCTGCCGCTGCAGCGCATCCTCGAAGGCATCGACCGACGAGGACACGTCCATGCCGATCGCCAGGGCCAGGCGGCACTCGGCCAGCCCCGGCGCCGGCAGCGCGGTCAGCGCCGCGGCGACAAGGGCCCGCGCGCGCGTCATGTCGGGGCCAGCGCCGCCGGCTGGGCGCGCCGGGTCACCAATGGCCGGTGTTTTCCATGCTGGCCCAGGGTTCGGCCGGCGGCAGCGGATCGCCCCTTTGCAGCAATTCGACCGAGATGTTGTCGGGCGAGCGGACAAAGGCCATGTGCCCGTCCCGCGGCGGGCGGTTGATGGTCACGCCATTGTCCATCAACCTCTGGCACAGGGCGTAGATGTCGTCGCAGCGATAGGCCAGGTGGCCGAAATGGCGGCTGTCGGCGGGCAGGGCCTCGTCGCCGTCCCAATTGTAGGTCAGTTCGACATCGGCGTGGCCATCGTCCTGGTCCGGCGGGCACAGGAAGACCAGGGTGAAGCGGCCCTTGTCGTTGTCGATCCTTCGGCGTTCCTTCAGGCCCAGCAATTCGTAGAAGGCGATGGAGGTTTCAAGGTCCTTCACCCGGACCATCGTGTGCAGGTATTCCAGCGGCATGCGCCCCCCTTTCGGTTTGCGGTTCGCGTCAAGCCTAGCACGACGGGCGCGCCCGGAAAGGGTCAGAAGGCGCTCGTGAAGCTGAAGCGGGTGCTGAGCGTGGTGCTGTCATAGCGGTCGAAGCTCGACTCCGTCTGCCTGGCGGTCACGCTCAGCTGGGGAATGAAGCCGTAGACCTCGGCGGTGTCGAAGCTGAGCATCGAGCCAAGGGCAATGGTGCGGTCGGTTCGGCCGGTGTCGTAGTCCCGGTGTTCCTGCGACAGGTTGACGGAGACCGACACCGCTTCGGTGAGGGCACCGAAATCATGGTCGATGGCGATGACATTGGAGACATAGCTGAAATCGTCGCGGTCGGACCAGATTTCGCCATGGCCCAGGGACAGGGCGGTCACGCCGGCGTGCCAATCATGCGTCCATTGCAGGTTGATCGCGGCGCGGTCGGCCAAGGTGTCGCTTTGCACATATTCCGTCCGGCCGAGGGCCGCCTGCAGGTGCAGGCTGTCGTTTTCGCCCAGGCGAAAGTCCCGCCAATGTGCCAGGGTCAGCGAATTGGCGTAGCCGTCGCCACCCAGGGTGGTCGCTGACAATTCCGCCTGAATGCCGGCCAGCCGCGCCGTGCCGGTCGGCACCCAGCGGTGATCGAGCGTCAGGTCCGCGTCGATCAGCCGCCAGTCCTCGGCATCGAAATCCGGCGCCCGGGCGCGGCTGTCATCGCTCAGCCAGTAGCCGTCGACGGCAAGCCCGAAGCCGAGCAGCGTCAGCGACCGGTCGGCCCGGGACAGGCGCCAGGTCACCTTGGCGTCGGCCATGTAATCCCAGCCGGACAGGGCCTTGGCGTCTTCGCTCAGCTCCAGCTCGATCACGCCGAACAGAAGGATCGTGTCGGCGGACGAGCCACCGTTGACATTGGACGAGGGGGCAAGCGACAGCCCGAAATCCCAGTGCACCGGGTTGGCCTGACGCACCGTTCGATAATTGGTCGCGATTTCGGCGCGGGCGGCCTCGTCCGGCGCGCTTTGCGCCGCCCGGCGCAACCACAGCTGAGCGGCCGTGAACCTGTCGTCCCGCGCCAGGGCCAGGGCGGTCAGGCGCGCGACCTGAAACCGGTCCTCGGGCGCATCTGCCCGGTTCCAGAGCCGCCGCCCGAATTCTGCCGCGGCGGCGTTGTCCTCCATGCCCAGCGCGGCCTGCATCGCGACGCTCAACGCGGTCCGGTCCTCGGCGTCGCGGTGCAGCAAGGCCTCGGCCATGGTCCGCGCGCGCACCGGATTGCCGGCGTTCAGCACGGTCACGGCCGCGCCGCGCAACGTGTCCGGGGCGATGTCGAGCCGGTCCTGTGCCCGGGCCGCTCCGGCCAGGGCGAGCGCAGTCAACGCCGCGGGGACAAGACGATGTCGGGCCACGGGCTCAGCGATACAGGATGAACCCGCCGGTTTCCTGAGCGGTCACGCCGTCGAAACGACGATCGTCGGATTCCAGAACCATGATCCCGACGATTTCGCCGCCATCCGCGGCATCCGTGGTGTCGCCGGCGAGGATGGCGTAATAGCTGCCGTTTTCATGGTCGATCAGGTTCCCGTCGACATCCACATAGGTGCTGAACACCTCGCCGGCGGCCTCGCCGGCATCGTTGAGGTTGCCGTTCTCGCCATCCAGGACGAAACGGATATCCGGCAGGGGCAGTTCGCCGGCATCGGTGTCGTTGCCCAGGGCGACCGGGGTCCCGTCGATTTCGAAGGCCTGCCGGTTGATGACGCGCCCCTTCACGCCGCGGGCATCGTTCGGATCCACGAAATCGATTTCGATGGTCATGTCGCCCTCGGTCAGTTCCATCCCGCCACGCCCGTCGAAGACCCGCATGCCGGCATAATCGCCCTCGAACAGGGCTTGCCCGGACCGGGGCAGCACGACACCGCCATTCCGTTCGTAGACGAAGCCACCGAAGCCGTAATTCACGTATCCGCCGGTGCGGACGATCGCGAAAGTGGTGCGCGGGTCGCTTCCCGCGCCGGGTGCGGGGTTGGTGCTGAGCCCGACGATCGCCCGATAGGGGACGATCTGGCCGACCGGATCGCCATCGACGAAATCGGGCACCACGACATCGGCGTCATAAACCGCATAGGCGTCATTCGGGCCAAGCGACGCGACCGCAGCGCCGCGGTCATAGGTGTTCTCGCCGTCGAAGGCGAGGTTGTCGACGGTGAAGGTGTCCGTCGCGCTGTCGTAGGCGATGTCTTCCGCGTAGCCGCCGCCCTGGTCGTTGCGTTCTTCATAGCGAAAGATCGACCGGTTGCTTGCCGGCTCTTCGGTGCCGGGGGGCAGAGCGCTTTCGTCCGGTCCGCTCTGGTCGGTTCCGCCATCGTCGTCGGGTGTGGTGAACGGGTTGCCGTCGCCGCAGGCCGCCAGAAGGACCAGCGCAAGAATGCTTGGATATTTCATGGGTCTGCCTGTTTCTGCTCTTTGTTGGGCGCAGCGTCGGCGGGCGCGTCCTGAAAGTCAACGCAAGCATGGACCCGGCGCGGTGATTCGCCCGACCTGCGGCACGGACCCCACAGATGCGGCGCCTTGGCGGGTGGCGGACCGCCATATATGGTAGCACTCTGTTCCAGAGCCACAAGAATCACGAAGGAGTCACCCCATGCCCGTCACCCCCGCGCAACAGGCCGAGATCGACGCCCAGCGGTCCGAACCGCGCCAGACCCTGCGGGCCGTGTCCGAGGGGATGGAGCGGCACCTGTACCTTGCCCGCCCGGTTCTGGATCACGGCTTTGTCCGGGTGATCGACTACATGGGCGATGACGCGGCGATCTGCCAGGCGGCGCGGGTCAGCTATGGCAAGGGCACCAAGTCGGTCAGCAATGACGCGGGGCTGATCCGCTACCTGATGCGGCACTGGCATTCGACACCGTTCGAGATGTGCGAAGTGAAATTCCACGTCAAATTGCCGGTCTTCGTCGCCCGGCAATGGATCCGCCACCGCACCGCCAATGTGAACGAATATTCCGCCCGCTATTCGATCCTGGACCGGGAATTCTACATCCCGCGGGCGCAGGATCTGGCGGCGCAATCGGTCGTCAACAACCAGGGCCGGGGCGAGGTTCTGGGCGCGGAAGAGGCGGCGCGGGTGCTGGAGTACCTGAAGGGCGACGCGGCGCGCTGCTATGACCATTACGAGGAAATGATCGGACAGGACGGCCAGCAGGGCCTGGCGCGCGAATTGGCGCGGATGAACCTGCCGGCGAATATCTATACCCAATGGTATTGGAAGGTGGACCTGCACAACCTGTTCCATTTCCTGCGGCTGCGGGCGGATGCCCATGCGCAATACGAAATCCGGGTCTATGCCGAGGCGATCTGCGAGATGGTCAAGGATTGGGTCCCGGCGGCCTATGGCGCCTTCGAGGATTACCGCATGGGCGGCGCGACCTTGTCGGGCAAGGCGCTTGATTGTGTGCGGCGGATGCTGAAGGGGGAAGAGGTGACGCAGGAAACCTCTGGCATGTCCAAGGGGGAATGGCGGGAGTTCGAGGGGGTTTTGGAGGGGTAAGTATGGCAAGAAAACATGTAACAGTCGCGATCTGCTACGATTTTGACGGAACGCTTTCTCCGGGATACATGCAGAATTACTCGTTCATTCCAAAGCTCGGAATGAAGCCAAGCGCATTTTGGGCGAAGGTCAAAGTACTTGCGAAGGATCAGGATGGCGATGAAATTCTAATCTACATGGGACAGATGCTGCGTGAAGCTGACCATGCAGGAGTAAGCGTTAAACGTGAGTCCTTTTCCAATTTTGGAGGAACGATTGAACTATTCGATGGGGTCAAGGATTGGTTTGATCGGATAAACAGATTTGGAAGAGAGCGCGAGGTTTCGGTCGAGCACTATATCGTGTCGTCTGGCCTCAGAGAGATGATTGAAGGAACTGAAATCGCCGAAAAGTTCAAAAAAATCTATGCGTCGGGCTTTTGGTATGATCATGAAGGAGTGGCGAAGTTTCCTGCGTTGGGCGTCAATTATACGACGAAGACGCAGTTTCTGTTTCGAATAAACAAAGGCGTATTGGACGTTTGGGACAAAGACAAAGTCAACAAATATGTCGCTCCAAAAGATCGGCCTGTGCCGTTTTCAAATATGGTATTCCTCGGAGATGGAGATACCGACATCCCTTGTTTCAGGTTGGTGAAAGACCTTGGCGGGCATTCGATTGCTGTCTACCGCCCGAAAGCGAAAAAATTCGGGGCTAAAGCCGTCGCTGATCGCTTGTTGGAAGAGGGGAGAGTGAATTTTTCAGTCCCGGCGAATTACACGGAAGGCAGTGAACTGGACAAGGCGATCAAGGCAGTGATTTCCAAAGTGTCTACGGAAACGGAGTTGTGGCGTCTCGGGAAACGGTATTAATTCTGCTTTCTCGAGTTGCTTCGCTCCCGCGCGAATAGCGGCACCGCCGCCGCGCGATCGCCGGACCGCCCCCCGGGCCGGCGATTTGTCACCACCAGCACGCCGCTCGACCAAAGCCCGGACCTGGCCACCATTAATCGCCTACATCGACCCAAGGATCGCCATCCCGCGGTCCGGCGACCGCGCGGCTCCACGCCCTGCACCAATCGCCCCCGGGGCTCCGCCCGTTCGGACCTCGAACGATCCCCCGGATCGTTTGCCGCTGCGCGGACCGGTCCGAACCCCCGCGGTCCGGCGACCGCGCGGCTTTCCGCCGGCGGGAAATCGCGCCGCATTCTCCCCATGACCTTGCCACAAACCGGGTCTATCCCGACGCCATGACACGCCGCGACGACTGCCCCAATCCGCTTTTCCCGCTGACGCCCGCGCAGGTGCGGGTGCTTCTGACCGGGCGCAAACCGTCCTAGACGGCCTTCAGGTTGCCGGCCATCTGGCGGCCGTCGCGGCCTTCGATCAATTCGAACTCGACCTTCTGGTCGTCGGCCAGGCCCGTCATGCCGGCCTGTTCCACCGCCGAGATATGGACGAACACGTCCTTTCCGCCCGTATCGGGGGCGATGAATCCGTATCCCTTGGTGGTGTTGAACCACTTCACGGTGCCTGTGGGCATGGCCGCGCTCCTTGTCGCTTCGGGGGCCGCAACTGGCCCCGCGGGGTCCTGGTCGTGGCGAACCCGCGCGAAAGGAAACGAGCGGTCGTCCGTACGCCTTGCCCCGACAGGTTAGCGCAAATGCAAGGAATCGGTGTGACATTCCGCGACATCGGCGGCAGATTGCCCATCGATTGCCAAGGCGAGGGAAAGATGCGATTTTTCGGGCTCAAAACCTGCGATACCTGTCGCAAGGCGCTGAAAGAGCTGCGCGCGGCGGGTCATGATCCACAGGTCATCGACATCCGCGCCGACGGGATCGGGGCCGATGACCGGGCGACGATTCTGGCGGCGTTCGGGGCCGCGGCGCTGAATACGCGCTCGACCACCTGGCGGGCCCTGTCCGAGGCCGAGCGGGCCCGCGACCCCGCCGACCTGCTGGTCGATCACCCGACGCTGATGAAGCGCCCGGTGATCGAAGCGGAGGGCACCTGGCACCAGGGCTGGACCCCGGCGGTCAAGGCCGTGCTCTTGGGGTAGGCTGGGGTTTCACCCCACCGATCGGCCGAACAGCAGCCGGTCGACCGACAGCGGCCCGCCGCCCTTGAGCACAAGCACCAGCAACACAAAGACCCAGAACGCGCGCTGGTCCAGGATCAGCCCGTCGGGCAAACGGTCGAACCAGGCGCCCAGGGTCTCGGGATGGGCGATGCCGCCATGGCCGATCAGATCGGTCAGCGATTGCACGGTGATGAAGCCGATCATCCCCAAGGCGGCCAGGCGCGTCAGCAGCCCGGCCAGCAGCAGCGCGGGCAGGATGAATTCGGCATAGGTGCCGGCCATGACCACCGCCCAGTGAAACAGGCCCAGCTGCGCGGCATCATAGCCCGCCGCCTCCATCGCGCGGGGAAAGATCTGGGCATAGGCGCCCAGCGACGGGGTGAAGATCCCGTCCAGCTTGGTCAGGGCGGAGGCCCAGAAATACCCGGTCAGAACCGCGGCGAAGATCAGCCGCGCAGCGCTTGTCAGCACCGCGTCCGCGACCCGGTCAAGCGGGGCGACCAGGCGGGCCGGGGCATCGAGGGACAGGGTCATGGCGTGGTCCTTTGGGTCAGGGCTCCGGTCGAGAAGAGCATGCCGAGCGTGGCGGTGAGGGTGGCATCGTCATCCGCGGCCTCGGCCAGGGTCGCGCCGGCGAAGAGGGCGGCGGCGATATCGGCCTGTGCCTCGGTCAGCAGATGCGGCGCCGGGTCGAAGCCGGGGCGGGTGATCAGCACCGATTGCGGGCCGCTCATCGGGGCCGCGCCGCCGCTATTGGCCGACCAGATGCCCAGGATCGGATGGGCCGAGCGGACCAGGCGGGTCGCCGGGGCGGCCGACAGGTGCAAGGTTTCGAGCTGCCCGGGCGACAGCGCGGACAATGACCCGGGATCGAAGCGGGGCGCATCGGCGGCGTGGTAGCTGTCGCGCAGGGCCTGTTCCAGCCGGGCGATATCGGACAGGTAGGGCAGGGAGGCGGCGGGGGCGAAGCCGTCGATGAAGCCGGGCAGTTCGGCGCCATAGACCATCATCAGCGGCGAACGCGGCGGATGGGCGCGCAGGAACAGCCCGGCCATGGCGCGAAAGAATTCGTCGCCCACCAGCCTGCGGGTGACCGGAAAGGCGGTTTCCAGCGCCTCGGACAGGCTGACGGCGACGTTGTTGCGGTAGACGTCGAAGCGCTTGGTCGCCGGGGCGCCATCGGGGTTGACCAGCCCGCGCGGCACGGCGCGGTCGGGCTGCAGCAGGGCGGCGGCGAAGTGGTATTGGGCGGTCATGCCGGGATCCGGTGCAACGCGGCCCTTGCGCGGGCGGCCTCGGCGGCCAGCACGGGCCAGTCGGGCACATCGTTGTCCCATTCGATCAGGATCGGCATCGGCCCGGTGCGGGCCAGGGTGCGGTCCAGCAGCGTCCAGACCGGGTCGGCGACGGCGCGTCCGTGGCTGTCGATCAGCAGCGGGGCGCCGGTTTCGTCGGCATCCTCGTCATGGCCGCCCAGGTGGATTTCGCCGACCGCATGGACCGGGAAGGCGTCGATATAGGCCTGGGGCGACAGGCCCAGATTGGTGGCCGAAACGAAGACGTTGTTGACGTCCAGCAGCAGCCCGCAGCCGGTGCGGCGGGTCAGCTCGGCCAGGAAATCGGTCTCGGACCAGGTGCTGTCGGCGAAGGCAAGGTAGCTTGAGGGGTTCTCCAGCAGCATCCGCCGGCCAAGGGCGTCCTGGACCTGGTCGATGTGATCCGCCACACGGGTCAGCGTGCCTTTGGTATAGGGCAGCGGCAGCAGGTCGTTGAGGAAGGCGTCGCCATGGGAGGACCAGGCAAGATGTTCGGAGAACGACGCCGGGTTCAGCCAGTCGCACAGGCGCTGCAACCGGGCCAGGTGGTCGCTGTCCAGCGGGCCTTCGCCGCCGATCGACAGGCCGACGCCATGGACCGAGATCGGGAAATGGTCGGCCAGGGCACGCAGCTGCGCCAGTGGCCGGCCGCCGTCGCCCATGTAATTCTCGGCATGCACCTCAAGCCAGCCGACCGCGCCGGGATCGGCCAGGATATCGGCGTAGTGCCGGGGCTTGTAGCCGACGCCGGGCCGGGCCGGCAGGCGGGACGGGTCGGTATCGAACATCGGGCGGCTCCTGGTCGGGGTGCAGGCCGGCCGGGTGCGGCCGGCCTGCAACGCGGGTCACGATTGCGGCAGGTCGCGGTCCAGCTCTTCGAGGCTGCCCATGCGCTCGGTGCCGTCGGCCATGGCCGGCAGTTCGATCTCGGCGCAGGTGCCGGCGGGCACCAGGGTCCAGGCATTGCCCTGGTAATCCACGGTCGAGCTGCCGGCACAGGTGGTGCCGGGGCCGGCGGCACAGTCGTTTTCACCTGCCAGCGAGACGCCGAAGCACTTTTCGTTTTCCTGGGCGGCGGCGACGCCGGCGAGCGAGGCCACGGCAGTGGCGACGGAGGCGGCGATGGCGAGGGTCTTGGTGGTGGACATGGGGAACTCCCTTTGCGTCATGATCACGTGTCGCATCTGCTGGCGACACCGGAACCCTAGCCGGGCGGGCGCCCGACCACCCTTCACAGGCCCGTGCCTATCAGCGCTGTGAGCGGAGCGTGAACGACTGATTTTCCCGGACCTGTCGAGAAAATTCAGGCTGGACAGGGCGTTGTGCGGGTCTGCTGCCCCCTGGTCGATCCCGGAGGGCGGCGATTGTTTCATCCGGCGCAGGCTGCGACAGCCTGCCGCAGGGCGAAATGTTACAGCGCGTTGCGGCGCCGGATGACCCTGCGGCACGTGTGATCACGGATTGTTTCAGCCGGCTCGGGTCACCGGTCGAGGGCCATCGCGGCCCCAAGCGCCACCGGAACCCTCGGCCAGTCCACCGACAGGCGCGCCCGACCGCCACGGCGCCCAGGATCGTCAGGGCCGCGGCGCCGCGCGGGCTAGCGCAGATCGGGCGGGGTCGCTTCGGCCGCCAGGGCCGCCAGGATCGCGTCGAGCGGCTGCACGCTGGTCTGTTTCTCGCCCAGGCGCCGGACCGAGACCGTGCGGTCCTCGACCTCGCGGGCGCCGACCGCCAGGATCACCGGCACCTTGCCCACGGAATGTTCGCGGACCTTGTAGTTGATCTTTTCGTTGCGGATGTCGGCCTCGGCCCGCACACCCTGTGCCTGCAGAGCGGCGACAACTTCGGCCACATAGGCATCGGCCTCGGAGGTGATCGCGGCGACAACGACCTGGCGCGGGGCCAGCCAGAACGGCAGCTTGCCTTCCCAGTTCTCGATCAGGATGCCGATGAAGCGTTCGAACGAGCCCAGGCAGGCGCGGTGCAGCATGTAGGGCCGGTGCTTGTCGCCATCGGCGGCGATATAGCTGGCGCCCAGCCGTTCCGGCAGGTTCGGGTCGACCTGGAAGGTGCCGCATTGCCAGACCCGGCCGATCGCGTCGGTCAGGTAGAAATCCAGCTTGGGCCCATAGAAGGCGCCGTCGCCGGGTTCCAGCGTATAGTCGCGGCCCACGGCCTTGATCGCGTTCTCCAGCGCGCCCTCGACGTAATCCCAGCTTTCGTCCGTGCCCACCCGCTTTTCGGGGCGGGTGGCGAATTTGATCTCGAATTCGGGAAAGCCGAGCTCGGCATAGACATCGGCCAGAAAGTCGATGAAGCGGGCGCATTCGTCCTGGATCTGGTCCTCGGTGCAGAAGATATGCGCGTCGTCCTGGGTAAAGCCGCGCACCCGCATGATGCCGTGCAAGGCGCCCGAGGGTTCGAACCGCGCGCAGGATCCGAATTCGGCCAGCCGCAGCGGCAGGTCGCGATAGGATTTGAGCCCCTGGTTGAACACCTGCACATGGCACGGGCAGTTCATCGGCTTGAGCGCGTTGATCCGGGTCTGGGCCTTGTCCTTGACCGCGGCATCGTCGGTTTCGCCGTCGCGGCTTTCGTCGACCTCGACCAGGAACATGTGGTGCTGATACTTGTCCCAATGCCCGGATTTTTCCCACAGCTTGCGGTCCACGACCTGCGGCGTGTTGATTTCGCGGTAACCGCCGGCGCGTTGCTTGCGGCGCATGTAATCCTGCAGCTGGGTGTAGATCGTCCAGCCATCGGGGTGCCAGAAGACCTGGCCCGGGGCCTCTTCCTGCATGTGGAACAGGTTCATCTCGCGGCCCAGCTTGCGGTGGTCGCGCTTGGCGGCCTCTTCCAGCATGTGCAGATGGGCCTTGAGCTTTTCCTTGCTCTGGAAGGCCACGCCATAGATGCGCTGCAGCATCTGGCGCGAACTGTCGCCGCGCCAATAGGCGCCGGCCACGGACATCAGTTTCCAGCTGTCGCCGGGCACCTGGCCGGTGTGCTGCAGATGCGGGCCGCGGCACAGATCCTGCCAATGGCCGTGCCAATACATGCGGATCGGTTCGGTGCCGGGAATGGCCTCGATCAGTTCGACCTTGTAGGGTTCGTTCTGCGCCTTGTAGAAGGCCACCGCGCGGTCGCGATCCCAGACCTCGGTGGTCACGGGGTCGCGGCGGTTGATGATCTCGCGCATCTTTTTTTCAATCAGCCCAAGGTCTTCGGGCGTGAAGGGCGCGGCGCGGTCGAAATCGTAATACCAGCCGTTCTCGATCACCGGGCCGATGGTGACGTTGACCTCGGGCCAGATCTCCTGCACCGCGCGGGCCATGATATGGGCCAGGTCATGGCGGATCAGCTCCAGCGCCGGGGCGTCGTCGGCCATGGTGTTGATGGCGATGCGCGCATCGGCCTCGATCGGCCATTGCAGATCCCAATGGGCGCCGTTCACCTGGGCCGAGATCGCCTTTTTCTCCAGGGACTTGGAGATGCTCGCCGCGACCTCGGCCGGGGTTGTGCCGGCGGGGTAGCTGCGCGCATTGCCATCGGGAAAGGTCAGGGAAATCTGGGACTGGTCGAGGCTCATGGCCTTGTCTCCTCGTCGGTTCGGCGCCCACGGAACGCCCGGTTGCGGGTTTGGTGGCCGCCTAGATGCGCGGCGATCGCCATGAAGTCAAGGCGCTGTTGCCGGGGGACCGACCGCCCCGGCGGTCGTCGGTCGGTCTCGTCTCGGCGCGCGGCCCCCCCGGGGTCCGGTCAGGTGCCCTCGGCCCAGAGGTGATCGCCGCCGAAGGCGAAGGGCTGCCCGGTTTCGAGCCAGGTCTTGAGCCCGGCCAGCGTCCGTTCCCAGCCATCGGCGGTGCCGCCCTCGGGATCGTGCTGCAGGTCGTGGTGTTCGACGGTCAGGCGGCAATAATCGCCCTGCTGTTCGATCAGGTAGACCACGCGCGAGGTCTTGACCCCGTCCTCCCATTTCGGCTCGAAGCTGGTGACGAGCCGGGTCATCGGCTCCGCCTCCAGTTCGGTGCAGTGCAGCGTGACCGTGCCGTCGGGCGTGCTGTAGATCAGCGTGTCGCCGTCGCGTTCGGCGGTCTGTCCCAGAAAGTCGTAGTGCTGCACCGCCGTGGGGTCGCGCAGCGCATGCCAAAGCGCCTCGGGCGTGCAGCGGATATAGGTCGTCATCACGAAGTCGGGTTTCATTTTCGTCGTCTCCAATCGTCGTTTGAGCGCGGAAAGTGCCTGTGCCTGGGGCTGCAGGAACGGGTCGATCCAGCGGTCGACCAGATCCTGAAGCGGCAGCGGGTTGAGGTAGTGATACTTGAACCGCCCGACCTTGCGGGTGGTGACGAGATGGGCGTCCTCGAGAACCTTGAGATGCTTCATCACGCCGAACCTGGTCATGTCGAGTTGCTCGTCGAGGTCGGTCAGCGTCTGTCCGTCGCGGGCGCGCAGGCTGTCCATCAGCGTCCGGCGGGCAGGGTCGTTCAGGGCTTTGAAGATCGCGTCCATATCGCGCTTATAGGTGATTCTGTTATCACGTGACAATATGGTAACGTCTTGTCATCTGCGTTCATGCCGCCCGGATGTCGGGCGCCGCATTGCGACCCGGGATCGGCAAGGCATGGCCATGGCGCCGGACCGGCGAATTCCGTAGCGGCACGTCGCCCCGGGCCTTCGGTTCCCCTTGCGCAATCTGTTGTCCTCGTGGTGACTGTGGGCGGGGCATGGATCGCCCGGGGGTTGGACGAGGTCGAGAATGGCTGACGTGCTGGACACGCCGCAGGGGCGGCGCATCGCCTATGACCTGAGCGCGGGTCATGCGCCGACGCTGGTGTTCCTGGGCGGGTTCCGGTCCGACAAGGAAGGCACCAAGGCGCTGTGGCTGCAGGACTGGGCCCGGGCCCGCGGCCGGGCCTTTCTGCGGTTCGACTATTCCGGGCACGGGTCGTCCTCGGGCGCCTTCGAGGACGGCTGCATCGGCGACTGGGTCGAGGATGCCTGCGCCGCGCTGGGCCTGGTCGCGGGGCCCTGTGTGCTGGTGGGCTCCTCCATGGGGGGCTGGATATCGCTGCTGATCGCCCGCGAACGGCCCGAGCGGGTGGCCGGCCTTGTCACCATCGCCGCGGCGCCGGATTTCACCGAGGATGCGATGTGGGCCGGGTTCAGCGCGGCGCAGCGGGACGAATTGCGGCGCGCGGGGCAGGTGGCGCTGCCCTCGGACTACGGCGATCCCTACATCATCACGCAGCGGCTGATCGACGAGGGCCGGCAGCGCCTGGTCCTGCGCGATCCGCTGCCGCTGCGCCTTCCCGTGCGGTTCCTGCAGGGCACGGCGGATGAAGACGTGTCGGTCGACACCGCCCTGCGGCTTCTGGACCATGCCGAGGGGCCGGACATCCGGCTGAGTCTGGTCAAGGGCGCCGATCACCGGTTTTCCGATCCCGATTGCCTGGCCCTGATCGGCCAGGCGGTCGACGATGTGCTGTCCCGGATCGGCTGAGGGCACGACGATGGCCCTGACACGGCGGCACAAGATCGGCTGGGGCCTGGCCGACCTGGGGGTCTCGACCTTCGTGGTGGTCAAGCAGATGCTGGTGGTCAGCTACCTGACGACGATGCTGGGCGTGCCGGTGGCGGTGGCCGGCTGGGCGACGGCGATGGTGCTGGCCTTCGACGTGGTCACCGACCCGGTGATCGGCGTGTTGTCGGACCGCACCCGCAGCCGCTGGGGCCGGCGCGCGCCCTGGATCGCCGGCGGAGCGGTGGTCATGGCCGGCGCCATCGTCGGCATGTTCGCGGTGCCCGAGGCGATGACCTGGCAGGCCAACATGACCTGGCTGGTCGGGTTCTTCGCCCTGGCCACGCTGGGCTTCACCTGCGTCGCCATCCCCTATGGCGCCATGGCCGGGGAAATGACCCGCGACCGGCGCGAGCGCACGATGATGACCGCCTGGCGGATGACCTTCGCCTCGATCGGGCTGCTGATCGCGGGGGCGGTGCTGCCGGCGATCGCCGGCGATACGCGGGCCGGCCACGTGCTGGGGGCGGCGCTGATGGCGCCGGTGATCGTGGCGGCGATCTGGGGCATGCTCTGGGCCACGCGCGACGCGCCGAAGATCGCCGAAGCGACCGCCCTGCGCCCGATCAGCGCCGCGCGCCTGGTCCTGGGCAACCGGCCCTTCGCGCTTCTGGTGCTGCTTTACGCGATCATGACGCTGTCGGTGGCGCTGATCGCGGCGGGGCTGAAATTCGCCGCCGATTATCTGATCGGCGACAGCGCCGGCGGGCCGCTGGGCGGGCTGATCGGCGGCCTGGGCGTGTTCTCGGCGCTGTTCGCGATGTTCATCCTCGGCGCCGTCGCCTCGCAGGCGTTCTGGGCCTGGGCCAGCCTGCGCTGGGGCAAGCTGACGGCCCTGGCCGCGGGGTTGGTCCTTTATGCGCTGGTTCTGGGCGCGACCTATTTCGTGCTGCCGGCCGAGGGGGCGGGGCTGATGGCGCTGATGTTCTTCGGCGCCGGCATCGCCAACGGCGCCTACCAGCAGATCCCCTGGGCGATGTATCCCGACCATATGGACATCACCCGCGATGCCAGCGGCGAGGCGCTGGAGGGCGGCTTCGCCGCGGTCTGGCTGTTCGGGCAGAAGGTGTCGAACGCGCTGGGCCCGGCGCTGCTGGGGATCATCCTGGCCGGCGCCGGCTGGCAGGAAAGCACCGGCGGCCGGGTCGACCAGAGCCCCGAGGCGCTGGAGGCGCTGCGCCGGGCGATGACGATCTGGCCGGCGGGCTTCTTCCTGGTGGCGCTGGTCGGGCTGGTGCTGATCTACCGCCCGGTCGCGCGGGGCCTGCATGACCATAGCTGACGCGGCCGGCCTGGCGGCCTGGCTGGCGGCGCGCGCGGCGGCGGTGCCGGGGCTGCGCGACGGCTGCGCGGCCCGGATCCTCTGGGCCGGCGCGCCGGGCGACCGCACGCCGCTGTCGCTGGTCTATGTCCACGGCTTTTCGGCCTCCGGGCAGGAGCTGCGCCCCTTGCCCGACCTGGTCGCCGACCGGCTGGGGGCCAACCTGTTCCTGGCCCGTCTGACCGGGCACGGCCAGGACGGCGCGGCGCTGGGCCGGGCGGTGCTGGCCGATTGGCAGCGCGACGTGGCCGAGGCCTTGTCGATCGGCGCGGCGCTGGGCGACCGGGTGATCGTCATGGCCTGTTCGACCGGTGCGCCATTGGTGGCCCGGGCGCTGGCCGAGGGTGCGGCGGCGCGGGCGGTGATCCTGGTGTCGCCCAATTGGGGGCTGCGCAACCGGCTGGCGCAATGGCTGCTGGACGCGCCCGGCGCGCGGCTCTGGGGGCGCTGGATCATGGGCCCCGAACGCGCCTTCGAGGTGCTGAACGCCGACCACGCGGCCTTTTGGACCACCCGCTACCCGTCGCAGGCGGTGCACGAGATGGCCGCCGCGGTGCGGGCCGGGTGGACCGCACTGCCGGGGGCAACCGCGCCGGCCTTCGTCGCGCTGAGCGCGGCGGACCGGGTGGTCAGCCCGCAAGCCACGCGCCGGGCCATGGCGCGCTGGGCCGGCCCGGTGCACTGGCACGCGGTCGATGCCGCGACGGTCGACGACCCGATGGCCCACGTCATCGCCGGCGACATCTTTGCCCCGCGCGCGACCGCGCCGCTGGCCGGGGCGATGAGCGCCTGGCTGCAGGGCCTCTCATAGCCCTCTTGCCTGTCCTGCGCCTTCGTGGGATTTCATCGCGACAACAGCCGGCCCGACAGGCAGAGCAGGACACCGATGCCCGAACCCTTGATCCTCGTCCCCGGGGTGCTGTGCGATGCGCGCAGCCTGACCGATATCCTGACCCCGCTGTCGCGGGCGCGGGCGGTGACCGTGGCGCCGTCCTGGATCGGCGACCGGATCGAGGAGATCGCCTCGGAGCTGCTGACGGCGGCACCGTCGCGCTTTGCCCTGGCCGGCCACGACCTGGGCGGGGCGGTGGCGCTGGAGGTGCTGCGCCGCGCGCCCGAACGGGTGACGCGGGTGGCGCTGATCGGCACCAACCCGCTGCCCGATACGCCCCAGGAGGCCGGCGACCGCGAGCCGCAGATCATCGCCGCGCGCACCGGTCGGTTCGAGGAACTGCTGGAACGTCAGCTGTTGCCGCGGCTGTTCCCGCCGGGCCCCGAGCGCAATGCCCAGGCGATCCGGGTGGCCGAGATGGCGCTGGACCTGGGCGCCGAGGTCTTTGCCCGGCAATGGCGGGCCCTGCAGCGTCGGCGCGACCAGCAATCGACCCTGCGCCGGATCACCCAGCCGACGCTGGTGGTGGCGGGCAGCGAGGATGCGGTGGTGCCGCTGAAACGGCAGGCCTTCGCGGCCGAGCTGATCCCCTATGCGGTGTTCGAGGAAATCGCCGGGGCGGGCCACGTTCCGATGATCGACGCGCCCGAACGGCTGGCCTATGTGCTGGAGCAGTGGATGCGCCAGCCGCTGGTGCTGCGCTAGGCGGCGCGGCGGCGGCGTCCGACCAGGCCCAGCGCGGCCAGCGCCGCGGCCAGCAGCGAAACCGCCGCCGGCAGCGGGATCGGGGCGACCTGGATCCCGTCGATCGAAAAGCCGTCATTGCGCCGGTAATCGATGCCGTTGGCCTGATAATTCGCCAGGATGATCTGGGCGCCGGTCACCGGGCCGCCGAAATCGATCGTCACCAGAACCTCGTTGCCATTGTCCAGCTTGTCGTCGCTGCGCATCTCGTGGCTGTCGGAGCCGGTGCTGATCCGCAGATAGGCGCCGACATCGGCGGCATCGGTCAGGGTGAAGCTGACCCGGCTGAAGGCGCCACCCCCGGCCAGGGCCAGGTCCCAGACCATGCCATGGGTGTCGTTGCTGTCCAGGAACCAGGCGCCGCCACCCGGCGAGGTGTTGTCGCGGCCATAGACATTGCCGGTGCGCAGGGCCAGCTGATTGCCATGGATCGCGTCCGGGCCCGGCAGGGGCACCACGGTGCCGCCGCTGCCCAGCCCGCCCAGCGTCGAGAAGGTGCCGACATTGGTGGCAAAGCCATTGGCGATCTCGCGTTCGCCGCCGGCCTGGCCGAGCGTCTCGAAATCCTGAAAGACATTGCGGGACGGGACAGTGTTGTGGCTGGCCGGGTCGAAAGGTTCGACGGTGATCGACGCGGCGGATACCGCGGTCGCGCCCAGCACGAGCGCCGCAAGAGCCGCAGGAATCCTGTTTGAAAAGATGATCGGAAACATGAGCCCCCCAACTCGTCGTTTTCCCTAATGTGACGAAACTAAGGCAAAAACCGGGCCGAGTGAAGGCCGGGGCCATCAACAGACTGTTTACGATTCGGCCCGGTCGGCTGCCGTCAGGTGCCGCACCGGGGCCACGGGCGCGCGGGTGTCGGGGTCGAAAAACGCGGTCTGCCGCCAGCGGCCCGACAGGCGGGCGGCCAGGGCGCGGCGCGCGAAACCGGCCATCACGCCCCGCATCCCGCGATGGCGCGGGCGGATGGGGCGAAAGGCCTCGGCCCGGGGCGGCCCGAAGGCCTCGGGCGCAGCACAGCGGGCCAGGTGCAGGCTGATCGTCGCCGGGTTGGGCCCGGGCAGGGTATTGACCAGCGGCGCGCCGCAGCAGGCGGCATGCCAACGAAGCAGCTTGCGGTTCTTCCAGGTCAGGCAGGCGAGATGTTCGGCCCCGGTGTCGATCGTCAGCCGGTCGGGCGTGGTGTTGAAATAGGCGACCCCCGCAGTGCCCGGATCGGGTTGACCCGACCAGCGCACCACGTCGCGACACGAGGCGCAGAAGCAGACCAGGTGTGCCCCGTCCGACGGGTCGATCCGGCCCGTGATGGCACCGCAATCGCAGGCGAGGGCGACCGGCGCGGCCATCGCATCAGACGGCCGGGTTGTGGATGACCTCGTCATCCGGTTCGGTCGGCTTGCGCGGCGGCGTTTCGACCGCCTTGAGCCGCGGCTTGGCGGTCTTGCGCGGGCGGCGGGAATTGGCGTCGATGAAATCCAGCACCAGGGGCCGGATGTTGTCGCGCCACGACCGGCCGGCGAAGATGCCGTAATGGCCCGCGCCCGGTTCCAGGTGGCTGGCCTTCTTGTCGGCCGGCAGCCCGGTCAGCAGGTCGAGCGCGGCCAGGCATTGGCCGGGGGCCGAGATATCGTCATCCTCGCCCTCGACCACGTTGACCGCGATATCGGTGATCCTGGTGAAATCCACCTTGCGGCCGGCGACGGTGAAATCGTTTCGGGCGATTTCGCGCGCCTTGAAGATGCGTTCGACGGTGGACAGGTAGAATTCCGCCGGCATGTCCATCACGGCGAGGTATTCGTCGTAGAAGATATTGTGCTTGTCGTGGTCGCTGGCCTCGCCCCGGGCGATGCGCATGATCTGGTTCTGGAACGCATTGGCATGGGTTTCGGCATTCATCGAGATGAAGCTGGCCAGTTGCAGCAGGCCGGGATAGACCATGCGTCCGACCCCGTCATACTTGAAGCCGACCCGCTGGATCATGGTTTCCTCAAGCTGGCCCATGGTGACGCGGCGGCCGAAATCGGTGACCTCGGTCGGGGCGGCGTCGGGATCGACCGGCCCGCCGATCAGGGTCAGCGAGCGGGGCTGGGCGCCCTGGTCCTCTTCGGCGAGGTAGGCGGCGGCGGCCAGGGTCAGCGGCACCGGCTGGCAAACCGCGATGACATGGGTGTCGGGGCCCATCTCGCGCAGGAAATCGACCAGGTAGAGGGTGTAATCCTCGATGTCGAACTTGCCGGCGCTGACCGGGATGTCGCGGGCATTGTGCCAATCGGTGATATAGACCTCGCAATCGGGCAGCAGCGAGATCACGGTCTTGCGCAGCAGCGTGGCGTAATGGCCCGACATCGGCGCCACCAGCAGCACCTTGCGGGGCCGTTCGTGCCGGCCCAGGACACGGAAATGGATCAGGTCGCCGAAGGGTCTTTCCAGCACCCGGCGGATCGCGACCACGTGGTCCTTGCCGTCCTCGGCCGACATCGACGGAATGCCCCAGTCCGGTTTCGCGACCATGCGCGCGAACGTCCGTTCCGTGACCTCGCCCCAGGCCTTGGTCAGTTCCAGCATCGGGTTCGGCCACATCGCGAAGGCCGGATAGGAGGACATGGCACGCGCGGTGGCGCCCAACCACTCATTCGTGTTCCGGATGGTTTCCATCAGGTCGTATGTCATCATATACTTCATGGGCGCGCCTTTCGGTCCAGGTCTTGATCCGGGCCGGGGCGGGCCGCGGACAGCAACCCCAATGTCGGATGACAGGGTTAATGCTGCGTGAGCAAAATACCGGGGAGGGGCCGCAATGACAACGTCTCAGTCAAGCGAGGGCGGAAACACTGTGTCGGATGAGACCGCCCGGGCACGCCTTGAGGAAAACATGGTCAAGGTCGATCACCTGACCAAGCGGCTGCTGGCGGCGATGTCGCACAAGCGCCACGTCCCCCAGGACCTGCAGGCCCCCAGCGCCGAGCTGTATCTCAAGGCCGCCGGCGCCTATTGGCAGGAGGTGATGACCAACCCGGCCAAGCTGATGGAGGCCCAGGTCGGCTATTGGGGCAAGGTGCTGAACAATTACATCGAGGCCCAGAAGGCCCTGGCCGAGGGCCGGCTGCAGGCGCCCGAGGACGACGGCCCGCCCGACCGGCGATTCGCCAACCCGCTGTGGCAGACCCATCCCTATTTCAACCTGGTCAAGAAACAGTATCTGGCCAATGCCGAGGCGATCCGCGACGCGGTCGACAGCCTCGAGGGGCTGGACGCCCGCGAACAGCGCCGGCTGCGCTATTTCAGCCAGCAGATCGTCGACATGATGAGCCCGACCAATTTCCTGGCCACCAACCCGGATGCGCTGGAAAAGGCGATCGCCACCGAGGGCGAGAGCCTGGTCCAGGGGCTGGAGAACCTGGTCGCCGATCTGGAGGCCAATGACGGCGAACTGGTGGTGACCCTGGCCGACCAGGACGCCTTCCGGGTGGGCGAGAATATCGGCACCACCCCGGGCAAGGTGGTGTTCCGCAACCGGATGCTGGAGCTGATCCAATATGCGCCAAGCACCGACAAGGTCCACAGCACGCCGCTGATCATCTTTCCGCCCTGGATCAACAAGTTCTACATCCTCGACCTGAAGCCCCAGAACAGCCTGATCCGCTGGATCGTCGACCAGGGCTATACCCTGTTCGTGGTGTCCTGGGTGAACCCGGACGCCTCCTATGCCGATGTGGGCATGGCCGATTACATCGAGGACGGCTACCTGACCGCCCTGCGCGAGGTCCGGTCGATCTGCGGCGTCGAAAAGGTCAACGCGGTCGGCTATTGCATCGCCGGCACGACCCTGTCGCTGACCCTGTCGCTGATGAAGCAGCGCGGCCTCGACTGGGTGAATTCGGCGACCTTCTTCACCACGCTCACGGATTTTTCGGACCAGGGCGAGGTGGGCGTGTTCCTGGACGACGATTTCGTCGACGGGATCGAGGCCGAATGCAGCGAACACGGCTATCTGGACAAGTTCTACATGGCGCGGACCTTTTCCTTCCTGCGCTCGAACGACCTGATCTATACCCCCGCGATCCGGCATTACATGATGGGCGAGGCGCCGCCGGCCTTCGACCTGCTCTACTGGAACGGGGACGGGACCAACCTGCCGGGCAGGATGGCGGTGGAATACCTGCGCGGCCTGTGCCAGCGCGACGAATTCTGCTCCGGCGGGTTCCATGTCGATGGCGCCGTGGCACGGATTTCCGACGTGCAGGTGCCGGTCTGCGCCATCGCCTGCGAGACCGACCACATCGCCGCCTGGAAATCCAGCTATCGCGGGGTCCAGAAGATGGGCGCGGCCGAACGCAAGTTCATCCTCGCCGGGTCGGGTCATATCGCCGGGATCGTCAACCCGCCGGTCAAGAACAAGTATGGCTACTGGCTGAACGACGACCTGTCGCTGACGCCCGAGGACTGGAAGGACGCGGCGACAGCCCATGAGGGGTCCTGGTGGCCGGAATGGGAGGCCTGGCTGCGTGGCAAATCGGGCAGGAAGATCGCCGCGCGCAGCCCCGGCGATTCGACGCATCCGGCGCTTGCCGACGCGCCCGGCACCTATGTGATCGCCGTTCCCGAGGACTAGGCCCGGGCCAAGAGTCTGATTTCCCTGATTATTCTGCGCTGCAGAAATTTCATATGCCGCAGCGCAGAAAAACCTTGCAATGCTGCAGTGCAGCATCCATATTCCTTTCAGACGAAGCCAAACGGCGCAGCCCCGCGCCATCGCAGACCGAAAGGACAGACCAATGGCCGCCAAGACCACCGATTTCACCGCGATGATGAAAGACATGATGGGCGCCTTCCCCGTCGACACCAAGGCGATGGAAGATGCCTTCAAGACCCAGTCCAGCCTGGCCGAAAAGCTGTCGGCCGTGTCGATCGACGCCGCCCAGAAGTCGACCGACCTCAGCGCCAAGTGGATGCAGGACACCCTGGTCAAGATGACCGACATGACCAAGGCCAAGGCCGAGCCGGCCGATTACGCCAAGGCGATGACCGATTTCGCGTCCAAGACCGCCGAATCCGCCGCCGAGCACATGGCCGCCTTCGCCGAGATCGCCAAGAAGGTCCAGACCGAGACGCTGGAACTGATGATGGCCGCCGGCAAGGACATGACCGAAGACATGACCGCCGCCGCCAAGAAGGCGACCGCCGACATGACCGCCGCCGCCAAGAAGGCCGCGACCGTCAAGTAAGACCGGATCGGACGGTTCCTTCTCCTCCCTGGGAACCGCGCTGACGAGGGTGGGCTGCCATGCGCAGCTCACCCTTTCTTTTTTTGCGGATGCAGCTTACGCTTCTCTGCATCGCAACATGACCCCGGGGGAGGGGACCCGTTGGCAGACACATCCCAACCGCTCCTGATCAAGCGCTACGCCAGCCGCCGTCTCTACAACACCGAGACCTCGGATTACGTCACACTCGAGGATATCGCCGCCTTCATCCGCGACGGTCGCGAGGTCCAGATCGTCGATCTGAAATCCGGCGACGACCTGACCCGGCAATACCTGCTGCAGATCATCGCCGAACATGAAAGCCGCGGCGAAAGCGTGCTGCCGGTGGACCTTCTGACCGACCTGGTGCGGTCCTATACCAGCCAGTCGATGTCGATCGTGCCGCAATTCCTGGCCCAGAGCTTCGACATGCTGCGCGAAAGCCAATCCAAGATGATGGAGAACATGGGGGCGATGAACCCGATCGCGCGGATGCCGGGTTTCGAGGCGATGCAGGCGCAGCAACAGGCGTTCCTCAAGGCGATGACCGGCGGCATGATGGGCGGCGCGACCGGGCAAAGGGACGCGGCCGACAAGCCCGAGGACGGCCCGGCCGAGGACCTGGACGAGATCAAGGCCGAGCTTGCCAAGCTGCAGGCCAAGCTGGCCAAGATGGGCAAATAGGGCGCGGCCGTCCTACAACATGCGCAGCTTGCCCGACAGCCAGGGCAATTCGGCGATCGCCGGCTCCACGATCATGCCCGACAGGATGCCGCGCAGCCGCTCCGCGATCTGGCCCGGCATGTCGCCCAGCACCCCGGCCCGGGCGGTCAGCGCGATGGTCCGGCTGAGCGGCGCGAAGGGCAGTTCGACCACATCGACCTTGTCGCGGAACCGCGCCGCGCGCAGCCAGCCCAGCGGCGTCAGGATCGTCCAGCCGGTTCCGGCGGCGACCATCGCCAGGATCGCGTGATAGCTGTCCAGTTCGAACCGGTGGGGCAGGGCGATGTCCTGACGCTCCAGATGCGCGGCGATGGCGCGGCCCATGTGGTGGCGGGTGGTGTATTGCACCAGCGGCATGTGCCGCAGCCGCCGCATCCGGTCGCCCACGTCCAGCGCGCCTTTCGGCACCGCGGCGACGAAGGGTTCCTCGATCAGCGGATGCACCTCCATCCAGTCGGCGCGCGGGCCCATCCGGGTGGCGACGATCACGTCCAGCGCGCGCGCCTCGAGCAGATCCATCAGCCGGTGGCTGGCGCCGGTTTCCAGCAGGAACTGGCACTTGCGCAGCACCTGTCCCATTTCCGACAGCAGCCGCGGGGTGACATCGGCGTCGAAATCCTCGATCACGCCCAGCCTCAGCCGGGTCAGTTGCGACAGGTCGGCCTGGGCCAGTTCGGCCCGGGCCTGTTCGGCCTCGTTCAGGATCGTGTTCGCCCGGCGCAGGAAGATCGTGCCGGCGGGGGTCAGCCCGACCGGCCGGGCCTGGCGGTCCAGCAGCGGCACGCCGATCGCGCCCTCCAGGTTGGTCAATTGCTGGCTGACCGTCGCCGCCGAGCTCTCCAGCCGCCGGGCGGCGGCCGAGATCGAGCCCTCCTGGGCGGTGGCGACAAAGACCTCGACCGCCCAGAGCGTGATCTTGCCCGATGTCCGCGCCATGGCCGCCCTCCGTTCCCTAGCGTCAGGCTAGGGCCAATGCCGCAGCGCCGCAACCGCTGCCGATTGAACCTGACCGCGCCCGGCCCTAGCATGGGCCGACGTTCCACCCAGGAGGCCCGCCATGCCCGACGATTCCCCCAATTCCTGGGAGGCCCGCGCCGATGCGCATTCCTTCTACGGTTTCACCGACCTGCCCACCATCCATGACCGCGGCGCGGTGGTTCTGACCCATGGCGAGGGGCCTTACGTGGTCGATGTCCATGGCCGGCGCTACCTGGATGCCAATTCGGGCCTGTGGAACATGGTCGCCGGCTTCGATCACCCGGGCCTGACCGAGGCCGCCAAGGCGCAATACGACCGCTTTCCCGGCTATCACGCCTTTTTCGGGCGGATGTCGGACCAGACCGTGATGCTGTCCGAGAAACTGGTCGAGGTGTCGCCCTTTTCCGATGGCAAGGTGTTCTACACCAATTCGGGCTCCGAGGCGAACGACACCATGGTCAAGATGCTGTGGTTCCTCTGGCGCGCCGAGGGGCAGCCGCAGCGGCGCAAGATCCTGACCCGCAAGAACGCCTATCACGGGGTGACGGCGGTGTCGGCCTCGATGACCGGCAAGCCCTATAACGCGGTGTTCGGTCTGCCGCTGGAGGGGTTCATTCACCTCACCTGCCCGCATTACTGGCGCGAAGGCCAGGAGGGCGAGACCGAGGCGGAGTTCACCCGGCGCATGGCCCAGGAACTGGAGGACGTGATCGCCCGCGAAGGCGCCGACACCATCGCCGGCTTCTTCGCCGAACCGGTGATGGGGGCCGGCGGGGTGATCCCGCCCAGCGCGGGCTATTTCCAGGCCATCGCCCCGATCCTGAAACGCCACGGCATCCCGCTGGTTTCGGACGAGGTGATCACCGGGTTCGGCCGCACCGGCGCCACCTGGGGCTGCGAGGCCTATGGGTTCACGCCCGACGCGATCATTTCGTCCAAGAACCTGACCGCGGGCTTCTTTCCCATGGGCGCCGTGATCCTGGGGCCGGACCTGTCGGAGCGGCTGCAGGCGGCCTCCGAGGCGATCGAGGAGTTTCCCCACGGCTTCACCGCCTCGGGCCACCCGGTGGGCTGCGCCATCGCGCTGAAGGCGATCGACGTGATCCTGAACGAGGGGCTGGCCGAGAACGTGCAGGCCCTGACCCCGAAATTCGAGGCCGAGATGGCCCGGCTGGCGCAGCATCCGCATATCGGCGAATGGCGCGGCAAGGGGCTGATGGGCGCGCTGGAGGCGGTGGCCGACAAGCCGACCCGGACGCCCTTCGACGGGGCGCTGTCGGTCAGCGAACGGATCGCCACGGCCTGCACCGACCAGGGTCTGATCTGTCGCCCGCTGGGGCAGTCCATCGTGCTGTGCCCGCCTTTCATCCTCACCGAAGCCCAGATGGACGAGATGTTCGCCAAGCTGGAAGCGGCGCTGGACAAGGTGTTCGCCGAGGTGACGTAACCCCTTGTTAACCGGAATCAGGCGAGCGTTCGGGTATGCAATCCCTACGCTATGTCCCCCGGATGCGCCCACGCTCGCACCAATGGCTGGACCAGGTGTTCGCCTGCCGGGCCGCCCAGACCGGCGGCGTGATCCGCCGTCAGGTGATCGATGTGGAGGCCGAGGTCGGCCTCCTCGCCCTGAAGGCCGAGGTGCAGCGGCGCGGGTTCCGGCGTAAGCATCCGGCGTAGGCCGTGGTCAGGCTGCGTTGGCGGCGTCCTGTTGTGTTTTCCAATGCCAGGGCAGCAACTCAGGCACGCGCGCGACGGGCA
>LJSF01000017.1 GCA_001314655.1 Rhodobacteraceae bacterium HLUCCA08 | reverse complement strand
CGCATCGTTGACCGGAGCCACCTCGACCGTCACGGTCGCGGTGTCCTCGCCGCCATTGCCGTCGCTCACCGTGTAGGTGATCGTCGTCTCGCCGTTGAAGTTCTCGGCCGGGGTGAAGACCAGCTTGCCATCGACGATCTCGACCGTCCCCTGATCCGCCGGAACCGACGCCTCGGTCACGCTCAGCGGGTCGCCGTCGGGATCGCTGTCATTGCCCAGAACGTCGATCTCGACCGGCGTGTCCTCGTCGGTCGTCGCGCTGTCGTCGACCGCAACAGGCGCGTCGTTCACCGGGTTGACCGTGACGGTCACCTCGCCCGTGTCCGTGTTCCCGTCGGGATCGGTCACGGTATAGGTGATCGTCGTCTCGCCGTTGAAATCCTCGTCCGGGGTGAAGGTGATCGTCCCGTCGGGGTTGATCGTGACCTCGCCATCCGGGCTGGTCGCCTCGGTCACGCTCAGCTTGTCGCCGTCGGGATCGCTGTCATTGGCCAGAACGTCGATCGTGACCGGCGTGTCCTCGTCGGTCGTCGCGCTATCGTCCTGCGCAACCGGGGCGCGGTTGACCTCATCGCCGAGGATTTCCTCGATTTCGGTGAAGACCAGGGTTTCTCCGGTCGGGTTTCCGTCGTCGTCGACGAACACAACGGTGCCGTCAAATCCGTTGCCGTTGCTGTCGGGCCGCACGTCCTCGAGGTAGAAGGGTCCGGCACCGGTCAGGTCAAGGATGTCGTGGTCATTGCCACCGGCCCCGCCGTCGACGTCGTCTCCGGCCCCGCCGACGATCCTGTCGGCATCGTCGCCGCCAAAGATGTTGTCGTCGCCGCTGCCGCCGACCAGAAGGTCATCGCCTTCCCCGCCATAGATCACGTCATTGCCGGCGCCACCGTAGATTTCGTCATTGCCCGGCGCGCCCTCTTCTTCGACCGGAACCATGGCGTCGAAATAGACATCGGTGACGTTGATGCCGGAATTGTTGTGACCGTCCTGATCGTGCTCGAGCACGATCCGGGCAACCGGCCCGGGGATGTCTACCAAAAGCGAATATTCAGGCGCCGTGTCTTCGAGATAGCCGCCCTTGCTGTCCGCGGTGTCGGCGCCGGGGACGCTGTCGGTATCCTTGAGGGTAAGCCGCGACCCGCCCGAAAGGTTCACCGCGATCTTCTGACCGGCCGCATCGAAGGCAGTGACCCGCACGATGCCGTCACCGTCGATGTCGTTGATGCGGAACGACACGTTTTCGACCGGGTCCGAGAACGACAATTCGTAATCGGCCTGGTTGCCCGCGCCATTGGTGGTGCTGGACAGCGAGCTGAACTTGTTGGCCGCGCTGCCATCCGTGGAGATGCTGTGAACCTTCTGCTGGTTCGCTGCGAATTCCGTGTCGGCGTGGCCGGTTTCCTGCAGCACCTTGAACGAAACGGTCACATTGCCCGTATCCTGGGTGAAATCGCCCAGGTCATGGCCATTGGCCACGCCGGCCTTGCTCCATTCGAAGCTTTCACGGATCGCCTCGGTTTCGGTCGGGTCGCCGTAGGGGCTGGCGCGATCGCCGTAAAGGACATCGTCGCCCTCTTCACCGAACAGGGTATCGTCACCGTTGCCGCCGTAGACCTCGTCATCCCCGGCACCGGCCCGGACCGTATCGTCGCCGTCCCCGGCCACGACGATGTCGTCCTCGGCGGCCTCGCCCGGCAGGATCGCATCGCCGTTGTCGATCCGGTCGCCGTCCGGGTCACCGGTATAGGCCAGGTCGATCAGGTCGTCGCCGCCGGTGCCTTGCACGACGCCGTCCAGGTCCGGGTCGAACCGATACCCGGCATCGACTTCGCAGATCGTCTGGGCCTTGCCCAGGTGGATCTGGATGGTCTTGCCCGTGGACTGATCCGCGTCGCTGTCGGTGCCGAAATCACCGACATCCTTTTCGACCAGCGTCTTGTCATCGACCGACGTGGGGAACTGGATCGTGTAATCGCCTGCGGGCAGGCAGATGAACTTGTAATTGCCGTGGGAATTCGTCGTCGTGGTCGCGATGACCTGCCCATGGGCGTTCAGAAGTTTCACCACCTGCCCTGCGATACCGGGCTCGTACCCGCCAGAGCCGTTGTTTTCGGTGTTGTCCCCGTCGGTGTCGTGGAACATGCGACCCCAGATCTCGGAGGTCTTCGGATCATACCAATACGTCATCGCCTTTTCCTTCACCGGCGGATGCAGACACGTCCGCACCGCTCACAAAATTCCCCTCGCCCCGCGACAACGGGCCGATGACGGCCATTTCCGGCCGTCGGACAAATCCGCCAGGTGAGGGGTTCGGACCCCGTCCCGCAGACACCACATGCGCCGAACGGATCGCTCCTGTCCGGCCCGGCTCCCCAGAAGCCGGCACGCCCCCCAGTTGGGCAAGACAGGGTTTAATCAGAACGATCTGTCGAAAAAAGGGAAAAATGTCCGAAAAATGACGGCATCGGGGCGACGCCGACCCTGATCCCATCGGTTCGGATCACAACAATGACCATTTCGCATTCTGATTGTTTCCGATTCATCGACACAGACCCGGTCGATCTGCCGGATTTGGCCTTGAAACCAAGGATTCTGACAATCACGGGTTGTTCGGCGCCGTGACGGGCCAGCCCGCCGTGCACGGTCATGATTTCGACGAAATCTTCGGCGACAAGACGGTAGATGTGGTGCGAATGCGGACACAATTTGACGCGACGCGTCACGATTGATGACGGGGCCATCGGATGTCGATTCGAAGATTCGAGAATCTGGTGCCGGTGGAGAGACTCGAACTCTCACGATGTTGCCATCGGGGGATTTTGAATCCCCTGCGTCTACCATTCCGCCACACCGGCCCGCGCCGGGGCATAGACCCGGGAATGGCCTGCGTCAATGCCGTCAGGGCGCCCTTGACCCCATCGGTGACCCATGCCCTATGGGGCGCGACACGAGGGACCGGGCAGGATCAATGCTGCGCAGGCTGTATGACTGGACGATTTCGCTGGCCGGGCATCGCCACGCGCTCTGGGTGCTGGCGGCGGTGGCCTTTGTCGAAAGCTCGGTCTTTCCGATCCCGCCGGACGTGCTGATGATCCCGATGATCATCGCCATGCCGCACCGGGCCTTCCTGATCGCCGCCGTCTGCACGGCCGCCTCGGTTCTGGGCGGCGTGGCGGGCTACGCGATCGGCTATTTCTTCTATGAAACGGTCGGCCAGTGGATCTTCGCCACCCTGGGCAAGACCGAGGCGGTCGAGCAGTTCAACGCGACCTTCAACGACTGGGGGGTCTGGGCGGTGCTGATCGCGGGGGTGACGCCGTTCCCCTACAAGGTCATCACCATCATGTCGGGCTGGACCGCGCTGTCACTTCCGGTCTTCATCCTGTCCTCGATCATCGCGCGGGCCTTGCGATTCTTCATCGTCGCCGCGCTGTTGTGGAAGTTCGGCGCGCCGATCCGCGCCTTTATCGAGCAACGTTTGGGTCTCGTCTTTGTCGCCTTCTGCGCCGTGCTGGTCGGAGGCTTTCTGCTGGTAGGACAATTATGACGCGCAACATGCTGATTCTGCTGGCTTCGGGCGGCTCTTTCGCGCTGCTGGCCGGGGCGTTCCTGTTCCAGGCGGCCGGCTATGCCCCCTGCGAGATATGCCTGTGGCAACGCTGGCCCCATGCGGCGGCGATCGTCATCGGTGTCCTCGCCTTCGCCCTGGCCGGCGGCGCGCGGCTGCTGGCCTGGCTCGGCGCGCTGGCCGCGGCGATCACCGCGGCGCTGGGCCTGTATCACACCGGGATCGAGCGCGACTGGTGGCAGGGTCCGGCCAGCTGCACCGGCGGCGGCGGGCTGTCCGGCCTCAGCGGGGCCGATCTTCTGGCCACCGATATCGCCCCGGTGGTGATGTGCGACGAAGCGGCGCTGCTGATCCTCGGCCTGTCCATGGCCAGCTGGAATTTCCTCGCCTCGGGCGCCCTGGCGCTGATCTGGGTGTTGGCCGCGCGCCGCGCCGCCTGAGCCCGATGGGGCCTGACCTCAGTGATAGGTGAACTCACCGGTCACGTTGCGCCATTCCCCCGGCGAGATCAGCGTCCGATGCACGAAGCGGACCGAATGCAGCGGCCCCTCGATCTCGTCGCGCCAGAAGCTGATGAAGCCCAGCAACCGGTCATGATCCGGCGCCAGGTCATAATCCTGCCAGACAAAGCTGGTCAGCACGCTGGGATGGTCCGGCAGGCCGTAGAACAGCTCGGCCGTGGTCAGCCCGTAGCCCTGCAGCAGCAATTCGGTTTCGGTGGTCGTTTCGGTGGTCATCGGTGCCTCCTGTTCGGTCTCGATCCCTCCATCCCAGCAAATCTGAGTTAATTGTCAATGAAAACAGATTGTTATCAGCAACGCCCTGCGGCTGCCAATCGCCTTGGCCATCGCGCATTGCACCCACTATGCGGGGTCTGATATAGTCACCTTCAACAAGATATAGGGGCCGCAAGGCCAGACAGGCGGATACGTGAACGATACACCCGAACCCCCTGAAGAGGCAGGAGAATTCCCGCCCGAACGCCCGGCCTATTCGGGCCCGAGCATCTCGATCACCGACGAGATGAAGTCGTCCTATCTGGATTACGCGATGAGCGTGATCGTGAGTCGGGCGATCCCCGATCTGCGCGACGGGCTCAAACCGGTGCACCGCCGGATCCTTTATGGCATGCACGAGGCCGGCAACACCCACGACAAGCCGTTCCGCAAATCCGTCCGCCCGGTTTCGGACGCCATGGGCAAGTATCACCCGCATGGCGACAGCGCGATCTACGACGCCCTGGTGCGGATGGCGCAGGATTTCTCGATGTCGGTGCCGCTGCTGGATCCGCAGGGCAATTTCGGCTCCATGGACGGCGACAACCCCGCGGCGATGCGCTATACCGAGGTCCGGATGGCCAAGGTCGCGCAATACCTTGTCGCCGATATCGACAAGGAAACCGTCGATTTCCAGGACAATTACGACGGCAAGGATCGCGAACCCACGGTCCTGCCCGCCCGTTTTCCCAACATGCTGGTCAATGGCGCCGGCGGCATCGCCGTCGGCATGGCCACCAATATCCCGCCGCACAATCTGGGCGAGGTGATCGACGCCACACTGGCGCTGATCGAGGACCCGGACCTGACCAGCGAACAGCTGATCGACCATATCCCCGGCCCCGATTTCCCGACCGGCGGCATCATGCTGGGCCGCTCGGGCGCGCGCAAAGCCTATCTCGAGGGGCGCGGCAGCGTGGTGATCCGCGCCCGCACCCATATCGAGGAATTGCGCAAGGACCGCTGGGCGATCGTCATCGACGCCATTCCCTACCAGGTGAACAAGGCCACCATGGTCGAACGCATCGCCGAGGCCGCCCGCGACAAGCGGATCGACGGCATCGCCCATGTCCAGGACGAAAGCGACCGCAACGGCGTCCGGGTCGTGGTCGAACTCAAACGCGACGCCACCGCCGAGGTGGTGCTGAACCAGCTGTTCCGCTTCACCCCGATGCAGACCTCGTTCGGCTGCAACATGCTGGCGCTGAATGGCGGCCGGCCCGAAACCCTGACCCTGCGCGGCTTTCTGACCGCCTTCATCGACTTCCGCGAAGATGTCGTGGCCCGGCGCACCGCCTTCGAACTGCGCAAGGCCCGCGAACGCAGCCACGTGTTGTGCGGCCTGGCCGTGGCGGTGTCGAACGTGGACGAGGTCGTCGCCACCATCCGCGCCTCTGCCGATGCCGCCGAGGCGCGCGAGAAACTGATGACCCGCCGCTGGCCGGCCCACGACATCGCCGCCTATATCCGCCTGATCGACGACCCGACCCATACGATGAACGAGGACGGCACCTACAACCTGTCCGAGATCCAGGCCCGGGCGATCCTCGACCTGCGGCTGCAGCGCCTGACCCAGATCGGCGTCAAGGAAGTCACCGACGAACTCGAAGACCTGGCCGCCAGGATCAAGGATTACCTTGATATTCTGTCGTCGCGCGAACGGATCATGCGCATCATCGGCGACGAGCTGCGCGAGGTCCGTGACCAATTCGCCGTGCCCCGCCGGACCGAGATCGTCGACTGGTCCGGCGACATGGACGACGAGGACCTGATCGAACGCGAGGACATGGTCGTCACCGTCACCCAGGGCGGCTATATCAAGCGCACCGCGCTGGCGGATTTCCGGGCCCAGAAACGCGGCGGCAAGGGCCTGTCGGGCATGGCGACCAAGGAAGAGGACGTGGTCACCACGCTTTTCGTCGCCAATACCCATACCCAGCTGCTGGTCTTCACCACCGACGGGATGGTCTACAAGCTGAAAACCTGGCGGCTGCCGCAGGGCGGGCGCACCTCCAAGGGCAAGGCGATCGTCAACATCCTGCCGATCCCGCCCGGGGTCAGCGTTGCCGCGATCATGCCGGTGGACCGGGCCGAGGAAGACTGGGACGCCTTGCAGATCGTCTTTGCCACCAGCGCGGGCGATGTGCGGCGCAACAAGCTGTCGGATTTCACCAACGTGATGCGCAACGGCAAGATCGCCATGAAACTGCCCGAGGACGGCACCGTCAGCCTGGTCAATGCCCGGATCTGTTCCGAGGAGGACGACATCATGCTGGTGACCGACAGCGGCCGGGCGATCCGCTTTGCGACCACCGATGTGCGCGTCTTTGCCGGGCGATCGTCGACCGGGGTGCGGGGGATCCGGCTGTCGAACGGCGACCGGGTGGTGTCGATGTCGGTGATCCGGCATTTCGAGGCGGGCCCGGACGAACGCGCCGCCTACCTGAAAATGCGCCGCGCCGTCGCGGGGTTGACCGACGAAGCCGAGGCATCGGATGAAGAGGACGGCAATGCCGATACCGGCCTGTCGCCCGACCGCTATGCCGAAATGTCGGCGGCCGAGAACCTGATTCTGACGATCACCGCGGGCGGCGCCGGCAAGCTGTCGTCAAGCCACGACTACCCGGTGCGCGGGCGCGGCGGGATCGGCGTCGCGGCCATGGACAAGGCGATGCGCGGCGGCCGGATCGTCGCCTCCTTCCCGGTGGAACTGGACGACCAGATCATGCTGGCCACCTCCAAGGGCCAGTCGATCCGGGTACCGGTCGACGGAATTTCCTTCCGCTCGCGCAGCGCCGGCGGGGTCAAGGTGTTCGATACCGGCCGCGGTGAAGAAGTCGTCAGCGTCGCCTGGATCGCCGATCAGGGAGACGACGACGTTGCCGAGGAATGACCTGCTACGCGGGGGTCTTGCCACGCTCGCCCTGGCCACCGCCCTGCCCGCCTGGGCCGAGACGACCCATGAAACCTACCGCCTGACCTTCGGCGCCTTCGAAGGCGACGGAACCGGCGGTGCGTTCGATTTCGACCAAAGCGGCGGCGAAGCCGAGGCCGAATGGCGCATCGGCCGGCTGCTGCTGGGCACCGGGCTGGAGGTTCTGCGCTACGACGAAAGCAGCGCCTACACGATCGGAACCGAAGTCTACGCCACGGCCGGCTACCGGATCACGCCGCGGCTGACGGCGGGAACGACCCTGATCAGCTATGACCTGCGCACCTCGGGCGCGTTCGATCCGGCGCCCCGGACGCGTGTCGGCGCGTTCGCCGAATATCGGGGCGGCGCGTTCGACGCCGTGCTCTATGCCGAGACCGATCCCGATGTCAGCGGCGACGATTACATCTATCTGGGCAGTCGCTACGCGCCGAATGGCGGCAACTGGAGTCTTGCCGGCTCCATCGCCGTCTATCCCGACGACAGCGCCGCCGAGAACACCCTGCGCGTGACCTATACCGCCGAGGATTGGCAGGCGACCGCCTTTTACTACACATTCGACGCCAGCGCCGGCAGCGATCAGACCGAACTGGGCGTCTATGGCCGGTACGATCCGTCCCGCCTCGATCGGCTGCGCCTGTATGGCGGACTCCGGACCGGTGGCTTCGACGGGGCCGACGACTGGCGGGGCCTCAGCCTCGGGGTCGGATACGAGGTGATGCCGGACGGCCACCTCATCCTCGGCTATGACCTGCGCGACGCGCGCAGCGTCGACTATAGCGAACGCGGCATCACCATCGGTTTCGAAATGGACCTCGGCGCCCGCGGCCTGCTGCATCAGGAGATGTTCACCGCCGACAGCGACGACATCCGGCGCACCGGCGGCGAGTGGTACGACTGACCCCGGGGCATCGCCCCTTGTATCGACGTGTGACCGACGTGATGCCGCGCCCTTTCCTTGCGCGCCGAACGGGTCTATCTGGGCGGGCATGACCGAACCTCTTCACATCGTCGGCGGCGGCCTTGCCGGCTCCGAAGCCGCCTGGCAGGCCGCAAGCGCCGGCCTCGAGGTGGTGCTGCACGAAATGCGCCCGCAGGTCGGCACCTTCGCCCATCGCACCGGCCATTTCGCGGAAATGGTCTGTTCCAATTCCTTCCGCTCGGATGACGACGAACAGAACGCCGTGGGCCTTCTGCATTGGGAAATGCGCGCCGCGGGCGGGCTGATCATGGCCACGGCCGACCGCCATCGCCTGCCCGCCGGCGGGGCCTTGGCCGTCGATCGCGACCCCTTTGCCGAAGCCGTCACCGATACATTGACATCGCTTCCCAACATATCGGTTTCCAACGAGGAAATCACCGAGCTGCCCGATGACGGCCAGTGGATTTTCGCCACCGGCCCGCTGACCTCCGAGGCGCTGGGCCAGGCCATCGCGGCCGAAACCGGCACCGACCGGCTGGCGTTCTTCGATGCCATCGCGCCGATCGTCTATGCCGATTCCATCGACATGTCGGTCGCCTGGGCGCAAAGCCGCTATGACAAGGGCGACACCGAGGACGAGCAGCGCGCCTATATCAACTGCCCGATGGACAAGGCGCAATACGACGCCTTCATCGACGCGCTTCTGGCGGCCGACAAGACCGAGTTCCACGCAGGCGAAACCGCCGGCTATTTCGACGGCTGCCTGCCGATCGAGGTGATGGCCGAACGCGGCCGCGAAACCCTGCGCCATGGCCCGATGAAACCCGTGGGCCTGACCAATGCGCACAAGCCCGACGAAAAGGCCCATGCCGTGGTCCAGCTGCGCCGCGACAACAAGCTGGGCACGTTGCTGAACATCGTCGGCTTCCAGACAAAGATGAAGTATGGCGCGCAAGTGGATGTTTTCCGCATGATTCCGGGGCTGGAAAATGCCCAGTTCGCGCGCCTGGGCGGGATCCACCGCAACACCTTTCTCAATTCGCCCAGCCTGCTGGACGCGCAGATGCGCCTGCGCTCGCGTCCCCATATCCGCTTTGCCGGACAGGTCACCGGTGTCGAGGGCTATGTCGAAAGCGCCGCGATGGGCCTTCTGGCCGGGCGTCTCGCGGTGGCTCAGATCCAGGGCCGTGCCCTGCCCCCGGTGCCCGACACGACCGCCACCGGCGCGCTTGTCACCCACATCACCGGCGGCGCCGAGGCCAGGACCTTCCAGCCGATGAACGTCAATTTCGGACTGTTCCCGCCGGTCGAAGGGCTCAAGGGCGGGCGCCGCGGCCGCAAGGACCGCTACAAGGCCTATACCGACCGGGCCAAGGCCGATTGGACCGCCTGGCTCGCCGCATGCTGACTCGCTTCGCCCCGTCTCCGACGGGTCCGTTGCACCTGGGCCATGCTTATTCCGCAGTCATGGTCTGGACACTGGCCGCCGATCTGGGCGGCGCCGCGCTGCTGCGGATCGAGGATACCGACAGCACCCGTTGCCGGCCCGAGTACGAAGCGGCGATCTACGATGACCTGCATTGGTTGGGGCTGCATTGGCCGGACCCGGTGCGTCGGCAATCCGATCACCGGGCCGAATATGACGCGACGCTCGATGCCCTGGCCGGGCGCGGCCTGCTCTATCCCTGTTCCTGCAGCCGCAGTGCGATCAAGGCGGCGGGCGCCAAACCCGGGTGGGACGGGCTGGTCTATCCCGGCACCTGCCGCGCCCGTCCCATGACCGAGGCACGGCCGGGCGACGCGCTTCGGCTGAACATGGCACGCGCGCTGCAACAGGCCGGCCCCTTGCCCGAATTCACCGAAACCGGGCCCTTGTTTTCTGGCAAGATCGCAGTCCAAAACTCTGATTTGATATCACAAATCGGAGATCCCGTTCTTCGGCGCAAACAGACCGGCGACCCTGCCTATCACCTGGCCTGCTGCCACGATGACGCGTTGCAAGGCATCACCCATGTGGTGCGCGGCGCCGATCTGTGGCGCGCGACATTCCTGCATGTGCTGCTGCAGGCGCTGATGGGTTGGCAGACGCCGATCTACCACCATCACGATCTCGTTCGGGATGAGGCTGGGCAGCGCCTGGCCAAGATCGTAAAATCCCGCGCCATCGCCGCCTATCGTGCCGAAGGCTTCGGCCCCAAAGACCTGCTGGGGTTGATCGGCCTGGCCTAGACCGGGATCGGGGCCATCACCTCGACCTCGTCACCGCTGCCGACCGACGTATAGAAACAGGACCGCCGATTGGTGTGGCAGGCCGGGCCGGTCTGACGCACCACCGCCAGCAGGCAATCGCTGTCGCAATCGACCCGCAGATCGACCAGGTCCTGGACATGGCCGCTGGTTTCGCCCTTGATCCAAAGAGCGTTTCGCGACCTTGACCAATAAGTTACACGACGTGTTTCAAGCGTTCTCTCAACCGCCTCGACAGTCATCCAGGCCATCATCAGAACCTCGCCCGTCTCCTCGTCCTGGGCGATACAGGGGATCAGCCCGTTGCTGTCAAAGCGCAGGGTTGCAGGGTCGAAAGGCATCGGCGATTATCCTTTGGCATGGCGGGCCGCGCGCCCTATCTAAGGCAAAGCCAGCCGGAGGCAAAGCGCATGAGTGCCGAGACCGACCTGATCAAGCTTTATTCCCAGCGCATCCTGTCGCTGGCGTCGGATATTCCGCGGCTCGGACGGCTCGATGCGCCGGATGGCACGGCCAAGAAACGCTCGCCGCTGTGCGGATCGACGGTGACGGTGGACCTGTGCGTTGCGGGCGGTCGGATCACCGATTTCGCCCAGGACGTCAAGGCCTGTGCCCTGGGCCAGGCGTCGGCCGCGATCTTCGGCGCCAACGTGATCGGCCGCAGCGCCATCGATCTGCAGCGCGGGCGCGACCAGTTGGCGGCGATGTTGAAGGACGGCGGTCCGGTCCCCGAGGCCCCGTTCGACGGGCTCGAGGTTCTGAAACCGGCGGCCGAACATCGCAACCGTCACGCCTCGATCCTGTTGTGTTTCGATGCCGCCCTTGCGGCGATGGAGCAGGCAGCACAGGCGAACTGCGCCTGATACGACCCTGACGACAAAAGAAAACCGCCGGTCCCGAGGCAGCGGGAACCGGCGGCAGGAATCAGGGTCGTCATCCGGTGGCCATATCCAGGAGAGGCAGGTCCCGGGCGGCACAATGGACAGGCAGTGTCGGTGTCGGCGCATCCTGGGTTGGGACAGGCGATGCGCGGGCCACCGGCGACGGACCCCTCAGGCAGGTCAGAACGTCCCGGGCAGGGACAATCCGGCAAACAGCGTCACGAACACGGCGACCGCGCCCAAGGCGTCTTTCAACAGCGTCGTCCGGCTTTCGCTGAGGATGCGGCTGATATCCTTGGCCATGGTCTCGTCTCCTGTTCGCTTAACCATTTGTTAGCCTTTTGTTCTCATACTTGCCGCAGTCAGGCAAGAACTTTTTAAGAACATTCGCGAACAAAACGGAGGCATACACCTAACCCACTGATATCAAACGGATCGCCCGATCCTGTTCCATCAGCCACAGCAGCACCCGGGCCGCCTGCCCGCGATCGCCGGTCAGATCCGGGTCGTCGAGCAGCAGTTTTCGCGCATCGCTTTGCGCCAGGGCCATCAGCGCCGATTGCCGCTCCAGGTCGGCGATGCGGAACCGCGGCAGCCCGGATTGCGCCGTGCCGATCACGTCGCCGGCCCCGCGCATGGCCAGGTCCTCTTCGGCGATGCGAAAACCGTCCTCGGTTTCGCGCAGCACCTCGAGCCGCCGGCGCCCGCCCTCGGTCAGGGGGGGCGCATACATCAGCAGGCAGGTGGATTGCGCCGAACCGCGGCCGACCCGACCGCGCAGCTGGTGCAGTTGCGCCAGGCCAAAGCTTTCGGCCCGTTCGATCACCATGATCGTGGCATTGGGCACGTTCACGCCCACTTCGATCACCGTCGTGGCGACCAGAACGCTGGTCTTGCCGCCGACGAAATCGGCCATCGCCGCATCCTTGTCCGCCGGCGGCAATTGACCATGGACCAGCCCGACAACGCCTTCGCCCAGGGCGGCGCGCAGGGTCTTGAACCGGTCCTCGGCGGCGGTCAGTTCGCTGACCTCGCTTTCCCCGACCAGCGGGCAGACCCAATAGGCCTGCCGCCCCTCGGCCACGGCCTTGCGCAGATGGGCGACCACTTCGTCGATCCGCCCGGCGCTGACCACCGAGGTGGTGATCGGCTTGCGCCCCGGCGGTTTCTCGTCCAGCACGCTGACATCCATGTCGCCATATTGCGCCAATGCCAGAGAGCGCGGAATCGGCGTCGCGGTCATCACCAGCACATCGGCGCGGTCGCCCTTGGCGCCCAGTTCCATCCGCTGGGCAACGCCGAAACGGTGCTGTTCGTCGACGATCGCCAGCCGCAGGTCGGCAAAGGCCACATCGGGTTGGAACACCGCATGGGTGCCGACCAGGATCCCGATTTCACCAGCCCGAAGCGCGGCCAGCTTCGCCCGCCGGTCGCCCCCCTTGTCGCGGCCGGTCAGGATCTCCAGCCGCACGCCCGCCGCCGCGGCCAGGGGGCGCAACCCCTCCAGATGTTGCCGCGCCAGGATTTCCGTCGGCGCCATCAGCACGCCTTGCCCACCCGCTTCGACAGCGATGAGCAACGCGAAGAGCGCCACCAGGGTCTTGCCCGCCCCGACATCGCCCTGCAGCAACCGGTTCATCCGCTGCGGCCCGGCCATGTCGGCGCCGATCTCGGCGATCGCGCGCTCTTGCGCCCCTGTCGGCGAAAATTCGAGTATTTCCAGAACCTTGTCGCGCAAGGTTCCATCGCCCTCGGTTTGCCTCCCCTTGCCGCGCCGTTGCCGCGCCCGGGCCAGGGCCAGGGTCAGCTGATGGGCCAGAAGCTCGTCATAGGCCAGGCGCTGCCGGGCCACGGCGCTTGGTGCCAGTTCCGCCGCGCTCAGCGGGCGATGGGCCTGGCGCAAGGCCTTGCGCCAATCCGGCCAGCCCTCGCGCGCCCGCAAGGCGCCGTCGATCCATTCCGGCAGCTCCGGCAAGCGGTCCAGCAGGTCGGCCGTCGCCTTGAACATCCTGCGCTGGGTCATGCTGCCGGTCAGCGGATAGACCGGTTCATAGGGGGGGATCTCGGCCGCCTCTTCCAGGCTCACCATGTGGTCGGGATGCACCATCTGGCCGATCCCGTCGAAGAATTCCAGCTTGCCCGACACCACCCGCCGGCTGCCGGTCGGCAATTGCCGCGCCAGGTAATCGCCGCGGGCATGAAAGAAAACCAGCTGGAACGCGGTCTCGGCATCCTGCACCTGCACCCGATAGGGCCGACCCCGGCCGCTGGGCCGGTGATGCTGGCCGATCTCGACCTCGACCGTGCAGATGTCGCCCGGCGTCCCTTCCCGGATCGACCGCCGGCGGCTGCGGTCGATGCCGGAATGGGGCAAGGTCAACAGCAGATCGCGCGGCTTTTCGATATCGGCATTGGCCAGTTGCTGGGCCCCCTTGGGCCCGATCCCGTCGAGACCGGTCAAATCACCGAAAAGCGGGAACAGGATTTCCGGCCGGCCGGTCATGCGCCGTCGATCAGGGCAAGCCAGGCGTCCTCGTCGATCGTCTCGATGCCCAGGTCGGCCGCCTTCGCCGCCTTCGACCCGGCGCCCGGGCCGGCGACCAGCAGGTCGGTCCGGGCGCTGACGCTGCCCGAGACCTTCGCCCCCAGCGCCTCGGCCCGCGCCTTGGCCTCGGCCCGGGTCATCTTTTCGAGGGTTCCGGTGAAGACAACGGTCTTGCCGGCAACGGGGCTGTCGCTGGCGCGGGTTTCGGGCGGGATCGGGGTCAGGTGGGCCAGCAGCCGGTCGAACGCGCCGCGCTCTTCGGGGTTGGCCATCGCATCGGACAGCGACAAGGCCAGGACCGGACCGATCCCGTCGGCCGCGACCAGATCCGACCAGGCCGCCTGCGCCGCAGGCGGAACCGCGCAATCGGCCAGGGCGGCGGCGCGGGCCTCGGCAATCCGGGCCCGGCGATCTTCCTTGGCAGCTGCCGCGCGTTCGGCCTCGGCCGCCCTCTCTGCGGCGCGTTCGGCCAAAGCCGCCGGCCGGGCGGTATCGAGCGCCTGCGCCAGGGCCTCCCAGGATCCGTAATGCCGCGCCAGGTCCTTGGCCGCGACCTCTCCGACATGCCGGATCCCGAGCCCGAACAAAAGCCGTTCAAACGGAATTTCACGCTTTTCATCAATAGCTTGAAAGAGGTTCTTTGCGCTGGTTTCGCCCCAGCCGTCGCGGTTCGACAGCCGGGTCAGGTTCTGCCGGTCGCGCGCCTCCAGGGTAAAGATATCGGCCGGTTCGCGCACAGCGAGCTGGTCGTCATGATAGAACATCTCGACCTGTTTGGCGCCGATCCCCTCGATATCGAAGGCCGCGCGCGATACGAAATGCTTCAGCTTCTCGACCGCCTGGGCCGGGCAGATCAGCCCGCCGGTGCAGCGGCGCACCGCATCCCCCTCTTCGCGGATTGCCGCCGATCCGCATTCGGGGCACGTCGTCGGGAAGACATAGGGCATCGTATCGGCCGGCCGCTTCGACAGGTCGACATCCGCCACTTTCGGGATCACGTCGCCGGCGCGGTAGACCTGCACCCAGTCGCCCACGCGGATATCCTTGCCGTCGCGGATCGGACGGCCGTCGGCGCCGCGCCCGGCGATGTAATCCTCGTTGTGAAGCGTGGCATTCGACACCACCACGCCGCCGACCGTGACCGGCTGCAACCGGGCCACCGGCGACAGCGCGCCGGTCCGGCCGACCTGGATGTCGATGGACTCCAGCCGGGTCCAGGCCAGTTCGGCGGGAAACTTGTGGGCGATGGCCCAACGCGGCGTGGTCGATCGGAAGCCAAGCCGCCGCTGCAGGTTCAGATCGTCGACCTTGTAGACCACGCCGTCGATATCGTAGCCCAATGTCGCGCGCTGGTCCTCGATCCGGGCGTAATGCGCAAGCATCGCATCCGGATCGGTGCACCGCACCGTCAGCGGGTTGATCGCGAAACCCCAGGCGCCCAGCTGGGCCAGCGCCCCGTTCTGGGTGTCGAAGACCGGCGCCGACACCTCGCCCCAGCCATAGGCGAAGAATTTCAGGGGCCGGGCGGCGGTGATCGTGGCATCGAGCTGGCGCAGAGATCCGGCGGCGGCATTGCGCGGATTGGCAAAGGTCTTCTGTCCGGCCTCGGCCTGCCGGGCATTCAGCGCCTCGAAATCCGCATGGCTCATGTAGACTTCACCGCGCACCTCCAGAACCCCGGGGGCGCCGGCGATGCGGTGCGGGATATCAGCGATCGTCCGGGCATTTGCGGTGACGTTTTCACCGATGCTGCCATCACCCCGGGTCGCGGCCTGGACCAGGGCACCGCCCTCGTAGCGCAGCGACAGGCTGAGCCCGTCGATCTTGGGCTCGGCCGTATAGACCAGCGGATCGGTTTCGGACAGGCCGAGGTATTTCCGGATGCCGCGGTCGAAATCGCGCACGTCGTGGTCGTCGAACGCGTTGGACAGCGACAGCATGCGAAGGGTATGGGTGACCTTGGAAAACCCCTCCGATGGGGCGGCACCGACCTGGTCGGACGGGCTGTCGGCGCGTTTCAGCGCGGGAAACCGGGCTTCGATCGACGCGTTGCGCCGTTTCAGGGCGTCATATTCAGCGTCGCTGATCTCGGGCGCGTCTTCGGCGTGATAGGCTTGGTTCGCTCGGGCCAGAGCTTCGGAAAGGCGGTCGAGTTCGGCGCGCGCTTGCGTTTCGGTCAGCGCGTCCACCGGGATCTCGACCGCGGCTTCGGCGTTCTGTCCGGTCGTTTTCGCCACGCTTCGCCCCCCGATCAGCGGGTCGCAAGATCAAGCCGCGGCCCGGTTCGGACCAAGTGATAGGCGCGCGCCCCTGCCCCGTCCAGCCCCGAAGACGGCCGGTATCCCGGTGCCGCGTTTCGGACCGATCCCCGAGTGGCATCGGCAGTGTTCGGTGTGGAATGGGCGGGCGCGGCGGCGTCAGGCACCCATGGCCAGCCGCTCCGGGTCGCTGTCGGAGACCGGTTCGGGATCGCGCAGCACATAGCCCCGACCCCAGACGGTTTCGATGTAATTGTCGCCGCCGGTCGCTTCGGACAGTTTCTTGCGCAACTTGCAAATGAAGACGTCGATGATCTTGAGTTCCGGTTCGTCCATGCCGCCATACAGGTGGTTGAGGAACATCTCCTTGGTCAGCGTGGTCCCCTTGCGCAGGCTCAACAGTTCCAGCATCTGGTATTCCTTGCCGGTCAGGTGGACCGACTTGCCATCCACCTCGACGGTCTTGGCATCGAGGTTGACCGACACCTGGCCGGTGCGGATGATCGATTGCGCATGACCCTTGGAGCGGCGGATGATCGCATGGATCCGCGCGATCAGCTCTTCCCGGTCGAAGGGCTTGGTCAGGTAATCGTCGGCGCCGAACCCGAAGCCCTTGAGCTTGTGTTCGGTGGCGGTCTCGCCCGACAGGATCAGGATCGGTGTCTCGATCCGCGCGATCCGCAATTGCCGCAGCACCTCGTGCCCGGTCATGTCGGGCAGGTTGATGTCCAGCAGGATCAGATCGTAATCATACAGCTTGGCAAGATCGATCCCCTCTTCCCCCAGATCCGTCGCATAGACATTCAGGTTGGCATGGGACAGCATCAATTCGATGCTCTTGGCAGTGGTGGGATCGTCTTCGACCAGCAAGACCCTCATCGGCTCTGTCTCCGCAATTCTATCGCTTTCGAGCCAAACTAGGCTCACAATGGTTAACCACCCGTTACCTGCGTTTCACCAATTTACATTTCTACCTAGGGTTGTCTATACTTGTGCAGTGCGGTGGCGCGCAAGGCCGCTTCCCCGTGCCTGAGGACGGCCGTTTCCCACTCCACCAACTCGTCCTCGGACAGGCTGTAGGTCGATTTCGCCGTCTCCCGCGTGATCAGACCAGCCGCCACCGCGCGCACCACCGCCGCCTTGCGCGACGCCACCCAGCGCCGTGTATCGGCCGGCGGCAGATCGGCGCGGGTCATGATCGTGCCATCGGGCAACGTCACCGCCCGTGGCCCATCCACCTTTCTCAAGAACATCTCACACCCCTCGGTTCCAGATCGACAGGGGAAAGATGCAAGCCGCCAGGCTAAAAGCTGGTAAAGCCGGCCCTTGAGAATATTCGGGATTTTCCTATATTCCGCCGGACCTGCCGAAAGGACATCCCATGCCGCTCGACCCGGCCCTCAACAGCCTCGGCCTGCCCAAGCCGCCGGCGCAGACCCGCGTCGTCGTCGCCATGTCCGGCGGCGTCGACAGTTCGGTCGTGGCCGCGCAACTGGCCGAGGAAGGCTATGACGTGGTCGGCGTGACGCTGCAATTGTATGACCACGGCGCGGCGCTGGCCAGGAAGGGCGCCTGCTGCGCCGGGCGCGACATCCACGATGCCCGCCGGGTGGCCGAGGAGATGGGCTTTCCGCATTACGTGCTGGATTATGAAAACACCTTCCGCGAGGCGGTGATCGACGAATTCGCCGACAGCTATCTGGCCGGGGCCACCCCCGTGCCCTGCATCCGCTGCAACGAACGGGTGAAATTCCGCGACCTGCTGGAAACCGCCCGCGACCTGGAGGCCGATTGCATGGCCACGGGCCATTACATCCGGCGCCAGATGGGCCCGCTTGGCGCCGAACTGCACCAGGCCGCCGATCCGGTGCGCGACCAGAGCTATTTCCTGTTCTCGACCACCCGCGAACAGCTGGCCTACCTGCGGTTTCCGCTGGGCCATCTGCAAAGCAAGGCCGAGACCCGGGCGCTGGCCGCGCGCTATGGCCTGCCGGTCGCCGACAAGCCCGACAGCCAGGATATCTGTTTCGTCCCGAACGGAAACTACGCGGCGGTGATCGAGAAACTGCGCCCGGGCGCCGCCGAACCGGGAGAGATCGTGCATGTCGATGGCCGCGTGCTGGGGTCGCATGAGGGCGTGATCCACTACACGATCGGACAGCGGCGGGGGTTGGGCATCGGGCGGGCTGGACGAGCCGCTGTATGTGGTCAAACTGGATGTCGATGCCCGTCATGTCATCGTCGGCCCGAAACAGATGCTGGCCACCCGGACCGTGCCGGTGCGCGAGGTCAACTGGCTGGGCGACGGCGCTTTCGCCCAAGGCCCGCGCGAGATCGCGGTCAAGGTCCGCTCGACCCGTCCGCCGGCGCCGGCGATCCTGCGCCCGCTGTCGGATACCGAGGCCGAGGTGGAGCTTCTGACCCCGGAACAGGGCGTGTCCCCCGGCCAGGCCTGCGTGTTCTATGATCCGGAAACGCCCCGGGTGCTGGGCGGCGGCTGGATCCATGCCCGCCCGTAGCGGCTTTTGCGGCAAGGATTTTATATAAAATCCTTGCCCGGCCGGGCGCATGTTCGCGCCCGGCCAGGTCTGAAATTTACATAAATTTCAGGCCGCCCGGACCGGACACCGACGCGCGTCAGCCCGCGCGCCGGCGCCGCCCGCCGGTGCGACCGGCCCGGCCACGCCCTTCGTGACCGGCCTTGGGGGCCTGGCGGTTGAACTCGATCCAGGCCGCGCCGCCGTCATCCTGGTTCATCAGGAAATTCGCCGCGCGGATCGCTTCCATCTCCTTGCCTGCCTTGGGCGCGGTCGATCCGAGCCCGAAGAGCTGGCAGAACGTCTCGTCATCCATGTCCTCGGGCAGGATCAGCCCGGCGGCCGCGACTTCGGCCTTCTTCTCGGCGATCTTCGTGGGCCCCACGGGCAGCGCCACCGGGTTCATGATCGCGCTGGTCATGCCGGCGCCATAGGCCATCGGCAGAAAGGCGTTGTTGATCCCGTGCCGGTTGGGCAGGCCGAAGGAGATGTTCGAGGCGCCGCAGGTGGTGTTCACGCCCAGCTCGTCGCGCAGCCGGCGCACCAGGGTAAAGACCTGCTGGCCGGCCGTGGCCATGGCGCCGATCGGCATGACCAGCGGGTCGACCACGATGTCATGGGCCGGGATGCCGAAATCGGCGGCCCGTTCGACGATCTTCTTGGCCACGGCGAAACGCACCTCGGGATCCTCGGAAATCCCGGTATCGTCGTTCGAGATCGCCACCACCGGCACGTTGTATTTCTTGACCAGCGGCAGAACCAGTTCCAGCCGCTCTTCCTCGCCGGTGACCGAGTTCAACAGCGGCCGGCCCTCGGCCGCCGCCAGCCCGTTTTCCAGCGCGCCGGGCACCGAGCTGTCGATGCACAGCGGGCAATCGGTCACCGCCTGCACGCATTCTACAAGCTGACGCATCAGCGTCGGCTCGACGAAATTGTTGTCGGCATAGCGCGGATCCTCGGCCATCCTGTTGGAAAAGACGGCGCCCGAATTGATGTCGAGCACGCTGGCCCCGGCGGCGACCTGGGCGATGGCATCGGCCTCGACCCGGGAAAAATCGCCGCGTTCCAGTTCTTCGTTCAGGATCTTGCGGCCGGTCGGGTTGATGCGTTCGCCGATCACGCAGAACGGCTCGTCAAAGCCGATCACGGCGGTCCGGGTCTTGGATTCGATGACGGTGCGGGTCATGGGGCGTCCTTCGGTGTCAGGCTTGGGCGACGGCGGGGGCCGCGCCATGGGTGGCCGCCCAGTCGGCGCAGGTCCTGATCCCGCCCAGCGGGAAGAAATGCACATGGGTGACGTTGAAATCGGGATCTGTCGCGGCATGGGCCGCCAGGTCGGTCAGGACCTCGGTCGGCTCGAAGGGCAGCAGCAGCTTGGTGACGTCCTTGGCGCGCTTCTGCAGCACCTTCATCGAGGGGCCGACGCCGCAGGCCATGGCGAACTTGATCATCGTCTGCAACTTGGCCGGGCCGGCGATGCCGATATGGATCGGCAGGGTGATGCCGGCCGCGCGCAGGCTGTCGGCCCAGTCGATGATCGGGCCGGCGGCGAAAGCGAACTGGGTGACGATCGCCATCTCCGCATCGGTGCTGTCCGAAAACGCCTGTTTCCAGCGCAGCGCGGCATCGACATTGGCCCGGCCGCCCGCGGGGTCGATATCGCGGTTGCCCTCGGGATGGCCGGCCACGTGCAGCCGGGAGAAATCGGCGAACAGACCGCTTTCCAGCAACTGCATCGAATTGTCGTAATCGCCCTGCGGCCTGGCCACGCCACCGCCCAGCAGCAGCGCCTGACTCACCCCGGCCTCGCCGCGGTAGCGGGCGATCCAGTCGGCCAGCATGGCGCGGTCGCGGATGATCCGGGCCGGGAAATGCGGCATGACCTGGAACCCGTCGCCGGCCAGGCGGCGCGCGGTGGCGACCATGTCCTCGATCGGGGTGCCCTCGATATGGGCGATGTAGACCCGGGTGCCGGCGGGCAGGATCGCCTTGAAGTCCTCGACCTTCTCGGCGGTGCGGGGCATCACCTCGATCGAGAACCCCTCGATGAAGCGGCCGATGCGCGGATCGGTCGGGGGGGTGCCCCCGGTCTGCGGCTTCTTTCTGAACGGCAACAGCGACATCAGCGTCTCCTTGATCCTGGCCAGGCCCGCCCGGGGCTCAGGCCCGCCCGTCATTCGCGATCAGCGCCTTGAGGCGCTCCTGGTCGTAGTCCGCATCGAGCCGGGCGATTTCCGCCGCCGCGACATCGGCATCCTCTCCGTCGACCGTATAGGGCTCGGCCTTGCGCCATTCGGCCAGGTAATCGTCGGTCCCGGCGGCGCCGGATTTCATCGCCGCCCGGTCGATCGCCTGTTCGAACCGCTCGGGCAGCGGCAACTTGGCCGCGCGACGGCCCCGCCCCACGATCACCTGGGCCGGGATATCGCGCCAATAGACCACCGTGACCTCCGCCATCCGATTCCCCTTTCTTGGTCGTGGGACCAGCATTAGGGCCAAGCCGCCCCACCGCAGGTGCCGTTTTCGACATCTGCACCGCGTTTTGCGGCCCCTGCCTAGCGCGAAGCGCGCCGAAACGGCACCCGGGGGGCGTGGTCATTCTTTTCATGTCGGTGTTGAGCCGCGTTGCCACAAGTCGTCACGGCGCTTGCACGGGGCCGCGCCAGGGCCTACCTTGAAGACAACTTGTATCGGAGGGCGTTGCAGATGACGCCCAAGCGTCCCAAGGCTGCGGGCGCGCTCCCCCGGGCGGTCGAGAGCCCCGCGCCACTGAAACCCGACCCCAACGCGCTTTATGCCGCGCTGGATCTGGGAACGAATTCGTGTCGGATGCTGATTGCCCAACCCAAGGGCAGCCAGTTCCACGTGGTCGATTCCTTTTCGAAATCCGTCCAGCTGGGCCAGGGGCTGGAGGCGTCGGGGCGGCTGTCGGCGGCGGCGATGGGCCGCACGATCGCCGCCTTGCGGGTCTGTCGGCAGAAACTGGCACGCCACAAGGTCAAGCGGATGCGGCTGGTCGCGACCGAGGCCTGCCGCCGGGCGCTGAACGCGGGCAAGTTCATCGCCCAGGTCCGGCGCGAAACCGGCCTGCGGCTGGAAATCATCGAACCCGAGGAAGAGGCGCGGCTTGCCGTCATCTCCTGCGCGCCGCTGGTCTCGACCAAGACCGAGCAATTGCTGGTCGTCGATATCGGCGGCGGTTCGACCGAACTGGTCTGGATCGATCTCAGCCGCGTGCCGAACCGCGACCGGCCCCGGGCGATCATGCGCCTGCATGCCGGGTTCCGCCAGGATGCGGGGCCGTTTCCGGCCGCCCGGGTGGTCGACTGGATCAGCGTGCCGCTGGGGGTTGCGACCCTGCGCGACCAATTCGCCGATGTCGAGGACGATGCCGCCCGCTTTGCCCTGATGAGCTGGTTCTTCGAGGAAAACCTGGAGAAATTCGCCCCTTCGGCGTCAGAGCAATCTCGGACCGGGTTCCAGATCGTCGGCACCTCGGGCACCGTGACCACGGTCGCGGCCAGCCACCTGGGCCTGCGCCGCTATGACCGGACCAAGGTCGACGGGCTGCGGATGTCGTCCGACCAGATCGACGCGGTGATCCGCGATTACCTGTCGCTCGGCCCCGAGGGGCGGCGCAGCGACCCGCGGATCGGGCGCGACCGGCAGGCGCTGATCATGTCCGGCTCGGCGATCCTGCAGGCGCTGATGCGGCTGTGGCCCACCGACCGGTTGTCGGTCGCCGACCGGGGCCTGCGCGAAGGCTTGCTTTATGCCCAGATGAGCGCCGATGGCGTGCTCGAGGACGGCCCGTTCTGAGCCCTTGACGAAGGCCCGCCGGCACCCGATCTGATCCGGGCGCGCGGGCCGGGCCGCCGCCGCGCCGATACCGATCTTGGCCCCGGACGTTTTCCCGATGATGATCCTCACCTCCATCGCGCTGACCGGCGCCGGGCTTCTGGCGCTGATCGGCGGCGGGCACCTGCTGGTGTCCGGCGCGATCGGGTTGTCGGCCCGGTTCGGACTGCCGTCGGCCGTGGTCGGGGCGGTGGTGCTGGGCTTCGGCACCTCGGCCCCGGAACTGGCGACCAGCCTGCAGGCCGCCCTGGCCGGGGCGCCCGAGATCGCGCTGGGCAACGTGATCGGCAGCAATATCGCCAATATCCTGCTGATCCTCGGCCTCGCGGCGCTGATCGCCCCGCTGGCGACGCAGCCCCACCAGGGCCGCGACCTGGCCTGGGTCATCGGCGCGACACTTGCTCTGGTCGCGCTCCTGGTGGCGGGGCAGTTGACCCGGGGGGCCGGGGTCGTGCTGGTGCTGGCCTTGGCGCTTTACCTGCGTCCGGCCTTTCGCCGCAGCGCCGCCGCCGGGACCGGGGACGCGGCAGCTCAGGAGGCCCCGTCCTCGCTGCGCGCGCTCTGGATCACCCTGGCGGGCCTGGCGCTGACCCTGGCGGGGGCGCGGGCACTGGTCACCGGCGCCGTCGACCTGGCCCGGGTCGCGGGGCTGAGCGAGGCCGTCATCGGGCTGACCCTGGTCGCCGTCGGCACCTCCCTGCCCGAGCTTGCCACCAGCGTCACCGCCGCCCTGCGCGGCCGGGCCGAACTGGCGATCGCCAATGTGCTCGGCTCCAACGTCTTCAACATTCTCGGGATCCTCGGGATCACCCTGATCGTCCGGCCGCTGGGCGCGGTGCCGGGATTCGGCCCGTTGGATATCGGCGTGCTGCTGGCATCCGGCCTGGCCCTGGCCGCGATGATCCGCTTCGGACTGGGCCGGACCGGGGCGGGTCTGTGCCTGTCGGGCTATGCGCTCTATCTCTGGGCGCTGGTCTGAGCCGCGCGGGTCAGAGCCGCTCCAGCACCGCCCGCGCCGCGCGCAGGCCCGGCGGATCGGCCCCCTCGCCCAGCCGCTGCATGGTCAGCGCCAGCGCCGCGCGCTGGGCGGCGGGATCGGCGGCGACGGCCTCCAGCGCCCGGGCGATTCTGTCGGGCCGGCAGGAAGTGCCGATGAATTCGGGAACGCTGCGGCTGTCCGAAACCAGGTTGACCAGCGTCACCGTGTCGGTGCGCAGCATCCGGCCGATGATCGCCCGGCTGAGCCAGGCCATGTCATAGGCGATGACCATCGGCGTATCGGCCCGCGCCAGTTCCAGCGACACGGTGCCGCTGGCCGCCAACGCCAGATCGGCGCTCGCCATGGCGACCAGACGTTCGCGGGCGGCCGCTTCGGCCCCCAGACCGGCGCCATCGACGATGACCGGCGCAGGGTCGAGGCGGAGCCGTTCCTGCACGCTTCGGGTCAGATGCGGCAGGGTGGGGATGACCACCAGCGGCGCCCCCAGATCGGCCGCAGCGATGGCGGCGGCGAAGGTCGCGCCCAGCCGTTCGATCTCGGACCGGCGCGAGCCGGGCAGCACGACCAGAAGCCGCCGGTCGGGATCCAGGCCATGGGCGGCGCGGAACCCCGCGATCTCGGCCGGGGTGACGGGCGGGTCGGCGGCGACCGGGTGGCCGACGAAATCGCAATCCATGCCGGCCGCTTCCATATAGGGCGGCTCGAACGGGAACAGCGCCAGGACCTGGTCCACGTGGCGCGCCATCTTTGCCGCCCGGCCCGGCCGCCAGGCCCAGACCGTGGGCGCCACATAATGCACCACGCGGATATCCGACGCCGCCTTGACCAGCCGGGCGACGCGCAGGCAGAAATCCGGGCTGTCGATGGTGATCAGCACATCCGGGTCTTCGGCCAGCACCGCCTCGGCGGTCTGCCGGATCCGGCGCTTGAGGTCGAAATACCGGGGCAGGATCTCGGCCAGGCCCATGACCGAAAGCTCCTCCATCGGAAACAGGCTCTGCATCCCCTGCCCCTGCATCAACGGCCCGGCCACGCCGCGAAACGCGACCCCGGGCGCCAGCTGCCGCAGCCCGGCCATCAGCGCCGCGCCCAGCCGGTCGCCGGAAGGTTCGCCCGCGATCAGGAACACCTTCATGGATGCACCCAGAGGAACATGTCGTGACCGTCCAGCACCTGCTGCACGGCCGGCGTGTCCAGCAGCATAACCCCGCCGGTTTCGATCACGATCCCGGCAAGGCCGGCCTCGGCCGCCTTCATCGCCGTGGCCGGACCGATCACCGGCATGTCGGCGCGCAATTCCTGACCCGGCTTCGGACCCTTGTAGAGGATCGCGCCCTCGGCCGGGTAATCGGGCGGTTCGGGCTGCGCCGGGCCGCTCAGCCAATCCAGCGCCGCGGTGGCCGCATCCTCGACCATGTCCCACAGGTCGGTGCCGCCCCTATCGGGCGTCCGTGGCGCCATGTCGACCAGCATCGCGTCGGTGCCCCGGTCATCCTCGGTCGCCAGCACCCGGCCGGCGCGCACCAGAACCGCCTGCCCCAGATCGGCCCGGCCCATGCGCTCGAGTGCCGCGCGGGCTGTGGCGATATCCTCCGCGACCCCGACGCCGGGCGTGCCGCACATCACCCCCGCGGGCGGCAACAGGTCCGGAGCGATCTCGGCCGCGCCGATCACCGCAAGGCCCCGCTCCTCGAACAGCGCGATGATGTCGCGCAGGGCCCCGTCATCGCCCTTGGCCAGGGCCGCGGACAGGCGCGGCACCAGCGGCGCGGTGGCCGCATCGATCAGGCCAGGGTCCACCGGCACCCGGCGCATCGCCCCGGCCAGGCAGACCCGGGTCACGCCCTGCGCGTGCAGCTGTTTCAGGAAGGTGCCCAGGGTTTCCAGCCGAAACCCGATCCGGGGCAGATCGCCCGTCACCTCGGAGGGAAACTGCTCCAGCTCGCAGAGCACCGGCACCTCGCCCCGGGCCATCAGCACCCGGGCCAGATGGGGCGGCAGCCCGCCCTGCCCCGCAATCAGCGCCAGCATCAGCCCCCCGGTGTCAGAAAGTTGCGATCGGTATCGCCAAGGATGAAATCCGCCATCTCGCTGACATAGGGACTGGCGGTTTCGTCCTTCAGGCGCCGGGCGCGATCGGCGAAGGCGCCGTCCCCGTCCTTGAGCGCCTGAAACGCCGCGCGCAAGGCGGTGATGTCCTCGCGGCTCACGCCCTTGCGCTTGAGCCCGACCAGGTTCAGCCCGTCCAGCACTCCGCGCGGCCCCTGGACCAGGCCGTGCGGCACCACATCCTTGGTCACCATCGACAGCGCCCCGATGATCGCGCCGCGGCCGATCCGGACCCATTGATGAATGCCGCAGAGCCCGCCGATGATCACGTCATCCTCGACCACGACATGGCCGGCCAGGGCCGATTGGTTGACCACGATCACGTTGTTGCCGACCCGGCAATCATGGGCGATGTGACAGCCGGCCATGAACAGCCCGTCATCGCCGACGCGGGTTTCCCCGCCGCCGCCGGCGGTGCCGAGGTTCATGGTCACATGTTCGCGGATCCGGTTGCGGGCGCCGATCCGCAGCCGGGTCCTTTCACCGCCATATTTGAGGTCCTGCGGCACCTCGCCCAGCACGCTGAAGGCGAACACCGTGGTGCCGGCGCCGATATGGGTGTCGCCGGTGACGACGACATGAGAGTTCAGCGTCACGCCGTCACCCAGCACCACCTGCGGGCCGACCAGGCAGAACGGGCCGATCGAACAGCCGTCGCCGATCTGCGCCCCGTCCTCGATGATCGCGCTGGGATGGATCATGCGCCTAGCCCTGCAGGTCCATCATCGCCGAGAATTCGGCCTCGGCGGCCAGTTCGCCCTCGACCGTGGCGCGGCCGCGGAATTTCCAGACCTTGCCGCCGATCCGGCCGCGCAGGGTCTCCAGTTCCATCCGCAGCACATCGCCGGGGATCACCTTGCGACGGAACCTGCAGCCGTCGATCCCCATGAAATAGATCAGCAGCTCCTTGTCGGTCAGGTCCAGGTTGACGCCGATCATCACCGCGGCGGTCTGGGCCATGGCCTCGACGATGGTCACGCCCGGCATGATCGGCGTGCCCGGGAAATGACCCTGGAAATGCGGCTCGTTCATGGTGACGTTCTTGAACCCGACGGCACGGGCGGTGCCCTCGATCTCGCGGACCCGGTCGACCAGCAGGAACGGATAGCGATGCGGCAGGATCGCCTGGATCAGCTGGATGTCGGCGTCGGTCACGGGCGCTTGGGTGTCGGTCATAGAGGTCTCCGATAAGATCGCGCCTGACTAGCAATCCGCCCCGGCGCAGGCAAGCCGCTCAGGGGTCGGCCCCGGGCCGGTCGGGGTCCGGGTCCACCATGGGCGGGTCGCCGGGTGTCGTATCCAGTCCGTCGCCGATCGCCGCGTCGATCCGGCCGATGGCGGCGTCGGTCACGTCGATCGCCCCGAGCGAGACCAGAACCGACCGCCGGTCCATGATCACGCTGGCGCCGCTGTCCAGCATCAATTGCCCCAGCACCGGGCGCGCCGCCTCGAAGAACGCCTCGCGGCCCTGGGACAGGCTTTGCTGCAGGGCCCGTTCCTTGGCGTCCTGGGCCTGACGGATCGCTTCGGCCTTTTCGTCGAAGGCCTCGGCTTCGGCCCGGAAGGCGGCCGGGTCCATGTCCGGCCGGCGTTCGGCCAGGTCCAGCTCTTCGGCGCGCAGGGCGTCGGCCAGGCGGCGGTTTTCGTCGGACAGCGCCTCTTGCTCGGTGCGCAATTCGCTTGCCAGGCGCTCTCCGAATTCCGACTGGGCGAACAGCCGTTCGATATCCACCGTGAGGATCTGCGATTGCAGCACGATGGTCGGCGGCGTGTCGTCGTCAAGCGGGAAGGTATCCTGTTGCCCCTGGGGGCCCAGAACCTCGACATCCTGCGCGCCGGACCCGGTTGCCAAGGCCCAGGCCAGGGCAAGGGTCGCAAGCTGCAGCCGGCGCGGCATCAGAAGGTGGTCGAGATCGTCACGTCGAAGGATTTCGGCCGGTCGAATTCCTCGGACATCAGCGGTTCGGTGAAGTTGAAGCGCAGCGGACCGATCGGCGTGGTCCAGAAGATCGAGAACCCGGCCACCGCCCGCGGCGTGAAATCGTCATACAGGATCGGCACACCGCCCGACAGCCCGGTGTCCCAGAGCGAGCCGTAATCGATGAAGACCCCCGCCGACAGCCCGTATTCCTCGGGCAGCGGCAGCGGAAATTCGGCCTCGAGCCGGGCCACCGCATAAAGATTGCCGCCAAGCGCGTCGTCGGTCACCGAATCCCGCGGCCCGATCCCGCCGGGTTCGAACCCGCGCATGATCCGGCTGCCCAGGAAATAGCGATCGGTGATCCGGCTTTGGCCGTCATCATAGACCAGCGCGCCGCCTTCCAGGGTGGCGCGCAACGTCACCTCTTCGTTGAAGGCCAGGGTCTGGCCGGTCAGGGTGGCGGACGTCTTGATGAAACTGGCATCGCCGACGCCGAATTCCTGGCCGAACCGGACCAGCACACCGGCCGTCGGGTTCAGTCCCGAGCGGCGCGTGTCGTAGCTGTAGGTATAGCCGATCGCATTGGTGCCGATCCCGCCCAGGGCCGCGTCGTCGGCGATATATTGCGACACGCCGGCGCCGGCATCGGTGATATCGGTCCAGTCGTATTCGTAATAGACCGCCAGGCGCCCGTTCTCGGAGACCGGAAAGCCCAGGGTCGGCTGGAACCGGACGGTTTCGGTATCGTAACGCGCATTGTCGTTATCGGTCGTGCGATAATCCGCCGCCAGGCCGAAAGACACGTCGCGGCCAAGGAATTGCGGTTCACGGAAATCGAACGAGAACAGCGTGTTGTCCGCCGAGGTCGACAGATCGAAATTGAGCGCCTGGCCCCGGCCCAGGAAGTTGCGCTGGCTGAACCCGATCAGAAGCGCAAAGCCCCCGTCGGTCGAATAATTGCCACCGAAGGACAGCGACCCGGTCGGCCCCTCGTCGACATTGACGTCGATCACCACCTGGTCGGGGGCCGAGCCTTCGCGCGCGTTCACATCGGCATTGGTGAAGAACCCCAAAGCCCGGATCCGTTCGGCCGCCTGGCGGATCTGGCGCGGGTTGAACGGGTCGCCCTCGACCACGTCGAACTGGTTGCGCACCACCCGGTCCAGGGTCGTGTTGTTTCCCTCGATGTCGATCCGTTCGACAAAGATCCGCTCGCCGCGGGTGATCACGTATTCGATGTCCAGCGTGAGGTCGCGGTCGTTGCGCGTGACGCGCGGTTCGACCCGCACGAAGTCGACCCCGTCGCGCAGCGCCTGGCGTTCGATCCGGGCGATATCGGTTTCGATCAGGACCGGTGAATAGACCACCCCGGGGCGCAGCCGCAGCACGTCCTGGTAGACCAGGTCGTCGATCTCGGCGATCTCGCTGACGACCGACACGGCGCCGATGCGGAATTGCTGGCCTTCCTGGATGTTGAAGGTGATCAGATAGGCGTCCCGTTCGCGGGTCAGCGACACGTCGACATTCTGCACCTGGAAATCGACATAGCCGCGCGACCGGTAGAAATCGGTCAGGACCTGGCGGTCGAAATCGATCCGGTCGGCGACGAAGGTGTCACGCTGGACCACGGCGCGCAGCAGGCCGGCCTGCTTGGTTTCCAGAACACCGCGCAGCCGGCGATCGGTGAAGAACCGGTTGCCGACGAAGCTGATCCGTTCGACCTCCGTCAGGCCGCCCTCGAAGACTTCGAAGACCAGGTCGACGCGATTGTCGGTGCGTTCGATGATCTGCGGCACCACGGTGGCGTTGACCCGGCCCGAATCGGCATAGGCCGCGGTGATCGCGGCGACGTCGCGCTCGGCCTGGGCGGGCGAATAGACGCGCCGCTCCTCGGACCGGATGACGGCGGCCAGTTCGTCGTCGCGCAGCCGGTTGTTGCCCTCGAAACCGATCTGGTTGATGGTCGGGAATTCCGCGACCGCGATCACCAGGGTGCCGCCCTGGACCTGGATGTCGACGGTTTCGAACAGCCCGGTGTCGCGAATGCGCTGACCGGCATCGTTGAGTTGTCCGGCACTGACCGTCTCGCCCTGCGAAAACCCCAGGTAGGACAGGATCGTCGCGGTCTCGATCCGCTGGTTGCCCTCGACCCGGACCGATCCGAAGCTGAAGCTTTGCGCCAGGGCAGGCTGCGGCGCGACCAGCGCCGCAAGGGTCAGGACAAGGGTCAGAACCAGGGTTCCGATGGTGACCGACACGCGCCCGCGGACGCCCCTGCGTTGACTGCTCATGGCTGTTTTTCTCTGTCCGACATCCCAGTGGATCTGTCGTATCGGCTTGGCCCCGCCTTGTCAAAACGTGAAAGCGCGCCGCAAGCGGCGCGCCCAGCCTCATTCCGATGTGGCGGCGCTCAGTGCCCGAGGGTTCCGACGAAGGCGCCAAGCGCCAGGGCCCCAAAGATCGTGGCGATATAGAGGATCCGATCCCAGTTCAGGTCCAGTAGCAGGGACAGCCCTCGGTATCCGGCGGTGATCGTCTGCATCGCATCGGCCTCCTGTTGCGGTCAACGCCTCCAGTCTGACCCGGAAATGTGGCACAAAATGGGCAAAGCCGCGGAGTCACCTTGGCAATTCTGCCGCCCCGTCACGGGCACAGGAACAGGTCGTTGGCCAGGGCGAACAGCATCAGCGTGCCGATCAGCGCCAGCCCGATCGCCATCGCGATCCGCAACGCGCCGTCCGAAGGCAGTCTGCCGGTGACCGCCTCGTAGGCGTAGAACATCAGGTGCCCGCCATCCAGGATCGGGATCGGAAACAGGTTCAGCAAGCCCACGGCCGCCGACAGCACCGCGACGAAGCTGATGAAGCTCATCGTGCCCTGCGACGCCATCGACCCCGCCGCCTCGGCGATGCCCACGGGGCTGTTCAGGCTGCAATGGTTGATCGCACCGCTGATCATCGCGCCCAGGCCCTGGATCGACCCGGTGATCACCTCCCAGGTGTTGCGGGTGCCCAGCCACAGGGCGCGCAGCGGGCCGACCGGTTCGGTGACCGGATCGAAGAACACCCCGACACTGCCGATCCCCAGCTTGTATTCGTCGCGCAGCGAACCGTCGTCCTGGCGCTGGGGCAGCAGACGCGGGGTGATCGTGGTCTCGAAAATCGCGCCGTCGCGCCAGACCGACAGCGCCACGGGCGTGCCGCCGACAGCGTCGACGATGGCCACCATGTCGTTGAAGGCAAAGACCTCGGTCCCGTTCATCGACAGGATCACGTCGCCCACCCGCAGATCGGCGTCATCGGCGGCCGACCGAGGCGAGATCGAGGCGGCCAGCGTCGGCACCGGATGCGGCCCCTGCACCGCGATCACCTGGCCGTCGCGTTCGACCTCGTAGGTCAGCGACGGGGCCGAGGGCAGCGTATCGACAAGGGGCCCATAGCTGTCATCGAAACTCAGCTCCTGCCCGTCGATCGACAGGACGACATCGCCGGCCCGCAGCTCCATCGCCCGGTCCTCGGGCCAGTCGGGAACCGAGGCCACGGTCAACTGCCCGCTGGCCTGGCCGTTGAAGATCAGCACCCCGGCAAAGATCAGCGCCGCCAGCACGAAGTTGAAGATCGGCCCCGCCGCCACCGTCGCCGCCCGCGCCCAGAGCGGCGCGCCCAGCATGGTGTTGCGCGCCTTGGGCACCTCCTCGTCCCCGCCGACACTGGCGGCATTGGCATCGCCCAGGAATTTCACGTAGCCGCCCAGCGGGATCGCCGCCACCTGCCACTTGGTGCCGCGCTTGTCATGACGGCTCCAGAGCACCGGACCGAAGCCCAGCGAATAGACCTCGGCATGGATGCCGGACCAGCGGCCGACGATGTAATGGCCGTATTCGTGGATCGCCACGATGATCGACAGGGCCACCACGAAGGCGGCGATCGTCAGGGCGGTGTTCCCGAAGGTCGGCAGATATTCCATCAAGTGGTCCCGGTCGTTTCCAGAAGGGCAACAGCGCGTTGCCGGGCAACATGGTTCAGATCCAGCACGGTCTCAAGGCTGTGCATGGCGCCATCAAGGCGTATTTCGGACGAAAGCGCGGAAAGGGTCCGTTCCACCAGCGGCGCCATGTCCGTGAAACCGATGCGCCCGGCGATGAAGGCATCGAGCGCGATCTCCTTGGCGGCATTGAACACCGTGCCGGCACCGCCGCGGATCTGCATGACCTCGCGCGCCAGACGCAGCGCGGGAAAGCGTTGCAGGTCGGGTTCGTGAAAGTCGAGCCGTCCGATCCGCGTCAGGTCGATCCGTTCGACCGGCAGGTGCCAGCGGTCCGGCCAGTTGAGCGCATAGCCGATCGCGTGCCGCATGTCCGGAGACCCCATATGCGCCATCAAGGCACCATCCCGGAAGCCGACAAGCGCATGCACGATGCTTTGCGGATGCATGACCGCCGTGATCTTTTTCGGCGCGATCCCGAAGAATTCCCGGGTTTCGATCAGTTCCAGCGCCTTGTTGAACATCGACGCGGAATCGATCGTGATCCGCTGCCCCATGTCCCAGTTGGGATGCGCCCCGGCATCCTCGGGCGTGGCGGCGGCGAGCCGCTCCAGCGGCCAGTCGCGCAGCGCCCCGCCCGAGGCGGTGATGACGATGCGCTCGACCGCGGCGATATCCTCGCCCACCAGGGCCTGGAAGACCGCCGAATGTTCGGAATCCACCGGCAGGATCCGGGCCGCGTGCCGCGCCGCCTCGGCCATCAGCAGCGGCCCGGCGGCAACCAGCGATTCCTTGTTGGCCAGCGCCAGCGTGGTGCCATGGCGCAGCGCCCGAAAGCCCGGCGCCAGCCCCGCCGCGCCGACGATGGCCGACATGATCCAGTCGGCCTGCCGGTCGGCGGCCTCGACCAGCGCCGCTTCGCCGGCCGCGGCCTCGACCCCGCTGCCGGCCAGGGCCGCGCGCAGATCCTCCAGCAGACCGGCATGGCAGGTCACTGCAATCTCGGCCCGCAAATCCTTGGCATCACGCGCCAATTGCGCGATATTGCGCCCCCCGGTCAGGGCCACGACCTGATAGGCGCCCGGATCGCGCCGGATCAGATCCAGCGTGTTCTGCCCGATCGAACCGGTGGCGCCAAAGATGCTGACCCGCCTCAAAACGCGACCCCCGGCAGGTTGAACAGGTCCGCGACCAGCAACATGAACAGCGACGCCCCCAGCAGCGCGTCGAACCGGTCGAACAGCCCGCCATGGCCGGGGATCAGGGCGGAACTGTCCTTGACCCCCTGGCGCCGCTTGAAGGCGCTTTCGGCGATGTCGCCCATCTGCCCGGCAAGGCTGAGCACCATGGACAGCGGCACCAGGATCCAGCCGGCCGGGGTGAACAGGGCAAAGCCAAGGCCGACCAGCCCGGCCGCGATCCAGCCCGCGGCGGTGCCCGACCAGGTCTTTTTCGGGCTGATCCGGGGCCAGAATTTCGGCCCGCCAAAGGCCTTGCCCGCGAAATAGCCGGCGATGTCGGTGACCACGACCACCAGCACCAGCCAGATCAGCCAGGTGACCCCGAAATCACTGCGGAAATGGATCAGCCCCCAGCCGGCGACCTGGATCGCCAGGGCGAAGACCGCAAAGCTCAGCCGTTCGCGCGTCAGGATCGCCGCGCCGATCAGCGGCACCACGGCGAACAGCCAAAGGTGGCTGGGCACCGCCCCGCCGGCCAGTTGCGCCGACTGGATCGACGCGACACCGGCCGCCAGCAGCATTCCCGACACCGGAGAGGTGCCGCGGATCATGATCCAGCATTCCCAGACCATGACCGCGGTGACAAAGACCGCCAGCATCTGGAACCACAGCCCGCCGGCGACGATCGCGGCGATGCCGATCACGACCATGGCCGCGCCCGACACCAGGCGCGTGGTCAGGTCATCCCATCGCCCCGACGGCGCCGGATCGGGCGCCATCCCGTCAGCCTGCCCGGACCGCCCCGAAGCGGCGGTCACGGGTCGCGAAACCGCCCAGCACCCGGGCGAATTCATCGCGGGTGAAATCGGGCCAGAGTGTGTCGACGAATTCGTATTCCGAATAGGCCGATTGCCACAGAAGAAAGTTGGAAATCCGCGCCTCGCCGCTGGTGCGGATCACCAGGTCGGGATCGGGCAGCATGCAGGTATCGAGGTATCGCGGAAGGGTTTCGTCGTTCACCTCGCGCGGGTCGAGCTTGCCCTGCGCGACATCATGGGCCAGCCGGCGCGTGGCGCGGGCGACCTCGTCCCGGCCGCCGTAATTGATCGCCACGGTCAGGTGGACGCGGTCATTGTCGGCGGTCATCAGTTCGAGATCATCCATCAACTGGACCAGCCGGTCATCCAGCCGCACCCGGTCGCCGATGAACCGCACCCGCACGCCGTTGCGCAACAGATCCTGCGCCTCGCGTTCGATATAGCGGCGGAACAGCTTCATCAGCCCGGCGACTTCGGCCTGGGTGCGTTTCCAGTTCTCGGTCGAAAAGGCGAAGATGGTCAGGTATTTGACCCCGTGATCGGGACAGGCCTCGACGATCTCGCGGACCCGGCGGGCACCGGCATGATGGCCGAACAGCCGCGGTCGCCCGCGCATCTGCGCCCAGCGGCCGTTCCCGTCCATGATGATCGCCACATGTGCGGGACCCTGCTCGGTCAAATCCCTGGCCATTCCTGCGCTCCTGTCTGCGGTCCGATGCGGGGCCTACCGCGAAAAGGTGACCCCATTATGATCAGACCTGCATGATTTCGCCTTGCTTGGTCTCGAGCGCCTCGTCCACCTGGGCGATGAAGCGGTCGGTCAGGGCCTGCACTTCGTCTTCCCAGAATTTCTGGTCGTCCTCGGACATCAGACCGTCGGCCTTGGCCTTCTTGACCTGGTCCATCCCGTCGCGGCGCACGTTGCGGACCGCGACCCGGGCATGTTCGGCATATTGCGCCGCGACCTTGGTCAGTTCGCGGCGGCGTTCCTCGTTCAACTCGGGGATCGGCAGCATGATGATGGTGCCGTTGAGCTGCGGGTTGATGCCCAGCCCGCTTTCGCGGATCGCCTTTTCCACCTTGCCGACCAGGCCCTTGTCCCAGACATTGATGGTGACCATGCGCGGTTCGGGCACGTTGACGGTGCCGACCTGGTTGATCGGGGTCGGGCTGCCATAGGCGTCGACCATCACCGGCTCCAGCATCGAGGCCGAGGCACGGCCGGTTCTGAGGGACGCGAATTCGGTGCGCAAGGCGGCAATGGCTCCGTCCATCCGGCGGGTCAGGTCATCGGTATCGAGTTCGAAATCGTCGGACATTGGACTGCTCTGTCGCTTCGGTTTTGCCTGCTATAGCCCTTCGGCGCGCCTGTTGTATAGAGCACCGTTCGCAAAACCGGCCCACCAGCGGTGCAACGCAGGTGCAGGCGGCCCATTCGGGATCCTGCTGGCCGGCACCTGACCGCCGGTCGACCAAGCGAAGAGTGCGCGTCCCGTCACTCATGAACCTTGGTATAGGTGCCTTCGCCCTTCAGGATCCCCTTGAAGCCGCCCGGTTCATCCAGCGAAAACACGATGATCGGCAGATCGTTGTCGCGGGCCAGGGCGATGGCGCTGGCATCCATGACCCCAAGGTGCTTTTGCAGCACCTCGTCATAGGTCACCGTGTCATAGCGCCTGGCATCGGCATGCTTGACCGGGTCCTTGTCATAGACCCCGTCGACCTTGGTGCCCTTGAAGATCGCCTCGCAGGCCATTTCGCTGGCCCGCAACGTGGCCGCGGTGTCGGTGGTGAAATAGGGATTGCCGGTGCCGGCGGCAAAGATCACCACCCGGCCCTTTTCCAGGTGCCGCACGGCGCGGCGGCGGATATAGGGCTCGGCCACCTCGTCCATGCGGATCGCGGTGATCACCCGGGTGAAGACACCCAGCCCTTCCAGCGCGCTCTGCATCGCCAGGGCGTTCATCACCGTGGCCAGCATGCCCATGTAATCGGCGGTCGTCCGCTCCATCCCCTGGGCGCTGCCGGCGAGACCGCGAAAGATGTTGCCGCCGCCGATCACCATGCAGATCTCGACGCCCATCCGCTGGACCGACTGGACCTCGCGGGCGATCCGTTCGACCGTGGGCGGGTGCAGGCCATAGCCCTGGTCGCCCATCAGCGCCTCGCCCGAGATCTTCAGCAGGACCCGTTTGAACGCCGTCTGGTCGGTGTCGGTCATCGCGGGTCTCCTGCTTTGCGTCGGGCGCAAAATGTCCCAAAAGGGGGGCAGGTGCAATGGCATGAAACGCGCGTGATGATCGACCTGTCCTGCCTGTCCGACGACCGTCCGGTCCTGATCTTCGGCCCCACCGCCAGCGGCAAGTCCGAGCTTGCCCTGCGGATCGCCGAAACCCGGGGCGGCATCGTCGTCAATGCCGATGCGCTGCAGGTCTATCGCGGCTGGGAGGTGCTGACGGCGCAACCCACACAAGCGGACCGGGCCCGGGCGCCTCACGCGCTCTACGGCTTTCTCGACCCCGATCGGCCCTATTCGGCCGGCGCCTGGCTGCGCGATATGCGCCGCTTTCTGGCCGGGACGGAGCGGCCGATCATCACCGGCGGCACCGGGCTCTATTTCGCTGCCCTGACCGAGGGGCTGGCCGAAATCCCGCCGACCCCGCCGGCGATCCGGGCCGAGGGCGACGCCCTGCCCCTGCCCGCCCTGGTCGAGGCGCTGGATGCCGACACCCGCGCCGGGCTGGATCTGCGCAACCGCGCCCGGGTCCAGCGCGCCTGGGAGGTCCGGCGCGCCACCGGCCGGTCGATCCGCGCCTGGCAGGCCGACACGCCGCCGCCGGACCTGCCCCTGTCGCAGGCCGATCCGATCGCGCTGATGCCGGATGCGGCCTGGCTGAACGCCCGGATCGCGGCCCGGTTCGACCGGATGCTGGAGGCCGGCGCCCTGGACGAAGCCCGGGCGATGGCCCCGGATTTCGACCCCGCCGCACCGGCCTCCAAGGCGATCGGTGCCCGCGAACTGGTCGCCCATGTCCGGGGCGAGCTGTCGCTGGATGCCGCCCGCACGGCGGCGATCACCGCCAGCCGGCAATATGCCAAGCGCCAGCGCACCTGGGCGCGGGCCCGGATGGGCGCCTGGCGACCTGTCCACATCCCGTCCACAGAGTGATCCCCCGGTTTTGCGGCCGCGAAACGCTGTGTCGCCGAATGTCCGCTTGATCGCGGGCTGGCCAGGGTCCAGACTTGCACATATCCGACATCGGGGGATGTGAACATGATCGAAACCGGGGAATCCCTTGCCCTGACCGCCATCGGCATGAATCCCGCCCAGGGCAAGTGGCGGACCGAGGCGATGCGCTCGCACCGCAGCCCGCGGATGATCTTCATCGCCCGCGGCCAGGGCCGGGTCACCGTGGCCGGTCTGACCTCGGGCTACGGGCCGAACAACCTGATCTTCGTTCCCGCCGGCACCATGTACGGGATCGAGGTCGGACCCACGGTCTTCGGCCAGATGCTGACCATCCCCCGCGCCATGGCCATGGACTGGCCCGAAGAACCGGTGCATCTGCGGCTGCGCGACGTGATCGCGCAAAAGGATCTGGCGACGCATCTGGACAATCTCGAACGCGAACTCGGCTCCAGCGCCCCGGGTCATGACCGCGCCGCGCTTTATCAGTTGGGGCTGCTGTCGGTGTTCTTCGAACGGCAGCTGGCGGCGCGCGATCGCGATGCCGCCGATGCCCGTGCCGAAACCAGCGCCGCCCGCCTGGTCGCCGCCTTTACCGATCTTGTCGAACGGGATTTCCGCAAACCCCTGGGGGTGGGCGATTATGCCCGTGCCCTGGGCGTGACCCCGACCCACCTGACCCGGTGCTGCAAACAGACCTGCGGGCGCTCGGCGCTCGACCTTCTCAATGACCGGATCCTGTTCGAGGCACGCATCCTGCTGCGCGACAGCGACCTGCCGGTGAACCAGATCGCCACCGATCTGGGCTTCGCCTCGGCCGCCTATTTCAGCCGTGCCTTCCAGGGCCGGACCGGGACGACGCCGACCGCCTTCCGCCGCAAGGGGCCGCTGGCCAACGCACCCGCGCCAAGCCGGCCGGTCCGGCGCTACATGCCGCTCGGCTGATCCCGGGGGGCAAGAAAATTACGAAATTTTCTTGCCCGTCGCACCGGGTTCAACCGCCCCAGATGATCCGGACGTAGTTGCGGGTTTCGGTGTAGGGCGGCACGCCGCCATGCCGCCGCACCGCCTCCGGCCCGGCATTGTAGGCGGCCAGCGCCAGCCGCCAGGAGCCGAATTCCTCGTATTGCATCCGCAGGTAGCGTGCCCCGCCATCGAGGTTCTGCGCCGGGTCCCAGGCATCGCGCACCCCAAGGAAACGCGCCGTGCCGGGCATCAGCTGGGCCAGCCCCTGCGCCCCGGCATGGGACAGGGCCCGTGCGTTCCAGGCCGATTCCTGCTGCACCAGGCGCAGGAACAGGTCCTCGGGCACGTCGTGGCGCCGCGCCGCGGATCGCGCCAGGTCCAGGAAAGGTCCGCGATAGCCGCCGCTATAGGCCGGCCCCTCATCGGCGGCCGAGGGCACCTCGACCTGCGGCGGCTGCAGGCGCACGGAATTGGCGTATTGCTGGGCCGCGCGGCCATCGAGCACATCGAGCTGCGACGACAGAAGCTGGGTGCGCGTGCGGGTCGACAGCGTCGTCTCGGCCATCGCCAGATCCGCCCCGACCATCCCGGCCGCGCAACCCGCGGCCACGACCAAACGCATGAACCCCATCACTGTCCCCCGAAGATGGTTTCGCGCAGTCTAGGCCAAAGCGGCGGCCGAATCCATAGATCACCTCCGGCATTTGGGCTTCCGTTCACCCTGCGCAGGTGGTGTAAAAGCGAAACTGCGGGAATCGACAGGAGGGCGGCATGGCCGGGTCCGTGAACAAGGTAATTCTGATCGGCAATCTGGGCCGCGACCCCGAGGTGCGGACGTTCCAGAACGGCGGCAAGGTGGTCAACCTGCGCATCGCCACCTCGGAAAACTGGAAGGACCGCAATACCGGCGAACGGCGCGAGCGCACCGAATGGCATTCCGTCGCGATCTTCTCGGAACCCCTGGCGCGGGTGGCCGAGCAATATCTCAAGAAGGGCTCCAAGGTCTATATCGAGGGGCAGCTGGAAACCCGCAAATGGCAGGACCAGTCCGGCGCCGACCGCTATTCGACCGAGGTCGTGCTGCGCCCCTACCGGTCCGAATTGACCATGCTCGACGGCCGGGGCGAAGGTGGTGGCGGTGGCGGAAACTACCAGGAGGATCGCGGTGGCAGCGGCCCAAGCTATGGCGGCGGCTACGACAGCGGCCCGTCCGGCGGCGGCGACATGGATGACGACATCCCGTTCTAGGGCGCTCCAGGTCGCGGACCGGCCGAACATCGCGAAGGCCGCCTGTAGGGCGGCCTTTTTGCATTTCACGGCCAGCGGCATCCGCAGATCCGGGACGGTTCAGCCCTGCGGGTCATCCGGATCGCGGCGTCACCGCGCCGCCGAACAGCGGCCCGCAGGGTCACGCCGACTGTCGAAGCACCGCAATCCGTCCCGGGCCGCGACCGAAGCCCGGGACGACCGGTCCGCGGGTCACGCGCCGCGCAGCGCGGCGGCAAGAACCTCCTCCACCACCGCGCCCGGCACTTCGGAGGTCACGAAAGCCTCCCCGATGCCACGCACCATGATGAAGCGCAGCCGGCCGTCGACCACCTTCTTGTCCTGCGCCATCAGCGCCAGAAGCCCCGCGGCGTCCGGCAGATCGCCGGGAATGTCGGCCAGGTCCTTCTTCATTCCCATGGCGTCCAGGTGCGCGCGCACGCGGCTCGGCTCTTCCTGGCTGCACAGTCCCAGCCGGGCCGAGGTCTCGAAAGCCAGGGCACAGCCGATCGCCACCCCTTCGCCATGCAGCAGCCGGTCGGAATAGCCCGTCGCGGCCTCCAGCGCGTGGCAGAAGGTATGGCCCAGGTTCAGCAGCGCCCGGTCGCCCTGTTCGGTCTCGTCGCGCATGACGATTTCGGCCTTCATCTCGACCGACCGTTTGACGGCATGGATCAGCGCGTCCATGTCGTCGCGCAGCCGCGGGCCATTGCCTTCGAGCCAGGCGAAGAAGTCCGCATCGCCCAGCAGCCCGTATTTCACCACCTCGCCATAGCCGGACAGGAAATCGCGCCGGGGCATGGTCGCCAGCAGACCGGTATCGGCCAGCACCAGCGACGGCTGATGAAAGGCGCCGGCCAGGTTCTTGCCATGGGCGGTGTTGATCCCGGTCTTGCCCCCGACCGAGCTGTCGACCTGCGCCAGAAGCGAGGTCGGCAGCTGCACGAAGCGGACCCCGCGCCGCAGCACCGCCGCCGCGAAGCCCGCAAGATCGCCGATCACGCCGCCGCCGAAGGCCACCACCACATCGCCGCGCTCGACCTTCTGCGCCAGCAGCCATTCGACGCAGCGTTCGAGCTGGGCCCAGCCTTTCGTCGCCTCGCCCGGCGGCAGGATCAGCGCCTCGGCCGTGATCCCGGCGGCAGCCAGCCCGGCCCGCAGCGCCTCCAGATGGGCCGCGGCGACGTTGTCCTCGGTGATCACGACGACCCGGGGGCGGCGCAAAAGCGGCGCGATCTCGGCCCCGGCGCGGGCCACCAGCCCGGTCCCGATACGGATGTCGTAGGCGCGCCCCGGCAGGTCGACGCGGACGGTTTCGATGGCGGTCATGGCGCGGGCTCCAGGATGTCGGGGCGGCTGGCCAGCACGGCCAGGACGCGGTCGGTCATGGCCTCGATGCTGAACCCCGGATCGGCTTCGGCGCGCAACTCGGCCAGGGCATAGATCGGCGCGCGCGCGCGCAGCAGCGCGGCCAGGGTGGCGCGCGGATCGGCGGTGCGCAACAGCGGGCGAGTCGATTTGTGCCGGACCCTTTCCCACAGGATGTCCAGATCCGCATCCAGCCACAGCGCCACGCCGGTGCGGCTGATCGCGATGCGGTTGCGTTCGGCCAGATAGGCGCCGCCGCCGGTCGACAGCACCCCGGGCGCTCCGCGCAGCAGCCGGGCGATCACCTCGGCCTCGCGGTCGCGAAAGAACGCCTCGCCGTCACGGGCGAAAATCTCGGGGATCGTGGCCTTGGCCGCCGCCTCGATCTCGGCATCGGAATCGACGAAGGGCACCTCCAGCCGCGCCGCCAGCGCCCGGCCGATGGCGGATTTGCCCGAGCCCATCATCCCGACCAGGGCCACCGTCCGCGTCAACCGTCCGAACCGGGCTGCCGCCTGTTCCGTCGAATCGGTCATCGCCTGTCGCCCCCCATTCGCCCCCGTTTCGCCCCCTGTCGGCACCGCACCGCCGGTGGTCGAAAAATCCTGCCACTTTGGCGTGATATTGCCGATCGGGGGATATATAAAGCGGATCAAGGCGACAAGACAGATCGCCACCCGACCGCAGGCATACCGGAAAAGCGAGGCAGGACGAATGGTATGGCGATTGATCAAGCTCGTGTTCGCATTGGCGGTGCTGGCCGCGATCGCCTTTGTCGCCTATGCCTATCTGGGGCCGATCTTCTTTGCCGAGGATTTCGCCCCCCCGGTCGAGCAGGTGATCAAGCCCGTGACCCTGGAGCCCGAGTAAGCCGATGTTGCGTTTCGCCCCTGTCCTTGTCCTGATCTGCGCACCGGCCGCCCTGGCCCAGGATGCCGATCCGCCGGGTGAACCGCTTTCGGCGATCGACTGGCTCAGCGACACGGTCGCGCCCGCGGCCCTGCTCGCCCCGGGCGGGATCGGCGCCATTTCCGACCCGGGCAGCCGCCCCACCCGCCAGGTGCCCGCCGACGAAGCCCCGGTGACCGGCGGCGCCTTGCCGCCCGAGGTCACCGCCTTACCGCTTGGCGCGGTCTCTCCCGATCCGATCGGGCTGTTGCCGCCCTCGGTGACCGGGCTGCCGCACGATCTTTGGGCCGGCTCGGATGTCGACACGCTTGTCACGCTGATCGCCGCCGACCCGGTCGAGACCCTCCCTGCGATTCGCGATTTCATGGTCACGATGATGCTGGCCGAGGCCGATCCGCCGCTCGGCGCCGGCCCGGACGGGGCGCTGTTCATCGCCCGGGTGGACAAGTTGCTGGACCTCGGGGTGATCGACCCCGCGCAATCCATGCTGCAGGCCGCCGGCGCCGATACCGGGCCGCTGTTCCGGCGGCTGTTCGATGTCACGCTGCTGACCGGGACCGAAGCCGCCGCCTGTGCCGCGCTGATGGAAAAGCCCGAGGTTTCCGGCACCCCGGCCGCCCGTATCTTCTGCCTCGCGCGGGCCGGGGACTGGTCCGCGGCGGCGCTGACGCTGGATGTCGGAACCGCGCTGGGCGATATCGACCCCGCCGATGCGGACCTGCTGGCCCGGTTCCTGGACCCCGAATTGTTCGAAGGCGCGGCCCCCCTGCCCGCCCCCGACCGGGTCTCGCCGCTGGTCTTCCGGATGCGCGAAGCGATCGGCGAGGGGCTGTCGACGGTGGATCTGCCGCGCGCCTTCGCTCATGCCGACCTGCGCGACACGATGGGCTGGAAGACCCGGCTGGAGGCGGCCGAACGGCTGGCCCGGGCCGGGGCGCTGGACGCCAATGTGCTGCTGGACCTTTATACCGAACGCCGCCCGGCGGCATCGGGCGGGATCTGGGAACGCGCCGCGGCGATCCAGGCGCTGGAGGCCGCGCTGGCCGGCGCCGCGCCGGTCGAACCGGCCCTGGTCACCGCCTGGGACGAAATGTCGGGCGCCCGCCTGCAGGTGCCCTTCGCCCGGCTGTTCGCGCAAGCCATCGCCGACGAAGACCTGGGCGGCGCGGCCGGCCCGATCGCCTTTCGCGTCGGGCTGTTGTCCGACGGCTACGAAGCCGCCGCGCTGGACGCCACCCCGGCCGACGGGCGCGAAGCCTTCCTGGTCGGCGTGGCGCTGGGCGATGTATCCGCGATGACCCCGCGCGGCATGCGCGAATCCGCCGTCCATGCCGCCTTTACCGGGGCCGAACCGCCCGGCCCGCTGACCGCGATGGCCGCCGATGGCCGCCTGGGCGAGGCGCTGCTGCGGGCGATCGCGCTGTTTGCGGAAGGGGTGCAGGGCGATCCGCGGCAGGCCACCGACGCGCTGGCGCTGTTCCGCGCCGTCGGGCTGGAGGATCTGGCCCGCCGGTCGGCGCTGCAATTCCTGTTGCTGGACCCGGCCGGATGAGCGCTGCCGCCGACCGGCCCATGGGCCAGTGGATCACGACCTTTCTCGAGGCGCGCGCCGCCGAACTGGACGCCGCCGCGAATACCCGCCTGGCCTATGGCCGCGACCTGGTCGCCCTGGCCGATTGGCTGGCCGACAGGGGCGCCCATTTCGCCGATGCCGACCAGGCGATGATCGAAACCTATCTGGTGGCGCTCGAGGCCGAAGGCCTGGCCCGGTCGACCCGCGCCCGGCGGCTGTCGGCGATCAGGCAGCTTTACCGCTTCGCCTTCGACGAAGGCTGGCGCCGCGACAACCCGGCGCTGCGGATCGCCGGCCCCGGCCGCAACCGGCGCCTGCCGGGAACCCTGACCACCGACCAGGTCGACCGGCTGCTGCGGGCGGCGCGCGACCATGGCCGCGACAGCCTGCGCAATACCTGCCTGATGGAGCTGCTCTATGCCACCGGCATGCGGGTCAGCGAACTGGTCGAATTGCCGGCGGCGGCGGCCCGCGGCAATCCGGCGATGCTGCTGGTGCGCGGCAAGGGCGGCAAGGAACGCATGGTGCCGCTGTCGGGCGCCGCCCGCGCCGCGCTTGCCGCCTGGCTGGAAGCCCGCGACAGGGCCGAGGACGCCGCCCGCGCCCGGGGCAAGCCTGCCTCGCCCTATCTTTTCCCGTCGCGCGGCAAGGCCGGACACCTGACCCGGCACCGGTTCTACCTGTTGGTCAAGGAGCTGGCCGTGGCCGCCGGGATCGCCCCCGACAGCGTCACGCCGCATACCCTGCGCCACGCCTTCGCCACCCATCTGCTGGCCGGCGGCGCCGATCTGCGCACGATCCAGACCCTGCTGGGCCATGCCGACGTGGCCACGACCGAAATCTACACCCATGTGCTGGACGATCACCTGCGCGACCTGGTGCTGGAGCATCATCCCCTGACCCGCAAGCCCGGCCGCCGACACGGCTGAGCGGCGGCGCAGAACGTCCACGCCGGCCGGAAATCATTGCGATCCGCGCCGCGCACCCTTGATGCCCGGCAGCCGCGCGCCCATAAGATAACCCAAATGACGGATCTTCCCTGCCATGCTTGACGCCGCCTTCTGGAGCACCGCCGGTGCGATCCTTGTCCTTTTGGTGATGTCGGGGTTCTTTTCCGGCTCCGAAACCGCGCTGACTGCCGCCTCGCGCGGGAAGTTGCGCGCCAGTGCCGACAAAGGCGACCGCGGCGCCGAACGCGCCCTGACCGTGACCGAGGATCGCGAACGGCTGATCGGATCGGTCCTGCTGGGCAACAACCTGGTCAATATCCTCGCCACCTCGCTGGCCACGGCGATGTTCACCCGCGCCTTCGGCGAATCCGGCGTGGCGCTGGCCACCCTGATCATGACATTTCTGGTCCTGATCTTTGCCGAAGTGATGCCCAAGACCTATGCCATCACCAATGCCGAACGGGCCGCCAGCCGGGTCGCCGCGCCGATTTCGGTGATCGTGACGCTTCTGGCCCCGGTCGTCGGCGCCGTGCGGCTGATCGTGCGCGGCATATTGCGCATCTTCGGCGTGCAGACCGACCCCGATATCAATGTTCTGGCGGTCCGCGAAGAAATCGCCGGCGCCCTGCATCTGGGTCATTCCGAAGGTGTCGTGGAAAAAGAGGACCGCGACCGGATCCTGGGCGCGCTCGACCTGGCCGACCGCACGGTCGAAGAGGTCATGCTGCATCGCTCGGGGATCGAGATGATCGACGCCGGCCTGCCGGTGCCCGAAATCCTGCGCCTGGTGCTGGACAGCAACCATACCCGCCTGCCGCTGTTCCGCGACGAACCCGAAAACATCGTCGGCGTGCTGCATGCCAAGGATCTGCTGCGGGCGATGCACCGGATGCTGGCCGACGGTCAGATCGAAATGGCGGAACTGGTGGATTTCGACATCCTCGACGTCGCCATGCCGCCCTATTTCATCCCCGAAACCACGGCGCTTGACGACCAGATGCGGCAATTCCTGGCCCGCCGGACCCATTTCGCGCTGGTGGTCGATGAATACGGCACCCTGCAGGGGCTGATCACGCTCGAGGATATCCTCGAAGAGATCGTCGGCGAAATCACCGACGAATTCGACACCCATGAGGGTAACGACCTCAAGCCCGATGTCGACGGCACCTATTCGGTCGAAGGCGCGATGACGATCCGCGACCTGAACCGGGCCACCGACTGGAACCTGCCCGATGACGAGGCCAATACCGTCGCCGGCCTGGTGATCCACGAGGCCCAGATGATCCCGACCGAGGGCCAGGTGTTTTCCTTCCACGGGTTCCGGTTCGAAGTCGCCGCCAAGGATCAGAATCGGGTCACCGAACTGCGGATCCGTCCGCTTTAGGCGGCCCACAGGCCAAGGTGACGCGGGCCAAGGTGACGCGGGCCAAGGTGACGCTGCGTCACATCCGAATTCCCGATCGGCGCCCCGATCCGGTCACGATTCGGGCAAGTTTGGGCTGTCAGACTGGCGGCACCAACGCATCGTGGAGACACCCATGACCAAGCGCCTGCTCCTTGTCCTGCTCGCCCTGCCGCTGACCCTGTCCGTCTGAACGCGCCGGATCCACGGCACAGATCCCCCTGGCCGGACGACCCCAAAACCAAGGCGGCGATACCGGCCGCGGTGGTCGACCGGACCGGCCCGGCCCCGACCGGCGCAGATCGGCGCAGATCGGCGCCGAGACCCGCCCGGCCAAGGACCGATCGGCGCCCCGGACGCCGGTCTGCGGGCGCAACCCCCTAGCGGCCCTTGAACAGCCCGCCCAGAAGGCCACGCACCAGGCGGCGGCCCGTGGTGCCGGACAATTCCTTGACCACCGCCTTGCGCAATGCGCCGCCCAGATTGTCGGGGTTGCCGCGGGTCCGGGCGCTTGACCGCGCCACCTGCTTGCCCGAATAGCGCCGCGCCGCGCGGAATTCGCGCTCTTGTTCGGCGGCCGCCTCCTCGGCCGCTTCGGCCTCCTCGGCTTGCGCCGCGGCGTCTTCGGCCCGGCGGGCCAGAATCTCGGCGGCGCTGTCGCGGTCCAGACGCTCGGCATAGGTCGCATGCAGCGGCGAGGCGGCGATGATCGCCGCGCGTTCCCGGGCGGTGATCGGGCCCAGCTGCGACGCCGGCGGGCGGATCAGGGTCCGCTCCACGATCCCCGGCACGCCCTTGGGCTGCAGCATCGAGGTCACCGCCTCTCCGGTGCCGACATCGCGGATCGCCTCGGCGGTGTCGAAGCCCGGATTGGGCCGATAGGTGTCGGCGGCCTTGCGCAGGTCCTTCTGATCATTGGCCGTGAACGCCCGCAGCGCGTGCTGCACCCGGTTGCCCAGCTGGCCCAGCACGCCGTCGGGCACATCGGCGGGGTTCTGGGTGACGAAATAGATCCCGACCCCCTTGGACCGGATCAGCCGTGCCACCTGTTCGACCTTGTCGACCAGCACCTTGGGCGCGTCGTCGAACAGCAGATGCGCCTCGTCGAAGAAAAACACCAGCTTGGGTTTGTCGGGATTGCCGACCTCGGGCAATTCCTCGAACAGCTCGCTCAGCAGCCACAGCAGGAAAGTGGCGTAAAGCCGCGGCGTCTGCATCAGCCGATCGGCAGCCAGGATGTTGACCTGCCCCCGCCCCTGCCCGTCCAGCCGCATCATGTCGGACAGTTTCAGCGCCGGTTCGCCAAAGAAACCGGCCGCGCCCTGGTTTTCCAGCACCAGCAATTCGCGCTGGATCGCACCGACCGACGACGCCGCCACATTGCCATAGCGCAACGACAGGTCCGACGCGTTCTGCCCGACAAAGACCAGCAATGCCTGCAGATCCTCCAGGTCGAGCAGCGGCAGCCCCTCTTCGTCGGCGACCCGGAAGGCGACATTCAGCACGCCTTCCTGCGCGTCGGACAGCCCCATGAGCCGGCTCAGCAACAACGGGCCCATTTCCGCGATCGTCGTCCGGATCGGATGGCCCTGCTGGCCCAGCAGGTCCCAGAAGGTGACCGGCGTGTCGGCATAGGTCAGATCCAGGCCGATGGTTTCGGCGCGTTTCACGAACGGCGCGTGCAGGCGGAAATCGGGGCTGCCCGGCTTGGCCAGGCCCGACAGGTCGCCCTTCACGTCCGACAGAAAGACCGGCACCCCGGCATCGGAGAACCCCTGGGCCAGGATCTGCAGCGTCACCGTCTTGCCGGTGCCGGTCGCCCCGGCGATCAGCCCGTGGCGGTTGGCATATTCCAGCAGCAAATGCTGGGCGTCACCATGGCCGTCGCCGCCACCGCCGATGAAGATCCCGTCACTCATTTTCGTCCCCCGCACCGTAATCGGCGCCAAAATACATTCTTAACCTTTTGATGCCAGTATCAAATCATTCCGGCCCGTCAGTCAGTCCTCCGGTGGGTCGGGACGACTTCCTCCCTGTCAGACTTGCCGCGCCTTCGGGCGCGGTTTTTTTCGACCCCGACGCCGGAACGCGGGCCGAAACGTCCCTGTCAACTTCCCTGTTGACGGGTTCAACGGGATTGCGTAGCCTCGCGCACGATACGTCGGCAAGTCCGGCAGGGAGAAGGGCGAAATGTCCAAGGAAAAGGGTCCTCACCGGGCCCTTTTCTTTGTGTTTTCACCCACTTGCTTTCCCATTTGCGCCGGACAACGCGCCTCGGCAAGGGGCCGCTGGCGCCGCAAAATTCGCCCTGACAGCCGGCAAGACGCATGTTATGGCCGGAACCGACCAAACAGACGGGATGACACAATGACGACCTCGACACCCTTGCGTGCCTGCCTTGCCCTGACCCTCGGCCTGGCCCTTGCCGGCCCGGGCCTGGCCCAGGAGGACACGGCCCCGCAGCAGGACACCACCCCGGTCGGCGACAGCGCCGACGAGCTGGGCCTGGACATGGGCACACCGGTCGGCGAGGACGGCGCCGACGGCGAACCCGGCGAACCCCAGATCGGCGAACAATATGAACGCGAGGTGTTCTCGGACTGGACCCTGCGCTGCCTGCGCACCCCCGAGGACGAGGTCGATCCCTGCCAGATCTATCAGTTGCTGATGGATGCCGACGACAATGCGGTGGCCGAAATCTCGATGATCCCGCTGGCCGGCGGCCAGGCCGCAGCCGGGGCGACCATCGTCGCGCCGCTCGAAACCCTTCTGACCGAACAGATCACCATGCGGGTCGATGGCGGCACCGCCCGGCGGTTCCAGTTCAGCTTCTGCAACCAGGGCGGCTGTGTCGCCCGCGTCGGCTTTACCGCCGAGGATGTGGACCTGTTCCGGGCCGGCAATGCCGCGACCCTGCGGATCGTGCCCGCCGCAGCCCCCGACCAGGAGGTGGTGCTGGACCTGTCGCTGTCGGGCTTCACCGCCGCCTTCCAGGCCGCCGCGGACGTGGCCGCGCAATAGCGGCGCGGCGCCCGGGTGCGGCAGCCCCCGGGCGATCCCGTTTCCTAGGTCGGGAACCGGCGCAGCGCCAGCACCGCGTTCAGCCCGCCAAAGGCGAAGGCATTCGACAGCGCCACCTCGACCCGGGCCTCGCGCGCCACGTTCGGCACCACGTCCAGGGCGCATTCGGGATCGGGCTCTTCGTAGCCGATGGTCGGCGCGATCACCCCGTCGCGCAGGGCCATGATGCAGGCCAGCAATTCCACCGCGCCGGTGCCGCCGATCAGGTGGCCATGCATCGACTTGGTGGACGAGATCATCAACGCATCGGCATGATGGCCGAAGACATCCGCCACCGCGGCGCATTCGGTCTTGTCATTGGCCGCCGTGCCGGTGCCGTGGGCGTTGATATAGCAGACCTCGTCCGGGTTCACCCGGGCATCGCGGATCGCCCCGGCAATGGCCCGGGCCGCGCCCTGTTTCGACGGCGTGACGATGTCCGAGGCATCCGAGGTCATGGCAAAGCCCACCACCTCGGCCAGGACCTGCGCGCCGCGGCGTTTGGCGTGGTCGAGCTCTTCGAAGACAAAGACCGCCGCGCCTTCGCCCTGGACCATGCCGTTGCGGTTCAGCGAAAACGGCCGGCAGGCATCCTTGGACATCACCCGCAGCCCTTCCCAGGCCTTGACCCCGCCGAAGCACAGCATCGATTCCGACCCGCCGGTGACCATCACCGGCGCCAGACCCGAGCGCACCATCTGGAACGCCTGCCCCATCGCGTGGTTCGAGGACGCGCAGGCGGTGGCCACGGTAAAGGCCGGGCCGCGCAGGTTCCATTCCATGCTGACATGGGATGCGGCGGCGTTGTTCATCAGCTTGGGCACGATGAAGGGATGGACCCGGTTCTTGCCCTCTTCGTAGACCGCGCGATAGTTTTCGTCCTGGGTGTTCAGCCCGCCGCCCGAGGTGCCGAACACGACACCCGACTGATCCGCCAAGGCGCCGGTGAATTCGAGCCCCGCCTGGCCGATCGCCTCGCGCGCGGCCAACAGGGTGAACTGGGTGAAGCGGTCATAAAGCGCGATCTGCTGGCGGTTGAAATGCGCGGCCTCGTCATAGTCGCGGACCTGGCCGCCGATCTTGACCGACAACCGGTCGACATCGCGGATATCGAGCGGCCCGATCCCGCAACGCCCCTCGCGCATCGCTTCCAGCGTCCCGGGCACATCGGTGCCCAGTGGGTTGATGGTTCCGGCGCCGGTGATGACGACGCGGTGGCCCCTGCCGGTCACGCCTGGTCCGCCAGCAAGTGCTGGACCGCCGTCACGATCGCCGCGACCGACGAGATGTCGAAATCGCTGGCCTGGGGTTCGTTGGCATTGAACGGGACCGAGATGTCGAATTCCTCTTCGATGGCGAAAATGCTTTCGACCAGGCCCAGGCTGTCGATGCCCAGATCGTCCAGCGTCATGTCCAGCGCCACGTCCGACGGTTCCAGCACCGCCTGTTCGGCCAGGATGCCGATCACCCGTTCCTGCACTGTGCTTTGTGTCATGCCGCGCCTTTCCAAGGATTGGCGCTCATTTAATCGTTAAGGCCCGGCTTGCAAACCGGTTTCGCGTGTTACGCCCCGTCCCGGCGCATCAGTCGCAGCAGCGCCTTGCGCGCGGCCCGGTCCTCGTGCGCCGGACGCGCCGGGTTGCCGGTGACGAAGAGCCCGTCGCCAAGGCTGCCCAGAACGATCGCGCCGCCGCCGACCACCACGTCGCGGCCGATCGTCAGGTTGTCGGCCACGCCCGACTTGCCGCCCAGGATCACCCGGTCGCCGATCCGGGTCGACCCGGCGACCGCGGCCTGCGCCGCCATCAGGCAATCGCGCCCCAGCACCACATTGTGGCCGACCTGGCACAGGTTGTCGATCTTGCAGCCGCTCCCGACCCGGGTCGCCCGGATCGTGCCGGCGTCGACCGTGGCATTGGCGCCCAGTTCGACATCGTCGCCGATCTCGACCCCGCCCAGGGAATGGATCCGGTGCCAGGCATGATCGTCGGGCGGCGCCAGCGGATCATCGCCGCGCCGGCGGATCGCCCGTTCGACATTCGACGGCCCGGCGGTGGCAAAGGAAAACCCGTCGCCGCCCACCACCGCCCCGGGCTGGGCGATGAAGCCCGCGCCGATCCGCACCCGCGGCCCGATCCGGACCCCGGCATGCAGCACCGCGCCGTCGCCGATCGTGGTCTGCGCGGCGATGCTGACATGGGGCCCGATCCGGGCCCCGGCGCCGATCCGCACGCCCGGCCCGATCACCGCGAAGGGCGCGATCACCGTGCCCGCGCCGACCTGTGCACTCGGGTCGATCACCGCGCTGGCGTGATGGCCGCTCAGCCCGGCGAAAGCCGGCGCATCGTCCATCATCGCCGTCAGACCCGCCATCGCCAGCCGCCCGCGCGGCACCACGATCGCCCCGTCAAGGCCCAGCTGCGACAGGTCGGCCCCGTCCCACACCATCGCCGCGCGCGCCCGGCTTCGGGTCAGCTGGTCCGCGAATCCCGGCGCCACGGCCAGCGCCAGGTCGCCCGGCCCGGCCTCGCCCGGCTCGGCGATCCGCGCCACGATCAGCGAGGCATCGCCCAGGGTCCGTGCGCCGAGCGCGGCGGCGATCTCTGCCAGGCTGTAGCCCATGGCGCCCCCCAAGGTTTCGGGGGCCAGCCTTAGCTTGCGCCGCCCGGGATCACCACCCCTTCACGCTCCAGCGCCGCCCAGATCCGCGCGTCGCGACCATAGATGTCGCGGCGGAAGTTGAGCTCTCCGGTAAGGCTGGTGAAGGCGGTGCGATAGACCAGGTGCACCGGCACCGGCTGTTCCAGATTCACCCGGGTCTCGGCGCCCGAGCGCAGCCGCGCCTGGAAGAACCCGACCGGATCGCTCTCTTGCGCCGCCAGCAGCGCATAGGCGAAATCATAGGGATCATCCAGCCGGATGCAGCCATGGGAATAGGCCCGCACCTCGTGGCTGAACAGCGACTGCGCCGGCGTGTCGTGCAGATAGATGTTGTAGGGGTTCGGGAACATGAACTTCACCTGCCCCAGCGCGTTGTTCGGGCTGGGCGGCTGGCGCATCGAGAACGGAAAGTTCGACGCATTGTAGCGCGAGAAATTGACCGCCCCGCGATTGACCACCTGGCCCCGGCTGTTGAGAACCTGCAGATGCCCGTGGGCATTGGGATTGTTGCGCAGGCCCGGCAGGTATTCGTTGACGGTGATCGACCGCGGCACATACCAGCTGGGATTGATCACCATGAAGCTCATCTGATCCGAGAATTCCGGGCTTTGCCGGTCCGGATTGGTCGCGCCGATCACCGACCGGGTGGTAAAGGTGACGGCGCCGTCATCGACGATCGCGGCATGGAAATCGGTCAGGTTGACCCAGATGTGGCGGGCCCCGCGCGGCTGGTTGAACCAGCGCTCGCGCTCCATCGCGACGAACACCTGCTGCAGCCGCTGTTCGGGGCTCCGGTTCAGCGCGTCCAGCGTGCCCTCGCCGACGATCCCGTCGGGGGTCAGGCCGTGGGCCTGCTGGAACCGGCGCACCGCCGCTTCGATCGACGCATCGTAGCGCAGCGTGACCGACCGGTCGAGATAGCCCATCGCCACCAGCCGGTCGCGCAGCGCGATCACCCCGGCGCCTTCGTTCCCCGGCTCCAGCCGGCCCGCGGGCACCGGCGCGCCCCAGCCGCCGGCGGCGATCTGGTGTTCCAGCCGGGCGGCGGCCTGCATCAGGCGGACATATTCGTCGGTCGACGGCGGCAGGCCGCGCAGGAAGGCGGCCGGGTTGTCGGCCGCGGCGAAGCCGGCCAGCAGATCGGCCCGGGGGGTATAGACAACCTCGCGGCGGATTTCGGACACCACGCTGCGCGGCGTCAAGAGGCCGCTTTGCACGGCGCGGGCATAGTCCAGGTAGGTTTCGGTCAGCCGCACCTCCATCACGCCCTTTTCATGGGCCGTGCGGGCATCGCGCAGATCGGCCATCAGCGCCCGCGGATCGAACCGTGCAGCCGGCAGCCCGTGCAAGGGCGCCGCATCCAGCGCATTCAGCAAGGCGTTGCGCCGGGCGATCGCGGCCGCGTCCGATCCGGTCCAGATCCCCTCGAAGGCACGCCCGCGATAGAAGGCGGCCAGATCCTCGTCGATGGCGGCGGTTTCGGCAACCGCCTGGCGGAATGCCGTGACCTGGGCGCCGGCCCCGTCGGGCACCAGCGTCGACAGGATCGTGGCAACCAGACCAACACGCAACAGCAGCAGAACGCGCATCGCAGACCTTTCCTTTTCGTCCCCCGTGCAGGCCGGACATCCCCGTTTGACCTGCATCAACGACTTCACCGGCATGCCCCGGCAGAGTCCAGTCACAATTCCCCTACCTCGGGTCCGGGCCGTGCTTTTGCGGCGCGGGCCTTGGCATGTGCGCCACAGTGCACGGAAATTTCACATTCTGCGCAGAATTCCGCCGATTTCCCATGGCGTTCGCCGGACATGTGCGAAACGGGGTTGGGTCGCGATTCGAGATGTGCCATAAAAATCCTGCATCTGGGGAAGAGATGGCAGCGAGGACCGGTAAACGGCCCCTCTACAGGTACAAGAAAGCGACGGGACAGGCTCTCTCATCATGACCCAAATCAGCTCTTCGGGCATTTCCCGGCGCGGCCTGCTGACTGCGTTCGCCGCAACAGCCGTCGCCGCCGCCCCGACCTACTCCAATGCAGCGGGTTTCCTGCGCGGCGGCGGCGACATCCGCCGACTGCGGATGTATTCCGGGCGCACCGGCGAACGGATCGACACGATCTACTGGATCGAGGGCCAGTATATCGGCGGCGCGATCGAAGAGATCACCCGCTTCATGCGCGACTGGCGCAATGGCCGGACCCTGCAGATCGACACCCGCACGATCGACATCATGGCCGCGGCCCACAACCTGATGGATGTGAGCGAACCCTACATGCTGCTGTCGGGCTATCGCAGCCCCGAAACCAACGCCATGCTGCGGGCCAATTCCTCGGGCGTCGCGCGCAATTCGCTGCACCTGCGCGGCCAGGCCGCCGATCTGCGGCTGTCGTCGCGCTCGGTCAGCCAGATGGCCCGCGCGGCCCAGTCCTGCCAGGGCGGCGGCGTGGGGCGCTATTCCGGCTCCAACTTCGTGCACATGGATTGCGGCCCGGTGCGCGCCTGGGGCAGCTGACCCGCCGCGGTCAACGCCGCAGACCGCACGCGCAACCGACCAGGGCCCGCTCGACCGAGCGGGCTTTTTCGTAGTCGGACACCCGACCCGGCACGCCCGACACGACACGACACGATGAAGGAGGAATGGCGGACCCAAGAGGATTCGAACCTCTGGCCTCTGCCTTCGGAGCGGGTCTAATGGTCTTTCCTAAACATGCGATAGAGCCCGCTAGAGCGCGATAACCATACGAATTATATAGACATTTCGACACGCCGCTCCGAAAGCTCTATCCGAAAATACGCCTTGTTTTCCGCCCGCGTGCTTACGTGGTGCTTACTCGGAACCGGGCGCACGCGAGGATCAGGAGCATGCCGAAGCTCACGAAACGATTTGTCGAAGCGGTCGAACCGGCAGCCAAAAGCCAAGCGATCTGGGATGACGAGCTGCCAGGTTTCGGGCTGCGCGTTTATCCGTCCGGCAAGCGCAGCTACATCGTCCAATACCGCGCACGGGGCCGCTCCCGTCGCTACACGATCGGCCTTCACCGTGTGTGGACGCCCGAGACGGCACGACGCGAGGCGAAGGCCTTGCTCGGCCGCGTTGCCCGGGGCAACGATCCGGCCGAAGAGCGTGACGAAGACCGCAAGGCGCTGACGGTCAAGCAGCTCTGCGAACAGTATATCGAAGATATGGAGGCCGGCCTGATCATGGGCAAAGGCGGCCGCCCCAAGAAAACCTCGACGATCGAGATCGATGTGGGCCGCATCCGTCGGCACATCATCCCCCTCCTCGGCACACGCCGCGTCCGCGACATCACCAAGCCGGACATGAACAACCTGATGAAGGACATCATCGCGGGCAAGACGCGCGTGGTTATGAAAACCGAGAAACTGCGCGGCAAGGCTATCGTCCGCGGTGGACGCGGAACGGCGATCCGAACAATGGGACTTCTTGGCGGGATATTCTCCTACGCGGTGGAAGCCGGTGTGATCGACCACAACCCGACGCACGGTTTGCGCAAACCGAAATACCAGGTGCGCGACCGGCGGCTCAGCGAGGCGGAATATCGGATCCTTGGCGGCCTTCTGCGACAGGCGCAGAAGAGCGACCACTATCGCCTGCATGCCGAGATCCTCTGGATCCTCGCCGTGACCGGCTGCCGACGCGGGGAGATCATCAATCTCAGATGGAGCGAGGTCGATATCGAGGGGAGCTGCCTGCGGCTGATCGATAGCAAGGAAGGCGCCTCGGTGCGTCCAATCGGACTTCCCGTGATCGAGTACCTGGAAAGCAAGCGGTCACAACGAACCGGCACCTACGTCTTTCCCGGCCAGGGCATCGACAATGCGGTCGGCAACTTTCCTCAGAGCTGGAAGAAGCTCCTGACCGACACACCGCTCTGGGATGTGACACCGCATGTGCTGCGACACAGCTTTGCAAGCATCGCCAACGATCTGGGCTTCACGGAGATCACGATCGCCGCTCTGATTGGCCACGCGAAAGGCTCGGTCACGAGCCGTTACGTGCACACGCTCGATTCGACGCTCATCATGGCGGCGGACACGGTAGCCGGATATCTGAAGGCCTTACTGGAAGGCGTCGAGTTCAGGCGGAACACCTACACGCTGGACCGGGAGTCGCGAAAGTCAGCCATCGAGCACATGCTGATCGAGTCGCGGCCTGCGCCAAAGCCAAAGCTGCTTGAGTATCAGGAAGGGGTTCGTTGATATTGCGCCAAGAGTTGCGAAAACATCGCAGCCACCGTTCGTTGCGGGGGCTCGCAGGCGACGACTCCTGCGATTGTTTGAGCGCGAGATACCTCGGCTCGTAGCCTAGCTCGGCTTCGCGCTACTTGCCCGCCAAGACCTGGCGCTGGGTGTGATCCGCACCGCCACGGCGATCCTGCTGCTCGTTCTGTACGTCCGCCGCGAAGGCGGACGCGGTGGGCGCGGTGGGCGCGCGGCCGAACAGGTTGATGTCCTTGAGAGAAGCGATGCCATCAACCGCCATATGCTCGATGCCGCCGCCCACCGCCCTCATGATCGAGACGCGCTGGCTGAGCGGTCGCGCGATGGGCCGTTCTAACGTCGGGCCGCCCTGCCCGCCCGTGGTCGAGTAGAGCGCCGACGATGAGATCGAGGCTTTGCCGGACGGGCGGTATCGTCTGGATGCTCTGCGACCGCGCTGTCCTGCGCGACCAGGCTCGCGCATGCCGATAATCGATTCGTTCAATGGATCGGCTCTGCCCCACAGCATTTCTTGAACTTGCGACCCGAGCCACAGGGACAGGGATCGTTGCGCCCGACCTTTGCGCGCGCGGCTGGGGCATCTGGCAGATTGGCCGGGCCCTGTGCCCTTCCCTGCGCCTTGACCCAGGCATTCAGGTTCGCGACCAGATCGGGGATCATGTCCGGGGCCATCGCATCGAGTTCCCGGATAGCATCCTCGGCCAGTTCGGACCCGCCTTCGGCGATGTCATGCAGCGCCAGGAGCATGGGAATGGTTGACGCGATCTCCTCGTCGCTGCTTTCAACGGTCGCCTCCCAGGCTTCGGGGCGTAGCTGCATGGCGCGTTCGAAGCCCGTGATCCATGGCTCCCACATCAGATCACCCGTCAGGGGGTCCTTGTCATAGACGGCCTCATAGTCGGTGGGTGTCTTCGCCAGACCGCGCGCGACGCGATTGTAATGGGCCATGACAGCGTCCAGCGTCGTTTTTGCCTGATCCATGTCCGCGAAATGCGGGGCGATCTCGTCGCCCCAGACGATGGGAAGCCATTCGCTGGGCATGATCATTTCAGGGCAGACGAGAATGCCTGCGACAAACCCGTCGAATTCGCTCAGCAGCATGCCGTCATTCTCGGGCGGCAACGCGATGAGGCATTCGGAAAGCCGGTTCAACTGTCTCTGACTATGGCCCATGGCACGATCACCCTTCTTTCCGTCGTTGCGTGGTGCGTATGGCCCAGTCCGCGCCACCATAAGTCACGGCATAGATCAGCACTTCCGCAGCTTCGTCGTCCACCACGAAGGCGACGACGGCTTTCCGCCCGGCCGGGATGGCGCGCAGGCCGGGGGCGATCTCGGGCCGGAGGCTTCCCTTGTGCGGCGTGTCCCGCAGGGTGGCGATGGCCGCCTCGATCTCGGCCAGCTTCCGCGCCGCGATCTCCGGCCCGGCGTAGTCGACAATCCATCGCGCGATGGCGTCAAGGTCGCGCGTGACGAGAGGGTGGAAACGGATGCGGTAGCTCACGCGCCCCGCGCTGCCCTGATCGCGGCGCGGGCGGTGGCGAAGGCAGCCTCCTCGTCGATGAAGGCATCGCGCGGCGTTTCCATGCGGGCACGGATTTCCTGCGCGAGGGCCTGCAGGGCCACGTTGCGCTCTTCCTCGTCCTGCATCATCTGTTCCAGCGCAGCTGCGACGGCGGCGCTCTGCGTCGCGAAGACGCCCTGCCCCACCTTTTCCGAGAGGAACCGGTGATGGCGATCGGTGAAGCTGAGGGTGGTCTTGACGGTCATCCGCGCCTCCATGGTATGACTAGGTCATATACCGGATCGGGGCGATCCTTTCAATCGGCTGCGTCCGGCCCTGCCGGTTCCCCGAACGCGGGAAGCCCCCCCGTGTTCCAGAGGACTGGCAGGCCACGACAGCTGCGACTGGTGGAGTGCGAAATATCTCGGCCCGTAACCTCGTGTTCTGCACCTGACATAGGAGTCTTGCCGGCGCCGCGCTTTGGAATGCATGGCGGATGAGACGCCCCGACATCCGTCCTCATCTTGGCCCCGCCCGCAGCTCAGCCTGTTCTGACGTGGAATTTTGCGCCTACCTCCTGGCGGGCGCAGCAGCCTTCGGGTTTGAGATAGTTCTTAATTATTCATCTTGGGTGAACAAATGGAGGTAAAGACAAACTTGCAAGTCGGTTTGAGGTTGTGCCATTATCTCCACCATGAGTGAAGAAAAAGGTTCCAAGCTAAACCATCTGCAGATGGCCTTGCCGCAAGGGTTGATCGTCGATTCCGGATGGATGGAGAAGAACGGTTTCCAACCATCGCTCAGAAATCGCTATGTCTCAAGCGGTTGGCTGGAGCAGCCAGCAAGGGGGGTCTACCGCCGCCCCAAGGGCCAGATGACGGACGCGCCGCTCAGGTGGCAGCAGGTGGTCCTCTCCCTCCAGCTCCTTCTTGAGTACCCCCTGATCGTCGGCGGCATGACAGCGCTCGACCTTCACGGCTTCACCCACTATCGGACCCCGGACCTCAAGACGGTTCATCTCTATGGCCGCGTCAAGCCGCCCGGCTGGCTGAACAAGCTCGACCTCCCGCAACACTTCGTGGTGCACAACAGCGACACGCTGTTTGCCGAGGACCCGATCGCCTTCGGGCTTGGAAGCCTTGCCTACGATGTCCGGAAGGACACGGCACGGGACCACAGCAAGCTGACCGGCGGCAGTCTCGAGGAATTGTCATGGGGGCAGTGGGAATGGCCCCTGACCCTGTCATCGCCGGAGCGCGCCTATCTGGAGTTTCTGGACGAACTCCCCGGCAAGGCCTCGTTCCACCACGCAGACATGATCATGCAGGGCGCGGTGAACTTCAGACCCGGGCGGATGCAGAAGCTTCTCCGTGACTGCAAGAGCATCAAGGTGAAACGGCTCTTCTTCTTCTTCGCCGACCGCCACCGCCATGCATGGCGCAAGCAGCTCGATCCCGACGCGTTCGACCTCGGCAGCGGCAAGAGGATGCTGGTCAGGGGCGGACGCCTTGACCCCGTTTATCATATCACCGTTCCGGGAGACCTTGATGCCGAGCAGTGAGCAATACCGGCAACAGGTTCGCCTCCTCATGCGGCTTCTGCCCTTGGTCGCAGAAGAGCCCTGCTTCGCCCTCAAGGGCGGCACCGCGATCAACCTGTTTGTGCGGGATCTGCCACGGCTGTCGGTCGACATCGACCTCGTATATCTGCCGGTCAATGGCCGCAGCGAGGCCCTGGCCGATATCGATACCGCCATGAAGCGGATCGAGACGCGGATCATGGCCGCGCTGCCCGCTGCGATCATCGGCCAGACTGTGCGCGAGGGGGCAGTCCTGCGACTTGCGGTGCGCACCGAGCGCACGCAGGTCAAGATCGAGGTCTCGCCTGTCCTGCGTGGCGTCGTGCAGGAGCCCGCCCTCCGCTCCGTCAGCCCTGCCGTCGAGGATCAATACGGCTTCGCTGAAATCCGCCTCGTGTCTTTCGCCGATCTCTATGCCGGGAAGCTGGTTGCGGCGCTGGACCGGCAACACCCGCGCGACCTGTTTGATGTCCGCGACCTCCTCGCAAACGAAGGTCTGACGCCCGAGCTTCGCGAGGCCTTTCTCGTCTACCTCATCAGCCATGACCGACCGATGGCGGAAGTCCTGTCCTGCCGGTTCAAGGATATCAGGGCGACGTTCACTGACAATTTCGACGGCATGACCGAAACGCCCATCACGCTCGCCGAGCTGGAAAGCACGCGGGAAGAACTAGTGCGCTCGCTGGTTCGGGACATGCCCCAGGCGCACAAGGACTTCCTGCTCGGGTTCGAGGCAGGCAGGCCGGACTGGAACCTTCTCAGCGCTCCCCATGCTGCCGAGCTTCCTGCCGTCCGGTGGCGGCAGATCAACCTCGACAAGCTCGATCCAGCCGCACGCAACCGGCTCGTTGTCTCCCTGCGCAAGGTGATCTGCGGCTAGCCAGGGCGGACCCGTCGGGGCGATGCGGCGGGCGAAGCATAGCACAAGTCCAGCTCCGCCTCTATGGGGGCAAGGGCAGCCCGCAGGGCGCGGCGGTCGTGCCCGCGCAGGTCCTGCTGGCAGACCGGCCTGTATTGAGCCTCAGACAACTGTTCGAGGACAGCCTTTCTGAACGCCGGCCAGATCCTGCCCGCCCCCCTGCCTGCCGCCGGCCTACGCAGTGCGCTATCGTCACTTACTCCCACCCCGCCGCGCTTTCGCGAACCCTCGATCCGTGGCGATGAACCGCTCCAGCATGGGCACGATCAGCCGCGCGGGCGGGATCGGCGGCTGCCCCGCGTCGCAGCCGAGGATTTCGCCATAGGCGATCAGGTCACGGTGAAGGGCCGCGGGCAGGTCCACGGTGAGTTTCACCGGCTTGTCGTCGGCCAGGGGGCCGAGTTTCAGCTTGGCCATCTCAGCCTCCCTGCGGGGCGATCACCAGATCGCGGGTGACGAGCACGCGCACCGGGAAGCCCGGGCGGATGGTCAGGATCGGCGGCACCTCGAGCTCGCGCTCGACGATACGTTGCCCGGCCTCGGTGATCGTGCCCACGGCGCCGTCGCGGATGGCGCGGGCGAGGCGGTCTTCCTCGTCCACCGCCAGTTCCGCGCCGATGGCGAGCAGCGTGGAGAGGCCCGCGGCGCGCAGGACAGCTGCCCAGTGATGATCGACGCGGTCCTCGAGCCCGGCATAGCCGGCCGTATCTGCGCCGGGCTGGCGCTCGAGCACGAGCGAGCGGCCATCGGGGAAGATGAGCCGGTTCCAGACCAGCAGCACCCGGCGCTGACCGAAGGTCACGCCCGCGTCGTATTCGCCGATGAGCCGCGTGCCCTGGGGTATCAAAAGCAGGCTGCCGGTCGGACTGTCATAGACGTTCTGGGTGACCTGCGCGGAGATCTGGCCCGGCAGGTCCGAGCGGATGCCGGTGATCAGCGCGGCGGGGATTACCGATCCCGCCTGCAGGAGCCAGGGCGAGGCCGGGGCCTCGACACGGTCGGGCGCGACGGTCCGGCGGTCGGCGGCGGCATTCAGGAAGGCGCGGCGCGGGTCGGTTTCCGGCGTGGGTGCCGGGCCGGTCAGGCCGGGGGGCATCATCCCCGACACGGCAGGTGCGGCGCGGGTCTGGAAGAAAAGCCCGCTCATCCGCGCGGCCTCGAGCTCGGCCAGGCGCGCCTGTTCTTCGGGGTCCATGGCGGGCGGGGTCAGCGGCGGGGGCGCGACTGGCAGGCCCCGGCGCTGCGCATCGAGGATGGGACCGCCCAGATCACCCGGCAAAGGGGGGCCGAGGCGCGGGATGGCATCATAGCTCGTGGGCAGGCCGCGCAGCCCGTCGGCGGGCTGGCGGCGGTCGGTGCTGATCAGCTCGGCCGGTGCGCCAGTGCGGTCGGGGGCCTGCAGGGCGTAGATCAGCGCGCCGCCGATGCCAAGGCCGGCGGCCACGCCCAGCCCGGCGATGACCTTGCGCGACAGGCGGGTCACGCGCGGCGGATCGGCCCGCAGGCGCATGGCGGAGGCGGTGTCACTAGGGGCATCGGTCTCGGTCATGACCGATCCTCCGATGCGGTGAAGGCCCGGGCCGGCGGGGCCTCCGGCGCAAGACGCAGGATGCGCAAGACCTCCTGCCGGGGGCCGCGCCCGAGGCGCAATTCGGCCGCCCCGAAGAGCCGGTCGACGATCAGCACATTGCCATGGACGCGGCTGTTGACGATCTCGGGCGCGCCATCGGGGCCGAGGACGAAGAGCGGCGGCATCTCGCCTTGGGCGATCCCGGGCGGGAAGACGACATAGACCCGGCGTCCATCGTCGAACACGGACACAGGCCGCCAGGGCGGGCTGCCGCCCTGCAGCCCGTAGCGGTGGTTGCGCGCGGCGGGCGGCGGGATCACCGGGGCGGCGGGCGCGATGCGGGTGGTCTGGGGGGATCGCGGATAGGCCCAGGCGACGGCGGGCATCCAGGTTTCCTCGCTGGCGATGAGCTCGATCAGATAACTGCGCCGGTCGGTCGAGATGACGAGATTTGTGCGGATGTCGGGCCGCGTGGGCTTGACCAGCACCTGCACGCGGGCTGCGCGCCCCGCGCCGCTTTCGGTGTCGCCGATGATCCAGCGTGCGGTGTCGCCCGCGGCGATGGGGCCGGTGCCCGCCAGCCGCTCGCCGGGTTCCAGCGAAATCGTCGTGATCTGTCCCGGGGCGGCATAGACCTGATAGAGCGCGCCCTCGGACCAGGGATAGATCTGGATCGCGTTGAAATACCCCTCGCGCCGGGGCTCAACCCGTGCGGCGGCATTGGCGGCGATGACCTGGGCGGCGGGCGTGGGCGCGGCCTCGCCACCCCGCGCGGGGGTCCAGGCAGGCGGGATGTGCAGCGGGCGGGGCGTGTCATCGGTGGCGGTGACCGGCGGCGAGGGCAGCGGGGGCACCGCCTCGTCATAGGCGAAGCTTGCCTGCCTGGGGCTGGTGCAGCCCGCAGCGAGGCCGAGTGCGAGACAGGCGGCAGGTAGGGTGAGGCTGATCCGGGTCATTGGCTCATCTCCCGCGACCAGTTGATGGCGTTGACGTAGATGCCGAGCGGATTGGCGCGCAGCCGCTCGGCGGTGCGGGGCGGCTGCAGGACGACCGTCAGGATCGCGGTCCAGCGCTCGGTGCGGGCGAGCTGGCCGTCGGTGTAGTGGCGCTCCACCCAGGCCACGCGGAAACTGTCGGGCGAGGCGCGGATGACGCTCGAGACCTCGACCGCGACCTGATCGCGCCCGACGCGGGTGAAAGGGTCGTTGGCGCGGGCATGCTCGTTGAGCGCCTGCGCGCCGCGGTCGGTGGTGAAATCATAGGCGCGCAGCCAGTTCTGGCGCACCACGACCGGATCGGCGGGCAGGCCCCGGACCCCTTCGACAAAACGGGCCAGATGCCAGGCGATCTGCGGATCGCTGGGTTGGAAGCTGGCGGTGGCGGCGTCAACGGCGCGGGCCTCGCCATGGCGGTCGATCTCGACGATCCAAGGCATGACGGTGCCGCGCGCCGATTGCCAGACCAGCGCCCCGGCGAAACCGCCCGCGAGGATCAGGCAGCCGAAGGCCATCAGGCGCCAGTTCTTCGCCTGAACGCGGGCGGTGCCCATGCGCTCGTCCCAGACCTGCGCGGCCTTCTGGTACGGGGTCTCGGGTTCGGGGGTCTTGCCGTAATGGGCGGTGGGTCGTTTGAAGAGGCTCATCGGCGACGTCCTTCGGAAAGGGAAACGGAAGCGCCGCCACCGGGGCTGTCCCCCGCGCGCAGCGCATGGCCGGCGGCAGCGAGGCCCTGGCTCATCATCTGGTTGCGGCGGATCGCGCGGGCCCAGGCGGGCGGGCTGTCGGGGTTGGCGGCAGCCGTGGGCGCGGCGGCGCCCCCGATGCTGCCCATGGAGGATGTGCCGCCGGTGGCAGCGAAGCTGGCCCGCGTCCCGGCGGCATGGCTCGCGCGTGCGCCGGAGGCGATGCGGGCGGCCGCGTTGCGCAGGGGCGAGACGATGGCCGAACCGGTGGCGCTGGCCACGCCCCCCAGACCGGAGGCAATGCCACCTGCGCCGGACTGGCCCATGGCGCCAAGGCGATAGGCGGTCGAAGCAGCACCTGCGGTGGCGATCCCGCCGCGACCGGCGGCAAGGCCACCGGCCCCCAGGGCGCCCGCGCCGCGCGCTGCCAGCAGCGCGCCGCCACCTGCGGCCACCGCGGCGCCGCCGACCGCGACACCGGTGCCGACGGCGGCGCCCGCGCCCAATTGCGGGCCGCCCGAGACGAGGCCGGTGGCGATGCCGGGGCCGAAGATGCCGAGACCCAGAAGCGAAAGTGCGGCCAGCACAATGGCCATCGCCTCGTCGATGGTCGGGGTCGCGCCGCCGAAGCCTGCGGTGAACTGACCGAACAGGGTCGAGCCGATGCCGATGATCACCGCCAGCACCAGCACCTTGATGCCGGAGGAGACGACATTGCCCAGCACCCGCTCGGCCATGAAGGCGGTCTTGCCGAAGAGGCCGAAGGGGATCAGCACGAAACCCGCGAGCGTCGTCAGCTTGAACTCGATCAGCGTCACGAAAAGCTGCACCGCGAGCAGGAAGAAGGCCAAGAGCACCAGCGCCCACGCAAATAGCAGGCAGGCGATCTGGATGAAGTTCTCGAAGAATGCGACGAAGCCCATGAGATCGGCGGTGGATTCGAGTAGCGGCCGCCCGGCATCGAGCCCGGTCTGCGCCACGCGGCCCGGGCGCAGGAGATCGGCAGGCGAGAAGCCGGTGCCGGAAGCCAAGAGACCCAGCCCCGCGAAACTGTCGAAGACGATGGCGGCGACGCTGTTCCAGTTGGAGATGAGCCAGGCGAAGACGCCGACGAAGAGGGTCTTTTTCACGAGGCGGGCGATGATGTCGTCATCCGCGCCCCAGGCCCAGAAGAGCGCGGCCAGCGTCACGTCGATCACGATGAGCGTGCTGGCGATGAAGGCGACCTCGCCACCCAAGAGCCCGAAGCCGCTGTCGATATAGGAGGTGAAGACCCCGAGGAAGGTGTCGATGACGCCCGTGCCGCCCATGTCTCACTCGCCCCCGGTCCGGTCGCGCCCGAGGAAGCGGTCGCGGGTTTCGGCCCAGACGGCGAGGCAGTCGGGATCGGAGGCCGCGGCCTCGCCCAGTTCCTGGCAGCGCCGTTGTTCGGTCCGCAGGGTATCGGCCTCCGGGATGAGGGGAACCGCCGGACGCGCCGCCTGCCCCGCCTCGTCCCGGTCCATTTCCACCAGCGCCGCTGTGATCGCGATGGCGACGAAGACGACGGCGGCGATGCGGGCGAGGACCGATCCCTCCATGGACCTGCTCCCCTCAGTTGTTGAACATCCGGGCGTTGCCGGGCTGGTAGCCCGCACCCGGGGTGAGGAAGCGCTCGCGCTGGACCCGGCCCTGTTCGGCCGCGGCGGACCGCTCGGCCTCGACCAAGGCGGTGGCGCGGCCATTCGCGGCGACGACCGCGATCAGGTCGGCGATCTGCTGGGATTGCAGCGCGAGGAGCTGGTTACCCGCCTGGGTCGCCTGCAGGGCACCGACGGCGGATTGGCTTTCGCCGACAAGGGCGGACATCTCGGCGCGCTGGCCGTCGAGATTGCCGACGACGCCCGCCTGCACGCGCAGCGCGTCCTGCAGCCCGCCGACGGTGTTTCCCCATCGGGAGCGCGCATCGGCCAGAAGCTGCGCCTCGGGCGCGGCCATGGGGATGTTGGCGTAGTCCTGCTGGAACACCTGGTCGATCTGGGCGACATCGAAAGCGATGTTCTGCGCCTGGGACAGGAGCTGCCGGGTGCGGTCGACATTCTGCTGCAGCGCCTGCAGCGAGGAATAGGGCAGGCTCGCGAGGTTGCGGGCCTGGTTGATCAGCATCTGCGCCTCGTTCTGCAGCTGGGTGATCTGGTTGTTGATCTGCTCGAGCGCGCGGGCGGCGGAGAGGATGTTTTCGGCGTGATTGCGCGGGTCATAGACGATGCGCCCGCCTCCGCCGAAGAGGAAGGCCTGGGCGGGCGTCGCGAAGATTGGCGACAGGCCGATGGGGGCGACGAGCGTCAGAGCGAGCGCGGAGGCTCTGGCGAGACGGGACAGGCGATGGGCGGCATGGGTCATGGGGTGGTCTCCTTTGCGGGTTCAGGGGCTCGGGGGATCGGGGCGCCCGACGCCTCGGGCTCCGGCGCGAGATTGGTGAGGTCCGGGATCAGCTCGGCGGCCCAGCCGACCCCGCGGGCGTCGAGCCAAGCCGCGAGGAAGCCCTCGCGCCCATGCTCTGCGAGGATCTCCGAGATCAGGGTCTGGTCGGATTTGGACGAGGCCGCGCAGAGCGCGAGGCCCACCTCGGAGAGGCCCAGCTCGAACAGCCGGTTGCCGCGCCGCGACTGGCAGTAATAGTCGCGCTTCGGCATGGCGCGGGCGAGGATCTCGATCTGGCGGTCATTGAGCCCGAAGCGTCGGTAGATCGCGGTGATCTGCGGCTCGATGGCGCGTTCATTGGGCAGCAGCAGCCGCGTCGGGCAGCTCTCGATGATCGCGGGCGCGATGGCGGACGCGTCGATGTCGCTCAGCGACTGGGTCGCGAAGATCACCGCGGCGTTCTTCTTGCGTAACGTCTTCAGCCATTCGCGCAGCTGGCCTGCGAAGCCCTCGTCATCGAGTGCGAGCCAGCCTTCGTCGATGATCAGGAGCGTCGGGCGGCCACCCAGCCGGTCGCCGATGCGGTGGAAGAGATAGGACAGGACGGCTGGGGCGGCGGCAGTACCGACCAGCCCCTCGATCTCGAAGGCCTGGACCGGGGCCGTGCCCAGATCCTCGATCTCGGCGTCGAGCAGCCGACCATGCGACCCGCCGAGGCAATAGGGCCGCAGCGCCTGCTTGAGATCGGACGATTGCAGCAGCACCGCAAGGCCGGTGATCGTGCGTTCGCCGATGGGGGCCGAGGCGAGCGAGGTCAGCGCGGTCCAGAGATGCTCCTTGACCTCGGGCGTGACGGTGACGCCCTCGCGGGCAAGGATCGCGGCGATCCAGCCTGCGGCCCAGGCGCGCTCGGCGGCCTCGTCGATGCGGGCCAGGGGTTGCAGGTAGACCTCGGCCTCTGCCCCCTCGGTCAGCGCGCCCCCCAGATCGTGCCAATCCCCGCCCATGGCGAGGATCGCGGCCCGGATCGAACCGCCGAAATCGAAAGCGAAGATCTGGGCCCCCGGATAGCGGCGGAACTGCAGCGCCATGAGCGCGAGCAGCACGGATTTGCCCGCCCCGGTCGGACCGATGACCATGGTATGGCCGACATCGCCGACATGCAGCGAGAGACGAAAGGGGGTGGAGCCCTCGGTTCGGCCGTACAACAGCGGCGGGCCATCGAGATGGCGGTCCCGCTCCTCCCCCGCCCAGACGGCCGAAAGCGGGATCATATGGGCAAGGTTCAGGGTCGAGATCGGGGGCTGGCGGACATTGGCGTAAGCATGGCCCGGCAGCGAGCCGAGCCAGGCATCGACGGCATTGACGGTTTCCACCATCGCCGTGAAATCGCGGCCCTGCACGACCTTCTCGATGAGCCGCAGCTTCTCGTCGGCGCGGCGGGGGTCCTCGTCCCAGACGATCAGCGTGGCGGTGACATGGGCGAGCCCCGCGACATCGGCGCCCAACTCCTGCGGCGCGATGTCGGCATCACTGGCCTTGTTCGCGGCATCGCTGTCGACCAGCGCCGATTGCTCGTTGGTCATCACCTCCTTGAGGATCGCAGCGATGGATTTGCGCTTGGCGAACCACTGCCGGCGGATGCGCGCGACCATGCGGGTGGCCTGCACCTTGTCCATCAGGATCGCGCGCGTGGCCCAGCGATAGGGGAAGGCCAGGCGGTTCAGCTCATCGAGGATCCCGGGCGTGGTCGCGGTGGGAAAGCCCGACAGCGTCAGGACACGCAGATGCGCCGCGCCCAGCCGGGGCTCGAGCCCCGTGGTCAGCGGCTCATCGGCCAGCAGCGCGTCGAGATAGACGGGTGTTTCCGGAACGCGCACGCGCTGCGCGCGGGTCGAGATGGTGGAATGCAGATAGGTCAGCGTCTCGGGGTCATCCAGCCAGCGGCATTCGGGCATGAACCCGTCGAACAGCGCCAGCACCCGGTCGGTGCGGTCGATGAAGCCGCGCAGCACCTCGCCGGCGTCGATGCCCCGGGTCTCGCGGCCCTCATAGAGCCAGGTTTCGGCGCGCGCGGCCTCCTCGGGAGGCGGCAAGTAGAGGAAGGTCAGGAAGTAGGCCGACTGGAAATGCGCGCCCTGATCGGCAAAGCCCGCGCGGCGCTCGGCATCCAGCAGCGCCGAGGCCGGATCGGGAAAGCGGCTGTCGGGATAATCGGCGGCGGGCAGGCGCTGCGCCTCGACGAAGATCGCCCAGCCCGAACCGAGGCGGCGAAAGGCGCTGTTGATCCGGCCTGCCACGGCGACCAGCTCGGCCGCAACCGCGCTGTCGAGGTCCGGGCCCCGGAAGCGCGCGGTGCGCTGCAGGCTGCCATCCTTGTTCAGCACCACCCCGGGCGCGACCAGCGCCGCCCAGGGCAGGTAATCGGCGAGGCGGGCGGCCTTGCGGCGATACTCGGCAAGATGCATCATGGCGGTGCCCTCAGACGTCCAGATGGCCGGGCAGCCGCAGATGCCGGCGGCCTACTTCGACAAAGAGCGGATCGCGCCGCGCGGCCCAGACGGCCAGCAGATGCCCGACCATCCAGATCGCGATGCCCGCGGCCCAGAGTTGCAGGCCCAGCCCGATGGCGCCCGCAAGCGTGCCGTTCAGGATCGCGAAGGCGCGCGGTGCGCCTGCAAGCAGGATCGGCTCGGTCAGCGCGCGGTGGACCGGGACGGTGAAGCCGGGGACGGCATCGGGCTGTTCGAAACCCTGCCATTCGCTACCGCTCATGGCGTTCCTCGCTCGGAAGGCTCCACTGGAGCCTTCCGTTCAACTTTGTTGAACCGCTCGTCACCATCAGAACACCGCTCCGCCGCCGAAGCTGAAGAAACTCAGGAAGAAGGAACTCGCCGCAAAGGCGATGGAGATGCCGAAGACGATCTGGATCAGGCGGCGAAAGCCCCCGGAGGTGTCGCCGAAGGCCAGCGTCAGGCCGGTCACGATGATGATGATCACCGCGATGATCTTGGCGACCGGCCCCTCGATCGATTGCAGGATCGCCTCAAGCGGCGCCTCCCAGGGCATGGACGAGCCCGCCGCGCGGGCGGGCTTGGCCAGCATCAGGCTGACGCAGGCGAAGGTGGCGGCATGGGCGGCCTGCCTGCGCAGGTGATGGAGGTTTCGGGTCATGGGCTGTCTCCTGATATGTCGGGGGCTGCGGGCGGGGCGGCGGCCGGGGTGAGGTGATAGTCGCCCGCGGGGCCGAGGCCGGTGACGCGGGCCAGTTCAGTGAGGCGCCGCCCGCTCCCGCGCCCCGACAGGACGGCGATCAGATCGATGGTCTCGGCGATCAGGGCGCGCGGCACGGTGACCACGGCCTCCTGGATCAGCTGCTCCATCCGGCGCAGGGCACCCAGCGCCGAGCCTGCATGGATCGTCCCGATCCCGCCCGGGTGGCCGGTGCCCCAGGCCTTCAGCAGGTCCAGCGCCTCGGCCCCGCGCACCTCGCCGATGGGGATGCGGTCGGGGCGCAGGCGGAGGGATGAGCGGACGAGGTCCGAGAGCGTTGCGACGCCATCCTTGGTGCGCAGCGCCACAAGGTTCGGGGCCGCGCATTGCAGCTCACGCGTGTCCTCGATGATCACGACCCGGTCGGCGGTTTGCGCGACCTCGGCCAGCAAAGCATTGGTCAGCGTGGTCTTGCCGGTGGAGGTGCCGCCCGCGACGAGGATATTTGCCCGCGCGGCAACGCCGTCGCGCAAGACACTTGCCTGCGCCTCGGTCATGATCCCGGCGGCGACGTAGTCTTGAAGCGTGAAGACCGCGACGGCAGGCTTCCTGATCGCGAAACAGGGCGCGGTGACGACGGGCGGCAGCAGCCCCTCGAAGCGCTCCCCCGTGCCGGGCAGTTCCGCCGAGACCCGGGGCCGCCCGGCATGGACCTCGGCGCCGACGTGATGGGCCACCAGCCGCACGATCCGCTCACCGTCCTCGGGCGAGAGCGTGGCGCCGCTGTCGGCCAGCCCCTCGGACAGCCGGTCGATCCAGAGCCGCCCGTCGGGGTTGAGCATGACCTCAAGGGTCATGGGGTCTTCCAGAGCCCGCGCGATGACGGGGCCGAGCGCGGTGCGCAGCATCCGCGCCCCCCGCTCGCCCGCCTGCGGCCTCCGTTCGACCTCTGCCATGCTGTCCCCGCTCCTGTTCTGGCCTGCCGAAGGGCAGCCCTGGATCGGGGTCCATCAAGAAAGCCGGAAACCGGCCGCGCTCAACAGCGCTTCAAGGGGCGTAGGGCTCTGGCGTGCAAAGACAGGCGAAAGGGTTGGGGTGCGTGCTTGGCGGTGCGGGACCAGACCAGCGCACGCATCAGGAATTGCCTTTTGGCAGGTAATGCCTATATTGATGCCAAAGGAGACACCCATGCAGTTCGCCACCGTCCAGCCGATCACCGCCCGCCCCGACCATCCCATCATCACGGATGCCGAGGCCGCAGCGCTGGCGCGGGCCACGGTCAACCTGTTCCGCGCCTGGGGTCTGAGCGATGCCGAGGCGCGCACGCTGCTGGGCGACATGGCGCCGCGCACCTGGGCGCGCTGGAAGGCGGGTGATATCGGCCGGATCGACCGCGATCTGCGGGCGCGCATGGCGATCCTGATGGGGATCCACAAGGCGCTGCGCACCATCTTCACCGACACCGCGCGGGGCTATGCCTGGATCCGCAAGCCGAACGCGGCCTTTGCCGGGCTGTCGGCGCTAGACATCATGCTGCGCGGCGAGATCACCGACCTGATCGATCTGCGCGCCTATCTAGATGCGGAGCGGGGTGCCTGGTGACAGTTCCCACGGCCCGGGTGACATGGCCCCGCACAGTCCGCATCATCCGCTCGATCCATCCGCCCATCGACCTCTTCGAGGACATCGCCGACCCGGCGGATTGGGAGGCGCTGGCCTCGGCAGAGGCCAAGTTCAACCCGCGCATCCGCGACAGCATAGGTGATCTGTCGAAAGTGCCGGTCGCCCGCCGCGTGACCGGGCCCGGGGCCAGCTTGGTCATGGCACCCTTCGTCCACTGCTCGCCCCTGCGGCCCGGGCGGTTCTCGGACGGCAGCTTCGGCCTCTACTATGCGGGCGACCGCACCGAGGTGGCCATCGCCGAAACCATCCACCACCACGCCCGCTTCATGCGCGCCACGGAGGAAGCCCCCGGCTGGACGTCGCAGTTCCGCGAACTGATCGGGTCGGTCGATGCCGATCTCGACGACGCCACCGGCCGCGCCGATCTGCTCGACCACGACGACTACCGCCCCTCGCAGATCTTCGGCGCCGAGCGCCGCGCTGCCGGATCGAACGGCATCACCTGGCCCAGCATCCGCTATCCCGAGGGCCAATGCATCGGCGTCTTCTGGCCCGACGTGATCCCGATCCCGACCCAAGGGGCGCATTTCGCGTACCACTGGGACGGCTCCGCGGTGGATTACGTCAAGCGGCTGGATGATGGGGAGGTGTGGCGGGTGCAGTAGTCGGCACGCATTTTGCTTATCCGGGTCGTGGCAACGCCCGGCGTCACAGGCTTGATAGCAATGCAATCAAAGCTTACCTTGGGCTAAACCTCGGAGGATCCCATGGCCAGTATCACGATCCGCAACCTCGACGACGAGGTGAAGCGCCGCCTCCGTGTGCGGGCGGCCGAACATGGCCGGTCGATGGAGGAAGAGGCGCGCGAAATCCTGCGCCAGGTCGTGGCGCTGCCCACCGCCCCGAAGAATCTCGGTCGGGCGATCCACGAGCGGTTCGCCGCAATCGATGGGGTCAATCTGGAAATCCCGCCCCGCAGCCCGATGCGCGCCCCACCGGATTTCGACTGACCGATGATCCTGCTTGATACCAACGTCATCTCCGAACTGATGCGCGCCAATCCGGCGCAGGAAGTGTTGGAGTGGTTCGGTCGTCAGGACGCCACCGGCCTGTTCATCTCGGCCGTGACCGAAGCCGAACTGCGCACCGGGGTCGCAATCATGCCAGAGGGGCAGCGGCGCGACCGGCTTCAGGCCGCGCTTGACGGTATGATCGCTGAGGACTTCGCCGACCGCGTGCTCCCCTTCGACAGCCCGGCCGCCCGCACCTATGCCGATATCGCCGCAATGCGCCGAAGTGCCGGACGACCGATCACCGAGGCTGACTGCCAGATCGCGGCGATCGCGAAGGCGGCAGGAGCACCTGTGGCAACCCGCAACGTCAAGGACTTCGACGGCTGCGGGGTAGATGTGATCAATCCGTGGGATATGGAATGAACACCCCAGAAGGTGGAGATCAAAGGCCAGATCACTTGATCACTTTATCGATGAAACCCAATGTGTTGGCGTTCTCGAGCAGTGTACGAACCTTGCTTCGGTCGAGACCATTCGGAACATCGGCATCGATTTCAAGCTTAAGCGACACTTCACTGCCCGGCAGGATCGTTAACTGCTCAACGATCGCTTCGACGATTTGGCGCATTTCATGCGCCGGACGGTCTGCGGAAATCATGACGGTACCGATAAAGCGGGTCGGTTCCCGCTCTGGCTGAACGGCAGTTCCAGTCTGCCGAAGGCCAGTTTGTTCAGCTGCCTGTTTGATTGCAGTCTGTTCTGGATCGACTAGGATTGCAGCAACTGCGGTCGTTTCCTTGGATTGCCTCTCAGCAACTTCGGGCTTCACAATGAGACTGTCTGAATCGATGACGACTGCTGCGTTGGCGCCGTTTTGCAGAACCAGGCCGATGTATCGGCCGCTCTTTTCGTCCCACCGCTCTGCATAAGCAAAAGGACCTGGCACCATTGCACCGACTGATGCCCGCACGGCCTTAATCAGGACGTTTCGATCCTTCACTCGGGGAAGGTAGATGTAGCGGTTCAGGTACTCCCAGAGATCTCTGAGCGAGAGATGATTCTTGCCGTTCCAGATGTACTTTTGAAGCTCCCGGTCAAGGCGGGCCGGACCGAGCTCTGGCAGCAACCCTTCGTCGCTGGCGAGCTTCTTGCTGGCGCGGGACAAAAGACCGTCTTGCGCCGGAACCTTTGATGCGATCCATTCCACATCCGCCTGGGCGCCATCCTGCATGGGATAGAGCAGGTAGCACCAGGTTTCCTTTAGCCGTGTCTTAACTGTCTCGGCTGCCTCGGCGACTTTCGCCTTGGCAAGGGCACTGTCGCGCTGCGTCAGGTTCAGCCGATCCGTGTCCTTGACGATCCCTGCCCAAGCGAGGGACGACCGCATGGCCTCCTTCAGCCCATCAAGCTGGCGCGACTCCGCCGCAAGGAATACGAGCATGTTCCGATAGACCCGCGGTGTAGAGCCGCGCTGGAGAAGGATATCCTTGGCCTCTGCCATCGCATCGGAATTCTCGCGCCCGGTATGCGGATGGGCCACGCCAAGCACGACGGCACGAACGCCACCGGCTTCGTCGGGGACATCTGCGGAACTGCTTGGCGAGACTTGCACGGTGTCGAAATGACCGCGGTCGCCCAAGCCGTTAATGTAGGTCGCCAGCGCCTTGTCGATTTCCAGAAGGACCAGCGGCTCTTCGATCTGTCCGGCCCGATCGGCCGCAAGCCGATTGAGGCTCGCGGACATCGAATACCAGTAGCGGCCGAGATCGCCATGCATGAACCTGGCATTATTCGCGAGGCGGCGCAGGGCATCGCCGAAGATGGCAGGACGTTCACCGGGCTGCACTACACCCAGATTGATCTGGCGATCATCGAGGCCCTTGTTATCTTGCCCATGGGTCGGTGCGGTTCCCATGAAGATCGCCCGGGCCACGCGGCGGGTAGCCGAATAGCGGTTGAGGTTTGGGGCCGACTGGTCGATCCGATAGGGTGTGGAGTTCGGTCCATCGACATCGCCTGCGATGATCGACTGCCATGACACGTCGAGGTAATGCAGCAACTCCGGTTCTACTCGCGCCGAGCTGATGGAAACGCTGCCCGGCATGATCATCACCGAGGGATCGTTGTTCATCCACAGCTCGTGGATCACCTGTGCCATCAACCGCAGCACGCCGCGGGTGCGCTGGAATTTTTCCAGAGAACCCCAGCTGGTGTAGAGCTGGTCGAACAGCTCCGGATGAATCGGATACGCCTTTTCAAGCTTCCGCCGATAATCCTCGCCCTCGCAGTTCTGCGGGAATTCGTTCGGGCTGTCGCGATACATCTTCGCGAACTGCTTCAGTGTGTTGTCGCGGTGGTGGAACTTGTCGCCTGGGATTTCCTTGAACAGGCGCCGACGGACGATCTCGTAGCTTTCCTCCTGGTCAGCCGGTCGCCAGCCGGTTTCGACCCGGCTGAAGGTCTGCTTCAGGCGCGACAGCGCCTCCTGACCCCCTTCCCCGCCAACCTCGATCTGCGACGCGGGCAGCGACGCCACCAGCAGCGTGCCCGGGCTGGCCTTCACCGCCTCGGTCAGCGACTGGACGAAGGACAGGTTCGAGTCGAACGACCCCGACGGCAGCCCCTCCACCTTGTAGATCTGGCGCAGATAAGCGACCCACTCGTCGATCAGGATCAGCGACGGCGCGCATTGCCGGAACAGCTCCTCCAGCAGGTTCGACCCCGGCGCGATTCCATTGACGTCGTTCTCGGCCACCAGCGCATAGCCCGCCTCGCCCCCAAGTTGGTACGCCAGTTCGCCCCATGTTGTGCGGATCGGCCGCCCATAATCTCTCTGCCGTTTGGCCGCATCCGAGGGGCCATAAGACGTGCCCACCAGCACGGCCCGGTTCACTTTGCCCGGCACGGTCAGCCCTTCGCGCGACAAGAGCTGGTCGAGCCCCGGCAAATCCTCGACCGGCGTGCCGCCCGCCATGTGATAGAGCGCCAGCATCGAGTGGGTCTTGCCGCCGCCGAAGTTGGTCTGCAACTCCACCACTGGATCGCCGCCGGTGCCCGACAGCCGCTTGGCCGCGCCGATCAGCAGGGTCGACAGGCCCGAGGTCAGGTAGGTGCGCGAGAAGAATTCCGTAGGGTTCCGATATTCCGACGGCGCGCTGCCGTTGTGGACCTTGGCAAGGTCGGCCGCGAACTCGGCCTGCTGGAACTCACCCGTCGCCACGTCACGATGCGGCTCCAGCACCTCGCGCCAGGGCAACAGCCCCGCCACAGTCTCGACGGAGATGTCGGACCGCTGGCTCTTCTTCCGCTCCTCGTTGCGCTGCAACTCGGTGAACTTGGTGCGCAGGATCGTGTCGCGCATCTTGCCTAGCTGGTCGGCCACGTCCGAGGCGCTGATCGCCTCCATCAGCCGCCGCATGCTGTCCAGCGCGCGTTCTGCATCGTCATAGGTGAAGGTCTCGTTGTGCGACAGCTTGTTGCGCACATCGACCAGCTCATTGACGATCGAACGTTCGGCACGTCCCAGAACCGCCTTGAACGCATCCATCCAGAACCGGTCCATCGCGTTCAGAAGCGCAGCCTGGTCCCACACGATCCGGCCGTTCGAATCCGGGCGCAGCCCGGGCAGCTTCTCCACGACCTGCACTTGCCAATGCCCCTGCAGGGACGCGTCAAGCCGCCGTTCGACAAAGGGGATCAGCGCCTCGGGCAGCAGTTCCATGCCCTCGAACACATACTGGCGCGTGCTTTTTGCCATCGTGACCCCCTCAAACCTCAAATCTCATCTGGCCGCTCTTGTTCGACAGCGGCGCAGTAGCCGCCTCGCGGGTCAGGTCGGTCCAGTCCGCGATCAGCGCGTTGTAGGCGGTCGCCTCCTTCGCGTCGCCCCGCTTTTCGCAGATGCTATACAGCACATAGGCCAGGTCGCGCACATCGCCGGCCTTGGCGCCGTACTTCTTCAACATCACCGCCGCCTCATAGCCGATCCCGTATTTCTCGTGCAACCGCACCAGATGCTGGCAGCATTCCCAGATGGTCAGGTGGGTGTCGGCATCCGGCTCCCACTCGGCATCCATCTCGTCACGCTTCAGGATGCGCACCTTGCCGGCCGCACTTTCCACGATCCCGGCATGCTTCACGCTTTCGACCGAGATGCCGCGCGCGGTGGCGATGTTGTTCGCCGTGCCATAGTCACCGGCCTTCAGCCCGTTCTGTTCGAACCAGGTGATGGCAAAACGGGTATCGGCGTCGAACTCGCCCTGGATACCGCCGAGGTATTCGTCGAGCTCGCGGTTGATCAGTTGCAGCGCAGCCTTCACCGTCATCGGGCTATCGTCGGATTCCAGCACCGCCTTGTAGCGCGAGAAGACGCCCATGCCGGGGCCGATGGCCGATTGCGGCATGTCGGCCGGGGCGATGTTGGCGGCCTGAAGCTCGGCGATGGCTGGGGGCAGTTCGCGTTTCAGCGCGCGGATGAACTCGGCCCGGGTGATGACCTCGGCCGAGGCTTCCTTCTTGCGGCAGACGAGGACAACCGAGTTGGCGAGGGCGTTAGTGCCCGAGGCGATCATGCGGTTCGACAGCTCAGTTCGAACAGGCCAAGTTCCAACGACTGAAAATCCAGCCTCGACAACTGCCTGCAAGAACGTCGCCCATCCCGTTGAGCTAATGCCCTCTTGCTTAATTTCGCTCTGCTTAAACGCATAGTAAATGGTCGCTGGCATGCCCAAATCTGAGTTGTCGGCCATTGCCTTGATCGCAGTTCTCATTCCCTCCAAGAAGTAGTTTTCAGCTTTCTGCTTTGACCCGTGGCGATAAGGTGTTGCTACGAGCTCGTCAGCCTTTGGCGTCGAAAGTATCCCTAGGAGATCAGGGAAGACATTCTTCAGTGTGCGCCGAAGCCAGACATAAAAGAAATCCGAAAGGTCTGCGTATCCAATATTGTCGTAATATGGAGGATCAGTGCTAATGACCTTTCCCGCCATTCTTGCTCCAGCCTCGCGCGCATCCATCTGAACTACCTCGCCCAAAGATGCGGGGTGTAGGCCAGAAAGACTATTAGAGGTCCACTGGACAGCACCTGACAGTGTTCCGGTTCCGTCAAGAAGGACGTTCATCTCCGCGAAATCCCAAGTCATCGGGACCGATTGCCGGGCAAATGTGTTTCGGGTCGAGTCGCGTGCCGTGAACCAAGTGCAGATGGATGAACCTCGGTCAGCGACCTTCGAAATTGAAAAGGCCAAGTACATCGCGATAGCTTCCGCGTAAGCTTTAGCGCCAGTACCGGCTTCATTTAGCCCTGCTGCTCCCACCATCATTCCAGCGGAAAGTGCGTCTTGCTCGGCAATCGCACGAACTTCATTAGCCAGCTCGCAGAATGTATTGAGTGCGTTCAATTGACGATCTGTGAATAAATCACCGAACGTCGTTAGGCCGTAATCCACAGTCCAGAAATTCCTTGGATCATCGGGCAGACTCGTTTCTGGCTCCCACGACGACCGTACAGATAGGGCCAGCGCTTCATGTTCTGCAGTCGGCGGGACATAAACGCGCGCCGTGTGTCCTTCTGCGACTATGGCGATCAGAGTCTGACCAATCTGACCCGCCTTTCCCTGGGTCTTCACATATTCTGAGGTAATGGCTGTGTCTGAAATCAGGCAACGAAAGTTAGAGCCACGACCTGCTTTTGTCCCTTCATTCGCGGTAGCAATCTCCGCCTTTGTTCCACCCTTGCGAATGCTATACCTGATCGATTTATTGACGCGGTCAACAATCGGCTCAATCCAAACTTCCTTGCCCGTCCGAGAACTGAGCATGAAGGTGGACGCGATTGGCACTCTTACATCGCCAAATGCTGGGTCTGGACTGGGTACCGTACGCGCCCATATCCAGGCAGCTACAGTCGCCTTCCCCCCGCCATATTCGGCCGGAAGGTCCACGTCCGGATAAAGGTGAGCCAAGCGTTGCAACGCCTTCTCGCGCATCCATTCGCCGTAGAATTTCACATCCTCGGCCAGCCCTTCGGCGTTGCGGTAGAACGACCGCTCCTTGATGCCGGGGTGGATGGGGGGCATGTCCTTGAACTTGGGCGGGATCTCGATCATCGCCTTGCCGATCATCACCGCCACCGGGTTCAGGTCGGACCCATAGGCAGGCAGGCCCAGCCGCTGCGCCTCGAGCGGGATCGACCCGCCGCCCGAGAACGGGTCATAGACCGGCGGCAGCACCCCGCCGCAAGACCGCCGGATTTCCGCCCGCGCGCGTTCCAGCACCTCTTCGTTGGTCGAGTTCTCCCACTTCACCAAGTCTTCGATGATGGCAAACAGCCGCTGCCGCTCGCGCTCCTGATCCTCATGGGTGGGAAACTGGTCGGGGTGGCTGGAGGGATCGTCCACCAACTGCGCAAACAGCACCGCCCGACAAGCAGCGAGCGGCCGCCGCGCCCACCACAGATGTAGCGTGCTGGGGTGCCCATGCCGGATCGACTTCTCCCGCGCCGAGGCGGCGTTGATGGCCTCGAGCGGGATGGCGACTTCGATCAGTTTCTTCTTGTAGGGTTGGGTCATGCGGCCTGGCCGAGGAATTGCGCCCGGCCCCTTTCAGTCAGTTCAAAGATGAGTTCGCCATTGTGCTGGCGCCCGGCAATCATGTCGGCCTGCAAGAGGACCTTTATCAGGCCCTTGTCCGGTCGGCGGCGCTCCCCGTCGCTGAACAGAAATGCGGCCGGGAAAGCCCCTTGCGGGATGTCGTCGCGCGACCGGGCCGCAAAGTGCAGGTAGCTCTGGATCGCTGCCTGCTTGCGTCCTTGGGTGATGGTTTCGTTCTTGCCGTTCGACATCCACCAATCCAGTGACTGCGTGTTGCGCAGGTTGGAATTCTTAGACATGGGCTTGCTGTCACCTTGGTACGCGTCGGCGACCAGCGTTTCAGCCTCGGTCGACGTCATGTCGATTTGCACAGCGCTTCTCCCTTGGTCACGATGGTGCCTCTGCCCGCTCCAGCAGACGCTGCAGGTTGAACTGGATCGCCGTGTGTTCGAACGAGGGTTCGTGATCCGACAGCGCCCCCCGCACATACCGCGGTTCGCGGGCAAAGCCACTCTCGATCTGGACGATGGCCAGGATGTACTTGTCGGGCTCGTGCAACGAGGTGATGATCTCTTGCCGGGTCAGCATGACAGTGTCCGCCCCGTCGATCCGACCCTTGACCTCGATGAAGCGGAGATGCCCGGCGCGGGGATCGAAGGAGGCGATGTCATAGCCCACCTTCTGCGCTGACACATCGAGCGGCTCATTCCCCAGCGCCCGCTCGGCCTTGATGACCGCCTCCATGGCCTTCAACTCGCTGATCCGCCGTGCCTCCGGGTCTTCGGCAAAGGCGCTGGGCTTGGCCCCAGTTGCGGCGGCAGCCTTCGCCAGCAGCAACCCTTTCGGCACGACGACCATGCCACCCCGCACCCGCGGCGGCTGGGCCGAGATGAAGCGCTCCTTCTCCAGCAGCTCCATCCGGCGTTTCAGGCGGTCGGCCAGGTCTTCGGCCCTGCGCTCTGCGTTCTGCCAGTTCAGGCGGGTCTTCTTCCCGGCCTTCTCATCCTCGCGCAGCTCGGCGGCCCGGTTGTCCCAGAAGTTGATTTCCTTCTTGAGGCGGGCCTTCACCTCCTGCTCGACCTTGGCAACTTCAGGCAGGCGTCTTGCCTTCACTTCGGCCACATGGCTCTGCGCGAGGTCGACTGTGGCGAAACGGATGGCGGTTTTCTCCAGATCGTTTCGCAGCCAGTCCTCGTGCAGCTTGTCGGAAACCAGTGCGATTTCCTCGGCCGTGGCGGGGCGAAGATTAAGGTGCGGGGCGATCCCCGCATTTGTGGCTTTCCCTGTCTTGTCGATCGAGGCGAACTGCAGCTTCTCCGAAATGATGTGGGGCTTGCCGGTACTGGTCGGGCGACCGTCCTGGACGCTGTGTTCCAGAAGGAAGATGGCCGACAGGTCCTGGCCAAGGTCGGTTTCATCGACCATGACGGCACCCTGCTTCATCAGGTGATCGTGCTGTTCACGCACGATGCTGATGACAGCTTCCAGCAATGGGTGGCCCGGGCAGACGAAGGTCGCCACCGGCTGCTGGTTCACCTTGCCCTTCTCGAAGCAGATGCGTTCATACTTCTTCTGGACCGGAGACCCTGTCCCGATCTGCCGGTCACGTTCGCGGATGCTGACCGGGACATGGGTGATCTCCCACCGCCCCTCTTCCCGAGGCTTGATCTGACCACCGAGGCGCTTGAACGCCTCGACGAAGAAGCTCTGGATATGGTGCGGCTGCAGGCGCTGAGCCTCGGCGCGTTCCATGTCGATGCGGATTTCCTGCACTTTGGCAGCTGGCATCGTATCGTTGGTCAGCGCGCGACGCGCCAGAAGGTCCAAGAGATGCTGCTGATCGACGGCCCCATCGACAGCCTGGAACAGCCTGGCCTTCACATCGGGTTGCTCACCGTACTGGATCGCCTCGAACAAGAGATCCTTTAGCGCCGTGCCGTCGAACAGCTCGCCAAGGACGTCGTAGACCCGCCCGCCTAGCGCCTCGCGCGCCGCCTCCAGCTTTTCCAGGAGCCGAGCGTAGACCTCGCCCTCGCGCGTATCGGCCGCGACGAGGTTCCAGAGGTGGCACACCTCGGTCTGGCCGATCCGGTGGATACGGCCGAACCGCTGCTCGATCTTGTTCGGGTTCCAAGGGAGGTCGTAGTTCACCATCAGGTGGCCACGCTGGAGGTTCACACCTTCACCAGCCGCGTCGTTGGCAATCAGCACCAGCATGTCCCGGTCCTGCATGAACCGTTCGACGATCTTCCTCCGATCCTCGCGGGACACTCCGCCATGGATCACCTCGACCGCATCGGCACGGCCTAGGCGCGACCTCACGCGATCATGCAGGTAGTAGAGGGTGTCCTTCGGCTCGGTGAAGATGATGAGCTTGCGACGGTTGCCGTGGGAATCGACCATCAGCTCATCATCGAGGATGCGGTTGAGCTGCGACCACTTGGTGTCCTGGCCGGAGCTGAGAACGCCTAGGGCCATGCGTTCGAGACTTTGGAGGGTTTCCACCTCGAGCGCCAACTGATCGACCGTTTCTGCAGTGGTCGCGGTGGTAGAAATCCGATCCTCGATGTCGTCGATTTCGTCCTGGCCAAATTCCTCGATGTTCTGCAGCAGGTCATCTGGCATGTCAGAGAGATCGAAACCGGAGCGTTTGCCACGAACCATTAGCCGCGCCTCAGCCAGTTCTGCCTCCAGCCGTTCGCGCCGCCTTTTCAGCGACTGGTAGATCGCGGCTGGTGACGATGCGAGGCGACGCTGAAGGATCTGAAGGGCAAAGCCGACGTTGTTCCGTTTCTTGCCATCCTCGGCAGCAAAGCGCTGGACCCGGTTCATCTCGTTGCGGACGTACTCGGTCACGGCAGCGTAGAGCGCGGCCTCTTCGGGCGACAACTCGTATTTGACCGTGTAGGCGCGACGCTCGGGGAATAGCGGGCGGCCATCGAAGCGCAGCAGTTCCTCCTTCGTCAGACGTCGCATCATGTCGGCGGTATCCGCGTAATGCACGCCATCACGGAACCGGCCCTCGAACCGGTCGCCATCCAGCAGCGCCATGAACAGCTGGAAGTCCTGCTCATGCCCATTGTGCGGCGTTGCCGACATCAGGAGCAGATGGCGGCAGGCTTCACCGAGTTTCTGACCGACGCGATACCGCTTGGTGTATTTGGCTTCACCGCCGAAGTAGGTCGCGGACATGCGGTGAGCTTCGTCACAGATTATCAGATCCCACTCCGCCGCCTGTGCAAGCTTGTCCTGCAGTTCCTCATTACGGGCCAGAACATCAAGCCGTGCGATCAGTCGATTACGGTCGCTGAACGGATTTCCTGACCGGGAATTTTCAATCATGTCACGGGTCAGGATGTCGAATTCCAGCCCGAACTTTTCGCCAAGCTCGTCTTGCCACTGTTCGACCAGACTGCCGGGTGCAACGACAAGGCAACGCTCAAGATCGCTTCGGGCGATCAATTCCTTGATCAGCAATCCCGCCATGATGGTTTTTCCAGCACCCGGATCGTCGGCGAGAAGAAAACGCAACGGCTGGCGCGGAAGCATTTCGCCATAGACCGCGGAAATCTGGTGTGGAAGCGGATCGACTAGGCTGGTGTGAATGGCGAGATAGGGGTCGAAGTAATGCGCCAGCTTTATCCGATTGGCCTCGGTAACAAGGCGCAGAAGATCGCCATCCGCATCGAACGACCATGCGCGACCACGGGAATCCAGCTCAATTCGGGCTTGGTCGTCGCGATAGAGGGTTGTTTCAGCCACACCACCCGCTGCCACACGATAGACCACGTTGATCGCCTGATCCCCGATCCATTCGACAGAAATAACTTCGACGGGTTGACCCGGGACAATCCCCCTCAGGTGGGCACCGTTCTTGATCTCTTCGAGTCCTGTCATCACGTCTCCGGCGATCCACATGGCTTTCAGGGTCTAGCATAGTCAGTCCCCAGATTGGCATCCGAAAATGACCTGAAAGCTGAGTAAGTCCCGCGATTTATGCACGAGCAAGGCGATCGACGCCGGATCTACCGCTCTGCTGTTTGATCCCCCACTATTTCCTCCACGAACCCGCGCCCCTGTTGCACGCGCTTGCCCAAGGCGTCGATGAAACCTTCGAACCGCTCGCGGCCCTTGGCCTGGGCGGTGGCCTGATCCTCGGGCGGGATCGGGGGCGTGACGGTCAGCCAGAAACGCACGAAGAGGGCCAAGGTCTCGGTGGTGATGCGCTGGTCGCGTTCCAGCCGGGCGACCTGGCGGGAGAGGCGGTCGAGCCTGCGGGTCAGGGCCGCTTCCTGCATGTCGGCGTGATCGGGCGACAGGAAGGACTCCACTGCCGCTTCGACCACGGCCGAGCGGGTGACGCGCTTGCGGCTCGCGAGGTCGTTGATCCGGCCGATCATCTCGACAGGCAGCGAGAGGTTCAGGCGGTCGCGCATGGGGCCCTCACAGCGAAATGCCGTCGTTCTGGTCGAGCGAGGCCTGTCGAGCGACCTGCGCCATCTGCCGCCCCAGCGCATGGCGCTGGCGGACAGCATCCTCGGGGCTGTCGTCGAGCATCATCTCGAATTCGCGCACCGGGGCCTTGGTGGTCTCGGGTGTGACGGCGACATGGTCCGGCAGGTCGGGCTCGCGGCGCAGGCCGGCATTGGCCTCGTCTGGGTCGGTCGCACCCGGTACAGCAGCCTTGGGCGGCACCGGGGGCGGCAGGGTCTTCCAGATATCCGCATCAGGCAAGACATCGGACGCAGGTTCGGGCGGCGGCAGCACCCGCTCCACGAAGCGCGGGTCCTTGAAATACCGCGCCTTCTTCGCCCGGATCGGCGGCAGGCCCGCGACCATGACGATTTCGTCGTCGGGCGGCAGCTGCATGATCTCGCCCGGGGTCAGCAACTGCCGCGCGGTCTCGGAGCGCGACACCATCAGATGGCCAAGCCAGGGCGCCAGCCGGTGCCCGGCGTAGTTGCGCATCGCCTTCATCTCGGTCGCCGTTCCCAGCGCATCCGACACTCGCTTGGCCGTGCGCTCGTCATTCGTGGCAAAGCTCACCCGGACATGGCAATTGTCGAGGATGGCGTTGTTCTGGCCATAGGCCTTCTCGATCTGGTTGAGCGACTGCGCGATCAGGAAGCTCTTGATCCCGTATCCCGCCATGAAGGCCAGTGCGCTTTCGAAGAAATCGAGCCGCCCGAGTGCCGGGAATTCGTCCAGCATCATCAACACCCGATGCCTCCGCCCCTTGTCCTGCAAATCCTCGGTCAGGCGACGGCCGATCTGGTTCAGCACCAACCGGATCAGCGGCTTGGTGCGCGAGATGTCCGAGGGCGGCACGACCAGGTAGAGCGTCGAGGGATGCGTGCCGCTTATCAGGTCATTGATCCGCCAGTCGCAGCGCCGGGTCACATTGGCAACGACCGGGTCGCGGTAGAGGCCGAGGAAGGACATCGCAGTCGACAGAACGCCGGAGCGTTCGTTGTCGGACTTGTTCAACAGCTCCCTTGCGGTCGAGGCAATCACCGGATGCGGCCCGGCCTCGCCCAGATGGCGCGTGGCCATCATCGCCTCGAGCGTCGCCTCGATCGGGCGGCGCGGGTCGGACAGGAAGGCAGCGACACCCGCCAGCGTCTTGTCGGGTTCGGCATAGAGCACATGCAGGATCGCGCCCACCAGCAGCGAATGCGAGGTCTTTTCCCAATGGTTGCGCTTTTCCAGCGAGCCCTCGGGATCAACCAGCACGTCGGCCACATTCTGCACATCGCGCACCTCCCACTCGCCGCGCCGCACCTCCAGCAGCGGGTTGTAGGCAGCCGAGGACATGCTGGTCGGATCGAAGCGCAGCACCCGGCCGTGGCGCGCGCGAAAACCGGCGGTCAGGTCCCAGTTCTCGCCCTTGATGTCATGGACGATGGCCGATCCGGGCCAGGTCAGCAGCGTCGGCACCACAAGGCCCACGCCCTTGCCCGAGCGGGTCGGCGCGAAACAGAGCACATGCTCGGGCCCGTCATGGCGCAGGTAATCGCGGTCGAGCCGCCCCAGCACCACACCGTCGGCACCCAGCAGCCCCGCGCCCGCCACCTCGGCCCGGGTCGCCCAGCGGGCCGAGCCATAGGTGTCGAGGTCAGCCGCCTCACGCGCGCGGATGACCGACATGGTGATGGCGACGGCGATCGAGATGAACCCGCCCGAGGCCGCGATGGCAGCCCCTTCCCAGAAGATGCGGCGGGCATAGGCGTCGAAGAAATACCACCACCAGAAGAAGGCGGGCGGCGGGTAGACCGGCATACCCCAGATATCGAACAAGGCCGGGCCCAGCTGCGCCTGAAACCCCAGCCGCCACGCGACCCACTGCGTCGCTCCCCAAGTCGTGACGAGCACGATGAGGGCCACGGCCAGGATCTGGCCCCAGAGAATTTTCGTGGCGGTCATGGTGGGGTATGGTTCGGGCGCCGGGCGGCCGGTCAAGCGGCTTACGCTGGCGGTCGCAGGATCGGCGGTTGTGGCGCGCAGATCGGAGCAAAGGCGATGGGGACACAGCCCAGCAGACGACAAAAAGCTATGCGGGACGGAGCGGCCGCTCGGAGGGATTGCAGCATCGGGTACGAGAGGTGACCTCAAAGACGATTGAGGAGAGGGTTTTCGTATTGCTCTACGGCGTGTCATTTGGAATGATTTTACTATGGCAAACGCTATTCATCATGATTCGTTTTCTTCAGGTATTTCGCTACATCCGAGCTGGCCGAGCTCAGAGCCAGAGAACCTATCAATTGCTGGCCACACACGTTTTGCAGCTTCGTACATTGAAGCGGCCGAGCGCGCGATTTTCATTCAGGACAATGTGAGGCACTCATTTGAATTCTTTTTGGGGCCAACGCTTCAGCTCACGGGGCTGGCCGCAGAGCTGACTTTGAAAACCCTCTTGAGAGGCAGTGGTCGAGACGAAAAGCAAATTAGAGGGTTTGGACATAACGTATATAGTGCTTATTACGAAGCAAGATCATTGTTTGATGAACTCCGGTTCATCAACATGATTGCGTACAACTGTGAGATGTTTTTACCCGAAAGTGTCAGGCTCAGACTTAACGAACACTTTGGTGATGCTTGGCCGGAGGGATGGAATATTTTTATTCCTCAGATCAGGCTTCTTGATAATGTTTACGATAGACCTTTTCGCTCTCGGTATCACGTCTCCGGTGAGATAATTTTGCCCGAACCCTATGTGATCATTGTTGGCGTTAAAACTCTCCTCTCAGCAATGCTCGAACGTATTGGCGATGACCGCTTGCCAGGTTCTCTTGTGGGTTCTCGTGACATTGGATGAACCCAGACGGCGCTCCTTTTCTGATCGATGTTTGTGCTGCAATGCTTGATCAACGAGTGTTACACGGCGCATTGGGAGTGGTCGCCAAAAGGTGCAGCTTCAGTTGCAGAATTTGAGCTTGTTCGACCGTTCGCTTTGGGCTCGCCACGATTCCCCCCCCGCCTTATTCGTCGAATTCGGCGGGAAAGGTTGCGTGCGCCTGAAAGCGCTTTAGATTCAAGCTGCTAGACCAAAACCACAGGCAGCTACGGACGCACGCATGGGTGAAACGCTACAGCCTGTCACGCCGCGGTTCAACAGGTCCTTGCGGGTCGAAGGCAGGCCGGATCGACTGACCGGTGATCCTGGCGCCGTGCTCCTGCGCGAGGTCCTCGAGGCCAGCGGCATCGTCCAATGGATGGCGGGTCGTCTGGTTGATCCCCGCCGCCAAGAGGATGTGACCCACGACCTTGTCTCATTGCTGCGCACCACGGTCCTGCTGGCCGCGCAGGGCTGGCGCGACCATGACGATGCCGACGCTTTGCGGCACGATCCGGTCATGCGGCTGGCGACCAGCTCCTCGGCTGGGCTGACCCCGCTGGCAATCGAGCGGGGGCTTGCGTCTCAGCCCACGCTGTCGCGCTTCACCGCGATCATGGCGGACCCTCGCAACCTGGCCGTATTGCGCGAGGGCGTCCTGGAGTTTGCCGCGCGCGGCCTGCGCGCCCTGAACGGCGGGCGTCGGTTGCCGCGGGTCACGCTGGACGTCGATAGCCTGCCCATCGAGGTTCACGGTCACCAGCCGAAGGCCGAGTGGAACGGCCATTACAACGCTCGTATCTACCATCCGCTGGTCACCTCCATCGCCGAGACCGGCGACATGCTCGATGCCCGCCTTCGGCCGGGCAATGTCGGCACCGCCGACGGCGCGCTCGACGTGATCCTCGATGTCGTCGACCGGGCGCAGGCCGCTGAGTTGTGCAAGGTCGCGATGGTCCGCATGGACGCGGGCTTTCCCTCGGCGGGTTTGCTGGCTGGCCTTGACGCAAGAGGTATCGACTATGTCGCCCGGCTGCGGGCCAACCCGGTCCTCGACCGCATGGCGGCCCCTTATATGAAGCGGCCCAGAGGCCGTCGGCCCGACCAGCCACGCATCTGGACCCACGCCTTCCAGTACCAGGCCGAGAGCTGGGACAAGCCGCGGCGGGTAGTCCTGGTGGTCAAGGAACGGCCAGACGATCTGTTGCTCGACCGCTTCTTCCTCGTCACCTCCCTCACCCTGCGGCAGATGTCGCACAACCTGGTGCTCGAGCATTACCGCGAGCGCGGGAAGGCCGAAGGCCACATGGGCGAGCTGAAGGATGTCCTTGCCCCCGCGCTGTCTTCCGCCAACCGAGCCAAGACCCATGTGCGCGGTCGCAAGCCCCGCTCTGCAGCCAAGGGCGTCGATGCCTTTGCCTGCAACGAGGTTCGGCTGCTCCTCTCGCTGATGGCTTATCAGGTGATGCACATCGCCCGCCGCACTATGGCGCGCGCCACTGGAACTGGGTGGAGCCTGCGTCGTCTGCGAGAAAGGGTTCTGCGCGCCGGGGCCCGCCTGACAATCTCCGCCAGGCGCATGACGCTGACCCTCTCCAGCGCGGCCGCCCGCTACTGGGCCATCCTCTGGCCCGAGATCACACGCCTGCAATGGGCCGCCGACCCCTAGCTGCAGCGCGCCGTGCGCAGCGCCCAGGTCACACGCACCGCCTCCGGGCGTCTCAACCGCCTGCCCGAAACCCGCTGAAAAACGACCTCTGGACGCGCCATCGTCGTGCCGCAGGTCGCAGACGCCCCGAACCATCGTCTGTCTCGATCATGCGAAACACACTCACCGTACCGCTACATCGCCCCGATCAGGCGCCGCGGGCCCCTTCCATGGCCGATCCGATGAATAAGGTGGGTTGACGGTATCCCAGACCGCGAGGGCCTCGATCTCGGCCCGATCGTGGCAATAGGCCTTGCGGAACGCCGCCACGACCGGGGCATCCGACGCGCAGCGGTAATGCCGATAGGCCTGCCGGACCATCCGTTCCGTGGCGCAATCATGGCGCAGCAGGCCGACCCGGTCGACCACCCCGGCCAGGGACCGCACCGCAAAGGCGCCCCGCGAATAGCCCGCCAGCACGATGCTGTCGCCGGGCCGGAAGCGGCTGGCCAGAACCCCATAGGCCCGGCCCATCTGCCGGTTGATGCCACGCCCGACAAGCATGTCCAGGGGCAGCCTGCGGTCGCCCCATTGCAGGCCGGCCTCGTAATGGAAACTCAGATTGGCCCTGGCGCCGACCTCCTGCAACAGGGCATAGAGCCGCCCGGCATTGGTCCGCTGGCCGCGATCGAGCGTCGACATCGTGCCGTCCAGCACGATGACATGGGTCGTGGGGCCGCGATGCGGGCGCCGTTCGGTCCGGGCGCGCCCGGCAAGGCCGAGCAGCGCCGACAGGCGCTCACGCAGCCGCATCGCCCCGTGCCGCGGACAGCATCCGCCAGACCCGGTGCGGCGTGAACGGCATGTCCACGGCCCGCACACCGCGGTCCCACAGCGCGTCCTGCACCGCATTGGCGACGGCGGCCAGTGCGCCGACCGTCCCGGCCTCGCCGCAGCCTTTCATGCCCATCGGGTTATACAGCGACGGCACCGGCTGCGAGGTGAACGAGATGAACGGCACATCCGCGGCCCGCGGGATCGCGTAATCCATCAAGGACGCGCTCAGCAACTGGCCGGTTTCGTCATGGACCACCTGTTCGGTCACCGCCTGGCCGATGCCCTGGACGACCCCGCCATGGACCTGGCCCTCGGCCAGCATCGGGTTGATCAGGTTGCCCAGATCGTCGACCACCCAATAGGCGACCACCTGCGTCTGCCCGGTCGCGGGGTCGATCTCGACCTCGGCCATATGCGCGCCATTGGGGTAGGAGCGTTGCTCCAGCGTGCCGGTCGCCTTGTGGTCCAGCAAGTCCGCGCGGCCGGCCGCCCGGGCCATCTGCGCCACCTCGAGCATGGTCGGCGTCAGGTTCGACCCCGGGATCCGGAACCGTTCGTCGTCGAAGGTCACGTCCGCCGGATCCACCCCCTCGTGATCGGCCAGGAAGGCCCCGAAGGCGGTGACGATCTGCGCGACCGCCACCAGGGTGGCGGTGTTCTGGATCGTGACCGACCGTGAGCCGCCGGTGCCGCCGCCCCATTCGATCCGGTCGCTGTCGCCCTGGATCACCCGGATCCGGTCGGCCGGAATGCCGGTCTGGTCGGACAGGAACTGGGCGAACACCGTTTCGTGGCCCTGCCCGTTGGTCTGGGTGCCGACATGGATCGAGGCGCCGCCATCGGCATCGAAGGTCACTTTCACGTTCTCCACCGGATCGCCCAGGATGCTTTCGATGTAATAGCTCAGGCCCCGGCCGCGCAGCTTGCCGGCCGTTTCGCTGGCCGCACGGCGCCCGTCGAACCCGGCGCTGACCGCCTCAAGCGTGCCCAGCACCCTGTCGAAGTCGCCGACGTCATAGGGCTGGCCCGTGGCGCTGGTATAGGGAAACTGATCGGGCCGGATGAAGTTGATCCGGCGCAGCGCGGCCGGATCGACCCCCAACTCGCGCGCGGCGCGGTCCATCATCCGCTCCAGCACATAGATCGCCTCGGGCCGCCCGGCGCCGCGATAGGCATCGACCGGGGCGGTGTTGGTGTAGATGCCGCGCGCGTTCAGCCAGATCGTCTGCACGTCATAGACCCCGGGCATGACCTTGGCGAAAAGCTCGGACTGGATCGCCTGGGCAAAGCCGGAATTGTAGGCCCCGAGGTTCGACAGGGTTTCGACCTTGTAGGCCAGCAGCCGGTGACCTTCGTCGAACGCCAGGGTCGCGGTCGAGGTCAGATCGCGCCCGGCATTGTCGCTCAGCATCGCCTCGGAGCGGTCCGACATCCAGCGCACCGGCGCGTTCAGCATCCGGGCCGCCTGGGCGATCACGGCATATTCGGGATAGAAGAAACCCTTCATCCCGAACCCGCCGCCGACATCCCCGGTCGTCACCCGCAGATCCTCGGGCGCCATCTTCAGCATCCGGGCCAGGTCCTTCTTCGGTTCCCACACGCCCTGGCTGCCGAGGCAGACATGCAGCCGGCCGTTGCCGATCGGTTCGGCGAACAGCCCGCGCGGTTCCATCGAGGCGACGATGACCCGGTTGTCGGGCACCTCCATGGTGATCACATGGGCGGCGCGGGCCAGGGCCTCCTCGACTGCCGTCTCGTCGCCCTGGCCGTAATCATAGGCGATGTTGTCGGGCGCCTCGGGATGGATCAGGGGCCCGCCCGGGATCGGCTCCACATGCGGGTCCAGGTCCTCGATCTCGAGGCCGATCAGCTCGGCCGCATCGCGGGCCTGGGCCAGCGTCGCGGCCACCACCATCGCCACCGGTTCGCCGACATGGCGCACCCGGTCGCGGGCCAGGCAGGGCCGTTCGGGCCGGGCCCCCCTGGTGCCGTCGCGGTTCTTCACCGTCGAGCCCTTCAGCCCCACATCCATCCCCGCCGCCTCCAGGTCGGCCAGGGTCAGGACCAGCCTGACCCCCGGCGCCTGCCGCGCCGCGGACAGGTCCAGTTCGGTGATCGCGCCATGGGCGACCGGCGAGCGCAGGAAATACGCGAACAGCGCACCCTCGGGGGCAAGGTCATCCACATAGCGGCCGCCACCGGTCAGCAGGCGCGGATCCTCGACCCGTTTGACCGGCTGGCCCTTGCCGAACTTTTCCATGGGCAGCTCCCTGACTTTCGATTGCCGGCCAACCCTAGCGCCCAGACCGGCACTGTCCACACCCGAAGGCGGTCGCATTCGCCGCCTTGCGGGTTTTCCTTCGTCGCGCCCTGACCTAAACAGGCGGCAACAGACAAGGATGGATCCGATGCCGCTGGAAAAGACCTTCGACGCCGCCGAAGCCGAACCCCGCCTCTATGCCGCCTGGGAACAGGCCGGTGCCTTCCGGGCCGGGGCCAATGCCTCGCGCGCCGAAACGTTCTGCATCATGATCCCGCCGCCCAACGTCACCGGCGCGCTGCATGTGGGCCATGCCTTCAACAACACGCTGCAGGACATCCTGGTGCGCTGGCACCGGATGCGCGGCTTCGACACGCTCTGGCAGCCCGGGCAGGACCATGCCGGCATCGCCACCCAGCTGCAGGTCGAGAAGAAACTGCGCAGCGAAGAGGGCCTGCGCCGCACCGATCTGAGCCGCGAGGATTTCCTGGCCCGCGTCTGGGAGTGGAAGGACCAGTACGGCGACACGATCATCGAGCAGCTCAAGCGGCTGGGCAGTTCCTGCGACTGGTCGCGCAATGCCTTCACCATGTCCGGCGCCCCGGGCGCGCCGACGGGCAATGACGGCAATTTCCACGACGCCGTGATCCGCGTCTTCGTCGAGATGTACGACAAGGGCCTGATCTATCGCGGCAAGCGGCTGGTGAACTGGGACCCGCATTTCGAAACCGCGATCTCCGACCTCGAGGTCGAGAATACCGAGGTCGACGGCCATATGTGGCACTTCAAATACCCGCTGGCCGGCGGCGCCACCTATGAATACGTGGAGCGCGACGCGGACGGCAACGTCACCCTGCGCGAGGAACGCGACTATATCTCGATCGCCACCACCCGGCCCGAAACCATGCTGGGCGACGGCGCCGTCGCGGTGCATCCCGACGATGAACGCTATGCCCCGATCGTCGGCCAACTGTGCGAGATCCCGGTGGGGCCGAAGGATCACCGCCGCCTGATCCCGATCATCACCGACGCATACCCCGACCCCGATTTCGGCTCGGGCGCGGTCAAGATCACCGGCGCGCACGATTTCAACGACTACGCGGTGGCCAGCCGCGGCAACATCCCGATGTATCGCCTGATGGACCGGCGCGGCCACATGCGCGACGACGGCGCCCCCTACGCCGAAGAGGCCGCCAAGGCCCAGGGCTATGCCAAGGGCGCCGCTTTCACGGTGCAGGAAATCGACGCGATCAACCTGGTCCCCGACCACCTGCGCGGCCTCGACCGGTTCGAGGCCCGCGCCCGCGTCGTCGAGGAGATCACCGCCGATGGCCTCGCGGTGATGACGACGACGGACGATCCGCGTTTGGGCAAACAGACATCGCGCCCCGGCCCCGAGCCGGGGCCTCAAGCCGAGGAAGAGGTCCCGGATCAAGTCCGGGACGCGGTCCCTCTCGTCGAGGCCAAGCCGATCATGCAGCCCTTCGGCGACCGCTCGGGGGTGGTGATCGAACCGATGCTGACCGACCAGTGGTTCGTCGATGCCGAAAAGGTCGTCGGCCCCGCGCTGGACGCCGTCCGTGACGGTCGCACCCGGATCATGCCCGACGCCGGCGAAAAGACCTATTTCCACTGGCTGGAGAATATCGAGCCCTGGTGCATCTCGCGCCAGCTGTGGTGGGGCCATCAGATCCCGGTCTGGTACGGGCTCGACCTGTCGGCGCCGCATTACCGCGACGACGAAGGCGACGGGCAGATCGACCATGTCGAACTCGGCCGGCTGCTGCAGGCCGGCGGCATGGTCCATGCCGGCACCGTGCAGCACGCCGCGACCGGCTTCGACGGCGTCATTCCGGCCTTCCAGGACGAGCTTGCCGACATCCCGACCCCGCTGAACCATGCCCGCGTGGTCGAGGTCGCCGACCGTCACGCCGCGATCGAGACCCTGGCCCACAGCCTCGCCGAATACGAGGTCACGGGTGATCCGACGCAACTGGTCTATCCGGTCTGGCGCGACCCCGACGTGCTGGATACCTGGTTCAGCTCGGGCCTGTGGCCGATCGGCACCCTGGGCTGGCCCGAGCAAACCGCGGAATTGCGCAGGTATTTCCCCACCGACGTGCTGATCACCGGCTTCGACATCCTGTTCTTCTGGGTCGCGCGGATGATGATGATGCAGCTTGCCGTGGTCGATCAGGTCCCGTTCCACACCGTCTACCTGCACCAGCTGGTCCGGGACGAGAAGGGCAAGAAGATGTCCAAGACCACGGGCAACGTCATCGACCCGCTGGACATCATCGACCAATACGGCGCCGATGCGCTGCGGTTCACCAATGCCTCGATGGCCGCCCTGGGCGGGGTGCTGAAACTGTCCGAAGACCGGATCAAGGGCTACCGCAATTTCGGCACCAAGCTGTGGAACGCCGCCCGGTTCGCCGAAATGCACGACGCCACCGGCGGCGACGGCACGGTCCCGCGCCCCGAGGCGACGGTGAACCGCTGGATCATCGGCGAAACCGCCCGCGTCCGCGAAGAGGTCGACGCGGCCCTCACCGCCTACCGGTTCAACGACGCCGCCCTGGCGCTCTATCAATTCGTCTGGAACGTGGTCTGCGACTGGTATGTCGAGTTTTCCAAACCGCTGCTGATGGACGGGACCGAGGCCGAACGGCTCGAGACCCGCGCCACCATGGCCTGGGTCATCGACCAATGCCTGATCCTGCTGCACCCGATCATGCCCTTCATCACCGAGGAGTTGTGGGGACGGCTCGGCAGCCGGTCGAAGATGCTGGTCCATGCCGACTGGCCCGACTACACGGCCACCGATCTGGTGGACGACGCCGCCGAGGCGGAACTGCGCTGGGTGATCTCGCTGATCGAGGGCGTCCGCTCGGTCCGGGCGCAGATGAACGTGCCCGCCGGGCTTTATGTGCCGTTGTTGCAACTGGAGGCCGACGCCGCTGCGCGCACCGCCTGGGCCAACAACGAGGCCCTGATCAGGCGTCTGGCCCGGATCGAGGCCCTGACCGAGGCCGCCGAGGCCCCCAAGGGCGCGCTGACCGTGCCGACCCGCGGCGCCACTTTCGCCCTGCCACTGGCCGACATCATCGACGTGACCGCCGAAAAGGCCCGCATCGCCAAGGTGATCGCGAAGACGGAAAAGGAGGCCGCCGGCCTGCGCGGACGCCTGTCGAACCCGAAATTCGCCGACAGCGCCCCCGAAGAGGTGATCGAGGAAGCCCGCGCCAACCTGGCCCTGCGCGAGGGGGAGCTGGCCCAGCTGACCGCCGCCAAGGCCCGGCTGGACGAGATCGACTGACACGGTCCCGGGGGGGGTGGCGCCACCGGCGGCGACCCGCGCGACGCGGTGGATAGCGGTAGGGCGGGGGTTCACCCCACCGGCATCTGCACCGCCGCTTTGCGGCGTCACCCGCATGCCGGGCATCCCGGCCCGGGCGCCGTCGCGTGGCGCGCCGCTCCGGACCATCGCCGGGGCGGCGCAAAGGAAGGGCTATTTCTTCAGGTTGATCCAGATCTGGTCATAGACTTCCTGGGTCGCCTGATCGCAGACCTCGATGAAGACACCGGCGCCCGCCTCGGCCGGCGGCGTGCTTTCGGGCTGTTCGGCCAGCGACGGATCCAGGAACGCCTCGACACCGGTCAGGCCGGCGTTGTAGCGCGCGTAGTTCGTCACCGCCGCGATGTTTTCCGGCTCCAGCAGGAAGTCCATGAACAACAGGGCGTTTTCGCGGTTCGGCGCGTCCTGCAAAAGCACCACATTGTCCATCCAGACGACGTAGCCCTGCGCCGGGAACGCGTATTCCACATTGGCGCCTTCCTCGCGCGCCTTGGCGGAAAAACCGTCATAGATCTGGCCGACGGCGACATCGCCGGACACCAGCACCTCCTTGGCGGTGTCGGAATTGAAGCTGGCCCAGTGCTGCTTGGCCTCTTGCAGCATGGCGTTGAGCGCGCTCAGCTGGTCCCGGTCGTTCGAACATTGCGGAATGCCCATGTGCAGCGCGGCCATGGCCAGCACCTCGCCCTGACTGTCGAGCATGTTGATCCGGCCGGAAAGCTCTGCGGGCGGGTCGAACAGGATGTCGGTGGTGTTGATGTCACCGTCATAGACGTCGCGGTTCACCGCGAAAGAGGTCGACCCCCACTGATAGGGGATCGAATGTTGCCGGCCCGGATCGAAGGACGGGTCGGCCCATTCGGGCGCGATGTTGCCCCTGTTGGCAAGCTCGCCCTCGGCGATCGTGTCGAGCAGTGGCCTGCTGCCGGTTCCGTGGACACGAAGATAAGATCGTGACCATGGAACTGGAGATTGGATATGACGAGACGGAAATTCAGCCGCGAGGTCAAGCT
>LJSF01000012.1 GCA_001314655.1 Rhodobacteraceae bacterium HLUCCA08 | reverse complement strand
GAGGGTTCCGCGCGACGGGCGATTGCTCAACCTGCGCCAACCGGCGTAAATACAAACCGGGCTCCGGTCGCGGCTGGATGAAAGTTCAGTGGCAGGTCAAAGGCGTATCAGTTCCGAGTGTATAGGCACTTTGCGCTTGCTGGCCCGTGACTTGACGCGCTTTCGCTCGTCGCCTTCGTCGTCAATGTTCAAGAAATGAATGCCTTGGTCTTGTTGAATGTCGGCAACCAACAGTTGGCAAATCTCGTTCAAGCGTGCGCCGCTGAACATCCCAAGCAACGATCCCCACTTTTGACTTTCCTTGCTCACAAGGCCAGAGGTGTTCTCGGTCAACTCTCGATACATTAGCTGGGTTTGCGCCGGGCGGAACGGTTTTCTCGCAGTCTCGCTGGCCTTGGCCGTTGGCAACTTCATGCCCTCAAAAAGTGCATGCGGCGTATAGTCATTGTTCTTCGCCCACTTGAAGAAGCGGATGAAGTTCGAGATGTGATTATTGACGGTTGTGATCGAAATCTTGGGGTGCCCCTCAACCTGTATCACCTCTCGCAGCGAAAGGTTTTTCAGTTCAGGTTTGACATGCCAGTTCTGCGGCAATGCCCGAACAACCTTTTTGATTTCCTGCGCGTCCTGCTTGGTGATCGACCCAAGCTGGCGGTCTGCCCCGCAATGCTCGACAAGGATGTTCAGGAAGGCTCGTATCTGATCGGTGTATTTTTCGTCCCAGCGGTGGGCGTGTTCGTCCATGTAATCCGCGATAGCTTTTTCTAGTGTGACGCTGGGAGCGGCTGGAAGCGCCTCTACAGGGGCGGGAACGATAGCCGGGGCATCTTCGTAGGAAAAATGCTCAAGGTTGTCAGCGGCGTCCAGAACGCGCCTGAGCATGTCCCGGCGACCTTGGCGAAGCTGGAACGTGATCCGGGGCTGGCTGGCGTCCCATTGTTCGTCTGACACGTCCATGACGCGCTTGAACCGGGAGATGGGCAACCACATCGGGGATGTTGTTTCCAACTCTAGCAGGCTTTCGTGGTCCAGCATTTCTTCGCGGGCATCGGTAAGTGCGTTCTTCGACAGACCGCGCCTGTCCAGCCAGTCTAGGTACTGGTCCAGTTGCGCCTTGAAGTAGGTCTGCACCTTCTCGCGTATCTCGCTCTGCCTGAGCCCTTCCAAAGCGTTGCTATCCTTCACTATTCTACCATGTGCAGCTAAGTATCGTGCCAAGTCTGCCGCCTGATGTGGGCATCTTGTTCTTAACGAGACCTTAACCGTGCTTCGCTTTTCCCGCCCGGAGTTGGGCAGAGGCCAACGAAAGTAGAATATACCGTGTCTGGAAGGGCTTAGGTAGGCTGACAACTTCATGGATGTGTTCCACCATTGTGTCCCACTTGATATCCATGAAGCTAAGTCACTGATTTAGAATGAAATGGAGGCGAGTACCGGAATCGAACCGGTGTACACGGATTTGCAATCCGCTGCGTCACCACTCCGCCAACTCGCCGCCGGTGATCCTATTCGGAGCAGGCGTGGGATATACCAGGGCCGCGGGCCGCGCAAGGGCGATCAGCCGTTGCCGCCCGGGCGCGCTTGTGGCATCACCGACGCGAAAACGCCTGAACGAAAGAGTTTGGATCGTGGCCGATTACGCTTCCCGCCGCACCGTGATGGTCGACACCCAGGTGCGCCCTTCGGATGTCACCTCGTTTCCGATCATCGACGCCATGCTCGCCGTCCCGCGCGAGGCCTATCTGCCTGCGGACAAGCGCGAGGCCGCCTATGCCGACGCCAATATCGACCTTGGCGGCGGACGCGTCGTGCTGGAGCCGCGGACCATCGCCAAGATGCTCGAGGCGCTGGACATCCAGCCCGGCGAAGGGGTGCTCGACCTGGGCTGCGGGCTGGGCTACACCACCGCGCTGATGGCGCGGCTGGCCGAATTCGTCGTCGCCGTCGAAGACGACCCGGCCCGCGCCGAAGAGGCGCAGGCGATCCTGTCCGACCAGGGCGTCGACAATGCCGCGGTGATCGAGGGGCCCCTGGCCGAAGGCGCGGCCCGGTCCGGCCCCTATGACGTGATCGTGCTGCAGGGCGCGGCCGAACACCTTCCGCCGGCGCTGGCCGACCAGCTCAGGGATGGCGGGCGGATCGGTCTGATCCATGCCGATGGCCGGCTGGGCGAAGCCCGGGTCGGATACAAGTTCGACGGCGCGCTGACCTGGCGCCGCGCCTTCAATGCCGGCGCCCCGGTGGTGCCGGGTTTCGAAAAGCACCAGGCCTTCACGCTGTAAACCGCCGCATCCGGGGAAGGACCGCCGCCATGAAACTCCGGACCGTGTTTGCCGCCGTCACCCTGGGCCTCGGCCTGGCCGGTGCCGCCCCGGCGGAAAACCTCGCCGATGCGCTGACCCGGGGCTACAACGCCTCGGGCCTGCTGGATCAGAACCGCGCCCTGCTGCGCGCCGCGGACGAGGACGTGGCCCAGACCCTGGCGGCGCTGCGGCCGATCATCAGCTGGTCGGCGAACATGACCTATCGCAACGTGCCCGGCGATATCCAGCCCGGGTCGCTCGACAACGAACTGACCAGCTCGGCCCAGATCGACCTGCAATTGCTGCTGTATGATTTCGGCGCCAGCGACCTGGCCACCGAGGCGGCCAAGGAAAGCGTTCTGCAGGCCCGCCAGCAATTGATCGGCGTCGAACAGCAGGTGCTGTTCCGCATCGTGTCGGCCTATATGAGCGTGCGCTCGAATTCCGAAACCGTGGCCCTGCGGCGCAACAACCTCAACCTGATCCAGGAAGAATTGCGCGCCGCCCGCGACCGTTTCGAAGTCGGAGAGATCACGCGCACCGATGTCAGCCTGGCCGAGGCCGCGCTGGCCGCCGCCCGTGCCGACCTGGCCGTGGCCGAGGGCAACCTGGCCCAGGCGATCGAGGAATACACCGCCGCCGTCGGCGACCGGCCGGGCGCCCTGGCCGTGGTCGATCCGGCGCCCTTGCCGCATGGGCTGGACGGCGCCCGCGCCTTTGCGGTGCGCAACCATCCCGACATCCTGGCCGCGCGCCATGGCGTCGCCGCGGCCGAGCTGAACATCGCCCGGGCCGAGGCGGCGATGCAGCCGGACCTGAGCCTGAACGGTTCGATCACGCTGGACGAAGATTTCGACACCACGGAAACCCTCGGGCTTCGGCTGTCGGGGCCGATCTACCAGGGCGGGCAATTGCAAAGCCTGGTGCGCCAGGCGATGGCCCGGCGCGATGCCGCCCGGGCCAACCTTCTGGTGGTGACCCAGGAGGTGGATCAGACTGTCGGCACGGCCTATGCGCTGCTGCGCGTGGCCCAGGCCCAGCGCGGGGCACTGGACGAACAGGTCCGTGCCGCCCAGGTGGCGTTCCGCGGCGTGCGCGAAGAGGCCCAGCTGGGCGCGCGCACCACGCTGGACGTGCTGAACGCCGAACAGGATCTTCTGGATGCCCGCGCCGCCGGGATCTCGGCCCAGGCGGACGAGGTGGTCGCCAGCTACCGGGTGCTTCAGGCGATGGGGCTGCTGACCGCCGATCACCTGAACCTTCCGGTGCAACGCTACGATCCGGCGGCCTATTACAACCTGGTGCGCGATGCGCCGGCGACCTATTCGGAACAGGGCCAGGCACTGGACCGGGTTCTGGACGCGATCGGAGATTAGATCGCATTTTCGCAATCGGTTGTCCGCGGTGCCCGTGTTGGGTATCCTCGGGAAGAGGCTCGATGCAGGAAAAACAATGTCCGACCCGGTGACGAATGTCGATATCGAGGACGTCCTGTCCTCTATCCGCAAGCTGGTAAGCGAAGGGGAAAAGGCGCGTGTGCGCGATTCCGCCCCGGCGCCGGACCCGGCGCCCGTGCCGCAGCCCGCGACCGAATCGAAACCCGACCGGCTGGTCCTGACCCCCGATTTCCGCATCCCCGAGGATACGCCCGACCTGGCCGACAGCGTCGAACCGGTTTCGGAGTCCGTCGCTGACGAGGCGGCCGATGCCGAGACCGCCTGGGCCCCCGACCAGGAGCCGACCCCGGCCGAAGACGATGCCGAAGAATGGGTCGACTATGTCGACGAGGCGGCGGCGCCCGCCACAGATTCCGCCACGGATTCCGCCACGGATTCCGCCACCGGGGCGCCATCCGGCCCGACCGACCGGGCCGAAGCCGATCCGGCCCCCGCCGACGGGGCCAGCCGGGTCAGCCGGCTGGAGGAAACCATCGCGGAACTGGAAGCGGCGGTCGGCCATGGCGGCGATGATTTCGAACCCGACGGCAGCGAAGCCCGGGATACCCGCCCCGGCTTTGATTGGCCGTTCGCGACCTCGGCCCGCGACACCGAGGTCCTGAGGGCGGCGATGCCCGACCAGGACGACCCGGCTCCCGATACGGCCGAGGCCGAGGTCTCGCCGGTCTCTGACGCGGCCGGCCACACCGAACACAGGTCGCGGCAGGACACCGCAGCGATGGCCGATGACCTGGCGTCGATCGATGACGACCTGGAGGATTGGGACGACGAAGAGACGACGATGCTGGACGATGCCGCGCTGCGCGCCCTGGTCGCCGATATCGTCCGAGAAGAGCTGCAGGGTCCGCTGGGCGAGCGCATCACCCGCAATGTCCGCAAGCTGGTCCGGCGCGAGATCTACCGCATTCTGGCCAGTCAGGATTTCGACTGACCGCAGGTGCCGGGATCGGCCCCCCGGGTACGGAAAACGGAAAACGGAAAACGCGGCCCCGGGGGGGCCGCGTTTTTCATGTGGAACGTCGGGAAATCAGGCCGCGCGGGCGGCCTGTTCGGCGGCTTCGGCGGCGTTGCGCCGCTCGCTTTCCTCGCGCGACAATGCGACCGAGGTGCGCACGCCTTTGCCGACGAAGTCCATCAACCCCTTCACGACACGTTCGTTGGGGTCGATGCCGGCACAGGACAGAACCTCGCGCCCATCGCGCGAGCGCGCCCAGCGGGCGATCTGTTCCGGCCCGTTGCCGTATTTCTTGTCATCGGCGATCGCGTCATCAAGCGCAGCCAGAACCACCGCCGCAAACAGCTTGCGGGCGCGGTTTCCCTGTTCGTTGTTGAACGCGGTTCCGTCGACGAAATCTCGCATGTCGCTTCCTTTGTTGTTTTTGACCTTGCGCGTGGCGTGAGGGGCAATATGCCTGTTGGGGCGCGATTCGGGGGATCGTTTTCCGAATGGCTGCTATGCGCCCGGTGCATGGCGGAGCGACCGCCTCATCCGTATATTGTCGTCTTGCCAGGCATACATGCGCGATATATAGGCTTTGCCGACAAACGATCAAGTTTTTGCCACAAATCCGACAAGGTCTGCTGATGCCCAAGATCAACGGTAACGAAATCCGTCCCGGAAACGTTCTTGAACATGACGGCCATCTGTGGGTGGCGGTCAAGGTGGACCACGTGAAGCCCGGCAAGGGCGGCGCCTTTGCCCAGGTCGAGATGAAGAACCTGCGCAACGGCTCCAAGCTGAACGAACGGTTCCGCTCGGCCGACAAGGTCGAACGGGTCCGGCTGGAACAGAAGGATCAGCAATTCCTGTATGAAAACGACGGGATGCTGGTCTTCATGGACAGCGAGACCTTCGAACAGATCGAATTGCCGGCCGACCTGCTGGGCGAACGCCGCCCGTTCCTGCAGGACGGGATGACCGTGGTGATCGAGTATCACGACACCGAAGCGCTGAACATGACGCTGCCGCAAAAGGTGATCTGCACCGTCGAAGAGACCGAGCCGGTGGTCAAGGGCCAGACCGCGGCCAACAGTTTCAAGCCCGCGGTGCTGGACAATGGCGTGCGCATCACCGTGCCGCCCTTCGTCGCCCAGGGCGAGCGGATCGTCGTCAACACCGAGACGATGGATTATTCCGAACGGGCCTGAGCGCCGCGGTCGCCATCCCAGCGGATCCGGGCCGCGCCCGCATTCAGCGGCCCGGCGCCCCGGTCGAACCGCAGCTGGGCCAGCGCCTTGTCGCCCGCCCGGGTGAACAGGATGCCGGCCTCGCGCCCGTCTTCGAGGGTGATCGCTGTGCCGGCCGCTGCCTCGCCCTCGATCGCCACCTGGACCAGGCCCTTCTTGAGCTCTGTCTTGTGTTTCATCCGGGCGACCACCTCTTGCCCGACGAAACAGCCCTTGCGGAAATCGACACCGTTCAGCCGCTCGAACCCGGCTTCGAGGATATAGGTGTCGGGCGTCAGCTCGATCCCGGTTTCGGGGATCACATGGGCGACGCGCAGCGCCTTCCAATCGGTGCCGTCATCGCCCGCCGCATCGTCCTGCCCGGGGCCATACAGCCGCCAGCCAAGGGCCGGGTGGCGCGGGTCGGGCAGGGCGCCGTCCGGGGCCGGGCCGGTGCCGCGCCGGACATGCAGCGCGCTTTCGGCAATCTGCACATCGGCGCGCAGCTTGTACATCGTCAGCCGCTGGAACAGGCCGGCTGCGTGGCTGGAGGCGACGTCGAGCACGATCTCGTCGGCGCCGGTCAGCACCAGGAAATCCACCAGGTATTTGCCCTGCGGCGTCAGCAGCGCGGCATAGCTCAGCCCCGGGCGGGTCACGTCATTGGTGACCAGGCCTTGCAGGAAATCGGTGCGGTCGGTGCCGGTCAGGGACAGAAGGGTGCGGTCGCTCATGGCCTTTATCTAGGGCATGCGCCCCGATCCGAAAAGGCGCGACAGAAAGCCCGGCTTGCGCGGCGGCGCATCCGGCCCCGGCGCGGCCCGGGTCGGGCGCCCCGGCTCGGACACCTGTTTGCCGTCCCGGAATTGCAGGTTGTAGAGGTCGGCATAGAGCCCGCCGCGCGCCAGCAGTTCGGCATGGGTGCCGATATCGGCGACCCGGCCCCGGTCCATCACCACGATCTGATCGGCGTTCTGGATCGTCGACAGCCGATGCGCGATGACCAGTGTCGTGCGCCCTTCGGCCAGCCGGTCCAGCGCCGTCTGCACGATGGTTTCGGACTTGGTGTCCAGCGCGCTGGTCGCCTCGTCCAGCAGCAGGATCGGGGTGTCGCGCAGCAGCGCCCGGGCAATCGCGACCCGCTGCCGCTGCCCGCCCGACAGGTTGGAGCCGCGCGGACCGGCCGGCGTATCGAGGCCATTGGCCAGTTGCGGCAGGAAATCGGCGACATGGGCGGCCCGGAGCGTCTTTTCCAGATGCGCCTCCGAGATATCGGTGCGGCCCAGCAGGATGTTGTCGCGCAGGGTTTCGTCGAACAGCGCGACATCCTGGCTGACGGTCGAGATCAGGCCGCGCAGGTCGTCGATGGCCAGGTCGGTGATCGGGGTCCCGTTCAGCGTGATCCGACCCGAGGCCGGGTCCAGCAGCCGGGTCAGCAGGTTGAACAGCGTCGACTTGCCCGCCCCCGAGGCGCCGACCAGCGCCGTGGTCCGCCCCGCCGGCGCGCGAAAGCTGACGCCGTTCAGAACCGGCAGGTCCTCGTAGGCGAGGCGCACGTCCTCGAAGCCGATCTCGGGGGCGCCGGCGGGCCGGGCCGCGGGTTTCGGGGGTGATACCAATGTCGGGGTGGTCTCGAACAGCGCCTGCACCCGTTCGATCGCCGCCGCCGCCGACTGCCACAGCCCCGACAGGTTGCCGAGCCGCCGCAGGGGCTGGAAGGCAAAGCCGATGGCGGTGAAGAAGGCCATGAAATCGCCGACCGATTTCTCGCCCGCGATGATTTCGCCGCCGCCATAGAGCAGCACCAGGAAAAACCCGATCCCGGCCATCAGATCGGTGAAGCCCGGGATCGCCGCCTGGCCCAACGCCACCCGGGTCTCGGCCCGCACCCGCGCCTCGGTCAGCGCGTCGTAGCGATCCGACTGGTAGCGTTCGAGGCGGTTCAGCTTGATCGGGGCGATGCCGTGGAACACCTCGTCCAGCCGGGTCGACATCGCGGCGGCGACCTCGCGGGCCTTGCGGGCCTTCTTGCGCACATAGACCTGGGCCAGGATCGACGGCAACACCAGGAGCGGCGCGCCGACCAGGGCCACCAGGGTCCAGCGCCAGTCGACCCAGATCGCCACGCCGAACAGCCAGAAGACAGAGACGACATCCCGGCCCAGCCCGGTGATGATGCCGGTCCAGACCGCGCCCAGGGCCTGCACGTCGCCCTGAACCCGTTCGATCAGCGTCCCGGGCGAGGTCGTCTGGTGAAACGACAGATCCAGCGTCATCACATGGTCGAGCAGATCGGTGCGCATCTGCGCCGCCGATAATTGCGACACATGGGTCAGCACCACGCGCTGCACGACCGAGGACACGGCACGCAACAGGAACAGCCCGAAGATCGCACCGCCGACCCACCACAGCGCCTCTGTCTGGCCGCCGACGAAGATGTTGTCGAACATCGGCTTCATCATGTAGCTGAGCAGCCCGATCGCGGAGCCTTCGATCATCATCATCGCAAAGGCCAGAAGCAGCGGCCAGGAATGCCGGCGCAGGTAGCGCGACCAGAGCCAGCGCATCATGCCCGGCCCCGCGGGCGGGGTCGGATCGGCGCTCATGGCCGCGCTGCCCGTCTGACGCCGCGCAGGCGGTCGAGGCTGAGGGTGTGGCGGCCGGGCATGGGCTCCGTCTTGATCGTGGTCGGTCAGATGCGCGGTGTATCGGTTTTTACCCGGTCAGGGCAAGCCGCCGAAGATTGACGCCGGCGCCGGCATGGCTAGTGTCGGCTGGTCGTCAAGCGCAAAGGGTCTTCGATGTTCGCCAATGGCCGTTCCTACCTTGCCATTCCCGGTCCGTCCGTGATGCCCGACCGGGTGTTGCGCGCCATGAACCGCGCCGCGCCCAACATCTATGTGGGTGAATTGCACGAGGTCACGCGCTCGCTGGTCCCCGACCTCAAGCGGCTGGCCGGCACCACGGGCGACCTGGCGATCTACATCGCCAATGGCCACGGCACCTGGGAGGCCGCCCTGGCCAATGTGGTGGCCGAAGGCGACACCGTCCTGGTGCTGGCCACGGGCCGGTTCTGCATCGGCTGGGGCGAAATGGCCGCGGGCCTGGGCGCCCGGGTCGAGACGCTGGATTTCGGCCAGGCCGCGCCGGTCGACCAGGCCCGCGTCGAAGAGGCGCTGCGGGCCGATACCGCCCACCGGATCAAGGCGGTCCTCAGCGTCCACGTGGATACCTCGACCGGGGTGCGGAACGATATCGCGGCCCTGCGCGCGGCGATCGACCGGGCCGGCCACCCGGCGCTGCTGATGTGCGACACCATCGCCTCGCTGGGCTGCGACCGCTACGCGATGGATGAATGCGGCGCCGATGTCACCGTCGCGGCCAGCCAGAAGGGGCTCATGACGCCCCCCGGTCTGGGCTTTGTCTGGTTCAACGAAAAGGCGGATAGGGTGCGCGGGGCGATGGCCCGCGTCAGCCGCTACTGGGATTGGCGGCCCCGGGCCAATCCGACCGAATACTGGATGCATTTCGACGGCACCGCGCCCACGCATCATGTCTATGGCCTGCGCGCGGCGCTCGACATGATCGCCGAGGAAGGGCTGGAGGCGGTCTGGGCCCGCCATGACGGGCTGGCCCGGGCGGTCTGGGCGGCCTGCGGCGCCTGGGGGCAGGGCGGGCCCTTGCGGCTGAACCTGCCCGATCCGGCGGCGCGGTCGCGGGCGATCACCTCGATCGGGATGGCGCCGGGCCAGGGCGATGCCTTGCGCGCCTACCTCGAACAGCGGCTGGGCGTGACGCTGGGCATCGGGCTGGGCCGGGACCCGGCTTCGGCCTGGTTCCGGATCGGTCATATGGGGCATGTGAACGCCCATATGGTGCTGGGGGTGCTGGCCGCGATCGAAACCGGATTGCGGGCGCTGGACATCCCGCATGGCGCGGGCGCGCTGGATGCGGCCAGCGCGGTTCTGGCCGCGTCCTAGTCCGACCTGCGCCGGAACCGACCGGGAACGGGATTGTGCAATGCGCGACCCGAGGCGGAGCGTGACGCCTGGCGCCCCCGAGTCTGTCCCTGCGACAGGCGCGCCGCTTCGCGAAACCGCCGCAAGAGCGCCTGCATGCGGGGCGAAAGCCCGCCGATCAGGGCATCGGCCGGTCGGCCAGCCATTGCTCCATCCAGGCGATCTCGCTTTCCTGGGCGGCGATGATCGCTTCGGCCAGGGCGCGCACCTCGGGGTCGCTGCCATGGTCCAGCACCACACGCGCCATCTCGACCGCGCCCTGGTGATGCGGGATCATGCCGCGGATGAAATCGACATCGGCGTCGCCGGTAAAGTCGATCGCCATGCCCACATGCATCGCGTCGTTGATCGCGATGAAGGCCCGGGTCGCCTCGGTCATGTCGTCGCGCATCGTTGGCATGTCGTGACCGGCATGGTCGTCCTGCGCCGCGGCGTTGAGCGCAAGGACAAGGGCGGCGCCGATCAGGGCGGCAAGGGCGGTGGATTTCAGGTTTGGACGGGGCATGGCATGTCTCCTTCAGGCGCGGCGAGGATGCGCGCCTCCCCCGGCTGGAAGGCAAGTCACGAACGGGTTATCAAGGTTCCTCGGCGTCGTGCCGCGCGGCCGCCAGCGCCCGGGGCAGCGCCTCGGACAGAAGCTCCAGATCCTCGGGCCGGCCGACGGTGATGCGGATGCAGCGATCCTGCGGGGCCACGAAGGGCATGCGCACGAAGACACCGTCCCGGCCCAGGTTGTCCAGGACCTTGCGGGCAAAGCGCCCGTCGGCGCCGCAATCGACGGCGACGAAATTGGTGGCCGAGGGCAGGGCGGTCAGGGCGTTGTCCGCGGCGATCCGGGTGATCCGGTCGCGTGCGTCACCGACCCGGGCAAGGACATCGGCCAGCCAATCGGGATCGGCCAGCGCGGCCAGGGCGCCGGCCTGTGCGGCGCGCGACATGCCGAAATGGTTGCGGACCTTGTGAAAGGCGGCGATCAGGCCGGCCTGGCCGATCGCATAGCCGACCCGGGCGCCGGCCAGGCCATGGGCCTTGGAAAAGGTGCGCATCCGGATCACCCGCGGGTCCAGAGGGTCGATCGCCGGGGCGGTGCCCGGCGGGGCGAAGTCGATATAGGCCTCGTCCAGGACCAGCAGGGCGTGGTCCGGCACGGCCTCGATCATGCGCTGGATCGTGGCCGCGTCGTGCCAGCTTCCCATCGGGTTGTCGGGATTCGACAGATAGATCAGCCGGGCGCCGGTTTCGGCGGCGCGGGCGATCAGCCGGTCGGGATCCTCGTGATCGGCGGTATAGGGCACGGGGACCAGCGTCCCGCCATAGCCCGCGACGTGATAGGCGAAGGTCGGGTAGGATCCGGCCGAGGCGACGACGGGCGTGCCGGGCGCGACGGTCAGGCGCACCAGACTGTCCAGAAGCCCGTCGATCCCGGCCCCGACGACGATGTTTTCCGGTGCGATATCATGGGCCTGGGCAAGTGCCGCGCGCAGGTCATGGCTTTCGGGGTCACCGTATTTCCAGGCCTCGGCGGCGGCCTCGCGCATCGCGGCGATGGCGCGGGGCGAGGGGCCGAAGACGCTTTCATTGGCCCCCAGGCGGGCGCGGAACGGCAGGCCCGCGCGGCGTTCCAGCGCCTCGGGGCCGGTAAAGGGCACGGTCGCGGGCAGCGACTGCACAAGCGGGGTCAGGCGGGGATCGGCGGCGCTCATGCCGGGCAAAGTGACCGGCTTTGCCCCCGTTGAAAAGAGCGCTTTGCGCCGATCCGGACAGCGACCGGACAGAGCTGGGCGGATCCGGGGGGGGCACGCCGGGTGGCGATCGCGCCCGACCACGCCCACCGCGCCGGGATCGTGGCGGATCGTCCCCGGGGCGCGTGCCGGCAACAGGACGAACGGCGGCCGACCCGAGGCGAATTCAAGCGATCCGTGTCGACGATGTTTCCGTTGACCGAGGTCGCCGCCGCCAGCCAGGATGTGCCGCATGACCAAGATCCTCATACCCAGCAGCGGCCCCGACGATTGGCAGCAGTTCCTCGCCGATCCGCAGAAGCAGTGGAAACGCGGCTGTTCGGCGATGGCGGCGGCCCTGTCCTGGGAAACGGCGCAAGGCCTGCCGCCGGAAATCGCCGCGCTGCTGGGGCCGGACGCGGACCTTCTCTTCGCGATCCCGGAACACAAGGTCGCCCTTCCCGGCGGGCGACGCGAAAGCCAGTGCGATGTCTTTGCCCTCGCCCGGGCCGGAGATCAGACGATCGCCGTCGCGGTCGAGGCCAAGGTGGGCGAACCCTTCGGGCCGACGGTCGGGGAATGGCTGGTCGGTGCCAGCGCGGGCAAGACCAAGCGGATCACCTTCATCCGCGACCTGCTGGGCTTGCCGGTCGGGCCGATCGACCACGTCCGCTACCAGTTGCTCCACCGCGGCGCGGCGGCCGTTCTCGAGGCGGCGCGTTTCAAGACGGACCGCGCCGCGATGATCGTGCAGTCCTTTTCCCAAGAACACCGCTGGTTCGAGGATTTCGCGACCTTTGCCGCGCTGTTCGGGCTCGACGCCGAGCGTGGGACGCCGCTGCGGCATATCCTGCCTTCCGGCAGGCCGCTCGATCTGGGATGGGCGGTCGGGTCAGCCGACGTTCTCCGGGCCGCTGATCCTTCGAAATCCACGCCCCCGCGGATGCCACCGGGAGGGCAATTCCGCCCGCGCTGACGCCGATATCGGCAACCGGGACGTCCGCTGTTTCAGGGTCGTGTCGGTTGGCAGCTGCCGGTGCCACGCGCGGGAAGCGTCGACGCGCGTCGCGCCGCGACGGATCTTCCGGCGACACGCTTTGCTGCCGCCCTCGGCGGGCGGATTGGATCGGGTGCCATTTCGGAAGCTGCCGCTGCCCGACGTCGTCGTCATCGGGTTGCATGGCATCGGCGATGAGGTGGTTCAGCGTCGCGTCGAAACAGGCCGTCACCTCGCGTTTGCGGGTGCGGAACTTCGCGGTAACGGCGCGTTCGAAGCTGGCTTGCCGCGCCCGGACCATGACCGTGGTGCGTCGTTGCCGGGGATAGCGATAGGCTCGCAGCCCGTGCGTGCGGCAGGGCGCCGCGAAGATGCACACAGACCGGAGGTCGGGCAGGGACGACTGCAGCTCGACCTCCGGCTCGGCATCCTCGGCTGCTCCGACATCCAGCCTGGCCCGAAGCCGGTCCCGCGCCGCGCCGGCCGCGGCCCGTTCCCCCGGGGTCGCATTCCGGGCGACCTGCCGTTCGAGCCTGGCGAGGGTTTCGCGGACCTTTCTGTCGCGCGTCATGTGATTGCCCCCTGGCCGCACAGGCCTGATGGTCTTGTCTGGCCGTCGCTTTCCCCCGCACCGAAAGCCGGAACCCTTGGTCAGGCTTGACAGCGCAGGGCAGCCATTCCTTGCCCAGGCCGGATCAGAGGTCCTTCGTCTCCGGCACATGGCGGGTCGGCTTCAGACCCGTCAGACCCGAGGCCTGCAGCCGTGCGACCATGGCGTCCGAAGCCCAGACCCAGCCGGGCAACGCCACGTATTTTTCGCACCAGATATGGTGGTTGCCGATCCGCTCGCTATCCAGCACGAGCCGGCCCTCGGGGTCGCCGATGGCCGTGCACAGGCCGGCCGCAGTGTAGGGGCCGCTGCGGCTTCGGTCCAATGTGTCGATCCGGCTGCCGGTGTAGAACTTGTAGTAGGTGCCATAGGGCGCGTCGTCCTTTCCGAGGGTCACCTCGATCGGAAAGAACTGGTGCACGCCGGGCTCCATGTCCTCGATCAGGTCGCGGGCGGCGGTCGACATGATCGGAGTGCCCCTGAGCTGATGAAAGTCCTGTTTGGGATAGATCTTCAGACCCGCCCCCTCGCGCCGGACCCGGGTCGGCATGTTGTCCGGATGGACCGGGCGCCCGACTTCGTACCGGCCAATACCACCAATCCGGCAGCCATCGTCCTGTTCCGGGTCGATCGGGCGCACCTTGCTCAGATCCCCGTCGAGCGCGTTGAAGAAGGGTTCCTGTACATGGGTGTCGATGTCGTTGAAGCTGCCGAAGCCGAGGATATGGGCCATTCAATTGACTCCTGTGTCCGCCTTGCCGTCATCCACACTTGCGCATGCTTGCAAGCAGGCGTCCGATCGCGGGTTGTGCAATCTATTGGATGCGAAGGATTGGCGAGCAAGCCATTCCTTCGACCCGACGCCACGAAACAGCCGCCGAGGGCTCTGCCCCTTCGGATCGGCCCGAAAACCGGTCATTGCAGCCGCTCGCATTGCGTCGCATGGCGCATGACCTGCCATGTCCGCCACATGCGGGACGAGACGACCGACCGACCCGAGGCCGCCAACGGCTTGGTCAAGGCTCTCAGGCAGGTCCACGCCTTTGCCCTGGAGTACGAGCTGGCGCCCGTTCCGGCGCTGGACGCTCGTGGGGTCATGGGAGGACATCATGGATGCCCCGAACCAACGCGGGGCCGTGCCGGATGCCCGTCAAATGATCGACAGCACCGTCATTCCCGCCCCCATCGGGCAGCGGGCGCAAAAAGGGGGTGCGGAAACCACCGACCCCACCGATCCGGCTGACCTTCGAGCCCGCTGCACGGGGCGCTCGCGGGGCGGGTTGACGACGAAGATCCACGCCGTGACCGATGCGCGCGGCCTGCCGATCACGCTGAAGCTGACTGCCGGGCAGGCCCATGACCGGCGCTCGGCCGAGGCCATGCCGGGCAGCGTCGGACCGGGCCAGACCCTGCTGGCCGACGCCGGTTGCGACAGCAATCGACGGCGCGACCACCGCGCAGGCATCGGCGCGACGGCCCATATCCGGCCGATCCCGCGCAGAGCCGCGCCGTCGCCGCCGGACCGCGCCGCCTGGCGCCGCCGGACCCGGATCGAGCGGTTCTTCTCGAAACTCAAGCATCACGGGGCCATCGCGACCCGATACGAGAAACATGACACCAACCTCCCCGCCCGCGTCAAACGCGCCGCATCACGCATCCGGTTGCGCGTTTCCGGGTCGGTGGCCTAGTGGCGGGAGGGATCGAAAGTCAGGATGATCTGACGCAATTCGGGTTCGGCCACGCGCTCTGCGGCCTTGCGCCGGCTGAACCAGCGGCGGCGGCGCTGGTCGCGTTCGGGCCAGTCATTATGGGCCTTCTTGACCTTGAGCGGATAGACGACGGCGACGCAGGGCAGGCCCTCGTCCTTCTTGACATAGCTGAACAGGCCGGCCGGCAGGGGATGCACCTTGCCTTCCAGGCCGGCTTCCTCCCAGGCTTCGGTGGCGGCGGCCCCGGTCGGCGTCTCGCCGTCCACCGGCCAGCCCTTGGGCACGATCCAGCGTCGCGTGGTGCGCGAGGTGATCAGGCAGAATTCCGGTTTGCCATTGCTCAGACGATAGCACAGCGCGGCAAACTGGGTCCGAAGGCCCGTCTTGGAGGCCTTGTACAGGTCAATCCTGCGCTGTTCGAGCCGCTGCACGTTCATCTCGCTACTCTGCCCCGGGCACCGTCGCGCCCTGACGCGCGGCCCTTTTTCATAGGTTCGGAGAATAGGCAAACCGGACCGGGAAATCAAAGGCTCAGCAGGTCAGCCTTCATTTTGGGCGGTACTCGCACAAAAAACAGGCGCATTGGCGGTTCCGGCGTCGCCTTGCGTCGCGGGCGGCGGCGTCAGGGCCTTTCGATCCGGCCCGAAGCGGCGGCGCGTTTGATCGCCTCGATCACCGTCAGCGCGGACAGCCCGTCGGCCCCCGTGGCGCGGGGCGTCTCCTGCCCGCGGATCACGGCGCCGAAATGGGCGGCCTGCACCACCAGCGGGTCGTCGAAGCCGAAGGGCAGGCGGCGGGCCGCGATCGGGCTCCACCAGCCATCGGGGCCGTCATGGGTCCACAAGGCCAGGTTGGGCAGCGCCAATGCACCCCTTGTGCCCGCGATCCAGTAGCAATTCTGGTCGGTTGCCGGATAGGCGGGGTTTTCGCGGGCGGTCAGTTCCCAGCTCCAGGGCGCGACGGCGGCATCGCTGACATTGACCGTGCCGAGCAGGCCGGAGGCGAAGCGCAGCAGGACCACCGCGGTTTCCTCGACCGGGTTGCCGCGCAGGGCGTTGCTGTCCATGGCCTGCACCGCGGCGACCGGTCCGCAGAGCGCCTGCAGCAGGTCGATATCGTGGATCAGGTTCAGAAAGACCGGGCCGGCCCCGGGGTCGCGCCGCCAGGCGGTGTCGAAATACCGGTCGGGCTTGAAGAACCAGGCCTGGGCCTGGACCGCGGTCAGGGTCCCGAGCGCGCCTTCCCGGACGATCTCGATCGCGCGGGTGATCAGCGGGTTGTAGCGCCGGTGATGGCCGGTCAGCAGCGGCACCCCGGCGGCCTTTGCGGCCGCGACCATGGCGGCGCCTTCGGCAACGTTGGTGGCCAGCGGTTTCTCGACCAGGACCGGCAGGCCGGCGGCGATGCAGGCCAGCGCGGCCGGGCCATGAAGCGCATTCGGCAGGGCCAGGATCACCCCGTCGACATCGGTCCGCGCCAGAAGGGCGTCGAGGTCGGGCAGACAGGGCACCCCGTGGTCTGCGGCGAAACCGGCGGCGGCCGGGTCCGGGTCGACGATGGCGCACAGCGCGACATCGCGGGCCGACCTCAGGGCCTCGGCGTGACGGCGGCCGATCAGGCCGGCGCCGGCGACGGCGATACGGGTGCTCATCGGGGTGGCTCCGCTGCGGGCAGCATCGCGGCCAGATCGGCGCCGGTGCGCTCGATATGGCGTTTCAGCAGGGTCGGGGCGAGTTCGGCGTCGCGGGCGATCGCGGCTTCGGCGATGGCGCGGTGTTCGGCGAAGGCGTCGCGCCGGTTGCCCGGATAGGCGAGGACGCGGACATAGCGCAGGTGCAGGTTGACCAGCCGGCTGCAGATGTCCTGCAGCATCGGCATGCCGGCGCCGGCGGCGAGCGCGGCGTGAAACGCCATGTCGTCCTCGGACAACCCGTCATCGGGCGCGCGCCGCAGCCGGTGCAGCGCGGCCAGCACGCCGCTTTCCCAGTCCAGATCGCCCGCGGCGATGGCGTGGGACAGGGCCAGGGCCTCCTGGTCCGAGCGCAGGCGGGTGGTTTCGGCCAGGTGCGCGGCCGAGATCGGGGCGACGAAAAAGCCGCGCCGGTCGCGGAACTGCACCAGGTTTTCGGCCACCAGACGCGACAGGGCCTCGCGCAGGGGCGACAGCGACACGTCGTGAACCCGGCGCAGATCATCCAGGTTGATCCGCTGGCCGGGCGCCAGCGCGCCGTCGAGAATCGCCCGGCGCAGGGTGGATTGCAGCTGCGCGGTGCGGGACGGCGTGGCGCCGGCGCCGGCGCGGTCGAGGGTCATGGCGGGTCGATCCGATGTCGTGGCCCCGGATTGGTTTCACCATAATCGATGATTTTCAAGATGATTGTGCCAGCCGCCCGGGCCGCCTATCCTGCGGCGACGTCAGGCGCGACGAGGCGGTGCATGCGGACCCTGGGACAGGACATCTACGCGGCGCTGCGCCGCGACATCATCCTTGGCCGGCTTGCGGCCCGGCGGAAGCTGAAGATGGCGGACCTTCTGGACCGCTACGATGCCTCGACCTCGACCTTGCGGTAATGTCTGAACCGGCTTGCTTCGGAAGGGTTCGTCCGGGCCGAGGGGCAGCGCGGCTTTTCGGTGGCGCCGATGTCGCCGGAGGGCCTGCGCGAAATCGCCGATCTTCGGGTGTTGCTGGAAGGCCATGCCCTGCGCCAGTCGATCGCGCGGGGCGATACCGACTGGGAGGCCGGCGCGGTGTCGGCCCATCACAAGCTGCACCGCATGGAAGAGCGGATGAAGGCCGGCGACGCGTCGGCGCGCGAGGCCTGGAAACGCGCCGATAGCGGGTTTCACAAGGCCCTGGTCGCGGCCTGCGGTTCGCCCGAACTGATGGCGTTGCACATGACCGTGTTCGACAAATACCTGCGCTACCAGATGCTGTTCCTGACCTATCGCGGCGAAACCGCGGCGGCCGAGCACCGCGCCCTGCTGGAGGCCGCGCTGGAGCGCGACACCGCCCGCGCCGAAACCATCCTGCGCGACCATATCGAAGGCGGTGTGGTGCATTGCCTGACGTCCTTCCGGGCGGCGGCGGCGGGGCAGGATGTGCAGAACGGCCTGGAAAATCGATGATTTTCGAATATTCCACGATTCCGGTGTTTTGCGATTGATTTCGGCCACCGCCATGGCAGTCTTGCGAAGGAGCCTCGGGGAGACGAGGCTGGGACCTGCAAGGGAGGACATCTGATGCCCGTGACACTCGCCCGCCGGGGCTTTCTGGGGGCGGCGGCGACCGCTGCCCTGATCGCCGCCACCGGCGCCGCCGCCCAGGACCGCGTGATGCTGCGCCTGTCGGCCGTGCAATCCGAAACCGACCAGCGGTCGATCGCGATGCTGGAGAAATTCGCCCCGGCCGTGGCCGATTTCGCCGAGTTCCAGCCCTATTGGAACGGCACCCTGTTCGGCCAGGGCACCGAGTTGGAGGCGATCGCCAATGGCGACCTGGAAATGTCGATCACCTCGGCCCAGGAGCTTGCGACCTTCTTTCCCGAATGGTCGATCTTTACCGCCGGCTACGTGCTCCAGAGTGCCGCGCACCAGGTCGCGGTGTTCAACGACCCGCTGATGGACCCGTTCAAGCAGCGCGTCGAGGAGGAGCTGGGCGTGGTGTTGCTGGCGCCGATGTATCTGGGTCAGCGCCAGGTGAACCTGCGCCAGACGAAGGACGAACTGACGGTGTCGACCCCCGATGACCTGGACGGCGTGAACCTGCGGATGCCCGGCACCGATGCCTGGCTGTTCCTGGGCGGCGCCCTGGGCGCCAACCCGACGCCGATGGCCTTTACCGAGGTCTATACCGCGCTCAGCTCGGGCGCCGTGGATGGCCAGGACAACCCGCTGCCCACGGTTGTGGACGCCAAGTTCTACGAAGTCACCAACCAGGTCGTGCTGACCTCGCACCTGGTCGACTGGAACTTCATCGCGCTGTCGGCCGAGGTCTATGACGGCCTGTCCGAAGACCACCAGCAGGCGATCACCGCCGCCGCCTGGGACGCCGCCGATTTCGGCCGCGAGAACCAGCTGCAGAAAGAGGAAGAGCTTGTCGACTTCCTGCGCGAACAGGGGCTGGAAGTCTATGAACCGGACGTGGCGGCCTTTCGCGACCGTGTCCAGGGCGCCTATCTGGACAGCGATTTCGCCCGGTCCTGGCCCGAGGGCACGCTCGAGGCCGTGAACGCGTTGGGCAATTGACACGGGCCGGCGGGAGACGGGCATGCATCCTGCGATCCGGTTTGTCTCTCGCCTGACCGAAGGGGTGGCGGCCGCGATGATGGCCGCCATCTTCTGCATCTTCATCCTTCAGATCGTGGTCCGCTACATCGTCGGATCGGAGTGGTTCCTGGACCAGTTCGGCCACCTGATCGATGCCCGCCGGTTCGGCTGGACGGTCGAGATGATCCTGGTCCTGTGGCTGTGGACGATCTTCTGGGGCAACGCCTTCGTGGTGCGCGACCGTGATCACGTGACCTTCGACATCCTCTACAACGCCGCGCGGCCGGGGCTGCGCAAATGGTTGGCCGTGATCGGAGGCGTGGTGGTGCTGGTGGCGCTCTGGGCGTCGATCGGGCCGACCCATGACAGGATGAAGATCCTGCGGATCAAGTCCTCGGCCACCTTGCCGGTCAAGATGTTCCCGCTCTATTCGGTCTATTTCGTGTTCCTGGCCGTGGTCGGCGCCCGCTATGGCTGGCGCGCGATCCGGGCGCTGCGCCACGGCGCCCCGACCGAGGACCACATCCTGCCGGTCGAACAGGTCGAGAGATGAGCGTCGAATTGCTGCTGCTGATCGGGACCCTGCTGGTCCTGGCCGGGATCGGGCTGCCCGTCGCCTATGCGATCCTGGTCGCGTCGATGGTCTATGTGCTGGCGGCCGGATCCTCGATCGGGGTGGTGGGCAAACGGCTGGTCGACGGGATCTACGACAGTTTCCTGCTGCTGGCGGTGCCGTTGTTCATCGTCGCCGCCAATATCATGAATGCGGGCACGATTTCGGATCGGCTGCTGAATTTCTGCGTCGCCACGGTGGGCCGGTTCAAGGGCGGGCTGGGCCATGTGAACATCATGGCATCGCTGATCTTTTCGGGGATGTCGGGCTCGGCGGTGGCGGATGCGGCCGGGATCGGCAGGATCATCATCGACATGATGCGCAAGAACGGGCGGTTTCCGGCCGGCTATGCCGCGGCGATCACCGCGGCCTCGGCCACGATCGGGCCGATCATCCCGCCGTCGATCCCGATGGTGCTGTATGCGCTGATCTCGGGCGCTTCGATCGGGGCGCTGTTCCTGGGCGGTATCCTGCCGGGGCTGCTGATGGGCCTGGTGCTGATGGGCATGAATGTCTGGATGTCGCATCGGCGCGGCTTTGCCACCGAACCGCCGATCCCGCTGCGCGAGATGCCGGCGGTGACCGCGCGCGCCTTTCCGGCGTTGCTGATGCCGGCGATCCTGCTTTACGGCATCTATGGCGGTGTCACCACGCCGACCGAGGCCGCCGCCGTCGCCGCCGCCTATGCGCTGGTCCTGTCGGTGGTGTTCTACCGGGCGCTGAAGCTGCGCAAGCTTTACGAGATCCTGGTCGAAAGCGCGCGGTCCTCGGCCGCGGTCGGGATCGTGATCGGCGCGGCGCTGATCCTGAACTACATCGTCGCCTCGGAAAACATCCCCGATGCGCTGGCCCGGGCGCTTGACCGGATGGACCTGTCGCCCATCGTCTTTCTGCTGGGCGTGAACCTGCTGATCCTGGTGCTGGGCTGCCTGCTGGATGCGACGACGATCATCCTGGTGATCGTGCCGCTGTTCATCCCGGCCTGCCGCGAACTGGGCATCGACCTGGTGCATTTCGGCGTCGTGATCGTGGTCAATTGCATGATCGGCCTGATCACGCCGCCCTACGGGATCCTGCTGTTCGTGATCAACGCCGTGACGCGCATCCCGCTGACCGAGATCATCCGCGAGGTCCTGCCCTTCCTGGCGGTGCTGATGGCGTCCTTGCTGGCGATGATCCTGTTTCCGGGCATCGTGCTGTTCCTGCCGCGCCTGTTCGGCTACGAGGGATAGGGCAGGGGCCGATGACCACGATCCGCCTGGGCCTGATCGGAGACAATATCGCCGCGTCGCGCAGCCCCGCGCTGCACCTCGCCGCGGCCCGGCAGGCCGGGCTGTCGCTGCGCTACGAGTTGCTGATCCCGGCCGAACAGGGGCTGGATTTCGACGCGCTGTTCGACCGCTGCCGCGCGCAGGGCTATCGCGGGGTCAACGTGACGCTGCCCTACAAGGAACGGGTCATGGCCCGTCTTGCGGTGGACAGCCCCGACATCGCCCGGATCGGCGCCTGCAACACGGTGCTGTTCGACCCGCAGGGCCCGCGCGGCTTCAACACCGATTACACCGGGTTCCGTGCCGCCTGGGCCGGACGTTTCGGCGACGCCGCCCCCGGGCGGGGGGTGATGTTCGGCGCCGGGGGCGTGGGCCGCGCGGTGGGTTTTGCGCTGGCCGCGCTGGGGGCCGAGGCGCTGACCATCGTCGACCCCGTGCCGGGCCGGGCCGAGGCCCTGGCCCAAGACCTGGCCAGGACCGGGGTCACGGCGCGGGCCGGGACATTGCAGGATCTGGCCCGGGCCGACGGCGTCGTCAACGCCACCCCGCTGGGCATGGTCGGCTATGGCGGATCGCCGGTACCCGAGGGTGCATTTCCGGCCTGCCGCTGGGCTTTCGATGCGGTCTACACGCCGGTCGACACGGCGTTCTGCCGCCAGGCCAGTGCGGCCGGTGCGCGGGTGCTGTCGGGCTACGCGCTGTATTTCCACCAGGGCATCGACGCCTTCGCGCTGTTCACCGGACGGGCCGTGCCGGACCCGGACCTTTTGCGCCGGGCACTGGCCGCGCAATGAGCGCGCGCAGGCCCTCGTGCCCTGAAGGATGTTCATCCCCGGGCCGGTTCCGGCCCGCCTCGCCTGTCACGAAAGGAGCCACGCCGTGACCGATCTGCCCCGCAATGCCTTCAAGGCCGCCCTGTCCCGCTTCGAGCTGCAGCGGGGTGTCTGGTGCTCGATCGCCGATCCGCTGGTCGGAGAGATGCTGGCCGGTGCCGGTTTCGACTGGGTGCTTTATGACACCGAACACGCGTTCATGGACGAGAACACGGTGATCGCCATGCTCCAGGCCGCGGCGCCCTATCCCGGTTCGGCGATCGTGCGTCCCAGTCACCTGAACCCGGCCGAGATCAAGAAGCTGCTCGATGGCGGTGCGCAGACCATCCTGGTGCCCTATGTCCAGACCCCCCAAGAGGCGGCGCTGGCGGCGGCCAGCGTGGCCTATCCGCCCGACGGGATCCGCGGCGTGGCGGGGGTGACGCGGGCCTCGCGGTTCGGGCGGGTGGCGCAGTATCATGCCCGCGCCCGCGACGAGATCTGCCTGCTGGTCCAGGTCGAAACCGCCGCCAGCCTGCCGCATATAGAGGCGATCGCGGCGACGCCGGGGGTGGACGGGATCTTTGTCGGCCCCGCCGATCTGGCGACCAGCATGGGCTATTCGGGCGATGCAAGCCATCCCGAGGTGCGCAGGGCGGTGATCGACGCGATCCGCCGCATCCGTGCCGCGGGCAAGCCGCCGGGCATCCTGGCGCTGGATGACACGCTTTATGATGCGGCGATCGAGGCCGGCGCGGTCTTCGTGTCGCGCGACGTGGACATGATCGCCCTGATGCGCGGGCTCAGCCTCTAGCGCATGTCGCGCAAAAGCGGCTACCGGTCTTGCGCTTTTCGGACGTGCGACATCCACGTGTCAGAGCATGTCCGGCGGATCCCATGCGCCGCGACTTGCTTTAGCGTTCGCCGCGCCGGTAGGGGGCCATCAGCGCCTCGGGCACCCGGGCGCGGCGGGCGACCAGGATCAGCGCCACGATCGACAGGATGTAGGGCGCCATCAGGAACAGCTGGTAGGGCACGCCTTCGACCACGGTCTGCAGGCGCAATTGGTAGGCATCGAAAAAGGCGAACAGCAGCGCGCCGGCCAGCGCCTTGCCCGGCCGCCAGGAGGCGAAGACGACCAGCGCGATGCAGATCCAGCCGCGGCCCTGGACCATTTCGGGAAAGAAGGAATTGAACGCCGCCATGGTCAGAAAGGCCCCGCCCATGCCCATCAGCGCCGATCCAGCGACCACCGCGCCGATGCGGATCGCGATCGGGTTCAGGCCCTGGGCCTCGACCGCATGGGGGTTTTCACCGGTCATCCGGATCGCCAGGCCCATCGGCGTGCGCGCCAGCACATAGGCCAGCACCAGCGCGGTGCCCAGCGCCAGGTAGGTCGGCGCGGTCTGGGCAAACAGGATCGGGCCCAGGACGGGGATGTCGGACAGGCCGGGGATGTCCAGCCGCCGGAACGGGGTGATCGTCGGCGGGCTGTCGCCGACGGTGACGATCAGCCGATACAGGTAATAGGCCAGCGCCGAGGCGAAAAGCGTGATGCCCAGGCCCGACACATGCTGCGACAGGCCCAGCGGCACGGTGAGCATGGCATGCAGCAGCCCCATCAGCGCGCCTGCGGCAGCGGCCACCGCCAGCCCGGTCCAGAGGTCGCCGCCCAGGTGGACGGTCAGCCATCCGGCCATCGCGCCCATGGTCATGATCCCCTCGATGCCAAGGTTCAGCACCCCGGCCCGTTCGCACAGCAGCGCCCCGAGCACGCCGAAGATCAGCGGCGTCGCGATGCGCAGAACCGCCGCCCAGAGCGATGTGTTGAACAGAAGGTCCAGCGCCTCGATCATCGGCGGATCCTGTAGTTGGTGAAAAGCAGCGCCACGAGCATGGTCAGCAGCGACAGCGCGACGATCACGTCGGCGATGAACGAGGGCACGCCGGTGGCGCGGCTCATCGCGTCGGCGCCGACAAAGACGGTGGCGACGAAGATGGCGGCGGCCACCACGCCCGCCGGGTGCAGCGCGGCCAGCATCGCCACCACGATGCCGGCATAGCCGAAACCGGGCGACATGGTGGTGGTGACGCCGCCGGTGACGCCCATCACCTCGATCGCGCCGGCCAGGCCTGCCAGGGCGCCGGACACCAGCGCGACGCCCATGATCGTGCGCGGCAGCGCGATGCCGGCAAAGGTGGCGGCGCGGGGGTTGAGGCCGGCGGCGCGGGTTTCGACGCCAAAGACGGTGCGGGCCAGGATCAGCCAGACCAGGCCCGCCGCCGCCAGCGCGATCAGCAGGCCGATATGCAGCCGGGTCCGGGCGATCAGGTCGGGCAGGCGGAAATCGCCAGCGACCGGCACCGATTGCGGCCAGCCGAAGGCCAGCGGGTCCTTGAGCGGGCCTTCGATCATCAGGCCGACGAAGAGGATCACGATGAAGTTGAGCAGAAGCGTGGTGACCACCTCGTCGACGCCGAACCGCAACCGCAGGACGGCCGGCCCGGCCAGAAGCAGCGCGCCGGCGGCCATGCCGCAGACCATCAGCACCGGAATGCCGAGCGCGCCGGGCAGGGCCAGCGAATGGCCCACCCAGGCCGTGGTCAGCGCCCCAAGGTAGAACTGCCCCTCGCCGCCGATGTTCCACAGCCGGGCGCGAAACGCGACGGCGGCGGCCAGCCCGGTCAGGATCAGCGGCGTGGCGCGGGTCAGCATCTCGGTCACCGACAGGCGCGATCCCAGCGCGCCGCGCAGCATTTCGCCATAGGCCATCAGCGGGTCGACCTTCGCCGCGCCGATCAGCCCGGCGGCCAGGATCAGCGCGGCCAGCACCGCGCCCAGCGGCGCCAGGACCACCAGCCTCAGCGGCGTGTCGGCGCGTCGTTCAAGCCGCATCGTCGTCCTCCCAGATGCCGGCCATCATCAGGCCCAGCCGCCGCGGATCGGCCTGTTCGGCGGTCACCGGGCGCGACAGGCGGCCCTTGACGATGGCCTGGATCCGGTCCGACAGGCCCACCGCCTCGTCCAGTTCCTCGGAAATCAGCAGGATCGCCGCGCCCTCGGCCCGTGCGGCCAGCAACTCGGCATGGACGGTGGCGATGGCGCCTTCGTCGAGGCCCCGTGTGGGCTGGTTGGCCAGGATGAACCGCGGCCCGGTGGCCAGGCAGCGGCCAAGGATCAGTTTCTGCATGTTGCCCCCCGACAGCAGCCGGATGCGGGTATCGGGCGCGGCGCCGCGCACGTCGAACCGGGTGATCAGCGCGGCCGCATGGGCGCGGGCGGCGGCGCGGCGCACGAAGCCGCGCGACGAGAATTCGGGGCTGCGCAACCGTTCCAGCACGGCGTTCTCCCAGACCGACATTTCGCCGATGGCGCCCTCGGCGTGGCGGTCCTCGGGAACCCGGGCGGCGCCGGCGCGGATCAGCCCGCGCGGGCCAAGATGGCCGACGTCGCGCCCGTCCAGCGTCAGCCGGCCCGCGGCGGGATGGGCAAGGCCGGACAGAAGCGCGCCCAGCGCGGCCTGGCCGTTGCCCGACACGCCGACGATGCCCAGGATTTCGCCGGCATGGACGGTGAAGGACAGGTCGTCGAGCCGGGTCGCGCCGTCTTCGGTCACGCGCAGATTGTCGGCGACCAGGACCGGCGCGCCGATCTGGTGGTCCTGCCGCACCGGGCGGTCCACCTTGCGGCCCACCATCAGCTCGGCCAGGTCCTCGGCCGAGGTCAGCGCGGTGCGCCGTTCGGCCACCATGCGCCCGCCGCGCAGCACCGCGACGCGGTCGGAGGCGGTCATGACCTCGTGCAGCTTGTGGCTGATGAAGATCACCGACAGGCCGTTTTGCGTCATCCCGCGCAGGGTTTCGAACAGCCGCTGCGCCTCGGGGCGGGCCAGCACCGCGGTGGGTTCGTCCAGGATCAGGATGCGCGCGTCGCGATAGAGCGCCTTGAGGATCTCGACCCGTTGCCGTTCGCCGACCGACAGGCTGGCGACCCGTGCCTCGGGTGTCACCGGCAGGCCGAACCGGTCGGCGATCTGCATCAGCCGCGCCCGCGCCGCCGCCCGGGCCGAGCGCAGGCGGGTCAGCGGTTCGGAGCCGAGCATGACGTTTTCGAGCACCGTCAGGTTGCCGGCCAGGGTGAAATGCTGGTGGACCATGCCGACGCCGGCCTCGATCGCGGCGCGGGGGCGGCCCGGCGGCAGGGTCCGGCCAAAGACGCGCACCGCGCCCGCATCGGCGGCATAATGGCCGAAGAGGATGTTCATCAGCGTGGTCTTGCCGGCGCCGTTTTCGCCCAGCAGGGCCAGGATTTCACCCTGCGCGAGGGAAAGCGAGACATCATCATTCGCGGTCAGCGCGCCGAAGTGTTTGGTGATGTTGGATAATTCGAGCACGGCTTTCATGCGGGCATCCCGGCGATGGGGTCGGGGTAGGTGACGGCGGGCAGCGCATTCGCGATCCGTGCGGCCAGAGCCAGCAGCATGGCATCGGCGCCGCGCGGGCCGAGCAATTGCACGGCGGTGGGGCAGGGGCCGTCCGTCGGGAGCGGGATGGCCAGCGCCGGCAGCCCGGCGGCATTGGCGAGCGCGGCATTGGGGGCCGTCGCCTCCATCGCCGCGAGATGGGCGTCGAGGTCGGCATGATCGGTCGGAAAGGCACCGATCGCCGGCGGCGGCCCCGACAGGATCGGCATCAGAAGCGCGTCGGCCTGCGAAAACAGCGCCGCGGCGCGATCCGAGAACCGCAGCACATCGCGGCCCAGGGCAAAGACCTGCGGGCCGGTCATCGCGCGGCCGCGGGCGGCATTGGCGGCGGCCAGGGCCGACACCTCGTTGTCGGCGATGCCGCACCCCTCCAGCCAGTCGGCCAGGGACACCGACAGGATCCGCCCGACCAGGTCATGCGCCTCGGCCCCCAGCGCGTCGGGGGCCGGGGTTTCGACGATCCGGGCGCCGATATCGGCCAGCGCGGCGGCGACAATGCGCGTGGCGCTGGCCTGGGCCGCGTCGCAGCGCGCGGGGATCGACAGGGCGATGGTCGGCGTGTCGGGAAAGGTGGCGCTGGCCGGGCCGAACAGGGCGAACACGGCGGCGACATCGCGCAGCGACCGGGCCAGGACCAGCTCTCCGACGATGCCCATCAGGTGGTTCGCGTAATCGGGGCCCATGGGCGTGGCCCCGCGCGAGGGCTTGAGGCCCCAAAGCCCGCAACAGGCGGCCGGCACGCGGATCGACCCGCCGGCATCGGTGGCATGGGCGATGGCGACAAGCCCGCCGGCGACGGCGGCCGCGGCCCCGCCCGACGACCCGCCCGGGCTGCGGGCCGGATCGAAGGGATTGCGGGCGATGGGGCCGGCGGGCGGTTCGGAGGTCAGGGCAAAGCCGAATTCCGGCGTGGTGGACAGGCCGATCGGGACGACCCCCGCCCGGCGCAGGACCGCAAAGAAATCGCTGTCGTCCGCGGGGTCCGGCACCCGCGCGCGCAGCGCCGCCGACCCCGCGGCCGGGGCCAGCCCCCTGGCATGCGCGCCCAGGTCCTTGGCCAGGATCGGCACCCCGCAGAACGGTCCGCAAAAAGGATCCGCCAGGCTGTCAAGCGGAAGACGACGCGCCACGGCGCCGCGCCCGGCCCGGGCCGCGCAGGCGTCATGCGCGGCGGCGATCACGGCGCCGGCGGTGGTCCGCCCCTCCGCGATGGCCCGGGCAAGTGCCGTGGCGTCCAAGGCCTAGGCCGGTTCGTCGGCGTCGATCGGCACGTCGAATGCGCCGGACTGGATCGCGGCCTGTTGCGCCTCCATCGCCGGGATCGCTTCGGCCGGGACCATGCTGTCGACATAGATCAGCGCGTTGCCGCCGTATTTCATGAAGGAATACTCGGTGTAGTCGCGGCCCACGGGGGTGCCGGCGGTGATATCGGCCACGATCGCCTCGATCGTCGGGCCGTAGTTCCAGATCGCGTTGGCAAAGACCGTGTCGGGGTAGCGCGGGGTGTAGTCGATCAGGCTGCCGATCGCCTTGACCCCGCGGGCCTGGGCGCCGTCGGCGGTGCCGATGCGTTCGCCGAACAGGATGTCGGCGCCCTGGTCGATCTGGGCGATGGCCATTTCCTGGGCCCGGGCCGGATCGAACCAGGCGCCGATGAAACCGTTGAGGAAGGTCGCGTCGGGGTTCACCTCGGACACGCCCCTGCGGAAGGCATTGATCAGCAGGTTGACCTCGGGGATCGGGTAACCGCCGACCGACCCGAAGATGCCGGTTTCCGACATCGCACCGGCCAGCATGCCGGCCAGGTAGGCGGCCTCGTGGTTGCGGGTGCCGAAGACGCCGAAATTGTCGCCCTCCGGCCCGCCGGATGACCCCATCAGGAAGGCGGTGTCGGGATAATCGGCGGCCACTTCGCGCGCCTCGCGTTCGACCGCGTAGCTTTCGCCCCAGACCAGGCCGGCGCCGCTTTCGGCATATTCGCGCATGGCACGGGGGTAATCGGTCGCGTCGACGCCTTCCGAGAATTCATACGCGATCAGCCCGGCCTCGGCGGCGCCCTGCATGGCCAGGTGGATGCGGCTGTTCCAGGCATTCTCGACCGGGCTGGCATGGACGCCGGCGACGCGCAGGGCGGTCTGGGCGTTGACGCGGCGGATATAGGCGGGCAGGGCCAGCGTGGCCGCGCCCCCGATCAGCAAGGTCCGGCGATTGGGTCCGAAGGTCATGGCAGCTTCCTTTTCCTGTTGGTCAGTCAATGAATTCACACGTCTTCCGGCGGGGCGTAGGCCGCCGGGTCGACCCGGGTCGGGCGCCCGTCGAGCGACAGGGTCGCGATCCGGGGGTCGGTTCGGGCGATCACCCGGCCGGCGCGGATCACCGCCAGGCGCGTGGCCCTGAGCCGCACCGCCTCGATCCGGTCGCGGGCCTGCAGGACGACCATGTCGGCCGGCCCGCCTTCGCGCAGGGTCGGGTCGGGCAGGCCCATGGCGGCGGCCCCGCCCAGCGTGACGCTGTCAAAGGCCCAGGCCATCGCCTCGCGCGAGGTCATCGGGGCGGCGTGGATGCCCATATGGGCGACCTCCAGCATGTCGGCCGAGCCCAGCGGATACCATGGATCCATGGTGCAATCCTGCCCGAAGGCGACATTGACGCCGGCCGCGCGCAACTCGGCCACGCGGGTCAGGCCACGGCGGCGCGGATAGGTGTCGGCGCGGCCCTGAAGCGTGATGTTGATCAGCGGGTTGGGCACCACATGCATCCCGGAGTCCGCGATCAGCGGGATCAGCTTGGACGCATAGTAATTGTCATAGGAATGCATCGCGGTGACGTGGCTGGCGACCACGCGCCCGCCCAGGCCCAGCCGCGTCGTCTCGGCGGCCAGGGTTTCGACGTGGCGCGACATCGGATCGTCGCTTTCGTCGCAATGCAGGTCGACCGGCAGGCCACGCTCGGCCGCGATCCGGCACAGGTGTTTCACGCTGCGCGCGCCGTCCTCCATCGTGCGTTCGAAATGCGGAATGCCGCCGACGACGTCGACCCCCATGTCGAGCGCCCGGACCAGGTTCTCTTCGGCGTTTTCGGCGCGATAGAGCCCGTCCTGGGGAAAGGCGACCAGTTGCAGGTCGATATAGGGGGCAACGCGTTTGCGGACCTCCAGCAGGGCCTCGACGCCGACCAGGGGCGCGGTCGACACATCGACATGGGTGCGGATCGACAGCAGCCCCTGGGCGACGGCCAGGTCGCAATAGCGCAGCGCGCGCGCCATCACCGCTTCGGGGGTCAGCAGGGGCTTGAGCTCTCCCCACAGGGCGATGCCCTCCAGCAGGGTGCCCGACAGGTTCAGCCGCGGCAGGCCCAGCGACAGGGTCGCATCCATATGGAAATGCGGATCGACGAAGGGCGGGCTGACCAGCTGGCCATCGGCCGCGACCTCGTGCTGTGCGGGCGCGTCGATATGGGGGGCGATGCGGGCGATGCGGCCCTGGCTGCAGGCGATATCGAGCGGACCCCGCCCGTCGGGCAGGCGCGCGCGCCTCACGATCAAGTCCAACATGCCCCCGCACCCATCGTCGAAATTTGACCATACGGTAAATTACCGCGCCGAATTCCCCAAGCCTTTTCCTGCCACCCGGCCCTTGGGCGCGAAAATGGCTGTTTCGGCGGCGCCCCAAGGGCGAAGCGCCGCTTTTCCGGGCGAATGCGGCGTCAGCCTGTCGTATCGAACAGCCCCTCCGGCACATCCAGGCTGCGGGTGCCGCCGCTGTCGCCGATCAGGGTCAGCCGTGTGCCCGACAGCCGGATATCGGTCACCGCCGACCAACCGGCGGGCCGGGCGATCGCGCCGGTCAGGTGGACGATGCGATGGGTGGTGCCGGGGCCAAGCGGCAGGCAGGTCGGCACCCCGGTGGCGGCGACCGGGTTCGGCCCCAGTGCCGCCCGATGCCCGGCCGCACCGGCGGCGCAGCCATCCTCGATCCCGATCACGCCGCGGTGCTGTCCGTTCCAGGGCGCATGGTCGCGCCCGCCATTCGAATGCCAGAGCATCGTGACCGGCAGGACCTTCGGGTCCTTGACGAAGAACACGATGTCGTCCGCGTCCTCGCGCAGCAGCGCGGTCCAGCCCAGCGGATTGCCCTGCGCCTCGACCAGGGTGACGAAATCCTCGTGCGCCTCGGCGATGGGCAGCCGGGTCAGGTCGACGCTGCCGCCCTCGGCGCCGGGAAACCGGGTCAGGTCGCGCGTGCGGGCGCCGGTGGCGAGCCGGTTGCGCCCCGGATCGAGCGGCGCGTCGGGGCCAAGCGCGATGCGTTTGGGCGAACAGCAGAACCGGGCCGGCCCGCCCAGGCGCACCATCGGGTGATGGGCAAGCGGCAGGCCGCCATGGCCGCCGTCGACCCGGTGCTCCTGGATCAGGATCGGCGCCTGCGCCGACAGGGTCAGGCGCTTGTCGATGCGGGCGCCCATCACCGGCCGATCGAGCCGGGCCAGGATGTGGCGGGCGCCCTGGTCGGTGACGGTCCAATGGCTGTTCGCGCTCCAGCCATGGGGCGGGGCCGGTTCGACATCGCTTTGCGCGAAGGGGGCGCACAGGAAATCGCCCGACAGCTGGCGTTCGACCGGCGCCAGGTCGTCGGGCAGGTCGGCGTCGTCGCGATCGACCCAAGGGGCGGTATGGAGCGGGGACAGGATCCTGTCGCCGTCGCGCAGGTCCAGCCGGCGCAGGTTGCCGACGGCGGGATCGAAGCTCAGCGCGGCGCCGTCGCACCGGACGGTCACCCGATCCCGGGCGGGCGCGGTCATGCCCGGGATCCCGCGCCCTGCGCCGTCCGGTCGATCTGTGTTCTGTTGCCTGTCTGGCGCATGACCCGTTCCCCCTGGCATCACGGCACGATCCTAGCAGCAGCACCGGGGGCGGCGATAGTCCGCACCAAGGTCCGATAATCGGCTGACGGGGCGTGCCCCCGTGATATAGAGGCCCGATGACCCCGGATGACCGTGCCTTTCTGACCGGCCTGTTCGACGCGGCCGTCGCGGCGGCCGATCCGCGCGTGGCGCTGCGGCCGCATCTGCCGGCCCGGCCGGCGGGTCGCACGGTTGTGGTCGGCGCGGGCAAGGGGGCGGCGCAGCTGGCCGCTGCCTTCGAAGCGCTGTGGGACGGGCCGGTCGAGGGCGTGGTGGTCACCCGCTACGGCTATGGCGCACCGACCCGGACGATCCGGGTGCTGGAGGCCGCCCATCCGGTGCCCGATGCCGCCGGGCTGGACGCGAGCGCCGCCCTGCTGGACGCGGTCGCGGGGCTGAGCGCCGATGACCTGGTCGTGGCCCTGGTCAGCGGCGGCGGGTCGGCCCTGCTTCCGGCGCCGCCCGGCGCGTTGACGCTGGCCGACGAACAGGCGTTGAATGCCGCGCTTCTGGCCTCGGGCGCGCCGATCGGGGTGATGAACGCGATCCGCAAACATGTCAGCCGGATCAAGGGCGGCCGGCTGGCGGAAGCGGCGCATCCGGCCCGGGTCGTCAGCCTGGTGGTGTCGGACGTGCCCGGCGATGATCCGGCCGAGGTCGCCTCGGGGCCGACGGTGCCGTCGCCGGTCGGGCTGGACGACACCCGTGCCCTTATCCGGAATTTCGGCCTGGCCCTGCCCGAGGCGGTGACCGACTGGCTGCGGCATGCGGATCCCGCACCGCATCCCGATGACCCGGTGTTTCACGGCCACGCGGTCCGGGTGATCGCCTCGGCGCGGCTGTCGCTGGAGGCGGCGGCGGAACGCGCCCGGGCGGCGGGCGTGCCGGCGGTGATCCTGTCCGACGCGATCGAGGGCGAGGCGCGCGACGTCGGCCTGGTCCATGCCGCGATCGCGCGCGAGGTCGTGGCCCGGGGCCGGCCCTTCGGCGCGCCGGTGGTGATCCTGTCGGGGGGCGAGACGACCGTGACCCTGAAGCGCGCCGGCGGCCGCGGCGGGCGCAACACCGAGTTCCTGCTGTCCTTCGCGCGGGCCATCGACGGCGTCGCGGGGATCGTTGCGCTGGCTGCCGATACCGACGGGATCGACGGGTCCGAGGACAATGCCGGCGCCTTTGCCGATGCGACCAGCGCGGCGCGGATGCGCCGGGCCGGCGTCGATCCGCAGGCCGCGCTTCTGGCCAATGATGCCTGGGGTGCCTTCGACGCGGTCGGCGACCTCTTCGGTCCCGGCCCGACCGGCACCAATGTCAACGATTTCCGCGCCATCCTGATCCGCGGCTGACGCGGCACCGGGGCCGTGGTGGCGCCCATCCGGAAAGGTCGCCGGTTGTCACAAAGCTGTGCATTCGGCGCGTTAGGCAGGATTCATCCGAATGAATAAGGGCCGCCATGACCACGAAAGACTGGACATCCGTCAAGAACGCGATCTCTCGGGATATCGACGAGGGCCGTTTCGCGCCCGGCGACCAGATCCCCACGGAACCCGAGCTTCTGAGGCGTTACGGGGTCGGGCGGCACAGTCTGCGCCGGGCGATATCGGCCCTGGCCAAGGAAGGCAAGCTGAGTGTCGAACAGGGCCGCGGCACTTTTGTCAGTGCGCCGTTGATGCTGCATTACGAATTGGGCAAACGGACGCGGTTGCGCCGCAACCTGGCGGGCCAGGCCAATGATATCTCGCGGGATCTGCTTGAGGCGAACGTGATCGCGGCGCCTGATCGCGTGCGCCGGTCCCTGGGCCTGGAGGCCGGCGCGCTGGTCTACCATTCCCGGCGGCTGACCTCGGCGGACGGGCGGCCCATCGCCTTCGGGTCGATCTTTCATTCCGTCGATCGTTTCCCGGCCTTTCACGACCGGCGCGCGGTGTTCGGATCGGTCACGGAAACCTACCGGTCCTACGGGATCGAGGATTACCTGCGGGCCGAAACCACCTTTCATTCCCGCCAGGCCCGGCCGGAGGAGGCGCGGATGCTGTGCCAGCACCCGGATCTGTCGGTGACCATCATCCGCGCCGTCGACGCCTTGCCGGACGGCACGCCGATCGCCTGTTCCGAAGTCGTCTGGGCGGCGTCGCGGGTCCGGTTCAGCATCGCGAGCGGCGACGATGACCGGGGCTAGGGACAGCGACACGCTTTCGACCCTGGCGCGCGCCGAGGCGGCGCGGATCAAGGAATTCGCCGAAACGCTGCTTGCCGCCTTGCCGGGGGTCACGGTGCTGCACAGCCGCACCGGCCTGGTGATGGTGCCGATGCGCGATACCGCCGGCGGCACCAGTTTTCACCTGGGCGAGGTTCTGGTGAGCGAGGCCCATGTCAGGCGCGACGGTGTCGAGGGTTACGGCATGCGCCGGGGCCGCGACCTGGAGGCGGCGATGGCCATGGCGCTGGTCGACCTGGCCCTGGCAAGCGGGGTCGAGGCGGCACGCTGCCGCGCCTTTTGCGATGACGAGGCCGCCCGGCAGGCCGCCTGCGACCGCGACACCCTGCGCCGGGTCGAGGCGACCCGCATCGACATGGAGACGTTCTGATGCTGACGACCCCGGTCGCCGATGCCGCCGAAACCCGGGCCAACGCGACCTATGAGGCGATCCTGTGGGCCTTCAGCCGGCCGGGGATGCCCCGCCGGATGCCGCATTCGGGCGAGGCCGGCGTGATCGAGGCGCTGATCGACCGCGAATGTGCCGTCCATGCCGCCGATCCGCTGCTGATCCCGCCCCTGCTTCAGGCCGGCGCACGGCTGGTCGAACCGGAAGCGGCGGATCACGTCTTTGCCGGCCGGTTGACGGATCCGGCCCTGCTGGGGCGGTGCCGCGCCGGGTCGGCGCTGTATCCCGACGATGGCGCGACCCTGGTGATCCGCGCGCGGTTCGGACAGGGCGCCGGTGTCCGGTTCGTCGGGCCGGGTGTCGATGGCGGCGTCAAATTGCGGATCGGCGACCTGCCGGAGGGGTTCTGGCGGGACCGGGCGCGCTGTGTCCGCTACCCGGCGGGCGTGGATATCCTGTTTCTCGACGGGGAGGGGCTGATCGGCCTGCCGCGCTCGACGACCGTCGAGGTGATGTGATGGCCTATGTCGCGACCCGGGGTGGAGAACGGGCGATCGAGCAATCCGAACGGCTTTTCCGCGCCGAATTGGGCCGGATCGACGCGGCCCGTGTCGCGCAGGTCCGGCAGGCGCTGCCCTACCTGGTCGACCGGGTGATGGGCGAAGCGTCGCTGTATGACGAAGACCTCGCCGCATTGGCGATGGCCCAGACCGGGGGCGACTTGTACGAGGCGGTGCTGGTTCTGCGGGCCTGGCGCACGACCCAGCCGCGCCTGGCGGTCGCGGCCCCGGTCGAACAGGGGCAGCTGTTCACCCATCGCCGGATCTCGGCCGCGTTCAAGGACATTCCCGGCGGCCAGGTCCTGGGCCCGACGCTGGATTATTCGCACCGGGTGCTGGCGACGGATGTCCTGTCGGGCGGCGCCGTCGATCCGGTGCCGGTCGCGCCGGCCGCGCGGGCCGCGCCGGCGCAATATCCGTCGGTCAGCGCCTGGCAGGCGGCCAATGACCTGGCCGACCTGCCCGCCCCCGATGGCGTGACCGGCGAGGCGATCCCCGACCTGACGCGCGAGCCATTGCTGTTCCCTGCGCGGCGCGCCCATACGCTGCAGAGCCTTGCCCGGGCCGAAACCGGCGGCGTGCTGGCGCTGGGCTATGCGGCGATGCGCGGCTATGGCCAGGCCCATCCGACGGTGAACGAATTGCGGCTGGCCGAGGCGGAGATCGTCGTGGCCCATCCCGACGGCACTGAATTCTCGGCCGGGCGGGTCAAGGTGTCTCAGGCCGAGGTCGTGTCCAAGAAAGGCGACAAGCTGACGCTCGGCTTCGCCGCGACCCTGGGCTGGAACGAGGTCAAATGCATCGCGGCGGCGACGCTCGACCTCAACAGCGCGGGCGCGCCCAAGGGATCGGCCACGGAAGAGGAGTTCTTCCTCTATCATACCGAAGGGGTCGAGGCGTCGGGCTTCTGCATCCATTTCAAGCTGCCGCATTACGTCACCTTCCAGTCGTCGCTGGACGCGATGCGCGATGCCGCGGCGCGCCGTTCTGCGCGCAGCCCGCAGCAGGAGCCCGCCGAATGACCCTTGCCGATCTTGCCCGACCCTGGGCCGCGATGAGCTATGGTTTCCTCGATGCCTCGGCCAAGCGCGAATTGCGCCGCAAGATGATCAAGGCGGTCTGCGTGCCGGGCTGCCAGATGCCCTATGCCAGCCGCGAGGTGCCGATGGCGCGCGGCTGGGGCACCGGCGGGTTGCAGGTGTCGCTGACCCTGATCAATCCGCGGACCCGGGTGAAGGTGATCGACCAGGGGGCCGATGACAGCGTCAACGCCGCCTCGATCCGGCGGTTCCTGGCGCGGGTATCGGGCGCGCCGGTCACGCTTGACACGCTGGAGGCCGACCTGATCCAGTCCCGCCATCGGGTGCCCGAGGAAATCCTGCGCTCCGACCAGGTGCTGGTCCTGCAGGTGCCCAACCCCGAACCGCTGCGTCCGGTCCAGCCGAACATGTCGATCGCCCGGCAGATGCATGCGGATGCCGATTACGGGCGGATGTGGCTGCAGCTATATGAACAGATCGTGCGATCGGGCCGGGTGATGCAGGGGGCGAGCTATCCGTCCATGGTCAATGGCCGCCATGTCATGACGCCCTCGCCGATCCCGCGCTGGGATGTGCCCAAGCTGCACATGGCCCGCCACCTGACGATCCTGTCGGCCGGCCGCGAAAAGCGCATCTTCGCGGTGCCGCCCTTTACCCGGGTCGAACCGCTGGTCTTCGACGACGTGCCCTACCGGGTCGAGGATCATGGCGGCCTGACCTGCGCCCGGTCGGGGGCCCGGGGGGTCTTCATGAACGAGATCCCGCAATCGGACGGTGGCTCTGCCCACGAGGTTTCGGACAGCGAATGGGGCGTCAAGACGATCCGCCACCGCGACGGCGAGGCGGTCAGGATGGGCGAAACCTGGTACCGGGACGGCCGCTTTGTCGCGCCGCGTCCCGGGCCTGACCCGGGACCTCGGAGTGTCCGGACCGACGCGGACCCGGACCCGGTGCCGGGCGGGGGCGCGCCATGACCCTGACGCTTGACGCCCCCCGCATCGTCACCGCCCGGCCGCTGCTGCGGGTCGCGGGGGTGACGAAATCCTACGGGCCGGTCCAGGCCTTGCGCGACGTCGACGCCACCGCCTATCCGGGCGAGGTGCTGGGCATCGTCGGCGAAAGCGGGTCGGGCAAATCCACGCTTCTGCGGATGATGAACCTGGAGGAAGCGCCGGATCGCGGGACCTATACGCTGGATCTGGAGGATGCGCCGGGCAACCTTTTCGATCTGGACCGGTTCGCGCGCCGGATGCTGTGCGCGACAAGGATCGGGATCGTCTACCAGAACCCGCATCTGGGCCTGCTGATGACGCATTCCAGTTCGGGCAACGTGGCCGAACGCCTTTTGGTCGCCGGAGAGCGTCGCTTTGCGGTGTTGCGCGACAAGGCGCGCGCTGCGCTGGCGGCCTCGGAATTCCCGCTCGACCGGCTGGACGCGCCGCCGATCGAGCTGTCGGGCGGCATGCAACAACGGGTTCAACTGGCCAAGGCCATCGCGCTGGAACCGGCGCTGCTGCTGCTGGACGAACCGACGACCGGGCTTGATGTCAGCGTGCAGGCGCTGGTTCTGGACACGCTCAAGCGGCTGCAACAGGAGCGGCGGATCACCATGGTGATCGTCAGCCACGACCTTGGGGTGATCCGGACCCTGGCCGACCGGGTGATGGTGATGCGCCGCGGCGCGGTGGTCGAGGCGGGGTTGGCCGACCAGATCTTTCAGGACCCGCAACACGCCTATACCCAGCAATTGGTGCATGCGAAGCTATGACCCCCGTCCTGGATATCCGCGGCCTGAGCAAGGGCTTCGTCCTGCACCATCTGGGCCGGAACCTGGCGGCGTTCGACGATATCTCCTTCGCGGTGGCGGACGGGGAATTCGTTCTGATCAAGGGCGCCAACGGGGCCGGAAAATCGACGCTGCTGCGCACGCTCTATCGCAGCTACCTGCCGCAGGCGGGGCAGATCCTGTTCCGGTCCGACCATGGGCCGATCGACCTGGCGCGGGCCGCGGATGTCGACATCACCCATCTGCGCCGGACCGAGATCGGCTTCGTCACCCAGTTCCTGACCGCGCGGCCGCGGGTCAGCGCCGAGGCGTTGGTGGCCGAACCCCTGCGCCTGGCCGGCATCGCACCCGACCGGGCCCTGACCGAGGCCCGGCACTGGCTGCGGACCTTCGGGGTCAAGGCGGCGCTCTGGCCGGCCTATCCGACCACCTTCTCGGGCGGCGAGCAGCAGAAGGTGAACCTGGCGCGGGCGCTGATCCGTCCGCGCAAACTGCTGTTGCTGGATGAACCCACGGCCTCGCTCGATGCCGGGGCGCGCACGGCCCTGGTGCGGCGGCTGGCCGATCTGAAGGCCCGGGGCGCCGCGATGATCGGCGTCTTTCACCACCCGGACGATGTCGCCCACCTGATCGACCGGGTGATCGACCTGACCCCGGACGCCCCCAGCCAGGAGGACCGGCATGATGTGGTTGTCTGATTTCACCCTGGTCCTGCCGGACCGCGTCGTCGCCCATGGTTCGGTCCGCGTCGAGGCGGGCCGGATCGCCGAGATCGTCGACCGCCCGGTCCGGGGCGGCATCGACGGGCAGGGGCTGGATCTGTTGCCGGGCTTCATCGACATGCATGGCGACATGATCGAGGTCGAACTGGAGCCGCGCGCCCGGGTGAATTTCCCGATCGACATCGCGCTCAATCACCTCGACATGCGGCTGGCGGCCTCGGGGGTGACCACGGCCTATGCGGCGGTGTCGTTCTCGCGCGGGGTCCGTGACGGCGAACGCCGGTCCTTCGACCATACCAGCCAGGTGATACGCGATGTCTCGGCGGCCCGCGCGACGGCCCGTATCGACCACCGGATCCATGCGCGGTTCGACATCACCTTCGACAATGCGGTCGGCGTGTTGTCGGACCTGCTGCGGGACGGTCAGGTCGATCTCGTGTCGCTCATGGATCACACCCCGGGCCAGGGGCAATACCGCAACCTCGAGATCCATATCCGCAACAAGGCGGCCCATCACGGCGTGTCCGAGACCGAGGCCCGGCAGATGGTCACGACCGCCATCGCCGAGCGGATGCGCCCGCAGGAGGTGCTGTTGGCCAACATGCGGACGGTCTCGGCCCTGTGCCGGGACAACGCGGTGCCGCTGGCCAGCCATGACGACGACACGCCCGACAAGGCCCGGCTGATGGCCGATCTGGGCGCGGTGATCGCCGAATTCCCGGTCACGATGGAGGCCGCCGCGACCTGTGCCGAACGCGGCATGATGATCGCCATGGGGGCGCCCAACGCGATGCGGGGCGAAAGCTATTCCGGCAACCTGTCGGCGCGGGACGCCCATGCGGCGGGCCTGTTGCACGTTCTGGCCGCGGATTATCACCCGGCCACGATCCTGCCGGCGATCCGCATCCTGGCCGACAGCGACCCGCTGGGGCTGGCCGGTGCCGCGCGCCTGGCGACGGCGCATCCGGCGCGGGCCCTGGGGCTGGTCGACCGCGGCACCCTGGAGGTCGGCAAACGCGCCGACCTGGTGGTGGCCGCGGGCAACCGGGTTCTGGCCAGCCTGTGTGCCGGGGCGCTGGTGTTTTCCAACGGCCAGCTCCGGTTCGGCGCTGCCGGCGCCGCGCCGTCCGTCAAGGAATTGTCACAGACGGGTTAAGTGGCTGTTACGGCCAGGTCCGAAGGTCGCCTTGGAATCATTCGGATGAATCGCCATGACCTCTGTCCTGTCCCTTGCCTCGGTCTCGCGCCAATTCGGCGAAACCCGTGCCGTCGACGATGTTTCGCTTGACATCGCGCCGGGCCAGTTCGTCGGCGTGATCGGCCGCTCGGGCGCCGGCAAGTCCACCCTGCTGCGCCTGATCAACCGCCTCATCGACCCCAGTTCGGGGTCGATTTCGTTTGACGGGACCGAGATCACGGCGCTGAAGGGCAAGGCCCTGCGCCACTGGCGCCGCGACTGCGCGATGATCTTTCAGCAATTCAACCTGGTGGACCGGCTCGATGTGCTGACCAACGTGCTGATCGGACGGCTGTCCGAGCACGGCTTTCTCAGCTCGATGGCGATGCGGTTCACCGATGCCGAGCGCACCATGGCGATCGAGGCGCTGGACCGGCTCGACCTGGTGCCGCAGGCGCTGCAGCGCGCGGGCACCCTGTCGGGCGGCCAGCAGCAGCGCGTCGCCATCGCCAAGGCCTTGGTCCAGAACCCGCGCATCATGCTGGCGGATGAACCCATCGCCAGCCTCGATCCGGCCAACGCGACGCTGGTGATGGACGGGCTGAAGACCATCAACCGCGAAGACGGGCTGACGGTTCTGGTCAACCTGCACACGCTCGACACCGCCCGCGCCTATTGCGACCGGATCATCGCCATGCGGGCGGGCCGGGTGTTCTTCGACGGCACCGCCGGACAGCTGACCGACGACGTGGTGCGCGACATCTACGGCACCGAAGGCCTGCGCGAATTCAACGAGGCCGTGACATCGACCCAATCCACCGGGCAGCGCAAGCGCGCCACCGCCTGACCGCCCGGCCCCGCCAAGACCGCCCCGCAAACGCGACAAACCTGGAGACCTGACATGCGTTTTCTGACCACCACGGCCCTCGTGGCCCTGATCGCCGCCCCCGCCCTCGCCGAAGGCTGGCAGGAGGATTACCAGACCATCAACATCGGCTTTCTGTCCGGCGAGAACGAACAGGACCGCCTGACCCGCACCGCCCCGCTCAAGGCGCATCTGGAGGAAACGCTGGGCGTCAACATCGAGATCTTCCTGGCCGGCAATTACGACGGCGTGATCCAGGCCATGGCCGCCGACCAGATCGAATTCGCCTTCTTCGGCTCGTCCTCCTATGCCGCCGCCTATACCGCGAACGACGGCAACATCATCCCGCTGCTGACCTCGCAGAACAAGGATGGCTCCACCGGGTATTACTCGATCATCGTCACCCGCTGCGACAGCGGTCTCGACACGCTCGACTCTCTGGAAGGCTTGACGTTTGCCTTCGCCGACCCGGATTCGACCAGCGGCTACGCCGTGCCGTTCTTCAACCTTGTCGACCAGGGCTATGATCCGGCGTCGTTCTTTGGCGCCACGCCGTTTTCGGGCAGCCATGAGGCCGGCGTGACCGGGGTGGTCAACGGCACCTTCGATGCGGCCGCCACCTGGCAGGACACCGATCTGAACGGCGTGTTCCAGCGCATGGAATTGAAGGGCATGATCGAACCCGGCCAGGTCTGCAGGATCTGGAAATCGCCCGAGATCACCTCGGGTCCGTTCACCGCGCGCGACAACCTGCCCGCCGAGATGATCGAAGAGGTCGCCGCCGCGGTCGAAGCCTTCCCGACCACCGATCCCGAAGGCTGGGATTTCTACACCTCGCGCAACCCCGAGGACGACAACCCCACCGTGGGCTATGTCCGCGTCGACCATGACCGCTATCAGTGGATCATCGACATGCGCGCCTGGCTGGCCGAACAGCGCCGCGGCTGACCCGTTGATCGGCGGGGCGCGGACCTTTCGCGCCCCGCCACCCCCCCACCAAGGACAGGCCGCGATGACCGCGATCACCGATCCCATCGACCCCGCCGAGGGCTACGGCGCCACCCCGACCGCGCGCATCGCCCGGTTCGAAGCCGATTTCGCCGACCGGCGCCGCCGCGCCCGGCTTGGCTGGCTGATCGGCAGCGCGATCTTCTTCGCCGTCTTCTCCGTCACCGCCTGGCTTGGCGATTTCTTCAAGGTCGCCCAGGTCACCATGCCCGACGGGTCGCGCGAATGGCGCTGGATCATACCGGTCGGCCTGCCGAAACTGGGCGATTACATCGAAAAGACCTTCCCCGTCCTGCGCTGGGACAGCCTTGGTGCCGATTTCGCCGAATGGTTCTGGCGCTGGCGTGCCTGGCTGGTGCTGCTGGTCGAAACCATCCTGATCGCCTTCATGGCGACCGTGCTGGGCGTGATCGGCGGGTTCCTTCTGTCCTTTCCGGCCTCGCGCAACCTGGCGCCGAACAGATGGGTGCTCTGGATCACCCGCCGCTACCTGGAGATCGCCCGCACCGTGCCGGAACTGGTCTGGGCGCTGATCTTCGTGTTCTGCTTTTCCATCGGGCCGATGGCCGGGGTGATGGCGATCGGGCTGCATGCCACCGGCGCCCTCGGCAAGCTGTATTCCGAGGTGAACGAGAATATCGACATGAAGCCGCTGGAGGGGGTCAAGGCCGCCGGCGGCACCTGGTTCGACCAGATCCGCTACGGCGTCGTGCCCCAGGTGCTGCCGAACACGATCAGCTACACGCTGCTGCGGTTCGAGATCAACGTGCGCGCCTCTTCGATCATCGGCTATGTCGGCGCGGGCGGGCTTGGCCAGGAATTCCGCACGGCGATGAGCCTGCAGGAATATACCGACCTTTCGGCGCTGTTCGTGATCATCTTCGTGACCGTCATGGCGATCGACTACGCGTCCGAGAAACTTCGCCATCGCATCATCGGAATGGAGGCGCGACCCTGATGTCCGTGACCGAAGACCGGATCGCCGCCGCCCGTGCCCGGGTGCCGCACGCCTTCCGCCCGCCCGCCGCGGTGCTGCTGCGGCGACGCGCGCTCTGGGCAATCTTCATCGGCCTGATCGCCTGGTGCCTGGTGGATTTCGACATCTTCCACATCGTGCTTTTCGACGCGCAGACCGGTGAATTCGCCCCCTGGCAGACGTTCTACGCCTTCGATCGCCGGGCCGAGATCTGGGTCTTCGATCCGCTGCTGCCGATCCGCCGCATCCTGACCGGGTTCGAACGGTTCGGCACCGTCGCGGGCTTCATGTTCCCGCCCCATGTCTGGACCTCGTGGCAGGACTTCCAGCCGGTCGCGATCGGTCTTGGCGAAACCCTCGCCATCGCTTTTCTCGGCACCGTCCTCGGCGCCATCTTCGCCTTCCCGCTGTCGTTTCTGGGGGCCAAGAACATCAACCGGCTGAACTGGCTGCGCCTGTCCACCCGCCGCGGCTATGACGTGATCCGCGCCTTCGAGACGCTGATCCTGGCGCTGATCTTCATCCGGGCCTTCGGTCTCGGGCCGCTGCCCGGCATCCTGGCGATCGCGGTCAGCGAAATCGGCACCTTCGCCAAGCTGTTCTCCGAAGCGATCGAGAACACTTCCGAAAAGCCGGTGGAAGGGGTCAGGGCCTCGGGCGGTTCGCGGCTGCAGCAGATCCGCTATGCGGTCGGCCCGCAGGTCAATCCGGTGATCCTGTCGATCCTGCTCTACAATTTCGAATCCAATGTCCGGTCGGGCACGATCCTGGGCATCGTCGGCGCCGGCGGCATCGGGTTCCTGCTGTCGGACCGGATCAGCGCCTATCGCTGGGACGAGGCCTGGTCGATCATCTTCCTGATCATCGCCATGGTCTATCTAATCGACTGGTTGTCCGGGATGATCCGCCAGCGCCTGATCGGCGGAACGGAGCTGGCGAAATGACCGAGTTCTCGATCACCTACGAGGCCGACCTGCCCGACGGCGCCCGGGCGCTGGTGCCGGGCGGCCTGACCACGCCGCAGGCCCGCTGCCTGGGGGTCGACAGCGCCGGCCCGGTCCTGGACCAGCTGACCGAGGCCCATACCGGGCAAGTCGCGCATGTCGTTGGCGGGGCCGAGGGCAGGCTGGAGCTGCGCTTCACCTTCGACGATACCGGCGGCGACGCCTATCCCGAGGCGATCTTTCGCCCCCGGGACAGCCGGTTCACCCGCTTTGCCGACGCGCTGCGCGCCGAGGCGGCCGAGATCGCACCCCACGCGCCGCCGGCCGAGCGCGCGCGCGCCATCGCCTGCGCGACGGCGGACCGTTTTACCTACGGCCACCCCGAAGCGCGGTTCAACGACGGGATGGACGCGGTTCCGGCGCTGGGCTGCGGGCTGACCGAAGGCTCCTGCGTCGACATCAACACCTATTTCATCGCCGCCCTGCGCGCCGCCGGGATCGAGGCGGGCTATGTGACCGGCTTCCATTTTCCGGCCGAAAAGGGCGACCGTTGCGAGGACGGCCATTGCTGGGTCGTCACCCGCACCGAGGCGGGCGTCCAGGAATGGGACATCGCCCACCACCTGAAGATGGGGACGCGTGACATCCACCCGGGCCTCAACCCCAAACCGGGCTTTCGCGCGGCGGGGTTTCATTCCATGGGGCTTGGCTTTGCCCGGCTGGATCTGCCCGAGCTGAAGGCGCTGATCGAGCCGTTGCACCTGACCGAGGATGGGCCTTGCGCTTTCGACGATCCGCGCATCCGGCTGCACCATCCGGCCGTCGCGGAGCCTGCCCCGGCATGAGCGGCGCCGGTTCGAAACAGGCCTTGGGCGCGGCGCCGACCATTCATCCCGAGGCAAAGGTCACCGATTTCGAGCTTGGCGCCTGGACCGAGGTCGGCCGCGGCACCCTGCTCAGGTCCGGGTCGATGGGCGATTGGTCCTATATCACCCAGGGTTGCCACGTGGTCTGGACCACCATCGGCAAGATGTGCTCGATCGCCAACGGTGCCCGGATCAACCCGGGCAACCATCCGACCTGGCGCGCGGTGCAGCATCACAGCGTCTACCGGGCCGAGGCCTACGGGCTGGGCGAGGACGATCACGATTTCTTCGACTGGCGCCGCGCGGATTGGGTGACGATCGGCCATGATGTCTGGATCGGGCACGGCGTGACCGTGACCGCCGGTGTCACCATCGGCACCGGTGCGGTGGTGGGTGCGGGGGCCGTGGTGACGCGCGACGTGGCCCCCTATACGGTCGTGGGCGGGGTGCCGGCGCGCGTCATCAAACGCCGCTTCACCCCGGCGCAGGCCGAGGCCTTGCAGGAGATCGCCGTCTGGGACTGGAGCCGGGCGCGCTACAAGGCCGCCTTGCCGGATATCCGCGCGCTGGACATCGACGCCTTCATCGAGAAATACAGAGGCTGATCCGCAGCACAGGGACACACGGCGATGGCGGGCAACCCACCCTTGATCCTGCAAACCGAACGCCTCGTGCTTGCGCTGCCCTCCGCCGAACATCTCGCCGTCTACACGGCCTATTGCGCCAGCGAGCGGAGCCGTTTTGTCGGCGGCCCCTTCGATGCCGCGAAGGCGTTCGAAAAGCTCGCCGCCATGGCCGGCCACTGGACCCTGCGCGGCTATGGCCGTTATGTGATGACACGGCGCGACGGCGGCGCGCCCATCGGCCATGTCGGCGCGCTGCACCTCGAGACGGAATCCCTGCCCGAGATGACCTGGACGCTTTGGGACCCGGCAGCCGAGGGGCTGGGCTACGCCTACGAGGCGGCCGCGGCCTATGCCCGCCATGCCTTCGGCAGGCTCGGGTTTGCTCGGATGATCCTGCGGATCGACCCGGACAATGCCCGGTCGTGCCGGCTGGCCGAGCGGATCGGAGCCCGGCTCGATCCGGAGGCCGACCCCCCGGAATGGATGCCGGGAGCCGTGACCTATTTGCTGTCAGCCTGACTGCGCAGGGCGGCTCAGACCGCGATCCCCAGCGCCTGAAGATGCGCAAAGCCCTTGGGGATATGGGTCTTGTCGCTCAGTTCCAGCACCAGGTGCGGGGCGCTCTTGCAGGCGGACAAGGCGCGAAACACGGCTGTCCATTCGATCTCGCCCTCGCCGGGGGCCCAGTGCCGGTCGGCATGGCCGTCGACGTCCTGCAGATGGACATGGGCCAGCTGGTCGCCGGCATCGGCGACGAAATCCGCCACCGGCGGCGCGCCGGACATCCGCCTTGCCAGCTGCGCATGGCCGGTGTCGATCGACAGCGCGATGGCCGGCGTGTCGAAGCTGTCGACCATCGCCCGGCGGGTTTCCGGCCGCACGTCCTCGATGTTCTCGATCACCAGCACGATGCCCAGGCGTTCGGCCGCCGACACGACCGGACCCAGCAGATCGTGGACCAGGGCAAGTTTTCTTTCCTGATAGCCCGGACCGCAGAAGACATTGTTCTGATACCAGGCCGTATAGGGCGAATGCAGCACCATCTGCCGCGCGCCGATGCGGTCGGCCGCCTCGAGCGCCCGGATCAGCCGGGCGGTGATCAGAGGCCGCAATTCGGCGTCCTTGTTGTCGATGTCGAGTCCTTCGAACGGGCCATGGATGCCGACACGGCCGCTATGCCCGTCCAGCGCCGTCCGGGCGGCGGCGATCCTGTCGGCGAATTCGGTCGTGAGCGCGGCGTGAGACATGAAATCCTGGATCTCGATGTCGCGCTCGGCGGCGAACAGCCAGTCGCGATGGGCCGCGATTTCGGCCGATTTCAGGCAAGCGCCGATCTTGAGCGGGGTCATGGGGGATCTCCTTTGCAGGGGGCGCGGATCGGATGCCGCGGCGTGGACAGGCGGGATCAGCCGGCGGGACAGGCGCGATAGGCGGGACGGCCGGCGACCCAGGTCGTCAGGATGGCGGGGGCATGTCCCTCGGGCCAGTCCACCAGCACCAGGTCGGCGCGCCTGCCCGGGGCGATCTCGCCGCGGTCGGTCAGGTTCATCGCCTGCGCCGGTCCGGCCGAGACCAGCGACCAGAGCCGGCTTCGGTCGGCCCGCCTGTCGGCGTCGAGCCGGGCGACGGCCGCCAGCATCGCCGGGTAGAAATAATCCGAAGCCAGCGCATCGCACAGCCCGTCCTCGACCATGTCGGCGGCCGAGAGAGAGCCGATATGGCTGCCGCCGCGGGCCGCGTTCGGCGCGCCGAAGACGATCAGGTCGCCGTTGTCGCGCGCGGCCCGGGCCGCCTCGATCACCATCGGGAATTCGGCGACATCGGCGCCATGGGCACGGAACCAGGCCCGGGTTTCGGCCCGGGTGTCGTCATGGCTCAGCATCGGGGCGCCGGCGGCGCGGCCCATGGCGGCGACCTTGGCGATCACCTCGGGCACGTCGCAGCGCCTGTTCCAGACCTTGTCCAGAAGCGCGATATAGGCGTCTTCACCCAGCCCGGCGCGATGCGCCTTCGACGCGGTGCGCTGTTTCATCCGGTCGTCGCCCAGCGCGGCGATGGCGAAATCCGGGCTGAATTCGAAGGCGCGATCCCGGATCGGCACATCATAGGCGCGCATGGTCATCGAGGTGTGGTCATTGAAGGCCAGGGACGGCAACAGCGGGCCGGCCAGCGCCCATGCGATCGTCTCTTGCGCCTCGAAGGCGAAGGTTTCCCAACGCAGCTGCACCCGGTTCTCGACCAGCAGGCGCGGGGCAAGGTCGCGCATCGCCTGCATCAGCGCCCGGCCGCGGTCGACATCGCGCAGGCCCGGCTCCCAGCCCAGGGTGATGGCGTGATAGGCCGTGGCGATCCCGTTGGCGGCCAGCTGCCGGTCGGTGTCGATGACGGCGGCCTCGGTCGGAAAATAGACGCCCGGGCGCGGCATCACCTGACGTTCGAAGGCATCCCCGTGCAGGTCGACCAGCGCCGGGGCCAGGAACAGGCCGCGCGCGTCGATCACCGCGCCCTGCGCGGGCCCGCCGATCTCGGCGATCCGGCCCTCGGCGATCGTGACATCGGTTTCGGCGATCTCGCCCGGCAAAAACACCCGGGCCCCCTGGACGGTGTACATTCAGAGCCGCTCCAGGATCAGGTGCCAGTGCCAGGAGCCGGGCGTTTCATGTTCGCGGTCCTGCAGGCTCAGGACCTCGAAACCCTGGAAAAGCGCCAGCAATTCCGGGGCCGAACAGAAGTAATGCGGGTGTATCTTGTCGGTGCCCGGCGCGTCGAACACCCAGGCGTTGCGGCCGATCTCGCGGCCGTCGCCATGGGCGGCGCGTTCATGCGGCAGCCGGCGTCTGGACAGCATCGTGCCCAGAAAGGTCCCGCCCGGCGTCAGCACGCGGCGGATCTCTGCGATGGTGCGCAACAGAACATCCTCGGAGCCGTGATAGATCACGTTCCAGCTCAGCACATGGTCGAAGGCGGCGTCGTCGAAGGGCAGGGCGTCCATGCGTCCCAACACGGTTTCGACGCCGCCGGCGCGGTCGATCCCGGCCAGGCCTTCGGGGGCCGCGTCCAGCGCGGTGACGGCAAAGCCCTGTGCCGCAAGCCACAGCGCATGCCGCCCGACCCCCGCGCCCAGATCGAGGATCCGCGCGCCGGGGGCCAGACCGGCGGCCCAGGTCTTGACCTCCGCTTCGGGGATCAGCCATTTGCTGTCCGCCTCCAGGGCGGACCATTCCGCATTCCAATGTGCGTCTGCCGTATCGGTCTTCATCTTTGTTCTCCGATGATCCTGGCGCGGGCCCAGCCCGACAATTGTTCGATCCCGATGACCACCGCGGCGATCATCAAGATCACGGTCATGGCGGTGGGATAGTCGAACAGGTCGAACCCGACCTTGAGTTCGATCCCGATCCCGCCGGCGCCGACCAGACCAAGGATGGTCGAGGACCGCACCGCCTTTTCCAGACCGTAGAGCGAGGTGGAAATGAAGGCCGGTGTGGCGGCGGGAATGGTGGCGCAGACCACCACGTCGATCTTGCGCGCGCCGGTGGCGGTCAGGCTTTCGGCCGGACCCTTTTCGGCGGCTTCCATGTCATCGGCGAAGAAGCGGCCGCAGAACCCGACCGTATCGACGACGATGGCCAGCATGCCCGCGAACGGCCCCAGCCCGACGGCGACGACGAAGATCAGCGCCCAGGCGATGTCCGGCACGGCCCGGATGAAACCCAGGATCGTGCGCGTGGCCTGGTTGATCCAGGGTCCGGCGACCAGACCGCGCGCCGCCAGCAGGGCCACGGGAAGCGACAGGATCACGCCGATCACCGCGCCGGCGATGGCGATCTGCAGCGTTTCGACCATCTTGGCGCCCAGCCGCGCCAGAACCTGCGGCTCGAGGTTGGGGGGAAAGGCGCGGGTTGCGAAATCGGCGAAGCGCGGCGGGGCGGCGGCCACCTTGTCGAACGAGAATCCGGCCCCCGACAGGCACCAGACGATGATCACGAGGCCCGCCGCATAGCCCAGGAAGGCCAGCGCGGACGGCGTTTCGTAGCGGCCCGGGAGGGGTCGTGCGGAGGATTGGCCGATCTCAGTCATAGAGCCCCCTCAAGGTGGCGGCGCTGAGCGAGGCCGCGGTCGCATCCAGTTGCAGGCGCCCGCCGGCAAGCCCCAGAACCCGGTCGCCATAGCGCAGGGCATGGTCGACATTATGCGAGGTGAAGACGACCGTGACGCCCTTGTCCCGGACCAGCCGAAAGAACAGGTCCATCACGTCCTCGCCCGCCGCCGGGTCGAGCGAGGCGCAGGGTTCGTCGGCGAACAGAACCTCCGGGTCGCCGACGATGGCCCGCGCGATCGCGACGCGCTGCGATTGCCCGCCCGACAGGCGGTCGGCGCGGCGCAGGGCGAAATCGGCAAGCCCGACGCGGTCCAGCGCCGCCATCGCCGCCGCGCGCGAGGCGCGCGGGGCCAGCGCGTGGCTCCAGTGGCGCGGGCCGGGGGCCTTGCCCAGAAGCCCGTGCAAAACGTTGGACAGAACCGACAGGCGCGGCACCAGGTTGTGTTTCTGCGACACCAGCCCGACCCGGGCCCGCAACCGGCGCAAGTCAGGGCCACGGGCGGTGTTCGGGTCCGTGCCAAGCAGGCTGACCCGACCCGATGACACCGGGATCAGGCCCATCAGGCACCGCAGCAGCGTCGATTTTCCCGCCCCGTTGGCGCCGACCAGCGCGACCGATTCGCCGCGCGCCAGCCGGAACCCGATGTCCGAAAAGACAGGCGTCTCGCCGAACTGCCTGCCCAGTCCCCGGGCTTCGATATCGACCGGGCGGACCGGCAGGCCGGCAACCGCGCCCGGGTCCGGCCGCGCCGGGGGCGCGGCCGGGATCGCGGGCCGGGTTTCGAGGGCCGGATCACTCACCGATGAAATTGTCGAATTGCGGGTAACCCGCATTGGCATACATCGACCGGACATAATCGTAGGCGTTGTCCTCGATGGCGACCAGGTCCATGCCGACGTATTTCTCGTTCTCTTCATGGGCGGTGATGCCGGCGATGATCTGGGTCTTGTTGTCCAGGATCGCGTCGCGCACCGCGAAGGCGGCCTCTTGAGGGACATGGGCGCCGACCATGATCATGTCGTTGGGCAGGTCGCCCGACCGTGCGATCATCCGGAAAAAGCCGTAGGCAAGCTCGGTTTCGTCGTTGCGGACGCCGATGAAGGTGCCGGCGTTCATGCCGATCGCGTCGATGTCGCCCGACTTGAGCGCCTCGAACGCGATGTTGCGCGAGGTATGGGTGGCCGCGATGTCGTTGACCGGGTCGATGCCGTAATCGGCCAGCAACTGCATCGGGCACAGCATGTTCGAGGTGGAGCCGATATCGCCGAAGGCGACCGAGCGGCCGACCAGGTCCTGCGGCGTGTTGATCCCGCTATCGGCCCGCACGACGATGGTGCAGTGATAGTCGGGCCGGCCGAGGCCGATCAGGGGCGTGGCGTTGGTCAGGGTGTTGATGACCACGTATTCCGCCGGGCCCGAGATCACGAAATCGACGGTTTCGCCGCGCAGCGCCTCGGCGGCGGCGGTGCGGGAATTGACCGGAAAGAATTCGAACGTGTCGCCGGTCGCGGCTTCGAGGGCCTCTTTGAACGGGCCCCATTCAAGCTGAAGCCGTTCCATGCCCTGAACGTCCGTGACGGCGAGCCTCCAGGTTTCCGCGGCGGCGCCGAACGCCGATGCCGTGGCCAGCCCGATGCCGAGAAGAATGGGTTTGAGTGTCATTGCAGCCTCCATTGCGCATTCGTCCGAATGAATGACGGCGGCATGTGTCAGCCCCGTAGGGCTTTCATGACACTTTCCCGAAATCGTCTCAGGCGACGCGGTGTCCCTGGCTCCAGACGCCGCGCAGAAGCGGGATGTCGCCGGTGCGCGCGACCCGGATCACGTCGCCGCGCAGACCGGGTGTCAGGGCGCCGCGATCGGTCAGGCCGGCCGCGCGGGCCGGGTTGACGGTGACGCAGGCGACGGCACGGGGCAGGTCGTCCCACAGGGCGGCAAGCCGAAAGGCCGACAGCAGCAGCGCGCTGGGAACGTAGTCCGAAGAGACGATGTCCAGCAGGCCGGCCCGGGCGAGGGCGCTGGCGGCGACATTGCCGGAATGCGACCCGCCCCGGATCAGGTTGGGCGCGCCCATCATGACCGCGATGCCGTTGTCCCGGCAGGCCTGTGCGGCCTCCTGCGTCGTCGGGAATTCGGCAAAGCGGACGCCGTTGTCATGCGACACGCGGACCTGGTCGGCGGTGGTGTCGTCGTGACTGGCCAGAACGGCGCCATAGCGCCGGGCCTCGGCGACCGCGCCGGCTTCGTGACGCGCGCCCAGGCGCTGCTGCAGGGTCTTCAGATGGGCGACATGTTCGATGAAATCGGACTCCGACATCCCGCGTTTCTTGGCGACATAGGTCTTGAGCGCGGTCAGGTCGCGGAACTGGCGCTGCCCGGGCGTGTGGTCCATCAGGCTGACGATCCCGACCCGGTCGGAGGGCCCGAAGGCGGCCATTTCCGCAAGCAGGGTTTCCGAGCAGATTTCCGCCCGCAGGTGCAGGAAATGGCTGATCTTGAAATGGCCGGCGGCGCGGGCGGCCAGAAGCTCGTCCGCCAGTTTGCGCGCATATTCGCCGTAGCCCGTCTTGCCGGTATGGATCGACCCGACCCGCAGCGCGTCGAACACGGTCGTGATCCCGGTCGAGGCGAGTTCCGCATCATGGGCCAGAAGGGCCGGAAGATGCGGCCAGTCGACTTCGGGCCGCGGCTCGATATGGCGTTCGAGGTTGTCGGTATGCAGTTCCACCAGGCCCGGCAGGACCAGATCGCCGCGGCAATCCAGCGCCCCGGCCGGCACGTCGTCGCCTTCCGCGATCCCGGCGATGCGGCCATCGACGATCGTCACGCGGCCGGTCAGCACGCGATCCGGCAGCACCAGGTTGGCATTGGCAAGCTGCACCGGCTCTGACATGCCATCGTCATGTCGATCGGCCAGATCGGCGGCGGGAAAGGAAGAATTCATGTCATATACCCGTTATGCGATCTATTATCTGCCGCCCCGGGGCGCCCTGGCGGACTTCGGGGCCCGCTGGCTGGGCTGGGACGTGCAAGGCGGCCGCCGCGCGCCGCCGCCCGACCTGCCCGGTCTTGATGACGTGACCATGACGCCGCGTAAATACGGATTTCACGGAACCCTCAAGCCGCCGTTCCGCCTGGCCGAGCGCATGACGGCCGAGGATCTGGGCGATGCGGTCGCCGCCCTGGCCGAGGGCTGTGCGCCGGCGCGGACCCGGGGGCTGGCCCTGTCCTGCCTCGGGGGGTTCCTGGCGCTGACGCCGGTCGGGGATGCGGCCGGGATCGCCCGCGTCGCGGCCCGCTGCGTGACCGGGCTGGACCGGTTCCGCGCCCCGCCGCCGCCCGAGGAACTGGCGCGGCGCCGCAAGGCCGGCCTGTCGGCGCGGCAAGAGGCGCTTCTGACCCGCTGGGGCTATCCCTATGTGCTGGACGAGTTCCGCTTTCACCTGACGCTCAGCGGGCGCCTGCCCGAGGATCGCATCGACCATTGGCGGCAGGTCCTGCAGGCGCGGCTGCCGGATCTGCCGGACCCGTTCACGCTGGACGCGGTCGCGCTGGTCGGGGAACGGCAGGACGGGCATTTCGAAACGATCCACCGCTACGCCCTCGCTGGGTGAAGCAGGGCCATGGCCCGGGCGACGGTGTCGGACAAGGCGCCGTCATTGGACAGGGTCAGAACCTCCAGCCCGGCGGGCAGGGGCTTGTCCGCCTGGGCCAGACGCCGGGCGATCTCGGCCTCGGTCTCGCGGCCGCGGGCGGCCAGGCGCCGGGCCAGGGTTTCGGGCCGGGCGGTGACGTTCAGGACGACAAGGCGGGGGCAGGACGCGGCGGCCCGGGTCAGCGCCTTGCGCGAGAAATTGGCAAGGCAGTCGGTGCCCCGCTCCAGCAGGTCCAGGATATCGGCGGGGATGCCGTAGAACAGCCCGTGGGCGCCCCAATGCACGGCGAAGGCGCCCGCGGCAGCCATCCGCTCGAATTCGGGGACCGACACCGCGTGGTAGTCTTCGCCGCCCAGGTCCGGGGCCCGGGTGATCACCCGGCGCACAAGGTGCAGTTCCGGCATCGCGGCGTGCAGCCCGGCCATGACGCTGTCCTTGCCGACGCCCGAGGGGCCGACGACCGCGATCAGGCGGCCGGGGCTCATGCGGCGCGGGCCGGGGTGAACCGGCTCACGTCGATCTCGCGGTCGCAGAGCCGGGCGCGGGCGGCGTCGTCGTGGAAGATGCCGATGATCGCCGCGCCCCGGGCCTTTGCCTCTTCGATCAGCGCCAGCACGACCTCGCGATTGGCCGCGTCCAGGCTTGCCGTCGGTTCGTCCAGCAGCAGGGCCGGATAGGGATGGGCAAAGCCGCGGGCGATGTTCACCCGTTGCTGTTCGCCGCCCGAAAAGGTGGTGGGCGACAGCGTCCACAGCCGTTCGGGGATGTTGAGCCGGCCGAGCAGGTCGCAGGCCCGCCCCCGGGCCGCCTGTTCACCGACACCGACCGCGCGGAGCGGCTCGGCCACCACATCGAGCGTCGGCACCCGCGGCACCACCCGCAGGAACTGGCTGACATGGCCCAGAACCTCGCGCCGGATCCGGATGATCTGTCGCGGTTCGGCCCGGGCAAGGTCCACGTCACCGATGCGGATCGCGCCGCTTCGGGCCTTGTAATTGCCGTAGATCATCCGCATCAGCGTGGATTTTCCCGCCCCCGAGGCGCCGGTCAGGGCGACGCATTCCCCCGGGGCGACGCTCAGGCCGACGCCGGTCAGCACCTCGATCACCGCGCCGCCCTGGTTGTGCAGGGTGAAGGTCTTGGAAACGTCCGAAAGCTCGATCATCGCGTCATACCTGCAGAACGGAGCTGACAAGCAGCTGGGTATAGGCGTGCTGCGGGTCGTCCAGCACCTGGTCGGTCAGGCCGGCCTCGACCACGCGGCCGTCCTTCATCACCATCAACCGGTCGGCCAGAAGCCGCACCACGGCAAGGTCATGGGTGACGATGATCGCGCTCAGGCCCATGTCGCGCACCAGGCCGCGCAGCAGGTCCAGCAGCCGCGCCTGCACGCTCACGTCCAGCCCGCCGGTCGGTTCGTCCATGAACACCAGCCGCGGCCCGGTCACCAGGTTTCGGGCGATCTGCAACCGCTGCTGCATGCCGCCGGAAAAGGTCGTCGGCCGGTCGTCGATGCGGGTGGCGGCGATCTCGACCCGCTCCAGCCAGTCCACCGCCTTGCCGCGGATGTCGCCGTAATGGCGCGCACCCACCGCCATCAGCCGCTCGCCCACATTGCCGCCGGCGCTGACGCCCATGCGCAGCCCGTCGCGGGCGTGTTGATGAACGAATGCCCAGTCGGTGCGGGACAGCATCCGGCGTTCGGGTTCGGACATGGTGACGGTGTCCTTCGGTCCGTCCGCCCGGGTGTCGAACACCACCGCGCCACTGTCCGGCGCCAGATGCCCGGCCATGCAAGCGAGCAGCGTCGACTTGCCCGAGCCGGATTCCCCCACGATGCCCATGACCTCGCCGGGCCAGAGGTCGAAAGACACATCGGCGCAACCGATTTGCGCGCCGTAATGCCTGGTAACGCCCTGGACCGAAAGCAGGGGGGTCATGCCGCGTCCTTTCCCCGGTGGCCGGCGGCTTGCCGACCCTCGCAGTGATCGGTGTCGGAACAGACGAAGATCCGCCCGCCCGCATCGTCGACGATGACCTCGTCCAGATAGCTGTCCTCGGCCCCGCAAAGGCCACAGGGATGGTCGGCCTTGCTGGGCTCGAACGGGTGATCCTCGAAATCGAGGCTGACCACCCGGGTATAGGGCGGCAGCGCATAGATGCGCTGTTCGCGGCCGGCGCCGAACAGCTGGATCGCGGGGCAATCCGACAATTTGGGGTTGTCGAATTTCGGGATCGGCGAGGGGTCCATGACATAGCGCCCCTCGACCTTGACCGGATAGGCATAGGAGGTGGCGATATGGCCGTGGCGGCTGATATCCTCGTAGAGCTTCACATGCATCAGCCCGTATTCTTCCAGGCTGTGCATCTTGCGCGTTTCGCTTTCGCGGGGTTCCAGAAAGCGCAGCGGTTCGGGGATCGGCACCTGGTAGACCAGGATCTGACCCTCGGTCAGGGGCGCCTCGGGGATCCGGTGGCGGGTCTGGATCACCGTCGCCTCGGCGGTCGTGGTGGTGGTGGCGACCCCGGCGGTGCGTTGAAAGAAGCTGCGGATCGAGACGGCATTGGTGGTGTCGTCGGCGCCCTGGTCGATCACCTTGAAGCGGTCCTCGGGCGTCATCACGGCGGCCGAGACCTGCACGCCGCCGGTGCCCCAGCCATAGGGCATCGGCATCTCGCGGCTGGCGAAGGGCACCTGGTAGCCGGGGATCGCCAGACCCTTGAGGATCGCGCGGCGGATCATCCGCTTGGTCTGTTCGTCCAGATAGGCGAAGTTGTAGGTGTCGTCGGTCATCGGCATGTTCCGGGATCAATGCGCAGGGAGGCTGTCGACCCTGCGCCGCTCCGGATCCGTGGCCGGCGCGGACAGGGCAGGAGGCCCCGGGTCGGGCCCGGGGCGGGTATGGCCCGGGCCGATGCGACGGGCGCATTCATTGCGCGGCCTCCTGCATCCCGTCCGCGCCCGCCGTGCGGCGCAGCTTGCGCACCAGTTCCAGTTCGGATTGGAAATCGACGTAATGCGGCAGCTTGATATGTTCGAGGAACCCGGTCGCCTGGATGTTGTCGGCATGATACAGCACGAATTCCGCGTCCTGCGCCGGGGCGCCGACATTGTCTTCGCCCAGCTCCTCCCAGCGCAAGGCCCGGTCGACCAGCGCCATGGAAATCGCCTTGCGCTCGGTCTGGCCGAAGACCAGGCCATAGCCGCGGGTGAATTGCGGCGGTTCGGTCTTTGACCCGGTGAACTGGTTGACGGTTTCGCATTCGGTCACGGTGATCTCGCCGATCTCGATCGCGAAGCCCAGTTCGGGGATCTCCATCTCGACCGCCACGGCGCCGATGCGCAATTCGCCCACGAAGGGATGGTTGCGCGCATAGCCGCGCTGGGTCGAATAGGCCAGCCCAAGGGTGAAGCCTTCGTCGGCGCGGGCCAGCGCCTGCAGGCGCAGGGCGCGCGAGGCCGGCAGTTCCAGCGGTTCGCGGGTCAGGTCCGGCGGTGGCGTGTCATCGGGGCGGGCCTCTTCGATCAGGCCCTCGCGGTTCAGGAAGTCCATGACATGGGGCACATCGCCCGGGTCGGCCGCGCCGGTCGGGGCCCGGGGCGCGTCGCCCTCGGCGGCCAGTTTGAAATCCACAAGCCGGTGGGTGTAGTCGAAGGTCGGCCCCAGCACCTGCCCGCCGGGCAGGTCCTTGAAGGTGGCGCTGATGCGCCGGTCGCAGGCCATCGCCGCGGTCCGGATCGGGGCCGACACGCCGAAGCGGGGCAGGGTCGTGCGATAGGCGCGGATCAGGAAGATCGCCTCGATCAGGTCGCCGCGGGCCTGCTTGATCGCCAGCGCCGCCAGGTCGGGATCATGGAGCGAGCCCTCGGCCATCACCCGGTTCACCGCCAGCGCCAGCTGTTCGCGGATCTGCGCGACGCTCAGCTCGGTCACCGCGGGGTCGCCGCGCCGTTCCTCGGCCAGCCAGGCATGGGCGTTCCGGATCGCCCGTTCGCCCCCCTTCACCGCGACATACATCAGGTCACCTTCGTCGATCGGGGCAGCGCCGCGATGCGGTCGCCGCAGGTGAACAGGAAATCGAGCCCGCGCGGGAACAGCGCCGCATTGTCGGCAAAGGCCTGCCGGTCGGGCAGCGACAGACGGGCGCTGTCGCGGATCCCGGGGCCGGTCAGCCTGGCCCCGTCCTGGCGCAGAACGTCGCATTCGACGATCAGCGTGGCGGACCGGTCCGGGTAATCCGGCGTGCCGACCGGGTAGGCCGACAGCGGCGCGAGCGCCGCCCAGGTGCCCAGCGCGAACACGCAATCGGCCGGGCCGCTCGGCGGCGCGCCGGTGTGAAACGCGACCCAGGCGCGCACCGCGGCGCAATCCGCCGGGCCGGCCAGGTGCAGCGGGGTTTCGCTGTCGCACAGGGTCAGGATCACGGCGCCGGCGGCCGCCGACAGCGGCGCCGGTGGCCGGGCGCCCTGCAGGCTATGCAGGGTGCCGGGCCGGGCCATCGCCTCCATCACGCCGCGAAAGGCATGGGCCGCGTCGCGCGGCGGGTCGGCGAAGCCGCCCGAAAGGGTCTGCGCCTCCTGCATCAATCGTCTCCCCGGACCATGGTGAAGAAGTCGACCCTGGTGGCCGCGGCCCGTGCGGCCCGTTCGGCGCGGCGGGCCTTGGCGTCCTGCGCGAGCGGGTCCAGCACGTCGGCGCGCAGCCTGTCCGCCGCCTCGGTCTGCATCAGCGCGTCGATCAGGGCCGCGGCCTCGGCATCGGCCTTGCGGCGGCCCTGGATATAGGCATGCCCGACGACGCCCTCCGACAGGGTCAACGCGCAGCGGGTCACCGTCATCTCGCCCAGGTTGAACGGGGCGCCGGTGCCGCCGGCACGGCCGCGGACCATGACGCTGCCGATCTCGGGCCGGCGCAGCCAGGTGAAATCCGGGCGGGTCATCGCCGCGTCGAACAACGCCGCGGCCCGCCCCTCGGGCGCCTTGGCCAGAAGGCTCATCCAGGCCTTGCGGGCGTGGGGGGGGTCGACCGTGTCTTTCATCTCGACAACTTCGCGTAATTCTATACAACTAGACATATCATAGCAGAACCCCGCGCCGGAGACAGCGGCGTTTTGTGAATTTTGGATGACGGCATGGCCCAGACCCGATCCCGCACCCCGCTTTGGCAGGCCATTGCGACCGCCTTGCGCGAAGAGATCCGCGACGGGCGCTACCGGCCGGGCGACAAGCTGCCGACCGAGGCCGCGCTGGCGGACCGGTTCGGCGTCAACCGCCACACGGTGCGCCATGGCGTGTCGGCGCTGGTGGCGGAGGGGTTGATCCGAACGCGGCGCGGCGCCGGGGCCTTTGTCGCGGCCAGCCCGACCGATTATCCCATCGGCCGGCGGGTCCGGTTCCACGACAATCTGATCGCCGCCGGGCGCCGGCCGGAAAAGCGGATGCTGGCCCTCGAGGACCGGGCCGCCACTGCGGGCGAGGCACGGGCGCTGCAGCTGTCGCCCGGCGATCCGGTCTGCGCCTGTCACGGGTTGTCACTGGCCGATGGTCAGCCGATCGCGGTGTTCGAAAGCCTGTTCCCGTTGGCGCGCCTGCCGGGGATCGGCGCTGCGTTGCAGCAGATCAGCAGCGTGACCGAAGCGCTGAAAAAGGTCGGCATCGCCGATTACACCCGTGCCACGACCCGGTTGACGGTGGTGCGCGCCACGGCCACCCAGGCGCTGCACCTGCACCTGGCCGAGGGCGACCCGCTGTTGCGGTCATCCGGCGTCAACGTGGACGAGGCGGGCGTGCCGGTGGAATACGGCCGGACCTGGTTCGCCGGGGATCGTGTGACGCTGATGGTGGACGGATAGGGGCCGGACAGCCACGCCGCGCTTGCGACCTGTCGCGCGGATCCTGCGGCAGGGGTCAGGTCACGCATGCGCGATCCCGGTTCGGGGTGCCGCTGGCCGGGTGACCTTTGCTGATTTCGAAATGACGCGCGATGCGGCGCCTGACCGAGCCGACCGTCAGGTAGTCGCGCGCAGCGGGGCCATCGAGCGCGCCACCGGGCGCCGGCGCGGGGCCGAAAAGACCGGTCAAAGCCCGTCGGTCGGCCGGGGTCAGGCCGTTCAGGACGATCGGGCCCAGCAAGAGCGATTCCGAACGGCAGCCGTTCGACAGGACGACCTCGTGCCGGTCGCACGCGAAGTGAAACCACCTGATCCGGGTCTTGCCCCGCAGCATGCGAATGCCCGGCAGCGCCGTCAACGCCTTGGCGGGAACGAGCACTTCGTGGTCGAACAGGTCCTGCATCTGGCCGACGCCACCGGCAAGGATCCGGTGTTGCGGCGACACGATCAGGTCGCGCGCCGGAATGCCGCGCCCCAGCGCCCCGGCCTTGATGCGAACGGGCCTGTTGTCTTTCCGTGACCGGTCCGGGGATTGATGGCTGTTGCGGATCCAGCGCACGGGCTGCGGACCGTGGTCGCAAGTCGACACGAGGTCGCCGTGTCGCAGGGCCTCGACCCGGCGCGGCCCGTCGGGGGTGTCGATCAATGTGCCCGGTCCGAAACAGGCAACGAGGTTCGAATAGGCGACGACCGGAGAATTGCTCGAGATCGACAGCACGTCGTAGGAAACGCCGGGAACAAGCGGCGCGTCCGATGCAACGCCATGGAGGGTGTTGTCCATCCGGATCGCATGGACGGTTAGGTTGTCGGCCGGATCGCTCGACCCGGTCGGGCGCACGATGTAGCTGTATTCGACCTGGATGTTGTCGCCCGGTGAAAACGAACTGCCGTCGAACACCACCGCCGTCGCAATGTCCTGCAACGATCCGTCGTTGTTTTCCAGCAGGCCGTCATCGTCGGTTACCTCGATCGCATGGGTCGTCGCGCCGGCGTCGATCACGAACGACGACACACCGACCGCGCCACCGTTGCCATCCCCGGTGTTCGGGAAGGCGTCCGGACCGACCGAGGTGATGTCGTTGATTTGCCAAAGGTAGAGTCTTGGCACCTGGTCGTCACTCCCGGATGGATGGCGTCCAAGGATAGGCGAGCCTTGCTGAAAACCGGGTTAACGGCCGTCGCCGCAGGGATCCTCGCTGCGCGGCGCGACGACGGATCGGGCGGCGTCCTGGCCGGGTCCGGGTGACGGCGGCGGGCGACGGCCTCAGCCGCCATACCGTTCGAGAAACGCCTCGGCGCCGAGCCGCCGGAAATCCTGCAGTGCCGCGCGCAGGGCGTCGTGGGGCCAGTCCCACCAGGCCAGGGCGATCAGGCGGGCGGCGATGGCGGGCGGCTGGCGATCGCGCAATCTGCGCGCCGGGGTGCCGGCGACGATGGTGTAGGGCGCCACATCCCTGGTCACCACGGCCCCGGCCGCCACCACCGCGCCATCGCCCAGCGTGACCTCGGGCTTGATCATCGCGCCGGCGCCGATCCAGGTGTCATGGCCGATCCGGGCGATGCGCGACCGGCGATGGGCAAAGAACGCCTCGTCCCGATCGGCATCGTCCCAGTAATCGTCCGAGCGATACAGGAAATGGTGGCAGGCAGCGGTCTGCAGCGGGTGATCCGTCGCCCCGATCCGGGCGAAGGCGGCGATATTGGCGAATTTGCCCACCTGCGCATTGGCGATATCCGCATAGTGGTCGCAATAGCTGTAATCGCCGAACCGGCTGTGGGCGATGCGGCTGCCGGCGCCGATCTCGGTATAGGCGCCGAAGCTGCTGTCGGTCACGCTGCAGCCGTCGTGAATGACCGGGCCGTCCGGGGAAAGCCGTGGCATGGTTCAGAACTCCCGTTCCGCGCCGGTGAAGCGAAAGAACCGGCCGGTATCGGCGGGGGTCAGCCCTGCGGCCAGATCGAGGATCCCGCGCGCGACACGGCCCGGGTCCTCTTCGGCTTCGGCGCCGCCCATATCGGTGCGCACCCAGCCGGGATCGACCAGCACGACCGGGATGCCCTCGGGTTCGAGCGCCGTCGCAAGGCCCTGCATCACCTTGTTCACCGCCGCCTTGGAGGCCCGGTAGGCGATCCGGTCGGCCTTGCGATAGCCCATCCAGGCCATCTGCGACGACAGGGTCAGGATGCGCGGATCGGTGCCCGCGCGCAGATGCGGCAGCAAGGCCTGGGCGACGGCGAGCGGTGCGAGGGTATTGACCGCCAGCGTCGCCGCGAAGCCGTCGAAATCCATGTCCAGCGGCGATTGCCGTTCGGGGCCGATCACGCCGGCATTGTTGATCAGCATGTCGATCGGCCCGACATCGCCCAGCCGCGCGGCGATGCCCGCCGGGTCATCGAGCGGCAGCGCGATCGTGCCCGCCGCCCCGTCGCGGGTGGTGCCGATGACCCTGTGCCCGCGGTCGCGCGCGGCCTGGTGCAGGGACCGGCCGATCCCCCGGCCAACACCGGTCACGAAGATGCGCGCCATGTCACTCCTTGCGGCCGATCAGCTTGCCGCGCAACCAGCCCGAGACCGTATCCATGATCATCACCATGGTGACGATCAGGACGATGTAATAGGCCACTTCCTCCCAGTCTTTCTGGGTCTGGATCGCCTGTGTCAGCATCAACCCGATGCCGCCGCCGGTGATCGCGCCGATGATGGTGGCCGAGCGGGTGTTGGATTCGAGGAAATACAGCACCTGTGCCAGCAGGACCGGGACGATCTGCGGGATCACCCCGAAGCGGTAGCGTTGCAGCGGTCTGGCCCCGGTCGAGGCGACGCCTTCGATCTGCTTTTCGTCGACGTTTTCCAGCGCTTCGGAAAAGATCTTGCCGAAGGTGCCGCTGTCGGTGATCAGGATCGCCAATGCGCCGGTCAAGGGGCCGGGGCCGAAGGCGCGGGCCAGAACCACCGTCCAGATCAACGCGTCGACACCGCGCACGAAGTCGAAGATGCGCCGCATGCCGAACCGCAGCGCGCCGACGGGTGAAAACCGTTTCGCGGCGAGAAAGGCCATGGGCAAGGCCAGCATCGCCGCCCCGAAGGTGCCGAGAAAGGCCATCAGGATCGTTTCGCCGATCGCCCAGGCCACGTCCTTGTGGCGCCACATGCCGTTGTTCCAGAAATCCGACATCGCGCCGGACAGGTTGGGGCGGTCCGGATCGATCCGGTCGCCGAAGGCGATCCGGGCCAGACCGTGGCCGTGATAGGGGCTGTCCAGGGTGAACCAGAACAATTCCCAGCCCGGGAAGTACCGGAACACTTCGGTGCGGCTGCGGGTCATCGTCAGGCGCCCCGCATCGGTGGTCACGGTCATGCGCTGGTCGGACAGGTTGATCCAGTCGGGGATCGGTTCGGACAGGTTGGTGACCACGGACCCATCGACAAGCTGCGCCTCGATGGTGCCGAAACCGGGAACGTCATAGGTGACGGCGCTGTCGGGCAGAAAGCGCACCAGATGCCCGTCTTCGAGGTCGATCAGCACATCGCCGGCCGCGTTTTCGGTCACCCAGGCGGGGCGTTCCCCGTCGGGATAGGCGCCCTTGCGTTCGCCTTCGATCGCATAGGTGATGCCGCCGCGGCGGTTGTCGAGCGTCACATGGGTCTTGTAGGACCAGCTGTCGGAGGCAAGGATGACCGCGTTGTCCGTGCTGGCGCGTTGCAGCAGGCCGGCCACGTCGAAGGCCACGGCGATATAGGCCAGATAGGCAAGCACGACGGCCGGAACGGCAAAGCCGATCAGGCGCTTGCGGCGGAACAAGGCGTCGGCCGAGGTCTTGTGGCTGCCAAGGGTGGCGGTTGCGTCGGTCATTCTCAGGTCCCCTCGGTCAGCTTGTTGCGATAGCGGCTGGAGATCTGGTCGAAGAACACGATGGTCCCGAACAGCAGCAGGAAGATCGCCGCCGCCTCGTCGAAGCGTCCCGGGCCCCAGGCCATGGCATTGCGCAATTCGAACCCGATGCCGCCGGCGCCGACAAAGCCGAGGATGGCGGAGGCGCGGATGTTGATCTCGAACCGCAACAGCGTGTAGCTGAGGAAATTCGGCGCGACCTGCGGCAGCACGCCAAGCCACATGCGCTGCGACCAGGTCGCCCCGGTCGAGGCCAATCCTTCGACCGGCTTCAGATCGGCGTTTTCCGCGACCTCGGAATAGAGTTTGCCCAGGGCGCCGGCGGTGTGCAGCGCGATGGCGATCATCGCCGGCACCGGCCCGCCGCCCAGAATGAAGATCAGCACCAGGGCGATCACGATTTCGGGCACTGCGCGCAGGATGTCCATGAAGCGGCGGAACAGCGGGATCAGGCGCGGCCAGCGCGCCAGGCCGCGGGTCGACAGCAGCGACAGGACAAGGCCGAAGATCGCGCCGATCAGGGTCGAGGCCGCGGCGATGTTGATGGTTTCGATCAGCGCCGGAAAGTAGCGGACCAGAAGGCCCGGCAGGTTGGCGCGTTTTTCCCAGGCTTCGGACAGGACATCCGCCGGGAAATCCAGCATCTGCCGCCAGCCATCCCAGAAGCCGCCGGCATTGCGGCCATCGGCGACCACGAAGCCCGAGACCATCAGCAGGACGAAGATCGCCAGTGTCAGCCCGCCATACATCCGGCGGCGGCGCACCTGCGCCATGTAGCTGTCCTGAATGCGGTCGACTTCGGTTCGGGTCCGTCCTGAAAGCGCGGCGTCGGTCATGGGTCGCTCCGAAAAAGTCGGGGCAGCGGAATGCGCTGCCCCGATCGGTGTGCGTGTCGATCAGTTGCCCTGGACGGCCTGACGAACGGCGATGATGCCTTCATAGGCTTCGTGGGTGATCGGCATGAAGCCCGCGGTTTCGCCGGCGGCCATGTTGTAGGCGCATTGTTCGTCCATGCCGTGCAGTTCCTGCAGGAACGCCGTCACGTCGGCCTTGACCTGTTCGGGCAGGGCGCGGCGCAGGACGATCGGGCCTTCGGGGATCACTTCGGATTTCCAGATCTCGACCAGGTCGTTCATGTCGACCAGGCCGGCATCCGAGGCCTTGCGCAGCGCGCCGGAATTGTAGCCATCCAGCCAGTCGCCCTGGCCGTCGGCCCAGGTCACGCCCGCATCGACATCGCCATTGGCCACGGCGACGATGGTCTGTTCGTGACCGCCGACAAAGCGGACCTCGCCGAAGTAATCGCCCGAGTCCATGGTCGCGCCGATCGCGTTCGGGATCTCGACCGACGGGATCAGGAAGCCGGAGGTGGAGTTCGGGTCGCCGAAGGCGAAGACCTTGCCTTCCATGTCGTCGAGCGAGGTGATGCCGCTGTCGGCGCGGGCGAAGCCGATCGAATGGTAGCCGTAGGAGCCGTCGAGGTTGGTCTTGACCAGAACCACGTCAACCGCTTCGGGGTCGGTCAGGTAGGTCTTGGCATAGCTGGAGGCGCCCAGCCAGGCCATGTCGATGGTGCCGCCCAGCAGGCCCTGGATCACGCCGTCGTAATCGGCCGGGGTGAAGATCTTGGTTTCGACGCCAAGCAGGTCTTCGACATAGGCGCGGACGCATTCGTTCGAGTTCAGGCGGTCCTGGGCGTTCTCGCCACCCAGGATGCCGATGCGGAATTCGGTGATTTCCTGGGCGAAGGCCCCGGTGCTCAGGGCGGTGGTCGTCGCGAGTGCGAGCGCGATGGTCTTTTTCATCAGTCTCTCCATTGGGTGTGATGAACGAAAAACCCCCGGCAGGGCCGGGGAGGGGCAGCTGGATCAGGCGGGGACCACACCCCGTTGTGTCCGGTCCAGTGTCTCGATGGCGGTGGAGGTGGCGGCTTCCGAGAAATCGGCCCCCGCGCCATAGATGTCGCGGGCGGCGCCGGTGGTCAGCTGGTCCGGCAGGCCGTCGAAGACGATGCGTCCGTCGCGCATGCCGATCACCCGGTCGCAATAGCGACGCGCGGTGTCCAGCGTGTGCAGGTTGGCGATCACCATGCGCCCGTCTTCCTCGTGGATGCGGCGCAAGGCGTCCATGACGATCTGGGCGTTCATCGGGTCGAGCGAGGCGATCGGTTCATCGGCCAGGATGATGCTGGGGTCCTGCATCAGGGCGCGGGCGATGGCGACGCGCTGCTGCTGGCCGCCCGACAGCGCCTCGGCGCGTTTCGGCGCCTGTTCGGCGATGCCCAGCCGGTCGAGGATCTCGATCGCCTTGTGGATGTCGTCGCGCGGATACAGATTGAACATCGTCGCCAGGGTCGAGCGCCGGTTCAACGTGCCGTGCAACACGTTCGAGACAACGTCCATGCGCGGCACGAGGTTGAATTGCTGGAAGATCATCGCACAGCGCGATTGCCAGGCCCGGCGCTGCGCGCCCTTCAGGGCGGTGATGTCGGTGCCGTCGTAAAGGATCTGCCCGTCGCTGGCATCGCTGAGCCGGTTCAGGATCCGCAACAAGGTCGACTTGCCCGCGCCGGACCGGCCGATGATCCCGATCATCTTCGGTTTGTCGACCTCGAAGGACGCGGAGTCCACTGCGGTCTTGTCGCCGAACCGCTTGGTGACTGCCTTCAATTCCAGCATCATTTTCCCCTTTGTTAAGGGGGCGGTAAGGATCGGCTGCGACGCTGATGCGACAGATTTGATTCGATTCCGTGAAGACATCGAAACGGTTGTGTGACACCGCGCCGTTGCGTGCGGTCCGGCGCGTGTCGCGCCAGGCGGGCGGCCACGGGCGCCGAAAAGTTATCCACAGGTCGTCATAACCCTGTTACAAAACACCTGTCGCTGCTAGAGTGAGGCCATGAAACAGCTTGTCTTCGGCGCCCTGTGCATCCTTGCATTTGCCCCCCAGGCCGGGGCGGGTAACCTGACCGACGTCTATTGCGACGACAGCGCGCGGCTGGACCGGACGCTTGAAACCACCCATCGGGCCGAACGGATCGGCAGCGGTCTGCGCAGCCCGGACGCGCTGGTCGAAATCTGGATCGCGCCCGCCTCGGGCGACTGGATCCTGGTTCAGCGCTATGCCAGCGGCACCGCCTGCATCGTCGCCCTGGGCGAAGATTGGGAATCCGCGCCGGCGGGGGCCGACCCGGCCTGACCGGCGCGCCTCGCTTCGGTCGCGGCCCGATGGATCCCGTGCTGCCGCCTGTGTCGGCGCAGAACGGTGTCGCAATCCGCCGAGCCGCAGCGCAACAGGCGCGCAGCGATCCTGCCGGCAAGCGCGGGCCCGGATCCCACCGGCACGGCACGGCCAGGCGCCGATCCCGGCCGGAAGCCCCGAGATCCGGCGATTGTCAACGTCCTGCGGCCTCCATGCCCTGCCATGTGGTCGACAAGGGGGCCAAGGTGACGTGGGAACAGGTCCTGCGCCACGGGGCCGACGCCGCGCCCTTTGCCTGGACCCTGGCCGAGGGCGCCAGGGGGGGCAACCGGGGCCGCCATGACCAGGTGGGGATCGACGACAATCGCCGCGCGGTGGACCAGGCGGCCGGACGGCGTGCCGACCGGCGCAGGCGGGGTTCGGCGTCCGGCCATCCGCTGCCGGGGGGCAGACGTCCGGTCGAAAGCAGGCGGGACTTGCCCAAGGACATGTCGCCGATACGCAAGACCAACCGGCGCAACCCCGAGATCACCCGCGCCGCGATCCGTCAGGCCGCCAGGCAGGCGTTCAGCGATCTCGGCCTGTCCGGTGCGCGGGTCGATCGCATCGCCGAGCGGGCCGGCGTCTCCAAGCCGAAGATCGACGATTGTTCCGGCGACAGGCATTCTGTCCATGCCGCCGCCCTGCGCAAAGCCGAAGTCCGGATCCGACGCGTCGAAACCCGGCTCGACCTCGCCACCCGCTAACCCGTGGATGCGGCCGATGTCCGGCCCGTGCTGCTGGACCCTGTCCAGATGATCCTTGACCGGGGCCAGCGGCGTGACGCCCTTCGCGCCGGCGGCGCGCGAAAACCGGACATGCCTTGCAGACAGGTGGTCTTGCAGGCGCCGGGCTTCGCGGGCACATCTGTCATCGAGGGGCGGCATGCGCCGCAGGACGCGGAGGCGGGAATGAGCGGAGGTCTTTGGCGGGGATCGACGGGGCCGGTCCTTGGGGCCGGTCCGGGCCGGGTGCGCGGGCCGGCGCGGGTCGGTCGGCCCTGCGCGGGATATGCCGATGGCTGACGCGCTGTTGCTTCACCCCGACGACCTTGTGCTGGTCCGGACCCGGACCGGCGGCGCCGTGCCCTTCGGACACAAGATCGCGCGGCGCGACATCGCCGCGGGCGAGACGATCCTGAAATTCGGACAGCCGATCGGCGTGGCGACACAGGCGATCGCGAAGGGCGCGCATGTGCATTCGCACAACCTGGCGCTGCCGGACGCGGGCGGATGGGCGGCGCCGACAGCCGCGACGGGCGCAGCGGCGCCAAAGCTGCCCGCCCGCCGGACATTCGACGGCTACAAGCGGCCCGATGGAAGGGTCGGCACGCGCAACATGATCGCGCTGTGCGCGACCGTGAATTGTTCGGCCACCGTCGTGCAGCGGGCCGCGCTTGAGCTTGGGATGGACGGATCGCTCGACCCCTATCCGAATGTCGACGCGGTCGTCGCCTTCGCCCATGGATCGGGCTGCGGCATGGCCTCGGGGACCGAGGGGGCGATCCTGCTGGAACGCACGCTCTGGGGCCATGCCACCCATCCCAACGTCGCCGCGGCGCTGTTCGTCGGGCTGGGCTGCGAGGTGTTCCAGGTCGAACAGATGAAGCGGCGTTTCGGCTCGGGAAATGCTTCGGCGCCTCCACAACAGCGGCTTTTGGACAGGGCGTCCCGATAGCCGGCCTTGACTTGTGAAATGGCCATTTTCTTTGGAAAATGGCCAAATTTAGCCTGTCATGTCACGGCAAGCGTGTCTTGGCCATTGTGGAAACCTAAGTGGTTGATTTTGCTTGATGTGAAAAACAACTGTAAGCGCGACGCCGAGGCCCTATGCTGCGAGGCTTGACGTCTGGGCGTAGCGCCACGGCATGAGGTCTTCGATGCGGGACCTTGGGTGGCCATCG
>LJSF01000022.1 GCA_001314655.1 Rhodobacteraceae bacterium HLUCCA08 | reverse complement strand
CGGGGGCGTGACCCCCCGGGAGGATGCGCATCTTCCGTCCCTTGGCCCTGACGGGGGCTGTCTGCGGGACCGGCAGCCGCGAAGCGTCCATATGGCGCGGGGGGGGGAGGGTGTCTCCGCCCCCGCGGATCGATCGCCGGGCAGGATGCCGCCGGGTGGTTGAGGATCCGTGACCCCGCCGCGCGTTGCGCCGCCGACGCGGCTTTGCAAGCCGGGGTCGGTCGGGCTAGAACCGGGGCATGGACCATCCGCTGATCGACCTGATCGATGCCCGTATCGCCGCCGCCGAGGCCGAGGGCGCCTTTGACGACCTGCCCGGCGCCGGCCAGCCGCTGCCGCCGTGCGACGATCCCGAAAACGCCCTGCTGAACCGGCTGATGCGGGACAGCGGCGCCGCGCCGGAGTTCGTCACCCTGGCGCGGACCCTGAAGGCCTTGCGGGCCGAACTGGCCGAGACCGGCGACCGCAGCGCGCGGCGCATCCTGATGCGCGAGATGTCGATGCTGGAGGCGCGGATCGAGATGGCGCGCCGGGCATGGACAGGCTGACGCCTGCGGCCGACCGCCGCCCGGGGGCCTGTCGGACCCCAAGAAGTCCGGGTCGATGAGCGGCGTCCGGGACCAGTACGAGGCCTATCCCTATCCCGCGCGCGACCCCGCCGACGAGGCGGCGCGGCTGATCACCGGATCGCCCTCGGACCCGCGCGAGATGGACCATTTCCTGTGGCAGGGGCGGCGCGACTGGTCGCGGCCCTTGCGGGCGCTGGTGGCCGGCGGCGGGACCGGCGACGGGCTGATCCAGCTGGCGCAGAAACTGGCCTGGGCCGGGGTCGCCTGCGACATCACCTATGTCGACCTGTCCGGCGCCGCGCGCGCGGTGGCCGAGGCGCGGGCGGCGGCGCGGGGGCTGCAGGGGATCACCTTCGTCACCGGTTCGCTGCTCGAGGCGCCCGGGCTGGGGCGCTTCGATTACATCGATTGCTGCGGCGTGCTGCATCACCTGCCCGACCCGGCCGAAGGGTTCGCCGCCTTGCGCGCCGCGCTGGCGCCGGGGGGCGGGATGGGCTTCATGGTCTATGCGCCCCATGGCCGGTCCGGGGTCTATCCGTTGCAGGAGGCCTTCGGCGCGCTGTTCGAGGGGCTGGCGCCGCATCAGCGCCTGGCCCGGGCGCGGGCGGTGATGGCGAAGCTGCCCGCGGGCCATCCGTTCCGCCGCAACCCGAACCTGGGCGATCACCTGGCCTCCGATGCCGGGTTCTATGATCTGCTGCTGCACAGCCAGGACCGGGCCTTCGCGGTCGAGGAACTGCTGGCCCTGCTGGCGGCGACCGGCTGGGCCCTGGCCGGTTTCGCGCAGGGCGGGCTTTACGACCTCGCGCGGCTGGCCGAGGTGCCCGAGGGGATGGAGGCGGCCCGGGCGATGGGCCTGGCCGAGCGGTTGCGCGGCACGCTCAAGGTCCATGTCGGCTATGCGGTGGCGGCCGGCGCCGGGGACAGCATCGCGCGGCCCGCGGACCGCGCCCTGGTGCCGCACCTGGCCGGCGGCGCGGCGGCGCGGGTCGCGCAGGCGGTGGCCTCGGGGCAGCCGCTGCCGGTGAAGCTGGCCGGCACGCGCGAGGCGCTGGTGCTGCCGCGCAAGGCGGCGCCGCTGATCGCCGCGATCGACGGCCGCCGCGCCCTGGGTGCGATCGAAGCCCGGTCCGGGCTGGACCGGATCGGCTTCGGCGCGCTCTGGGCGGCGGTGGACCGGACGCTGACCCCCTGGGGCCTGCTGCATTATTCGGGGCTGCGGGCCTAGGGCGCATCGCTGCGCCGCCCCGCCCGGGCCGGGCCGGGCGCGTCGTCACGCAGGACCGCGGCGCCGGGTTGCGGGCTGACCGCCGGGCGCCGGTCGCGCGGGGCAAGGCGCGGTCATCGCATCGGCCCCTCTGTTCGGCTGGACAACGGGCTGGCGCTGGCCCAGTCTGCACCCATGTGCGGACGGATCGCCAATACCGTGCCCCAGACCGCGATGGCGCAGCTGTTCGGGGCGGTGCCGGCCAATGACCTGCCGGTCGTGCCGGATTACAACATCTGCCCGACCCAGGCGGTGGCGGTGGTCACCAGCGATGCCGGGCTGCGGCATCTGCGGCCGATGCGCTGGGGGTTCATTCCGCATTGGTACAGGGCACCCAATGACGGCCCGCTGCTGATCAACGCCCGGGCCGAGACGATCGCCGAAAAGCCCGCCTTTCGCGCCGCCGCCCGGGCGCGGCGCTGCATCCTGCCGGCAAGCGGTTTTTATGAATGGGAACGCGACGGCAAGGTGAAGCTGCCCTGGTTCGTCGCGCGGGCCGACGGGGCGCCGATGGGTTTTGCCGCGATCTGGCAGACCTGGGAAGGCGCGGAGGGGCCGCTGGTCACCTGCGCGATCGTCACCACCGGCGCCAATGCCGACATGGCGCGCATCCATCACCGCATCCCGGTGGTGCTGGAGCCGGACGATTGGGCCCTGTGGCTGGGCGAAGCGGGACACGGCGCGGCGCGGCTGATGCGGGCGCCGCAGAACGGCGTTCTGAGCTTTCACCGGGTCGGCACGGCGGTCAATTCCAACCGCGCCGAGGGGCCGGAGCTGATCGACCCGATCGAGGCTTGATCGGGGTCAAGGGAACCGGGCCGGCCGGGCGCTAGGATGGCGCCAGCGACGGGGGTGCCGATGGGCGCGATCGCCTATACGACAAGGGGACTGACCAAGGTCTATGGCGACGGGCACACGGCGGTGCATGCCCTGCGCGGTGTCGACCTGCAGGTGCCCGAGGGCGAGGTCGTGGTGCTGCTGGGCCCGTCCGGGTCGGGCAAGTCGACGCTGCTCAACATCCTGGGCGGGCTGGACCGGCCGACCGAAGGCACCGCGCGGTTCCGCGACACCGAGCTGACCGGGCTGAACGACCGGCAGCTGACCCGGTATCGGCGCGATCATATCGGCTTTGTCTTTCAGTTCTACAACCTGATGCCCAGCCTGACCGCGCGCGAGAACGTCGAACTGGTGACCGAGATCGCCCGCGACCCGCTGGATCCCGGCGCGGCGCTGGACCTGGTGGGGCTGGGCGCGCGGATGGATCATTTCCCGGCCCAGCTGTCGGGCGGCGAACAGCAGCGCGTCGCCATCGCCCGGGCGGTGGCGAAACAGCCCGACGTGCTGTTCTGCGACGAACCCACCGGGGCGCTGGACAGCCAGACCGGGCGCGACGTGCTGGCCGTGCTGCAGCGGCTGAACCAAAGCCTGGGCACGACGGTCATGATCGTCACCCATGCGGCCAGCACCGCCGGCATGGCCGACCGGGTGATCCGCTTTGCCGATGGCCGGATCACGAGCGACGCGCGCAACGCGACCAAGCTGGACGCGGCGGAGATCCACTGGTGAGCCCGCTGACCCGCAAGCTGCTCCGCGACCTGTGGCGGATGAAGGGACAGGCGCTGGCCATCGCCCTGGTGATCGCCACCGGCGTGATGATGACGGTGATGATGACCGGGCTGGTCGAAAGCCTGTCGGAAACCCGTCGCGCCTATTACGAACGCTACCGGCTGGCCGATATCGTCGCCCCGGTGGTGCGCGCGCCCGACCGGCTGGCCGAGGCGGCGGCGCGGATCGACGGGGTCGCGGCGGTGCAGACCCGGATCACCGGCGGCGCGCTGATCGACATGCCGGGCCGGGCGGTGCCGATCCAGGCCCAGGCGCTGTCGCTGCCCGACCGGGGGGCGGCGCGGCTCAACGACATCCACCTGACCGCGGGCCAGGGGCTGGCGCGCGCCGGCGATGACGACATCCTTCTGCTGCAGAGTTTCGCCACCGCCTGGGGGCTGGGCCCGGGCGATACGCTGAGCGTGACGATGAACGGCGCAAGGCGCGAACTGACCGTCGTCGGGCTGGCGCAAAGCCCCGAATTCCTGTTCACCGCCGCCCCGGGAGAGATGATCGCCGATGACAGCCGCTATGGCGTGTTCTGGATGCGCCACGGCGCGCTGGCGGCGGTGCAGGACCAGCAGGGCGCCTTCAACCAGGTGCTGGTCGGGCTGACCCGCGATGCCGATGCCGAGGCGGTCAAGGATGCGCTCGACCGGCTGCTGGACCCCTATGGCGCGACCGGCGCCCATGGCCGCGACGGCCAATTCAGCGACATCGTCATCACCCAGGAAATCGCCGGGCTGCGGTCGACCGCCGCTTCGGTGCCGCCGATCTTTCTGGCCGTGGCGGCGTTCCTGCTGAACATCGTGGTCGGTCGGCTGGTCCAGGCCGAGCGCGAGGAAATCGGGCTGATGAAGGCTTTCGGCTATACCGATACCGAGGTCAGCCTGCATTACCTGCGTCTGGTGCTGGCGATCGCGGTGATCGGCGCCGCGCTGGGCTGCCTGTTCGGGATCTATGCCGGCTACGGCATGACCGACCTGTATCTGAAATTCTTCAAGTTCCCCTTCCTGGTCTTCCGGCTGGACCCGGCCTCCTTCGTGATCGGGGTCGGGGCGTCGATCCTGGCGGCCTCGGCCGGGGGGATGCTGGTGCTGCGCCGGGTCTTCGCCCTGGCCCCGGCCGAGGCGATGCGCCCGCCCGCGCCGGCGGATTATTCACGCACCGGCCGGGTCGGGCAGGCGGTGCTGAACCTGGTCGACCAGCCGACACGGATGGTGATCCGGCGCCTGACCCGACAGCCGGTGCGGATGGCCGGATCGGTGATCGGGATCGCCTGCGGCATGGCGCTGTCCTCGGCCATGCTGACGATCTTTGCCGCCTTCGACGTGACGATCGAGAACGGCTTTGCGGTGGCCGACCGATCCCATGCGCTGGTCGGTTTCAACCGCGCGGTGTCGGAGGACACGATCCTCGCGCTGAAGCGCCGCCCCGGCGTGATGCGGGCCGAACCGATGCGCCAGGTGCCGGTGATCCTGTCGAACGGGCGGCACGAGCATCGCGGCGCCATCACCGGCCTGCCCGAGGGCGCGACGCTGATCCGCGCCCTGAGCGCCGAGCTGGCCGAGATCGAGATGCGCCGCGACGGGCTGATCGTGTCGCAGGTGCTGGCCGACAAGCTGCATCTGGCGCCGGGCGATACCCTGCGGGTCGATGTCCGCGAAGGCCGCCAGCCGGTGCTGGACCTGCCCGTCGCGGCGGTGGCGACCGGGTTTTCCGGCACCCCGGTCTATATGGAGCTGGAGGCGCTGAACCGGGCGCTGGACGAACCCGGCCGGGTGTCGGCCGCGGCGCTGCTGGTCGATGGCGCGCAGGCGGAGGCGCTCTATGCCTGGCTCAAGGACCAGCCGGCCGTGGCCGGGGTGGCGATCAAGAACGAGATGCGCGCCGCGCTGGAGCGGATGATGGACGAAGGCGCCGGCCAGACCCGGTTCATCCTGGGCGCGCTGGCCTTCGTGCTGACCTTCGGCATCGTCTACAACACCGCCCGCATCGCCCTGGCCGAACGCGGCCGCGACCTGGCCAGCCTGCGGGTGATCGGCTTTACCCGGGGCGAGGCGGCCTATGTGCTGCTGGGCGAACTGGCGGTGGTGACGCTGGTCGCGGTGCCGCTGGGCGCGGCGCTGGGCCATGGCGTCACCCAGCTGTTGGCGGCGGCCTATTCGTCCGAGCTGTATGTCATACCGGCCCTGTTCGCCCCGGCCGCCCAGGGCCAGGCGGCGCTGGTGGTGCTGTCGGCGGCGCTGGCCTCGGGGCTGTTGGTGAAGCGCGACCTGGACCGGGCCGACCTGGTCGAAACCCTCAAGACACGGGAGTGAGCGATGGCGAAAGTGCACAGGCGAACCCGGCTCTGGCTGGCCCTGATCACCCTTGCCCTGGTGGCGGGCGCGATCACCCTGGCGCTGTGGCCGCGGCCGATGATGGTCGATTTCGCAGCCGTCACCGAAGGTCCGATGGAGGTGACGATCGACGAAGAGGGCCGGACCCGGGTGGGCGAGGCCTATGTCGTGTCGGCCCCGGTCAGCGGCACCTTGCTGCGGGTTTCGGTCCAGCCGGGCGATCCGGTCCGGGGCGGCGAGACGGTGGTGGCGCATATGCGCCCCTCCGATCCCGTTGCGCTGGACATCCGCACCCGCGAACAGGCCCGCGCCGCGGTCGTCGCCGCCGAGGCCGCCCTGCGCCTGGCCGAGGCCGATCTGCTATCGGCCGACGCCGCCGACGACCTGGCCCGGTCCGATCTTGAACGGACCGAACGGCTGGCGGCCTCGGGCACCGCGTCGCAGGCGGCGCTGGACCGGGCGCGGGGCCAGGCGCGGTCGACCGCGGCGATGCTGGAAACCGCCCGCGCCGCGATCGCCATGCGCCAGGCCGAGCTGCAATCGGCCCGCGCCACGTTGATCGGCTTCGACGATCAGGGACTGGCCCGGGCGCTGGAGCCCGAGGACGAGGACATCCCCCTGCTGGCCCCCGCCGACGGCCGCATCCTGCGGCTGTTCCAGCAATCGGAAACCGCGATGGGCGCCGGCACCCCGATCCTCGAGATCGGCGATATCGCCGGCGACCTGGAGGTGGTGGCGGAGCTGCTGTCCTCGGACGCGGTGCAGGTCGCGGTGGGCGATCCGGTCCGGATCGAGGATTGGGGCGGGCCGGATGCGCTGGCCGGCACGGTGGCCCGGATCGACCCGGTCGGGGTGACGCGGGTCTCGGCCCTCGGGGTCGAGGAACAGCGCGTCACGGTCGTGGTCGCCCTGACCGATCCGCCCGAGGCGCGCGCCGCGCTGGGCCATGGCTACCGGGTGGAGGCGCGGATCGTCGTCTGGCAGGCCGAGGCGGCGCTGATCGCGCCCAATGCCGCGCTGTTCCGCCACGAGGGCGGCTGGGCGGTGTTCCGCGCGGCCGACGGCGCCGCCCGCCTGACCCCGGTCGGGATCGGCCGGATGAACGGCACCCAGGCCGAGGTGCTGGCCGGGCTGCAGGCGGGGGACCGGATCGTCCTGTATCCGTCGGCGGCGCTGACCGACGGGCAGGCGGTGACGCAGCGGATCGTCGAATAGGCGCCCGCCTCGCCGGGGCGGGGCCTGTCCATGGCCGTCCGCGCGGCCTATGATCGCGCCGGCAGGACCACGAACGGAGCGGCGACATGACACGCGTGCTGATCGCGGGGCTGGGCAACATGGGCCGGTCCCATGCGCTGGCCCATCACCATCACCCGGGGGCCGAGATCGTCGGCCTGGTGAACCGCAGCGGGGCGGTCGAGGCCCCGGAGCTGCAGGGCTACCCGGTGTTCACCGATTTCCACGCGGCCCTGGCCCGGACAAGGCCCGACCTGGTGGTGATCGCCACCTATACCGATACCCATGCCGCCTTTGCCATCGCCGCGATGGAGGCCGGCGCCCATGTCTTTGTCGAAAAGCCGCTGGCCGAAACGGTGGCCGAGGCCCGCGCGGTGGTCGACAGCGCGACGCGGCTGGGGCGCAAGCTGGTGGTGGGCTACATCCTGCGCCACCATCCCGGCTGGATCCGGCTGATCGCCGAGGCGCGGGCGCTGGGCGGGCCCTATGTGTTCCGGCTGAACCTCAACCAGCAATCGGACGGGCCGACCTGGGCGGTGCACAAGGCGCTGATGCGGACCACCTCTCCGATCGTCGATTGCGGCGTGCATTATGTCGACGTGATGTGCCAGATCACCGACGCCGCCCCGCTGCGGGTGCACGGGATGGGCCTGCGCCTGTCCGACGAGATCGCCCCCGACATGTACAATTACGGCCAGTTCCAGGTGGTCTTCGCCGATGGGTCGGTGGGCTGGTACGAGGCCGGCTGGGGGCCGATGATGTCCGAGGTCGCCGATTTCGTGAAGGACGTGATCTCGCCCGCCGGGGCGGTGTCGATCCTGTCGGGGATGCAGCCCGACAGCGACAGCGTCGAGGGCCATACCAGGGTCGGCACGCTGCGCCTTCACCGGGCCGGGCAGGGCGACACGGATGTGGAATTTCCCGACGAGCCCGACCATGACGCGCTCTGCGCCGCCGAGCAGGCCCATGTCCTGCGCGCCATCGACCAGGATCTGGACCTGACCCGGCACATGCAGGATGCCCTGCGGTCGCTCGCCGTCTGCCTGGCCGCCGATCGCAGCATCCGCGAGGGCGGGGTGATCCGGCTCGACCAGGGCTGAGCGCCCGGAACGGGTGCGAAAACCGCCCGCGCGTGCTTGACGCCCACCCCCCCGGGGCCGTAACCGGACCCCGCACAGGAGATCCCGCCATGCCCTTCGACCGTTCGATCAAGATCGCCCCCTCCATCCTCTCGGCCGATTTCGCCGATTTCGGCCGCGAGATCCGCGCGATCGAGGACCAGGGCGCCGACTGGGTCCATGTCGACGTGATGGACGGCCATTTCGTGCCCAACCTGACCTTCGGCCCGCCGGCGGTGAAGGCGTTCCGGCCGCATGTGAAAACGGTCATGGATGTGCATCTGATGATCGCCCCGGTCGATCCCTATATCGAGGCCTATGCCGCGGCCGGGGCCGACATCATCACCGCCCATCTGGAGGCCGGCCCGCATCCGCACCGCACCCTGCAGGCGATCCGGGCGACCGGCCGCAAGGCCGGGATCAGCCTGAACCCCGGCACGCCCGCCGGCGCGATCTCGGAATTGCTGGACCTGGTCGACATGGTCCTGGTGATGAGCGTCAATCCCGGCTTCGGCGGGCAGAGGTTCATCCCCGCAAGCATCGAAAAGGTGCGCCAGCTGCGTGCGATGATCGGCGACCGCCCGATCCATATCCAGGTCGATGGCGGGGTCGACCCGGTCACGGTGGGCCCGCTGGTCGCCGCCGGGGCCGATTGTTTCGTCGCCGGGTCGGCGGTGTTCAAGGGCGGCTCGGTCGATGCGCCCGAGGTTTACGGCGCCAATATCCGCGCCATCCGCGACGCCGCCGAGGGCGCCCGGGTCGCGGCGGAATAGGCCGATGCCGACCATCGCCCCGGGCCCGCGCGACCAGATCCCCTCGATGGGCTGTTCGATCAAGTGGACGGCAGCGTGAGGCGGGCCATCGTCTTTGACCTGGACGGCACGCTGATCGACAGCGCGCCGGATATCCACCGGGCCGTGAACGCGGTGCTGGCCGGCGAGGGCCCGGGCCGGGTCGGCTTCGAGCAGCTGCGCGGGTTCATCGGCAATGGCGCGGCGGTGCTGATCCGCCGGGTGATCGCGGCGCTGGGCCTGCCCGGGGATGAAGCGACCCAGGACCGGCTGCTGGAGGCCTTTCTGCGGCGCTACGAACAGGCGCCGGAGCTGACCACGCTCTATCCCGGGATGCGCGCGGCGCTTGACGGGTTGCTGCGGGACGGGTTCACCCTGGGGCTGTGCACCAACAAGCCGATCGCCCCGACCCGGGTGGTGATGGACCATTTCGGCCTGACCCCGCTTTTTTCGGCCCTGATCGGCGGCGACAGCCTGCCGCAACGCAAGCCCGACCCGGCGCCGTTGCGCGCGGTTATGGACCGGCTGGGGGTCACGACCTGCCTTTATGTCGGCGACAGCGAGGTCGACGCGGAAACCGCCGAACGCGCCGGCGTGCCCTTTGCGCTGTTCACCCAAGGGTATCGCAAGTCGCCGGTCGAGGCCGTGCCCCATGCCCGCGCCTTCGACCATTTCGACGCGCTGCCCGGCATCGTGGCGGATCTGTTCGCGGCGGGCGCCACGGGATAACGCTCAGGGTGTCACCGGGGCCTGTTCCACCACCGCCTCCATCGCCACATAGGTCGAGGTGGCGGCGACATGGGGCAGGGCCGAGATGGTTTCGCCCAGCACCCGCCGGTAATCTGCGATGTCGCGGCTGCGCACCTTGAGCAGGTAGTCGAAGCCGCCGGCGATCATGTAGCATTCCTCGATTTCCGGCACCCGGCGCACCGCGTCGTTGAAGGCCGCCAGCGCCGCCTTGCGGGTGTCCGACAGCCGCACCTCGGCGAAGGCGACATGGGGCAGGCCCAGCTTGCCCGGGTCCAGCATGGCGCGGTAGCCGGTGATCACGCCGGCCGCCTCCAGCGCCCGCACCCGGGCCGCGACCGGGGTTTTCGACAGGCCGACCTTGCGCGCCAGTTCGGCCAGCGGCAGCCGTCCGTCGCGGGCCAGATGGGCCAGGATTTTCCTGTCGATGGCGTCCATGGCGGGCCTTTCGTCCGGTTTCGGGCCTCAGAATAGCGCAAAGGACCGCATCTGACGAGAATTTGGTCCGATCGCCTGTCCGCCCTGGTGTAGACTGGACCGGAAACCCCAGGGAGTCCCGCCGATGAATGCCCCCGATCTGTCCGCCCTGACCGGTGCCGCGAAACATGCCGATGAGCCGGCGCTGCTGGCAGCGCTGAGCGAAGAGGCCGCCCTGGACCCTGCCGCCCGCGCCGCGATCAGCGCCCGCGCCGCCGATCTGGTCGCCCGCATCCGGGCCGAGGACAAGCCCACGCTGATGGAGCATTTCCTGGCCGAATACGGCCTGTCGACCCAGGAGGGTGTGGCGCTGATGTGCCTGGCCGAGGCGATGCTGCGGGTGCCGGACAATTTCACCATCGACGCGCTGATCGAGGACAAGATCGCGCCTTCGGATTGGGGCCGCCACCTGGGCGAGGCCTCGTCGAGCCTGGTCAATGCCTCGACCTGGGCGCTGATGCTGACCGGCCGCATCCTGGACGATCCCGGCGCGGGCCTTGCCGGCACCCTGCGCGGCCTGGTCAAGCGGCTGGGAGAGCCGGTGATCCGCACCGCCGTCTGGCAGGCGATGCGCGAGATGGGCCGGCAATTCGTGCTGGGCGAGAGCATCGACAAGGCGCTGGCCCGCGCGGCGGGGCAGGAGGCGAAGGGATACAGCTACAGCTACGACATGCTGGGCGAGGCGGCGATGACCGCGGCCGATGCGGCGCGCTATGCCGACAGCTACGCCGCCGCGATCACGGCGATCGCGGCCCGCTGCACCCAGCCCGAGGTTTCGCGCAATCCCGGCATCTCGATCAAGCTGAGCGCGCTGCATCCGCGCTACGAGGTCGCGCAGGAGGCCCGGGTGATGGCCGAGCTGGTGCCGGTGGTGCGGGGCCTGGCCCGGCAGGCCGCCGCCGCCGGCATGGGGCTCAACATCGACGCCGAGGAACAGGACCGGCTGGTGCTGTCGCTCAAGGTCATCGCGGCGGTGCTGGAGGATCCGGAACTGGCCGGCTGGGACGGGTTCGGCGTGGTCGTGCAGGCCTATGGCAAACGGGCGGGGGCGACGCTCGACTGGCTGCATGCCCTGGCCACGCGGCTGGACCGGCGGATCATGGTGCGGCTGGTCAAGGGCGCCTATTGGGACACCGAGATGAAACATGCCCAGGTCGAGGGGCTGCCGGATTTCACGCTGTTCACCTCCAAGCCCGCGACCGATGTCAGCTATATCGCCAATGCCCGCAAGCTGTTCGCCATGGCCGACCGGATCTACCCGCAATTCGCCACCCACAACGCCCATACGGTCGCCGCGATCCAGGCGATGGCGGGCAATGCGGCCTACGAATTCCAGCGCCTGCACGGGATGGGCGAGCGGCTGCATGATATCGTCCTGCGCGAAGGCGGCGGGCGCTGCCGGATCTATGCCCCGGTGGGCGCCCATCGCGACCTGCTGGCCTATCTGGTGCGGCGGCTGCTGGAGAACGGCGCCAATTCGAGCTTCGTCAACCAGATCGTGGACGAGGATGTCCCGCCCGAAGAGATCGCCGCCGATCCCTTTGCCGCGGCCAAGGCGGCCCCGGCCGGGCTGGTGGCGCCGGCGGCCCTGTTCGGGGCGCGGCGCAATTCGGCGGGCGTCGACCTGACCGACGACGCGGCGCTGGCGGCGCTCGAGGCCGCGCGGGCGGTGCCGGTGCCCGAGGCCGGGCCGATCACCGCCGCGCCGGTCAGCGGGACCGCGCGGATGATCCGCAACCCGGCGACCGGCGCCGATCTGGCGCAGGTGGTCGAGGCCGATGCCGCCTGCGTCGCCGCCGCGCTGGAGGCCGCCCGGCCCTGGACGGCCGACCCGGCCGCGCGCGCGACGGTACTGCGCCGGGCGGCCGACCTCTATGAGGCCGAGGCCGGGCCGATCTTTGCCACCCTGGCGCGCGAGGCCGGCAAGGCGCTGCCCGATGCGGTGAACGAGCTGCGCGAGGCGGTCGATTTCCTGCGCTATTACGCGGACGAGGGCGCGCGGCTCATCGGCCCAGGGCGGGGCCTCTTCGCCGCGATCAGCCCGTGGAACTTTCCGCTGGCGATCTTCACCGGCCAGATCGCCGGGGCGCTGGCCGCGGGCAATGGGGTGCTGGCCAAGCCGGCCGAACAGACCCCGCTGATCGCCGCCCTTGCGGTGCGCCTGCTGCACAAGGCCGGGGTGCCGGCCGAGGCGCTGCAGCTATTGCCCGGCGACGGGCCGACCGTGGGCGCGGCGCTGACCCGCGATGCGCGCATCGACGGCGTGGTCTTTACCGGCTCGACCGGGACCGCGCAGGTGATCCGGCGGGCGATGGCCGAACACCTCGACCCCGGCGCGCCGCTGATCGCGGAGACCGGCGGGCTGAACGCGATGATCGTCGACAGCACCGCGCTGCCCGAACAGGCGGTGCGCGACATCGTCGCCTCGGCCTTTCAATCGGCCGGCCAGCGCTGTTCGGCCTTGCGGTGCCTCTATGTGCAGGAGGATGTGTCCGAGCGGTTCGTCACCATGCTGAAGGGCGCGATGGACGAATTGACCATCGGCGATCCCTGGCACCTGTCCACCGATGTCGGCCCGGTGATCGATGCCGAGGCCCGGGCCGATATCGCCGCCTATCTGGAGGCGCGGCAGGCCGATATCCTGCACCGGCTTCAGGCGCCTCAGACCGGCACCTTCATCGCGCCGACCCTGCTGCGGGTGCCGGGGATCGAGGCGCTGGAGCGCGAGATCTTCGGCCCGGTCCTGCATGTGGCCACCTACCGGGCGCGCGACCTCGACAAGGTGATCGGCGCGATCAACGCCCGCGGCTTCGGCCTGACCTTCGGGCTGCATACCCGGATCGACACGCGGGTGCAGGAGGTGACCGACGCGGTCCGGGCCGGCAATCTTTATGTCAACCGCAACCAGATCGGCGCCATCGTCGGCAGCCAGCCTTTCGGCGGCGAGGGGCTGTCGGGGACCGGGCCCAAGGCCGGCGGGCCGCATTACGTGCCGCGCTTTGCGGCGCCCGACCCTGGCGGTGCGGCCGGCGCCTGGGACGGGCCGGCGGATCTCGCGGCGCTGCGGGCGGCGCTGTCCCCGGGGCAAGAGCTGCGGCTGGGCGAACACCTGCTGCCCGGCCCGACCGGAGAGCTGAACCGCCTGTCGCTGATCGCCCGGCCGCCGATCCTGTGCCTGGGCCCGGGCGCCGAGGCGGCCGAGGCACAGGCGCAGGCCGTGCGCGCCCTCGGCGGGCTGGCGGCGGTTGCCGGTGGCATGCTCGACCCGGCCGTCCTGACCGATCTGGAGGGGGTTTCGGCCGTGCTGTGGTGGGGCGACGGCGATACCGCGCGGGCGCTGGCCCGGGCGCTGGCGGCCCGGACCGGCCCGATCCTGCCGCTGATCACCGCGATGCCGGATATGGCGCATGTCGCCCATGAACGGCATCTGTGCGTCGATACCACCGCCGCCGGGGGCAATGCCGCGCTTCTGGCCGGGGCCGCCTGAACCGGCCGATCCGCGCTGGACGGGCCGCGGGCGCCATCGTTTCGCCCGCGGCAGAACGCCCGCGATCATGTGTCTGGCCAAGCCCCTGGGGTCCTGGCGACCGGCCCCGGCCCGGTGGCCGGGCTTGCTGGTGACGACGGGGCCGGGCGGGTGTCGCCGGGGATGCCGAGCGCGGTGGCATTGGGCGATCAGGTGATTGTCCTGGCCGGCCAGCCCGATCGATCAGTCGCGCGCGACCGAGGCGGTGGGACTTGCGCAAGCGCTTGGTATCTTGCCGGGAGGCTGCCGTATACGGGCCAATGAAGGTGCGGATTTTGCATTGGGGGCCAAGATGCATCCGTCGGTGCAAGCGGCGGTGGCGCGTTGCGCAAGGGATGCGATCGAAGGCGTCGTGTCGCCGCGCATCGGCGGGCCGCGGCGCGGCGATCGGGACAGGTGTTCATAGCGGTTTATCCCGGCAACTGGCGCGCTCCGCCCGAGCGATGTGCCTGGCTTTGCCCTATCGCCGTGCCGTGGGGCGGCCCGGCGATGCGCGGCGGGTGTCGCCCTTGAGTCCGCGCCGGTGTCGTCCCTAGTGAAAATCCCGGCTGGGAAACAGCACCTTGGCCTGGTCGCGCGGGTGGCGGACGCTGCGCGCCGGGCGCGCCGGGCGGGGGGCCTCGTCGGCGGCGGGGTTGGTGATGCCCACCGCGTCGTCCATCGGGTGGCCCAGCTCGGCCAGCCGGCCCGAGATATCCTCGACCGCCTGCGCGATCAGGTGCACCACCATGCCCTCGCGCTGCAGGTGGCCGGTGACCCGCAGCAGCCGGCCGCCCATCACCGCGCGGCGATGGGCCTCGAACAGCCTGGGCCAGACGACGATGTTGCTGACCCCGGTTTCGTCCTCCAGCGTCAGGAAGATCACGCCCGAGGCCGTGCCGGGCCGCTGGCGGGTGATGACCAGCCCGGCCACCGTGACCCGGCCCGGCGGGGCCGTCGCCAGGTCCGCATGGGGGGTCAGCGCGCCAAGCCCGGGCCGCAGCAGCTCCATCGGATGGGCGCGCAGGGTCAGGCGGGTCGAGACGTAATCCTCCACCACCTCTTCGCCCAGATGCATCGGCGGCAGGATCACCTCCGGCTCGTCGATCCCCTCGCCGTCCAGCGGGTCGTCGAACAGCGGCAGGGGCGCCTGGCCGCGGATCGCCCGCACCTGCCACAGGGCGTCGCGGCGGGTCAGCCCGATATCGGCAAAGGCATCGGCCTCGGCCAGCCGTTCCAGCACCGCGGGGCCGATCCCGGCGCGCAGCCAGACCCCTTGCGGGTCGCGATAGCCGTTGCCGCGGGCGGCCACGATCCAGTCGGCATCGTCCTGGCGGAACCCCTTGATCTGCCGGAACCCCAGCCGCAGGGCCAGCGCCCCGTCGGCGCGCCGTTCCAGCCTGTTGTCCCAGCCGCTGGCATTGACGCAGATCGGCCGGACCTCGATCCCGTGCTCGCGCGCGTCGCGGACGATCTGGGCCGGGGCGTAAAAGCCCATCGGCTGGGAATTCAGCAGCGCACAGGCGAAGATCGCCGGGTGGTGCCGTTTCAGCCAGGCCGAGACATAGACCAGCAGGGCAAAGGCCGCGGCGTGGCTTTCGGGAAAGCCGTATTCGCCGAAGCCTTCGATCTGGCCGAAACATTGCTCGGCGAAGGCGCGGTCATAGCCGCGCTCCAGCATGCCGCTGACGAAGCGGTCGCGGAAGCTGCCGATCGTGCCCATCTTGCGGAAGGTGGCCAGGGATCGGCGCAGCCGGTCGGCCTCTTCGGGGGAAAAGCCGGCGCCGACCACGGCGATCTGCATCGCCTGTTCCTGGAACAGCGGCACGCCCAGGGTCTTGCCCAGCACGCCCTCCAGCGCTTTCGACGGAAAGGACACCGCTTCGCGCCCCTGGCGGCGGTTGATATAGGGGTGCACCATGCCGCCCTGGATCGGGCCGGGCCGGACGATGGCGACCTCGATCACCAGGTCGTAGAAGGTGCGCGGCCGCATCCGGGGCAGAAAGTTCATCTGCGCCCGGCTTTCGACCTGGAACACCCCCACCGCATCGGCGACACAGAGCATGTCGTAGGTGTCGCGATCCTCTTGCGGGATCGTGTCGAGCGTCGGGCGGGCGCCCTGGTGCGCCTCCATCAGGTCGAAGGCCTTGCGGATGCAGGTCAGCATGCCGAGGCCCAGGATATCGACCTTGAGGATCCCCAGCGCGTCGATGTCGTCCTTGTCCCATTCGATGATCGTGCGATCCTCCATCGCCGCGTTCTCGATCGGGCACAGCTCGTCCAGCCGGCCGCGGGTGATGACGAAGCCGCCCACATGCTGGGACAGGTGGCGGGGAAAGCCGATGATCTCGGCGATCAGGTCGATGGTCTGGGCCAGCCGCCGGTCGGCGGGGTCGAGGCCCATCTCGCGCATCCGCTCCGGGTCGGCGCCCTTGCCGGACATGCCCCAGATCTGGCCGGCCAGCCCGGCGGTGACGTCCTGGGACAGGCCCATCACCTTGCCCACCTCGCGGATCGCGGCGCGGGCGCGGAAATGGATCACCGTCGCACAAAGGCCGGCGCGGTGGCGGCCGTATTTGGCATAGATGTGCTGGATCACCTCTTCGCGCCGTTCATGTTCGAAATCGACGTCGATATCCGGCGGCTCGCCCCGGTATTTCGATACGAAGCGTTCGAAGACCATGGTGATCTGGTCGGGGGAGACATCGGTGATCGCCAGTGCCCAGCACAGGATCGAATTGGCGGCCGAGCCGCGCCCCTGGCACAGGATGCCGATCGAACGGGCATGTTGCACGATGTCGTGGACGGTCAGGAAATAGGCGGCGAAGCCCAGATCGGCGACCAGGCGCAGCTCCTTTTCGGCCATGGCGCGGAACCGGTCGGGCAGGCCCTCGGGGCAACGGCGGGCCAGCCCCTGCCAGGTCAGACGTTCCAGCCGGGCCTGGGGCGGTTCATCGCCCGATACCTCGTCGGGGTAATCGTAGCTGAGCTCGGACAGGTCGAAGGCGCAGCGGGCGGCGATTTCGGTGCTGCGGCGCAGGGCGGCGGGATGGGCGCGGAACATCCGGGCCATGTCGGCGGCGCCCTTGAGCCGGCGTTCGCCATTGGGCAGGGCGCGGGTGCCGATCCGGTCGATGGTGATGTGTTCGCGCAGGCAGGTCAGCACGTCGGCCAGGCGGCGGCGATGGGCGCGATGCATCAGCACGTCGCCCAATGCCACCATCGGCGCCGAGACCCGCTGGGCCAGCCGGGCGCAGCGGGCCAGCCAGGCGTCGTCGCTGCCGTCATAGCGCGGCGCGGCGCCCAGGTGGACATGGCCCGGATAGCGCCGGCGCATCGCCTGGACATGCGGCGCGGCCGTTTCGGGGCGGTCGGGCGGGGGCAGGGCGATCAGGATCATCCCCGCGGCCCCGTCCAGCACATCGCGATGCGTCAGCCGGCAATCGCCCTTGTCCGCCCGTCGCTTGCCCAGGGTCAGCAGCCGGGTCAGGCGCTGATAGGCGGCGCGGTCGGTCGGCAGGGCGACCCACTGGACCGGGCTGTCGGTCAGCACCAGCCGGCAGCCGACGATCAGCCGCGGCAGGCGCGGCGCGGCGGGCCGGGGCAGGGGGGCGCCGTCCTGCATGGCGCGCCGCGCCGAGGGGTCGATGCGCTGATGCGAGCGGATCGGCAGGGCGTCCTCGGCGGTGCGGCGCAATTCGCGCAGGGCGGTCCAGGCGCGGACCACGCCGGCCAGGCTGTTGCGGTCGGTGATGGCGATCGCCTCGAGCCCCAGTTCGGCGGCGCGGGTGACCAGTTCCTCGGGATGCGAGGCGCCGGTCAGGAAGGTGAAGTTGGAGGTGACGCAAAGCTCCGCATAGCCCGGGGGCGGCGCGGCGCGCGTGGTCTGCACCTCGGGGCCGCCGGGGGGGGTGGGGGTGCCGGCGCCTGTCATGCGAATTCCCCGTGGACGAACCAGCCCGGCGCCTGGGGCGTGTGGAACATCCACAGCCGGCGGCCCTGGCGGGTTTCGACCCTCCAGTAATCGCGCAACCCGCTGCGCCAGGCCTCGTCCGCCATCCACCATTCCGGCGCGATCCGTTCCGGCCCGGTCGCCCGCCCGGTCTGCAGCGCCATGCGGCGCCAGCGGAAATCCTGCGGCGGTCGCGGGCCGTGGCCCGCCACCGGTTCGGGCGGGAACAGCCGCAGGGGGCGCGGGCGGGGGCTGCCCCAGGACGGGCCGGGGTCCGAGAACGCGGCGGCGGCGACCAGGAAGGCGCGTTCGGGGATATGGCTGTCGGCGGGCAGGACGCGCTGCACGTTCTCCAGCCCGATCCGGGTGCCGATCCGGGTGATCAGGTCATCCAGCCGCGCCTTGCCGGTATCGCCGACATGGGACAGCTGGCGCACCGGCAGGGGTTCGACCTGCACCGCTTCCAGCCGCATCCGGTCGATGCCGAAGCCGGCCTCGACCTGTGTCACGCCGCGTTCGAACAGCGGCAGGATCCGGGCCGCGTCGCGCAGCGGGCGGGCCAGGCGCAGTTCCACCTGCTGGCTGTCCTGGTCGACCCGGCGCAGGGTCAGCACCAGCGCCCGGGCGCCGGTTTCGCGGTCTTTCAGCCGGGCGCAAAGCGCCTGCAGCAGCCGCTCGGTCCCGGCCATCACGTCGGCGGTCAGCCCGATCGGTTCGGGCAGGGTCAGGCGGGTGGCATAGCGCGGCGGCTCGGGTTCGGGGGCGATCTGTTCGGGCTGGTCGCCCAGCGCCTGGTCAAGCCGCATCATCAGCCCGCGCCCGAAGCGGCGGGCCAGCGGCGCGCGGGCGGCGGCGGCCAGGTCGGCGATGCTGCGCAGGCCCAGGCGCTGCAGGGCGGTGACGGTGTCGGGCTCCAGCCGCAGGGCGGCCACGGGCAGCGGGCCGATCGCCTGCGCGGTGGCGCCGGGCGGGGCCGGGGCCTCGCCATACCGGGCCAGGGCCCAGGCGGCGCCGCGGGTATCGGCCAGGCCCAGCCGGACGGTGATCCCGGCCCGGGCCAGGCGCTGGCGCATATCGGCCAGCATCGCCGCCTCGCCGCCGATCAGGTGGGTCGAACCGGTGACATCCAGCACCAGCCCGTCGCAGCCCTCGCGCCCGACCCAGGGGCAATAGCGCGTGGCCCAGCGGCGCAAGGCGCCCAGGAACCGCGCATCGGCGTGCGGATCGGCCGGGCGGGTGCGCAGACCGGGGCAGAAGGCGCGGGCATCGGCCAGGGGCATGCCGCGCGACAGCCCGGCCCGTTCGGCCGCCGGGTTCAGACAGGCCAGCCGGTCGGCATTGGCCACGATCCGGGTCAGCGCAAAGGGCCCCTCAACCGGCCGCGCCCTGAGAACCCGGTCGCTCGCCAGCCGGGGAAACCACATGGAGACGACGCGTCGCGTGCTCCCATCGAACATGCCAGGCCCCCAATGTTCCCGATTTGTTCTTTATAATTTCCCAGCGCATCGGAGTCGAGTCGCCGATCCCCGGATCGGCATCGAAAACCGGGGCGCAATGCCAGCGGGTTTCGGCGGCATTGCTGCCCGCGCCGTCGGCGATCAGGCACAGGCCAAGGGTGCGGCCTTCGCCGGCGGCCAGTTGCAGCCGGCGGCCCGGGGTCAGCCCGATCGGCCGGGCCAGTTCGGCGACCACCAGCGACAGGGTCTTGCCGCGCAGCGCCTCTTCGGTCACCGCCAGCACCTCGGTCTGGTCCTTGGCCCGGGCGATCAGCAGCCGGGCCGGGTCGAAAAAGGCGGACAGCCCCTGGGGGGTCAGCATATCGGCGCGCCAGCTTTCGAGCACCCACAGAACCGGCCCGTCCAGCTGCGCGGCCAGCACCGCGGCAAAGGCGGCGGCGCCGGGGCCGCAGGCTTCGTGCATGCGGGCGGGTTTCGGGGGAAACAGGGCGGGGTCGAGACCGGACATGCCCCCTATCTAGCGGGCGCGGCGGGGTTCGGCAAAGGGGCGCAGTCGCGCAGGGCGCCGGCGATCTGGTCCAGCCGCGGGGCCAGCGGGCTGGCGCGGCGCCAGATCAGCCCGACCCGGCGCCGGGGCTGGGGGTCGGGAAAGCGGGCGATCGCCACATCGGCCGACCGGGTTTCCACCGGCACCGCCATTTCCGGGATCAGCGTCACCCCGATCCCGGCGCCGACCATCTGCACCAGGGTCGACAGCGAGGTCGCGTCCAGCCCTTCGCGCGGGGCGGTGCTGCGCAGGTCGCAGAAGGACAGCGCCTGGTCGCGGAAGCAATGGCCCTCTTCCAGCAGCAGCAGGTGCATTTCGCGCAGGCGCTCGGCGCCGGGCACCGGGCGGCCGGCATCGGCGGACGGGCGAACCAGGACGAAGCGTTCGGCGAACAATTCGTATTCGGTGAAGGCGGGTTCCGAGACCGGCAGGGCGACGATGGCCGCGTCCAGCCGGCCTTCGGTCAGTTCCTCGAGCAGACGGGCGGTCAGGGTTTCGCGCACATGGATTTCAAGCCCCGGGTACAGACCGTTGAGGCGCTGCACCACTGCGGGCAGCAGGTAGGGCGCGATGGTCGGGATCACGCCCAGCCGCAGCTGATCCAGCATCGGGTCACGGGCGGCGCGGGTGACATCGCCCAGCTCATCGACCGCGCGCAGGATCCCGCGGACATGGCGCGCGAAATCCGCGCCCAGGGCGGTCATCCGCACGGCCCGGGCGCCGCGTTCGAACAGCGCGCCGCCGACGCCGTCTTCAAGCTCGCGGATCTGCATCGACAGGGCGGGCTGGGAAATCGACAGCGCCTCGGCCGCGCGGCCGAACTGGCCGTGCCGGGCCAGGGCCTCGAAATAGCGCATCTGCCGCAGGGTCAGATTCTTCATAAGGGTGGCTTATAGAAACAATCAGAAAATGCAACTTTTTCCGATTGCATCCCCTTGTTAAAGTCATTCTAAACAGAGGGAATCGCCCGGACCGTGCCCGCCACCGGATGGCGGGCGCCCCTGTCCCGGCCGCCGCTGTTCGACATCGACACGACACAACATCCCAGGAGGATCCCATGGACGGAAACGATACCCCTGCCGGCAAATGCCCGGTGATGCATGGCGCGATCACCAACATCGCCACGGACGTGATGGATTGGTGGCCCAAGGCGCTGAACCTCGACATCCTGCACCAGCATGACAGCAAGGTGACCCCGCTTCGGGGCTTCGATTACCGCGAGGCGCTCAAGGAGCTCGACGTCGAGGCGCTGAAAGCCGACGTCAAGGCGCTGCTGACCGACAGCCAGGACTGGTGGCCGGCCGATTGGGGCCATTACGGCGGGCTGATGATCCGCCTGGCCTGGCACTCGGCCGGGTCCTACCGGCTGGCCGATGGCCGCGGCGGTGGCGGGGCCGGCAACATCCGCTTTGCACCGCTGAATTCCTGGCCCGACAACGGCAACCTGGACAAGGCCCGCCGCCTGCTGTGGCCGATCAAGAAGAAATACGGCAACAAGATCAGCTGGGCCGATCTGATCCTGCTGGCCGGCACCCTGGCCTACGAGGACATGGGGCTGAAGACCTTCGGCTTTTCCTTCGGCCGCGAGGATATCTGGCATCCCGAGAAGGACACCTATTGGGGTGCCGAGCGCGAATGGCTGGCGCCGTCGGACACGCGCTACGAAGACGTGATGCAGCCCGACACGATGGAAAACCCGCTGGCCGCGGTGCAGATGGGGCTGATATACGTCAACCCCGAGGGCGTGAACGGCCAGCCCGACCCGATCAAGACCGCCGCCCAGGTGCGCGAGACCTTTGCCCGGATGGCGATGGATGACGAGGAAACCGCGGCGCTGACCTGCGGCGGCCACACTGTCGGCAAGGCCCATGGCAACGGCAGCGCCGAAGCGCTGGGCCCGGAACCCGAAGGGACCGAGCTGGAAAACCAGGGTCTTGGCTGGTTCAACCCGAACATGGGCGGCAAGGCGGCCAATGCGGTGACCAGCGGCATCGAGGGCGCCTGGACCACCCATCCGACCAAGTGGGACATGGGCTATTTCGACCTGCTGTTCGGCTATGAGTGGGAACTGACCAAGTCGCCCGCCGGTGCCAACCAGTGGCAGCCGGTCGATATCCGCGAAGAGGACATGCCGGTCGATGCCTCCGATCCGACCAAGCGGGTCATGCCGATGATGACCGATGCCGACATGGCGATGAAGCTGGACCCGACCTATCGCGCGATCTGCGAGAAATTCATGGCCGACCCGGCCTATTTCGACGATTGTTTCGCCCGCGCCTGGTTCAAGCTGACCCATCGCGATCTGGGCCCGCGGACCCGCTACATCGGCCCCGACGCCCCGCAGGAGGATCTGATCTGGCAGGATCCGATCCCGGCCGGCCCGACCGGCTATGACCTGGCCGCGGTCAAGGCGAAGATCGCCGAGGCCGGCCTGTCGGTCGCCGACATGGTCGCCACCGCCTGGGACAGCGCCCGCACCTTCCGCGGGTCGGACCTGCGCGGCGGCGCCAATGGCGCCCGGATCCGGCTGGCCCCGCAGAAGGACTGGGAGGGCAACGAGCCCGAACGCCTGGCCCGCGTCCTGTCGGTGCTGGAACCGATCGCGGCCGAGACCGGCGCCTCGATCGCCGACGTGATCGTGCTGGCGGGCAATGTCGGGGTCGAACAGGCCGCCAAGGCCGCCGGTTTCGACATCGAGGTGCCCTTCACCCCGGGCCGGGGCGACGCCACCGACGAGATGACCGATGCCGACAGCTTTGCCGTGCTGGAGCCGCTGGCCGACGGGTTCCGCAACTGGGTCAAGGCCGATTATGTCGTGACCCCCGAGGAGCTGATGCTGGACCGCGCCCAGCTGCTGGGGCTGACCGGGCCGGAAATGACCGTTCTGGTCGGCGGCATGCGGGCCATGGGCACCAACCATGGCGGCACCGGGCATGGCGTCTTTACCGACCGTCCCGGCGCGCTGAGCACCGACTTCTTCGTCAACCTGACGGATATGGGCAATTCCTGGGTGCCGACCGGTGGCAATACCTATGACATCGTCGACCGCAAGTCGGGCGATGCGAAATGGACCGCAAGCCGGGTGGATCTGGTGTTCGGCTCCAACTCGATCCTGCGGGCCTATGCCGAGGTCTATGCCCAGGACGATGCCGGCGAGAAATTCGTGCAGGATTTCGTCGCCGCCTGGACCAAGGTGATGAACGCCGACCGCTTCGACGTCGCCTAAGGCGCCGCATCGAAACACCGAACGCGGCCGGTCGCCTGACCGGCCGCGTTTTTCGTTGCCGGGGATCAGCCGCCCGGGACGGCCAGCTTCTCGATCGCGCGGTCGATCGAGACGGCGATGACCAGCAGCAGCCCGGTCACGATCAGCCGCGCCTCGTTGGCGACCCCCATCAGGTTCAGCCCGTTCGACACGGTGGCGATGATCAGCGCCCCGAACAGCGCGCCCACGACCATGCCGCGGCCGCCGAACAGGCTGACCCCGCCGATCACCGCCGCGGCGATGGCTTCCAGCAGCAGCGCGCCGCCGCCGACCCCGCCGCCCGAGGACACCGACACGCCCAGGATCCGGCTGGCCGACAGGATGCCGCCGAAGGCCGCCAGCGCGCCGGCGATGGCGAAGGCGGCGATCTTGATCCGGTCGACCTTGATGCCCGCGCGCCGCGCGGCCTCGGCATTGTTGCCGATGGCGTAAAGGTAGGTGCCGAAGCGGGTTTCGGAGGCGATGTAGGACATCGCCCCCAGAAGCCCGAGGAACAGGATCACCGGCATCGGCAGCCCGCGCAGGGTCTGCAGGAACAGCAGCATCCCGACCAGCAGCGCCCCGACGATGGCGACCGGCAGCACGATCCCGGTGGTGGCCGAGGCCGGCAGGCCGGCGGCGATCCGGCTGCGATGGGTCGACAGCCGCAGCAGCGCGAACAGGGCGATGGCGCCCAGCACCAGCGCCCAGGCCGGCGCGCCGGTGACATTGGTCGAGGCCAGTTTCTCGACCCCGGAATTGAGCAGGTTGTAGCGCCCGGTGCTGGGCAGCAGCAGCAGCTGGATACCGTTCAGCACCAGCCCGACCCCCAGGGTGACCACGAAGGACGGCACGCCGATCAGCGTGATCCAGCGCGCCGAGGCGGCGCCGATCAGCCCGCCGCAGGCCACGCCCGCGGCGATCGCCAGCGGGATCGGCAGGCCGACATCGACCACCAGCTTGGCCATCAGCACAGCGGCGATGCCCGAAGTGGCGGCGACCGACAGGTCGATTTCCCCGGTCAGCAGGACAAAGACCAGGCCCAGGGCGATGATCCCGGTCACCGTCGATTGCACCAGCAGGTTGTTGAGGTTGCGGCTGGTCAGGAACACGTCCGACTGGGTCGCGAAGAACGCGATCAGCGCGACCAGCCCGACCGCCACGGGCACGAAACGCAATTCGTTGCCCAGCCGTTCCGACAGGCTGCGCCGGGGCAGGGGGGCGGGTGTGGTGTCGGTCAGTGCCATGTCGCTGTCATCCTGCCCTGTTGATGCTTTCGTTGCCGCCGACCATGGCGTTGACCACCTGTTCGCCGGTCACCGTGCCCGAGGCGAAACTGGCGGCGTTGCGGCCCAGCCGCAGCACCTCGATCCGGTCGGTATTGTCGAGCACGAAATGGTGGATGTCGTGGCTGATCACCAGAACCGCCAGGCCATGCGCGGCCAGTTCGCGCACAAGGTCGCCGACCTGGGCGGCGGCCGAATGGCTGAGCGCGGCGGTCGGTTCGTCGAGCAGCACCACCTTGGGTTCCCACAGGATCGAGCGGGCGATGGCGATGTTCTGGCGCTGGCCGCCGGACATGGCGCCGACATTGCGCGACAGCGAAATCGACTCGAGCCGCAGCCGTTTGAGAACCTCGCGCGCGCGGCGCTCGGCGGCGGCGCGGCTGACGCGGAATCCGGTCCACCAGGGGCCGGTCATCTCGCGGCCCAGGAACAGGTTCTGCACCGCGTCCAGATTGTCGCACAGCGCGAGGTCCTGATAGACCGTCTGCACCCCCATCTGCGCCACGGCGGCGGGGCCGGTGACATGCATCTCGCGTCCCTCGAACAGATACTGGCCGGTGTCGGGGCGGTGCACGCCGGACATCACCTTGACCAGGGTCGACTTGCCGGCGCCGTTGTCGCCGACCAGGGCCGTGACCTGGCCGGGAACCAGGTCGAGCGACACGTCGGTCAGCGCCCTGACGCCGCCGAAATGCTTGGAGATGCCGCGAAGGCTGAGAATGGGCTGGGTCATGGCTGCCTGTCCAAGGGTTTGGCCGCCGGCGGGCGCGATGCCCGCCAGCGGCCGGGAGGGGCCAGGGCGATCAGAGATTCGCCTGGCACAACTCGGTATCTTCGGCACCCCGGCAGATGTCTTGCCAGCTGTAGATGCCGGCCTCGACCACGTCCGAGATATTGTCGATGGTCACGTTGTTCACCGGCAGGAAGGCGGCGGGCACCTCCATGTAGTCGTTGTCGACCGTGCCGTTGAGCCAGTCGGCGGGCAGCTCGGCGCCCGCCAGGATCGCGACCGACATGTCGGCGGCGGCGTCGGCCATCACCCGCAGGTCCTTGAACACGGTGTTGTCCTGCCAGCCCTGGGCGATGAATTGCAGCGCCTCGATCGTGGCGTCCTGGCCGCCGGTGACGACGATTTCGCCCGGGGCGTAGCCCTGGCTGATCAGCGCCGCGACCGACCCGCCGGTGGTGCCGTCATTCATCCCCAGGAACATGTCCACGTTGCCGCCGGTGCGGGTCAGGCAATCCTCGGCGAAGGACTGGGCCTGGACCGGGTCCCAGTTGGGGGTGAAATCCTCGCACACGACCTCGACCCGGCCGGCATCGATCAGCGGTTGCAGGTATTCGTTCTGGCCCAGTTCGTATTGGGTGGTGCCGTATTCGCCCTGGTTGCCCTTGACCCGGGCGATGCGGACCACGTCCTGGTCCATCGCCGCGATCAGGTCGGCGGCGCGGGCGCCCTGGGCCTGGCCGACGGCGCGGGCATTGAACAGCACATGGGCCTCGGCCTTGCCGCCGACCGCATCGTGTTCATAGAGCAGCACCGGCACGCCGGCCTCTTCGGCGGCCATCAGCGCGCCGGCGGCCAGGTTGGCATCCGACGAGGTAAAGACGATCAGGTCGGCATCCTGGGCCAGCGCATCCTCGACCAGGCGCTGCTGGCGGGTCGGGTCGCCCTCGCCGTTCTGCACGATCACCTCGGCGCCGGGCAGCTTGTCGGCCATGGCGGCGACAAACAAGGGCGCGTCGCGCCGCTCGAACCGGATCGTGGTCGAATTCGGCAGCATGAAGAACACCTTTTCGCCCTCGGCGGCGGCCGGTGCGGCGGTGAAGCCGGCGGTCAAAAGCGCCGCGACGGCGCCGGTCCGGGTCAGTCTCGCTTGCAGTTTCATCACGGTTTCCTCCCTTGAAACATGCCAGGCCCTTCGGGGCCTTCGGTGGAAGCGGACCGGATGCGCCGGTTCCACTTCGGTATTGCGCCTTGACCTTACGTTCGCCCGGGTGGCCGGTCGTGCCCGGTTCTGTCCATTCTGGAACCCCGCCTGTCAGTCCCGCACCGCGGGCAGAGGCGTGGCCTCGTAGCAGCCGATCACCCCCTGGTCGAAATCGAGCACCGAGCCGGTCATCACCCCGGATTCGTCGCTGGCCAGATGCGCGATCCAGCGCGCCACTTCGTTCATGTCCAGAAGCCGCCCGGCCGGAAGCTGCTTGCCGGCCTCGCGCTGCCAGCCATCGGGCATGTCGTGGAAGGTCTTCTGGGTGACATCCTCGGCCGGGGTATCCATCCAGCCGATCGCCAGCGCATTGATCCGGATCCCGTCGCGCATCAACGAAAAGGCGGCGTTCCTGGTCGTCGCCACCAGCGCCGCCTTGGAGGCGGCATAGACGGTCAGGAACGGCACGCCGCCATGGGCGGTGATCGTGGCGACATTGACCACGGTGCCGGGCTTGCCCAGCGTGCGCCAGTGATTGGCGGCGTGCTGCATCAGGAAGAACGGCGCCCTGGCATTGATCGCGAAGCTGCGGTCCCACAGCGCCGCATCGCCATCGAGAATACCGCCGCGATCGGTGATGCCGGCGGAATTGACCAGGATGTCGTAGCTGCCGAATTCGGCGACGGCGCGGTCGTGGATCGCGCGGCAATCGTCCAGATCGGCCAGGTCGGCGCGGTGATAGACGACGCGCTGCTCGGCGGTGCCGAGGGCCCGGGCGGCGGCTTCGCCCTCGGCCTGTTTGCGGCCCAGGATCAGCGCGCCCTTCAGCCCGCGGCGCAGCATCAGCCTGACCGCGGTCAGGCCCAGACCCTGGGTCGAGCCGGTGACGACCGCGACCTTGCCGGCGAATTGACGATCAAGCGGGATGTCGGTGTCGGAGGCCGCGTGGTGGGCGGCACGGCCATAGGGGCTTTGGGGATGATCGGTCATGTGTAATCCACCTCCACCGGGCGGTTGGTCTGGTAGGATTTCAGCGCCGCCTCGGACAGCAGCAGCGCCCGGCGGCCATCCTCGAAGGTGACGCGGGGCGGCTTGCCGGCGGTCACCCGGTCGATGAAATCGCGGATCTCGGCCTCGTAGGCGGCGCGGTAGCGTTCGATGAAGAAATACAGCAACTCGTCCCGTGTGCCGGTGCCGCCCGCGCCGTGGCGCGACACTTCGGAGGGGCGGTGGTTGTTGGAGCGCACCATGCCCTTGGCGCCGAAGGCCTCGACCCGCTGGTCGTAGCCATAATTGGTGCGGCGCGAATTGTTGATATGGCACAGCGCGCCCGAGGCGGTGCGCATCACGACCATCGCCGTATCCACGTCGCCCAGTTCGGCAAAGATCGGATCGACGCGGTTGGCGGCCATGGCATAGACCTCGACCGGGTCCTCGCCCAGCACGAAACGGGCCATGTCCATGTCGTGGATCGTGGTGTCGCGGAACAGCCCGCCGCAGGCCTCGAGGATCGGGCGCGGCGGTGGCGGGCCGGGATCGCGGCTGGTGATGACCAGCAGTTCCAGGTCGCCGATTTCTCCGGCCGCGACCGCCTTCTGCACCCCGGCATGGCTGGGATCGAAGCGCCGGTTGAAGCCCAGTTGCAGCGGCACGTCGAAGGCGCGCAGCCTTTCGCGGCATTCCTCGACCCGGGCCATGTCCACGTCGATCGGCTTTTCGCACAGGATCGGCTTGCCGGCCTCGGCCGAGCGCAGGATCATCTCCACATGGGTGTTGGTGGGCGAGGCGATCAGCACCGCGTCGACATCCTCGGCACCCAGCAGCGCGTCCAGATCGGTCGTGGCCCGGGCGCCGGTGGCGGCGGCGGTGCGGGCGGCGCTGTCCGCGTGCACGTCGTAGCACCAGGTGACCGCGGCATCAGGCTGCACGGCGACCAGGCGGGCATGCATGTCGCCGATGCGGCCGGTGCCGATGAGTCCGAAGCGCAGCATGGGTTCCTCCCCCGTTTGGCGTGTTTCGTCCAGACTGGGCGAACCCGGTCGACCCGGCAACGCATGGTTTGTCCAGTTTGGAATTTCCGGGCGGTGACCGGTGCGGCGCGTGGCTGCTAGGGTCGTGAAACACAGGAACGGATAGCCCGGCCGGAGCGCAAAATGACGAAACTGGAATCGAAACCCGCCGCCCAGCCCCGCCCCGGCGCCTTCTTCAGCGACATGTCGGGGCACGAACTGGACCGGTTCCTGGATTTCGTCAGCCGGTTCCTGGACGAGACCGCGGATTGCCTCGGCCTCGACATGCCCGCCCGCGAGGTGCCGATCATGGTCCAGCTGATGCGGTCGCATCTGCGCGGGCGGATGGAGACGCCGTCGTCGCTGATCGACGGGTCGGGCCTGGCGCGGGGCACGGCGCATCGTCTGATCGAGGACATGGTCGCGCGCGGCCTGATCGCCAAGCGGCCGCGCACCCGGTCGGGCAAGACCTTTTCGCTGCATCCCTCGCCCGCCCTGATCGACGCCTGGCTGAACTACGTGCGCCGGGTGAAGGCGCTTCTGGGCGGCGTGTTCGGGCTGGACGAGGATGCCGATTACTTCTTCGGCGCGTCCTACCTGTCCGCCACCGCCGTGGCGCCGCTGCCGGTGATGGCGGAAAAGCTGGGCCTGCCCGGCGGCCTGCGGATCCTGCTGCATGCGGATGCGACCTTCATGGCGATGCAGAAGCTGAAGCGCCGGTTCGAGCTGCATTTCGGCACCGAAATCTCGGTGCGCGCGCTCAGCATCGACCGGCTGCACCAGGAGGTGCTGGAAAATCGCGCCCGTCCGCAATCGCGCTATGACCTTGTCACCTGCGATGTCTGCTGGATGGAGGAAATGATCGCGGCAAAGGCGATCCAGCCGATCGACCTGGTCGGCCCCAATGCGGCGCCCGATTACAAGGATTTCCATCCCGAGGCGCTGTCCACCGCCTTGCGGGGCGACACGCTGTTCGGCATCCCGGTCCAGACCACGCCGGAACTGTTCCTGTATCGCACCGACCTGTTCGCCGCGGCCGGGTTGCAGCCGCCGCGCCGGCTGGACGCCATGCTGGACGCGGCCCGCACCCTGCACGACCCGGCCCGCAACCTGTCGGGCATCTGCTGGAACGGGGCGCGGGGCACGCCGGTGGGCACGACCTTCATGATGCTGATGGCCGATTTCGGCCAGCCGGTGCTGAACCTGCCCCGGGTCGGCCACGGGTTTCGCGACCAGGAGCTGGACCCCGACCACCTGGAGCCGATGCTGGCCACCGATACGGCGCTGCGGGCGGCGGAATTCCTGGTCGATCTGCTGGCGGTCTCGCCGCCGAACGTGTTGCAGATGTCCTGGTACGAACGCGCCAAATGCTATGCCCGGGGCGAGGCGGCGATGGGTTATTGCTATACCCAGATCCTGCCGATGATCGAGGATGACCCGACCGCGCCGGCCCATGGCCGCACCGGCTATCTGCCGCATCCGTCGGCCCCCGGTCTGCCGCAGATCGCGCCGCTGGGGGGCTGGAACATCTGCATGCCGGCGAACCTGGCCGCGCCGCGGCGGGTGGCGGTGCGCCAGGCAGCGCAGACCCTGACCTCGGCCGCGGCGACCAAGCTCTATATCGAGAACGGCAGCCTGGTGTCGTCGCGGTTCAGCGTCTGCAACGACCCGGTCGTCGCCCATGGCCGCCCGGTGATCGCGGCGGTGGACAAGCTGGCCCGGTCGGGCCATCTGCAGACCTGGCCGCGCCCGGCCGTGCCGCAGCTGAACACGCTGGTGCGGATCCTGGGCGAGGAAATCCACACCATGCTGTTGCGCAACAAGAAACCGGGCGCAGCCCTGCGCGATGCCCAGGCCCGCTGCGCGCGGGCCATGGCGCGCGGCTGAGGCCGGTCAGGGTGCGACCCAGGTTCGGTCGCGTGCCGAACGTTGCATCGCCTCGATCACCTTCTGGACCTCCCAGGCCTCGCGGAAATCGGGGCCGCAGGCCGGGCCGCCGGCATGGGCATTCAGCAGTTCGGCCACCTCGATCACCTTGAGGTCGTTGAAGCCCAGGTGATGGCCCGGCGCCGGGCAGAATTGCCCGTAGGGCGGATGGGCCGGGCCGGCTTCGATCCGGGTATAGCCCGACCGCCCCGGCGCGCCGGAATGAAGCAGAAGGTCGTTCATCCGTTCCTGGGAAAAGGCGAGCGCCCCGCGCGTGCCGGTGATTTCCCAGGACAGGTCCATGGTGCGGGCGGTGGCGGCCCAGTTCGCCTCGAGACTGCCCAGGACGCCGCTGTCGAAGCGCATCAGCGCATGGGTCATGTCATCGACCAGGACCGGGGCGCGTTCTGTGCCGCCGGGGCGGATCGGGCGATCTGGAACGACCGTCACGCAATCGGCCTGGACCTGTGCGACGGGGCCCAGCAGGTAGCGCGCCATCGACACGATATGGCTGCCGATATCGGCCAGCGCCCCGCCGCCGGCCGGATCGGTGCGGAAGGAATGCGGCACCTCCGGGTTTGCCATGTAATTCTCGGCATGGCGGCCGCGAAATCCGGTGACCGCGCCGATCTCTCCGCTTGTGATGATGTCGCGGGCCAGCCGGATCATCGGGTTGCGCAGGAAGTTGAAGCCGACCAGCGTCACCACGCCCGCCGCCTCGGCCGCCTGCATCATCTGTTCGGCCAGGGCGGCGGTGGTCGACAGCGGCTTTTCGCAATAGACCGTCTTGCCCGCGGCGATGGCGGCCTGGGCGATCGGCGCATGCAGCAGGTTGGGCGCGGTGATGGCGACGATATCGACGGCCGGGTCGTCGACCAGCGCCTGCCAATCCCCGGTCGCGCGGTCAAAGCCCAGCGCCGCCGCGCCCCGTTCGGCCAGGTCCGGCGTGGCATCGGCGAGGATCGTCAACGCCGGCGCGACCGGCAGATCGAAAAGCCCGCCCACGGCGCGGAACGCGTTGGCGTGACACCGTCCCATGAAGCCCGACCCGACCAGGCCGATCCCGATTGTGGCTTTGCCCATGCGTGCCTCCTATTGCGCGGCCGGGTTCGCCAGGTGGTGCGAAACCGCGTCGATCAGGTTTTCCTCGGTCATCGCGTCGCCTTCGAATTCGCCGACCAGCCGGCCCTCGGCCATGGCCAGGATGCGGTGGCTGACGCCCAGAACCTCGGGCATTTCCGACGAGATCACGATGACGGCCAGGCCGCGGCCGGCCAGCTCGGCGATCAGTTCGTGGATCGCGGATTTGGAGCCGACATCGATCCCTCGTGTCGGTTCATCCAGGATGATCAGCCGCGGATCGGCGCAGAGCCACTTGGCCAGCACGAATTTCTGCTGGTTGCCCCCCGACAGGGTCGACACCGGCTGATCCGGCCCGGTGGTCTTGATCGCCAGCGCCTTGCGGTAGCGGTCGAAGACCTGCATTTCGCGGCCGCGATCCATCACCGTGGCGGTGGCATAGCTGGACAGATGCGGCAGGGTGGTGTTGTCGAGCCCGCCCATCATCAGCACCAGCCCCTGTTCCTTGCGGCTTTCCGGCACCAGCGCCATGCCCAGGTCGATCGCCTGGCGCGGGGTCGGCAGCGGGATTTCCCGCCCCTGCCAGATCAGGCGCCCGCGATCGGCCCGGCGCACGCCGAAGATGGTTTCGACCATTTCCGACCGGCCGGCCCCGACCAGGCCGTACAGGCCCAGCACCTCGCCCTGGCGGACGGCAAAGCTGACATCGTCGAACTGGCCGTCCAGCCCCAACCCCTCGACCCGCAGGGTTTCGGCGCCGAACGCGATCTCGGCCTTGTGGAAATAGGCCTCCAGCGTGCGGCCGATCATCATCCGGGTGATCGCCGTGGAATCCGTGTCGGCGGTGGTCACGGTGCCCTGCACCGTGCCGTCGCGCAGCACCGTGATCCGGTCGGTCAGCTCGAAGATCTCGTCCATCTTGTGCGAGATGTAGACGATGCCCACGCCCTGGCCGCGCAATTCGCGGATCGTGGCGAAAAGCTGGTCCTTTTCCGTATCGGTGAGCGAGGCGGTGGGTTCGTCGAAGATCACCACATCGGCGCTGAAGGCCTGGCTGCGGGCGATCTCGACCATCTGCTGCATGGCCACCGACAGGGTGCCGACCCGCCGGTCGGGGCCGAAGCCGCAGCCCAGCGCCTCGAGCGCGGCCCGGGCATCGCGGCGCAGCTTGCGCTTGTTCAGCACCCCCAGCGCGTTGGTCGGCCAGGCGCCCAGATAGATGTTTTCGGCCACCGACAATTCGGGCGACAGCGACAATTCCTGGTGGATCAGCAGGATCCCCATCTGCCGCGCCTCGAGCGGGCTTTGCACGCTCACCGGCTGGCCGCGGTGCAGGATCTGCCCGCCGTCGGGCTGGTGCAGCCCGGCCAGCACCTTCATCAGGGTCGACTTGCCGGCGCCGTTTTCGCCCACCAGGGCGTGGACCTCGCCCCGGCGGATGTCGAAACTGACATTGTCCAGCGCGGTGACGCCCGGAAAGGTCTTGGTGATGCCGGAAACGGTCAGGATCGGATCGGTGCTCATCGTCCCACCTCGTGCCGGCTGAGCAGCTTGTCGATCGCCAGCGCCAGGATCAGCACCGCGCCCATGACCATGAGTTCCACGTAATTGGGCGTGTTCAGCAGCCGCAGCCCGTTGCGCAGCACCGCCAGGGTCAGCACCCCGCCGATGGTCATCCACAAGCTGCCGTAGCCGCCCTGAAGCCGGGTGCCGCCCAGCACCACGGCGATGATCGTCCACAATTCCCACACCTTCCCGGCATTGGGCTCGGCCGTGCCCAGCCGCATCGACAGCAGGATGCCGGCGATCGCCGCCAGCGCGCCGCAGAGGGTGAAATTGATGATCTTGTGACGCTTGATGTTGATGCCCGCGTCATGGGCGGCCTGCAGGTTGTCGCCGACCGCATAGGTTTCGCGGCCGTGGCGGGTGCTGGTCAGCACCCATTGGAACAGCAGGGCCAGCGCGAAAAAGATCATCGCGGTCAGCGACACCGGGCCAAGGTAGATCTCGGGGTATTCGGTATAGCTGAAATCGGTGACCATCAGCGCGTCTTCGCCGGTATAGATGAAGACCAGCCCGCGGATGCCGATCAGCCCGCCCAGGGTGACGATGAAGGAATGCATCCCCGACAGCGCCACCAGCGTGCCGTTCAGGAACCCCAGCGCGGCGCCCGACAGAAACCCCACCATGACCGCCGGCCAGACCCCGATATGATCCTGCAGACCGATCGCCAGCGCCGAGGCGAGCGCCAGCACCGCGCCGACCGACAGGTCGATCTCTCCGTTGATCATGACCAGGGTCATGCCGATCGCCAGGATGCCGATGAACGCCGCCTGGGTCAGCACGTTGCCCAGGTTGTTCATGGTCAGGAAATAGGGGCTGGACAGCGAAAACACGGCAAAGGTCAGGGCGAGGAAGACCCAGATGTGATTGCGCATCAGCCAGCGTGTCGGCGCGCCGGGCGCCTTGGCCCGGACGACGGTTCGAACGCTCATGCCAGGATCCTCCCGCGTTTGGCGCCCAGGTCGATCCAGACCGCCGCGATGATGACCGCCCAGGTGACAAGCCATTGGACGTAATAGGGAAAGCCGAGCAGCAGCAGGCCGTTCTGGATGAAGCCCAGCATGGTGATGCCCAGCACCGTGCGCCAGACGCTGCCGGCGCCGCCCAACAGCGAGGTGCCCCCCAGGATCACCCCGGCCAGCACCGTCAGCTCGTAGCCCTGGCCGATCGTGTTCTGCGCCCCCATCACCCGGCTGCCCATGATGATCGCGGCGATCGCCGTGGTCAGGCCGGAAATCACGTAGCTCCAGAACACGACCCATGGCGTGGCGATGCCGGAAAACCGGCTGGCGGTGCCGTTGCCGCCGGTGGCAAAGACCTGGCGGCCGAACACCGTGCGGTTCAGCACGAAGGCGCCGATGATCGCCGTGACCAGAAAGATCAGCACCGGCACCGGGATGCCCAGCAGGCTTTTGCGGCCGAAGACCGCGAACCAGGTGGTCTGTGCATTCTCGACATTCACGTTCGAGCCGCCGGAATAGAACAGCACCAGCCCCTGCAGAAACGACAGCATCGCCAGCGTCACGATCAGCGCGTTCAGCCCGACAAGGCCCACCAGCGCGCCGTTGACCGCGCCGATCAGCACCCCGGCGCCCAGTGTGATCAGGATCGCCAGCAACGGGCCGACGCTGTTGTGCTGATCGACCACGATCACCGTCAGAAGGGTCAGCATCGAGCCGATCGACAGGTCGAGCCGCCCGGTGATCACCACGAAGGTCACGCCCACGGCCATCACCCCGGTGATCGACACCTGCCGCAACACGTCGAGGATATTGCCCGGGCTGAGGAACGCGTCGGCGCTGAGCGCGACGCCCAGCAGGAACACGCCAAAGCCCAGCAACAGGCCATGCCGGCGCAACAGCGCCCCGATATCGGTGGTCATGCCGCGAATCCTCCCTTGTGTTTCAGCCTAGGCGGGGAAGGCGCGGCACCTGTAGCGCGAAGAAATCCATTTTGGTTTTCCGCGGTCGGGCGCCGCTGCGGGGCCGAAAATCAGAAATGGACATGTTGCGCGTTGAAAGCACCGCGGCGGCCACGCTCATCTGGACCGGCCCCGGGGCGCGCGCCGCCATGCTCCGTTCGGGCCCGCGACACGACGTCGGGCGGCATCCATGGGAGGACCTTATGACCATTACCAAGATCAAGACCGGGCTGCAGCTGACGGCGGCCTGTGCCGCGCTGCTGGTCGCCGGCACCGTCACCGCGCAGGAGGCGCCCGACTGGCTGGGCGGCGACTTGCAAAAGCCGCTGTCGGAAACCCGCATCGGCATCACCGTGCTGTATCCGGGATCGAACGCCTATCAGGCGATGTATGCCGAAACCGCCCGGACCTATGCGGCAGAGCTGGGCATCCAGGCCACGGTGATGGACCCGCAGGGCGACCCCGCGGTCCAGTTCGACCAGATCCAGGACATGATTTCCCAGAATCCCGACGCGATCGTGGTCTGGCCGACATCGCAGAACGCGCTGATCCCGGCGATCCGCGAAGCCTCGCGGTCGGGCATCCCTGTCGTCACCTCGAACTCGCCGATCGGCGAGGCCGGGCGGCGCTATGTCGTCGGCCATACCGGGCCGGATGATTGCGCCCAGGCCGAACAGGCCGCCGACATGCTGGCCGGCGCGCTGGACGGCGACGGCAATGTCGTCGTGGTCGAAGGCACGCCGGGCTACACGGTGTCGATCCTGCGCGGCAATTGCTTTCTGGACCGGATCGAGGACGAATATCCCGGCATCACCATCCTCGACAGCCAGACCGCCGAATGGAACCGGGAACGCGCCCAGACGGTGATGGAAACCTTCCTGACCCAGTATGGCGACGAGATCGACGGGGTCTATGCCTTCGACGACGGCATGGGGCTGGGCGTGATCAGCGCGCTGCAGGGCGCCGGCAAGGAACCGGGCGAGGTCGCCGTGGTGACCTGCAACCAGTTCGGCGAGGGCTGGGACGCGATGCGCGAAGGCTGGCACCAGGGGTCGAACAAGCAATCGCCGATCGATGACGCGATCCTGGCGATCCAGACCGCGGTCAAGGTGGCCAACGGCATCGAGGTGCCCGAGCTTCAGGGCATCGACACGCCGATGGTCCTGCCCGGGAACGTGGACGAATTCGACCGCCCCAGCTGGTAAGCCGGGCCCGATCGGGCAGGGGGCCGTCCGCCCGGGCGGCCCCGTTCGCCTTCAGTAGCGGCCGTTGTGGCGCATCAGCGCGTCGACCCGGTCCTGGGCGCGGCTCAGCGCCTCGGCCACGCCGATCTCGCGTTGCAGCATGCGGTGGATCTCGTCGCCCAGGACGCCCAGGATATCGCTGAATTCCGGGATCGGCGGGCGCGGCCAGATCTGCAGCTCTCCGCGCCGCTCCATCGCGTCGACCTGGCCGATCAGGCTGCTTTTCGCCTGCACTTCCGGGTCTGCGCTGGTGGAAAAGCGCGGGCTGGTCAGGTTGCCGTGCTGGACATACCATTTCAGCATTTCCGGCCGGGTGAGGTATTCCATCACCTTCCAGGCCGCCTTTTGTCGCGGCGCGCTCAGCCCCCGTGGCATGGCCAGGGAAAACCCGCCGATCGGCGAGACCGTGCGCGCGCCCGGCCCGTGCGGATGCGGCAGGAAGGCCACGTTCTGATGCGCCGGAGAGCTGTCGTCCAGTTCGAAGGCCGCGGCCCGGACCGACCAGCCATAGCACATCGCCGCCTGGCCGCCGGAAAAGATCCCGATCCGCCGGTCCCAGTCGCAGATCATGCTGTCGGGATGGGCATAGCGCTGCAGTTCCAGCAGGTAGTCCGCGGTGGCGAAAGCCGCGTCGCTGGTCAGGCAGGGGCGGAAATTCTCGCCGGCGATCCGCTCCAGGTCGAAATCGTCGCCGACCGGGGTCAGGGCGATCACCGGCTGGCCGAAACTGGCCAGGGTCTGGACAAAGGTATGGGCCACCGGCGTTCCGCGCCTGTAGTTCATCACGATGCCCGACAGGTTGAGCGCGCTGCGATGCAGGACCTTGGCGGCGATCAGCACGTCCTTGGCGGTCTTCGGAAACGGCAGCCCGGCGGCGGCGAACAGGTCGGACCGGCAGAACAGCAATTCGGATGTCGGCTGGATCGGCAGCCCGTATTGCGCCCCGGCCCAGGCCGATCCGGTATAGGCGGTGCCATGGAAATCCGACGGGTTGAAGCGTTCGCGGGCCAGGATATCGTCGATCGGCGCGATCACCCCGGCCTCGGCCAGCTGTCCGATCCAGGGCAGATCCACCGCGACCAGGTCATAGGCCGAGTTCGGTTTCGCGGCATTGGCCATGATCTCGGCATGCAGCGCATCGAGCGGCAGGGTCACCACCTCCAGCCGCGTGCCCAGCAATTCGCCCAGGTCCGAGGCATGCTTGCGGATCGTGTCGAAGGTCGGATCGAGCGAGGCGGCGATGCGGATCGTGCGGTCATAGCCGACCCCGTCGCGCATGGCGTTGGGATAGGGCAGGATGCGCGGCGCCATGTAATAGCCGCCGAAATAGAAATCCTCGATCGCCGCGTCGCCGGTATCGAAGCCGAAGGTGCCGCCGACCATGGTCTTTAGCTGCATGGCGAAGCTTTCGAATTCGCGGATCAGCTTGCGCGTCGGGTGCAGCGAAAACGACTTGCCCGATTTCGACCGGGGCCGTTTCAGCAGGAATTCGCTGTCGAGCAATTCGTTCAGCCGCCGCATCGCGGTGCCATAGGGCACCTCGGCGGCCATGGCGGCCGAGGTGATGGTGATCAGCTTGCCCTCCAGGTGCCGGCGCATGGCGTAGGAAATGATGTTCCAGCGCGCATCGACCGACGACAGCGCGGTGCGTTTTTCGGTGATCGCGCGCATATCCTCCATGAAGCTCAGGATGCGCAGCATCTCTTGCCGGGTCATGCGGCCCTCCCCTGCCGAAATGTCCATATCTGACGAACCATACCCAAGCGCGCCGCGACACGGGCGTTTTGTCCAGATCTGACATTTGCGACGTTCCGGCCCGTCGCGGGGCTGTGGCACGGTCGGCCGGCCAAGGGAGCCACGCCGGGGAGGGCCGCATGTCCGCTGACAGCCATGATTTCATCGTGATCGGCGCCGGGTCCGCCGGCTGCGCCGTGGCCGGCCGGCTGGCCGGGGCGGGCCATTCGGTGCTGCTGCTGGAGGCCGGCGGCAAGGACCGCAACCCGTTCATCCATATCCCGCTGGGCTATTCGATGCTCTATGCCAACCCGTCGGTGAACTGGTGCTATACCAGCGCGCCCGAGCCGCATCTGAACGGGCGCCGCCTGTTCCAGCCGCGCGGCAAGGTGCTGGGCGGGACCGGGGCGATCAACGGCATGATCTACATGCGCGGCCAGCCGCAGGATTTCGACGGCTGGGCGGCCGAGGGCTGCACCGGCTGGGGCTGGGACGGGGTGCTGCCGTATTTCAAGTCCTGCGAGGACCAGGAACGCGGCGCCGACGATTTCCACGGCACCGGCGGGCCGGTCGCGGTGTCGGATATCCGCACCGAGCATCGGCTGGGCGAGGCGTTCCATGCCGCCTCCGAAGCGCTGGGCGTGCCGCGCAACCCCGATTTCAACGGCGCCACGCAAGAGGGCACCGGCTATGTCCAGACCACGACGAAGAACGGCCGCCGCTGGAGCACCGCCGCGGGCTATCTGCGCGGTCCGGCGAAACGGCACATCGACCTGCGCCTGCACGCGACGGTCCAGCGGATCGAGCTGGAGGGCCGTCGCGCCACCGGCGTCACCTGGACCGACCGTGCCGGGCGCCATAGCGCGACCGCGCGGCGCGAGGTGATCCTGTGCGGCGGCGCCTTCAATTCGCCCCAGATCCTGCAGCTGTCGGGGATCGGGCCGGGCGCGCTGCTGCAATCCCATGGCATCGACACCCGCCACGACCTGCCCGGGGTGGGCGAGAACCTGCAGGACCATTTCGGGATCGGGGCGGAATACCGGTCGAATGTGAGATCCACGGTCAACGACCTGTATAACAACAAGCTCAAAGGCGGGCTGCACTTGCTGCGCTACCTGCTGTTCCGGACCGGGCCCTTCGCCGACAACGGCAATTATTCCAATACCTTCATCCGCTCTGGCCCCGATATCGACCGCCCCGACATGATGGTGACCTTCATGGCCTGGTGCACCGACGAACAGCTCAGGCCGCATCCGTTTTCCGGCTTTACCATTCTGGCCGAACACATGCGCCCGAATTCGCGCGGCCATGTGCGGATCACCGGCCCGGACCCGGCCACCGGCCCGGAAATCCAGTTCAATTTCTTCGCCGACGAGGCCGACCGGCAGGCGGCGTTGGCCGGGTTGAAATTCGGCCGCAAGATCGCGGCGACAGAGCCGATGGCCGCCTGTGTCGATTACGAATTGTCCCCCGGCCCGGAGGTGCAGGGCGACGACGACCTGATCGCCTATTGCCGCCGGAACGGGCTGTCCTTGCTGCACCCCGTCGGGTCCTGCAGGATGGGCGTGGGCGCCGACGCGGTGGTCGATCCGCGGCTGCGCGTGCACGGGATCACGGGGCTGCGCGTCGCCGATGCCTCGATCATGCCGCGGATCGTGACCGGCAACACCAATGCCGCGGCGATCATGATCGGCGAAAAGGCGGCCGCCTTGATCCTGGAAGATGCGAGGGCAGGGGCATGACGACGACATTGGGCATCGCGCTGATGGGGACGGGCCGGATGGCCCATGTCTATGGCCCCAAGGTCAACGCCCATCCCGGGCTGCGGCTGGAAGTGGTCTACAACCCGCGCAGGGCCTCGGCCGAAACCGCCGCCGCGCGCTATGGCGGGCGGGCGATGGACGACCTTGACGCGGTGCTGGCCGATCCGGGCGTCGATGCGGTGATCATCGCCACGCCCACCGACACCCATGTCGAGTACATCGAGCGGGTCGCGAAGGCCGGCAAGCCGATCTATTGCGAAAAGCCGCTGGACCAGACGCTAGAGCGGGTCGACCGGGCGATGGCGGTGCTGCAGGCCCATCCGGTGCCCTTCATGCTGGGGTTCAACCGCCGTTTCGATCCGGGCAATGCCGCGGTGCGCGCGGCGGTGCGGGAGGGGCGGATCGGCCGCCTGACCATGCTGATGAGCTGGAGCCGCGAACCCAGCCCGCCGCCGATCGACTATGTCCGCGCCTCGGGCGGCTATTTCGTCGACGCCACGATCCACGATATCGACCTGCTGTGCTGGATCGCCGGGGAACGGCCCGGTCAGGTGATGGCGGCGGGGTCCTGCGTATTCGATCCGGCGATCGGGCAGGCGGGCGATTTCGACCTGACCATGACGACGCTGCAGATGCCCTCGGGCGCGCTGGTGCATGTCAACAACAGCCGCGCCTGTGCCTATGGTTTCGACCAGCGGCTGGAGGCCTTCGGCGATGACGGCATGGTGCAAAGCGTCAACCGGCGCGACGATGACCTGGTGGTCTGGGGCGCCGACCGGACCGAGGCGCGCGCAACGCTCAAGCATTTCTTTCTGGAACGCTACGACCGGTCGTTCTTCAACGCGCTGGACGAATTCCACGCCGCGGTGACCCAGGGCCGCGCCCCGTCAAGCACCGCCGAGGATGGCCGCGCCGCGCTGGCCATCGCGCTGGCCTGTGCGAGGTCGGCCCGCGAGGGCTGCGCGGTGGCGCCGGACTACTGAGGCGCCCCGATCAGGGGTGAAAGACCGGCCGCAACCGATCCCAGGACCCGGCCCGGCAAAAGACCGGGATCCGCCCCGGTGGCGCCGCGACGTCGGGCCGCGTGCCGCCGTCATGCTTGTGCCCGGTCCAGGCCGCGACCCAGGTCTCGCCCGTGGGCAGATCGACCGCGCGCGTCGTCGCGCCGGGCTCCAGCACCGGGGCCACCAGCAGGTCGTCGCCCAGCAGGAAGGCGCCCTGGCCGGCAAGCCCGGGCTGGTCGGGAAAGGCAAAGCCCATCGGCCGCATCGGCGGAACCCCGGTGGCGCTGTAGGCCGCGAAGGCCGCCTGCAGATAGGGCCGCAGCCGTTCGCGCAGCGCCAGCAGGTCGGTAAAGATCGCCAGCAAGTCCGGGGTATAGGACCAGACCTCGTTGTCGCCGCCGGTATCGGTGAAGACGTGGAACAGCTCCTTGCCGTAATCGACCTCGCCATCGGGGGCGGCATAGGGCACGCCGTTGGGCACCCGCACGCCATGCAGCCGGCAGATCGGGGAAAACACGCCGAATTCGAACCAGCGGACCAGCAGGTCGTGAAACGCGGGATTGTCGCGGTGGCCTTCGTAGAAGCCGCCGATATCGGTGGTCCACCAGCCGATCCCCGACATCGCCGCATGCAGCCCGGCGGCGATCTGGGCGCGGTAATCCGCCCAGGTGGACCAGACATCGCCGGACCACAGGATCGTCGGGAACCGCTGCCCCCCGGCCCAGGTCGAGCGGCACAGCAGCACCGCATCCTCGGCGCCCGCCGCCTTCAGCCCCTCGGCATAGCGGCCGGCATGCAGCAGCGGAAAGGCCGACAGCATCTCGGCCCCGTTGCCCAGATGGGTGCGGACATGGTCGGCATGGGCCGGGCGCATCTCGGGCTCGCAGGCATCGAGCCAGAAATTGGTGACCCCCTTGTCGACATAGCCGCTTTGCACCCGGTCCCAGTGATAATCGCGCGCCTCGGGGTTGAACGGGTCGTAATAGGTCAGGAAATGGATGCCGTAGGGGTCCTTGTCGGGGAACTGGATCACCACCGGCACGCCCCGTTCGGTGCGCAGCAGATAGCCCTTTTCGCGCATCTCGGTGTAGGTTTCGGCATTGGCCGAGACCGTGGGCCAGATCGACACGATGGTCTTGATCCCCATCTCGGCCAGGTCGCGCACAAGGCCCGCGGGGTCGGGCCAGTCGGCGGGGTCGAACTGCCATTCGCCCTGCCGGGTCCAGGCGAAGAAATCGATCACGATGCAGGACAGCGGCAGGTTGCGGCGCCGGTATTCGCGGGCCACGTCCAGGATTTCGGCCTGGCTGCGATAGCGCAATTTGCATTGCCAGAACCCGGTGGCCCAGTCGGGCAGGGCCGGGGGCATCCCGGTGGCCGCGACATAGGTCGACAGGATCTCGGCCGGGCTGTCGCCGGCGCAGATCCAGTAATCCAGCCCCGGCGTCGCATCGGCCAGCCAGCGGGTGCCGTTGGTGGCGAAATCGGCGCGCCCGGTGGCCGGGTTGTTCCACAGGAACCCGTAGCCGCGCGAGGACAGCACGAAGGGGATCACCACATGGGTGTTCTGCTGGACCAGCGTGGTCGACGTGCCCTTGAGCTCTTCGAGCCCGTGCTGCGGCTGGCCAAGGCCCATCAGCCGTTCGTCCGGATAGGCCCGGAACCGCGCCTCGAGCTGGAACGACCCGCTGGCCAGCGCCTTGAAACTGCGCGGCGAGGGGCCGGCGAAATGGCTGCGCGTCTCGGCCAGAAGCTCGGCTCCGGTATCGCTGCGGACATAGCGGATCTCGGGTTCTTTCGCGACATCGGCCCCCAGCCGGCGGGCCAGCCGGACCTCGGCGCGGATGCGGCCGTTGGTGATCCGGGCATGGGCGCCGTCGATGGCGATATCGGCGGTGGCGGGCGCGGCGTCGAGCAGTGCCGAAACATGCGGCTCGATCACCGTGCCGCCCGGCCGGGCCCGCAGGCGCAAGGCGTCCGGACCCCAGGGTTCGATGCGGATGGTTTCGCCGTTGAAGCGGATGACCAGGGCGGAACCGTCGCGGCTATAGGTCTCGGGCATGGCGGGTCACTTTCTGTGGAAACGCAGGCAAAGGCGGTCAAATCCGTGGCGCAGTTCGGGCCCGCCGATGCTGCGACTTCCCTCGGTGATGTCGACCGGCGCGATCCGCCGGAACCGGGTGGCAAGCCCCGCGACCAGGGCGCGCAGCACCTCGCGCGCATGGGTGGCGCCAAGGCAGGCATGCGGACCCGATCCGAAGGCCACATGCGGATTCGGGGCGCGGTCGATGCGCAGGGTCGCGGCGTCGTCGAAGCGCTCGGGGTCCAGGTTGGCGGCGGCCCAGCACAGGGCGACCCGGTCGCCCGGCCCGCGGTCCAGCCCCGCCAGCGAGACCGGCCGCGTGCAGATCCGGCCGATATGGGTCAATGGCGAGGTGTGTCGAAAGATCTCCTCGACGGCCAGGGGGATGGCGCCCTGCCCGTCGCGCAGCCGGTCGAGGTCTTCGGGCGCCCGGGCGAAATGGGCCAGCGCCGCGGCGATGCACAGGATCAGCGTATCGCGCCCGCCGGCAAAGGTGACATGGGCGAACCCGATGATTTCGTCCCGGCTCAGGGGCCGGTCCCCCAGCCGGGCGCGCGCCAGGTGGCCGAAGAAATCGTCGCCGCCCCGGGACAGGGCGCGGTCGGCATGGGCCTCGATCATCCGCAACAGGCGGTCGGCGGCGGCGGGATCGTTGCCGGTGGCGGTCTTGAAGGCATGCAGGCCCCAGCCGATCCAGCCTTCGGCCTCGGCCAGGGGCAGGCCCAGCAGCACCGCCAGCGCGCGCGACTGGATCGGCAGGGCGAGCGCCTGCAGCGCGTCGACCTCGGCCCCCTCGGGCAGCGCGTCGAGCGCCTTGGCGACGACCGCCTCGATCCCCGCCCGCACCGCCGGATCGCTGCGCGGACGGCGGAACCAGTCCTGCACCAGGGCCTTGAGCGCGGAGTGCCGTGGCGGGTCGGTTTCGATCGGAAGCTGGCGCAGGCTGCGGATATCGTCCTCGGCCGGGATCTGGATCCGGCCCGGGGCGTCATTCGACAGCGCCTGCCAGTCACCGGCCGCTTCGCGCACCGCGCGGTATCCGGTCAGGACCGGGATCGCCTCGCCCGCGACATCGCCCGCATAGCCGCCGGCGGCGCGGGCAAAGGCGAAGGTATCGGCCGGGCCGGTCATCGCTTCCTCAGAAAGCCGCCATCGACGACCAGTTCGGTTCCGGTGATGAACCGGGCCCGGTCCGACAGCAGAAAGACCATGGCATCCGCGATTTCCGCAGGCCGCGCCATGCGCCCGAGGATATGCGCCGCGCCGGCGCTGTCGCGGATCGCCGCGCCATCGGGCAGCTCGGCCAGCGCCCGGTCGGTGAAGGCCGTGTCGACCCAGCCGGGGCTGACCGCGTTCACGCGGATCCCGCGCGGCGCGAATTCGCCGCTGGTCGCCCGCATCAGCCCCAGTACCGCCCCCTTGGAGGTGTGATAGGCCGTATAGCCGTCGCAGCCGATATGGGCCGAGACCGACGCGGTCAGGACCATGGCCCCGCCATCGCGCAGCCGGGCATGTTTCATCGCCAGCATGGTGCCGCGGACATTGACCGCCATGACCCGGCGCCAGGCGTCCCAGGACAGGTCCTCGACCCGGCCGCGGGCATTGGTGCCGGCGATGCAGACCAGGCCCGACAGCGGGCCGATCCGGGCCAGGGCCCTTGCCATGGCGCTGTCGTCCGAGACATCGACGACGTGGCTGTCGCAGTCGGGGTTGGCCTGCAGGTCCAGGCTGATCGGCACGCCGCCCGCGGCCCGGACCGCGCGCGCGCAGGCGGCGCCGATGCCGCCCGCCCCGCCGGTGATCGCGATCTGTCCGGTCAGCGCGGCCATCAGTGCTTCCTCATCAGGCCGCCATCGACGAACAGCGTCTGGCCGGTGACGAAGGATGCCTCGGGCGAGGCCAGCCAGAGCGCGGCATCGGCCACCTCGTCGGGATCGGCCATGCGGCCCAGCAGATGCGCCGCGCGGGCGGCGGCGTGGATCGTGCCGGGATCGGCGGCTTCGGCCAGGGCGGCCTCGGTGAAGCCCGCATCGACCCAGCCCGGGGCCAGGGCATTGACCCGGATGCCGCGCCCGCCGACCTCTTGCGCCAGGGCGAAGGTAAAACTTTCCACCGCCGCCTTGGTGGTGACGTAGGCCGGGTAATCCGGCGTCGCCACATGGCCCGAGATCGAGCCCATGTTGACGATAGCGCCGCCCGGGCCCATGCGCGGCAGGGCGTGTTTCGCGGTCAGGAACATGTGGCCGACATTGACGTCCATCATCCGGTCCCAGTCGGCCACCGCCATCCGGCGGACCGGGGCGCGGTGGTTGATGCCGGCGACGTTGATCAGCGCGTCGATCCGGTCGTGGCCCGCATCGATCCGCTCGAAGGCGCCGGCCACCGCCGCCGGGTCGGTCAGGTCGAGCGCGATGCAGGTCGCCCCGGGCCGGTCGATCGCCGCCCGGTCCAGCAGCGCCAGATCATAGCCCGCCGCGCCGAAGGCCCGGGCGATGGCGCCGCCGATCCCGCCGGCGGCACCGGTGATGACCGCGAGCGCCATCCTAGCGCACCCGCGCGCCCGAGAACCGGTGCGCGATCATCGTCAGGATGATCACCAGGCCGAACAGGAAATCGGTCCAGAACCCGGCAAATCCCGCGGCGACCGCGCCCGAGGGGATCAGCGTCACGGTCAGCGCGCCGAAGAAGGCGCCGAAGATCGTGCCGACCCCGCCCCAGGTCGGGGTGCCGCCCACGAACAATGCGGCCAGCGCGATCAGCAGGTAGGCCTTGCCGGAGGTCGGGAACCAGACCATGTTCGCCATCTGCACCAGCACCGCGCCGGTGATCGCCGCGGCGATGCCGGAAAAGACGAAGACGCCGACGCGGATCCGCTCCACGTTGATGCCCATCTGGCGGGCGCTGTCGGAATTGTCGCCGACCAGCTGCACCCGGACGCCGAAGCGGTGATACTTGAACAGCACCCAGCAGAAGACGGTCCAGACCAGGCACCAGACGAAATGCATCGGCACCTGCAGGCCGGTGCCGAACAGCTCCCACTTGCCGACGAACAGGCGGTAGCCGAAGGTGTCGACCGCCGCGGGCGCGGTGATGGTGCGGCCCTGGGCCAGCAGGTTGACGATGCCGAGGATGAAGAAGTTCAGCCCCAGCGTCGCGACCAGCGACGAAATCCTGCCGTAGACCACGATCAGCCCGATCCCCAAGCCGATCACCGCCCCGAACAGCAGCGTCAGGCCGAAGGCGCCGAGCACGGGAAAACCGTTCATCACCATATACATGAACACCCCGCCGGCGGCGCCGACGACCGAGGGAAAGGCCAGGTCCAGTTCACCGGACACGATGACGAAGACCAGCGCCGTTGTCAGGAACACGGTCGCCGGCACCGAAAACAGGAAGGCGCCGTAGAAGATCGGGTTGAGAAACAGCACCGGGTTGTTCACGGCGAAAAAGCCCCAGACCAGCACCAGGGTGATGAAGGCGTTCAGCGCCCGCCCGTTGCGCCGGTAGAACCGGAACCAGGTGGATTGTTCCCGGCGGGCGTCGACGGCGCTGGCATCGGCCTCGGGCGGCTTGGCGGCGGCGGGGGTCGCGTCGCTCATCTGCGTCTCCTCAGGCGGGTTGTTTCAGGGTGGCGGTGTCCGCCCGGCCGGTTTCGGCCAGCTGGTGCATCATCTCGATCAGGTGGTCGGCGCCCTTGAACTGCGCCTTTTCGCCCTCGAAGGCCTCGCGGCCGCGGTCGATGACGAAGAACCGGTCGGCGATTTCCCAGACATGGTAGATGTTGTGGCCGATGAAGATCACCGTGCGCCCGGACGCCTTCACCGCCTCGACAAAGCGGAACACCTTCTGGGTTTCGGTCAGCGACAGGGCGGTGGTGGGTTCGTCCAGCACGATCACGTCGGCCTGGTTGTAAAGCGCGCGGGCGATGGCCACGCCCTGGCGTTCGCCGCCCGACAGATGGCCGACGGTGGATTCGGGGTTGAACACCTTGGAGGTGAAGCCGATCTCGCGCATCAGCCGGTTGGCCTCGTCGATCTGTTGCCGGACCTGGGTCAGGCCCAGCCAGTTGGTGATCTCGCGGCCCATGAAAATGTTGGTCACGATCGAATGCTGCGGCGCCAGGGCACGGTCCTGGAACACCGTTTCGATCCCCGCGTCGCGTGCCGCCAGGGGCGTCCAGGGCTTGCGCGGCTTGCCCTTGACGATGATCTCGCCCTCGTCGGGGTCGTGGACACCGGCCAGGGTCTTGACCAGGGTCGACTTGCCCGCGCCATTGTCCCCCAGAAGGCCCAGCACCTCGCCCTTGCGGACGTTCATGGTGACGCCGGACAGCGCCTCGACATTGCCGAACCGCTTGACGATGTTGCGCAATTCGATGATCGGCTCGTCATTGGCCGCCATGACGGTTCCTTTCCTTGGACAGGGAACGCGACGGGCCACGCCTGGCGGCCCGCCGCGCCCGGGAGGGGTGGCTAGCGCAGACCCGCCTCGGCCAGCGGCGCCACGTCCTGGTAATTGTCGACGGTGACGAAACCGGCGCCGGTATCGACGTTCAGCGGGCCCAGCTGGTAGACCAGCTGCTGGCACAGCGACAGCACCGGCAGGTAGCCCTGCTGGTAGGGCTGCTGGTCCGAGGTGACCAGCACGTGCCCGCTCTCGAAGGCGGTCATCACGCCCTGGCCCAGGTCGAAGCCGACGCCGATGATCTCGCCCGCTTCCTTGCCGACCGCGCCCATGAAGACCGGCGCCGCCGACAGCCAGGGGCCGCCCGGATAGCCGATCAGCTTGACGTCGGGGTTCGACAAAAGGGTCGAGGTCAGGACCGGCAGTTGCAGCATCTGGTCGGCCGAGGCGCCCTCGGCCTCCTGCAGCTTGATGACCTCGATCCCGGCCGCTTCCAGCGCGTCGACCAGGCCAAGCTCGCGCTGGGCGCGGTTCTCCGATTCCCAGCGGCTCATGACCACCGCCTTGTCGCCGGGGCCGATATTGTCGCCGGCCAGGCGCAGGGTTTCCGCCCCGAGGGCCTGGCCCTGGGCATAGAGCGTCGCACCGACATAGCCCGACCCGAAGCGGGCGCGGATCTCGGGGACGTCGACATTCATGTACATGACCGGAATGCCGGCGGCTTCGGCTTCGGCGGCCAGCGGCATCAGCGCATCGTCACCGGGATGGCCCATCATGGCGATCCCGTCGGGGCGCTGGCTGATCGCCTCGCGGAACTGGGTGACCATCTTGTCGAAATCCCATTCCGAATAGACGATCTCGACATTGGCGCCGGTATCGGCCGCGGCCTGCAGCGCGCCGCGGTCGATGATCGAATTGAAGGCGCCGCCCGCCGGACCGCCGGAAAAGACGCGGATGGTCTGGTCCGAACACCAGCCGTCCTCCTGGGCGCTGGCGGCGCCGGCCGCCAGGGCGATGGCCGAGGCCGCGCCGAGCATGATCTTTGCGATGTTACGCATGGTTTCCTCCCTGGACATCGGCGCGGAGGGGCCGCGCCAGAGACCAAAAACGTTTTTGGCCCTGCCCGGATCATTTTTCCGAAGAACGGGGTTCGTCAAGAGGATTCTGGACCTGTCACGGAATTTCTGCCGGTGCGCCGAAGGGCGCTTGACCGGAAAACCAAAAACGTTTTTGGTTGACCTGAGTCGAGCGAGGGCGCAGATGGCGACAGGGTGCGAAGCGGAACGGGACTGGTGGCGCGGGGCCTGCCTCTACGAGGTCTACCTGCGGTCGTTCCAGGATTCCGACGGCGATGGCGAAGGCGATCTGCCGGGGCTGCTGTCGCGGCTGGATTACCTGCGCGACCTGGGCGTCGACGGGTTGTGGATCACGCCGTTCTTCCCCTCTCCGATGTTCGATTCGGGCTATGACGTGTCCGATTACCGTGCCGTCGATCCCCGTTTCGGCACGCTCGACCAGTTCCGCGCCGTGGTCGAGGCCGCCCATGGGATGGGTCTGCGGGTGGTGATCGACCAGGTCTATTCGCACAGTTCGCACCTGCATCCGTGGTTCGTCGACAGCGCGGCCGCGCGGCACGGGCCGAAAGCCGACTGGTATGTCTGGGCCGATCCGAAACCCGATGGCGGGCCGCCCAACAACTGGCTGGCGCGGTTCGGCGGGATCGCCTGGGAATGGTGCGCGGCGCGCAAGCAGTATTACCTGCACAATTTCATGATCGAACAGCCCGACCTGAACCTGCACAATCCCGAGGTTCAGGACGAAGTGCTTGATATCATGCGGTTCTGGTTCGACATGGGCGTCGACGGGCTGCGCCTGGACGTGGCCAATTTCTTCATGCACGACCCGCTGTTGCGGGACAATCCGCCGGCCCCGGTTTCCGAACGTCCGGCCAATCCCTATTACCTGCAGCAACGGCTGTATGACCGGTCGCGGCCGGAAAACCTGCCGTTTCTGGAACGGATGCGCGCGGTCGCCGGCGACCGGATGCTGCTGGCCGAGATCAGCTGCGACTGGCAGGTCGACCGGATGGCCGAATATACCGCGCCGGGCCGGTTGCACACCGCCTACAGTTTCGAATTGCTGGGGCCGGTTCTGGACGGCGCCCATATCGCCCGCACGGTCGAACTGGCCGGGGCCGGGGACAGCTGGCCGACCTGGGCGTTTTCCAACCATGACGTCACCCGTGTCGCCAGCCGCTGGGGCGCGCAGCGGGTCAAGGTGCTGCAGGCGCTGCTGATGGCCTTGCGCGGCACGGTCATTCTGTATCAGGGCGAAGAACTGGGCCTGCCGCACAGCGATGTGCCGCGCGCCCGCCTGCAGGATCCGGAGGCGATCCGGTTCTGGCCCAACCATCGCGGCCGCGACGGGGCCCGCACGCCGATGCCCTGGGACGAGGCCCCGGGCCTGGGCTTTTCGCGGGCCGAGGGCTGGCTGCCGGCCGAACCCGCCCATGCGCCGCTTTGCGTGGCGCGGCAGACGGGCGATCCGGGCTCGGACCTGGCCCATTGCCGCAAGATGATCGCCCTGCGGCGCGCCACGCCCGCCCTGCGCGCGGGTGATTTCGAAACCGTCGAGGCCGAAACCGACGGTCTGACCTTCTGGCGGCGGCTGAACGGGCAGAGCGTGCTGTGCAGCTTCAACCTGGGCGCGGCGCCCCGCCCGGTGCCGCTGATGCCCAATGGCCGCACGCTGGCGGGGGCGGCCGAGGGCGGTATGCTGGCCCCGCATTCCTACTGGATCGCCGAGGCCGCCCGATGACCGAACCCGCCCAGCGCAAGCCCAATATCCGCGATGTCGCGGCGCATACGGGCCTGTCGGTCTCGACCGTCAGCCGGGCGTTGAACGGCTATGACGACGTCAATGCCGACACCCGAAAGAAGGTCGAGCAGGCCGCCGAAACCCTGGGCTACCGGGCCAGTTTCGCGGCCGCCACGCTGCGTTCGAACCAGACCCAGACCGTGACCTTCATGGTGTCCAAGCCCTGGACCAAATTCGTCGACCCGTTCTTTCTGGGCCTGCTCGACGGGGTCGAGATGGTGCTGCAGGCCCAGGGCTATGACCTGCAGGTGGTCATGGCCCGCGAATTCGAGACCGAGATCGACATCATCCGGCGCACCGTCGAACGCAACCGCTGCGACGCGCTGCTGTTCGGCCGCACCCGCCCCGAGGACGAGCGGATCGACTACCTGCAGGAGCGCGGCTTTCCCTTCGTCACCATCGGCCAGACCCTGCGCAACGATCACGACTGGATCGACCGGGATCACCGCCGCATCGGGCAGAGGGCGACCGAACGGCTGATCCGGCTGGGCCATACCCGCATCGCCTATCTGTCGACGCCCTATCGCTACACCTATTCGCACCACAACCGCGACGGCTATCGCGCCGCCCTGGCCAAGGCCGGGATCGCCCATGACCCGGCGCTCGAGGTCGAGTGTTTCCTGTCGCGCCGCACCGGCGCCGATGCGATGACGCAGCTGATCACCTCGGGGGCGGATCCGACGGCGGTGTTCTGCGGCAACGACATGATCGCCCTGTCGGCGATCGAGGCGATGCGCAGTTTCGGGCTGGAACCGGGCCGCGACATCTCGGTCATCGGCTGCGACGACATGCCGATGGCCGGCGCCGCGCAGCCGCCGCTGACCACGTTCAGCCAGAACCTCGATGCGCTGGGCATGCGGATGGGGCGGATGGTGCTGAACAAGCTGCGCGGCGAGGGGCCGCGGCTGCAGGAGCTGATCGACGCGCAACTGGTCTTGCGCGAAAGCGACATGCCCCCGCCGCGGGCGGGCCGCGGATGCTGAGCGTCGGCGATATCCGCGCCCTCAAGGGCAAGCGGCAACTGGTGGAGCTGAACGTCGCCAGTGCCGAACAGGCCGCCGCGGCCGAGGCGGCGGGGATCGACATGATCGTGTCGGGCAATCGCGCCAACCGGGCCGCCTGTCGCGCCGCCGCGCCCGATACCCATTTCTGTTTCGGGCTGGTCTATGGCCACCACGCGACGGCCGACGAGGCCCGCCGCGCCGCCTTCGAGGCGATGGAGGCCGGCGCCGACAGCATCTATTGCGCGATGAATTTCGACATCGTCGAAGCCATGGCCAAGGACGCGATCCCGGTCGTCGGCCATGTCGGGCTGATCCCGCAGAAAGCGCGCTGGACCGGGTTCCGCGCCGTCGGCAAGACCGCCGAAGAGGCGCTGCGCGTGCTTGACGATGTGCGCCGCTACGAAGCCGCCGGCGCCTTTGCCGTCGAGATGGAGGTGGTGCCCGAACCGGTCGCCGGCGCGATCAGCGCGGCGACGCCGCTGACGGTCATTTCCATGGGCTCGGGCGCGGGCTGCGACGTGCAATACCTGTTCGCGGTCGATGTGCTGGGCGAAACCCTGGGCAAGCTGCCGCGTCACGCCCGGGCCTATCGCGATTTCGCGGCCGAACATGCCCGGCTCCAGGCCGCGCGCATCGCCGCCTTCTCGGAGTTTCGCGACGATGTGCGGACCGGCGCCTTTCCGGCGCCGACCGAAACGGTGGGCATGGCCCCGACCGAATGGCGCGCCTTTCAGACGGCGCTGGATCAACGCAAGGCCGGGGTGTGACCGATGGGTCTGATGAAACTGATCACCTTTCCGATGGACCGCAGCTACAGCCTGACCGGCCCCGAGGCACAGAAGGCGGTCGCGGCCGGGCTGGCCAATGCCGATTGGTATCGCACGCCGGTCGACCGCAAGCGGCTGAAGGCGCTGATGCAGCGCGCCGACGGCCCCGCCCTGCGCGACACCGCGCTCTGGCTGGGCCTGCTGGGGGCGACCGGCGCGGCGGGCATCGCGCTCTGGGGCAGCGGGTGGGCGGTGCCGGTGTTCCTGGTCTATGGCGTGCTTTATGCTTCGGCCGCGGACAGCCGCTGGCATGAATGCGGCCACGGCACCGCGTTCCGCACCCGCTGGATGAACGATGTCGTCTATCAGATCGCCAGTTTCCTGATGATGCGCAATCCGGTGGTCTGGCGCTGGTCCCATGCGCGCCATCACACCGATACGATCATCGTCGGGCGCGATCCGGAAATCAGTGGCATGCGGCCGCCGCAACTGATCGTCATCGGGTTGAATTTCCTCGGGCTGGTTTCGGTGCCGCAAAGCTTTGCCGCGCTGGTGCGCAATGCCCTCGGGCGGCTCGCCCCGGACGAGGCCGATTACGTTCCCGACAGCGAACGGCCGAAGGCGGTGCGGGCCGCCCGCATCCACATGGGCATCTACGGCGCCACGCTGATCGCCTGTATCGCCGCCGGCTCGATCCTGCCGGCGATGCTGATCGGATTGCCGCGGTTCTACGGGATCTGGCTGTTGCTGGTGATGGGGTTGCCGCAGCATCTGGGCCTGGCCGAGGACGTGCTGGACCACCGGCTCAACAGCCGCACGGTGCACATGAACCGGGTGCTGCGCTTCGTCTACTGGAACATGAACTACCATATGGAGCACCACATGTACCCGATGGTGCCCTATCACCGCCTGCCCGACCTGCACGAGGCGGTGAAACACGATTGTCCGCCTGCCGCGCGCTCGCTCTGGGCGGCCTGGCGCGAGATCGTGCCCTGCGTGGTTCGCCAGCTGCGCGACCCGCATCATTTCATCCGTCCGCAATTGCCGCCCGGCGCCGGGGCGCCGCGTTACGGGCCGATGGGCCAGGCCGCGGAATAGGGCGGGAAGGGGGACCGACATGGCCGAAATCGACGCCTGCGGGCTGGACGAGATCGACGAAGAGGATCTGCTGCGCTTCGATCACGGCGGGCACAGCTATGCGATCTACCGGATCACCGGGGACGAGGTCTATTGCACCGACGGGCTGTGCACCCATGAACAGGTGCACCTGGAGGACGGGCTGGTGATGGAACACGTGATCGAATGCCCGCGCCACAACGGGCGTTTCGACATCCGCACCGGCAAGGCGCTGGGTGCGCCGGTCTGCATCGACCTGGCGACCTATCCGGCGCGGGTGGTGAACGGTCGCGTCCTGGTCGATCTGCCGTGACCGACCGGACCGAGGTCGCCATCGTCGGCTCCGGCCCGTCGGGGGCGGTGGCCGCGTTGGAACTGGTTTCCGCGGGCATCGGCGTGACCGTGCTGGAACAGGGCGACTGGGTCCCGGCCGAGGCATTCGACGGCGCGCGCCCGGAATGGGAACTGACCCAGCTGAAGCAATGGCACCCGAACCCGAACATCCGCGGCCGGCCAGAGGATTACCCGATCGACACCGCCGCGTCGGACGTCAACCCGCTGATGTTCGCCGGGGTCGGGGGGGCGGCGCTGATCTATGGCGCGCATTGGATGCGGTTCATGCCGTCGGATTTCCGGGTCCGCAGCCTGGACGGCGTGGCCGAGGACTGGCCCTTCGGCTATGACGACCTGGCCCCGTTCTATGCCTATGTCGAAGAGGCGATGGGCGTGTCGGGCGAAGACGGCAACCCGGCCTATCCCGACGGCGCGCCGACCCCGCTGCCGGCGCTGCCGATCGGGCGGGTCGGGCGCCGGGCGGCGGCGGGGATGAACCGGCTGGGCTGGCATTGGTGGCCCGGTTCCAACGCGATCCCGTCGCGGCCCTGGCGGCGGCTGCAGCCTTGCGTGCTGCGCGGCACCTGCGGCACCGGCTGTTCCGATGGCGCAAAGGCGACGCCCGACCGGACCCATTGGCCCGATGCCCTGGCCCGCGGCGCGCGGCTGCTGACCGGCGCCCGTGTCGTGCGGATCGAAACCGACGCGCAGGGCCGGGCCAGCGGCGTGATCTGGGTCGACCGGCAGGGCGCGCGGCACCGGTTGGCCGCCGATGTGGTGATCCTGTGCGCCAACGGGGTCGGCACGCCGCGTCTGCTGCTGGCCTCGGGGCTGGCCAACCGCTCGGGCCTGGTCGGACGGCGGCTGATGATGCATCCCTTCGCCACCGTGGCGGGCCGTTTCGACGACGACCTCGAAAGCTGGGTCGGCCCGGCCGGGCAGATCCTGACCTCGTGCGAATTCTACGAAACCGATGCCAGCCGGGGCTTCTTGCGGGGGGCCAAGTGGAACTGCATGCCCGCCGGCGGCCCCCAGGGGTTTCGCGCCGGCTATGGCAACGGGCCGCTGACCGACGCCTGGGGGCCGGCCTTTCATGCCCGCACCCGGGCCAGTTTCGGACGGTCCTTCGAATGGGGCATCATCGGCGAGGACCTGCCCGATCCCGACAACCGCGTCCGCCTGGCCGACGACCTGACCGATAGCGACGGCCTGCCGGCGCCACGGATCGCGTATCGGGTGTCGGACAATACCCGCCGGATGCTCGATTTCCACGTCGCCCGCGCCCGCGAGGCGATGCAGGCCGCGGGCGCGGTCGAGATCGCCGAAACCCGCCTGATCCGCGATTGCGGCTGGCACCTGATGGGCACCGCCGTGATGGGCGCCGATCCCGAAACCAGCGTGACCGACGAATATGGCCGCTGCCATGACGTGCCGAACCTCCATGTCATGGATGGCAGCACCTTTCCGACCTCTTCGGGGATGAACCCGACCGCGACGATCATGGCCGTGGCCGCGCGCTCGGTCCTGAACCTGATCGACACCCGGGCCGGGCTGGAGGTGGCATGACCCTGACGGCCGAAGATCGCGCGACCCTGGCGCGCCTGGCCGCGCTGATGGTGCCGGGCGGGGCCGGCATGCCCTCGGCCGCGCGGATTTCGCTGCAGGGCGCGCCGCTGGACCGGGTGCTGGCCCATGCGCCGCAGCTGTCGGGGCCGCTCGGGCGGTTCTGTGCGGCGGCGCGCGATGTCGCCGACATGGCCGGGCTCGACGCCGCCGCGCAGGCGGACCGGGACGGGTTCGAGGCGCTCGCGGTTGCGGTGGGCAACGCCTATTTCATGGCGCCGCAGGTCCGCCATGCCATCGGCTATCCGGGCCAGGAGGCGCGCGACGCCTCGGTCGGGCTGACGGCCGGGGACCAGGCGCTTCTGACCCCGGTGTGGCAGCGCGGCCGGCTGTGGCGCGCGCCCTGAACCGGCCCGGCGGCGGGCCGGGAAGGGTGCATTTTCCTGCTGCATTCACGCCGCCTTGGTCCTAGGTTCCAAGATAATGGAGAACGCCGACTCGATCCTGTCACTGCTGCCGGAGCGTCTGAGAAAGGCGCGCCAGGCAAGGGGCCTGTCGCTGGATGCGGTGGCCCGGCTGTCGGGCGTGTCGCGCAGCATGGTCAGCCAGATCGAACGCGGCAATTCCTCGCCCACGGTGTCGACGCTGTGGAACCTGACGCGCGCCCTGCAGGTGGATTTCGCCGGTCTGCTGGACGACCAGCCGCCACGCCCGGTCGAGGTGCTGCGCGCGCAGGATGTTCCGACGATCGAGAACCACGGAACCGGCTGCGCGATCCGCATCCTGTCGCCGCCCGAAGACGCCGGCACGCACGAAGTCTACGACCTGCGCTTCGCCGAGAACGGGCGGCTTGCATCGGCGCCGCACGGGCATGGCACCCAGGAGAACCTGACGGTGATCGAGGGCGCGATCATCGTGACCAGCGGCGAGGGGAGGGAACGGGTCGAGGCCGGCGAAACCGCGCGCTACGCCGCGGATGTCCCGCATTGCCTGCAGGCCGAAGGGGCGGCGCGGGCGTTCCTCGTGGTCAAGGGCGGGTGACGTCTGACGGACGGAACTCCGCCACGCTGGAATCCGTGATTGCGGAAATTCATCCGTTATGGCAGAAATGCGGCCAGCACCGCAAAGGAGCCATCCGATGACCGACCCTTTCATCGCCGATCTGAAAACCACGCTGGCGGGGATCGAGGCCGAGGGCCTTTTGAAGCGCGAACGGCTGATCACCTCGGCCCAGGCGGCCGAGATCACGATCGACGGCCGCACCGCGATCAACCTGTGTGCCAACAATTACCTGGGCCTCGCCGATCACCCGGATCTGGTCCGCGCCGCCTGCGCGGTGATGGACGACAAGGGGTTCGGCATGGCCTCGGTCCGGTTCATCTGCGGCACGCAGGATCTGCACCGGGCGCTGGAACGCAGCCTGGCCGCCTTCCTGAACAAGGAGGACGCGATCCTGTTCGCGGCCTGTTTCGACGCCAATGGCGGCCTGTTCGAACCGCTTCTGGGCCCCGAGGACGCGATCGTGTCCGACAGTCTGAACCATGCCTCGATCATCGACGGGATCCGGCTGTGCAAGGCGGCGCGCCATCGCTACGCCAACAACGACATGGCCGATCTGGAGGCGCGGCTGAAACAGGCCCGGGCCGCCGGCGCGCGGCATGTGATGATCGCCACCGACGGCGTGTTTTCGATGGACGGCTACCTGGCCAATCTGCCCGAGATCACCCGCCTGGCCCGGGCGCATGACGCGATCGTCATGGTCGACGATTGCCATGCCACCGGCTTCATGGGCCCGCGGGGGGCCGGAACGCCGGACCATTTCGGCCTCGAGGTGGACATCCTGACCGGCACGCTGGGCAAGGCGCTGGGCGGCGCGATGGGCGGCTATGTCGCCGGCCCGCAACCGGTGATCGACCTGCTGCGCCAGCGGTCGCGGCCCTACCTGTTCTCCAACGCGCTGCCGCCCTCGATCGTCGCCGCGGGGCTGGCGGCGCTGCGCCTGGTCGAGGCCGGCGCCGAGGCGCGGGCGCGGCTGTTCGAGAATGCCGCCTATTGGCGCAAGGGGTTGGCCGATCTGGGCTTTGACCTGCTGCCCGGGGAACACCCCATCATCCCGGTGATGCTGGGCGACGCGCCGCTGGCCCAGCGGATGGCGGCGGGGCTGTTCGAGCAGGGGGTGCATGTTTCGGGCTTTTTCTACCCGGTGGTGCCGCATGGCAAGGCGCGGATCCGGACCCAGATGAACGCGGCGCTGACGAAAGCGCAGCTGGACCGGGCCCTGGACGCCTTCGGCACGGTCGGCCGTGCTTTGGGGGTGATCCGATGACCCGGCCCGACACGATGACCGCGCTTGAAAAATCGCGCCCGGAGGAAGGGCTGTGGCGGGTGCAGGCCCCGGTCCCCGAAATCGGCCCGGACGAGGTGCTGATCCGCATCAACGCCACCGGCATCTGCGGCACCGACATCCATATCTGGAACTGGGACGACTGGGCGGCGGCGACGGTGCCGGTGCCGCTGATCACCGGCCACGAATTCGCCGGAGAGATCGTCGAGATCGGCCGCAACGTCACCGGGCTGAGCGTCGGGCAGCGCTGTTCGGGCGAGGGCCATGTGGTGGGCACCGACAGCCGGCAAAGCCGGTCGGGCCGGTTCCACCTGGACCCCGGCACGCGCGGCATCGGGGTGAACGTGCAGGGCGCCTTTGCCGAATATCTGCGCCTGCCCGCCTTCAACGTGGTGCCTTTGCCCGACGATATCCCGGACGAGATCGGCGCGATCCTCGATCCGCTGGGCAATGCGGTGCATACGGCGCTCAGCTTCGATCTGCTGGGAGAGGACGTGCTGATCACCGGCGCCGGGCCGATCGGGATCATGGCGGCGGCGGTGGCGCGCCATGCCGGGGCGCGCCACGTTGTGATCACCGACATCAACCCGGGCCGGCTGGAGCTGGCGCAGCATGTCTGCCCGGCCGTGCGCACGGTGGACGTGACCCGAGAGGACCTGCGCGGCGTGATCGACGAACTGGGCATGAAACAGGGCTTCGACGTGGGTCTGGAAATGTCCGGCAGCCAGCAGGCGCTGGACCAGATGGTCGACAGCCTGATCATGGGCGGCAAGATCGCGCTGCTGGGCATTCCGCCGGGCAAGTCGCCGGTGGACTGGTCGCGCATCGTGTTCAAGGCGATCACCATCAAGGGCGTCTATGGCCGCGAGATGTTCGAGACCTGGTACAAGATGATCGCGATGCTGCAGAACGGGCTGGACGTGGGCCGGGTGATCACCCACCGGATGCCGGCCGAGCGGTTCCGCGACGGCTTTGCGGCGATGAAATCCGGGGCGGCGGGCAAGGTGGTGCTGAGCTGGTGCTGAGCTGGCGCTGACGCGCGCGCCGGTCACCCAAGCGGGATCGGCCGCTGTTCCTCGATCGCTTCCATGGCGAAAAGCGACGTGACCGTCTCGAGCTCGATATCCTCGATCAGGCGCTTGTAGACCTGGTCATAGCCCGACATGTTGCCGACGACGATCTTCAGCAGGTAATCGTATTCGCCGCCGATCCGGAAGAAGTCGATGACCTCGGGGATGGCCGAGACATGTTTGCGGAACCGCCGCAGCCAATCCGCCGAATGGTGCCGCGTCTTGACCAGTGAAAACACCACGAAGCCGGCGCCCAGCCGTTCGCGGTCGATCACCACGGTGCGGCCCAGGATCACCCCCGAGGCCTCCAGCGCCTTGAGCCGGCGCCAGCAGGCGTTCTGCGACAGCCCGACCCTGTCGGCCAGCGCCCGTTGGGACTGGCCCGCATCGCGCTGAAGCTCTTCCAGGATACGGTAGTCGAAATGATCGAGTTTTTCGGCCATGTGTCGATCATATGACCCGAAAGTGAGCATGCAACCTCAAAAATATGTGAAAAAATTTACGTGAATTGCGTCACACTCCTCCCGAATATCCCTGGGGGAGCGATGACAGCTCTGGACATGTTCAAGACCGCATTGACCGGCGCCGACCTGCCCGAACGGATCCGGGCCGGATTGATCGGCGAGGATGTCAGGATCGACGGGCCCTATGGTCCGCAGCCGCTGATCTATGCCGATTACGTCGCCTCGGGGCGTGCCCTGGCGCAGGTCGAGGATTTCATCCGCGACAGCGTTCTGCCCTATTACGCCAACACCCATACCCAGGCCTCGTTCTGCGGCGCCTACATGACCCGCCTGCGCGAGGCCGCGCGCAGCGAGATCGCCCGCCTGACCGGCGCCGGCCCGGGCATGAGCGTGGTGTTCGCCGGGGCGGGGTCCACCGCCGGGCTGAACCGGATCGCCGGCTTGCTGGACCTGCGCGGGCAGGTCGACCGGGGCAGGCGCATTGTCGTGCTGACCGGCCCTTACGAGCATCATTCGAACATCCTGCCCTGGCGCGAGACCGGTGCCGAGGTGATCGAGATCGACGAGGCCGCGGGCGGCGGCGTCGACCTGGACCACCTGGAGCGGGTGCTGGACGGTGCCGCGCAGGCCGACCTGATCGTCGGAACCTTCTCGGCCGCGTCGAACGTCACCGGCATCCTGACCGATGTCGATGCGGTGACCCGGCTTTTGCGCGCCCAAGGGGCGCTGGCGATCTGGGATTACGGCTGCGCCGGCCCCTATTGCGAGATGGACATGAAGGCCGGGACCGATGCGCAGAAGGACGCGATCGTGTTTTCGCCGCACAAGTTTCCCGGCGGCCCGGGCGCCAGCGGCGTCGCGATCATCCGCGACGCCATCGCCCGCCGGGCCACGCCGACCCTGCCCGGAGGCGGCACGGTCAGCTACGTGTCGCCCTGGGGGCATGTCTATTCCGACAGCCTGTCGGCCCGCGAAGAGGGCGGCACGCCGAACGTGACCGGCGACATCCGCGTCGCCCTGGCGATGCTGGTCAAGGAGGCGCTGGGCCAGGACTGGCTCGACCGCCGCCACGCGGCATTGCGGCAGCGGGCCTTGTCGGTCTGGACCCGCAACGAGCGGATCGACCTGCTGGGCCCGACCGACGCCCGGGCGCTGCCGATCTTTTCGTTCCGGGTGCGCGACGGGGCCGGAGGCCATGTCCATCACCAGTTCTTCACCCGGCTGCTGAGCGATCTGGCCGGCGTGCAGGCCCGTGGCGGATGCGCCTGCGCCGGGCCCTATGGCCACCGGTTGCTGGGGCTGGGCCGGGCCGACTCGGACGCGACCCTCGCCGCGCTGGACCGGGGCGAGGAAACCGCCAAGCCGGGCTGGGTCCGGTTGAACTTTTCGGCATTGATGTCCGACGACAAGGCGGATTTGATCGTGCAGGCGGTGGACAGTCTGGCGCGGATCGCCCCAGACTATCTGTGTGACTACCGTGTCGATACCGGTACCGCCCGTTTCAACAGCCAGCGCGCCCCGGAGGATTTCCTGGCCACATGACCCAGATCCGGATCAGCCCGATCAGCACCCCCGCCTTCCGGACCTTGTTCGCGGCGCAGGTGTTGTCGTTGCTGGCGATCGGGCTGATGACCGTGGCGATGTCGCTGGCGGCCTACCGGATCGGCGGCGCCGTGGCGGCCGGGCAGATCCTGGGCTTTCTGCTGGCGGTCAAGATGGTCGCCTATGTCGGCATCGCGCCGCTGGCCGAGGCGCTGGTCGCCGGCCGGCCGCGCAAGCCGGTGATGATCGGGCTCGACCTTGGCCGCATGGCATTGCTGCTGCCGATGGCCTTCGCGACGCAGACCTGGCAGATCGCGCTTCTGGCGCTGGCGTTCTTCGCGCTCTCGGCCGGTTTCACGCCGCTGTTCCAGTCGGTGATCCCGGATCTGCTGCCCGAGGAGCGGGTCTATGGCCGTGCCCTGGTCTGGTCGCGGATCGCCTATACGCTCGAAGCCGTGCTCAGCCCGGTGATCGCGGCACTGGTCCTGCAGGTGATCGCGGCGCAGTTCCTGTTCTGGGTCGCCGCGCTGGCCTTTGCCGGATCCGTCGCCGCCCTGGTGGCGACCCGGTTCCCGGCCGGCCGGCCGGAGGCGCGCAAGGGGCCGTTCCTGCGCCGGGCCGTCAAAGGTCTGACCATCTACCGCAAGACGCCGCGGTTGCGCGGGCTGTTCGTGCTGAACGTCGCCCTGTCGCTGAGCATGGCCTGGGTGCTGGTCAATTCGGTCGTGCTGGCAAGCGCCCGGCTGGGCGATGCCGAGGCCCATTACCCGATCCTGATGGCCTTTTACGGGCTGGGCGCCGCGATCGGCGCGCTCGTCGTGCCGCGCCTGGTCGAACGGCTGGACGAGCGTCGGGTGATGATCGCCGGCGTGCTGCTGCACGCGCTGGTCGGGCTGGGGATCACGCTGCCGCTGGGCCATGCCGGTTACATGAGCCTGTGGGTCGGGTTCGGGCTTGCGGCCTCGCTGGTGCTGACCCCGGGGGGGCTGGTTCTGGCCCGGTCGGCCCGGGCCGCGGATCGGCCGGCGGTCTTTGCCGCGCAATTCTCGGTGTCGCATGCGGGCTGGCTTGTCGCCTATCCTCTGGCCGGGCTACTGGCGGCATGGGCGGGGCTGGAACCGGCGCTGCTGATCCTGTCGGTGCTGAGCCTGGGCCTGGCGGCGCTGGCCGCCCGGGTCTGGCCCGCGACCGATCCGCTCGAACGCGCGCATGACCATCCCGACCTGCCCGCGACCCACCCGCATCTGCACGACGCGCCGGCCCGGGGGCCACGGAACCGGCATGTGCATTCCTATCATATCGACGATCTGCACCCCGACTGGGCCGGCAGCCGGCCGGCCTGAGCCGAAGCGCAGCGCCATGCTCGACAGAAAGGACGACATGACACAGGACGCAGTTTTCCCGATCGACGGCAAGGGCCTGCCCGCGCTCGAAGCGCGCCTGCGCGAGGATCTGACATTCCTCTGCTGGCCGGGCAAGGATTGGGTGCCGCGGCGCGCGGAGGTCAGCGACGTGGTGATCATCGGCGGCGGCATGTGCGGCATGGTCGCCTGGCTCGCGCTCAGGACCGGCGGGATGCACAATATCCGCGTGCTCGACCGCAGCCCCCGCGGCGTCGAGGGCCCCTGGCTGACCTATGCCCGGATGGAGACGCTGCGATCGCCCAAGGAGCTGACGGGGCCGGCCTATGGCCACGGCGCGCTGACCTTCCAGGCCTGGTATCGGGCGCAGTTCGGCAGCCGCGACTGGGCGGCGCTGGACAAGATCCCGCGCCCGATGTGGATGGATTACCTCAAATGGTATCGCTCGGTCCTGGATATCCCGATCGAGAACGGGGTGTCGGTCGACCTGGTCGAACCCGAGGGCGATCTGCTGCGGCTGCACCTGTCCGGCGCGGCCGAAGGTTCGATCCTGACCCGCAAGCTGGTCTTTGCCACCGGGCGCGACGGCACCGGGCAGCCGAACATCCCCGACTTCGTCTCCGGGCTGGATCGCCGGTTCTGGGCCCACAGCGCCGACGAGATCGACTTTGCCGCGCTCAGGGACAAGCGCGTGGCGGTCGTGGGCGTGGGCGCCTCGGCCGTGGACAATGCCGCCGAGGCGCTGGAACATGGCGCGGCCGAGGTCCGCCACCTGATCCGGCGCGCCGAAATGCCGACGATCAACAAGATGATGGGGATCGGGTCTTTCGGGTTCACCGCCGGCTATGCCGGCCTGTCGGACGCATGGCGCTGGCGGTTCATGCAATATTCCTTCGCCACCCAGACCCCGCCGCCGCATGGCTCGACCCTGCGGGTCAGCCGCCACCCCAATGCCTATTTCCACTTCGGCAAGGCGGTGGTGTCGACGATCGAACGGGACGGCGCGGTGCAGGTCGGTTTTGCCGATGGCAGCGCCTATGCGGCGGATTTCGTGATCCTGGGCACCGGTTTCACCATCGACCCGCTGTCGCGAACCGAATTCGGCGATGCGGCGGGCGATATCCTGCTGTGGCAGGATGTCTACACGCCGCCGGCCGACGAACACTCCCGCGACCTGGGCCGGTTTCCCTATCTGAACCCCGATTTCACCTTTCGCGAAAAGGTGCCCGGGACGGCGCCCTGGCTGTCCAATGTCTATTGCTTCAACTACGGCGCCTCGGCCAGCCTGGGCAAGGTCAGCGGCGATATCCCCGGCATCTCGGACGGGGCAAGCTGGCTGGCCCGCGAACTGGCGGCCAGCCTTTACGCCGAAGACGTCGCGCATCACTGGCAGGCGATGCAGGAGTATGCCGCGCCGGAACTGGATGGCAGCGAATGGACGCCGACCGAGCTTGACGTCGGTGCGACACGGAAAGGGAAAGTGGCATGACCGACAACACCGTTCTGACCAGCGTGGCGATCGACGCGGGCTCGGCCCTGGAGGCGGCGGTCAAGGGACGCGCGAACATCCTTGCCCTGACCCGGGCGGCGGAAAACGCGGTGTTGCGGCCCCGCGATCCCGGACCCTGGAGCCATGCGCTGCGCGCGGCGCTGGCGGCGCGGATCGCCGGGCTGAACGGCGCGGCCGACCTGGCCGCGCGCCATGCCGCCGAGGCCGGGGACTTTGCCGCCCTGGTGCATCCCGACGCCGACGGCGCGGCCCAGGGCCTGGCCGCGGTCGTGGCCTTCATGGACAAGGTCGCGATGGCGACGCGCGACGTCACGGCCGATGACATCGCTGGCCTTCAGGCCGCCGGGGTGGCCGATGCCGACATCGTGCGCCTGGCCGAATTGAACGCTTTCCTGAGCTACCAGATCCGCGTCATCGCCGGGCTGCGGCTGATCGGAAAGGCGTCATGAGCAAGGTCATCACCAAATTCACCCGCAACGTGCCGCATTGGCAGCCCCGGCTGACGCCGGTCGACCTTGCCGAGGCGACCGAGGACCAGCTGGCCGCGCTGCAGGTCACGCCCTCGAACACCAAGGTCTCCGACTACCTTCTGACGCTGGCCCATGATGCCGAAAGCCTGACCGTGCGTTCACCGCTGTTCAATGCGATCATGTATGACGCGGGCGGGATGAGCCGGGCCGAGCGTGAACTGGGTGCGCTGGGCGCGTCGATGGTCAATCACTGCATCTATTGCGCGGCCGTCCATGCCATGCGCCACGCGCAGATCGAGAAATCGACCGAGGTGACGGACAAGCTGTTCCGCGACGGGGCAGGGGCCGATCTGGACCCGCGCGACCGGGCGATCTTCGATTTCGCCGTGGCGCTGTCCCGGGCCCCGTCCGAGGCCGGGCCCGAGCATCTGGCCGCCCTGACGGCCGCCGGCCTGGACGCGGCCGAGATGCTGGACCTGGTCCTGTCGGCGGCCTTGTTCGGCTGGGCCAATCGGCTGATGCATGTGCTGGGCGACCCGGTGCGGCAGCCGGAAACCGCGACATGAGAGATATTTTCGTATAACGGAATTTGATCCGTTATGGTGGATTAAGGTAAACACAAGAGATGCGAATCGGGGAGATCACGTGGGCAGGACAGTAGGACTCGCAGGGGCGGGCTCGATCGCTTTCGGCACGGCGGCGCTGTTGCACGCGGCGGGGCACGATCCGATGCTGTGGTCGCCTTCGGGCAAGGGCACGGCCGAACTGTCGCAGGGTGCCGACCTGACGGCGACCGGCGCGATCGAGACGCGGTTCGCGCCCCGGATCGCCGACAGTGCCGCACAGCTTGCCCGTGACACCGATGTGCTGGTCATCGCGTTGCCCGGCTATGGCCACAAGACCGTGTTCGACGCGCTGATCCCGCATGTCGAAGCGCGCCACCAGGTGATCGTGTCGTCCCATGCCTCGCTCGGGGCGGTCTACCTGACCCGGCGCCTGGCCGAGCGTGGCGTCACCGTGCCGGTCACCGCCTGGGGCACCACCATCTGCACCGGCCGGCGGCAATCGGGCACCGAGGTCGCGGTCAATACCGTGCGCAGTCGCGTCGATCTGTGCACCGTGCCCGAGGACCGGTCGGATCAGGCGCTGGCCCTGTGCCGGGACCTGTTCGGCGACCGGTTCCAGCCCCGCGACGGCTTGCTGGCGATTTCGCTGTCCAATCTCAACCCCCAGAACCACATGGGCATCGCCCTGGGCAACATCACCCGGATGGAACGCGGCGAAACCTGGAGCCAGGGCCAGAACGTCACCCCCAAGGTCGGCCGCCTGCTGGAGCAGCTGGACCTTGAACGGCTGGCGATCGCCCGGGCGCTGGGGCTCGAGGTCAAGACGATCTTCGAGCATTTCCACCTGTCGTTTCATGTGCCCGTCGCGTCGATTTCGCAGATGAACCAGCAGATGCACGAACAGGGCAATGGCGGCACCGGGCCGGCCACCGCCGACAGCCGCTACGTCACCGAGGACGTGCCCTACGGGCTGGTCCTGACCGCCGCCCTGGGCCGCCTGGCAGGGTGCCCCGCACCGCTGCACGAGGCCGGGATCCGCATCTTTTCCGCGATGTATGGTATTGATTTCGAACAGGAAAACGAGATCCTGACCGCATTGCAACTGGACCGCTATGACCTGGACGACCTGAAACGGGCCGCCAGGACAGGGCTGCTGCGGCAGCCGACCCGCGCCTGAGGCGCCACGAGACGTAAAAACAACCACCAACCAGACCAACAAGGAGACCAACCATGACGAAACTGATCCTCAACCGCCGCCGCTTCATCGGCACCGCCGCCGCCACCGGCGCCGCGCTGGCCTCGCCCGCCTATCTGCGGCGCGCCCATGCCCAATCGGGCGGCGAGGTGAATATCTGGACCTACAACGATTTCGTCCCCGAAGCCTTCAAGGCGCAGTTCGAGGCCGAGACGGGCATCAAGGTGAACATCCGCCTGGTCGACGACCAGGGCAAGCAGTTCAACCTGCTGGCCGCCGAACAGCCCAACCCCACCGTCGACATCATGACCGTCGCCGGCCACCGCTTCCTGCAATTCATCGACAACGAATTGCTGGCGCCGCTGGACACCGACCGGCTGACCAACTGGGGCAACATCAACCCGACCTTCTCGGAATCCGACTGGGCGACGATCAACGACAACAAGTGGGGCGCCCCGATCCTGTCCGGGATGGAGGTGCTGTCCTACAACACCGATTATGTCTCGGCCGAAGAGGCGCTGACCTGGGACACGCTGTTCAGCGAAACCTATCGTGGCCAGACCGCCTATATCATCCAGGACATGATGAGCATCGTCATGCTGATGATGGGCCATGACGGCAACATGGTCGCCTATATGGACGACCCCGAACGCGCCGCCGAGATCGTCGAAGAGGCCAAGGCCTTCCTGATCGAGCACAAGCCGCTGGTGCGCAAGTATTACGACAGCGGCGCCGAGTTCCAGCAGATGATGGTCAACCAGGACATCGTGCTGGGCCATTCCTGGAACGGTCCGGCCGCGGCGCTGATCAATGACGGCTTCCCGCTGGGCATGGCGATCCCGAACGAAGGCTCTTACGGTTTCGTCTACACGTTCAACATCACCAACAACGCGCCGAACGCCGACAACGCCTATACCTTCCTCGACGCGATCCTCGCCTCGCCCGAGGTCGGTGCGGCGATGACCAAGGCGTCGGGCTTCATCTCGACCTACAAGGATTCGGACCAGTATCTGACCGATCTGGAGCGCAAGTCGACCTCGTTCCCCGAAGAGCAGCTGGCCAATCTCCAGTTCTTCCGGGCCGAAGCGAACGAGATGAAATACGGCCTCGTCGATCCGGCGGTCGAAGCCATCAAGGCCGCCTGATCGCAGATCCCGCCCCGTCCCGCGCCATCGACGCGCGGGGCGGGGCACCCCGAAGACCGACCTGAAAGCAGAGTGCATGACCTACGACGCAGCGGCACGGAAAAACGGGCAGCCCAACGCCGAGCGCCCCTCGGACCGGACCTTCTGGGGCCGGCTGGCCGGCTGGGGGCCGTATCACGGGCTGATGCGGCTGGCGACGGCCTCGCCCCGGCGGCAGTTCCTGATCCTTGCCGCGTTTCCGATCCTGTGGGTCCTGACCCAGCACCTCGGCCCGATGCTGCAGATGATGCGGGTTTCGCTGACCGATGCCTACCCGGTCGCCCCGGGGGTCGAGCAAAGCTTTACCCTGGACAATTACGCGCGGTTCTTCGGCGACAGCATCTTCTGGATGCCGTTCTTCCGCACCCTGATCTTCGCCGTGGTCTTCACCTTCTGCACGCTGATCCTGACCTACCCGGTGGCCTATTTCCTGGCCCGCCATGTCAGCCGCAAGAACCAGATGCTGCTGCTGCTGCTGTTGCTGATCCCGTTCTGGGTCGGCGAGATCGTGCGCACCTACGCGATCATGATCCTGCTGGGCAACACCGGCGCGGTGAACCTGGTGCTCAAGACGCTCGGCCTGATCGACCGGCCCATTCCCTTCATGTATACCAGCTTTTCCATGGGCGTCGGCATCGTCTACCTGACCGCGCTCTACATGCTGCTGCCGCTGTATTCGGCGCTGGAGAAGCTGCCGAAAAGCGTGAACGAGGCCGCCGCCGACCTGGGCGCCGGCGCCTGGACCCGGTTCCGCCGGGTGTCCCTGCCGCTGACCATCGAGGGGATCTCTTCGGGTTGCACGCTGGTCTTCCTGATCTCGACCGGGTTCTACGCCACCCCGGTCCTGCTGGGCGGGCCGTCGACCACGGTGTTCGCCGAAACCATCGCCGGGTTCTTTCACGTCGCCGGGGATCAGTGGCCGACCGGGGCGGCCTTTGCGACGATCATGTTCATGGCGGCGCTGATCATCACCACGGTGTTCCAGAAGCTGATGAAATCCCTGCGCAAGGGAGAGGCGACATGAACGACCGCGTCGAACTGTTCCGTGGCAACCGCATCTTCCTGGCCTGCATCTACTGGGCGTTCGTCCTCTATGTCTTCGTGCCGCTGATCCTGATGGTGCTGATGGGGTTCAAGGAGTCCAACTTCATCGGCTTTCCGATCACGTCCTGGACCCTTGACTGGTATACCGGCATCTTCGCCGATGCCGAAGTGGTGTCGACCTTTGCCTATTCGGTCGCCATCGCCGTGCTGTCGACCCTGATCTCGGTCATCGTCGGCATCTGGATCGCGGTCCTGCTGGAAGGACGCAAGTTCTGGGGCCGCACGGCGATGTTCGGCATGACCCTGTTGCCGGCGCTGGTGCCGGGGATCATCTCGGCGATCGCGTTCCGGATCTATGCCCGCTTTCTGGGGATCGAACCGGGCATGGGCGCGATCGTCTGGGCCCATGCGGTGCACAACGTGCCCTTCGTCGTGCTGGTGGTCATGGCGCGGCTGTCGACCCTGCCGAAGAGCCAGATCGAGGCCGCCCGCGACCTGGGCGCCGACCCGATGATCACCTTTCTTCGGATCACGCTGCCCTACCTGGTGCCGGCGATCCTGGGCGCGTCGATCTTCTGCCTGCTGCTCAGCTTCGACGATTTCGTCCGGTCGTTCTTCCTGGGCGGCTACGAGCCGACCCTGCCGGTGCTGATCTTTGCCAAGCTGCGCTCCGGCATGAGCCCCGAAATCAACGCCATCGCGACCGTGGCCCTGGTTCTGACCGCCGTGATCGGCGTCTGGGCCGAGCGTTTCACCCGCCGCATGAACAAGGACAGCTGAGCCATGACCGACCAGACACCGCTTGTCCGCATCGAGGGCCTGTCCAAGCATTTCGGCGATACCGTCGCGCTGGACGAATTGACCCTGGACATCGCCCGGGGCGAATTCGTGACCTTCCTCGGCCCCTCGGGCTGCGGCAAGTCCACGACGCTGCGCATCCTCGGCGGGTTCGAACGCCCGACCGCGGGGCGGGTGATCCTGGACGGCGAGGACGTGACCAACCAGCCGCCGGAAAAGCGCCACGTCAACATGGTGTTCCAGGATTACGCGCTGTTTCCGCACATGACGGTGGCGCAGAACATCGCGTTCGGGCTGGAACTCAAGGGGATGGGCCGGGCCGCGATCCAGCGCCGCCTGGACGAGATCCTGTCGTTCCTCGAACTTGACGCGTTCGGCGCCCGCTATCCGATCCAGCTGTCGGGCGGGCAACGCCAGCGGGTGGCGCTTGCCCGGGCCCTGGCGCCGGACCCGGCGCTGCTGCTGCTGGACGAGCCGCTGGGCGCGCTCGACGCCAAGCTGCGCGGTCAGGTCCAGCAGGAACTCAAGTCGATCCAGCGCCGCACCCACAAGACGTTCTTTTTCGTCACCCATGACCAGGAAGAGGCACTGACCATGTCCGACCGGATCGTGGTGATGAACAAGGGCCGGATCGAACAGGACGGCACCCCCGAAGAGCTGTATTTCCGCCCCGCCAGCCGCTTCGTCGCCGAGTTCGTCGGCGAAACCAACCTGCTGTCGGGCCGGATGCGCGGCACCGAGGGCGACAAGGTGGTGATGGATTGGCAGGGCACCACGCTCAAGGGCAAGGCGCCCAGCACGCTGCCCGGTGACGGCACGCCGATCACCGCCTCGGTCCGGCTCGAAAAGCTGGGCTTTCACGCCGAGCGTCCGGCGACCGAAAACGCGGTGCAGGGCCGCGTCGTCGGCAAGACCTTTCTGGGAAGCCGGATGCTGATGCAGATCGCGGTGGGCGATGGGGAGGATGCGCTGCTCAAGTCCTATGTGGACGCCGAGATCGGCCGGGCGCTTGGCACCGACCCGGTCTGGATCGGCTGGGAGGCGGACAACATGGCGGTTCTGAACGACTGATTGTCCAAGCCGGCGGACAGACCGGCGCGGGTCGCAGACCCCCGGTGCCGGCGGCATCCGGACCGCATGGCGGCACCGGCGGGCGCATGCCGCGCGCCCCGTGCCGCGTCCCGTGCCGCACCCGGCGCTGCGGCGACCTGTGCGGTGATCCGTGGTGATCCGTGGTGAAATGGAGGCGAGTACCGGACTTGCCTCCAACAATCCAAGTCATTGAATAACTTAGGATACCAAGTGAGAGGTTTCGTTTTGTGTCTCACTTATGCGTGTGACTATGTATCCCGGATGTTGAGAAGTTGTCAAAGGGGTAAGCATCCGGCGTAGGCCGTGGTCAGGCTGCGTTGGCGGCGTCCTGTTGTGTTTTCCAATGCCAGGGCAGCAACTCAGGCACGCGCGCGACGGGCAAGTCCGGCAGCCGGGCCAGGACGTCTGCCAGCCATGCCTGCGGATCAATGTCATTCATCTTTGCCGAGACGATGAGGGTATACATGAAGGCCGCCCTGTCGCCGCCACGCTCAGAGCCAGCAAAAAGCCACGACTTTCTGCCTAATGCGATGCCGCGCAGGGCGCGCTCGGCGGCATTATTCGTCAGGCAAAGTCGCCCGTCACCCAGGAAGGCCGTGAAGGCTTCCCAACGGCCTTTTCCCTCGACCATGTAATTGATCGCTTTGGCGACAGGGTTGTGCTTCGACATTCGGGCCCGCTCGGTCAGCATCCAGTCATGCAGATCATTGACCAGCGGTGCGACACGCTGCTGGCGCACGTCAAGACGCGCTGCGGCTGATAGACCCGTAATTTCGCGCTCGACAGCAAAGATCGCGTCGATCCGCGTCACAGCGTCC
>LJSF01000030.1 GCA_001314655.1 Rhodobacteraceae bacterium HLUCCA08 | reverse complement strand
GGCGTGTTGCGACGCGATACGACAGATGCCCAAAGGTCTTTCTGTCCGCAATCGCTCTCGCAGCTCTCGTCATCTATTGGCTATGAGTCCTGACCCTAGTCACATGCATATTTATTTTGCGCGGCATGACTAGGTCCGCCCCAAGGGTTCATAGAGACATAGGATCAATCTCAGAGGATACACCAGCGCCCCAGTTTTCGAAGTGAGATTCGCGAGATCGTCATCGGATATCCGGTCCATGTCCTTGACGAGCTCTTCAATCTCTCGGACGCGGCCAACCTGGATATGGCGCAAACCGAGCTTGGGCACGACCCCAGCCCGAAGGGCTTGTACGATTGCATCGCGTTCACGTGGTTTCAACTTAGGCATTCCTGCCCTCCGCACCCATCTTTTCTTTTAACGCCTCCGCAATCTCCGGAGACACGTCATATCCATCATACTCATCGAGAAGCGCTTCATCGTAGGTCTCGAAAGCCCATTCATTCACGACTTCCAGTGCCCCGGACGCCATCAAGCCATTCGAGGCGCAGATCGTCTCGAACTCCGTGTCGGACCAATGCTCCCGAGTAACCAGTTCGAGGACAAGGGCGCCGTGTTTCTGGTCAAGCCCCGCCAGCTGGCTTTGGCTGGCAGGCCCGGAGACACCGTTTTCTTCCTCTTCGATGTCGAAAATCTGACCGAGGACGGACGACACGCGTTCGGTGTCCGAACGGATTGCCGCGATCCGCGAAGCGTCGAGTTTCGGTCCGCTGGCCTTTTCAAGCTCGGGTATCGCTTCGCCCGGGCGACCCGGTTGCGAGGCACGAACTGTGCGTGGACCATCCGCAACTTCGCCAGCATGCAGGTCAGAGTAGGCAAGCGCGGGATCAAGTCCCAAAGCCTTGTAGATTTTCTCGATGCTTGCGACTTCGTCGGAGTGAATAATGCCATCGGCATGTGCTGCACCGACCAGCGCTGCCCGCATAGCGGCCTGGTTGTCTTGGCCCACCTCCTTCAATTTGCGCCGCAGAAGCGTCATGTCCGGCGGCACGGCCAGGAACCATTCAAGGTTTGCACGCAGCCTGCGGCGTTCCTGATCGCTAAGTGCCGCTGTGGCAACTTGCTCTTCCAACGCCCTGCGTTCAGGCTCCGCGATGCGACCATCTGCATGGGCGACGAACGACGCAAGTGCCAATTCGATTAAGGCGCTTCGATAGCTGTCGGAAACTTCCTCCAGTCTTTCGATGGGTTCGCCCAGAAGAAACAGCACAACAGGCTCCTCCGCCTTGGGCGACCGGAGCGCAAACCGTGGGTCGGGTGCCAGACCGAAACCGAGCCGCGCGAGCGCGTCGGCCGCTCCTGTCATTTGCCGTTTCCCGATCTTCTCGTTCGTTTCTCCCTCCAGACGTCCGATCACCTCTTCAAGCGGCACCAATCCCCCCCGATCGACGATATCGCTTGCCCAAGATTTCAAGCGGTCCATTTCCTCTGATGGGAAGGCATCCCACAGTTCAGAGGGTAGTAAGGCATGCGCTTCCACGCTTCCGCGGCCATCAGGATTCCGGCCCAAGAAGCGACTGAGCTTGTCGAGATCATTCATCACCTCGTCAGCCAACTCTTGGGCAATCTCAACCGGTTTGCGCAACCCGGAGATATCCGGGACAGGCTTGCCATCCACGGTTGGGTTGGCGGACCCCTGAAACTCGCTGGAAGCGGCGCGATAGGATGCCGTGAGTGATTTCCGGGGTTTGGTCACTTTGAGCCCATCAGGGAAACGCCGATCAAACCGCATACGGAAAAGAGCGACGAACTCGTCACGACACCGCGTCGCGGGCGTTCTCATATTTGTTTCCGGATGGCAGATGAACCAACTCAGCAACCAGTCAGCTGTCAGGTTCTCTCCTTTGTCGATCCGAGATCCGATTGCATACTTGAGTGAGAACGGCAGTTCCCAGCCCTGTTTCTCGAAAATAGGCTCGATCGCGTCGAGGTCGGTTTCGGCAAGCATCGCAATGTCGAGGAACTCACCCAAATAGCGCCTGACGGAGTGGTTGTCAGGATAAAGTGACTGCAGCCGCCGAACTTCCTGGACGATATCCTTTGCATCTTCGTTCGACTGGTCGACGAAGAACCGACGCTCCAGCCCGTAGAAGTACAGGAACATGTAGCCAGGGTTGTAGGAGGCATCGTTTCGCCCGCTGGCCAACCAGTCGAGGTAGGTCGCCCGACACTGAGGTGAGATATCCGAGTACCCCGGCCAGTAGGGCATACCCTCTCCGGCTTTGTCGGCTCCAGAGCGCGCGACCGACAGGGACGGATCGATATAGGCCCGACACTTGTCACGATACCCGTAGGTGTTCACCAAGGGGGGCGTGCCAACATAGACCATTCCGCCGATGTTGCGGCCGGCCACGCTAGCTGTTTCGCTAGACGGGACCCACCCGCTTTTCGTTGGTCGGGACGATACGCTCGATGCCATTCGCGACGGCTGGTTTCGCTCAGCGGACGCAGCAAATGTCGGCGCCGCAGACTTTCCAGCCCGAACGATTTCAGCGTAGTCCTCCTCTGGTGGGGAATAGACCTGAACGGTCGCCGGGGCTTTGTGCGCATTGGCTTGGCGAGTTCGTTCGCGTTCGCGCTCACGCTCGATGCGTGTGTCGTAGGCACTTGGTCGGGCTACCGGCTCAGGTCGGGGGAGGTCGGTTTCGGAACTTCCCTCAGCTTGCGCCTTTGCAGCGACTGTCTGCGACCTCCGTTTTTCTTGCCACCAGACCAAAATGACGGGAACACCGAATGCAAACAGCATCTGGCCGCCAAGCGGCCAACCTTGAAGCATTGTGGTCACCACGACCATGCATAGGAAAAAATACAGGACGAGAAAGAATGTAATTCGGAAAAACTTGAGTATTGACGACATTAACGGAACCCTCCCCGAACTACACTATTTTGGGTGCATATCATTGCAACGACTATCGCAATGATTGAATGCGAATTGAAAGTGCCGACGTTCTTCGGTCTGATTTTCTATGATGCGCACATCTCTAACGCTGGTGTTTAAACAGCAATCAATAGCATTGCGACGCCTTTGAGGTGACGCAATTTCAGGCCGCAGTTTGGATGCCCAAGCCTCGCAGCCAAGTGCGCGGTATTCGAAAAAGCCGTAATGGAAGGCAGAATTTCGCGATCGACGAGCGACGGCTATGTGAGCAAAGGCCTTCTTAAAGCGATGTATGCTGGCCACCGATTTCTCCCTAAAATCAAAGCAGATCGGCGAACTGCTCAAGATCCGCTACAGTGGCGACCAAACCCTGTTGGGTCAGGATTGACAGATACTCGTCAACGCTCTTGGGCGGGTTCTTGAGGCGCGCCCGAACTTTGCGCAGCGCTGAGCAGACCAAACCGGGCGCGAGAGAAAGCTGGTTCCGGAAAAAGTCATCGGGGTGCTGGGTCTCGATGCCAAAGGGCGCAAGTGCCTCCGGCGGGAAGTCTTTCAAATTCTGGGTCACGATGGCGTCGCACCGTCCAACGATTGCGGCCGCCAGAATGTGCCGATCATCTGCGTCCGGCAACGTGAGGGCCGGCACCAATGCTTCATAGCCGGTGACCAGGCAGTCGCGTGTCGCCCTGTCCATCAAGTTGCGGGTTCGTTCCAGCGCCGCGCGGTCCCGATGAGGTTCATTGCGCAGAAGCGCGTCGATCCATTCCCGGTGGATGTCAGCCGTCCACTTCGCCTTGAAAAGATCCGTGACCGCCAATTGCATCAGCGCGTCCCGCATGGGCGCAGGGTAGAGGACATTCGCGTCGAAAAGGACCGTGTACTGGCTCATTTCGAGCCGTAGCCCATGTCCTCGTCCTGTGCGTCGGCGGCCAGTTGATCAAGGACGGCTTCGCGCTCGTTGTCGATGGCTGCCTTGTACGACATGACGTCCTCCATTCGGACGCGGCGATGCTTGCCGACCTTCCGATGCGGGATACTGCCATCCTCGAGCAGTTTGATCAGGAACGGCCGCGAGACATTCAACACCTCTGCCGCCTGGACTGTCGAGAGTTCGGCGTTCTCAGGAATGATGGTGACGCCGCGCCCGGCTGCCATCGCCTCGAGGACTTCCATGAGTAGCGCAACAGCGCCCGCAGGAAGTTCGATCGGTTCCATCTGCTCCGCGTCTGTAACGCGAAGCTTCAAGGGTCCTCGGGTCGCCGCAAAGCGCGACAGGGCCTGGCCAGAGACGCGCGCGATCGCTGCGTCCTGCGGGGTAGGCGGAAGGTGCCGGTGTGCCAACATGTTCATGGTGGTCTCCTCTCCGTTTTCTGTTCACTACCACCATATATGAAATAAGTGCAACAAATGCATTAAGTGTCGGTGATTTTCTGCGCGCCCTGCCGCGCGCTCGCGGTCATCGCTACTGCCAACTGGGCCGGTAACACCCGCGCTAACCTTCAGTTCGCAGCACGCCACATCCTGAAGCGCCCCTGACCTGTAACCTCGCGGATCAGGCCGCGCGCTTCCAGCCATGCAAGGTTGCGCTGGACAGCGGCGCGGCTGGCACCAGTCAAGGCCTCAGCCATCGGTGCAGAGACGAACGGCCATTCGGTCAGCACCACGCACAAGGCCGGAGGCGTCCTGCCCGAGAGCGATGCCATCTCGGCCACTGTCCGCGCCGACCATGCCTCGATATCGTCAAGCTGCCGCATCGCGGTCAGGCATGCCGTCTCCATTCCGTCAAGCCAGCGCGCCAACCGGACGGTCGGTGGACCACCGGCGCGCAGCCCTCCTGCCCCGCCCATGGCCAGAGGTGCGAAGACTGCTCCTTTCCCCTCGCTGGCAGCGATCCGCGCAGCTGTGACAGCCGCTTCCATCCGGTCGCCGTGCTGCCCGAGCCCCGCTAGGCCCCATAGGTGAAAGCCCATAGCGGCGCGGGTGATCGGGTGCAGGTCATTGGCTTGCCCCATCAGATCCAGCCAACCGCTCGCACGATCCACGAACGGCTCGGTCTCATCACCTAAGTTTTCGGGGTCACGACGGTCGAGGAAGGTGGACAGGTCCTGCTCCGGCCCCGGTCCAACCGTCAGCCTCCGCACGGCCCAACCGACACGCGCGAGCGCCGCGGTGTCGTCCTGCACGCCGGACAAGCGCATGGATATCCAAAGCGCCAGCCGATCAGGGCCGATGCGGTCACCCGCGAACCAGCTAAGGTTGGCAGCCTCGATCAGGGCATTTCGCATTTTCTTCATTATTTCAGCACATGATGATCATGTGTTTTCTGGAAGCTATCGCGATATCGGACATCATTTTTCAGCTTAAGGTTTCAGTTTT
>LJSF01000018.1 GCA_001314655.1 Rhodobacteraceae bacterium HLUCCA08 | reverse complement strand
GTCTTGAAGATATGGCTGGTCGGCGTGATGCCGCGTGGCTTGGCCCAGTGTCCGTCGATGCGCAGATAGGCCGTCTTTTCCTGCGCGCCGGCGATGGAAATCCGGAAATCCTCGTCTTCACCGAGGGCGAGCGGCGCGGCGGCGAGGTTCTTCAGGTCGGCGACCATCTCCTCTTCGGAAATGACGCGATACTGCATGTCCTGATCGGACGGGGCCTCCTCCACCGGCAGAAATTGCAGCGCGCCGACGCAGTCGCGCCCGAGCACGGACAGCAGAGAGAACACATCCTTGCCCTGCGCCCCGACACGCGCGGCGATCTTCTCGCGCAGCTCGCCTTCGGCATCGGGCAAGAGGTTGTCGAAGGCGGCGACGACAGGATCGCCCTGCCATTTGAGCCTGGTGAGCGGCAGGGCGCTGGCAACCGGAAAAGCGGCCTCGGACGCGAGCCAGGCGGGATCGTAGGAGAAGGCGATGGCCCCATCTGTCGCGCGGGTCAGCGTGCCCACCCGCGCCCTTTCATACCAGACGGCGGTCTTGCTTTGGCGTGTGCGGCGGCCCGCGCGGGCGATGCGTGCCATCCTAGCGCTGCCCAGGGTCGGCTATACGATCCGTCGCGGACAGTTCCGCGCCGAGGGCCTCGAGGAGCCGTAGGTAGACATCGAGGCTGACCGATACGACGCCGTTCTCGATGTCGGAAATGGTGGATTGCGCCGTCCTCGTCATCTCGCCCAGCTGCTTCTGGCTGATCTTCCGCGCCGCGCGCCGCGCCTTGAGCACGGCCCCGGCTTGGCGCAGGCTTCGGATGGGGTATGCGGGCAAGGTATCCATGGCTTTTCGATAGCTCAAGGGCGATAATTTGTCAATATAGCGCAGGGGCTATAAACTTCGCATATAGCCCATGGGCTAATTCTCAGTCTCTGTGCGTAGGGGAAATTCATGCCGACCGGCATCAAGCAGTCATGCCTTACACTGTCGACGATCCACCACCACTCGCCCGGCCAAAGGCGACGATGAATACGGATGGCGAATGTTCTCGGGGTTATAAATCATCAATATCACCCACAGAACATATTGACTCCATATGATCTCCCAATCATCTTCGTCGGGAAAGGATCACCCGGATGGATCAGATCGCCCGCACCACCAAGGATCTCGGCCAGACCCTGCGCGCCGCCCGCAAAGCCAAGGGCCTGACGCAGGCCGAGCTTGCCGCCCGCGCGGGCGTCTGGCAGCGCACGGTGTCGAACATCGAGACCGGCGCCAGCGGCGCCAAGGTGGACACGATCTTCGATCTGCTCGCAGCGCTCGACCTCGAACTGCGGATCGTGCCGCGCAGCAAGATGACCCCGCGTGATCTCCAGGACATCTTCTGATGGGGCGCAAGCGCGCCTATGCGCCGCTCGACGTCTACATGAACGGCCGCCGCGTGGGGCAGTATTTCCGCGCGCCGGACGGGGCCTTCGCCTTCACCTATGCGAAGGAATGGCTGACCTGGGAGAACACGCTGCCGATCTCGCGCGCCCTGCCCCTGCGGCCCGAGCGCTACACCGGCCCGCCCGTGATCGCGGTTTTCGAAAACCTGTTGCCCGACGGCGACCTGATCCGCCGCCGTGTGGCGGAACGCGTGGGCGCGGATGGTGTGGACGCCTATAGCCTGCTCGCGCGGATCGGGCGCGATTGCGTGGGCGCGCTGCAATTCCTGCCCGAGGGCGAGCAGCCGGGCGACGCCCGCGCGCTGACCGGTGAGCCGTTGAGCGACGCCGAGATCGCCACCATGCTGAGCGATCTGGCGCAGACCCCGCTTGGCATCCGGGCCGAGCAGGATTTCCGCATCTCCGTCGCCGGCGCGCAGGAAAAGACGGCGCTTCTGTTCCACGAAGGGCAATGGGTGCTGCCGACCGGCACCACGCCCACGACACATATCCTGAAGCCCGCCATCGGCCGCCTGCCCAATGGCATGGACCTGACCGACAGCATCGAGAACGAGCACTTCTGCCTGCGCCTGCTGGCGGGCTTTGGCCTGCCCGTGGCACGGACCGAGATTGCGGATTTCGAGGGGACGCGCGCGCTGGTCGTCGAACGCTTCGACCGGCTGCGCGCCCGCGACGGCCGCCTGATCCGCCTGCCGCAGGAGGATTGCTGCCAGGCCCTGTCCGTGCCCCCGACCCGCAAGTACCAGAACGAGGGCGGCCCGGGGATCGTGGAGATCTGTGATCTGCTGACCGGCAGCGACGAGCCGCAGCGCGACCGGGCGGATTTCCTGAAGGCCGTGATCCTGTTCTGGCTGATCGGGGCGACGGACGGGCACGCCAAGAACTTCAGCATCGCCCTGATGCCCGGCGGACGCTTCCGCATGACGCCGCTTTACGACGTGCTGACGGTGCAGCCCTCGCTCGATGCGGGGGCGCTGCAGATCAAGGACATGAAACTCGCCATGCGCGCGGGCACGGGGCGACATTACCGCGTCGCGGACGTCCACGGGCGGCACTTCGTGGAGACGGCGCTGGCGGCGGGGTTCTCGCGCGAACAGGTAGAGGAGGTTTTTGAGGACATTCGACGGCGGGCGGATCGGGCATTTGACATGGCATTGGCGGAGATGCCGCCAGGGTTTCCTGAGGGGCTGGTGGCCGCAGTCAGGCAGGGGTTCGAGCAGCGAGTGATGCGCCTGATGAATGCGGCGGAGCAATGATGCAAACGACGCAGAAATTGGTGCTCACGACCCCTTTTCATCGCCTGGTCAAACCCATGATTTATTGAGAAGATACGGCTGGAAGAGCCAGATCGGACCCCATGTTGACCAATTACTACGACAGCAACGCGAATGCCTTCATCGCCACCACGCGCTACGTCGATATGTCGGATGCGCGGGATCGGTTTCTGGCGGCTGTGCCCGCGCGGGCGGATGGTCCAGCACGTATTCTCGATGCGGGATCAGGGTCGGGGCGCGATGCGCTGGCTTTCCGCGTCTCAGGCTACGATGTGAGGGCCTTCGATGCCTCGCCCGCCATGGTGGCTGCCACGCAAGCCCATGCGGCAGTCGAAACCCGTCTGATGCGTTTCGAGGATTTCGCCTGGGAGCATTCGTTCGAAGGCGTCTGGGCCTGCGCCTCGCTGCTGCATGTGGCCGATGCGGACCTGCCCGGAGTCGTCGACCGCCTTGCCGGCCATCTGGTTCCTGACGGTGCGCTCTACTTGTCTTTCAAGCGCGGCGCCGGCGAGCGGGTGAAGGACGGCCGCCGATTTACCGACATGACTGCGGAAAATCTGACGGCGCTCCTGGACGGATGCGGCGTGTTCGGCGAACCTGACATCTGGGAGAGCCGCGATTGTCGTCCCGGTCGCGCGTCGGAGGTGTGGGTGAATGCAGTGGTGAAAAAGGCGTGACCGGCGGATCGGGTGTTCCTGTTGAGGGGTCAAGTAACCCTGGCTGTCCTCTCTGCGATGCCGCCGCCAGCGCCATCGTGGAATGCGACGCCCAGGTCATCCTGATCCGCCATGGCCTGAGTCTTGCCCTTGCGCCCCGTCGTCATACCGCCCGCTGGCGGGAGCTTTCCGCCGCAGATCAAGCGGCCCTTGCTGCCAGGATCGGGGCGGCGCAAGCCCTCCTCGAGACAGCGGGCACCACCGCGCGAGTGACGCTGGTCGAGACTGGCGGCCATGTCCACCTGCGCCTCGATCCACCATTGGCGGCACCCGGTCCCTTGCCGGGCATGCCCCATGATCGCCCGCTGATCTCGGGCGGCGAGGATGCGCTGCATGCCCATCTGCGCCCCCTGATCGACCGGGCGCGCGCCGTCGATCTGTCGGTGTCCTTCCTGATGACATCGGGAGTCCGGCTGGTCCTGCCGCATCTGCGCGACCTTTTGGACCGGGGCGGGGAATTGCGGCTATTGACCGGCGATTATCTGGGCGTGACGGAACCGGCGGCGCTACGACTGATTTCCGACCTCGAGGGCGCGCGCAGGCTGCATGTGTTCCAGGCCGCACAGATCCCGTTCCACCCCAAGGCCTGGATGTTCACATTTGCGGGCGATGGCGGGGCGCTGATCGTCGGGTCGTCGAACCTGTCGCGTTCTGCGTTGACCGATGGCATCGAATGGAACCTGCGCCATGTCGATCCGGTCGATCCTGCGCCGCTTCTGGCCGCCCGCGCGGCGTTCGAGGCGCTGCTCGCCCGGCCCGAGGTCACAGAGCTGACGCCCGCCTCGATCGACGCCTATGAGGCGCGTCGCATCGCACCCCTGCCCACGGCCAGCGGCGCACCGGTGGAAGCCCCGGAAACCGCCCCCATCCCGCACGAGGTTCAAGCCGAGGCGCTGGCGGCCCTGCGCGCGACCCGGGCGAAAGGCTATGGTGCGGGGCTGGTGGTTTTGGCCACGGGCCTTGGCAAGACCTTCCTTGCGGCCTTCGACAGCGCCGACGCGGCCCGAGTCCTGTTCGTCGCGCATCGCGAGGAAATCCTGACCCAAGCCATGGCCGCCTTCCGCGCCGTCCGGCCTCGCGCCCGGCTTGGGCGCTACTCAGGTGAGGAAAAGGACGCCGAGGCTGACATCGTCTTCGCCTCTGTCCAGACCCTCGCGCGAAATGCGCATCTGACACGGTTCGATCCGCGGGCGTTTGATTACATCATCGTCGACGAATTCCACCACGCGGCCGCCGCCACCTACCGGCGGATCATCGATCATTTCCAGCCTGGCTTTCTGCTGGGCCTGACCGCCACGCCCGACCGCAGCGATGGTGGCGACTTGTTGGGGCTGTGTGAAGAAAACCTCGTCTACGAATGCGATCTGTGGTCTGGCATCGATCGGGGGCTTCTGGCACCTTTCCACTATTTCGGCGTGCCTGACCCGGTCGAATATTCCCAGATCCCCTGGCGCAGCGGGCGGTTCGATGAGGCTGCGCTGACCGAAGCGGTCGCGACCCAGGCCCGCGCCGAAAACGCGCTCGAACAGCTCGCGAAACGCGGTGGCAAGAAGACCATCGGCTTCTGCGTGTCCCGCCGCCATGCCGATTTCATGGCCGATTTCGCGCAAGCGCGCGGTCTGCGGGCCGTGGCGGTCCATTCCGGGGACACCTCCGCCCCTCGGGCCAGCGCGCTGAAGGCGCTGGAGGATGGCGATCTCGAAATCGTCTTCGCGGTCGACATGTTCAACGAAGGTGTCGATGTGCCCTCGATCGACACGGTGCTGATGCTGCGCCCCACTGAGAGCCCGGTGATCTGGCTGCAGCAACTGGGCCGTGGATTGCGCCGCTCGGCAGAAAAAACGCATCTGGCCGTCATCGACTATATCGGCAACCACCGG
>LJSF01000010.1 GCA_001314655.1 Rhodobacteraceae bacterium HLUCCA08 | reverse complement strand
TTCGCGGCTGCCGGTCCCGCAGACAGCCCCCGTCAGGGCCAAGGGACGGAAGATGCGCATCCTCCCGGGGGGTCACGCCCCCGCGGCCCGCCCCGGCGGCGGGCAAGACCGACCGGACAGGGCGCCCGGATGCCCTGCAGACCATGCCCCGGCCGCCTTTTCCGGCGCCGCCGGGCTACGGGTCTGTCTGCAGGTCCCGGATCACCGAATCGATCAGCGCCTGGGCGGCGTCATCCTGCATCCCCAGACCGGGCTGTTGGGATTGCGGCGCGACCGGCGCCTGCATCGGCAAGGGCGTCGGCTGACGGTCGCCCAGCACGCGGGTCATCGTCTCGGACCAGATGTCGGCCGGAAGGCCCGAGCCGGTCACGTCGGTCAGCGGCGAATTGTCGTCATAGCCCATCCAGACGCCGGTGACGTAATCCCCCGAAAAGCCGATGAACCAGGCATCGCGCGCGCCCTGGGTGGTGCCGGTCTTGCCGGCGATCTGCCAGCCCTCGATCGCGGCCCGGCGCCCGGTGCCGCGTTCGACCACCTGATACATCATCCAGGTCAGGTGCCGTGCGGCGGTTTCCGAGATCACCCTCTCGCGGATGCCGCCGCCGGTCGAGAACAGCGGCACGTCGTCATCGACCAGGCGCAGCTCGACCAGGCCATAGGGCGTGACCGCCGAGCCGCCGTTGAGGATGCCGGCATAGGCCCCGGTCATTTCGATCAGGGTCGCTTCGGACGCGCCCAGCGCGATCGCCGGACCGGCGGCCAGGTCGGAGCGGATGCCGAACATCTCGGCCACGGTGCGCACGTTCTCGCGGCCCACGGTTTCGGACACCGCCACGGCCGGGACGTTCAGCGACGCCGCAAGCGCATCGGTCAGGGTGACCGCGCCTTCGAAATCGTTGGAATAATTGCGCGGGCACCAGTCGCCGGATCCCGGCACGGACCAGCAGCGCGGTTCGTCCATCACCATGTCCAGCGGCGACATGCCCAGTTCCAGCGCCGTGGCATAGACGAAGGGCTTGAAGGCCGACCCGGTCTGACGCAGTGCCATGGTCGCGCGGTTGAACCCGCCCACGGTTTCCTCGCGCCCGCCGACCATGGCGCGCACCGCGCCGTCGGCGCTCATCACCACGATCGCGGCCTGCGCCTGCGACCCCGGCCGGACCTTGTTGTCAAAGACCCAGGCCAGCGCCTCTTCGGCGGCATTCTGGACCCGGGGGTCGATCGTGGTCTGCAGGATCACGTCCTCGGTCGTGTCCGAGGTGAAATAGGACGGCGTGCGTTCCATCACCCAATCGGCGAAAAAGCTGCCCACCGCGTCGCGCCGGGACCTGGCCAGGTCCGCCGGGTTGGCCAGCGCCGCCTGGTGATCGCTGTCGGACAGGTAGCCCTGGTCGTGCATCAGCCCCAGCACCAGCTCGGCCCGGGCCTGGGCGCGATCGAGGCTCGAGGTCGGCGCATAGGTCGAGGGCGCCTTCAGCAGCCCGGCCAGCATCGCCGCCTGGGCCGGGTCGACCTGTGCGGCGGAAATGTCGAAATAGCGTTGCGAGGCGGCCTCGACGCCACGCGCACCGGCCCCCAGATAGGCGCGATTGAGGTAGATCGTCAGGATCTCCTCCTTGGAATAGCGCGCCTCCATGGCCATGGCATAGACCGCCTCCTGGACCTTGCGCCACAGGGTGGTGCGGCGGCAATCGGCCTCGTAGGCGGCTTCATCCGCCCATCCTGCCGGGTCGTAGTCGCGGCCCAGACACAGCAGTTTCGCGGTCTGCTGGGTAATGGTGGAGCCGCCATGCCCCTCCAGCGGGCCGCGGCCCTCGCGCAGGTTGATCCGGATCGCGCTGGCCACGCCGCGCGGGCTGACGCCGATATGGCCGTAGAACCGCTTGTCCTCGACCGCGATCACCGCGTTGTGCAGATGCGGGCTGACCGTGCGGGCGGTGACCATGCCGCCGAACTGGTCGCCGCGCCAGGCAAAGACCTGCCCGTTCACGTCGACCAGGGTGACCGAACCGCGGGTGCGGCCGTCGACCAGCGCCTCGATCGGCGGCATCGTCGAGGCGTGGTAGATCACCCCGCCGCCGATGAAGAGCCCGACGACAAGCGCCACCCGCCAGCCGATCCGCCAGCCCAGCAGAAGACCCCATTTCAACGCCCTGCCCACCAGCGCGGCGATCATCCCCAGCGGCCCGCGCGCCTTGCGGACGGGTTTGCGCCGCGGCGTCGCCTTGGCGGCCGGCTTGCCGCGCGCGCCCTTGGGGGCGTCGGCCTTGGCATAACGCCGTTCCGCCACAAGAGGCGGCCTGTTGCCGTTCGATCCGCTCATGTCCTGCCCATTCGGTGCGTGTTTTGCCGTCAGGATAGACGGCCCGGCGGCAAATGTAGAGGCACGATGAGTCGGCCATGCCGGTTTTTCGCCTGCTCAATCGGCAGGCATTTCGCACAATTTGTGTAATATTTGTGCAATCCAGCCTTGGTTCGCCCCTTCGCACCTGCAGCATGTCCTTGTGATCCGCCCCGGCGCCCGGCCCTCTTGTGACCGCAGCGGGGGATGCCCGCCGAACGGAACTCGCAAGGGGAAGCACGTGAAACTCATCATCGCAACGATCAAACCGTTCAAGCTCGAGGAGGTCCGCGAAGCGCTGACCGCCATCGGCGTGCGCGGCATGATGGTGACCGAGATCAAGGGCTTCGGCTCTCAGTCCGGACACACCGAAATCTACCGAGGCGCCGAATATGCCGTGAATTTCGTGCCCAAGGTGAAGCTCGAAATCGTGGTGGGCGATGCCATGGCCGATGACGTGGTGGCCACGATCGCCAAGACCGCCAAGACCGACAAGATCGGTGACGGCAAGATTTTCGTTCTCGATGTCGAAAGCGCGTTGCGGGTCCGCACGGGCGAAACCGACGCCGACGCGATCTGAGTCCAGAGGAGACGGACAGATGACACTACTTCAACGCATGCTGGCCGCCCTGCTGGTCGCCTTCCTGGCCCTCGGGCCGGTCGCCGACGCAGCCTGGGCCCAGGACACCGCGACCGAGGAAACGGTCGCAGACGATGCCGCGCCGGCCGATGAGGCCCCGGCCGAAGAGGCCGCCATGGCCGAAGAGGACGAGGCACCGACGCCCGGGATCGACGCCTCGACCGACACGATCTTCATCTTCAACTCGCTGCTGTTCCTGATCGGCGGCTTCCTGGTGTTCTGGATGGCCGCGGGCTTTGCCATGCTCGAAGCCGGGCTGGTGCGGTCCAAGAACGTCACCATGCAGCTGACCAAGAACATCTCGTTGTTCTCGCTCGCCGCGATCTTCTACTACCTGATCGGCTACAACCTGATGTATCCGCTCGCGACCAACGAATTCGAATCGATGGCGGCGATGCAGGCGGCGCTGGATGAGGTGACCTGGATGTTCTACTGGGTGACCGAGGCCGAGGATGGCACGGTCGCCGTCAGCGGCCTGCTGTCGGCGCTCTGGGGCCCCGGCGTGCTGGAGGCGGTCGGGCTCGACCGGGCCGGCGCGGACGATTACGGCTATGCCACGACCGGGTCGGACTTCTTCTTCCAGCTGATGTTCTGCGCCACCACCGCCTCGATCGTCTCGGGCACCCTGGCCGAACGGATCAAGCTGTGGCCCTTCCTGATCTTCACCATCGTCCTGACCGCGCTGATCTACCCGATCCAGGCCTCCTGGAAATGGGGCGGCGGGTTCCTCGATGCCATGGGCTTCCTCGACTTCGCCGGCTCGACCGTCGTGCATTCGGTCGGGGGCTGGGCGGCGCTGGCCGGTGCCCTGATCCTGGGGCCGCGCATCGGCAAGTACAAGGACGGCCGGGTGATCCCGATGCTGGGCTCCAACCTGCCGCTGGCCACGCTGGGCACGTTCATCCTGTGGCTGGGCTGGTTCGGCTTCAATGGCGGCTCGCAGCTGGCCATGGGCACCGTGGGCGATGTCGCCGACGTGTCGCGCATCTTCGCCAACACCAACACGGCCGCGGCCGGTGGCGCGATCGCGGCGCTGATCCTGACCCAGCTGCTCTACAAGAAGGTCGATCTGACCATGGTGCTGAACGGCGCCCTGGCCGGGCTGGTGTCGATCACCGCCGAACCGCTGACGCCCACCCTGGGTGCGGCCACCCTGATCGGGGCCGTGGGCGGTGCGATCGTGGTCTTCGCGGTGCCGTTCCTCGACAAGCTCAAGATCGACGACGTCGTGGGCGCCATTCCGGTCCACCTGATGGCCGGCATCTGGGGCACCCTCGCGGTGGTCCTGACCAATGGCGATGCGTCGCTCGGCACCCAGCTGATGTCGATCATCATCGTCGGGGTCTTCGTCTTCGGGGTCTCGGCCGTGGTGTGGTTCATCCTCAAGGCGACCATGGGCATCCGGGTCGACGAAGAGACCGAGATCAACGGCCTCGACAGCGCCGAACTGGGGATGGAGGCCTATCCCGAATTCGCAAAGGGCTGATCCCTCCTTCCATCAGTCCCGAACCTCGCCCGGGCACGAAAGTGCCCGGGTTTTTTCGTTTTCGAACAGGAACTCCACGACGTCCGGGCCATATGGCGCGGTTTCATGGTATAATCATGTTTAACGCATTGGTTAATCACGGAGGGCCGGAAACCAGATGCCCGATCTCAGCGTGGTATTCTCGGCCCTGGGAAACCCGGCCCGGCTGTCCATCGTCGATCATCTGCGCCGACGCGGGGAGCAGCCCGTCGCGGCGCTGAAGGCCCGGTCGGGCCTGTCCGGGCCGGCCTTGTCGCGGCATCTGAAACGGCTGCGCGAGGCCGGGGTGCTGCAGGTTCGGGGCGATGCGCAGCAGCGGCTCTATTCGATCCGGCCGAAGGCATTGCGCGCCCTGGCGGACTGGGCCGAGGACAGGCCGCAGTCGCGCGGCTCGGGCCTGGACCGGCTGGACGCGCTGTTGAAAAAGGCCCGGCACTAGCGCCGGGCCTGTCGTCGTCCGCTGCGTCGGATCAGCTGATCTTCTTGGGCGCGCCGGTGGCCATGTCGGTGCCGATATAGGGCAGCTTGGCGGCCTTCCAGGCGGCGAACCCGCCCTCCATATGGGCGATGCGGGTCACCCCCGCCTCGATCGCCATCCGCGCCGTGCGTTCGGACCGCACGCCCGAGCCGCAATGCAGCACGATCTGTTTTTCCGACTGGCCCGGCAGGCGCTTGCCGTCGAAGAAGGACAGCGGCATCAGCAGCGCGCCCTCGACATGTTCGAACATGTATTCCTGCGGCGTGCGCACGTCGATCACCACGATCTCGTTGGCGGCGCAGGCGCGGGCGACCTCTTCGGCCGACCAGGTTTCGAAAGTGGCGTCGCCGATCTGTTCGGTCTTCATGACTGTCTCCTGAAAACGGGGTTAGGCGCCCAGCACCTGGGCAATCGCTTTGGCCAGGACCGGCACCGTGTCGCGGTTCAGCCCGGCGATGTTGATCCGGCTGTCACCGACCATGTAGATCGCGTGATCGGCGCGCAAGGATTCGACCTGATCGGGGCTCAGCCCCAGCCGCGAGAACATGCCGCGATGCCGGGCGACGAAATCGAACCGGTCGGAATTGGTGCGCTGGCGCAGCTCGTCGGCCAGCTGTTGGCGCAGCGCCAGCATGCCGGTGCGAACCTCTTCCAGCTCGGCCTCCCAATCGGCGCGCAGGGCCGGGTCGGTCAGGATCATCGTGACGCAGCGGGCGCCGTGATCGGGCGGAAAGGAATAGGTCTGCCGGTTCAGGTAATCGAGGGTCTGCTGCGTCGTGCCGGCCTCGGCGGCGTCGGCAGACACGGCCATCAGGATGCCGGTGCGTTCGCGGTAGACGCCGAAATTCTTGGAACAGCTGGCCGCGATCAGGCAATTGTCGAAGGCCGTGGCCAGCCGCCGCGTCACCGCCGCATCGGCGTCCAGCCCGTCGCCGAAACCCTGGTAGGCGATGTCGACCATCGGCACCAGGCCGCGGCCGTCCATCACCGCGATCACCTCGTCGATCTGGTCCGGCGTGAGGTTGGCGCCGGTCGGGTTGTGGCAACAGCCATGCAACAGCACCAGGTCGCCGGCCTTTGCCCCGGCCAGGTCCTGCAACATGCCGTCGAAATCGACGCCGCCGGTGGCTTCGTCGAAATAGCGATACTCCTTGAACGGCAGTTTCATGAACTTGAGGATCGAATTGTGGTTCGGCCAGGTCGGGGCAGACACCCGGACGGTCACGTCGGGGTTGGCCATCCGCGCCACCTCGAACCCCATCCGCACCGCGCCGGTGCCGCCGGGCGTGGCGATCGCCGCCACCCGGTCGCGGGCCACGGCATCGCCCAGAACCAGCGCGCCCATCGCCGCGGCAAAGGCCGGGTCGCCGGCCAGGCCGGTATAGGATTTCGTCTCCTGTTCCTCGACCAGGCGCCGTTCGGCGGCCTTGATGGCGCGCATCACCGGGGTCTTGCCTTCGGCGTTCTTGTAGACCCCGACGCCAAGGTCGATCTTGCCGTTGCGCGGATCGGCGCGATAGGCGCTCATCAGCGCCAGGATCTTGTCGGCGGGCTGGTCTTGCAGATGCTCGAACATCAGGCGTCTCCGGTTGCGATGGGAAGGTCGTCGTAGCTGCCCCATTCGGCCCAGGATCCGTCATAGACGGCCGTGTCGGTCTTGCCGATCCGCTCCAGGGCCAGGGCCAGGATCGCGGCGGTGACGCCGGATCCGCAGGTGGTGATGGCGGGTTTGGACAGGTCGACGCCCGCGGCCTCGAAGGCGGCTTTCAGCGCGGGCGGGTCCTTCATCGTGCCGTCGGCGGTCAGCAGCTCGCCCCAGGGCAGGTTGCGCGCGCCGGGAATATGCCCGGCGCGCAGCCCCGCGCGCGGTTCCGGCTCTTCGCCGCGGAACCGGCCGGCAGACCGCGCGTCGATGATTTCGTGATCGCCCAGCTTGGCGGCGCGGGCGACCTGGGTCACGTCCTTGACCATCTGGTTGCGGCGGCTGACCGTCATGTGGCGGTCGCGCACCACGGGGGGCAGATCCTCGACCGGGCGGCCTTCGGCCCGCCACTTGGGAAAGCCGCCGTCCAGCACGGCGACATCGGTCTTGCCCATCAGCCGGAAGGTCCACCAGACCCGCGGCGCGGAAAACACCCCCGCCCCGTCATAGACCACCACCTGGTGGCCGTCGCCGATGCCCATGGCGCGCATCCGGGCCATGAACTTTTCCACTGGCGGCACCATATGCGGCAGGTCCGACCGCAGATCGGCGATTTCGTCGATATCAAAGAACCGGGCGCCGGGAATATGGGCGGCGGCGTAGTCGGCCCGCGGATCGCGGCCGTCATCGGGCAGATACCAGGATGCATCGAGGATCCGCAGGTCGGGATCCTTCAGGTGCTGGGCCAGCCAGGCGGTGGACACAAGGGTTCTGGGATCGTCGGCGGACATGTCGGCATCCTCGAGGTCGGTCCCGGTTGCCTAGCGTCTCTTGCCGGTTTGGGCAAGCGGGCCGCACCCCCGGGGGGCCCGGCCCGGCCCGGAGCGGCGTCAGGCGTTGGTGCCGCCGATCATGTTCTTGACCACGCCGACCACGGCCATGACGATCCCGCCGCCGACACCGCCGCCGGCGACATCGGTCAGGATCGCGCCGATCCCGTCGGCGCCGCCCGCGGCCTCGGCCGCCGCGGCGACCGCCTCGGTCGCGCCGCCGCCGGTCAGCATGCCCAGCAATTGTCCGCCGCCGATCCCGCCGACCGCGCCGGCGATGGCATTGCCCGCCGTGCCCAGCGAGAGGTTCTTGAGCGCCGCTCCGGCGCCGGTGCCGCCGATCGCGCCGGCGATGAGCTGAATGATGATTTCCATGAGGTCCCCCGTCTGAACCGGTTTCTGATCCGTGCCGGACCCGCACCTTGCGCGGCATCCGGTCGCACGGACCCTAGCAGCGTTGCATGACAGTTCCCTAGCGGGAACTCTGCCGCCGCATTCCCCCTCAGCCGTTGTCCTTGAGCAGGCGCTGCTTCTGGCGGTTCCAGTCGCGCTTGGCCTGGACCTCGCGCTTGTCATGGGTCTTCTTGCCCTTGCCCAGGGCGACCTTCATCTTCACGATGCCGCGGTGGTTGAAATACAGCACCAGCGGCACCACGGTCATGCCCTGGCGCTGGGTCGCGTTCCACAGCCGCGAGATTTCGCGCTTCGACGCCAACAGCTTGCGCCGCCGGCGTTCCTCATGCGGGAACATCGCCTGCGGGTAGGGCGCGATATAGCTGTTGACCAGCCACAATTCCCCCTCCGACACCTCGGCATAGCTTTCGGCGATATTGGCCTGGGCGGTGCGCAGCGACTTGACCTCGGAGCCGGTCAGCTGCAGGCCGACCTCCAGATCCTCTTCGATCGCATAATCGAAACGCGCGCGCCGGTTCTCGGCGATCACCTTGTAATTCTTGTCGTCGGGTTTGCGGGCCATGGTCGCGCAGAGGTAGGCGATGGCGAAGGGTTTGCCAAGCCGGTAGGGTGGGGGTCCACCCCGCCGCGCCGGAGAAGCGATGTCGCGCCCCGTCCTGTCCAACACCGATGCCCGTCGCCTGTTCCTGGACCGTCACCTGCTGGGGGCGCCGCAGGGCGGTCCGGGGCGCGGCGCCGACCTGGAAGGCGTGCTGGACGGGCTCGGCTTTGTCCAGGTGGACAGCGTCAACACCCTGGCCCGGGCCCATGACCTGATCCTGTGGACGCGGCGCGGTCGATACCGGCCCCGCGCCCTGGAACAGCTGGTGGAAACCCGCGCGGCCTTCGAACACTGGACCCATGACGCGGCGGTATTGCCGATGGCGCTTTATCCGATGTGGCGGCTGAAATTCGCCCGGGACGAGGCGCATATGCGGGCCCGTTGGCCGGCGCTGCGGCGCGACGGCTATGTCCACCGCTTCGACGACGTGCTGGAACGGATCGCGGCCCATGGCCCGGTCTGTTCCTCGGATGTGGGCGAGGGCGAGCAGAAGGGATCGGGCGGCTGGTGGGACTGGCACCCGTCCAAGACGGCGCTGGAATATCTGTGGCGCTCGGGCCGGCTGGCGATCCGTCACCGGCAGGGGTTTCGCAAGTATTACGACCTGGCCGAGCGGGTGATCCCGCCCGAGGCGCTGAACGCCCGGCTGGAGGAGGACGAGATCATCGACCGGGCGCTGACCGCGGCGCTGGACCGGCTGGGCTTTGCCACGCCGGGCGAGCTGTGGAAATTCCACGACCTGGCCACCCCCGACGAGGCGCGCGCCTGGGCCGCGCGCGCCCTGGCCGCGGGACGGGTGACCGAGGTCGATATCGAGATGGCCGATGGGCGGCTGCGCCGGTCGCTGATGCGGCCCGGCGCCTGGGAGGGCGATCCGTCCGCGCCGGGCGCGCGGGTCAGATTGCTGTCGCCCTTCGATCCGGCCCTGCGCGACCGGGCGCGGGCCGAACGATTGTTCGGTTTTCACTACCGGATCGAGATCTTCGTGCCCGCGCCGCAGCGGCGCTATGGCTATTACGTGTTCCCGGTGCTGCAGGGCGACCGTCTGATCGGGCGGATCGACGCGAAACGCGAGGGTGAGGCGCTGTCGGTGCGAGCCTTCTGGCCCGAGCCGGGCGTGGCCATGGGCAAGGGCCGCCGCAGCGCGCTGGAGGCCGAGCTGGAGCGCGTCGCGCGGTTCGCGGGCCTGTCGGACCTCCGCTTTGCCCGCGATTGGCTGCGTCAGCCGTTCCCGGATTGAGCCGCTGACGCGGCACCGGATCAGCGCCTGCGGCGCGGCGGGCGCTTGTGGCGGCGGCGGCGCCCGGAACCGGATGGCGCCGCGGGTTCCGATCGGTGAACCGGGCGGCGCCCTCAGTTCAGCAGCCCGGCATGGATCATCGCGTCCTTGACCGCCAGCTTGACCCCGTCGGACAGGCCGACCAGGGGCGCGCGCACGTCCTCGCGGCAGCGGCCCAGCAGGGACAGGCCGTATTTGGCCCCGCAGACGCCCGGTTCCATGAAGATCGCCAGGTGCAGCGGCATCAGCCGGTCGTTGATCGACCGGGCAGTGTCGTAATCGCCGGCCAGGGTCGCCTCCTGCATTTGCGCGCAAAGCGCCGGGGCGACATTGGCGGTGACCGAGATGCAGCCGCGCCCGCCATGGGCATTCAGCCCGATCGCCGTCGCATCCTCGCCCGACAGCTGGATGAAATCGGCGCCGCAGGTCATGCGCTGCTTCGGCGTGCGGCTGAGATCGCCGGTGGCGTCCTTGACGCCGATGATCATCGGATGTTCCGCCAGCCTGCCCATCGTGTCGGGCATCATGTCGACCGCCGAACGGCCGGGGATGTTGTAGATGATGATCGGCAGGCCGCATTCGGCGGCGCGGGTGAAATGTTCGATCAGCCCGGCCTGGGTCGGCTTGTTGTAATAGGGCGTGACGACCAGCGCGGCATCGGCGCCGGCGGCCTTCGCGGCCTTGACCAGGCGTTCGGTTTCGCGCGTCGAATTCGACCCGGCGCCGGCGATCACCGGCACCCGGCCGGCGGCCTGTTCGATGACCGTGGCGACGACGATGTCGTGTTCCTCGTGCGTCAGGGTCGGGCTTTCGCCCGTGGTGCCGACCGGAACCAGCCCGTGGCTGCCCTGGTCGATCTGCCAGTCGACCAGCTTTTTCAGCGTGTCGAGATCGAGCTGGCCGTCCGCGAACGGCGTGACGAGTGCGGGAATGGACCCCTGGATCATGACGCGCTTCCTGTTCTTGTGGGCGGCGCCAGGCCGCCCGGCTGCAAAAGTGCGCGGACACTAGTGCGCTTCGCGCGCTTTGCCAAGTTTGTGAGTTGCCAGCGCGTGGCCATCGGCTAGGGTCCCGCCCAGCATGAGACAGTCCCGCCTGATCGCCTTGTTGAGACCGCTCGCCCTTGCCCTGGCGATGGGCATGGCGCCGGTCGCCACGGCGCAGGAAACGCCGGGGCGCGGCAACATGGCGGCGATGTTCGCGGCGATGCAGGCCGGGACCTGGGACGTGGCCTATGCCCTGGCCGGATCCGACGTCGTGGCGCGCGACCTGGTGACCTGGATGCGGCTGCGCGACGGCGACGCGGTGCTGGCCGATTACTCTGCCTTCCTGACCGCGCGGCCGGATTGGCCCGGGCAGGACAGCCTGCTGGCCGCCGCCGAACGCTCGATCCCCAAGGGCTTGCCGCCGGATACGGTGCTGGCCTTTTTCGCCGACCGGATGCCGCTGACCGGCCAGGGCGCGGTGCGCCTGGCCGAGGCGCGGTTCGCCGGGGGCCAGCCCGATGCGGCGCGGGCCGGGCTGGTCGCGACCTGGCGCGATCTGGGCCTGGACGACGAGGGGTTCGAGGCGGTGATCGAGGCCTTCCCCGATATCGTCGCGCCGCATCATGCCGACCGGGCCGACATGCTGCTGTGGCGCTGGCGGGTGTCGGATGCCGGGCGGCTGTTGCCCTATCTGGACGACGACCGGGCGGCGCTGGTCGCCGCACGGATCGGCTATATCCGCAAATCCGCCGATGCCGAGGCCCTGGCCGACGCTGTGCCCGCGGCGCTGCGCGACGATCCCGGCCTGGCCCAGGCGCGGTTCATCTGGCTGGCCGACCGGGGCGAGCGGACCGAGGCGATCGCCATCCTGCAGGAGCGCTCCTCCAGCCCCGAGGCGCTGGGGGTTCCCTGGCGCTGGGCCAGCTGGCGCCGGATCCTGGCGCGCTGGGACATGCGCGAGGGCCGGATCGACCGCGCCTATGCCCTGGCCACCGGCCACCACCTGACCGAGGGCGGCGATTATGCCGATCTCGAATGGCTCGCCGGGTACCTGGCGCTGACCTACATGGACGAGCCCGCCCTGGCGCTGGAACATTTCCAACGCTTCGACGCGGCCGTCGAGACGCCGATTTCCAGGGCGCGCGCCGGCTATTGGCTGGGCCGCGCCCATGAGGCGCTGGATGATCCGATCTCGGCCCGCGGCGCCTATGTCGCGGCCGCCCGGCATCAGACCGCGTTCTACGGGTTGCTGGCGGCGGAACGCGCCGGGCTGGAGCTGGACCCGGACCTGGCCGGCGGCGAGCTGTTCCCCGACTGGCAGGCCGGCCCGCTGCTGGACGATGACCGGACCCGCGCCGCGCTGATGCTGCTGGGGGGCGGCGAACGCGGCCTGGCGGTGCTGTTCCTGCGCGCCCTGGCCGAGGATCTGGACCGCGACGGCCTGGGCCAGCTGGGCCAGCTGCTGATGGAGATGGACGAGCCCTTCTATGCCCTGCTGGTCGCCAAGGTCGGCGTCGCCCGCGGCGAGGTGGTGCCCGACATCCTGTTCCCGCTGCACGGGCTGGCCCGGGGCGACTGGCCGGTGGAGCCGGCCCTGGCCCTGGCCATCGCGCGGCAGGAAAGCGAATTCCGCACCGATGCCGGCAGCCCGGTCGGGGCGCTGGGCCTGATGCAGCTGATGCCGGCCACGGCGCAGGAGGTCGCCACAGAGCTGGACCTGCCCTACAGCCGCCAGCGCCTGGTCACGGATTGGCAATACAATGCCGCGCTGGGCACCCGCTATCTGGCCAACCTGGAGGCGCAGTTCGGCGCCAGCCCGGTGATGATCGCCGCCGGCTACAATGCCGGCCCGTCGCGGCCGCGGCAATGGATCGGCGATCGCGGCGATCCGCGGCTGGGGCAGATCGACCCGGTGGACTGGATCGAGCACATCCCGTTCCGCGAGACCCGCAACTACGTGATGCGCGTGACCGAGGCGATGCCGATCTACCGGGCGCGGCTGACCGGCGAGGCCGGCGCGGTCGAGTTCGAGGCCCTGCTGCGCGGTGCCCTGCCGGTGATCCGCCCGATGGCCCGGCCGCACTCGCCGCCGATGACCCCGGCCCCCAATACCGTGGTCCTGCCCGAGCCGCCGATCGCCGCCGAAGCGACCGACGAGGAAAGCGCCCGGCCCGACCCCGGGGAGGCGGCCGCGGCGCCCGGCACCTCGCCCCGTCCGCGGGCCCGGCCCTAGCCGGGCCGTGCCGCCCGTTGCGCGCGCCAGAAGGTGAACAGCCCCGCCGCCACGACCAGCCCCGCGCCCAGCACCAGGCTGATGCGCAGGGATTCGCCGAACACGGTGATCCCCAGCAGGCTGGCGAAGACCAGTTGCAGATAGGCGAAGGGCTGGACCGCGCTGGCCTCGGCCACCTCGTAGGTGCGGATCAGCAGCCAGTGCCCCAGCGCGCCGGACAGGCACAGGGCGCCCATCAGCGCCCAGTCGCGGCCGGTCATCGGCTCCCAGAACCAGAGGCCCACCAGGGTCAGCGCCACCGCCCCCACCGTGCCGGTCCAGAAGAACGAGGTCGCCGTGCTGTCGGCCCGGGCCGCATAGCGGGTCAGCAGGGCATAAAGCGCGAACATCGCCGCCGCGGCCAGCGGAAACACCGCCGCCCAGGACATCACGCCGCGGCCCGGTTGCAGGATGATCAGCACGCCGATGAAGCCCAGGATGATCGCCAGCCAGCGCCGCCAGCCCACATGTTCGCCCAGCACCGGCCCCGACAGCACCGCCACCAGCAGCGGGTAGCAGGCGAAGGCGGCATGGCTTTCGACCAGGCCCAGATGGACGAAGCCCAGGACCATGACGCAGATCTCGGCCGCCAGAAGCAGCCCGCGCCCGATCTGCAGCAGCGGCTGGCGGGTGGCGGCGGCGGCGCGGATCGAGCCTTCCTTGCGGGCGGCGACGACCATGACGAAGGCGCCGAAGAACCAGTAGCGGATCATCACGATCATCACCACGTTATAGGCGCCGGCCAGGTGCCGGCTGAGCCCGTCCTGCAGGGCGAAGACAAGGGTGGTGGCGATCATCAGCCCGATGCCGAGGCGGGGATTGCTTTGCATCAGGCCCGCCATCCCCGGCTCATGTGGCGCTTGCGGCCGTAGCCCGGGACACGTTCGACGGCAAAGCCGGCGGTTTGCAGGGCGCGGCGGACATCGCCGGCGGCGGTATAGGTGGCGAAGCTGCCGCCGGGTGCGGTATGGGCGCCGACCCGTTCCAGAAGGTCAGCCTGCCACAGTTCAGGGTTCTTTGCGGGCGAAAACCCGTCAAGATACCACGCATCTGCCAGGCCCTGCCATTGGGCCAGGCTTTGCCGCGCATCGCCCTCGACGATGGTCAGATCGAAATCCGGGCCCGGCAGATGCGGCGCGACGGTGCCGGTGCCGGTCAGCACCTCGGCGGGCAGGTCCGGATAGACCGACAGGGCGCGCTGAAGATCGGCCAGCGGCATCGGATAGGCCTCGAAAGAGGTGAAGCGCAGGGTGCCGGGGATGCGCGCCGCGCGCCAGGCCTGAAGCGTGGCCAGAAAGTTCAGCCCGGTGCCGAAGCCCAGCTCGGCCACGTGAAACCCGTCGCGGAACCGGGCCGGCAGGTCGTTGCCGGCCAGGAAGACATGCCGGGTTTCGGCCAGCCCGTCGGCGAGCGAGAAATAGGGATCGTCGAACCGGGTCGAGATCGGCGTGCCGTCGCGCCAGGTGATCCGCGCGGTCTGGTCTGTCATGATCGGGGGCCTTATGCAGGGCGGGCCGAGAATGAAAGCGGGGGCCGGCGATGACAAGCCCGGATGTGACGGTGCGCGGGGCGGGCGCGTTCGGCCTGTCGGTGGCCTGGGCCTGCGCCGCGCGCGGGGCGCGGGTGCGCGTGGTCGATCCGCAGGGCGTCGGCGCCGGGGCTTCGGGCGGGGTGGTCGGCGCGCTGGCCCCCCATGCGCCCGAACACTGGACCGAAGCGAAGGCGTTCCAGCTGGACAGCCTGCTGATGGCCGACGCCTGGTGGGCGGCGGTCGCGGCCGCGGGAGGGCGGTCGCCGGGCTATGGCCGGACCGGGCGGTTGCAGCCGATCGCCGATGACGCGGCGTTGGAGCGGGCGCGGGCGCGGGCCGAAAACGCCGCTGGTCTGTGGCGCGGGCAGGCCGAATGGCGGATCGTCGACAGGACGGATATCGGGGATTTCGCGCCCGATAGCCCATCCGATATGTGGATATTTGACACGCTGTCGGCCCGGCTTTCGCCCCTGGCCGCCTGTCGGGCGCTGGCCGCGGCGATCACCGCGCGCGGTGGCGAGGTGGTGGCAGAGGCTCCGGATGCCGGCGCCGTGGTCTGGGCCACGGGCTGGCAGGGGCTGGTCGCGATGAGCGCCGGCCGGGACCGGAGGGTGGGCACCGGTATCAAGGGGCAGGCCGCGCTGCTGGCGTTGGCGGCGCGCGACGCGCCGCAGCTATATGCGCCGGGCCTGCACGTGGTGCCGCATGCGGATGGCACCGTCGCGGTGGGATCAACGACCGAGCGCGACGTCGACGCGCCGGCCGCCACGGACGACCAGCTGGACGCGGTGATCGCCCGGGCGCGGGCGCTGTGCCCGGCCTTGCGCGACGCGCCGGTGACCCGACGCTGGGCCGGGGTCCGGCCGCGCAGCCGGACCCGGGCGCCGATGCTGGGGGCGCATCCGCTGCGGCCCGGGCAATTCGTCGCCAATGGCGGGTTCAAGATCGGCTTCGGCGTGGCGCCGCTGGCCGGCGAGGCGATGGCCGACCTGGTCCTGGAGGGTGACGGGCGCCGCATCCCGGACAGCTTCGATCCGGCGGCGAGCCTCTAGGCCCGCCGGGCGCCGCTGTTTCCCGCCTGCGCGGGAAAGACGCCCCGCCCGCCGTCCCGCCCGTCTAGCGGAACCGGGCCGTCATGCATTGGATGCCGCCGGGGCCGCGCACCCAGGCCGCGCCCGCGGACCAGCACAGCAGTGCCGGCTGCGGCAGGGTCAGGGGCGCGGTGGCGCGATAGGTCACCTCGGTCAGGGGCCGGGCCAGCATCCGCTGGCCGAACAGAATCAGCAGCTGGGCCAGAAGCGGGCCGTGCACCACCAGATCGGCATAGCCCTCGACCCGCCGGGCATAGGGCCGGTCGTAATGGATCCGGTGGCCGTTGAAGGTCAGCGCCGAGTAGCGGAACAGCGTGGTGGTGTCGAAGCGGACCTCTTCGCTGGCCTCGGCGGTGTCGGGGGCTATCGGCGGCTCTGGCGGCGGCGCGCCCTTGTCGGGGTCGGGGCGATAGACCAGATCCTGCCATTCGGTCAGCACCAGGGCCTGGCGCTGGCGGATGTCGTGGCGCAGGCGCACCAGGCCGAGCGGGCCCGAGCGCCCGTCCTTGCGGGTCACCGCCTCGACCGTGCTGCTGCGGTCGGCCCGGGATCCGGCCAGCAGGGGGGCATGGAACAGCAGCCGGCCGGCGCCCCACATGCGGCGCGGCAGGCCGAGATCGGGCAGGACCTCGCCGCGCGCCGGGTGGCCGTCGCGGCCCAGCCGATCGGGCGGAACCGGGTCCCAGAAATGGAGGTGATGAAAGAAGGGCGGCAGGGGATCGCCGGCCTCGATCGACGGCGCGATGCCGAGCGTCGCCTGCAGCGCCCGGGCGCGCGCCGGGTCCATCACGTCGGTTGCGGTGCGGGTCACGGCGTCATGCATGGCGCCAGATGGCCATGTCCCGCAGCCGGACGCAAGGCTCAGCCGCGGGCGACCGCCTTGAGCTGATCCATCAGCTCGCCCAGCAGCTTGACCGCCATGTCGTCGGTCAGCCGTCCCTCGGCGTCGAAATGCTGGCTGCTGTTTCCGATCATCACCTCGGGGCCGTAGAGCAGCCGTGGCCGGAAGGCGTTCATCATCAGCCGCAGGGCGAATTGCGACCGTTCGCCGCCGGCGCGTCCGGCGGCGGCCGACATGATCGCCACCGGTTTGTCCGCCCAGGGGTTGCCCTTGACCCGGCTGACCCAGTCGAGCGCGTTCTTGAGAACACCCGGCGGCGCCTTGTTGTATTCGGGCGTGGCGATCACCACCGCCTCGGCCCCGGCGATCTGCTCGGCCAGGTGCCGGACCGCGGCGGGAATGCCCTCGGCCGCTTCCAGATCGGCGTCATACAGGGGCAGGCGCAGGTCGCCGGTCTCGAACCGGTCGGGGCCGTAGAGCCGGGCGGCCTCGTGCAGCAGCATGGTGTTGGTCGAGGCGGCGCGCAGGGCGCCGGAGATGCCGAAAAGGTAGGACATGGGGGGTTCCGTCTGGTTCGCGTTATTGGAGGATCTAGGGCGCGGCCCCCCCCTTGCCAATGCTCCGGCCCGGGCGCAGTGTCGGGGCCGTATCGAAAGGGGGCAAGATGGCGATGCATGGCGGGCGGATCCTGGTGGAGCAGCTGGAACGGCTGGGGGTGCGGCGGGTGTTTTCGGTGCCCGGGGAAAGTTTCCTGGCGGTGCTGGACGGGCTGCATGACAGCGCCATCGCCAACATTGTCTGCCGGCACGAGGGCGGGGCCGCGATGATGGCCGAGGCGACGGCCAAGCTGACCGGCCAGCCCGGGGTCGCCTTCGTCACCCGGGGGCCGGGGGCGGCCAACGCATCGGCGGGGCTGCATGTGGCGATGCAGGACAGCACGCCGATGGTGCTGTTCGTGGGCCAGATCGCGCGCGGCGATACCGGGCGCGAGGCGTTCCAGGAGGTCGATTATCGCGCCGCCTTCGGCGGGCTGGTGAAATGGGCCGCCCAGGTGGACGACGCGGCGCGGCTGCCGGAATTCGTCGCCCGGGCCTTTGCCACCGCCACCGCAGGCCGGCCCGGCCCGGTTCTGCTGGCGCTGCCCGAGGACATGCTGAGCGCGGTTCCCGGCCCGGTCACGCTGCGCCCGCCGCTGGTCGAGATGGGGCCGGACTGGTCGGGCGTGGCCGAGGATGCGCTGGCCTGGCTGGCCGAGGCGGACCGGCCGCTGGTCATCGTCGGCGGGCCGCATTGGTCGCCCCAGGCGGCGCAGGCCTTGGGGCGGTTCGCCAGCGCGCAGGGGGTGCCGGTGGCGCTGGGGTTTCGCCGGCAGGATTACCTGGACAACCGCCATCCCTGCTATGCGGGCGATCTGAACGTCGGCATGAACCCGGCGCTGGCCGCCCGGGTCAAGGCGGCGGACCGGCTGATGGTGATCGGCTCGCGGCTGGGCGATATCGAGACGCGGGGCTATACCCTGGTCGATCCGGCCGGCCGGGCGCAGCGGCTGCTGCATGTCCATGCCGGGCCCGAGGAACTGGGCCGGGTCCATACCCCCGATCTGGCGGTGAATGTCGATGCCGTGCGGTTCGTCACCGCCCTGGCCCGGCTGCCCGGCTGCGGGCGCGACTGGGCCGCCTGGACCGGTGCCGCGCGGGCCGAATACGAGGCCTGGGCCCAACCGGTCGAAAGCCCCGGCGCGGTCAAGCTGGAAAACGTTGTCCGCTGGCTGTCGGAGCATCTGCCCGAGACGGCGATCGTCACCAATGGCGCCGGCAATTACGCCGCCTGGGGGCATCGCTATTTCGCCTGGAAACGGTTCGGCACCCAGCTGGCGCCGACCAGCGGGTCGATGGGCTACGGCTTTCCGGCGGCGGTCGCGGCGGCGCTGGAACATCCCGATCGGCAGGTGGTCTGCCTGGCCGGCGACGGCTGTTTCCAGATGACCCTGACCGAGATGTCGACGGCGGTGCAACACGGCGCCGCACCGGTGGTGATCGTCGCCAACAATGGCCGCTACGGCACGATCCGGATGCACCAGGAAAAGACCTATCCCGGGCGGGTCAGCGGCACCGACCTGGTCAACCCCGATTTCGCCGCCCTGGCCCGCGCCTATGGCGGCCATGGTGAGCGGGTGGACCGGGATGCGGACTTCGCCGATGCCTTTGAACGGGCGGTCTCTTCCGGCCTGCCGGCCGTCATCGACCTGGCCCTGGATCCGGAGGCGCTGTCGACCGGCCAGAGCCTGAGCGCGGCCCGGGCCGAGGCGCTGGCCCGTGGCTGAGGGGCACCGGCTGGACCCGGCCGATTGGGATGGCTTCGGCGCGGCGTTCCACGATTTGCTGGACCGCTGCCTGGCGCGGATGCAGGCGGCGCGGGATCATCCCTGGATCCCGCCGCCCGAGGGCTTTGCCGGCACGGTCGCGCTGGACGACGCGGCGCGGCCGGTCGAGGCGCTGTTCGCCGATCTGGCCGCGATCCTGCCCCATGGCACCGGCAACACCCATCCGCGGTTCTTCGGCTGGGTCCATGGCGCGGGCCTGCCCCAGGCCGCGGCGGCGGAACTGGTGGCGGCGACGATGAACGTGAACCTGGGCGGGCGGCTGCAGGCGGCGACCGAGGTCGAACGCGCGGTCATCGACTGGACCGCGCGGGTGGCCGGGCTGCCGCAGACCGCCTTCGGCATCCTGACCACGGGCACCAGCCAGGCCACGATCCATGCGCTGAGCGCCGCCCGGCGCCGGGCCTTTCCGCGGGTCCGGGCCGAGGGGATCCGCGATCTGCCGCCGGTGACGGTCTATCACGCCGAGGGCGCGCATAATTGCATCGCCAAGGCGCTGGAGGTGATGGGCCACGGCGCACAGGCAGCCCGGCCGATCCCGCTGGACGGCGCCGGGCGGATGGACATGGCGGCACTGGCGGCGACCGTGGCCCGCGACCGGGCGGACGGGTGCCATCCGCTTGCCGTGGTGGGCACGGCCGGGTCGGTGAACCTGGGGCTTTACGATGATTTCGAGGCCCTGGCGGCTTTCGCCGAAACCGAAGCGCTGTGGCTGCATGCCGATGCCGCCTTCGGCTTCTGGTCGCTTCTGGCCGAGGCGCCCTGGCGCGACCTGGCACGCGGGATCGCGCGCGCCGACAGCATCGCCGCCGATTTCCACAAGTGGATCGGCGTGCCCTATGATGCGGGGATCTGTCTTGTGGCCGAGGGCGCCGACCTCAAGGCCGCCTTTGCCGCGCGGCCCGATTACCTGCGGGCCGGGTCCGGTCTTGCCGGCGGCGACGTCTGGTTCACCGATTACGGGATCGAGCTGAGCCGGGGGTTCCGCGCGCTCAAGGTCTGGACCGCGATCCGCGGCTGCGGGCGGCAGGCGCTGGGGGCGGCGATCAGCGACAATTGCCGCCAGGCGGCGCTGATGGGGCAATTGGTCGAGGCGTCGCCGAAGCTGCGGCTGGCCCATCCGGTGGTGTCGAACCTGGTCTGTTTCGAACCGCTCGGCGCGGAGGCCGACCGGGTCGCGGCGGCGTTGCAGATGTCGGGCGAGGCGGTGTTCTCGACCACCCTGGTCGCGGGCGTGTCCTGCCTGCGCGCGGCGCTGGTGAACCACCGCACCACCACGGGCGATGTGCGCGCGGCGATCGCCGCGGTCGAGGCGGCGCTGACGTGACAAGGGCGGCCCGAAGGCCGCCCTTGCCGAAGTCGTTATCTGTGCCGGATCACTCGGCCGGGACCGCCGCCGCACCGGCGGGGGCGCGGAAATGCCGGCGGTTGAGCGAGAAGACCAGAGCCAGCATCGCCACCTGGAAGGCGATCGCGACGGCGGTCAGGCCCCAGTAGGCGACACCGAACTTGGCGATCAGACCGGCATCGACCAGGCCCTTGTTGATCCAGAAGTGCAGCATCACCGACAGCGCCACGCCGGGGCAGACCAGGGCATAGGAGCCGGGCGACAGGGTGTCGCCGCGCAGGTAGGTGTCGGCGTATTTCTGGCGCTTGAGGACCAGCAGGCCGAGGCCGAGGAACACCAACTGGATCGCCAGGATCGTCGTGGTCAGCAGCAGGTTCTGCACATCGGCGCCGTGGGCTTCGAAAGTGGTGTGCAGCCCGTGGTTCTGGCGCATGGTCATGATGCCGAGGATCGTCAGGATCGGCACGACCACCATCAGGGTCGGCGCGCTTTCGCGGGCGGTGCCGTGATGCAGCATCGAGTTGAAGGCGACGATGGCGGCGACCAGCGCATAGAGCGCGGCGACAGAGCCGACGGCGATCGACATCACCAGCGCGATGCCCACGGTCAGCGGGTTGGTCGACATCGCGGCCGGAGCGGCCATGCCGACGGCGACCATCGCCAGGGCGAAGGCCGGCAGCAGCTGGGCGAAGGAATTGTTCGCGGTCACGTCGAAGACACCGCCGTCGGACAGGACCCGGCCCAGGAAATCACCGATGAAGCGGAAGGCCAGCCAGCCGATCGCGGCAAAGGCGACCAGGGCGGCGGGGAACAGGTATTCGACCACGCTCCACAGCCCCGGCACGAAGACCAGCCCGAGGATGAACATGGCGTTCACGCTCATCGCCAGGGCCAGCGGCATCGCCAGGACCTGGGTTTCGCCGTTGGAATTCTTCAGCTTGGTCCAGGCCTCGGTTTTCGAATATTCGGCGAAGCGGCGCAGGTTCCAGACCAGCAGCTTGAGGTTCAGGAACGCCATGACGGCGATGCCCAGGACGGCGACGACGATCGCCGCCTGCAGCAGCGGCCCGCCCGAGGCGAAGGCGGCCGTGATGTCTTCGAAGACCGGGACCGATTGATCGGGGTGGGGCACCCAGAACATCAGATACATGAAGAAGGTGACGCTGAGGCCGCCGGCGCCCAGCGAGGCAAGGAAGTAGAGCGGAGAATATTTCTCGGCTGCGGGGATGGATGGGGTCATGTCGGGCTCCGTTCGCGTGTTTCGGATACATTGCAAGAATGTGATATATCGGGGAATAGGGGATTCCCTTGATACATGTCAAGTTCCGAATATTTCAGCGGACCGGCTTGCGAAAGGTGATCGAGGTCGGCCGGTCATATCCCGGATGGGCGCTGCGGTCGATGTCGTCGAAGCCCATTGCACGGAAGGTCGCGTGGTTTTCGACCAGTTCGATACGGGTCTGAAGCTCAAGGAAATCAAGGCCCTGCCCCTTGGCGCGCTGTGCGGCCAGATCGATCAGGGCGGTGCCATGACCCTGCCGCCGGGCGCTGCGCGCGACAGCCAGTTTGCCGATATGGAGCGCGGGCGGCCGGGGCGTCAGAAAGACGCAGGCCAGGGGCGCGGCCGCGGCATCGGGACTGATCCAGACCTCGCCTTCGCCCGCCTGCCGGTCGATATCGGCGCGGCTCAGCCGGTGCATCGACGACGGCGGGTCGATCCGCCCCTCCATGAAGCCGAAGGCGTCGCGGATCAGGTCCAGCACGGCCCCGAGCCGTGGATCACCGGGGCGCAGACGTTCAGTGCCCGACCGCATCGGCCAGCGGCTTTTCCATGAAGACGGACTGGTCGCAGGCCGCATAATCGCCGAACGGCCCGCAGCGCCGGAACCCGTGGCGGGCGTATAGCCGGTGCGCGGCCTGCAGCAGGGACCCGGTTTCCAGCCGCAACAGCGGCAGGCCAAGCGCGCGCGCCTGGTCCTCCAGCTGGCGCATCAGCGCATCGGCGACGCCGCTGCCGCGGGCGCCCTCGTCTACATGGATCGACTTGAGTTCCCCGTAGCCATCCTTTTCCGCCAGCGCGCCCACGCCCAGAACGGCGGCGCCGCGCCGGGCGGCGAAGACATGGATGCCCGGCGCGGCCAGGGCATCGAGCGACAGAAAGTGATTGGCCTCGGCCGGGAACAGCGACCGCATCAGCGCGTGGCTTGCCTCCAGCAGCGCGCGCGGGCCGGGATCGTGCGGATCGGCGGGGTCGACGATGATCATGGCGCGGATCAGGGCCCGGAAACGCGCGCCGGTCAAGAGGGCGCGACCCGTCCCGGGCGTGACCCGGGACCTCGACCGGTGGAGGCCCCGGATCGGGGTCCGGGGCGGGTTGCGCCCAGCGGATCGGCAATATCTTGTGGACAACGCCGCCGGTCCGCCCATATCCGGTGCGCCTTCATTGACTCGCGGCCCTCGATCGCGGCACCATCCCGCCTCAGGACAGAATCGAAAGAGCAGCGCCGCCCATGCGGTTCACCAGACTTCGCCTCAACGGGTTCAAGAGCTTCGTCGACCCGACGGACCTGGTCATCCATGACGGCTTGACCGGTGTCGTCGGGCCCAATGGTTGCGGCAAGTCGAACCTGCTCGAGGCGCTGCGCTGGGTGATGGGCGAAAACCGCCCCACGGCGATGCGCGGCGGCGGGATGGAAGACGTGATCTTCGCCGGCGCGGCGACCCGTCCGGCACGCAATTTCGCCGAGGTGGCGCTGGTCATCGACAATGCCGAACGGCTTGCCCCGGCGGGGTTCAACGACAGCGACACGCTTGAAATTACCCGCCGGATCACCCGCGACGTGGGCAGCGCCTACAAGGTGGCCGGCAAGGATGTGCGCGCCCGCGACGTGCAGATGCTGTTCGCCGATGCCTCGACCGGGGCCCATTCGCCGGCGCTGGTGCGGCAGGGCCAGATCAGCGAATTGATCAATGCCAAGCCCAAGGCCCGGCGCCGGATCCTGGAAGAGGCGGCGGGGATTTCCGGCCTGTATCAGCGCCGCCACGAGGCGGAGTTGAAGCTGAAGGGCGCCGAACAGAACCTGGCCCGGGTCGACGACGTGATCGAACAGCTGGCCAACCAGCTGCAGGCCCTGGCCCGGCAGGCGCGCCAGGCGGCGCGCTATCGTGCGATCGGCGAGGAGCTGCGCCAGGCCGAGGGGCAGCTGCTGTATCGCCGCTGGCGCGAGGCCGACGAGGCCCGCGCCGCGGCCGAGGCGGCGTTGCGGGACCGGATCACCGAGGCCGCCCGGGCCGAAACCGCGGCCCGCGCCGCCGAAACCGCCCGCGCCGGTGCCGAACAGGCCCTGCCGCCCCGGCGCGAGGAAGAGGCGATCGCGGCCGCCGTGCTGCAACGCCTGCAGGTCCAGCGCGACAGTCTGGCCGACGAGGAACAGCGTGCCGCGGCGACGATCGAGACGCTGGCGGCCCGGATCGACCAGCTGACCCGCGACATGGAGCGCGAAGAGGCGCTGAACCGCGATGCCGGTGAAACCATCGACCGCCTGGACTGGGAAGCCCGCGAACTGGCCAGGGCCGGCGAAGGGCACGAGGCCCGGCTGGACGCCGCCCGCGCCGCGGCGCAGGAGGCCGCCGAGGTCCTGCAGGACCGCGAAGCGGCGCTGAGCCAGCTGACCGAAGATGCCGCCCGCCTGTCGGCCCGGCACCAATCGGCCGAACGTCTGGTCGAGGATTACCGCAAGACCCTTGCCAAGTCCGAGGCCGAGGCCGAGCGCGCCCGCACCGCCCGCACCGAGGCGGCGACGGCGCTGAAAACCGCCGAAACCGCGATGGCCGAGGCCGCCGCCTCGGAAACCGCCGCCCGCGACCTGGCGCAGCGTGCCGAAGAGGCGCTGACCAGCGCCGATGAGGCCCGCGCCGAGGCCCAGACCCGCGAGGCCGAGGCCCGCGCCACCCGCTCCGAGGCCGAGGGCGAGGCCGGGGCGCTGCGCGCCGAGCTGGGGGCGCTGAAAAAGCTGGTCGACCGGGACGGCGACGAACGCGGCCAGATCCTCGACCGGCTGCGGGTGCAACCGGGCTACGAGGCGGCGCTGGGCGCGGCGCTGGCCGACGATCTGCGCGCCCCCGCGGTGGGCGCCGAGGCGGCCTCGGGCTGGGTCGAACTGCCCGGCTATGCCAAGCCCCAGACCCTGCCCGACGGCGTGCAGGCCCTGACCAATGTCGTCAGCGTGCCCGGCGTTCTGGCCCGGCGCATGGCCCAGATCGGGCTGGTCGAGGCCGCGGATGGGTCGCGCCTGCAGGCCGATCTGAAACCGGGCCAGCGGCTGGTCAGCCTGGCCGGCGACCTGTGGCGCTGGGACGGGTTCCGGGCCGGGGCCGAGGATGCCCCCAGCGCCGCCGCGCTGCGGCTGCAACAGCTGAACCGGCTGGAAAGCCTGCGCAAGGACCTGGAGGATGCCAATGCCCGCGCCGAGGGCGCCCGGCTGGCCCATGACAGCCTGACCCGGCGGCTGGCCGACCTGACCGAGGCCGACCGGATGGCCCGCGAGGCCCGCCGCGCCGCCGACGCCAGGGTCGCCGAGGCCGCCCGCGCCGCCAGCCGCGCCGAGGCCGACCGCAACCTCGCGGCGGGCAAGCTGGAAAGCTCGGCCCTGGCCCTGTCCCGCCACGAGGAAGAGGCGATGGCGGCGCGCAAGGCCCTTGCCGAGGCCGAGGCCACGCGCAGGGCCCTGCCCGACCTGGCCGATGCCCGGGCCGAGGTCGAGGATGTCAAGCTGACGGTCGAGGCGGCGCGGATGACGATGATGACCCGCCGCTCGGCCCATGACGAGCTGCGCCGCGAGGGCGAGGCCCGCACACGGCGCGCGCAGGAGGTCACCAAGGAATTGTCGGGCTGGCGCCACCGGCTTCAGACCGCGACGACGCGCAGTGCCGAACTGGCCGAGCGCAAGGCGGCGAGCGAAGCCGAGCTGGAGACCGCCCGCGCCGCGCCCGCCGATATCGCCGCGGCGCGCGATGCCCTGATGGCCGAGATCGACACCGCCGAGACGCGGCGCAAGGCCGCCGCGGATGCGCTGGCCGGTGCCGAAACCGCCCTGCGCGAGGCCGCCCTGGCCGAACGCGAGGCCGAACGCGCCGCCAGCGAGGCCCGCGAGGCCCGGGCCCGCGCCGACGCCCGCGCCGAGGCCGCCCGAGAGACCGTCGCCGACGCCGCCGAGCGGATCGCGGAAGCGACCGGGCAGACGCCGGCCGATCTGTTGGAAACCCTGAAGATCGATCCCGACAAGATGCGCGGCGCCGAGGCGATCGAGGCGGATGTGAACCGTCTGAAACGCCAGCGCGACGCCCTCGGCGCGGTCAACCTGCGCGCCGAAGAGGACGCGAAAGAGGTTCAGCAGGAACACGACACGCTGGTCAAGGAAAAGACCGACCTGGAAGAGGCGATCAAGGCCCTGCGCACCGGCATCGCCAGCCTGAACCGCGAGGGCCGTGAACGGCTGCTGACCGCCTTCGAACAGGTGAACGAGAATTTCGGCCTGTTGTTCACCCATCTGTTCGGCGGTGGCGAGGCCAGGCTGGTGATGGTCGAAAGCGACGACCCGCTGGATGCGGGGCTGGAAATCATGTGCCAGCCGCCGGGCAAGAAACTGAGCACCCTCAGCCTGCTGTCGGGCGGCGAACAGACGCTGACCGCGCTGGCGCTGATCTTTGCGGTGTTCCTGGCCAACCCGGCGCCGATCTGTGTGCTGGACGAGGTCGACGCGCCGCTGGACGACGCCAACGTGACCCGGTTCTGCGACCTGCTGGACGAGATGACCCGGCGGACCGAAACCCGGTTCCTGATCATCACCCACCATGCGGTGACGATGGCGCGGATGGACCGGCTGTTCGGCGTCACGATGGGCGAACAGGGCGTGTCGCAGCTGGTTTCGGTCGACCTCAAGAAGGCCGAGCAGATGGTGGCCTGATCCGCCTCGCGCAGGCGTGATTGGGCCGCGGCGCACGAACCGGGTTAGGCTGCACGCAAGCCGGAGGCGCCATGCGCAAGGTCCCGATCCCCTTGATCCTCACATCCCTGGTTCTTGCGGCTTCGGCGGCGCCGGCGCAGACCGCCCTGCGCGACACCGACCGGGCCTATGGCGCATCGGAGTTGACGGCGATGCTGGCGGGCCATGCGGTGGAATACCACGACGGCAGCGTGTCGCGGTATCGCGCGGACGGTGCCTATAGCTACAAGTATACCGACACCGACCGACCCCATCTGGGCGTCTACCGGGTGCTTGATGCGGGCCGGGTCTGCGTGGCGTTCGTCCAGGGCGGGGAGCGCTGCGACACCTTTGTCGATGACGGCACGCGGATGGTGCTGGTGATCGAGGATGGCACCCGGTTCCCGGTGCGCGCCCGCCGGCCGCTGGTCGACGGATACTAGGCCTAGAGCCGATCGAGCAACGCCCGCGTCGGCCAGGCATCCGCCGGCAGGCCCAGCCGCAGCTGTTCGGCGCGCACCGCGGCGCGGGTCTTGGCGCCGAGGATACCGTCGATCCCGCCCACGTCATGGCCCAGATCGGTCAGGCGCTGTTGCAGGCGCTGGATATCCTCGCCCGAGAGGCCCGGATCGGGATTTCCGGCGTCATAGACCGGCGCACCCTGCAGCCGGGTGGCGAAATAGGCCGCGGTCAGCACATAGGTAAAGCTCTGGTTCCATTCGAAGAACACGTCGAAATTCGGATAGGCGAGGAAGGCCGGGCCGTCGCGGCCCATGGGCAGGATCACCGCGGTTTGCGCCTGCGGCATCGGCAGGGTGCCATGCCGGGCCGTCACGCCCAGGGCCTGCCATTCGGTCACGGGCTTGCGCTGGTCGAGCCCGGTCTGCGCCCAGTCGAGCGTGGCGGGCACGACGATCTCGACGATCCAGGGCTCGTTCGCCCGCCAGCCCAGCGATGACAGCATCGCCGCGCCCGACATCAGCGCGTCGGGGGTCGAGGTCTTGAGCGTGACATGGCCGTCGCCATCGCCGTCGATGCCGTTTTCCAGGATGTCCCGGGGCAGCATCTGGACCTGGCCGATTTCGCCGGCCCAGGCGCCGGTCGTATCGAGGTCGAAATCGCCCTGTTCGTAGAGCGTGAGCGCGGCGAAGACCTGGGGTCGGAACAGATCGGGCCGGCGGCAATCATGGGCGAGTGTCAGCAGCGCGTCGCGGGTGTTGAAATCGCCCTGGACCTGGCCGAAATCGGTCTCGAACGCCCAGAAGGCCAGCAGAACACCGCGATCGACGCCCCAGCGGGCTTCGATGTCGTCGAAGGTGGGGGCGTATTGGCGGGCATGCCAGGCGCCGTTGTCGAGCCGGTTCCGGCTGATCAGCCGGCGCGAGAAATCCAGGAAATCGCGCTGGAAATGGCCCTGTTCCCGGTCGGCGCGCAGGACCGCGTCGTCGATCCGGGCACCTTGCAGAAAGCGCTCCGTCGCGGCGGGGTCATGGCCGAGAGCCCGTGCTTCGGCGCGAATGCCGTCGAGGAAGTCCGGGAAGGGGCCGCCGCAGGTCTGGGCCTGGGCCGGGGCAGCGAGGAGCGCGAAGGCGACGAGCGTCTGTTTCATGGGGCGACTTTAACCCGGCGCGCGGGCAGGGCAAGCGCGGGTCGCCGGGCGCCGCTCTTGGCCGTTGGCCAAGACGCCCCGCCCACCGTCCCGGTCGATGTTGCGCGACCCGCCCGAGGCTGTAACCGATGGGGCGGTCCTGCCCCGGGCGGGACGGGCGGGCTGAACGCTCAGCCGCGCCCGTGCGGTGCGTCCCAGTCCAGCGTCGGGCCGGTCGGGACGATCCTGTGGGGGTTAATCGTGTCGTGCGAATAGTGGTAATGCCGGGTGATGTGGTCGAGATGCAGCGTGTCGGCCACGCCGGGATGCTGGTAGAGGTCGCGGGTATAGCCCCACAGGTTGGGGTATTCTGTCAGCTTGCGGCGGTTGCATTTGAAATGGCCGTGATAGACGCTGTCGAACCGGGCCAGCGTGGTCCAGAGCCGGATATCGGCCTCGGTCAGCCGATCGCCCATCAGGTAGCGCTGGTCGGCCAGCCGCGTCTCGAGCCAGTCGAGCGTGTCGAAAAGCGGGCCGACGGCCGCGTCATAGGCCGCTTGCGTGGTGGCGAAGCCGGCCTTGTAGACGCCGTTGTTGAGCCTGTCGTAGATCCGGTCATTGACCGGTTCGATCGCCGCGCGCAGGTCGGCGGGCCAGTAATCGTCGGTATTGCCGGTGATTGCGTCGAAGGCCGCATTGAACATGCGGAGGATCTCGGCGCTTTCGTTGGACACGATGGTCTGCCGCTCGGTGTCCCACAGCACCGGCACGGTGACGCGGCCGGACATCTTGGGGTCGGCCCGCAGGTAGATGTCGCGCAGGAAGGTGTCGCCATGCAGCGTATCGCCGGTGGCGCCGTCGAAATCGGTGGAAAAGGTCCAGCCGTCGGACAGCATGTCGGGATGCACGACGGAGGTGCCGATATGCGGCGCAAGACCCTTGAGCGCGCGCAGGATCAGCGTGCGATGCGCCCAGGGACAGGCATAGGAGACATAGAGGTGATACCGCCCGGACGCGGCCGGGAAGCCGCCGTCGCCCGAGGGCCCGGGGGCGCCGTCCGGTGTGATCCAGCTGCGCCATGAGGCCCGGCTGCGCTGGAAGGCGCCGCCGCTGGCTTTGGTGTCATACCAGCGGTCCTGCCAGATGCCGTCGATCAACTCGCCCATGAGGTTTCCTTTCCCCACGCTACCTAACCTCCTTGCTGGCGCAGGTAAGCGGCGCAGATGCGCAAGGGACCTGCGCTTGCGCACATGGCCGGACAGACACGCCGCGCCACTTGGGTGCGGGGTTTCGTCAATGATTTGTTGACCATGGGCCCGTATCGGGTGTCTGCTGACCCCGTGGATGGAGGGAAACGGATGTCGGACATGCTGCCACATAGCGTCCGGGCCGAACTTGCCGCGGCTCTGGCCGCGCAGAAGGCACGCAAATCGCGCCTGCGGGTGCGGGACGGGGAACGAAGCTGGCCGGTGCTGCGCTGCTGGTCGAAGGGATTCGCGATGGCGGCGGAGGGGGCGCCGCATCTGCGCGGGCTGGTCGACCTTTACGAAGGCGCCCGGCACCTGGGCCAATGCCTGATCGTCGCCGCCTCCGAAGAGGCCGGCGAGATGCGGTATGACTTCAAGCGCGCGCCGAGCGCGGGCGACAGCCAGCCGCTGGATTTCGAACGCCCCGACGACGCGCCGATCGCCCTGCTGCCGCGCTGAGCCGCCCTATTGCAGATCGGCAAAGGCCTGCTGCAGGCGCGCCACCGCCTCGGCCACCTGGGCGCGGGGGGCGGCGATGTTGAACCGCAGGAAATCCGCGCCCCCCTTGCCGAAGCTGGGGCCGTGGTTGACCGCGATTCGCGCGCCCTGTTCGACGCGGGCGGTGAATTCGGCGCGCTCCATCCCGGTGCCGGCGCAATCCACCCAGGCCAGATAGGTCGATTCCAGCGGGATCGAACGCAGGCCCGGAATGGCGTTCACCCCGGCATCGAAGACCTGGCGGTTGCCGTCCAGATAGACCCGCAGCGCATCGACCCATTCGGCCCCGTCGGGCGAATAGGCGGCGGTGGCCATGTGCAGGCCGAAACTGTTCGGGCTCATCCCCAGGGCGGCCATGCGGGCGGCGAAGCGCGCGCGCAGATCGGCATCGGCGATGATCACGTTGCCGACATGGGCGCCGGCGATGTTGAAGGTCTTGGTGGCCGCCGTCATCATCACCAGCCGGTCCTCGACCCCGTCGATCAGCGCCATCGGCGTGTGAGGCTTGCCGGGCATCAGCAGGTCGTGGTGGATCTCGTCCGAGACCAGGATCAGCTCGTGCCGCCTGGCGAAGGCGGCGACGGCCTGCAATTCGGCCCGGGTCCAGACGCGGCCGCCGGGATTGTGCGGCGAGCACAGGATCAGCATCCGCTCGTTGCCGGTCATCTGCGCGTCCCAGGCGTCGAAATCCATCTCGTAGCGGCCGTCCTGCAGGCGCAGTTCGCATTCCACCACCTGGCGACCGGCGGCGTGGATCACCCGGGCGAAGGCATGGTAGACCGGCGTCATCAGCACCACGCCGTCGCCGGCCTGGGTGAAGGCGTCGATGCACAGCGCGGTGCCGTTGACCAGGCCATGGGTGGTAAAGACGTGGCCCGGATCCACCGCCCAGCCATGCCGTTCGGCCATCCACCAGCGGATCGCGTCCAGATAGGGGCCGTCATCGCCGAAATAGCCGTAGACGCCGTGGTCGAGCATCCGGCGCAGGGCGTCCTGGATCGGCGGCGCGGCGCGGAATTCCATGTCGGCGACCCACATCGCGATGCCGTCGTCGCGCGGCACGCCGTAGATCGGCTCCATCATGTCCCATTTCACGCAATGGGTGCCGCGGCGGTCGATCGGGTCGTCGAAGGTCATTCGGGCGTCTCCTTGCAGATCCGGCGCAGGCTAGCGCCGCGGGCGGCGGGTGCAAGGCCATGTTGCGCGCGGCCGGGCCTTCGCCTAAATCAGCCCGCATGACGAAGCGTTCCATCCTCATCCACCCCGACCCGCGGCTCAAGACCGCCTGCGACCCGGTCGCCGATGTCACCGACGCGCTGCGCGTCCTGGCCGAGGACATGCTGGAGACGATGTATGACGCGCCGGGCATCGGGCTGGCGGCGCCGCAGGTCGGCGTGCTGAGCCGGATGCTGGTGATGGATTGCGTCAAGGACCCGGAGGCGAAGCCCCGGCCGATGGTGCTGCTGAACCCCCAGGTCATCGCCGCCTCGGAGGACACCAGCGTCTACGAGGAAGGCTGCCTGTCGATCCCCGACCAGTTCGCCGATGTCGAACGCCCCGCCGCCGTGACCGTGCGCTGGCTGGGGCTGGATGGCGAGGAACACCAGGAGGATTTCGACGGCCTCTGGGCGACCTGTGTCCAGCACGAGATCGACCACCTGAACGGCAAGCTGTTCATCGACTATCTGGGCCCGATGAAGCGGCAGATGATCACCCGCCGGATGGTCAAGCTCAAGCGCGACCGGGCGCGGGCCTGACATGGCGGTGCGGCCGCTGGTCCTGCATCCAGACCCGCGGCTGCGGGAGGTTTGCGCCCCGGTGCCCCGGGGCGCGGATCACGCGGCGCTGATCGCGGACCTGTTCGAGACGCTCTATGCCGCCGGCGGCCGGGGGCTGGCCGCGCCGCAGATCGGCGTGGGCGTGCGGGTCTTTGTCATGGATGCCTGGTGGAAGACCGGAGGGGCGGCGCCGATCGCCTTCGTGAACCCCCGGATCGCCGGACGCGCCAAGGCGGTGCAGATCGGCGAAGAGGCCTGCCTGTCGATCCCCGGCCAGGCGCGGCGGGTGGCGCGGCCGGACTGGGTCGAGCTGGACTGGACCGATGCGCAGGGGGCTACGCGCCATGACCGCTTCGCCGGGATCGAGGCGGCGATCGTCTGCCACGAGATCGACCACCTGGACGGGATCCTGATCCTCGATCACCCGGATATGCCCGAATGACGCGGGGCTTCGTGCCCTGGCCGGCACCGGTCCTGCGCCGCGCCGCCGCCCCGGTCGAGGTCGTCGATGATGCGGTCCGTGCCCTGTGGGACGAGATGGTCGCGGCGATGGACGCCATGCCCGGTGTCGGCCTGGCCGCGCCGCAGATCGGGGTGCCGCTGCGGCTGGCCGTGGTCGATGCCAGCGAAAAGCGCGGCCAGGCGGTGCGGATGGCCAACCCCGAGATCCTGCATGCCAGCATCGACCTGCGCGACCACGAGGAAGCCTCGCCCAACCTGCCCGGCGTGTCGGCGGTGATCGCCCGGCCCCGCGCCGTGACCGTGCGGTTTCTGAACGCCGAGGGGGCGATGGAAGACCGGGATTTCGTCGGCCTCTGGGCCACGAGCGTGCAGCACCAGATCGACCACCTGGAGGGCCGGATGTATTTCGACCGGCTGAGCCGGCTGAAACGCGACCGGCTGCTGAAACGGGCGGAAAAGCGGGGGAGAGGCTGATGCGGATCGTCTTCATGGGCACCCCGGACTTTTCCGTGCCGGTGCTTGAGGCGCTGGTGGCGGCGGGGCATGATGTGGTCTGCGCCTATACCCAGCCGCCGCGTCCGGCCGGCCGGGGCAAGAAGGAACGGCCCAGCCCGGTGCAGGCCCGGGCCGAGGCGCTGGGGATCGCGCTGCGGCACCCGGTGTCGCTGAAAGGGGCCGAGGCGCAGGCCGAGTTCGCTGCACTGGGGGCCGAGGTCGCCGTGGTCGTCGCCTATGGTCTTTTGCTTCCTCGGGGCATTCTGGACGCGCCAAAGCGTGGTTGTTTGAACATCCATGCCTCGCTCTTGCCGCGCTGGCGCGGGGCGGCGCCGATCCAGCGGGCGATCATGGCGGGCGATGCGCGCACGGGTGTCTGCATCATGCAGATGGAGGCGGGCCTTGACACCGGGCCGGTGCTGTTGCGCCGCGAGATCGGGATCGGTGAGACCGAGACGGCGGGTGAGCTGCATGAAAGGCTGTCGGCGCTGGGGGCCGCGGCGATCGTGGCGGCTTTGGCGCGGCTGGACGACCTGGAGCCGCAGGTGCAGCCCGAGGCAGGGGTGACCTATGCGGCCAAGATCGACAAGGCCGAGGCGCGGATCGACTGGACGGCGCCGGCCGAGGAGATCGCGCGCCAGATCAACGGCCTGTCGCCGTTTCCCGGCGCCTGGTGCGATATCGGCGGCGAGCGGGTGAAACTGCTGCGCGCCCGGGCCGCGGCCGGGGCGGGCGAACCGGGCGCCCATCTGGGCGGCTTTCGCGTGGCCTGCGGCAGTGGCGCGGTGCAGGTGCTGGAGGCCCAGCGCGCGGGCAAGCGGGCGATGGAGGCGGCCGAGGTGCTGCGCGGCTGGGACGGGTTTCCCGAGCGGCTTGGCTGACGGTCGGGCGCCGCTCTTGGCCCTGCGGGCCAAGACGCCCCGCCCACCGTCCCGGCGGCTCAGGACCGGGGCGGGCGGCTGCGATAGACCGGCAGGCGCCAGCCGAAGGCGATCGAGCCGGCGCGCAGGGTGAAGGTGAGCGCGGCGCAGGCGATCAGGGCGGGCAGCGGCGCCAGGCCGAACCGGGCCGCCAGGATCGTCGCCAGGGCCCCGGCCAGGGCGGCGGAGGCATAAAGCTCTCCCTGTTTCAGCACCAGCGGCACCTCGTTGCAGACCACGTCGCGCATCAACCCGCCCATCACCCCGGTGGTCACGCCCATCAGCGCGACGATGACCCCCGGTTGCCCGGCCTGGAGCGCGGCGCCGCTGCCGGCGGCGACGGCGACCGACAGGGCCAGCGCGTCGAGCCAGGTCAGCGTCCGCAAGCGGCTTTCCAGCAGATGCGCGGTGAAGAAGACAAGCAGCGCGACCAGGGCGGTGACGCCGATCACGCCGGGATCGACGATCCAGAACACGTCGCGGTCCAGCAGCAGGTCGCGGATCGTCCCGCCGCCCACCGCCGTCAGCGCCGCCAGGAACAGGAAACCGACGATATCCAGCTGCTGGCGCGAGGCGGCCAGCGCCCCGGTCGCGGCGAAGACGGCGGCCGCGGCATGATCGAGCAGGACCAGCAGGGTCATCGGGCCCCGTTGCCCTTGAACGGGGCCATGCCGCGGCGGGCCAGTTCGTCGGCGCGTTCGTTTTCCGGGTGGCCGGCATGGCCCTTGACCCATTCCCAGGTCACCCGGTGCGGGGCGGCGGCGGCATCGAGCCGTTGCCACAGATCGGCGTTCTTGAGCCCGCCCTTCTTGGTCCAGCCGTTGCGTTTCCAGCCGTGGATCCAGCGGGTGATCCCGTCCTTCACATAGGCGCTGTCGGTCACGACGGTGATCGTGCTGGGCCGGCCCAGGGTTTCCAGGGCGGTGATGGCGGCCATCAATTCCATGCGGTTGTTTGTCGTATCCGCCTCTCCGCCGTTCAGTTCGCGTTCTTTCTTGACGACGCCGTCCTCCTTCGCCTGCAGGACGACACCCCAGCCGCCGGGGCCTGGATTGCCGGAGCAGGCGCCGTCGGTATAGGCGAAAAGCTCAGCCATGCCGGGCCAGGATGACGATGCCCGGATCGATCGTGCCGGCCAGCCCCGCTTCCTCGAAGTGGTGTTCGCACAGCAGGGTGAAGCCGGCCCGGACCAGCAATTCGGCCAGTTCGTCGCGCGCGACATAGGTGTAGCGGCGGTCGAGACGGTCACGGGCCTGACCGGTGCCGAGCTTCATGCCGATATGCAGCAGGCCGCCCGATTTCAGCGCCCGGGCGATCGCCGCGAGGTGGCCGGGCAGGTCGGCGCGCGGCGCGTGCAGGAGCGAGAAATTCGCCCAGACCCCGTCATAGGCGGCGCTGGCGTCGAGATCGTCGAAACCGGCCTGGCGGGCGGGCACGGAGCGGGCCCGGGCCAGGCGCACCATCTCGGCCGAGGCGTCGAGCGCGTCGAGGGCAAAGCCCATCGCCATCAGCCGGGCCGCGGAGGTTCCGGGGCCGCAGCCGAGGTCGAGCACATGGCCGCCCGGCGGCAGCGCATCGGCGAAGCGGCGCAGGCTGGCGCCCGGCGCGTCCTCGGTGCCGAACCGTTCGGCATAATCCTGCGCCCGCGCGTCATAGGCGGCGATGGTGCGGGGATCGGCGCTCATGCCGCGACCGGCACGAGGCTGGCGATGACGATCACCGTGAGCAGGACCCGCAGGCGCATCCACCAGGCGGGCGCCAGGCCCCAGCGGGTGAAGGCGGCATCCAGCAGCAGAAGCCCGGCGAAGCCGGCGATCAGGTTGCGTGCCGAGGAGGTCGGCCCGCCGCCGACCATGAAGAAGGCCCACAGGGCGGGCAGCACCGAGAGCACATAGCCGGTCGCGGCGCGGGCGCCGGAGGTTTTCGTGGCGAAACCCCAGAGCACGCCGGACATGAAGGACAGGATCACCGTGCCGTAGAACAGGCCGATATAGGGGCCGACGAAGCGCGACCCGAACCCGCCGGCGACCGGGCCGGCCAGCTGCGGCCAGAGCACCGTGACGGCCCCCCAGACGAATGGGATCAGGCCGGCGAGGCCGAGCGCGAGGGGGGCTTTGGGGATCCCGAACATGGGCCTTCAATGGCCTGTCGCGGGGCGGGGATCAAGGCCCGTCGGGCGCCGCTCCTGGCCCGTCGGGCCAGATCGCCCCGCCCGCCGTCCCGGTCGCGTCGGACCTGCGGCACGCGCGCCCGCGCATTGTCCGGGGCACGGCGGTGCCCGGGTCAGGCGGGTTGGCGCAGGATGCGGGGCACCTTGAATTCCACGTTCTCGGTCGCGGTGCGCACGGTTTCGACGCTCAGGTCGTAGCGGCTGCGCAGGGCGGCGACGACCTCGTCGATCAGCACTTCGGGGGCGCTGGCGCCGGCGGTCAGGCCCAATGTGCGGACCCCTTCGAGCGCGCGCCAGTCGATATCGGTGGCGCGCTGGACCAGCTGGGCATGGCCGCAGCCGGCCTTTTGCGCCACCTCGACCAGGCGGCGGGAATTGGAGGAATTCGGCGCGCCGACCACCAGCAGGGCGTCGCATTCCGGGGCCATCGCCTTGACCGCCTCCTGGCGGTTGGTGGTGGCGTAGCAGATGTCTTCCTTGTGCGGGCCGACGATCGCCGGGAAGCGGGCCTGCAAGGCGGCGACGATATCGGCGGTGTCGTCGACCGACAGCGTGGTCTGGGTGACGAAGGCCAGCCTGCCGGGATCGCGCACCTGCAGCCCGGCGACGTCGTCGACGGTTTCGACCAGCAGCACCTCGCCCGCTGGCAGCTGGCCCATCGTGCCGATGGTTTCGGGATGGCCGTCATGGCCGATCATGACGATCTGCAGGCCGTTTTCGCTGTGCCGTTCGGCCTCGATATGGACCTTGGAGACCAGCGGGCAGGTGGCGTCGACATAGATCATCTGTCGCCGTTCGGCCTCGGCCGGGACCGATTTCGGCACGCCATGGGCGGAAAAGATCACCGGCCGGTCGTCGGGGCAATCGGTCAGATCCTCGACGAAGACGGCGCCCTTGGCGGTCAGGTCGTCGACCACGAACCGGTTATGGACGATCTCGTGGCGGACATAGACCGGGGCGCCCCATTTGGCCAAGGCCTCTTCGACGATCTTGATCGCCCGGTCGACGCCGGCGCAGAAACCGCGCGGGGCGGCGAGGTAGAGGGTGAGGGGTGGCAGGATCATGCCTTCACAGGTAAGGCGACGCCGGCGCCGCGTCCAGCCCGGATCTGCCGGCGCGGCGTGATCGCGCCGCCTGCCATGGCGCCGCGCCGGAGCGGCCGCCGGATTGGCGCGGCCCGCGGCCCGACGGATGGATGCCGGCGCCGCCGCATGACGCGTCGGGCCATATCCGGCGCCATCCCGCCGAACCGCGGTGCGCGAAGGCCAGGGATGGCCCGGCCCGGCCGGTCGCGGGCCACGACAGCGACATGCCGCGATTCGAAGGCATCCCGAGCGATGACGGGATCATCGCTGGTCCGGCCCGGTACGAGAGCCCCTGGCCCGCCCTGGGGATCGCGCAGCACGGCAGGGTCAATGCCCGGAGGGCAGACTGACACGGGGCGCGCCCGGGGCGCCCCGCGGTGCTCAGTCCTCTTCGGCCATCGCCTCGGCCCGTTCGGGGCGCGGTTCGCGGGGCGGCCGGCCGATGACCTCTCGAAGGTCGTCGAGTTCGATGAAATTGTCGGCCTGGCGGCGCAGGTCGTCGGCGATCATCGGCGGCTGGCTGCGGATCGTCGACACGACCGAGACCCGCACGCCCTTGCGCTGCAGCGCATCGACCAGCGGCCGGAAATCGCCGTCGCCCGAGAACAGCACGATATGGTCGACATGCGGCGCCAGTTCCATGGCATCGACCGTCAGTTCGATATCCATGTTGCCCTTGACCTTACGGCGCCCCTGGCTGTCGGTGTATTCCTTGGCCGGCTTGGTGACCATGGAAAAGCCGTTGTAATGCAGCCAGTCCACCAGCGGCCGGATCGGAGAATATTCGTCATTCTCCAGCAGGGCCGTGTAGTAAAAGGCGCGCAGCAGCTTGCCGCGGCGCATGAATTCCTGGCGCAGCAGCTTGTAGTCGATGTCGAATCCAAGCGCTTTGGCCGCCGCATACAGGTTCGACCCATCAATGAAGAGCGCCAAACGCTCGTCACGATAAAACATTCGCATTCCTTCCAGATAGGCGGCCCGGGTGATTATGGTGAGTGGCTTGAATGGGCCCGGTCCGGCGACAGATATTGTAAGGAAAATGTAACATGCGGCAAGCACGGGTTGCCTCAAAAAGCGGCGATATCCTGCTGATTGCCGTAGGGTCAAATTCGGAGTCCCCCTTCGGCACGCCGCACCGGACCGTCGAATGGGCGCTGGAGCAGCTGTCAAGGCGCTTTGCGAACGGGAGGGCGAGTCGGCTGTATCGCAGTTCCGCCTTTCCGGCCGGCAGTGGACCGGATTTCGTCAATGCCGGCTTCGTCGCGCGGGGTCATGCGGGGCCCGAACCGATCCTGGACGCGCTGCACGGGATCGAGGCCGAGGCGGGCCGGCGGCGCAGATTGCGGTGGGGGCCGCGCAGCCTGGACCTGGATCTGATCGCCCTTGGCGACCAGGTGCAACCGGATGCCGCGGGACAGGCGGCCTGGCGAGAACTGCCCCCGGCCGACCAGGCGCGCCGCACCCCCGACAGGCTGATCCTGCCCCATCCGCGGCTGCAGGACCGGTCCTTTGTCCTGGTCCCGCTGGCCGAACTGGCCCCGGATTGGGTGCATCCGCTTCTGCAGCGCAGCCTGGCGGAGCTGCTGGCCGCGCGGCCCGCGGCGGAACGGCGCGACGTGGTCCCGTTGTGACTGCCAGGACCCGGTGAACGGTCCGTGAACCACCGCTGCGCGATAATCGTCACGACATTTCGCGCATCGGGCGACCACGGGGACTCAACATGGCTTCGACGACGATCTTCGGCTGGTTCCTGGGAAACCTGCCATCCATCGAAAGCGATCCCGCCGCGATCCTGGGGACCTATGGCGACGCCGGGTCGATCCTGTCGCAGAACGCGTTGTCGCTTGTCGCCACCACGTCTGACGGCGAGCTGAACGAAAACACGCCGGGCGAAACCCTGTCCTATGATGCGGGCGCGGGTCCGGTCACCCTGCAACTGGAGGAGATGGTCTCGTACGGCGCCAGCGTGGTGACGACGGATGGCGTCACGCGGGTCGTGCAGTTCTGGGCGATCCAGATGACCAACGGGGATGTCGTGCTGCTGCACGACATGGATCCCGAGAACGACCCGTTCGAAACCACGCCGATCGAAAGCGTGACGCTGACCCATGTGCTCGACACCGGTTACAGGATGATCCCGGGCTATCATTCAGAGCCGGTCGCGCCGGCCTGTTTCTGCCCCGGGACATTGATCGCCACCCCGGCGGGGGCGCGGCGGGTCGAGGCGCTGCGCATCGGTCAGCCGGTTCTGACCGCCGACCATGGCGCGCAGCCGCTGCGCTGGATCGGGGTGCAGCGCCTGCGCTTCGATCGGCCCGACGACCCGCACATGCCGGTCGAGGTCAAGGCCGGCGCGCTGGGCCCCGACCTGCCGCAGCGCGACCTTGTGCTGTCGCCCCAGCATCGGATCCTGATCGCGGACGGGCAGGACGAGGTTCTTGCCCCGGCCAAGGCGTTCAGGGTCCTGCCGCGGGTCCGGCAGCGTCGCGCCTCCCGGCGGGCGGAATATCATTGCCTGCTGCTGGACCGTCACGAGGTCATCCTTGCCGACGGCGCCGCGGTCGAGAGTTTTCTGCCCGGACCGATGGGTCTGCGCGGGTTCGGCGCGCTGGACCGGCTGCGGATCGCCGCCGCCCTGCCCGCCGCCGGGTCGGCTGCGCCCGGTCGGGGGCCGACGGCCCGGCCAGTGCTGGGGCGGCGTCGGGCCGAGGCCTTGCTGCGCCTTCTGCGGGCGCGCGGGGTTCCGGTCGGCCTGGGCCGGCGGGAGGCCGGTGCAGGGCTCGGCGCCGGTGCGACCAAGTCGGTTTCACGGGGAATCGACTTGTCAACCCCGGCAACAGCCATTAGGTAGCGGGCTTCTTGCAACACCTGCCGATCTGGAGTGCCCCATGGCCCGCGTAACCGTTGAAGATTGTGTCGACAAGGTTCCGAACCGTTTCGAGCTTGTGATGCTGGCCGCCCATCGCGCGCGCGAGGTGTCCTCGGGCGCGCCGATCACGGTCAACCGCGACAACGACAAGAACCCGGTCGTGGCCCTGCGCGAAATCGCCGACGAGACCCAGCGGGCCGATGACCTGCGCGAGCGCATGATCGAAAGCCGTCAGACCCAGATCGAGGTCGACGAGCCCGAGGACGACGCCATGGCCCTGCTGATGGGCGCCGGCGGCCCCGAAGCCGACAAGCCCGAGGACGACATGCCCGACGAACAGCTCTTGCGCGAGCTGATGGCGGCGCAAGTCCAGAAGTGAGGCGTGCCTGCGGATCATGATCAGCGCAGATGACCTGATCGGGCTGGTCCGCAGCTACAACCCCAACAGCAACGAAACGCTTCTGCGCGACGCCTATGCGTTCGGGCAGAACATGCACGAGGGCCAGACCCGGCAATCGGGCGAGCCCTATTTCAGCCATCCGATCGCCGTCGCCTCGATCCTGGCGGAAATGCAGATGGACGATGCCACCATCGTCACCGCCCTGCTGCACGACACGATCGAGGACACCAAGGCGAATTTCGCCGAGGTCGAGCGCCGGTTCGGCACGGTGATCGCGGAACTGGTGGACGGTGTCACCAAGCTGACCAACCTGCAGCTGTCCAGCGCCCAGACCCAGCAGGCCGAGAATTTCCGCAAGCTGTTCATGGCCACCAGCCGCGACCTGCGGGTGACTCTGGTCAAGCTGGCCGACCGGCTGCACAACATGCGCACGATCAAGGCGATGCGGCCGGAAAAACAGGCCCAGAAGGCGCGCGAGACGATGGATATCTATGCCCCGCTGGCCGGGCGCATGGGCATGCAATGGATGCGCGAAGAGCTTGAGGACCTGGCCTTCCGGGTCCTCAACCCCGAGGGGCGCAATTCGATCATCCGCCGCTTCATCACGCTGCAGCGCGAAACCGGCGACGTGGTGGAAAAGATCACCGCCGACATGCGCCACGAGCTGGACAAGGCCGGGATCGCGGCCGAGGTCCATGGCCGGGCCAAGAAACCCTATTCGATCTGGCGCAAGATGCAGGAGAAGGAACAGGGGTTTTCCCGCCTGTCCGACATCTACGGCTTTCGCGTCATCACCGGGTCCGAGGCCGATTGCTATCGCGCGCTGGGCGCCATCCACCAGCGCTGGCGCGCCGTGCCGGGCCGGTTCAAGGATTACATCAGCCAGCCCAAGACCAACGGCTACCGCAGCATCCACACCACCGTTTCCGGCCGCGACGGCAAGCGGGTCGAGGTGCAGATCCGCACCCGCGAGATGCACGAGGTCGCCGAGACCGGCGTCGCCGCGCATTGGTCCTACCGCGACGGTGAACGGGTCGAGAACCGGTTCGCCGTCGACCCCACCCGCTGGATCGCCCAGGTCACCGAACGCTTCACCGAGGAACAGGACCACGACGAATTCCTCGATATGGTCAAGCTGGAGATGTACCAGGACCAGGTGTTCTGCTTCACCCCCAAGGGTGACGTGATCAAGCTGCCGCGCGGCGCCACGCCGATCGATTTCGCCTATGCGGTCCATACCAAGGTCGGCCATGCCTGCGTCGGCGCCAAGGTCGACGGGATCCGGGTGCCGCTCTGGACCCGGCTCAAGAACGGGCAATCGGTCGACATCATCACCGCCGAGGGCCAGACCCCCCAGGCCACCTGGGTCGACATCGCCGTGACCGGCCGGGCCAAGTCGGCGATCCGCCGGGCCCTGCGCGAAGAGGACCGCGAGCGGTTCATCCGGCTGGGCCGCGAACTGGCCCGGGTGGCGTTCGAGAACGTCGGCAAGAAGGCCACCGACAAGGCGCTGGACACCGCGGCCAAGACCATGGGCATCGACGGCCGGGACGAATTGCTGGCCCGGCTCGGCGCGGCCGAGTTCAGCGCCCGCGAGGCGGTCCGCGCCCTGTATCCCGACCTGGAGGAGGATACGAGCCACCAGGTCGACGCCCGCCGCGCGGTGATCGGCCTGTCGCCGGACCAGCAACACCGCCGTGCCGCATGCTGCCAGCCGCTGCCGGGCGAGCGAATCGTCGGCATCACCTATCGCGGCCAGGGCGTGGTGGTGCATGCGATCGACTGCGACGTTCTGGCCCGTTACGAGGACCAGCCCGACCGCTGGATCGACCTGCGCTGGCAGGACGGCACCCACAGGGCGGTGCACAATGTCGCGATGGACCTGACGATTTCGAACGATGCCGGTGTTCTGGGCCGTATCTGCACATTGATCGGCGAACAGGAGGCGAATATCTCTGACCTCGTCTTCATCGACCGGAAACCGGATTATTACAGGCTTTTGATTGAGGTCGACCTGCGGGATGTGGAACACATGCACCGAGTGATGACGGCGCTTGAGGCGGACAGCAACGTGTCCTCCATCGCGCGCCACCGTGACCCGGGCCGCGCTGCCGATTTGCCGGAGCGTGAAACAGTTTGATCGAGGGGGGCCGGGTTGGTCTTCAAGCGCAGGGAAAAACGGCCGCTCTGGCGGATCGTGCTGGAATTCTTCTGGCCCCGCGGCGGCTGGGGCCGGGCGGCGCGCTATGTGCGCCACCGCCTGCGCCGTCTGCCCGACACCCCCGACAAGATCGCCCGCGGCGTCTGGGCCGGCGTCTTTGTCACCTTCACGCCCTTTTACGGGCTGCATTTCCTGATGTCGGCGCTGATCGCCTGGGCGATGCGCGGCAATGTGATCGCCGCGCTGCTGGCGACCTTCTTCGGCAATCCGCTGACCTATGTGCCGATCGCGATCGTGTCGCTCAGGACAGGGCATTTCCTGCTGGGCGAACCCCAGCGACCCGGAGAGATCGAGGGCGCGATGGCCCGGTTCGGCGGCGCGACGGCCGATCTGTGGCACAATTTCAAGGCGCTGTTCACGCCCGAAAAGGCCGAATGGGGCCGGCTTGCGACCTTCTGGAACGATGTCATCTGGCCCTGGACCGTGGGCGGGATCATCCCCGGCATGATCGCCGCCACGGCGATGTACATGGTCGTTCTGCAGCTGACGCGGGCCTATCAGAACCGCCGTCGCAAGCTGCTGCGCGCCAAGCTGGACAAGCTGCGCAAGAAACCGGCTGGCGAAGCCTGAGCCGCCGCGCTAGCGTGCCGGTCTGTCGTCATCGGCCGCAAGAGGACCCGCCATGGACAAGCTGCGCCTGGGCGTGAACATCGACCACGTCGCCACCGTGCGCAATGCGCGCGGCAGCGCCTATCCCGACCCGGTGCGCGCCGCAAAGCTGGCCGAGGCCGCCGGCGCCGACGGCATCACCGCCCATCTGCGCGAGGACCGCCGCCATATCAGCGATGCCGATATCGAGGCGCTGATGGAGGCGCTGAGCCTGCCGCTGAATTTCGAGATGGCCGCGACCGAGGAAATGCAGGCGATCGCCCTGCGCCACCGCCCCCATGCGGTCTGCATCGTTCCCGAAAAGCGCGAGGAACGGACCACCGAGGGCGGGCTGGAGGTCGCGCGCGAGGAGAACCGGCTGGCCCATTTCATCGCCCCGCTGCGCGAAGCCGGCTGCCGGGTGTCGATCTTCATCGCCGCCGATGCCCGCCAGATCGAGGCCGCCGCCCGGATCGGCGCGGCGGTGGTCGAGCTGCATACCGGCGCCTATTGCGACGCCCATCACGAGGGCCGTCCGGACGACCGCGACCGCGAACTGGAGGCCCTGCGCGAGATGTCGGCCTTTGCCGATTCGCTGGGCCTGGAGGTGCATGCCGGCCATGGGCTGACCTTCGACACGGTCGGCCCCGTGGCCGCCTTTCCCGAGCTGCGCGAGCTGAACATCGGCCATTTCCTGATCGCCGAATCGATCTTCATGGGGCTGGAGCCGGCGATCCGCGAGATGCGCCGGCGGATGGATGCGGCACGGGCATGACCCCGACCGCGCTGGAACGCGACACCTGCCACGAGATCGCCCTCTGGGCGGCCAGGCTGGACCGCGACGGCGCCGACGCGGCCTTTACCGCCGCCGTGATCCGCGACGGCGCCGTGATCGCCCGGGCCCGCAACGCGGTGATGGACAGCGGCGACCCGACCCGCCATGCCGAGATCGTGGCGATCGGTGAGGCCGCCCGCGCCGCCGGCGGGCGCGACCTGTCCGGCGCGACCCTGGTCGCGTCCTGCCAGCCCTGCGAGATGTGCCTGGGCGCGATGCGCTGGGCGGGGATCGCGCGGCTGGTTTTTGCCGCCCGCAAGCCTTTGATCGGAGATGCGAATTTCCGGTTTCCCGGGCTCGGGATCGACGATTTTCACCGGGCCTCGGGGGCGGGTTTCGACTATGCCGGCGGGATCGGCGAAGAGATCGTCGGTCATCTCTACCGGTGACGCGGGTGAAAATCGGCCTTTCGCGCGGGTCCGGCGCGGCTATGCTGGGCCGGCAAGGAGAACTCATCCCGGAAGGTCGCCATGATGCGTCGTATCGGACAGCTGGGTGCGGTCAGCGCCCTGGCCCTCGCCGCCGGCCCGCTGGAAGCCCAGGACATCCATGATTGCGATTGGCGCGCCAGTGCCGCGGCGATCGCCGAACCCTGGGACAGCCATACCCGCAGCTTCGCCAACGGTGCCGTGCGACTGGCCCTGCTGGACACGATCGAACCGGCGGCGGGGTCCCATTACCTGCTGATCCTGTCGCCGCCTTACGACGAGATCGGCGGCCGCATGTGCAAGGTCGTGGGGTTCGGCGACGGGCTGGGTTACCTGATGCTGGATTTCGCCGATCTGCAGGCGGCGTATGACCCCGCCCGGGGCCTGAGTTTCAGCCTGCAGGGGCGGCTTTATGACCCCGCGTCGGATTTCGGCAATGCCCTGGTGCTGCATGTGACCGTGAACCAGGCGACGGGCGCGGTCGAGGCCTGGCACGAGCTGGGCGGCGAGTGAGCCGGCGGCCGGGGACTTGACCGGGGCGCGGCGCCGGGCCATGGCGGGGCCATGATCCTGGGTATCGGCACCGACCTGTGCAACATCGACCGCATCGCCGGCACGCTGGAGCGCTTCGGCGACCGGTTCCGCAACCGGGTGTTCACCCGGACCGAGCAGCGCAAGGCCGAGCGGCGGCGCGATGTCGCCGGCACCTATGCCAAGCGCTGGGCGGCGAAGGAGGCCTGTTCCAAGGCGCTGGGCACCGGGCTGCGGATGGGCATCGCCTGGCGCGACATGGCGGTGAGCAACCTGGAGACCGGCCAGCCGGTGATGGCGGTGACCGGCTGGGCCGCCGAGCGGCTGGCGCAGATGACGCCGCCGGGCCACGACGCGGTGATCCATGTCACCCTGACCGACGATCATCCCTGGGCCCAGGCCTTCGTGGTGATCGAGGCGCGCCCGATCCGGGACGCCGGGCGCCGCTCTTGGCCCTGAGGGCCAAGACGCCCCGCCCACCGTCCCGGTCACGGCCCCGGCATGCGCGCGGGGCTGTGCTTGACTCCGGGGCCGGCGCCGCTCAGATAGCGCGGGTGCGCAGCGAGGCAGGACCAGAACAATGAGCAAGGGAACCGGCGAGACCGAGAAACACGGTCTGCTGCATGGCATATGGGAAACGCTCAAGACCGTCGTCTACGCGTTGCTCATCGCCGGGGTATTTCGCACCTTTCTGTTCCAGCCGTTCTGGATCCCGTCGGGGTCGATGAAGGACACGCTGCTGGTCGGCGATTTCCTGTTCGTCAACAAGATGGCCTATGGCTATTCCTATGCCTCCTGTCCGTCGATCATCATCCCGCGGTTCGGGGTCGACATCGATGCCGAGGATTTCTGCGGTGTCTTCAAGGGCTCCAACAACCGCCTGTTCGGCGGCGAACCGGAGCGCGGCGACGTGGTGGTGTTCCGCCATCCGGTGACGGGCCGCGATTTCATCAAGCGGCTGATCGGCGTGCCGGGCGACCGGATCCAGATGATCGACGGGGTTCTGCACATCAATGACGCAGCGGTCGGGCTGGAGCGCGTGGCCTTTTTCACCGAACTCAGCGAACCCCAGGGCCCCGAGGGCAACTGGCCGCGCTGCACCAATGCCGGGGGCGGTCGAGCACCGGAAGGGGCGGAGTGCCTCAAGGAAAGGTTCATCGAGACCCTGCCGAACGGGGCCCGCCATTCGATCCTGAATATCGTCGAGCAGGGCGCGCGCAGCGCCGACAACACCGGGGTGTTCACCGTGCCCGAGGGGCAGTATTTCTTCTTGGGCGACAATCGCGACAATTCCTCGGACAGCCGGGTGCCGCAGACCGCCGGCGGCGTCGGCTTCGTGAATTACGAGGATATCGTCGGGCGCGCCGACCGGATCATGTTCTCCAGTTCGGGGCGGTCGATCCTGGCCTTCTGGTCCTGGCGGTCGGACCGGTATTTCAAGGCGATCGAGTAACGCGGACCCTGCGGGAGGGCCGTTTTGGGCGCGAGCTTGCGGTATCTGACGGACGGGTTCGACCTGCACGGGCATTCCGGGCGCGGGGCGTTCCTGGTGACACTGGTGCTGGCCGCCGGGCTGGTCCTGGCCTGGCTCTGGCTGGTGCAGGGCGGGGTCGGGCCGCGCTGGATCGAGGTGATCGCGATCCTGGCCGTGGCCGTCTTCTGGGTGCCGCTGAACGGCCAGATCCTTCGCCGGCTGAACGATGCCGGCCTGCCCGGGTGGCTGTGGGCGCTGATCCTGCTGCCCTGGGGCTGGCTGGCGCTGGTATTGCTGTTGCTGGCGCGGCGCGGCACGCCGTTGAAAAGCCACCAGATGTCGGCGCCGCTGCGGTTCCTCGGGTTGCTCGGGCTGGGCCTGATGGCGCTGCTGATCGCCTCGCGCATTGCCTGGGCGCCCTATTGGTTGCCCGGCGGCAGCATGAAGCCGACGCTGCTGGTGGGCGACATGGTGGCGGCGACGCGCGGCACGCCGGAACGCGGCGACATCATCGTCTTTCGCGACCGGGCCAGCGGGGTGATCTACCTCAAGCGGGTCATCGGCCTGCCCGGCGAACGGGTGCAGCTGCGGGGCGGGCAGGTCTTCATCGACGATGTCGCGGTCGCGGTCGCCCCGGACGGGCTGTTCACCGAGACCATGGCCGAACAGGGCCCGCTGGGGGTTCTGCCGCAATGCAGTTCGGGCGCGGTGGGGATCGGGGCCGACTGCCTGAAACAGCGGTTCACGGAAACCCTGCCGGGCGGGCGGACCCATTCGATCCTGAACATCGGCGCCCGGCCGCTGGACAATACCGGGACTTACCAGGTGCCGGACGCCAGCTATTTCGTTCTGGGCGACAATCGCGACAATTCGCGCGACAGCCGGTTGCCCGAGGGCTCGGGCGGGATCGGCTTTGTCGCGCGGGACGAGGTTCTGGGCCGGGTCCGGCTGGTCATCCTGTCCAGCGAAAGCGGGCGGTTCTGGGCCCTCTGGGACTGGCGCGGCGACCGGATCTGGAGGGTGGTGCGATGAAACTGTCGGCAGAGCTGCGCGATTTCGCCGGGCGGCTGGGCCATGATTTCGCCCGGCCCGACCTGCTGGTGCGGGCCCTGACCCATCCGTCGATGGGCGGGACGCGGGGCGACAATCAGCGGCTGGAATTCCTCGGCGACCGGGTGCTGGGGCTGGTATTGGCCGAGGCGCTTTACCAGGCCGATGCCGAGGCCGCCGAGGGCCAGCTGGCGCCGCGCTACAATGCGCTGGTGCGCAAGGAAACCTGCGCCGAGGTCGCCCGGCAGATCGACCTTGGCGCGGTGCTCAAGCTGGGCCGGTCCGAGATGAAATCGGGCGGCCGGCGCAAGATGGCGCTGTTGGGCGACGCGATGGAGGCGGTGATCGCCGCGGTCTATCTCGATGCCGGTTTCGCGGCGGCGCGGGACATGGTGCTGCGGCTTTGGGGGCCGCGGATCGACGCGGTCGACGCGGATGCCCGCGACGCCAAGACCGCGCTGCAGGAATGGGCCCAGGCCCGCGGCGCGCCACCGCCCGCCTATGTCGAGGTCGCCCGCACCGGCCCCGACCACGCGCCGCAATTCACCATCGAGGTGCGCCTGCAGGACGGCCGGTCGGCCCGCGCCGAGGCCGGATCGAAACGCGCCGCCGAACAGGCCGCGGCGGCGGCGCTTCTGGCCGAGGTGAGCGGGTAGGGGGCGCTTCCCGCTGGCTCCGGACTGCATCCGGGGCTCACCCCCGGGGATATTTCGGACCCGACGAAGCGGGGCTTTGCCTTGCGGCCCTGCGAAGGGTAAAGGAGCCCATCGCAACGGAGTACCCCATGACCACACGCGCTGGCTTTGCGGCCCTGATCGGAGAGCCCAATGCGGGCAAATCCACCCTGACCAATCGCCTGGTCGGGGCCAAGGTCAGCATCGTCACCCACAAGGTGCAGACCACCCGGGCGCGGATTCGCGGCGTGGCGCTGCATGGTGCGGCGCAGATCGTGCTGGTCGACACGCCCGGCCTGTTCGCGCCGCGCCGGCGGCTGGACCGGGCGATGGTCGCCGCCGCCTGGGGCGGGGCCGCCGATGCCGATGTGATCGTGCTGCTGGTCGAGGCCCATCGCGGCATCACCAAAGGGGTCGAGGCAATCCTGGAGCGTCTGCCCGAGGTCGCCGGCCCGCGCCCGGTGGCGCTGGCCATCAACAAGATCGACCGGGTCGCGGCGCCGGTCCTGCTGGGTCTGACCCGGGATCTGAACGAACGGTTCGATTTCGCCGAGACCTTCATGATTTCCGCCGAAAAGGGCCATGGCTGCGATGATCTGCTGGCCTGGCTGGCCGCGCGGATGCCCGAAAGCCCCTGGCTGTACCCCGAGGACCAGATCGCCGACCTGCCGCTGCGGATGATCGCCGCCGAGATGACCCGCGAAAAGCTGACCCTGCGGCTGCACCAGGAACTGCCCTACCAGCTGACCGTGGAAACCGAGGCCTGGGAAGAGCGCAAGGACGGCTCGGCCCGGGTCGACCAGGTGGTCTATGTCGCCCGCGACGGCCACAAGGGCATCCTGCTGGGCAAGAAGGGCGAGACGATCAAGGCGGTCGGCAAGGCCGCGCGCGAGGAATTGGAAGAATTCCTGGGCCGCAAGATCCACCTGTTCCTGCAGGTCAAGGTGCGGCCCAACTGGCTTGAGGAAAAGGAGCGCTATTCCGAAATGGGCCTGGATTTCCGGGACGGCAATTGATGCGCCTGACCGCCGACATGTGGGTCGGCGCCTACCTGGCCCGGCTGCGGGCCGAGGCGATCCCGGGCTTCGTGGTCACGAAAGGCGATGCCACGGCGGGCGCGGTCCTGGTCAAGATCGCCACGATGGACGGGCAGGCGGCCTGTTTCCAGCGCTCGTTCGACCTGATGACCGGCGACCGCAGATGGGTCACCCTGGCCGAGGGGGACGAGGCCGCGGTGGACGCGTCGATCAACAAGCAGCGCGGCTTCGACCCGGACCTCTGGGTGATCGAGGTCGAGGACCCGCGCGGGCGGCATCTGCTGGACCAGCCGGGGCTGGAATAGGGTCCGGGGCGTTCGAAGCCTTGCCTTCGGGCGTGCGGGCACGCCTTATGCGGCCATGATCGAATGGCGCGATGACGGGCCGGTGCTGCGCGCCCGGCCGCATGGAGAGACCGGGGTGATCCTCGAGGTCTTCACCCGCGCCCATGGCCGCGCGGCGGGGGTCGTGCGCGGCGGCACCTCGCGCCGGCTGGCGCCGCTGCTGCAGCCCGGCACCGAGTTGCAGGTGACCTGGAAGGCCCGGCTGGAGGAGCATCTGGGCGCCTTCACCGTCGAGCCGCTGAAATCCCGCGCCGCCCAGGTGATGGCCGACCGCGCGGCGCTGGCCGGGCTGAACGCGGTCACCGGCCTGCTGGCCTTCCTGCTGCCGGAACGCGAACCGCACCCGGCCCTGTTCGACCGGACCGGGGCGCTGCTGGACCTGCTGGGGGTCAATGCGCTTTGGCCCGTCGCCTATCTGCGCTGGGAACTGGCGCTGCTGGACGAGCTGGGCTTCGGCCTGGACCTGACCGCCTGCGCCGCGACCGGCGCGACCGGGGATCTGGCCTATGTCTCGCCCCGGACCGGCCGGGCGGTCAGCGCCGCGGGGGCCGGCGGCTGGGCCGACCGGTTGCTGCCTCTGCCGCCGGTCCTGCGCGGGCAGGGCGCGGGCGAAGACGGCGGGCTGGCCCAGGCCCTGGCGGTGACCGGCCATTTCCTGAGCCATCACCTGGCGCCGGCGCTGGGCGACCGCCCGCTGCCCGAGGCGCGCCAGCGGCTGGTCGACCTGCTGAGCCGCGCCGGATGATTGCTGTTGCGGCTTTACGCATCGGCCAGGGCCATGCCAATCTGATCGTGGATTTCGAACGGAGGCCTTGATGTTCCTGAGCTTTGCCCTTGCCTATTCCCTTGCCGCCGAGCCGCCGCAGATGCCCGGCGCCACCGTCACGCCGGTGCAATTCACCGAGCCGGTGACCGAGGTGGCGACCTATCCGCCGCAAGCTGTCTACGCGCCGCAATCGGCCTTGCCGCTGGAGGCCGATACCCAGGCCGCGCTGGACAATGAATTCCGCGCCGACGCCAGCTATTTCGGCGCCTTCGCCGTCGGCAAGGACGGGTCCTGGGGCTGGATCGTCGGCGCCAACAGCCGGGCCGCCGCGCAAGAGATCGCGCTGGCCGAATGCCAGCGCTATACCTCGGGTTGCCTGATCTATGCCGAGATCCTGCCCGAGGGCGATACCGAACTGGCGCCGGGACAGGCGTCATTGGCGGCGGAACCGGCCGGCTATTTCAACAGCCCCGAGGACCGCCCGGCCTACATGGCCTTCGCCGCCAGCGAGGATGGCGCCTATGCCATGGTCTGGGGCCATGACAGTCAGCAGGCCGCGGATCAGGCGGCGCTCGCGGATTGTTCGAACTACGCGATTTCGGACCTGTCCGGTTTGCGTCCGATGCCGTGCCTGTTGCTGCCCCTGTCGGTGCCCGAAACGGTCGCCGCCGAGCCGACGACGCCGCCACCGGTGGCGCCGGCGCCGGAGCCGCCGCTGTCGGACCGGGCCTTCGAGCCGCCGGTCACCGAGGTTCTGACCTACGGGTCCGAGGGGGTCTTCAGCACGCTGTCGACCGATCCCCTGCCGGCCGATACCCAGGTCGCGCTGGACACCGAGTTCCGCAACGGCGGCCCCTATTTCGGAGCCTTCGCCGTGGGCGATGACGGGTCCTGGGGTTGGGTCGTGGGCGCCAATGGCCGGCTCGCGGCGCAGCAGATCGCGCTGGAGGAATGCCGGCGGCACACCCCGGTCTGCACCCTTCATGCCGAGATCCTGCCCGAAGGCTACCGGCCGCTGGACCGCGGCCAGGTCAGCATGGCGTTCGAACCGGCGGGCTATTTCACCGACCCGGGCGACCGGGCCCCGTTCCGGGCCTTCGCGATCAGCGAGGACGGCGCCTATTCCATGGTCTGGGGCTATGGCAGCCGGGCCGAGGCCGAAGCGGCCGCCCTGCGCGATTGCAACGGCTATGTCGTCAATGACCTGCCGGACCTGCGCGCGATGCCGTGCCAGATCCTGCCGTTCAAATAGGCCGGCGGCCTCTTGGCGGGCGGGTCCGGGGGGCCTAGGGTCGCGCCATGGCCGACACACCCCCCCGCCCCGGAGAGATCCGCCTGCCCGTCGACCCCGCCGGGCGGGTCGATGCGGGTGTCACCTTCATCGGCACATTGCACAGCGATTGGCAGCCGGGCGGCGCCCCGCGCAACCTGACCGCGGCGCGCGCGGCCGGTGGCGGCGGCGGAAAGGTGGTGCTGAAGCCGGACTACCGCGCCGGTCTGCTGGGGCTCGAGGTCGGCCGGGCGATCTGGCTTGTGCTGTGGTTCGACCGGTCGCGGCGCGACCTGATCGTTCAGAACCCGCGCCATGGCAACGGGCTGCGCGGCACCTTCGCCCTGCGCAGCCCGGCGCGGCCCAACCCGATCGCCATCGAGGCGGTGCGGATCACCGCGCTGGACCAGGCCGGCGGAGAGATCGGCATCGACGTGACCGATGCGCTGGACGGCACCCCGGTGCTGGATATCAAGCCCTGGATCGAGGGGATCGACATTCCCGTCTGATCCGCGCCGCTGCCGCGCCAGCCGCGATTAGTCACGGCTGACTGATCAGAACGCGTCCGGCCCGCGGTCGAGGATCCAGGCCTCGAAGATCGGGTCGGCGATGCGCCATTCCCTGTCCCATTGATCGACGATGCCGCGCCGTTCCAGGGTCCGCAGATAGCTTTGCCGGGTCTGCGGGATCGGCGCCTTTGTCCCCAGCAATTCGGCATAGCGCGCCGCCCCGGCTTCGCCCATCGGGTCGCCGGCCCGTTCGGCCAGGATCCGCGCCATGGCCCGGTGGTAGGGCGCCAGTTTGCGCCAGGTCCGGTCGTAATCCAGCTCGGCCGCCAGATCGGCGAATGTGCGGGTCACCGCCGCGTCTTCGTCCAGGGTGCGGTCGGTGCCCATGGACATCAGCCAGCGCTGCAGGAACAGCGGGTTGCGGTCGAACCGCTCGAACACATGCGCCGCGCGGGCAGGGTCGATCTTGCGGCGGTAGACCTGGTGAAAGACCTTGAGCTGATGGGCGACGAAACCCGCGTCCAGCGCCGGCAGGTGCAGCGGATGGGCAAAGCGGTAGAACGGCGCCTTGCGCCCGTCGAAGACCTTTTTCAACGCCACCTGGGACGATCCGGTGAAGATCGTCCTGACCCCGGACTTGCGCGTGTCGAGCGATGTGCGCAGCCCGGCCATGACCTGTTCGGCCTGGTCATGGCCGGCGATTTCCTGGAATTCGTCGAACAGCAGGATCGCCGGTTTGCGGCTATCGCCCAGCCGGTCCAGGTAGCTGTCCAGCAGCAGCAGGTCATCGGCCGGGCGCGGGCTTTGCTTGCGGCTCAGGTCGATTTCGACCTCGGCCATGCCTTTCAGCGCGCCCAGCCTGATCTTGACCGGCAGGTTGCCCAGCCAGGCCCCGACCCGTTCGCCGTAAGAGCGCGGCCGCAGCGCCGTGTCGCAGGCATAGAGCATCATCGCCAGCGGATCGGCCCCGGTCTGCCAGAAACTGGCATAAAGCACCCGGTGGCCATAGCTGTCGCCGGCCAGCGCGCCCAGATCCTTGAGCAGGAATTCGGTCTTGCCGGTGCGGCGCGGGCCGAACAGGCTCATCGACGCGATCGGGCCGCGGGTCAGGGACACGAAGGTGTCGTGGGTGAATTCCGTGCGCGGGTAATGCCAGGGATCGAGGCTCATGAGCCGACATTAGCCGCCAATGACTAATTAGTCAAAGGCGGCTAATCATGGCTTGGCGCGCTCAGCCCAGCAGGCGGCGGGTGATCACCTGGGCCTGGATTTCGGCCGCGCCTTCGAAGATGTTGAGGATCCGCGCGTCGCACAGGATGCGGCTGATCCGGTATTCCAGCGCGAAACCGTTGCCGCCATGGATCTGCAACCCGTTGTCGGCGCAGGCCCAGGCGACGCGGGCCCCCAAGAGTTTGGCCATCCCGGCCTCCAGGTCGCAGCGTTTGTCATGGTCCTTCTGCCAGGCGCTGAAATAGGTCAGCTGGCGGGCGACCATGATTTCCACCGCCATCATCGCCAGCTTGCCGGCGACGCGGGGAAAGTCGATCAGCGCCTTGCCGAACTGCTTGCGGTCCTGGGCATAGCGCAGCGACACGTCGAGCGCCGATTGCGCCACGCCCACGGCGCGGGCGGCGGTCTGGATCCGGGCGGCCTCGAAGGTCTGCATCAGCTGCTTGAAGCCGTTGCCCTCCTGCTCGCCCAGCAGGTTCTCGGCCTTGACGTGGAAATCGTCGAAGCCCAGTTCGTATTCCTTCATGCCGCGATAGCCCAGCACCTCGATCTCGCCGCCGGTCATGCCGGGGGTGGGGAAGGGGGCCGCGTCGGTGCCCGGTTCCTTTTCGGCCAGGAACATCGACAGGCCCCTGTAGTCGCTGGTCGCGGGATCGGTGCGGGCCAGCAGGGTCATCACATGGGTGCGGGCGGCATGGGTGATCCAGGTCTTGTTGCCGGTGATCCGGTAGTCGCCGGCATCGTCCTTGACCGCGCGGGTGCGCAGGGCGCCCAGGTCGGACCCGGTATTGGGTTCGGTGAACACCGCCGTGGGCAGCTTTTCGCCCGAGGCGAGCGCCGGCAGCCAGTGTGCCTTCTGCGCTTCGGTGCCGCCGGCCAGGATCAGCTCGGCCGCGATCTCGGACCGGGTGCCCAGGCTGCCGACGCCGATATAGCCGCGGCTGAGTTCCTCGGACACCACCACCATCGACGCCTTGGACAGGCCCAGCCCGCCATATTCCTCGGGGATGGTCAGGCCGAAGACGCCCATCTCGGCCAGTTCCTCGATCACCTCCATCGGGATCAGCTCGTCCTTGAGGTGCCAGTCCTGGGCATGCGGTTCGACCCGTTCGACCGCATAGCGGCGGAATTGTTCGCGGATCATCTCCAGCTCGTCCTCCAGGCCGGTGGCGCCGAAGGTGATGTTGGCCTGCTGGTCCTGCATCAGTTCCACCAGCCGCGCCCGGGCGGCCTGGGAATTGCCGCGCCCGGTCAGCAGCGCGATTTCCGGCGTGCCGAGGCCGGCCAGCACCTGGGGGTCGACACCGATATCCTGCGGCCGGACGATCTCGGACTGGCTCATCGGGATGCCGCCGGCGATCTGCAGCAGGTATTCGCCAAAGGCGATCTGGTGGATCAGCTGCTCGATCTCGCCGAACGTGCCGGCTTCGGTCAGCCGGTCGGCCCAGGCCTGCATCTGGCGCAGCGCCTCGACATAGGTGGCCAGCCAGGCCAGGCCGTGGGCGGCGGTCTGGTTCGCCTCGATCAGGCTGCCCGAGACCTTGTCGCCCTTGCTGCAGGTCGCGCGGACCGCGGCCTTGGCCGAGTCGAGCATCGCTTCGAGCGGGCCGATGGCCCTGGCGGTCAGCGTGGTCAGGTCGTCAAGGATCGGGCTGGCGGCCATGGGCTGGTCCTGTCCGTCATGGGGCATCGGGCGACTCCGTGGATTTTGCGTGTGCAGAGATAGGCGCTTTGCAGGTGCAGCGCAATAATAATACGCGGGATGACGCCCGGTTGGATTTTTATGTCGCAGTTGAATCGAGATGCGCCGCGCTGGCAGACAGGGTAAATACCGATCCCATGGAGCTTTTCCCCGCCCTGTCCGGCCCCGGTGCCCTGCTGGCCGCGCTTTGCGTCGGCCTGGTCGCCGGTCTGATCAAGGGCATGGTCGGGTTCGCCATGCCGATGGTGATGATTTCCGGGCTGGGCCTGTTCCTGGCGCCCGAGATCGCCCTGGCCGGGCTGATCCTGCCGACCCTGGTCACCAATGGCTGGCAGGCGCTGCGCACCGGGCCGGCCGCGGCCTGGGCGGCGATCCGGGAGTTCCGCCTGTTCCTTGCGGTGGGCGCGGTGATGCTGACCCTGTCGGCGCAACTGGTGGCGGTCTTGCCGCAGCGGGTGCTGCTGGGCCTGATCGGCGGGCCGATCGTGCTGTTCGCGGCGCTGCAGCTGGTGGGCTGGCAATTGCGGCTGGCGCAGCGTTCGGCCCGGATCGAGGCGGGGATCGGCGCCTTCGCCGGCTTCATCGGCGGCATGTCCGGGGTCTGGGGGCCGCCGACCGTGGCCTATCTGACGGCGATCGACACCCCCAAGGCGCGCCAGGTGGTGATCCAGGGCGTGGTCTACGGCCTGGGCGCGGTGATGCTGTGCGCGGCGCATCTGCGTTCGGGCGTGCTGAGCGGCGCGACCTTGCCGCTGTCGGCGCTGATGGTGCTGCCGGCGCTGGCGGGCATGGCGCTGGGCCTGGCGGTCCAGGACCGGTTCGACCAGCGGACCTTCCGGCGCGCGACCCTGGCGGTGCTGCTGGTGGCGGGGCTGAACCTGCTGCGGCGGGCGCTGTTCTGAGCGGTGTGGTGGGGTGGACCCCCGCCCTAGTTCCCGGTGGCGAGGCTCAGCAGGTCTTCGAAGCCGCACAGCCCGGCCAGGTCCGGCACCGCGGCGGGCGGCACGACGGTGAACTGCACCCGGTAGAGCAGGTCATCGCCGTCCCAGGCCTCCATCACCCAGGTTCCGTGGACCAGTTCGTAGGGCTCGTCGAAGCCGTAATAGGTCGCGCCGGGGGTGGTCGCGGGGCCGATCCGGGTCTGAAAGCTTTGCTCGGTCACGCCGAGGCCGGTGAAGGGCGGGTGGATCACGCGGAAGGTCACCGGGTCGATCGCCCCCGTGGCCGAAGTCGAGACGACGCCGAACGAGATGCCGGGCACCGCCGGAACGCGGCGGCCGTTGCTGATGAAGTCGGGCCGGTCTTCGAAGATTTCGGTGGCGCCGGCGACGGTGTCGGGGGCGGAATCCATCCCGATCGTCGGCGGCGAACAGACGATGCCCGCCTCGAGCGTCGCGATCCGGTCCGACACGAAATCGGCCTGCTGCGCGGCGGAAGCCAGCGGCAGGGCGGCAAGGATCAGCGCCCGGACGATCATCCGGCCATGGCCCCGGGGCCGGCCATGCCCAGCAGGTCCTCGTAGCCGCAGATCCCGGCCAGGTCCGGCAGCAGTTCGGGCGGGACCACGGTAAAGACCAGCCGGTAGACCAGGCTGTCGCCGTCCCAGGCCTCCATCACCCAGTCGCCGGTCACCAGTTCGTAATCGTGGTCGAACTGGTAGAAGGTGATCCCGGGATCGGCGGCCGGGCCGATCCAGGTCTCGAAGCTTTGCCTGGTGGCGCCGAGGCCGGGAAAGGGTGGATGGGTCACGCGCATCTCGATCCCGTCGCGGCCGAACGGCCCCTTGAAACCGGTCGTGGCGCCGAAGCCGACGCCCGGCACCGCGGGAACCGATCGGCCATGGCTGACGAAATCCGGCGCTTCGGTCACGACATGGGTCATGCCGGCGACGGTGTCGGGCGCGGGCTCGGCCCCTTCGGTCGGCGGGGCGCAGAACACGCCGGCCTCGAAATGACCCAGCGCCGGGCTGATGTAATCGCCGGCCTCGGGCACAGTCTCTTGCGCGGCCAGGGCGACCGGCAGGGCAAGAATGGCAAGACCGGCGATCCGGCGCATGGGCGACCCCCCCCTTTGTGGTTTCCTGTGCAGTTTGCGATGCCAGCCTAGCATCCGCCGGCCCGGCTTCAAGGATCGGCGGCGGCAAGGGCGGCCAGGTAGGCGGCGATCGCCGCGATCTCGTCCTCGGTAAGCGCGATCGGGGGCATCTGCTCGAAACCGTTCGGCACCCGCCGCAAGGTGCTGAGCCTCGTGCCGCGGATATCGCCGATCGAGACGCTCTGACCGGTCTCTCCGTGGCAGGACGCACAGGTTTCGACGAAGATGGTGCGCCCCGCCTCGACCAGGGGCGTGTCGGTCAGGCCCGCGGCGGGGACCAGGCAGGCCAGAAGGATTGCGGCAGCTCTTGGCATCGCGCCGATCCGTCGCATCGGCGCATGTCACGGATGTGACGAACGGCCTCATGCGTGCCCGGATTCGGCCCTTTCAATGCCCAGAAGGTGAGACATTTTAGCCATTCGTTACCGGTTTCAGGGCCAAAACGGACCCGGTTGGACCGGTGATTCGCAGTTTGGGATTGATTCGCCCCCGCGGGGCAAGGCAAAACCCAGGCAAAACGGCAGGCAATAAGAATTGAGCAGGAGTGACACAAATGTCCCGCATTGCCCTTGTGGATGACGATCGGAACATCCTCACCTCGGTCTCCATGACGCTCGAGGCCGAAGGTTTCGACGTCGAGACCTACAATGACGGCCAGCAGGCGCTGGATGCCTTCAACAAGAGGATGCCCGACATGGCCGTCCTCGACATCAAGATGCCGCGCATGGACGGGATGGACCTGTTGCAGCGGCTGCGCCAGAAAACCACCATGCCGGTGATCTTCCTGACCTCCAAGGACGACGAGATCGACGAGGTTCTGGGCCTGCGCATGGGCGCCGACGATTACGTCAAGAAACCCTTCAGCCAGCGGCTTCTGGTCGAACGCATCCGCGCGCTGCTGCGCCGCCAGGACGCGATTTCCGGCGACCTGGGCGAGGATGTCGAGGACAACAAGATCCTCGTCCGCGGCGACCTGAGCATGGATCCGCTGCGCCATGCGGTGAAATGGAAGGGCCAGGACGTGTCGCTGACGGTGACCGAATTCCTGCTGCTGCAGGCGCTGGCCCAGCGGCCCGGTTTCGTCAAGAGCCGCGACCAGCTGATGGATGTGGCCTATGACGATCAGGTCTATGTCGACGACCGGACCATCGACAGCCATATCAAGCGGCTGCGCAAGAAGATGCGCCAGGTCGATGACGAATTCTCGGCGATCGAGACGCTGTACGGCATCGGCTACCGGTACAACGAAGAATAGGCGATGACCGTCGCGCCCAAGATCGATGTGCGAGACCTGAAATCCGTGCGGCGCGCCGCCGCCGCGCAAAAACCCGAGCCGCAGGTCGTCCTGGGCGAGGATTGGGTCACGCCCGAAATCAGCGATGCCACCCTGCGCGAACGCCGTCGGCGGCGCGGGGTGCTGTCGTTGCAGCGATCGCCCCTGGCGCGCAAGATCATCACCTTCAACCTGATCGCGCTGATCCTGCTGGTGGCGGGGGTGATGTATCTCAACCCGTCGCGCGACAACCTGACGTTCCAGCGCGGCAACGCCCTGGTCAGCGAGGCCGAGCTGATCGCCGATGTCGTCGAGGCGCGCCTGCCCGCCGGGGCGCCGGTGAACGTCGTGACCGGCGACGGGATCGATGCCCAGGCCGCGCTGGAAAGCTTGGACCTGCGCGGCGGGATCGATGTCTATCTGTTCGATACCGAGGGCGTGCTGGCGGCCAGCTGGTCCGACACCACCCCCGGCGATGCGCCGGTCGACGGGCTGCAGATCGAGTATCGCGGCACGGTGCTGACGAATTTTCTGGGCGATGCCTGGGAATGGACGGCGAACCTGTTCGTCCGCGGCGACCAGTCGCTGACGCCGATCGACCCGGTCCTGACCCTGCGCGACGGCGTGTCCCGGACCCTGGCCGGCGGCACCCGGCTGGAAACCCACCGCGATGCCGCGGGCCTGTCCTATTTCCAGGTGTCGACCCCGGTGATGCAGGGTGGCGGTCCGGTCGGGGTGATATCGGTCGTCTCGGCCGCCGGCGAACTGGACCAGCTGGTCCGCCGCGAGCGCGAGATGCTGCTGCAGATGTTCGTGATCGGCATCCTGACTTCGATCGGCCTCAGCCTGGTGCTGGCCTCGACCATCGCCAACCCGCTGGCCGACCTGGCCGCGGCGGCCGAACTGGGCAGCAACCGCGATGCGCGCCGGATGGCCCAGGGGCGGATCCGGATCCCCGACCTGACCGGCCGCCCGGACGAGATCGGCCGCCTGTCCGGTGCCCTGCGCGGCATGGTGGCCGCATTGTCGGAACGGATCGAAAGCAACGAGCAATTCGCCGCCGACGTCGCACACGAGATCAAGAACCCGCTGGCCTCTCTGCGCTCGGCCGTGGGCACGATGCGGGTGGCCAAGCGCGACGACCAGCGCGAACGGTTGCTGGAGGTGATCGAACATGACGTGCAGCGGCTGGACCGGCTGGTCAGCGACATCTCGAACGCGTCGCGGCTGGATGCGGACCTGGTCAAGGAAGAGGAAGAGCCCTTCGACCTGATGCACATGCTGGGCAATCTGAATGAACATCTCGGTGCCCAGGCCGCCGAGAAGGGCGTCGACTACATCACCGACCTGCCCCCGGGCCCGATCGAGATCTACGGGCTGGAGGGGCGGCTGGCGCAGGTCTTTGTCAATCTGATCAGCAACGCGATCTCGTTCTGCGAAGAGGGCGATGCGATCCGGGTCTGGGCCCGCAAACGCGAGAACCGGGTGCTGGTCGTGGTCGAGGATACCGGCCCGGGCATCCCCGAAGAGGCGCTGGGCAAGATCTTTCAGCGGTTCTATTCGGAGCGGCCCGAAGGCCAGTTCGGCAACAATTCCGGCCTGGGCCTGGCGATCTCCAAACAGATCGTCGAGGCCCATGGCGGCGTGATCTGGGCCGAAAACATCCGGCCGACCGAGGCCGACATCACCTCGGAACCGCTGGGCGCCCGTTTCGTCGTCGGCCTGCCGGTCTGAACCGGTGATGCGGCGCGCCTGGGCCATGCCGGAGGCGGCGCGATCCGGCCCGCGGCACCCGGGATGAGCGCGCCCGACATCCTGCACGCCAGTTGCGTCGCCGTCGACGGGCGCGCCGTGCTGATCCTGGGTCCGTCGGGGTCGGGCAAATCGACCCTGGCCTTGGACCTGATGGCCCTGGGCGCCACGCTGGTCGCCGATGACCGGACCGAGCTGAGCCGGGATGGCGACAGGCTGTTCGCCCGCGCGCCCAAGGCCATCCATGGCCTGATCGAAGCGCGCCATGTGGGCCTGCTGACCGTGCCGGCGACGCGCGCCGAGGTGGCGCTGGTGGCCGATCTGGGCACCGAAGAAGCCGACCGCCTGCCGCCCCTGCGCAACACAAGCCTGCTGGGCGTCGCGCGCCCCTTGCTTTGGCGCCCGGCCAGTGGCCAATTCGCGGTGAAGCTCCTGCATCTTCTCCGTTTCGGGCGACAGATCTGATGTCCCGCGCGCCAGACCCTTCGACCGCGCCGCAGCGCGTGGTGCTGATCACCGGCCCCTCGGGCGCCGGGCGGTCGACGGCGATCAACGTGCTTGAGGATATTGGCTACGAGGTGATCGACAACCTGCCGCTGTCGTTGATGCCGCGGCTGATCGAGGGGCCGGCCCATGACCGCCCGCTGGCCCTCGGGATCGACGTGCGCAACCGGGATTTTTCGGTCGACACGCTTTGGGCGGTGCTGGATGCGCTGCGGGCCCATCCGCGCACCGAGCCGCAATTGCTGTTCCTCGATTGCAGCGAAGAGGTGCTGGTCCGCCGCTATGCCGAAACCCGCCGTCGCCATCCGCTGGCCCCCGACGAGGCCCCGGTGGACGGTATCCGGCGCGAATCCGGGCTGTTGGTCCCGGTGCGGCGCCGCGCCGATATCCTGATCGACACAAGCGCCCTGTCGCCGAACGACCTGCGCACCGAACTGGCCGGCTGGTTCGCCCCGGATGGCACCGGCCATATGGGCGTCACGCTGCAAAGCTTTTCCTACAAGCGCGGGCTGCCGGTCGGGCTGGACATGTGTTTCGACTGCCGGTTCCTGCGCAATCCGCATTGGGAAGCGGCGCTGCGCCCGCTGACCGGGCTCGATCCCGCCGTGGCCCGCTATGTCGCCGGCGATCAGCGCTTTGACGCCTTCGCGCTGCAGCTGGCCGGCCTGTTCGACCTGCTGCTGCCGGGGTTCCGCGCGGCCGGCAAGGCGCATCTGTCGGTGGGGTTCGGCTGTACCGGCGGGCAACATCGGTCGGTTGCCGTAACGGAATGGCTTGCCGCCGGACTTGCGGAGCGGGGATGGCAGGTGTCTATAAGGCACAGGGAACTGGAACGCCGCAGCGCAGCGGAAGCGGCGCGCGGACAGGAGCGGGACGCGTGATCGGGATCGTGATCGTGGCACATGGGGGCCTGGCGCGGGAATACCTCGCCGCGGTCGAGCATGTCCTGGGCCGGCAATCGGCCATGGTCGCGATCGCCATCGGCCCCGAGGATGACCGCGCCGCCAAACAGGCCGAAATCTGCGCCGCCGCCGACGCGGTCGATGCCGGCGACGGGGTGGTCGTGGTGACCGACATGTTCGGCGGCTCGCCTTCGAACCTGTCGCTGCGGGCCTGTGGCCCTTCGGACCGGCGCATCCTCTATGGCGCCAACCTGCCGATGCTGGTCAAGCTTGCCAAGTCGCGCACCCGCCCGGTGCCCGAGGCGGTCCGCGCCGCGCTGGAGGCCGGGCGCAAATATATCGACAGCCTGAGCGTGTCGGCCGAAGGGATCGTGGAACAATGAGTCTGCGCGAATTGAAGATCGTCAACATCAAGGGGCTGCATGCCCGCGCCTCGGCCAGGCTGGTCGAGGTGGTCGAGGCCCATGACGCCAGCGCCGAGGTGCGCCGCGACGGGCTGTCGGCCAGCGGCGACAGCATCATGGGGCTTTTGATGTTGGCAGCGTCCATGGGAACGACTATTGAGGTCGAGACCTCGGGGCCAGAAGCCGACACGCTCGCCGATGCGATCGAAGCCCTTGTGGCCGACAAGTTCGGCGAAGGGGACTGAGGCGGCAGGGCCCTGCCCGGAGCCAAGGGGGTGAGCCAGGTTTGACCGACGCGTCGACCAGGAACGTGGCCGCGAAGCGGGGAGGCGGGGGCAAGGACGCGCCCCGGCTTTACCAACGTAGCACGCTGACCTATTCCAACACCTTCGAAAGCGCCTGGAAGCGGATCTTCATCCGCGCCATCGAATGGATGACCGCCAAGGTCGCCATCATCCGCCGGATCCGCGAATTCGAACGCCGCGGCGCGCCGGCCGGCCAGGCCTTCTGGCCGGCGACGATGGAGGTGATGGGGATCGACATCCTGACGCCCCAGGACCAGCTGGAGCGGATCCCCGAAACCGGCCCGGTGGTGCTGGTCGCCAACCACCCGCATGGCCTGGTCGACGGCATGATCCTGGCCGATCTGATCGGCCGGCGCCGCAACGATTACCGGATCCTGACCCGCAACCTGCTGACCGGGATCGACGAAAGCGCCGCCTCCTACATGATTTCGGTGCCCTTCCCGCACGAGGAGGATGCGCAGAAGAAGATGATCGAGATGCGCGCCAGGGCGATGGATCACCTGGCCCAGGGCGGGTTGATCGCGCTGTTCCCCTCGGGCGTGGTGGCGGCCGCCGAAACCGCCTTCGGCCCGGCGGTCGAGGCCGAATGGAACGTCTTCACCGCCAAGATGATCAAGCGCTCGGGCGCGACCGTTGTGCCGCTCTATTTCCCGGGCTCCAACAGCCGCTGGTACCAGATCGCCAACCGGATTTCGGCGACGCTGCGCCAGTCGCTGTTGCTGTACGAGGTGGTTCACGCCTTCGACAAGGCGCAGAAACCGGTGATCGGCCATCCGATCGGGCCCGAGGAATGCGCCGAACGCAGTCAGGACCCGCGCGGCTTCATGACCTGGCTGCGCCAGACCACGCTGGACCTCAAGGAAAAGTGACGGGCGGTGGGGTGAAACCCCGCCCTGCGGCCCGGGCCACGGCGTTCCGCCCGGCCGCGCCTTATCGGGTCGGCACCGGTTCCTCGCCCCGGTAATCGTAGAACCCCCGGCCGGTCTTGCGCCCCAGCCAGCCGGCCTCGACATATTTCGTCAGCAGCGGGCAGGGGCGATACTTGGTATCCGCCAGCCCGTCATGCAGCACGTTCATGATCGCAAGGCAGGTGTCCAGCCCGATGAAATCGGCCAGTTCCAGCGGCCCCATCGGGTGGTTCGCCCCCAGTTTCAGCGCCATGTCGATCGACGCGACCGAGCCGACGCCTTCGTACAGCGTATAGACCGCCTCGTTGATCATCGGGATCAGGATGCGGTTGACGATGAAGGCCGGAAAGTCTTCGGAGGTCGCCGCGGTCTTGCCCAGCCTGTCGACGACGGCCTTGCAGGCGTCGAAGGTCGGCGCGTCGGTGGCGATGCCGCGGATCAGCTCGACCAGCTGCATCACCGGCACCGGGTTCATGAAGTGGAACCCCATGAACTTTTCCGGCCGGTCGGTGCCGCTGGCCAGCCGGGTGATCGAGATCGACGAGGTGTTCGAGGTCAGGATCGTATGCGGCGCCAGGTGCGGCACCAGGTCCTCGAAGATCGCCTGCTTGACCGTCTCGCGTTCGGTCGCGCTTTCGATCACCAGGTCGGAGGGGCCAAGATCGGCCAGGGCAAGGGTGGTGGCGATCCGGCCCATGGTGGCGGTCTTTTCCGCCTCGGTGATCTTGTCGCGCGACACCTGGCGGTCGAGGTTCCTGCCGATCGTGGCGATCGCGCGGTCCAGCGCCTCCTGGCTGATATCGGTCAGGGTCACGTCATAGCCGGCCAATGCGCAGACATGCGCGATGCCGTTGCCCATCTGGCCCGCGCCGATGACCCCGATCCTCTGGATGTCCATGAAAGCCGCCTTTGCCTGGATGTGCCCCGCGCAGCATAGGCCGCGGCGGGCGCCCCCTCAAGGCCTTGGCGCCGGTTAGGCAATTCGAAAGGAAATCGGCGGAAACTGGGCCTTGGTGAGTGAAGAATCGGACCGGTGGGAGCCATGAAACCAGACATTGTGACGAAACGCGGGCCGCGGATCAACGCCTGCAGCTACGGCCTGTCGCGGGTGCCGTTCCGGGGGCCGCGAAAACCGCTCGGGGGGCGCTATGTCGCCTGCCTGGGCGGGTCCGAGACATTCGGAAAATACCTGCCCAGGCCCTGGCCGGACCTGCTGGAAGAGCGGCTGGGCCTGACCTGCATCAACCTGGGCTGCCTGAACGCGGGCCCCGATCTGTTCCTGCGCGATGCGGGCGTGCGGGCACTGGCCCATGACGCGGCGGCGACGGTGATCCAGGTGACCGGCGCGGTGAACCAGTCGAACCGCTTTTTCCGCGTGCATCCGCGCCGCAACGACCGGTTCCTGGGGCCGACGGATGCGCTGCGCCTGTTGTATCCGGAGGTCGATTTCACCGAAATCGCCTTTACCCGCCACCTGGTCCAGGTGCTGTACCGGGTCTGTCCGGACCGGTTCGACAAGCTGCGGGTGGAATTGCAGAAGGTCTGGCTGCGGCGGATGAAGCAGATCCTGGCCGAGATCGCCGGACCGGTCCTGGTGCTGTGGCTGGCCGAACATGCGCCCGCGCCCGAGGGGCCGGTGCAGGCGGCCGAGGATCTGCGGCGCGACCCGACCCTGGTCACCGACGGGATGCTGGACCGGCTGCGACCCCATGTGGCGGCGGTGATCGACAGCCGCCCCAGCGCGGCCGCCCTGTCGCGGGGGGTGGACGGGATGGTCTATGGCGCGCTCGATATCCACGCCGCCCGGGCGATGCTGAATGACGCCGCCCATGGCGAGGCGGCGGCACGGGTCGAACCGATCCTGCGCCAGGCCCTGGCCTGAGCGGCGCGACCCAGCGGTGCGACGGTCACGCGATGACCGGCCCGTCCCGGGCTTGACCCGGGACCTCCTGCCCGGCCCGCCCGACAGGCGCCGCGACAGCAAAAGGCCCGCCCCGATGCGGGACGGGCCTTGCGACGGTGTAGGGCGGGGTTTCACCCCACCGCGCCTTACAGCTTTTCGATCAGCTCGGGCACGGCGGTGAACAGGTCCGCGACCAGGCCGTAATCGGCGACCTGAAAGATCGGCGCCTCTTCGTCCTTGTTGATCGCGACGATGACCTTGCTGTCCTTCATCCCCGCCAGGTGCTGGATCGCGCCGGAAATGCCGACGGCGACATAAAGCTCGGGGGCGACGACCTTGCCGGTCTGGCCGACCTGCCAGTCGTTCGGGGCAAAGCCGCTGTCGACGGCGGCGCGGCTGGCGCCGACCGCGGCGCCCAGCTTGTCGGCCAGTTTCTCGATCAGGGCGAAATCCTCTTCGGAGCCGACGCCGCGGCCACCCGAGACGACGACGCCGGCGCTGGTCAGTTCCGGCCGGTCGCTTTCGGCGACCTTGTCCTCGACCCATTCCGACAGACCGCTGGCGGCGGGGGCGGCGACATCCTCGACCGGGGCGGCGCCGTCCATCGGCGCGGCGTCGAAGGTCGAGGTGCGGATGCTCAGCACCTTCTTGGCGTCCGAGGATTTCACCGTCTGGATCGCGTTGCCGGCATAGATCGGCCGTTCGAACGTGTCGCCATCGACCACGCCGGACACGTCCGAAAGCACCATCACATCCAGCAGCGCGGCGACCCGGGGCAGGATGTTCTTGGCGTCGGTGGTGGCCGGGGCGACGATATGGTCGTAATCGCCGGCCAGCCCGACGATCAGTTCGGCCGTGGTTTCGGCCAGCCGGTGGCCGAGGCTCGCGCCCTCGGCACAGAGCACCTTGGCCGGGCCCAGCCTGGCGGCCTCTTCGGCGGCGGCGCGGGCCGAGGCGCCGGCACAGAGGATCGTCACCTCGCCCAGCATCCTGGCGGCGCTCATGGCCTTGGCGGTGGCATCGGCGGCCAGCGCCCCGTCATTGACTTCGGCAAGCAGAAGAACGGCCATCACACGACCCCCGCATCTTTGAGTTTGGCAACCAGCTCGTCCACCGAGCCGACGATTTCGCCCGCCTGGCGCTGGGGCGGTTCCTCGGTCTTGACCACCTGCAGCCGCGGCGTGACGTCGACGCCGAAATCGGCGGCGGTCTTTTCATCCAGCGGCTTCTTCTTGGCCTTCATGATGTTGGGCAGCGAGGCATAGCGCGGCTCGTTCAGGCGCAGGTCGACGGTGACGATGGCCGGCATCGCGACCTTGATCGTCTGCAGCCCGCCATCCACTTCGCGGGTCACCAGGGCATGATCGCCCGCGACCTCGACCTTCGAGGCGAAGGTCGCCTGGGACCAGCCCAGCAGCGCCGCCAGCATCTGGCCGGTGGCATTCATGTCGTTGTCGATCGCCTGCTTGCCGGCCAGGACCAGGCCGGGCTGTTCTTCGTCGATCACCGCCTTGAGGATCTTGGCCACGGCCAGCGGTTCGATATCGGTATGCACGTCATCGGCGGCCACGACCAGGATCGCCCGGTCGGCGCCCATCGCCAGGGCGGTGCGCAGGGTTTCCTGGGCCTGTTTGACACCGATCGAGACGGCGATGACCTCGGACGCGGTGCCGGCCTCTTTCAGGCGGATCGCTTCCTCGACCGCGATCTCGTCGAACGGGTTCATCGACATCTTGACGTTGGCGAGATCGACACCCGATCCATCCGCCTTGACGCGGACTTTCACGTTGTAGTCGATCACGCGCTTGACCGGCACAAGGACCTTCATCGGCGCAATTCTCCTGATGGATTCACGTTTGTCGGGCTGTTGGTAGCGCGCGGGGGGCCGGGACAACAGGTCAAAAACGTCGCGTTAGCGCCAACCAACGCCGCGTTTTTCCGGGTGACAGGGACGGCGGGACGCCGCTCGCCCCGGATCAGGTCCGGGGCATCGCCCCGCCCGCCGTCCCGATTCGATCCCCGGGCGGGGTCGCAAGATTCGTCACGCGAAGCCCGGGCCGAAAGGCTAGGATCGGGTCATGACCCGTTTGCGCTGCCCTTCCGACCTGATCGCCCGGACCACCTGGCAGGTGGAGACCGATCTGTCGCGCGGCACCTCGCTGGCCGAGATCGCGGCGCGGGTCGGATCGAGCCCGTTCCACCTGACGCGGGCCTTCGCCCTGGCCACCGGCCAGCCGTTGATGGCCTATGTCCGGGCCCGGCGGCTGACCGAGGCCGCCCGCGCCCTGTCCGACCCCGGCGCCAGTGTCACCGAAACCGCCTTCGATGCCGGCTATGACAGTGTCGAGGGCTTCACCCGCGCCTTTCGCGACCGGTTCGGGCTGACGCCCTCGGCCTTTCGGGCCCGGCCGGTCCTGTCCGACCTCGCCCTGCAGGAGCCCTTGCCGATGTCACAGACCCCCGCCAGCACCCTGTCGCCCCGCTTCGAAACCATGCAATCGCTGAAACTCGCAGGCCTGTCCGGCCGTTTCGACCTCGAGTCCCGCGCCCGGATCCCGGCGCTGTGGGACAGGGTGGTCAACGACCATGGCGACGCCATGACGGGGGGCGAAACCTTCGGTGTCTGCTTCGACTTCGCCGAGGATGGCAGCTTTTCCTACCTGGTGGGCTGGCCGGCCGCCGCCCAGGCGGACCGCGCCGGGCTGGAGGTGCTGGACCTGCCCGCCGGCCGCTATGCGGTGTTCGACCATGGCGGCCATATCGGCACGATTTCCGAGACCTGGAGCGGCATTTTCGCCAATTGGGCGCCGTCCTCGGGCCATGTCCCGGGCGACGGGCCGGAATTCGAACGCTATGCGCCCGATTTCGATCCGTCGAAACCGGGCCGCGTGGCGGTCTGGATCCCGGTCGCGGCCTAGCGGTTCGCGCCCGGCACCCAGAGCACGTCGCCCGCGCCGCTGTCGTGATTGACCGCGCGGGCGGCGACGAAGAACCAGTCCGACAGGCGGTTGAGATAGGTCACCGCCGCGCTGTTGACGCTTTCGGAATGGGCCAGTTCGGTGGTCATCCGCTCGGCCCGCCGCGATACGGTGCGGCACAGGTGCAGATGCGCGGCCAGCGGCGTGCCGCCGGGCAGGACGAAACTGCGCAGCGGTTCGAGCGCGGCATTCATCCGGTCGATCTCGGCCTCCAGGCGCTTGACCTGGGTCGGGGACATGCGCAGCGGCGGGTATTCGGCCTCGGCGTCCTTTTCCATCTCGGGGCGGCACAGATCGGCGCCGAGGTCGAACAGGTCGTTCTGGATCATCGCCAGCAGGGCGTCCATCTCGCCCTCCGCGTGGAGCCGGGCCAGGCCGACCGTCGCGTTGGCCTCGTCCACGGTGCCATAGGCGGCGACGCGCATGTGGTGCTTGGACACCCGGCTGCCATCGCCCAGCGCGGTATCCCCGCCATCGCCGGACCGCGTGTAGATCTTGGACAGAACGACCATCAATTGCCTCCCGAGAATTGCGCGCGCAGCCACAGGCCGCCGACGATGATCACCACCGCGGCAAGCTGGGCATAGATGCGGTAGCGCATGTACTTGTTGGCGGTCTTGGGATCGTCGCCCGCGCCGAACCCGCCGATCCCGCGCGCCAGGATGCCCAGCACGACCAGACAGGCGATGACCATCGCGATGACGAACGGATCCTTGAGCATGGCATTCTCCCTGGTGCCGGTTCCCATGGGTGTAGCAGGCATGGCGCGAAAGGAAAGGGTCAGCCCCGCGACAACAGCCGGTCCGAGGCGCGCGTGGTCAGCACCCGGCGCGCGATCCCGGCGAACCAGGTCGGCACGGTGACGTAGTAGCGCGGATGCGGGCGGCGGGATTCCAGCGCATGGCGCAGTTTCTTGGTCACCGCCGAGGGGGGCAATTCGAACCGGTCCGGGCCACGGCTTTCGTAAAGCCGCTTGAGCAGGCTGTCTTCGTATTGCGCCCGCCGCGGCGAGGCGCGCCAGTCGATATGCCGCTCGAAATGCGGGATCGAGTTTTCCCGGATGCGCGAGGTGATCGGCCCCGGTTCGATCAGGATGACCTTGATCGGCGTGTCGGCCATGTCCAGCCGCCAGACATCGGTCAGCCCCTCGAGCGCGTATTTCGTCGCCACATAGGCGGCGCGCCACTTGTAGGGCACGAAACCCAGCACCGAGGAACAATTGACGATCCGGCCATGGCCCTGGGCGCGCATCACCGGCACCACCCGGCGCATCAGGTCATGGACGCCGAACAGGTTGACCTCGAAAATCTCGCGCAGGGCCTGGCGGGGCAGATCCTCGGCGGCGCCGGGAATGCCGAAGGCGCCGTTGTTGTAGAGCGCGTCGAGCGTGCCGCCCGTGGCCTCCAGCACCTGGGCCAGGCCGGTCTCCAGGCTGGCCTCGTCGGCATAGTCGATCCGCGGCGCCTCGAACCCCTCGGCGCGCAGGCGGTCGCAATCGGCCTCTTGCCGGCACGAGGCAAAGACCCGCCAGCCGGCCGCGCGCAGCCCATGGGCGGCGTCAAGGCCGATCCCCGAGGAACAGCCGGTGATCAGGACGGACCGGGTCATGCGCCGGTCATGCCCGAAGCGGCCGGGGCCGGCAAGGGCGGCACGTCAGTCGGTCAGCAGACGTTCCGCCATCCAGCCTTCCTGGCCGGTCGACACCGTGCGCAGCCGGGCCCAGCCGTTGTCGGACAATTCCAGCACCTCGACCTCGGTGCCGCCCTCCAGGGTGACGATGACGCCGAACCCGGTGCCCGGCCCGTCGCGCATGTTCACCCGGCTGCCGGCGACCCGGCGCAGGTCAAGCGCATTGTCCGAGGCCGCGCCGGTGGTGCTGCCGTAGAAGGTCTGGGGTTCGGACAGCGAGACGAATTCGGTGATGACCTCGGTCACCTCGGCCTCGGCCGGCGCGTCGAGCGTGACGCGCGCTTCGCCCGGGGCGGCGTCCACAGCCGCGGGCCGGGCGATCGCGGCCTCCGGGACCGGGGCGGGGTCGACCTGCAGCGCGACCGGGGTCACCCGGGCGGCCGCGCTCGGGCTGTCGGAGGGCGACACCGACAGAAGCGTCGTCGTATCGGCCCGCGCCACCATGTCGGGGGCCGGGGTTTCGGCCCCGGGCGCGCGGGTTTCGGGGGTGAAATCGGCGCCGCCCGACATCTCGTAATAGGCCCAGCCCATGAAGGCGAAGCTGACCCAGACATAGGTTTTCATCGGCGAATCCCCCCGGCAGATTCGGTCACGCACACAACTTGAACCCGCATCATAGCCCGAACATGGCCGAATGTTGAGATCATCGTGACCGGCCGGGCGGGGAAAATCCGGGCGCCTGCCGCAGGATCGGGCATTTACCCGCCCGGATGCCGGGGCTACACAGCATCTATGACCGACGACACGCTCGACCCCAATATCGGCACGCCGGATTTCACCGAACCCCTGCGCCGGGCGCTGGGGGATCGCTATCTGACCTATGCGTTGTCGACGATCATGCACCGGGCGCTTCCGGACGCGCGGGACGGGTTGAAACCGGTGCACCGGCGCATCCTGTATGCGATGAGCCGCCTGCGCCTGGCCTCGGGCGGGGGGTTCCTGAAATCGGCCAAGATCAGCGGCGACACGATGGGCGATTTCCACCCCCATGGCGATGCCGCGATCTATGACGCGATGGCCCGCCTGGCGCAGGATTTCGCGGTGCGCTATCCGCTGGTCGACGGGCAGGGGAACTTCGGCAATATCGACGGCGACAACCCGGCCGCCAGCCGCTATACCGAAGCCCGGATGACGGTGTTCGCCGAGGCGCTGCTGGACGGCCTGGCCGAGAATGCCGTCGATTTCCGCCCCAATTACGACGGCCGCCTGGAAGAGCCCAGCGTTCTGCCCGCGACCTTTCCCAACCTTCTGGCCAATGGCGCCAGCGGCATCGCCGTGGGGATGGCGACCAACATCGCGCCGCACAACCTCGATGAGCTGATCGGCGCCTGCCTGCACCTGATCAAGACGCCCGATGCCCGCGACGACACCCTGCTGAACTACATCCAGGGGCCCGATTTCCCGACCGGCGGGGTGATCGTGGAACCGAAGGACAGCATGGCCGAGACCTATCGCACCGGCCGCGGCGCCTTTCGCCTGCGCGCCCGCTGGGAGGTCGAGGATCTGGGCCGCGGCACCTGGCAGGTCGTGGTCACGGAAATCCCCTACCAGGTGCAGAAATCCAAGCTGATCGAGAAGCTGGCCGAGGTGATCCAGACCAAGAAGGTCCCGATCCTGGCCGATGTCCGTGACGAATCCGCCGACGACATCCGTATCGTGCTCGAGCCGCGCTCCAAGAACGTGGATCCGGAGGTGCTGATGGGCATGCTGTTCCGCAATTCCGACCTGGAGACGCGGTTCAGCCTGAACATGAACGTGCTGATCGACGGGGTGACGCCGAAGGTCTGCAGCCTCAAGGAGGTGCTGCGCGCCTTCCTCGACCATCGCCGCGACGTGCTGCTGCGACGTTCGCAGCATCGGATGGACAGGATCGACAACCGGCTGGAGGTGCTGGAGGGCTTCATCGTCGCCTTCCTCAACCTCGACCGGGTGATCGACATCATCCGCTACGACGACGACCCCAAGCGCGCCCTGATGGCCGAGGATTGGGGCCGCGACCACGTTCGGGCGAAGGACGAGGCCGATTACGTCTCGCCGCTCGACGGGCTGGAGGGCGAGCCCGAGGACGGGCTGACCGAGGTCCAGGTCGAGGCGATCCTGAACATGCGCCTGCGTTCCCTGCGGCGGCTCGAAGAGATCGAGCTGATCCGCGAACGCGACGCGCTGATGATCGAACGGGCCGAGCTGGAAGACCTGCTGGACGACGAGGGCCTGCAATGGGACCGCATCGCCGACCAGCTGCGCGAGACCCGCAAGGAATTCGGCGCCCGGGCCGAGGGCGGCGCCCGGCGCACCACCTTCGCCGCGGCCGGCACGGTCGAAGACGTGCCGCTGGAGGCGATGATCGACCGCGAACCGATCACCGTGGTCTGTTCCCGGATGGGCTGGATCCGGGCCTTGTCGGGCCATATCGACCTGGACCGCGAGCTGAAGTTCAAGGACGGCGACGGGCCGCGGTTCGCGTTTCACGCCGAAACCACCGACCGGCTGCTGGCCTTCGGATCGAACGGGCGGTTCTATACCGTTTCGGCGGCCAGCCTGCCCGGCGGGCGCGGCATGGGCGAACCCCTGCGGCTGATGGTCGACCTGCCCAACGAGGCCGATATCGTGGCGCTGTTCATCCATGCCCCGGGCCGCAAGCTGCTGGTCGCCTCCAGCGCCGGGGACGGTTTCGTCGTGCCCGAGGACGATGTCCTGGCCCAGACCCGCGCCGGCAAGCAGGTGCTGAACGTGCGGGACGAGGTCAAGGCACGGGTCTGCAAGCCGGTCACCGGCGATCACGTCGCCTGTGTGGGCGAAAACCGCAAGGTGCTGGTCTTTGCCCTCGACGAATTGCCCGAAATGGGCCGCGGCAAGGGCGTGCGGCTGCAGAAATACAAGGATGGCGGGCTGTCCGACGCCACCACCTTTGTCCTGGCCGAGGGCCTGTCCTGGCGCGACCCCGCCGGCCGCACCCGGACCGAGGCCGATCTGGCCGAATGGATCGGCAAACGCGCCGGCACCGGCCGCATGGCCCCGCGCGGCTTTCCCCGGGACAACGTCTTTACCTGAGTTGCCAAGCTGTCCCGCGCCGGGCTAGGCAGGGGCGGACAATTCGACGGAGCCCTTGAATGACCCGCCTGTTCTGCGCCCTTGCCGTTGTCGCCGGTGTCGCCCTGGCCGCCTGCACGCCGCGCGACGACCTGACCCTGATCCCCGAACCGATCGGCGATTTCCGCCTGGGCCACAATGTCGCCGTGGCGCCGGATCCGCAGCTCGGGCCGTTTTCGCGCCAGGCGACCGAAGAGGAATGGAAGGCCGCCGTCACCACCGCGGTCGACGACCGGTTCAACCAGCGGCGCTTTTTCGGCGATAGGTTCTATCACATGGGCGTCGCGGTCGAGGGCTACGTGCTGGCCACGCCGGGCATCCCGCTGGTCTATACGCCGCGCTCGGTGCTGATCTTTTCGGTCAATTTCTACGATGACGAAACCCGGGAACGGCTGAATGACGAAGCGATCCAGATCACCGTCTTCGAGGCCTGCTGCACGGTGCCGATCCTGGGCTCGGGCCTGACGAAAAGCCGCGAGGAACAGATGGAGGCGCTGGCCTTCAACGCCGCCCGCGCGATCGAGCGCAAGATGCGCGAGAATGCCGATTGGTTCGGCGGCACCCCCGAGGCCCAGGAGGACGACGACACGATCCGCGACGGCAATGTCCTGATCGACGATCCGGACCTGGTCGCCCCGGCCCAGACCCCCCCTGCCTGAGGCCGCCGCACGGCCCCGCAATCGGGGTTGATCTCGGGCCGCATTGCCAATACATCGCCCGCGATGTTGAACCGGGCCCCAGGGCCCCCGAAAGCAAGGCGCCCCAAGAGATGGCAAAGGAAAAGTTTGACCGCAGCAAGCCGCATGTGAACATCGGCACGATCGGTCACGTTGACCACGGCAAGACGACGCTGACGGCTGCGATCACG
>LJSF01000009.1 GCA_001314655.1 Rhodobacteraceae bacterium HLUCCA08 | reverse complement strand
GCGGCCACGATCATCCCGCGGCCGATGCCGTCGCAGCGGTCCGCACGCAGCTCGATCTGGTGCACACGCCCGTCCGTGCCGTCGATCACAAGCTGCACCTCACCAGATTCCGCGCAGCCTCAGGCCAGTAGCGTTAGGATGCCGCGCTGGTCGGCCATGTCCTGTCGGGAAAACCGACCTATCTTCGCTGCCTGTCATCACATTGTGCCTCTCTCTGCTCCTCGGACGATACAGCCGTAACGCTCAATCCCCATAGCTCCAAGATCAGCCCGCGCTTTCCTCCTTGTCAGGTTTGTCGCCGCTGCAGCTCACGCTGACGGCAGCCACAAACCTTAGACGAAGACGCCGTCCGACGCCTGGTATCCAGCGACCGCTTCAAGCGCTTCGACGGCGGTCTGAAGCGGTCGCGTTCTCCCGGCTTGGCTTCGCGGGCTCAGCTATCGAATTCGCCTATAAGATTTGCGACAACGGCCGAAAGCGGCGTTGTTGCGCGCCCGATGAGACCGGACAAGGCCTTGCCGTCATCAAACAGGGCACCGGTTGCTGTGCCGGTGTCCATCGCAGCAAGGAAATCCGCGAATTCAGGCGGCATTCCGGTTTGCGCCAACGCAGCCGCATAGTCCGCCTCGGTCATGTCGACATAGGGGATGTCCTTGCCGGACTGTCTGGACAACTCGCCAGCGGCCTCGGCCATGGTGAAGGCATCGTCACCGGCCAACTCATAGGTCCGTCCTTGCTTTGCAGGATTGATCAGGACTGCGACGGCAGCATCGGCGTAATCCTCGCGCGTCGCGGCCGAGATTCTGGCGTTTCCTGAGGCTCCGATCAGGACGCCGTGTTCAAGGGCTGCGGCCATGCCCATTGTGTAGTTCTCCATGTACCATCCGTTGCGCAGCAAGGTGGTGGCGACCCCTGAGGCGGCAAGCGTGTTTTCGGTAGCGATATGTTCGGGGGTGACGGGGGTTGGGTTGACAGCCCCGTGTAGGACGCTGGTATAGGCGATGTGCCGCACGCCTGCGGCCTTTGCGGCCTCGATTACCGCCTTGTGTTGCGCCGTCCGCTGACCGATTTTGGAGCCCGAGATCAGCAGCAGTTGATCGACGCGAGCCAAGGCCGGAGCCAGTGTAAGCGCGGCATTGTAGTCGAACGCACGCACCTCCACGCCAAGGCCCGCGGCCTTTTCCGGGCTGCGCGCCAAGGCGACGATCTGATCCGCGCCAATTCGTTTTTTGAGTTTTTCGACAACGATTTGACCGAGCTGGCCGGTGGCCCCTGTGATTGCGATAGTCATCTGACACTCCTTCTGGAACGATGGGAAGCCAGATAGCACCTTTACTTACCATTCGTAAGTACATACAAAAACGTAAGCATAATTTGGTGAGATTCCGCATGCCTAGCCTCAGTGAAACAATCCAGTCCGGGGGGCTGAAGGGCAACCTATTGGCAACGCAATGCCCGTCGCGCCAGATCCTGAAGGACGTGACGAGCCGTTGGGGCGTCCTAGTGCTGATCGCGCTGCAAACCGGCACGCTGCGCTTTGCCGAATTGCGCCGTACCGTGGGCGGGGTCAGTGACCGGATGCTGTCCCAGACACTTCAAACGCTCGAAAAGGACGGATTTGTCAGCCGCTTCGTCTACGATGTCGTGCCGCCACATGTGGAATACTCCCTGACCCCCATGGGCCGCGAAGTCACCGAACTGGTCCGCGCCCTGGCCGATTGGATCGAGGAGGCGACACCTGGGATCATGTCGAAGACTGCGCCGGCTCAAACCGTGGAGGCGGCTGTCACAACGTCTGGCTGATGCCATTTCTGGCAAAACCGACGGGTCGCACAGCCACGTCCCTTCTGCACATCACAGTTGGGTGACGCTCTGACGCTACGGCATCAATTGTCGGCGTCAGCCGTGTCTTGACCGCTGATTTCAGTAGCGGAATCCGTCATACGGGCTCGGAGCAGCCATTCGCCGCGCTGGTCACGACCGTCGGCTCTGGGCCGGGAACATCGAGCCTGCCCTCACCGTCGAACAGGGCGGAAAGCGGTCTGATGGTGATGCCGCATGCCGGACGAATTGAGAATTGGAAGCTAAGTGGAGCGCGCACCTCATGGAGCCGGACAGGGTCAAAGCGTCCGGGCTCACCATATCCGTCATAGCTCTCAGGGAGCGTTTTCGAGGATGCGCTCTGGATGACACGTAAGAAAATCCGCGGCGCAGATTTTTTATATAAATCAATCACTTAATGGAGTAAATGGCGGAGAGACAGGGATTCGAACCCTGGGTGGGCTTGCACCCACAACGGTTTTCGAGACCGCCCCGTTCGACCACTCCGGCACCTCTCCGCGAAGGGTCTGGAAGGCTCAGATACTGATCCGCGGGGCCGGGCGCAACCCCCTGTCTGACAATCGCTTGAACGGGCTTGGATTGCGTCGCCCGGACGCCTATCCCTGTGGCTATCGTCGCCCTGAAAGGACATCCGATGCTTCGCCTTGCCCATGCCGCCGCCTTCAGCCTGACCCTGGCCGGACCCGTCGCCGCGCAACAGGCCGATCCCGCCGAGGTCTTTGACGCGATGCGGATGGACGACCTGTTGCGGATCATGCAGCAGGAGGGGCTGGCCTATGGCGACGAGATCGGCCGCGACCTGTTCGGTGCCGCGCCGCCGGCCCGCTGGGACGAGCAGATCGCCGTGATCTATGATCAAGACCGGATGGGCGCCACGATTCGGGCCGAACTGGCCGCCGAACTGGAGGGGGCGGATGTGCAGGCGATCCTGGACTTCTTCGCCTCCGACCTGGGCCGGAACGTGATCGCGCTGGAACTGGCCGCGCGCGAGGCCCTGCTGGACGACGCGGTCGAGGACGCCAGCCGCGAGGCCGCCATCGTCGCGATGGCCGACGAGGCCCCGCGGGTGCTGCAGGTCGAACGCTACATCGCCGCCAATGACCTGATCGAGACGAACGTGGTCGGCGCGCTCAATTCCAATTATGCCTTCTACATGGGCATGATGGATGGCGGCGCGCTGCCCGGCCAGATGGGCGAGGATCAGATCCTGTCCGATGTCTGGGGGCAGGAACCCGAGATCCGCCAGAACACGACCGAATGGCTCTATTCCTTTCTGCTGATGGCCTACGGGCCGCTGTCGGACGAGGAGATGGAGGCCTATATCGCCTTTTCGGAAAGCCCGGCGGGCCAGGAGATCAACGCCGCCCTGTTCGAGGCCTTCGACGGGATGTTCATCGACATCAGCCGGGCGCTGGGTGTCGCCTCGGCCGAGGTGATGACGGTCCAGGAGCTTTAGCCGCCCGCGACCATGATCGCGACGACCAGGGCATCGGGGCTGGCGGCATGGAGTGCGCGGTCCGATTGCAGCTGCACGACATGCAGGGCGCGCGCCCCTGGCGGCACGCGGGCCAGGTCCTGGGCGCGGGTCAGGGTCGGGCCGCCGCCCTGGCGGATCTCTTCGATCAGGGCGGGGTGGGTCTGTTTGACCAGGATCTCGACCTGGCCGCGCCGGTCCGAATAGGCGGCGTTGTCCAGCCCGGTCGCGGCGGCCCGAAACGGCCAGAGCAGGGGATTGCCCAGGTGGTTGGCCTGACCGGTGCAGCCAGCCAGTGCCAGGGTGCAGAAGGTGACAAAAATCCGGGTCATCACGGTCCTTCCGGCTTGACTTGCGGTTCAGATCGCCACATAAGCCGCCATCCCGGCAAGTGGCTTGTCCGGGTCAGGCATAATCTCGCCCTCAGGGGCGCGCTGTCCAGGGGTCGCGGCTGCGACAACGCTCTTCGGCGGAAGAGGACCCCAGCGACGCGGGTGAAAAAGGAAAAGCACATGTTTGCGGTTCTCAAGACCGGCGGCAAGCAGTATCGCGTCACCTCGGGTGACGTGCTGCGGGTCGAAAAGCTGGCCGCCGAGGCTGGCGAGAAAGTCCAGTTCAACGAAATCCTCATGGTCGGCGCGACCGTCGGCACCCCGCTGGTCGAGGGTGCGGGCGTCCAGGCCGAGGTGATCGACCAGATCAAGGGCCCCAAGACGATCAATTTCGTGCGTCGTCGCCGCAAGCACAGCTCCAAGCGGACCAAGGGCCATCGCCAGCAGCTGACCCTGGTGCGGATCACCGATATCCTGGAAAAGGGTGCGGAAACGTCGGGCGTGAAGGCCGCGATCGGCGGCGCCGGGTTCGTGGTTGCCGCCGGGGCTGCCGTTGTGGCTGCCGCCACGCCGAAGTCGGCCGAAACCCCCAAGGCCGAAAAGAAGGCCGCGCCGAAGAAAGAGGCGAAAAAGGCCGAACCCGAGGCCGAGGCCGAGGTTCTGAACCAGGTCGACGACCTCAAGGAATTGTCGGGCGTCGGCCCGGCGCTGGAAAAGAAACTGCACGAATCCGGCGTGACCAGCTTCGCCCAGATCGCCGCCTGGACCGACGAGGACGTGGCCGCGATGGACGAAAAGCTCAGCTTCAAGGGCCGGATCGAGCGTGAAGGCTGGATCGAACAGGCCAAGGCAAAGATCGAAGGCTAAGGAGACAGACCCATGGCACATAAAAAAGCAGGCGGTTCCTCCCGTAACGGCCGCGACAGCGCGGGCCGGCGCCTCGGCGTCAAGAAATTCGGTGGCGAACACGTGATCCCCGGCAACATCATCGCGCGCCAGCGCGGCAACAAGTTCTGGCCGGGCGACGGCGTCGGACAGGGCAAGGACCACACCCTGTTCGCCAAGGTCGAAGGCAACGTGTCCTTCCGCAAGGGGTTCAAGGGCCGCACCTTCGTATCCGTCATGCCGCTGGCGGAGGCCGCCGAGTAAGCCGGATCCGGAACGGACAGGATTTTCGGGGATCGGCGGAACCGCCGGTCCCTTTTTCGTTAACCGGTCTTTCAACCCATCGGGTCAAGACCCAAATGTCACAGGATCGCCGCGATTGCGTGCCAGGGGAGGAGCCTGGCCCGTTCCCGGCGGCTTCTGCGTATGAGGAGACGCGCATGATGCTCGATTCGATTCCGAACCTGCCGGTCCTGAAGGCCGAGCGTTTCATGCTGCGCCCGATCCGCAAGTCCGATGAAGGCTTGCTGTCGCTTTACGCCGCCGACGAACGGGTCGCGCGGATGACCCGCAGCATTCCGCATCCGCTGCCGCCGGGCGCCATGGCCGCCTTCACCCGCCGCTACCTGGCCGAAGACCGCCCGGGCGATGTCTGGGTGATGGATGGCACGGCCTCGGGCGCCGGAGAGATGCTGGGCCTGATGCTGCTGGAACCGCTCGGGCGCGACCAGTCGGAAATCTCCTACATGGTCGCGCCGGCGTTCTGGAATACCGGCATCGCGACCGAGGCCTTGCAAACGGTCCTCGATGCCAACCCCCATGACGCGGCCCAGATCTGTGCCGAGGTGTTCCAGGACAATCCCGGCTCGGCCCGGGTGTTGACCAATTGCGGTTTCGACTATCTCGGCGATGCCGAGGCCCACAGCGTCGCGCGCGGCGCCATGGTGCCGACCTGGACCTACCTGAGGAAGATGCGTCCGTGACAGATGTCCTGCGGACCGCGCGGCTGGTGCTGCGTCCGCTGCGCCTGTCCGATGCCGACGACATATGCGCAGGCCTGCAGGATTGGGAGGTCACCCGCCGTCTGGCGATGCCGCCCTGGCCCTATCGGCGCACCGATGCGGTGGCGTTCGTGCAAGGACCGGTGCGGATCGGGGCGCGGGGGATCGACTGGCAGGGCCGGCTGGTCGGCGTGATCGCCGTCGATGACAGCGGCGAACTGGGGTATTGGCTGGCCCGGCGCGCCTGGGGGCAGGGGATCGCCACCGAAGCCGGCCGCGCCATGGTCGACCACGCCTTCACGGTCGGCCGCCGGAGGGTGCTGAACTCGGGCCACCAGGCCGACAACGCGGCCTCGGGGCGGGTCCTGGCCAAGCTCGGCTTCGAGGTGACGGGTCAGGAGATGTGCCACTACGGCCCTGTCGGCCGGTTCCTGCCCTCGGTCCAGCTGCGTCTGACCGCAGATCGCTGGAAGGCCTTGAGAGCGCTGGGTGAATAGCCTATTGCCTGACCCCTGAACGCCGGGATCCAAGCACCATGAAATTTCTCGATCTTGCCAAGGTCCAAATCCGCTCTGGCGCGGGCGGGGCGGGCTGCGTGTCGTTCCGGCGAGAGAAGTTCATCGAATACGGCGGCCCCGATGGCGGCGATGGCGGCCGCGGCGGCGACGTGATCGCCGAGGTGGTGGACGGGCTGAACACCCTGATCGATTTCCGCTACCAGCAGCATTTCTTTGCCAGAAACGGCCAGCACGGCATGGGGTCGCAACGCACCGGCGCCGATGGGGCCGATATCGTGTTGCGGGTGCCGGTGGGCACCGAGATCCTGGACGAGGATGAGGAAACCGTGCTTGCCGACCTGACCGAGGTCGGCCAGCGGGTGATCCTGGCCAAGGGCGGCAATGGCGGCTGGGGCAACCTGCATTTCAAATCGGCGACCAACCAGGCGCCGCGACGGGCCAATGCCGGCCAGCCCGGGGTCGAACGCACCCTGTGGCTGCGGCTGAAACTGATCGCCGATGCGGGCCTGCTGGGGCTGCCCAATGCCGGCAAGTCGACCTTTCTGGCCGCGACCTCGAACGCGCGGCCGAAGATCGCCGATTACCCCTTCACCACCCTGGTGCCCAACCTGGGCGTCGTCGGTGTCGATGGCGCCGAATTCGTGGTGGCCGATATTCCCGGCCTGATCGAAGGCGCCCATGAGGGCCGTGGCCTGGGCGACATGTTCCTGGGCCATGTCGAACGCTGCGCGGTGCTGCTGCATCTGATCGACGGCACCTCCGGCGATCCGGTGGGCGATTACCGGACGATCATCGACGAGCTCGCGCAATATGGCGGCGGCCTGGCGGACAAGCCGCGCGTCACGGTGCTGAACAAGATCGACACGCTCGACGCCGAGGAGCGCGCCTTTCTGAAGGACGAGATCGAGGCCGGGACCGGCACCGAGCTGATGCTGATGTCCGGCGCCACCGGCGAGGGCGTGACCGAGGTGCTGCGCGCGCTGCGCCGTCAGATCACCGAAGATCGCCTGCGGATGACACCGCAGGAGGACACGCCGTGGCAGCCCTGAGCGATGCACGGCGGCTGGTGGTCAAGATCGGCTCGGCCCTGCTGGTCGATCGCGGCACCGGCGACTTGCGCGCCGACTGGCTGACCTCGCTGGCCGCCGATGTGGCGGCGATCCGGATGCGGGGCACCGATGTGGTGCTGGTGTCCTCGGGGTCGATCGCCCTGGGCCGGGGCGTTCTGGGCCTGCCGAGCGGAGAGCTGATGCTGGATCAAAGCCAGGCCGCCGCCGCCGTGGGCCAGATCCGCCTGGCCCGCGCCTATGAAGAGGCGCTGGCACCCCATGGCATCACTTGCGCCCAGGTTCTGGTGACGCTCGAGGACAGCCGCGACCGGCGCCGCTACCTCAATTCCCGCGCCACGATGGAGACCTTGCTGGGCCTGGGCGTGACCCCGATCGTCAATGAAAACGACACCATCGCCACCGACGAGATCCGCTATGGCGACAATGACCGGCTGGCCGCGCAGGTGGCGGTGACGATCGGCGCCGACATGCTGGTGCTGCTGTCCGATGTCGACGGCTTCTATGACGGCAATCCGCAGTTGAAGGCGGACGCCCATCGCTTTGATGTCATTGACAAGATCACCCCTCGGATCGAGGCGATGGCGGGCGATGCCGGCTCTGGTCTGTCGAAGGGCGGGATGAAGACCAAGCTGATGGCCGCGCGGCTGGCGACCGAGGCCGGCTGCGCCATGGCGATCACCTTGGGATCGCCGCTCAACCCGTTGAAAAGGCTGCAGGACGGGGCGAATGCCACCTGGTTCGCCGCGCAGACCACGCCCAAGGCCGCCCGCAAGCACTGGATCGCGGCGATGAAGACCGCCGGCACCGTCGTGCTGGATGCGGGCGCCGTGGCCGCGCTGAGGGCCGGCAAAAGCCTGCTGCCCGCCGGGGTGCGCCAGGTCACCGGCGCCTTCGGGCGGGGCGACCCGGTGTTGATCCTGGATCCCGCCGGCCAGCGCCTGGGCACCGGGCTGAGCGCGTTCAGCGCCGACGAGGCCCGTGCGATTCTGGGCCGCCAGAGCCGCGACATCGAGGATATTCTGGGCTACAAGGGCCGAAGCGTTCTGATCCACCGCGACGACATGGTGCTGCAATGAAAGACCTGGGCGACATTCCCGAGATGATGACCGAGATCGGCCGCCGCGCCCGCGCCGCTGCCGAAACCCTGGCCTTCGCCGCGCCCGAGGCAAAGCGGGCCGCGCTCGAGGCTGCGGCCGAGGCGCTCTGGTCGGCGCGGGCCGAGGTGCTGGCGGCCAATGCGCAGGACCTGGCCCATGGGCGCGACAAGGGGCTGTCGCCGGCGATGATGGACAGGCTGGCCCTGGACGAGGACCGGATCGCCGGTATCCGCGACGGGCTGCGCGCGGTGGCCGCCCAGGACGATCCGGTGGGCCGCGTGACCGAGGAATGGGACCGCCCCTCGGGCCTGCATATCCAGCGGGTGCGAACGCCGCTGGGGGTGGTCGGGGTGATCTATGAAAGCCGGCCCAACGTGACCGCCGATGCCGGGGCGCTGTGCCTGAAGGCGGGCAATGCGGTGATCCTGCGCGGCGGTTCCGAAAGCTTTCACAGCGCGCGCGCGATCCATGGCGCCCTGCAGGCGGGGTTGCGCGCGGCGGACCTGCCCCGGGACGCGATCCAGCTTGTGCCGACCCGCGACCGGGCCGCGGTCAGCGAAATGCTGACGATGGTCGAATATATCGACGTGATCGTGCCGCGCGGCGGCAAGGGGCTGGTGGGCCTGGTGCAGCGCGAGGCGCGGGTGCCGGTCTTTGCCCATCTCGAAGGCATCGTGCATGTCTATATCGACAAGGGTGCCGATGCCGACAAGGCGCGCGCATTGGTGATGAACGCCAAGACCCGGCGCACCGGCATCTGCGGTGCCGCCGAATGCCTGCTGGTGCATCGCGATGCGCGGGCCCTGGGCCAGCGGATCGTGGATGACCTCATGGCGGCCGGGGTCGAGGTCCGGGCCGAGGGGCTGGAGGGCTCGGTTCCGGCCACCGAGGCCGATTGGGGCTGCGAATATCTTGACATGAAGATCGCGGCGAAAGTGGTTGACAGCATTGACGAAGCGATGGCCCATATCCGCCGGTTCGGATCGCAGCACACCGATGCGATCGTGACCGAGGACGATGCGGCGGCGGCGCATTTCTTTGCCCGGCTCGACAGCGCGATCCTGATGCGCAACGCCTCGACCCAGTTCGCCGATGGCGGCGAATTCGGCATGGGCGCCGAGATCGGCATCGCCACCGGCAAGTTGCATGCCCGCGGCCCGGTCGGGGCCGAGCAGCTGACCAGTTTCAAATACCTGGTGACCGGCGACGGGACATTGCGCGCCTAGAACGCGATCCAGAGCGCCTCTTCGCCGGCCTCGGCCACGATCCGGCGGCCCGCCTCGGCCGCGGCCAGCGGCATGAGCGCGTAGTGCACGGTGCCGCCGGCCAGGGTTTCGGGCGGTTCGGCCCCGGTCAGGCAGGCCCAGAGATCGGGATCGGCGGCGACGCGGGCATCGCGCGCCCGCAGCGACCAGCCGGGATCGCGCCGCACGGTCAGGGTGCCGCCGCGGGGCAGGGCGCTTTCGGCACACAGGATCGCCAGAAAGGCCAGCCGCGCCTCGGGGCGGGGGATGTCGCCGCCGGCCTGCCAGTCGACGCGCAACCGGCTGTCGCGGGTCATGTCGGCCAGGATCGCGCGCAACTCGGCCTCGGCCACGTTCTGATCGGGGGCGGCGGCGCCGAAGGCGATGCGAAAGAACCGCAACCGCGCCTGGGCGGCGGCCACCGCGCCCTCGACAAGCTCCAGCTCGGGGCCGCGGGCACCGGTCATCTGCAACAGCTCGACCCCGTTGCCGATCGCCCCCAGCGGGTTGACAAGGTCGTGGCAGATGCGCGAGCCGAGAAGGGACAGAAGGTCGGTCATCGGCGACCGGAAAGGGTGGGCATGGACAATCTCAACGACTTCCTCGAACCGGGGATGCTGGTGCGCCATCCGGACCGGCCGGATTGGGGCACCGGCCAGGTGCAGTCGAATATCGGCGGCAAGGTCACGGTGATGTTTCCCGATGAAGGCAAGGTGGTGATCGATGGTACGCGCGTGGCGCTGGAGCCTGTCCTTGGTGGTTGATACGCCCTCCGGTTGTAGCAATGCCCCCTTCGGCACGCAAGGCGGTGCCCCGCGGTGGACAAGCGCGCCGCCCGGCCCTAAGGGACGCCGGACCAGTGCAGCAGGAGCCGCATGACCAGCCTGTCCCCCGATTTCGAGGTCCGCCTGGCCGGCACCGAGGCCGAGCGCGACGCCGCCCTGCGGCTGCGCTACGAGGTCTTCGTCGCCGAACTGGGCGGGGATGGCGCGCTTGTCGATCACGCGGCGCGGCGCGAACGCGATGCCTTCGACGCCCATGCGGACCAGCTGTTGCTGCTGGATCATGCCCGGCAGGGTGGCGCGCAGGTGGTCGGGGTCTATCGGCTGCTGGACCGGGCCGGGGCCGAGGCGGCCGGCGGGTTCTATTCCGCGGGGGAATACGATCTGGACCCGCTGTTGCGGTCCGGGCGGCGCCTGCTGGAACTGGGCCGGTCCTGCCTGCATCGCGATTATCGCGGCGGCTCGGCGATGTATCATCTGTGGCAGGGCCTGGCGCAGCTGGTGGCCGATCGCGGGATCGAGGTGCTGTTCGGCGTCGCCTCGTTCCATGGCACCGATACCGCCGCGCTGGCCGAGCCGCTGTCGCTGCTGCATTGGCGCCATCGCGCGCCGGCGGCGTTGCGGGTCAGCTCGCGCGTGCCGGCACGGATGGATCTGATCCCCGAGGATCGGCTGGACCGCCGCCGGGCCATGCTGCAGGTGCCGGCGCTGATCAAGGCCTATCTGCGGCTGGGCGGCGCGGTGGGCGAGGGCGCCTATATCGACCGGGATTTCAACACCACCGATGTCTGCCTGGTGATGGATACCGCGCAGCTGAACGCCCGGCGCCGGGCGATCTATGCCGGGGCCGGGGCGTGACCTGGGACGATGGCGCGCCGTTGCCGCCGTCCGCGCCGCCCGGCATCGCGGGCTGGGCACGGGTTCTGCGGCGCGGCGTGGCGCTGGCGGTGCTGGTCTTCGGCGGCCTTGCCCTGCTGCTGCTGGTCCGGTTGATCGAGCGGCCGATCTTCGGGCTGCGCCGGCCCTGGACGCCCCGGATCACCCAGGTCGTGTGCCGCAACGCGTTCCGCCTGATGGGCATGGGCCATGCGACCGAGGGCGACCCGATGCGCGGCGCCGGCGCGGTGGTGGCCAATCATGCCAGCTGGCTGGACATTTTCGCCCTGAACGCGCGCAAGCGGATCTACTTCGTGTCCAAGGACGAGGTCCGGGGCTGGCCCGGGATCGGCTGGCTGGCGCGGGCCACGGGCACGGTCTTCATCGCCCGCGAACGGCGCCGCGCCCCGGAACAGGTCGCGGTCTTTCGGGCGCGGCTGGCGGCCGGGCACAAGCTGCTGTTCTTTCCCGAGGGCACCTCGACCGACGGGCGCCGGGTGCTGCCGTTCAAGCCGACGCTGTTCGCGGCCTTTTTCGATGACGCCTTGCGCGACACGCTTCGGGTCCAGCCGGTCAGCGTGGTCTATGCCGCGCCGCCGGGCGCCGATCCGCGGGCCTATGGCTGGTGGGGCGCGATGGGCTTTGGCCCGCATCTGCGCGACGTGCTGGCCCGGGCGCGGCAGGGCGGCGTGACGGTGGTCTATCACCCGCCGGTGCGGGTCGCCGATTTCGCCGATCGCAAGGCGCTGGCCGCCCATTGCGAGGCCGAGGTGCGGCGCGGCCTGACCGCGCGCGGCATCACGCCCTAGCGCATCGCGGCGGCATAGGCCCGCAGCGTCGCGGCCGGGTCGTCGGTCTTCCAGACCTCGTCGCCAAGGCCGAAGAAATCGGTATGCGGCGCCAGGCGCCGGACCAGCGCGTCATCCAGCGCGCCCTCGGCCACCACCGGCACCTCGATCATCTGCGACCACCATTCGAACAGCTCCGCCTCGGCCTGGCGCCCATCGCCCAGCGCGGTGATCCCGACCGGGCCGAAGCTGACGTAATCGGCGCCCAGTTCGCCCGCGGTCATGCCGTCATGGCGGGAATTGTGACAGAAGGCCCCGACAATCGCATCGGCGCCCAGGTCCTTGCGGGCCTTGCGGACCGATCGCGCGCCATCGGTCAGGTGCACCCCGTCCAGGCCCAGCCGTTCGACCAGCAGCAGGTAGCTGTCGATGACCAGGGCGATGTCCCGGGCATGGGTCACCTCGCGCAGGGCATCGGCGGCGCGGGCGATCCTGTCTTCGTCCCGGGTCGACAGCGACAGACGCAGGCAGGCGACCTCGACGCTGTCGAGGCAGCGGGCCAGACTGTCGGGAAAGCTCGACAATTCGAGTTCGCCGGGGGTGATCAGGTAGATCTGCGGATGCTCGGGGGCGTCGGTCATCGGGGTGGTCTTTTTCTTGCTGCGCTTGCCGGGTTCTAACGGGCTTTGCGGGGCTTGGCCATGACTTGTGCGCGGGCCCGGCGCGGCGTAAAGGGCGCCCATGCCGACCGATACGCCGCAGCCCGCCTTTGTCCTGATCCGCCCGCAGATGGGCGAGAATATCGGCGCGGCCGCGCGGGCGATGTGGAATTTCGGGCTGGACCGGATGCGGGTGGTGGCGCCGCGCGACGGCTGGCCCAGCGAACGGGCCGTGGCGATGGCCAGCGGGGCCGGTCGGCTGCTGGACGAGGCGCGGCTGGCCGACGACCTGGAGGCGGCGCTGGCCGATTGCACCCATGTCTATGCCACCACCGCCCGGCCGCGCGAATTGACCAAGCCGGTTCTGACCCCCGAGGCGGCGATGACCGAGGCGGCGGACAGGATCGCCGGCGGCGAAAGGGTCGCGGTGCTGTTCGGCCCGGAACGCGCGGGTATGGAGAATGCCGACATCGCCCTGGCCAACAGCATCGTGACGGTGCCGGTGAACCCGGCATTTCCGTCCCTGAACCTGGCCCAGGCGGTGCTGTTGATGGCCTATGAATGGCAGCGCGCCAGCGTGGTCGCCCCGGCCCGGCGCCTGGAGGGGCAGCGGACCGAGGTGGCGAGCGTCGAAGAGGTATCGGCTCTTGCCGCGCATTACGAGGCGCGGATGGAGGAGGCGGGGTTCTTTTTCCCCGCGCACAAGGCCGAGGGCATGAAGCTGAACCTGCGCAACCTGTGGAGCCGGATGCCGATGACCCGCGCCGACGTGCAGATGCTGCACGGGGTGATGCGCCAGATGGTGCGTTGGAAAGAGCGGGGCTGACCGGGCGTTTGTGATCGGGCGTTTGTGATCGGGGGGCGGTCATCGGGGCCTGTGTCCGGCAGGTGTTGCGCCGCGCCTTGCGCGGCGCCGGGGGGCGCGCGCGTCGCGCGCGCAGATGGGTTTGCGGACGGGTTTTCCGGCCGAGATGAAGCAGGGGCGGTGGCTTGCCCATCTCGGCGCTGCGGCCTAGCTTGCGCGGCAATACGCGAAACGTGAGGCGAGCGATGGCGACGAAACCCCGGTCCATTTTCGAAGAGGTCGACAGCGCCCGGAAACCGGCGACGGCCCCCGGCGGGATCGACCGGGGCGGGCGCGGCGGCGCGCGGCGTGCGATCCGGGCCTGGCTGGTCGTGCTGTTCGCGCTGGTCTGGATCATGATCATCGTCGGCGGCCTGACCCGGCTGACCGACAGCGGCTTGTCGATCACCGAATGGGCGCCCTTGTCGGGCGCGATCCCGCCCGTGTCGGCCGAGGCCTGGCAGGCGGAATTCGACGCCTACCGCGCGATCCCCGAATACGAATTGCAGAACGCCGGGATGAGCCTGGCGGAATTCAAGCGCATCTTCTGGTGGGAATGGGGGCACCGCCAACTGGGCCGGGTGATCGGGCTGGTCTGGGGCGCGGGCTACCTGTGGTTCGCCCTGCGGCGCCAGATCCCGGCGGGCTGGCACATCCGGCTGGCGATCCCGGGCCTGTTGGGCGGCGTCCAGGCGGCGATCGGCTGGGGCATGGTCCATTCGGGGCTGCAGGAGGGGCGCGTCGACGTCGCCTCCTACTGGCTGGCGCTGCATCTGGGCACGGCCTTCGTCATCCTGGGGCTGATCGCCTGGTATGCCTTCGCGCTGAGCCGCAAGGAGGCGGCGCTGATGCAGGCGCGCCGGCAGGGCGAAGGCAAGCTGTTTTCGCTGACCACCGGGCTGATGCATTTCGCCTTCCTGCAGATCGTGCTGGGGGCTCTGGTCGCCGGGATCGATGCCGGCCGGGCCTTTCCGACCTGGCCGCTGATGGGCGACGGGTTCCTGCCGCCCGAGCCTTTCGGCATCACCCCCTGGTTCGTGAATTTCTGGGAAAACGCGGGCCTTGTGCAGTTCCTCCACCGGATGTCGGGTTACCTGCTGCTGGCCTTTGGCGTGGTCGTCTGGCTGCGCGGGCGCAGGGTGGCGAACCGGCGCACGGCCTTTGCCGTCAATGCGGCCCTCGCGGCGCTGCTGGTGCAGATCGTGCTGGGAATCGTGACGGTGCTGTATTCCGCGCAATGGCATGTCGCCATCACCCACCAGGGCGTGGCGGTCCTGTTGTGGGTCCTGATCCTGCGGGCGCGGTTCCTGGCGCGTTACCCGCTGCCGCAATCCGTGAGGGATACCTGAGATGAACGCCTATGACGCGCTGATGGACTTCACCCGCGAAACCCAGGCCCTGGCCCAGGTGGCCGGGCGGCTGGCCTGGGACCAGGAAACGGTGATGCCGCGCGGCGCGGCGCCGCAGCGGGCCGGGGAAATGGCGGCGATGGAGGCTGTGCTGCATGCCCGCCGGACCGATCCGCGGGTCGGCGACTGGCTGGAGGCGGCCGAGGCGGGCGACGATGTGGCCGCCGCCAATCTGCGCCTGATCCGGCGCAGCTACGAACGGGCCGGCAAGGTTCCGGTGCGGCTGGCCTCGGAGATTGCGCGGGTCACGTCGATGGCCCAGGGCATCTGGGCCGAGGCCCGGGCGGCCGATGCCGTCGACGCCTTCCTGCCGACCCTGGACGAGGTGCTGAGGCTGAAGCGCGAGGAAGGCGCGGCGCTGGCCGCGGGCGGCGATGTCTATGACGCGATGCTGCAGGATTACGAGCCCGGCGCGACCGGCGAAGCGCTGGCCGCCCTGTTCGGGCGGTTGCGGGCCGGGCTGGTCGGGCTGCGCGAAAAGGTGCTGGAAAAGGAGCCGCCGGCACCGCTGACCGGCAGTTTCGACGAGGGCGCGCAGATGCGGCTGAGCCGGCAGATCGCCAAGGCCTTCGGCTATGACATGACCCATGGCCGGGTCGACAAGGCGGTGCATCCGTTTTCGTCCGGGTCGGGGCTGGATGTGCGGATCACCACGCGCACCAACCCGACCGACCCGTTCAACTGCATCTATTCGACGATCCACGAGGTCGGCCATGCCGCCTATGAACAGAATGTCGATACGGCCCATCTGCTGACCCCGGTCGGCGAAGGGGTCAGCATGGGGGTCCATGAAAGCCAGAGCCGGATCTACGAAAACCAGCTGGGCCGCAGCCGGGCCTTCACCGGATGGCTGATGGGCCAGATGCAGGAGGTGTTCGGCGATTTCGGGATCAGCGACGCGGATGCCTTTTACGCGGCGGTCAACCGGGTCCAGCCGGGCCTTGTCCGGACCGAGGCGGACGAGGTGCATTACAACCTGCATATCCTGATGCGCTTCGACCTGGAGCGGGCCCTGATCGCCGGCGACCTGGCGGTCGGCGATCTGGAGGCGGCCTGGAACGACCGGTTCGCGGCGGATTTCGGGGTGGCGGTGGACAAGCCCGCCAATGGCGTGCTGCAGGATGTGCATTGGTCGGTCGGCCTGTTCGGCTATTTCCCGACCTATACGCTGGGCAATGTCTATGCCGGTTGCCTGTATCGCGCGATGCGCGACGCGGTGCCGGGGCTGGATGTGGGCCTTGCGGTCGGGGATACGACGCCGGCGACCGATTGGCTGCGCGACAAGGTCCAGCGCCACGGCGGGCTTTTCGAGCCGCGCGCGGTCATCGCCCGCGCCTGCGGGGTCGAGCCCGACGAACAGCCCTTGCTGGACTACCTGACCGAGAAATTCGGCGGGCTTTACGGGCTGTGACATGATCGGGCGGGCGATCTGGGCGCTCGCCGCGGGCCAGACCCTGGGCTATGCCTGTCTGTATTATGTCTTTGCCGCGTTGGTCGTGGCGCTGGAGCGCGACCTGGGCTGGTCGCGCAGCGCCCTGGCGGCGGGGCCGACCCTGGCGATCGTGATCGCCGGGGGGCTGGCGCCGGTGGCGGGCCGGCTGGTGGATCGCGGGTTGTCGCGGGAATTGCTGGTCGGCGGGGCGGGGCTGGGCGCATTGGCCCTGGGCCTGTTGGCGGCGGCGCAAGCCCATGCGATCTATCTGGCGGCCTGGGCGCTCATCGGCCTGTCCCAGGCCGCGTCGCTCTATGAGGTCTGTTTCGCCTTCCTGGTGCGGCGGCTGGGGCCGGCGGCGCGGGCGGCGATCGTGCGGGTGACATTGGTGGCGGGCTTTGCCTCGACCCTGGCGTTTCCGGCCGGGGCGCTGCTGTCCGAGGCCTGGGGCTGGCGGGGCGCCGTCTGGGCGGCGGCGGCGGTGATGGCGGGGGGGACGCTGCCGCTCAACTGGTGGGCGGCCGGCGTGATCCGGGCCGGCGGGCCGGTGCAGAGCGCCCTGGAGCGCGCCGCGGACCGTGCGGCGTTGGGGCACGCCTTGCGGCGCCGGACGTTCTGGGTGCTGGCGGGGTTGCTGGCGCTGATCGCGCTCAACCACTGGATGATGATCGCCTTTTTCGTGCCGGTCTTCGTGGCCCTTGGCGCGGGCCAGGGGCTTGCGGTTCTGGCGGCGTCGCTGATCGGGCCGGCGCAGGTCGCCGGCCGGCTGGCGCTGATGCGCTGGGAATTGCGGTTGGGCAACTGGACCGTTCTGTCGCTTTGCCTGGGGGCGATGGGCGTCGCGGTGCTGGCGCTGCTGGGCGCCGGTGTCGCGCCGGTGCTGGTGTTGGCCTATGCGGCCCTGCAGGGGGCTGCGATCGGGGTGATGACGATCCTGCGCCCGGTGCTGATCTCGGAGGTGCTGGGGCCGGCCGGCTACGGGATTCTGGCCGGCAGCGTGCAGGTCGCGCCGCTCTTGGCCGGGGCCGCGGCGCCGATGCTGGGGGCGCTGGTGCTGACCGGTGCCGGGGCGGGCGGCATGGTCGCGCTCAGCGCGGCCCTTGTGGGGCTGAGCTGGGCCGCCGCGCTTTGGCTGCGGGCGGGCAGGGGGGCGCTGCCCCCCGCCGGCTGACGCCGGCCCCCCCCGAGGTATTTTCGGGACAAAGGCAGGATCAGCGGTGCCAGGAGGGCGGGCGTTTTTCCAGGAAGGCGGTGATGCCCTCGTCGGTCTCGGCCTCGAGCATGTTGCGCACCATGACCTCGGAAGTGTAGGCATAGGCCTCGGCCGTGCTCATCTGCGCCTGGTCGTAGAAGGCGCGTTTGCCGATGCGGATCGCGGTCGACAGCTTGGCCGCGACGGTTTCGGCCAGGTCGCGCGTCGCGGTTTCGAGCTGGTCGGCGGGCACCGCGCGGTTGATCAGGCCGAGGCGCAGGGCCTCGGTCGTGTCGATGAATTTGCCGGTGGTCAGCATTTCGAAGGCGGCCTTGCGGGGGATCGCGCGGGTCAGGGCGACCATGGGGGTCGAGCAGAACAGGCCGATATTGACGCCATTGACGCCGAAGCGGACCCCGTCGGCCGCGACGGCCATGTCGCAGGTCGCGACCAGCTGGCAGCCGGCGGCCGTCGCGATGCCCTGGACCCGGGCGATGACCGGCTGGGGGATCGCCTGGATCGTCTGCATCAACGTCGCACAGCGGGCGAACAGGTCGGCGAAATAGGCCGCGCCGCCATCCTCGGCCTGACGGCCGGCCTGCATTTCCTTGAGGTCGTGACCGGCGCAGAAGGCCTTGCCTTCGGCCGACAGGATCACCGCGCGGGCGTCACTCGCCCCGATGTCGTCCAGGGCCGTTTGCAGCGCCGCCAGCATCGCGTCGCTGAGCGCGTTGAGCTTTTCGGGCGTGTTCAGCCGCAACTCCACGATATCGTCGCGTTCGGTGCGTTCGAGCGTCATTGCATCCCTCCTGGTCTTTGGCGAAGTCTAGGCGGGCAAGACGGGGAAGGCCATGACGATCGTGATGAACCGCCAGGCGCTGGCGGCGTTTCTGCGGCGCGACTTCGGCCAGGTGGCCGACGAGATCACCGTGCAGGAGGTGACGGAACAGGGCGCGCTGGTGCGCCTGGCGGTGTCCGGGCGGCATCTGCGCCCGGGCGGGACGGTCTCGGGGCCGGCGATCTTCGCGCTGGCCGATGTCGGCATCTACCTGGCGATCCTCAGCCGGATCGGGCCGCAGGCGCTGGCGGTGACCACCTCGGCCAGTGTCGATTTCCTGCGCAAGCCCGCGGCCGGGGCGGATCTGCTGGCCGATGTGCGGATCCTCAAGCTGGGCCGGCGGCTGGCGGTCTGCGACGCGCTGATCCGTTCGGACGGGCAGGCCGCGCCGGTGGCCCGGGCGGCGATGACCTATGCGATCCCGCCCGAAAATGGGGTAAAATGATACCGTAATTTCAAGTCATTGAATTTGTGTCATTTTTCCTGCCTGAATGATCTTGACGCGATCCGGGGGATGATTATAACCCGCCCATCCGAATGCCGGGTGCCCGAAACGGCGCCCCTTCACGCCAGATGAGACCGAACATGAAAACCTTTTCTGCGACCCCGGCAGATATCGACAAGAAGTGGGTTGTGATCGACGCCGAGGGTGTCGTTCTGGGCCGGCTTGCCTCGATCATCGCCATGCGGCTGCGCGGCAAGCACAAGCCGTCCTTCACCCCCCATATGGACATGGGCGACAATGTCATCGTCATCAACGCCGACAAGGTGCAGCTGACCGGCAACAAGCGCGACAAGCCGAACTACTGGCATACGGGCTATCCGGGCGGCATCAAGTCGCGCACCACGGGCCAGATCCTGGACGGCGACCATCCCGAACGCGTCGTCACCCAGGCCGTCAAGCGGATGCTTCCGCATAACCGGCTGTCGCGCAAGCAGATGACCCATCTGCGCGTCTTCGCCGGTGCCGAGCACGGCATGGATGCCCAGAAGCCCGAGGTTCTGGACGTGAAGTCCATGAACAAGAAGAACACGAGGACCGCGTGATGGCCGAACAAGTGAACTCCCTCGAAGAGCTGGGCCAGGTCGCCGAAGGCACCGTGGCCGTGGCCGAACCCGTCGCCGCCCCGCGCGAACCGGTGCGCGATGCGCTGGGCCGCTCCTATGCCACCGGCAAGCGCAAGGATGCGGTCGCCCGCGTCTGGATCAAGCCGGGGTCCGGCAAGGTCAGCGTCAACGGCAAGGCGATGGACGCCTATTTCGCCCGTCCGGTGCTGCAGATGATCCTGCGCCAGCCCTTCACCGTCGCCGGTGTCGACGGCCAGTTCGACGTCATGGCCACGGTCAAGGGCGGCGGCTTGTCGGGCCAGGCCGGCGCGGTCAAGCACGGCATCTCGAAGGCGCTGCAGCTGTATGATCCCAGCCTGCGCTCGGCGCTGAAGGCCGCCGGGTTCCTGACCCGCGACAGCCGCGTCGTGGAACGCAAGAAATACGGCAAGCGCAAGGCCCGCCGCAGCTTCCAGTTCTCCAAGCGCTGATCGGCACCGGTGCCGACCGGCCGAACGGGCGTCCCGCCGGGGCGCCCGTTCCATTTTGCAGCTGCGAAATTATCCATTGAACTTTCGGCCAAAGATGCGAAGCATCGGTGCGGTGCGAAGCATTGGCCTGAGGGACGGACCGGGAAAGATGGCGCGAGGCAGGCAATTGAGCGACGAGGCCCGACGCGGCCTGTTTCTTGTCAGCCCCCCCTTTCTTTACGCGATCCTGCTGCTGGCCGTGCCGGTGGTGACGATCATCCTTTACAGTTTCTGGACCGACGGCTATCTTGAGGTGGTCCCGGACCTGACGCTGGAAAATTATACCGAGTCGCTGACCGATCCGCTGATCCGGCAATTGCTGGTCCGGTCGGTCGGGGTGGCGATGGCGGTGACGGCGGCGACGGTGCTGCTGGCCTTTCCGATCGCCTATTACATCAGCTTTCACGTCCGCCCCGAACGCAAGTCGCTGTGGCTGTTCCTGATCACCATTCCGTTCTGGACCTCCTACCTGATCCGCGTCGCGCTGTGGAAGGTGATCCTGGGCTATAACGGCGTGGCCAATTCGGTGCTGGACCTGCTGGGCTTCTCCCAGGAGCCGGTGCTGTTCTTCGGCGCCGTGGTCGGCCAGGTGTTCGAACCGGTGACCTGGTTCAACCTGTCGATCCCGGCGATCGTCATCACCCTGAGCCATGCCTATGCGCCCTTCGCGATCCTGCCGATCTTCGTCGCGCTGGAAAAGATCGACCGCTCTCTGGGCGAGGCCAGCCGCGACCTGGGCGACGGGCCGCTGATGACCTTCTGGCGGGTCACCCTGCCGCTGGCGGTGCCCGGCGTGGTGGCGGCGGTGCTGATCGTGTTCATTCCCACGATCGGCGATTACGTGACCCCGGCGGTGGTCGGCGGCGACAAGAACCCGATGATCGCCAATTTCGTCTATATCTCCTTCCTCAAGCTCGACAATTACCCGCAAGGGGCGGCGCTGGCGATGCTGTCGATGCTGGCGGTGACGCTGATCGCGCTGGTGTTCCTGTGGCTCAATCGCCGCTGGCTGAGGGTCGGCCGATGAGATCCCTGCGCGTCTATGCCGTCCTTTACCTGCTGTTTCTCTATGCGCCGATCGTGCTGCTGCCGATCTTCGCCTTCAACGACAGCGCGGTGATCTCGTTCCCGCTGTCGGGGGCGACGACCCAATGGTTCACCGGCCTTGCCGATGAACGCGAGATGACCGGCGCCCTGCGCACCTCGATCCTCATCGCGCTGATCTCGGCCAGTTTCGCGACGGTGCTGGGCATCTTCGCCGCCATGGCCGGCACCCGCAGCGATTTTCCCGCCAAGCGGCCGATCCTGGGGCTGATCATGCTGCCGCTGGTCCTGCCCGAGGTGATCGTGGCGACCTCGCTGCTGATCGTCATCGTGCAGGTCTTCGGACTCGATCCCGGAGCCTGGTCGATCATCGTCGCCCATGTGCTGATCTGCACGCCGTTCTCGGTCGCGATCCTCAACAGCGCGTTCCAGAACCTCGACCCGGCGCTGGAGGAAGCGGCGCTGGACCTGGGCGAAAGCCGGCGCGGCGCGTTCCGTCGGGTGACGCTGCCGCTGATCGTGCCGGGGATCGTGTCGTCCTTTCTGATCGCCTTCACCATCAGCCTGGACGAATTCATCATCGCCTTCTTCATGTCCGGCAACACCACGACCCTGCCGGTCTATATCTACGGCCTGACCCGGTTTCCGGGGAAGATGCCGCTGGTCATGGCGCTGGGGACGCTGCTGGTGGCGGCGTCGATCATCCTGCTGATCGCGGCCGAAGCCATGCGCCGCCGGGGCCTGCGCCGGGCCGGCCTGAAAGACACCGGAGGGTTCCTGTGACGCTGATCCAGCTGGCCGGGGTGCACAAGCATTACGGCGATTTCCACGCCCTCAAGGGCATCGACCTGGACATCCGCCAGGGCGAGTTCTTTTCCCTGCTCGGGCCTTCGGGCTGCGGCAAGACCACGCTGTTGCGGGTGATCGCCGGGTTCGAAGGCGTCAGCGAAGGCTCGGTGAGCATCGACGGGCGCGACATGCGCGGGGTCGGGGCCAATCACCGGCCCACCAACATGGTGTTCCAGTCCTACGCGATCTTTCCACATCTGAGCGTGGGCGAAAACGTCGGCTTCGGCCTGCGCCGCGACCCCCGCCCGCGCGAGGACAAGGCGAAAGCCGTGGACGAGGCGCTCGAGATGGTCGGCCTGTCGGGCTATGGCAAACGCGCCGCCCATGCCCTGTCGGGCGGCCAGCGGCAGCGCGTCGCCCTGGCCCGGGCGCTGATCCTCAAGCCCAAGGTGCTGCTGCTGGACGAACCGCTGAGCGCGCTGGACAAGAAGATCCGCGAACAGATGCAGGTGGAACTGATCAAGCTGCAGCGCGAGGTCGGCATCACCTTCATCCTGGTCACCCACGACCAGGAAGAGGCGCTGGTCATGTCGGACCGGATCGCGGTGATGTTCGAGGGCGAGATCGGCCAGATGGACGACCCCGAAACGCTCTATCGCCGCCCCAATTCGCGCAGGGTCGCCGGGTTCATCGGCATGATGAACTTCCTGCCCGCGACGATCGGCCAGAAGGTGTCGCAGATGAAATCGCGCCCGGCGCCGCCGCCGGGGCCGGACAATCGTGGGCTGTTGCAGCGGCTGAAGGATATTGGTCGGGTCGTGCCGCCGGCGCCCAAGGCGCTGCCCGAATACGAGACCGGGATCGAGGTCAAGGTCGCGGGCCTGGGCCGCTGCATCGTGCCGCCCGAACAGATCCCCGACCGGGTCGGCCAGGGCGAGACAATCGTCGGCATCCGCCCCGAGACCCTGTCGATCCTGTTCGAGGGCGAAACCACCCAGCGCAACATCGCCGAAGCGGTGGTCGACGAGGTCGTCTATTACGGCGACATGACCTATTACGACGTCCGGGTCGCGGGGGTGGAAAAGCCCCTGACGATTTCGATGAAGAACCTGATCGGGCGTCCGGTTCTGGATGTCGGGGTGCGCACGCGGGTGGCCTGGGACGAACGCTCGCTGGTGATCCTGGGAAGTTGACGTATCAGTCGAACGCCATGGAATAACGAATTGATATCGTTTCCATTCCCGGGTTCAATGATTGCGTGTCCGCATTCGACCGATGGTCGAACAACAGGCTGAGAGCGCCGCCATTGTCGAATTCATAGCCCAGCCCCAGGCTGGAACGTATCTGGAACGAACCGCCCAGATCGGGTCCGGTGCCGGCGTCGTGATAGCCCGGCATCACCGAGCCTTCGGCGAACCATCCCTCGTGACCGATCTCGAATCGGGTCTTCACCCCCAGCCCGATCCAGGTATCGCCCAGGTCGCTGACCGACAGGCCCAGCGTGGGCTGGAACGGGCCGCGGGCCTGGCGCAGGTCATAGCCCAGATAGAGCTCGTCGCCGATCGCCGCGTCCTGAAACAGCACGCTGCCGGCCTGCAGCGTCAACCGGCGATCGGCGTCTTGCCGCGCCAGACAGCCAGTGGCGCAATGGGTGGCCCCCATGTCGAACACGCCGGCGATCAGATAGATCGTCGCGAGCGTTCCATCCATACCCCTGATACCATCCTGGTTCGCCGAATTGACCGCACCCTATTCGTCCGGCCGGATCAGGCCAAGACCCCGCAGGTAGATTCCGATCCCGGATTCCAACAGGTCCTCGGGCGGAAACGGCGACCGGGTGCCGGGCGAACCGCGGGCGAACAATTCGACCACCCCGTGCGACATCGCCCAGATATGGGCCGAGAACATCTGCGGTGGCGGGCGCCGGTCGGCCGGGATATGGGCCGCCAGTTCCTCGGCCGCACGTTCCAGAACCCCCATCGCCCGGGTCGCGGCCGCATGCAGGTCCGGTGTGCGCTGGATGCCGATCCCGCTTTCGAACATCGCCACGTAATGGCCCGGATACTTGCGGGCAAAGGCCAGATAGGCGCGGCCGCAGGCCTCGAACGCCGCCAGCGCCGAAGGCTGGCCCTTGTCATAGGCATAGTCCATCAGGTCGGCGAATATCTCGAACCCCTGGCGCGCGGCCTCGGCGATCAGGTCCTCGCGGCCGTCGAAATGGCGATAGACCGCGGCCGGTGTCACCCCGGCTTCGCGCGCGGCTTCGGACAGGGTGAACCCGGTCGGTCCTTTTTCCTCGATCAGCCGCAGGGCGCCGTCGACAAGGGCCCGCTTGAGGTCGCCGTGATGATACCCCTTCTTAGCCATTCCAGAGTTCGGGACCCCCGGCGACCTTGTGGTCGACCTCGCCGACCCGGCTCAGGTCGCGGCGGTCATAGTCGATGGCGTGCAGCACGGTGCGGATCGCATTGACCCGCGCCCGGCGCTTGTCATCCGACAGGATCACCGTCCAGGGGCAATAGGGGTCGTGGGTCAGGCTCAGCGTTTCGGCGATCGCGGTGGTGTAGGCGTCCCAGCGCTTGAGCCCCTCGACATCGATCCAGGACAGTTTCCATTGCTTGAGCGGGTCGCGCTCACGGTCCAGGAACCGCTTGAGCTGGGCGGCCCGGTCGACATTCAGCCAGAACTTGAAGACCCGGATGCCTTCGTCCACCAGGATCTTCTCGAACGGGCCGACCTGTCGGAACCAGTGCTGGCGCTGTTCTTCGGTGCAGAAGTCGAAGACCTTTTCGACCACGCCGCGATTGTACCAGGACCGGTCGAAGAACACCATTTCGCCGCCCGAGGGCAGGTGATCGATGTAGCGCTGGAAATACCATTGCGTCGCTTCGGTTTCGGACGGTTTCGACAGCGCGACGACCCTGGCGCCGCGCGGGTTGAGGTATTCGCGGAACCGCTTGATCGTGCCCCCCTTGCCGGCCGCATCGCGGCCTTCAAAGACGATGGCGATCCGTTCGCCGCTGTCCTTGAGCCAGCGTTGCAGCTTGACCAGTTCGATCTGGCAGGCCCTCAGCGCGGCCTTGTATTCGGATTTCTTCCAAAGGTCGTCATAGGGGTAGTTGGTGGACAGGATTTCGCCCTTGTCGTGCTCGTCGATTTCCTTGCGGACGGCCTTGGGGGCGTCCTGCTTGAAATAGCGGCTGATTTCTCCGTCGTAGGGCAGGTCCATGGCGGTCTCCGGTCTGGGTCCGGCCACTATGGCCGGGGTGCCGGGTCAGTGCAATCCGGCGCGGGTGACGGCGCGGTCGATGGCGGCCTCGACCGCTTCGGGGGCGGCATGGTGGGGCATGTGGCCGATCCCGGGCAGCACCGTCAGCCGGGCGCCGGGCACCAGGCGCGACAGCGGTTCGGAATGGATCTCCAGCGGCACGGTGGTGTCGGCATCGCCATGGACGATCTCGATCGGCAGGCGCAACGCCGGGTAGTGCGGCGCCATCGCCACGACATGCGGCCGCAGGGAATTGACCTGACGGCCATTGGCCCGGAACGCGGCCGCGCGCAGGGTCAGCGGGGCGCCGATATGGTCCATGTAGCCCGGCGGCGGCGCTTGCGGGGCGAATATGTCTTCGATCGCGCGGGCCACCACGCGGTCGGGCAGCCAGGCGGCCAGCACCGGCGGCAGCAGGGCACCGCCGGCCCGCGTGCCGATGATCCGGGTGCGCAGGCCCAGCTTGCCGGGCCAGGGCATCGCGACGCCGGCCAGGCTGACCAGCCCGGCGATGGTGTCGGGCCGCCCCAGCGCCCAGGCCAGGGCGACGGCGCCGCCATAGGATTGGCCGATCACCACCGGGCGCTGCACCCCCAGCCGCGCGGCGGCGTCCTGCAACAGGCGGGCCTGTTCGGCGGGGCTTTCGGCGGCGGGATCGAACAGGCCGCCATGACCGGGCAGGCGGCCGGTATGGCCCAGCCCCGGCCGGTCGAGGGCGGTCACGCGATAGCGCGTGGCAAGCCGGGGCATCAGCGAATGGGTCACGTCGCGGATATTGCCGCTGGCACCGTGGATGAAGACCAGGTCGGGCCCCTGTCCCATCTGCAAGGCATGGACCGGCACGCCGTCGATCTCGAGGATCTGCCCCTCGGGCGGAAAGTCCCGCGTCGCGCGGCCGTCATGGGCCCGGGCGCGGAGCAGGGTCGCAAGGCCCGCGGCGCCAAGGCCCAGAGCGGCCCAGCCGATCACCTGCGGCGCAGATCGGTGCTGCTGATCCCGATCTGGGTCATGTCGAAGGGGGTGGTCAGGTAGATTTCGGAGATCCAGTTGCCATAGAGCAGATGGGCATGGCTGCGCCAGCGGTTCTGCGGCGCCCGCGTCGGGTCGTCGTCCGGGAAATAATTGACCGGCATCCGGATCACCGCGCCGGCGACCTGGTTGGCTGTCAGGTCGCGCTGGTATTCCTCGTTCAGGGTGCCGCTGTCATATTCCAGGTGGTTGAAGACATGCAGCGCCCGATGCGCCGGATCCTCGACCAGGGCCGGGCCGACCTCGTCGGAATGCAGCAGGACCGACAGGCCGGCGGCCTCGATCTCTGGGCGGCGCATTTCGGTCCAGCGGCTGACCGGCATGACGAAATCGTCGGAAAATCCCCTCAGGTAAGGGCTTTCCGGGGCAAAGTTCATGTGCCGGTAGCAGCCGAACAGCTTGTGATCCAGCAGGTGTTTTCGCACGCCGTGGAAATGGTGCAGCATCGCCATGCCGCCCCAGCAGACGCCGAAGGTGGCATGCACATTGGTCTGGGTCCAGTCGAAGACCTCGGTCAGCTCGGGCCAATAGGACACCTCCTCGAAGGGCAGGTGTTCGATCGGGGCGCCGGTGATGATCAGCCCGTCGAACTTTTCGTCGCGGACCGCGCGGAACGGGCGATAGAATTCCTCCATATGTTCCGCCGCGGTGTTGCGGCTTTCATGGTCGGACATGCGGATCAGGCTGAATTCGATCTGCAGCGGCGTGGCGCCGATCAGCCGGGCGAATTGCGTCTCGGTCTGGATCTTTTTCGGCATCAGGTTCAGCAGCGCGATTTTCAGCGGCCGGATATCCTGGTGGCTGGCCTGTTCCTTGGACATCACCATCACCCCCTCGGTCGAGAGGGTGCCGAAAGCGGGCAGGTTGCGCGGCAGGGTGATGGGCATTGTCGGGTCCGGGTTTTGGGCAGAAGGGCAGCTAGGCGGATCGGTCCCGCCGCGCAAGGGCCTCGGCGATGATGGCGTCGAAATCAGCCGCATCGCGCATCGCCGCGATCCGTGCCGCCGGGATCGTCACGCCCCAGTTGCCGGCCATCGCGGCATAGCGCGGCTGGCGATGGGCCAGGGCGCGGGCATAGGTCCAGCGGATGAAGGCGTCAGGGTCAACGTCACGCTCCAACAGCCCGGTTTCGTTCAGGTAATCGCGCCAGCAGCGGTCCAGGAATTCGGGCTGGTAGGCCATCGGCTTGGGCGCCCGGTCGAACCGGCGCACCAGTTCGGCGGTGTGTTCCTCGGTTCCCTCGATCCAGACCATCAGGGCGCGCGCGGACAGCTCCGTCAGGATCGGATCCGCCGGATCGTCGGGATCGACCCATTCGCAGATCGACCCGCCGGTATCGCAGACGAAATGGGCATAGCCATAGATCGCCGCCGCCCGGTCGATGAAATGGCCGGTATCGGCCAGGGCGGCCTCTTCGGCGGCGCGGAACTGGGCCTGGCGACGGCGATACGCGTCCATCGCCAGCCCGCCGCGGCGCGGATCGCCGGGCTTGCCCAGATAGGCCGACACCGCGGTCAGATCATCGTCGTGGATATTCGGCGCGATATGGATCGCATCGGCGCGCAGCATCTCGGCCAGGAACGGCACCTGCATCGCCGCGGCCTTGAGGTTGTCGGCGATCGGTTCGGCCATGTAGCGGGTGCCGATGCGGTAATCGATCGAATAATGGAACCAGTCGCCGGTCTTGGCCAGGATCTTGGACACATGGGTCTTGCCCAGCCCCGACATGGCGAACAGCAGCACCCGCTTGTGCGGGGCATTTTCCCAATCCTGTGCCGTCCGATAGATCATGGGCGACTGCCTAGCGCGGGCGTGAAGGCGGCGCCAGAGGATTTTGAAACCCCACGAAAAAGCCCCGCCTGGTGTGGCGGGGCCTTGGCATCTGCGGTGTCGGGATCAGTAGGTATAGGCGACCTTCAGCCCGATCGCGAGCGCGCTGTTGTCGGTGAAATCCGCGCGGGCCACGTCCGGCGTGCCGGTTTCGGGCTGCGCATCGCCCAGCCAGACATAGCGGATACCGCCCGAGAGTTCCCACTTGTCCATCGTGTAGGCGCCGCCGACCGACAGCGAATATTGCCCATTGGTCGGCGCCAGCGGTGACACCAGATCATCGTCGCCCTCGGGTTCGTAGCCGATGCTGACCGAGCCCGAAAACTGGTCGCTGAAGCGCCGGCCGACCCCGATCGAATAGGCGAACCCGTCGTCCAGCGCGGTGATGCTGCCCGGTGAGCCGTCCAGTTCGGGCGCGGTCGGGCCGAAGAAATCCGGAGACACGCGGGCCTCGGAATATTCCGCCCAGCGGATCTGGCCGAACAGAAGCGTATCGGCGGCGATCCCGGTCTGGAAATCGAGATTGATCGCCTGCGGGGTGGTGATGTCGGTGGTCGATCCGGGATTCACGATCGCCGCGCCGATCCGTTCGACCGTGTCGAGCGCGTAATCGACCTCGGAGAAATAGGTCAGCGCCACGCGCAGGGCGATATCGGGCCGCTCGTAGGCCATGCCGGCCAGATATCCCCATTCCGCGCCGCGATCGAAGGCCGCGTTGTAGCCGTTCAGGCCACCATAGGCCAGGCCGCCGAAGGTCACGTCGGCTTCGAGCGTCTGATACCGCACGCCGCCATGGGCGCTGAACCCGTTGCCGAAATCGTAGCGCGCGATCATCGAGATCGCGTTGCTGTCGACGCTTGCCTCGGTCCCGCCCAGGACCGGCGAGGTCGCCGGATAGGAGACGTCGGCGCCATAGGGCTGGTCGAAGATCAGCGCCAGCGACACCTGGTCGTTGATCTGCTGCTTGTAGGCGAAGCCGAACTGCAGGTAATCCTCGGTCACGGTGCCGGTCGGCTGGGCCGCGATATCGGTGCCGTCAGCCTCCGGCATGACATAGCCGAAGCTGAGTTCGGCGTAAGTGCCCGCTTCGAACAAGGCGCCGATCGTCTGGCCGGACCGGTCGAGGCCAAGCGCATAGGCCGATGTGGTCGTCAACAACAGCGCCGCCCCGGCGCCAAAAGTGGTTTTCATGTCCCTCGTCCCTTGTGGTGGCCCCGGCGGGGCATCCTCCTGCCATGAACCGTAGGGAGGCCTGCGGGCATCGGTCAATCAATGACGCGGCGTCAGAGCATTTTGCGGCCGTGGCGTTACTTGCCGGTGACGCGCGGCGCGCGCAGCAGGCCCATATTGACCAGATTCGCAGCGATGATCAGGGCGGCGCCGACCAGGACATGGGCGCGCAGCGCTTCGCCATAGGCCAGCGCGCCGACAAGCGCGATCAGCGGCAGGCGGGCGAAATCGATCGGCATCACGATCGAGGCCGGGGCCAGCGTGAGCGCGTTGGTCAGGCAGAAATGCGCCAGCAGCCCGGCGCAGCCGATCAACACCAGCCAGGCCACGGCGGCGCCTTCGGGGCGGGCGATGTCGCCGTCGTAGCCGGCGCAGATCAGGCCGAAGACCGCCTGCATCACGGTCAGGTAGAACAGGATGCAGGCCAGTGTTTCGGTCCGGGTCAGGCGCCGGGTCAGCACCGCGGTCAGGCCAAAGCCGATAGCCGCCAGCGCCGCGGCCAGCAATCCCGGTGACAGCGTCGCGGCGCCCGGGCGGGCCAAGATCAGCACCCCGATCAGACCGATGGCGGCGGCGATCAGGCCGCGACGGCTCAGCCCTTCGCCCAGGATCGGCACCGCCAGCAGCATCGCCCAGATCGGCGCGGTGAATTCCAGCGCAAAGACCTGGGCGAAGGTGATCGTCGCGATGGCGTAGAACCACAGGTTCTGGGCGGTGAAATGCGCCAGGTTGCGCAGCGCGAGCGCGCCCAGGCGCCGGGTGCGGACCCGGTGCAGCCGGCCGGTGATTGTGAGGATCGTCACCACGATCACGACGCCGACCAGGGACCGGTAGAGCATGATCTCGAAGGTATCGAGGTCGAGGCTGACCGCGCGACCGGCCACGGCCATGGCGGTGAAGCTGACGATCGCCCCGGTCATCCAGAGCGCGGCGCGGGCGGTGTCGGACATCAGTGCAGCCACACCAGCCGGGCATCGGCGGGAAGGCCGACCAGGCCGCCCAGCCCATAGGCGCTTGCCCGCGCGGCATTGAACCAGATCGCCAGCGCCTCGCGTCCCAGGATGCGCAGGTTCGGCCGGTCGGTTCCCGGCGCCCGGCGCACCGGTTCGGAAGGGTGCAGGGCGATGTCGCCGAACCCCGCCCAGCGGAACGAGGCCCAGGACCGGGGCAGGTGGAAGGCCTCGGTCACAAGAAGGACGCGGGGGGTGGTCCCGATCAGGTCACGCGTGAAGATCGCGTTCTGAAGCGTTGATTGCGCTTTGTTTTCCGTAACGATGTCATCGGCGGGCACACCCAGGGACATGGCCAGGTTGGCCATCTGGTCGCCAGCGGCCGGCCCGTCATTGATCCGCACGCCGCCGGTGAACACCACCCGTGGCGCGATGCCGCCCCGCCACAGATCGGCGCAGGTTTCGACCCGTCGGATCGCGGGGGCATGCAGCCGGCCGTCCGGCCCCATCCCGGCGCCTAGGCAGACGATCACATCGGCCCGGTCCGGGACGCGGTCCATGGGCCACAGAAAGGTCCAGGCCAGAACCGCCAGGAACGCCGCGGCGACAAGCCCGCCGAGCCAGATCGCAAGGCGCCGCAGGGCGCGGATCATCCGTCTTCCGTGATGCTGTAGACGCGCGTGCATCCCGCGGTGATGCGGGCCCAGTCGGACCCGGCGGCGCGGGTCTGGTGGGCGTCGAACGCCGCCCGGTCGCGGAACGCCTCGTCGACCTCGAACCGGATCGGGCACGCCGGGTCGCGGCCTATGTCGAACCGCAGGCATCCCGGTTCCGCCCGGGTCAGGCGGAGGTGTTCGGGCAAGGCCGCGGCGACCGTGGCGACGCGATCCTCGGGCACATCCATATGGCCGGTCAGGCGGATCACTCCCATTCGATCGTTCCCGGCGGCTTTGATGTGATGTCGTAGGTGACCCGGTTTATCCCCTTGACTTCATTGATGATCCTGGTGGCGGTTTCCCCCAGGAAATCATGGCTGAAGGGATAGTAATCGGCGGTCATTCCATCGACCGAAGTGACCGCGCGCAGGGCGCAGGCGTAATCATAGGTCCGCCCGTCGCCCATCACGCCGACCGTGCGCACCGGCAGGATGGCGACAAAGGCCTGCCAGATCTCGTCATACAATCCATGTTTGCGGATCTGGTCGATATAGATCGCATCGGCCTTGCGCAGGATGTCCAGCTTTTCGCGCGTGATCTCGCCGGGGCAGCGGATGGCAAGGCCGGGGCCGGGGAAGGGATGGCGGCCGATGAAGCTGGCCGGCAGGCCCAGCTCGTGACCCAGGGCGCGAACCTCGTCCTTGAACAGCTCGCGCAGGGGTTCGACCAGTTTCAGCCCCATCTTTTCGGGCAGCCCGCCGACATTGTGATGGCTCTTGATCGTGACCGAGGGTCCGCCGCTGAAACTGACGCTTTCGATCACGTCCGGGTAAAGCGTGCCCTGGGCCAGAAAGGCGGCCCCCTCGATCGTGTCGGCATGTTTCTGGAACACGTCGATGAACAGGCGACCGATGGTTTTTCTTTTGGTTTCCGGGTCGCTTATGCCGTCAAGTTCATTCAGGAACAGGTCCGATTCATCGGCATGGATCAGCTTGATGTTGTAATGGTCGCGGAACATCGTGACCACTTCCTCGGCCTCGTGCAGGCGCAACAGGCCATGATCGACGAAGACGCAGGTCAGCTGGTCGCCGATCGCCTCGTGCAGAAGGATCGCGGTGACCGAACTGTCGACGCCGCCCGACAAGCCGCAGATCACATGGGCATCGCCGACCTGGTCGCGGATGCGGGCGATCGCCTCGTCGCGATAGGCGCCCATGGTCCAGTCGCCCTTGAACCCGGCCAGGCGAATGAAATTCTCGTACAGCGTCTTGCCGTTCGGCGTGTGGTGCACCTCGGGGTGGAACTGCACCGCGAAGAACCGGCGCGACAGATCCGCGGTGATCGCGAACGGGGCCCCGGGCGAGGTTCCGTAAACCTCGAAACCCGGTGCGATTTCAGAGACATGGTCGCCATGGCTCATCCAGACCTGTTCGCGCCCGGAGCCGTCCATGAACCAGCCGTTGAGCAGGTCGATCCGCGCCGCGCCCGGTGTCACCCAGGCCCGGCCGAATTCGGCGGTATGGCTTTCACCGGCCTCCACCTTGCCGCCCAGGTCCTGCATCATCACCTGCTGGCCATAGCAGATGCCCAGGATCGGCACGCCGATGTCGTAGACCGATGCCGGCGGGCGCGGGCTGCCTGCGCGCGTCACCGAATCCGGCCCGCCAGAGAACACCACCGCCTTGGGGGCGAAGTCGGCCAGAAAGGCATCGGTCACGTTCTGGTAGGGGTGGATTTCGCAATAGACGTTCAGCTCGCGCAGGCGGCGCGCGATCAGCTGCGTCACCTGGCTGCCGAAATCTATGATCAAAAGGCGGTCATGTTGGGTCATGGCGAACCTGATAGGGGGGCGCCGGAGGCAGTGCAAGGGCGTGCCGCTGCGGGCATGCATGTCGCATGTGGGCCAGCATGCGGCGCAAAAGCCCTGCAGCATGACCGCGCCGCGGCGGTATACCGTGACAAACCGATCCGCCAGGCAGGGAGTCGACGATGAGCGAGGCAAGTGTCACCGCACGCAGGGGCAGGGGCGGCGGCGGGGCCGCGCGGCGGGCCGCGCGCAGCGTCGTCAGCTTCGAGACCGCGCGGTTCATCGAGCGCAACATCCCCAACCTCGACATCCTGTCCGACGAGGCGATCGAGATCATCGAAGCCAATGCCGACCAGCTGCTGGAAGAGATCGGCGTCGCCTTCGTCGACAATCCGCAGGCGCTGGAGCGCTGGAAGCAGGCCGGCGCGGATGTGCGCGGCGAGCGGGTGCGGCTGCCCAAGGGCCTGGCGCGGCAGCTGTGCGCCACCGCGCCGGGGCGGTTCACCCAGCTGGCCCGCAATCCCGAGCGTTCGGTCGAGATCGGCGGCAGGTCGCTGGTGCTGGCGCCGGTCTATGGTCCGCCCTTCGTGCGCGATGCCCTGGGCGGGCGGCGCTATGCGACGATGGAGGATTTCCGCAAGTTCGTGAAGCTGGCCTATATGTCGAAATGGCTGCACCATTCCGGCGGCACCGTCTGCGAACCCACCGACATCCCCGTCAACAAGCGCCATCTCGACATGCTGCTGGCGCATATGACCCTGTCGGACAAGCCGTTCATGGGATCGGTCACCGAACCCAGCCGCGCCCAGGACAGTGTCGAGATGTGCGACATCCTGTTCGGCGGGCTGAACGACCGCACGGTGATGACATCGCTCATCAACATCAATTCGCCGCTCACCTTCGATGCCACCATGATGGGCGCGCTCGAAGTCTATGCCGCCGCCAACCAGGCCTGCATCGTGTCGCCCTTCATCGTCGGCGGGGCGATGGCGCCGGTCAGCGTGGCCGGCACCCTGACCCAGGTCCTGGCCGAGGTTCTGGCCGGTGTCGCCTATTCCCAGCTGATCCGGCCCGGGGCGCCGGTGATCTTCGGGGCCTTCGTCACCTCGATCGACATGAACAGCGGCGCCCCCACCTTCGGCACGCCCGAGGCCAGCCAGATCACCTATGGCGCCGGTCAGCTGGCCCGCCGGATGGGGCTGCCGTTCCGGTCGGCCGGGTCGTTCAACGGCTCCAAGCTGCCCGATGCGCAGGCGGCCTATGAAACCGCGAATTCGCTCAACATGGGGCTGCTGGCAGGGGTGAATTTCATGCTGCATGCCTGCGGCTGGCTCGAAGGCGGGCTGGTCGCCGATTTCGAGAAATTCGTCATGGATGCCGACCAGCTGGGCGCTCTGCACAAGCTGGCCGAAGGCGTGGCCGTGGATGACAACGCCCAGGCCATGGACGCGATCCGGGAGGTCGGGCCCGGCGGGCATTATCTGGGCTGTGCCCATACCCAGGCCAATTTCAAGAGCGCCTTCTGGCGCTCCGACCTGTTCGATTACAAGCCGTTCGAGACCTGGGAAGACGACGGCGCCCGGGATACCGTCGCCCTGGCCTCGGTCCGGGTCGACAAGCTGCTGGCCGATTACCAGCAGCCTGCGCTCGACCCGGCGGTGAACGAGGCCCTGGCCGATTACGTCGCCCGCAAGAAGGCCGGCATGCCCGACGCCTTCAGCTGACCACCGCGATCGGCCGGTCCCGGGTCGCGGCCCGCAGGGTGTCGGCCTCGGCCATGATCGCGATCAGCAGATCGACATGCAGCGCGATGGAATATTCCGCGGCACCGGCCAGGCGTTGTTCATTCGCCTCGGCCTCGCGCTGCAGCAGCGCGATCAGCGCGGCCGCGGGACCGAGCGGCTTGTCGGTCTTGAGCAATCGCGGCAAGTGCCGGACGCGACTGTAATCGCCCAGCCCGGTGCGGGCGGTGCGCACCAACAGGCGCGGCCGTCGCAGCGCGGATACCATCGTCAGAACGTCGTGCATGAGCAGCCCTCCAGGTTTCTCGAGGTCCAGTCATACACAACTTTGACGTGTGTTGCGTGTGGACAAGAGGTTAAGAACGCTGGCCTCACAATTGTTTATCTTTTGGAAACAATTCTGTCCCTCTGTGGAAAAACTTTACGCTTCGTTAACCACTCAACCCAAAGTTGTTCGGGTGCAAACGGTCGTGACGGCCGAACGCATGGGGAAATTCGGAGGGGCAACGTGATACACGAGCCTTACGCAGCGCTCGCACGGTTTCCGGCCTGGGTGCCGGCCGAAGTGCGCAATTATCTGATCCATACCGAGACGGGGCTGCCGCTGCGGTCGCTTGCCCGCACACAAGGGGTGCATGCGTCGACCGTGCTGCGCCAGGTGCGGCGGATCGAAGGTCGGCGCGACGATCCGCTGTTCGACGCCGGGCTGAAACTGCTGTCCGAGGCTCTGGCCAAGGCGCCGGATGCGCCGCTCGACCTGCCGCGCCCCGAGACGGAGGACATCCTGCGCGTGTTGCGCCGCCTGGGTGAGCCCGGCGCGATCCTGGCCTTCGCGCGCGACATGGACCAGGCCGTGGTCGTGCGCGACAGCCCCGAGGGCAGCGCGGCGCGCACCGCGACGCTCGAACGCGGGTTGGCGGTGACCCTGGCGATGCAGGACTGGATCGCCAGCGACGATCCCCTGGCCCGGGTGGTTCGGTATCGCATCTCGCAGGCCGGACGCATGGCCTTGCGCGACATGACCGCCCGGTCCGAGAACCGCGCCCGGGCCATGGCCGAAGCGCCGACCCCGTTCCGCCACCGGGATCTGTCCGACGATCCGACCTGGCAGGGTGCGACGCAACAACGGGGCCGGGGGGCGCCGATGGAAAGCCCGCTGATCGGCCTGGCCCGGCGTCGCGACAAGGATGGTCGGCCATTCCTGTCGCGCGACATGGTGCGGGCCGGCGAGCGGCTGCGCGAGGATTTCGAACTGGCCCATGTCGGGCAGGGGGCGGCGGGTTTCGACTGGACCCGCGCCCTGACCGGCGTCATCGACGGCTCCCGGGCGTCGCAAGAGCCCGGCTCGGCCAAGGCGCGGGTGCTGGACGCGCTGGATTTCCTGGGGCCGGGGCTGGCGGATGTGGCGCTGCGGACCTGCTGTTTCCTCGAAGGGATGGAGATGCTCGAGAAACGGATGGGCTGGTCGGCCCGTTCGGGCAAGGTGGTGTTGCGCATCGCCTTGCAGCGGCTGCTGCTGCATTACGCGACCCAATCTGCCGAATCGCGCAAGATCGGCTGAGGCGATGGCGCGAATCAGGGCGGAAAAAGGCCTGATCCGCGCCGTTGCATTGCATTTTAAGTTTGCAAAATCATAACTTTAACGCCTGGGGCGGGAAAGTGGCAAAGGCCTGGCGCAGCCGGTTTCCCGACCGCGCACGATGCCACGATCCTGCCTTGACCTTGTCAAAAAGATGGCACGATTGCAGCCGGTTCTGGGCAGCAGAGTTCACGAGCAAACCCTGCAAGGAGACATGCCATGCTGATGACCCACGCCAAGGATTTCCGCCCCGATGCCATCGCCCCGGTTCTGCCGGTCCGGCCCTCGGGCCTGTTTCCCGGAACGCTTGTCGAAACCGCCGCCGGCTGGCGCGACATCGCCGGGCTGATCCCCGGGGATCTGGTCTATACGTTCGACGGCGGGTTGCGCCCGGTCAGCGGGCTGCGCCGCGCCCAAGCGACCGGCGATGCGATCCGCGTGCCCGACCGCGTCCTGGGCAACGATTCGGCCCTGTCGCTGGCCCCCGACCAGCTGGTCATGGTCGACACCGGCCGGGCCTATGACTGGCTGGGCAGCCCCGTCGCCCTGGTCCGGGCCGAGGATCTGGTCGGGCTGGCCGGGATCCGCCGCCGGGCCGCGCCGGACGCGACGCTGTGCATGCCGGTCTTCCGCGAGGAAGAGGTGATCTTTGCCGCCACCGGCCTGCGGGTCCATGCCCCGACCGAAGCCGGGGCCGAGCATTTCATGGTGCTGACCCGCGACGAGGCCGCCGAGGTGCTGGGCTGATGGCCATGCGCGGCGCGACCGGCGGCCTTTCGTTGCCTTTCGCGCCGCCCGGGCCTATGTCTGGGGCGTCAGATCGGCCCGGAAGGAGCCCCGCCTTGCGCGACCTCAACATCCCCGACCAGCGCCACCCCGAAAAGGCGCATCGCCCGGACAATGACCAGCCGAAGAAACCGGACTGGATCCGGGTCAAGGCCCCGACCTCGAAAGGGTATCAGGACACCCACCGGATCATGCGCGAGCACAAGCTGGTCACGGTCTGCGAAGAGGCCGGCTGCCCCAATGCCGGGGAATGCTGGTCCCAGGGCCATGCCACGATGATGATCATGGGCGAGATCTGCACCCGCGGCTGCACCTTCTGCAACGTGGCCACCGGGCGGCCCGATGCGCTGGACCTGTTCGAACCGGGCCGGGTCGCCGATGCGGTGGCCAAGCTGGGGCTGAATCACGTGGTGATCACCAGCGTCGACCGCGACGACCTGGACGATGGCGGGGCCGAGCATTTCGCCCGGACGATCCGCGCCATCCGCCACCGTGCCCCCGGCACCACGATCGAGATCCTGACCCCGGATTTCCTCAGATGCGGCCCGGACGCGCTGGAAACCGTGGTCGCCGCGAAACCGGACGTGTTCAACCACAACCTCGAAACCGTGCCCGGCCTGTATCCCGAGGTCCGCCCCGGGGCGCGCTATTTCCACAGCTTGCGCCTGTTGCAGCGGGTCAAGGAACTGGACCCGGCGATGTTCACCAAATCCGGCATCATGGTCGGCCTGGGCGAGGATCGGCAGGGCGTGTTGCAGGTCATGGACGACATGCGCGCCGCCGATGTCGATTTCCTGACCGTCGGGCAATATCTGCAGCCGACACCGAAACACCACGCGGTGGCGCGGTTCGTGCATCCCGACGAATTCAAGGCCTATGAAAAGGCCGCCTGGGGCAAGGGCTTCCTGATGGTGTCGGCCACGCCGCTGACGCGATCATCCTATCATGCCGGCGACGATTTCGCCCGTCTGCGGGCGAACCGTCTGGACAAGCTGGGCCAGGCCTAGCAGCGATAGGGCACGTCGTAGGTGGTTCCTGCAGGAAGGCCGTATTGGTCCGGGCCCGCCGGACCAAGGGTGCAGTCCATGCCGACCTGCGCCAGGGCGCGGGCCGCCACCGCCTCGGCGGTCGACGGGGGATAGGCGCGCAGGTCGGTCTCGGGCAGGCCGACGATCACGACCTTGTCGGAGCCGGTCCAGAACTGGACGGCATAGTCCAGCCCGTCCTGCGAAATCGTGACAATCGTCCCGTGGTCGGGCTCTTGCGCCTGGGCGATCCCGGCCACCAGGGTCAATGTGAAAACCGATACCCGACGCATCTTGCGCCTCTTTCCCGACGGTCCGACAAACAGCGCGATTTCGCCGTCGACGCAACCCCTATTCGATCGCCGGGATCGCCTTGAGATAGGCGGCGATGGCGGCGCGGTCTTGGTCCGACAATCGGGCGGTATTGGCGATCACGTCGACCATGTCGCCCCCGGCGGTGTCGAATTCGGGGGTAAAGCCGGAGTCCAGGTAATTGGCGATCTGGGATTCGCTCCAGTCCAGCGTGCCGGGGTCGATCCCGGGAATGCGCCCGTCGCCGCCGGGGTTTTCGGCCCCGGCCATCCAGGCGGTCAGGTCCGGCGCGCCCAGGGCATTGCGGGGCGTGTGGCATTCGGCGCAATGACCCAGCGCCTCGACCAGGGTGCGGCCACGCGCGATTTCGGGTGTCGCGGCCTCGGCCAGGACCCAATCGTCGGACAGGTAAAGCAATTTCCACCCGCCCAGGCTGCGCCGGATATTGAACGGAAAGCCCAGATCATGCGGCTGGCTTTCGGTCGGATCGGGCGGCAGGGTCCGCATATGGGCGACCAGGTCGGCGATGTCCTGCGGATCGCTGCGGGCGTAGCTGGTATAGGGAAAGGACGGATAGAGATGGGTGCCGTCACGTCCGACCCCGGCCCGGATCGCATGGATCAGTTCGGCATCCGTCCAGTCACCGATCCCTTGCGATGAGGGCGAGATATTGGGCGCGACAAAGGTGCCGAACCGGGTGTCGAACCGTTTGCCGCCGGCCAGCACCGGAGTGTCGCCCGGCTCGGCCTCGGGGGCCACATGGCACGAGGCACAGCCCGCGGCGGCGAAGACCACGCGCCCGGCCTCGGCATCGCCGGGCGCCAGATCGGCATAGCTGTCGGGCAGGGCGGCGGGCCGCGTCACCCACCAGCCGGCGGCCCCCGCGACAAGCGCGAGGGCCAGGATCCAGCGCACAAGGCGCATCAATCGTCGCGAAGGCGGAAATTGCGGTGGCAGCCGCCGCATCCGGCGCCCAGATCACCCATCGCACCCTGCAAAGACGCCAGGTCGGTGCCGGCCACATCGGCCATCATCTCGACCGCCATCGAGAAATCCTCGGCCGCGGACATCACCCCGGGCATGTCTTCCCACAGCGCGGGCAGGGCGCGGCTGCCCTCGACGCTGTCGCTGTCGGAGCCTTGCGGCCAGTAGCGCGACTGGTCCAGGCTGGCCAGCGCCAGAAGGTTGTCGGCCGCGGCCTGGGCCATGGCGGAATCGTAGTCGATCTCTTCCTGGGCCATGCCGCCCAGCACCGCAAGGTTGTAGGCATAAAGCTGCATATGGGACTGGCGGGCCTTCATCGCGGCGGCGATCGCCTTGTCGGCATCACCCTGTGCAAGGCTGGTGGTCGCGACGCTGGCGCTCAGCAGCGCGGCGGCGCCGAAGGCAAGGGGTCGGATACGCATTCGGATACTCCTCACGGTTGCGTTCACCCGAAACAGCCGGGCTTGACGTAACGGTAGCACGGGTCAAGGGGCTGACGCAGCCTCAATCTGTGCGCAGGTGCATGGCCTCCGCGCGGTGGGGCAGATAACCGCTTGCGGAACCTGACCGGGCGCGGTTTGCTGCCGGCCATGAACCCCCGGTGGCTTCTTCGCGCGAAACGCCTGGCCCAGCACCCGCCGCCGATGTGGAAGGTCAAGCTGGTCTTCGGGGTGATCGCGGCCTGTCTGATCCTGTTCGCCGTCGAACGCTGGCTCGGCGCGCCGGACTGGATGACGCGCGAGCCGATCGATACCCGCCCGCGCATCACCACCTTGCCCTGAGGCTCAGAAGGTGATCCCGACCTCGATGCTGGCGAAATTGACATCGCTCCCGCCATCGAGGCCGCCCAGATCGGCGCGGGCGAAGCCACCGGTACCAAAGCCGTATTCCGCACCGATACTGTAGACGCTGAAATCGCCCCCGCTCGTGTCGAGCCGCGCCAGAGATGCCCCCACGCGCAGGGCGTCGTTCACCCGGTAATCGCCTTCCAGCTGGATCACGAAACCGTCGTCGGCCACGATCGGCTGGCTCGACAAGGTGACCTGGCCGGCAAAGTCACCGACATGGCCCGATGCACCAATCGACAAGGTGCCGTCATAGCCGGCAGGGTTGTCGGTGGTCGTGTCGTATGTGGCGAACAGCCCGTAGCTGCCGAAATCGCGGGAATAGCCGAAGGACAGGATCGCGTCGTCGGACTCCTCGGGGATGTGGTAGGAGGCGGCGACCGTGTTGGCGCCGAACGCACCCTCGTAGGACAGGCCGTAGACGGCGTCGTCGCGCAGAAATTGAATCAAGGTCGGCAAGGGTCCGAGCGTCAGGTAGCCTTCGATGGCAAGCACCGTGCTGGCGCCAAGCAGATCGTTGTCCCGGATCACCTCGCTTGCGCCGCGCGGATTGCCCAGGGCAAAGGTGCCGACTTCGCCCGTATAGGTCAGGGCATAGAGGACACGGTCGACGGTCTCTTCGTTGGCGTCGAGTTCGCGAATGCCCTCATAGCCCAGATAGCCACCGAAGCCGTTGCCGAAATCGGCCGTGGCGTCGAAATCGAGCCGGCCGTAATTGATGTCGTCGGCGCCAGAGTCATCAACGGTCAGGATACCAAGCCGGAAGCTGCCGGAATAGTCGATACCGGGCAGGCTCTGGGCCTGGGCGAAGCCTGTGCTCAACATGCCGGCAAAAGCAAGGGAGAGCGTGCGCATGGAAAGTGTCCTCTGGTGATTTGAACCTGTGGACAAGTCTTAGCACGGTTTCGCGCGCTGCGAAGGTCCGGGAAACCGGAGGTCGGGCGCCGGGGCAGGGCGGGTTTTCCGGACCTTCCGCCCCGGTCAGCCGTCGGTGAAGCGGACCTTGCCGATATAGGGCAGGTTGCGGTTCGCCTGGGCATAATCGATGCCGTAGCCGACGACGAATTCGTCCGGAATCTCGAAGCCGGTGAAATCGGCCTTGAAATCGACCTCGCGCCGGGCGGGTTTGTCGAGCAGGGCGATGGTGCGCAGCTTGGCCGGATCGCGGGTGCGCAGGTATTCGGTGACCCGGGCCAGGGTGTGGCCGGTGTCGACGATATCCTCCACCACCAGGACGTTCCGTCCCGCGATCTCTCCGCGCAGGTCCTTGAGGATGCGGACCTCGCGGCTCGATTCGGTGCTGTCGCCGTAGGACGAGGCCTCGAGGAAATCCACCTCGATATCCAGGTCGTCCAGTTCGCGCACCAGATCGGCGATGAACACGAAGGATCCGCGCAGCAGACCGACCACGACCAGCTTGTCGGCGCCGCTGAATTCGGACTTGATCTCGCGGGCCAGCGCCTCGATCCGGGCGGCGATGGATTTGGCCGAAATCATCTGGTCGATCACATAGGGGCGTTGGGGCATGCGAACCTCGGGCTGTGGACATGCCAGTCGTGCCACGACGCGGGCCTGCGGTCCAGCGGCGCAGGGGGTTGCATTGCGCGCGCCAAGGTCCGACATGGGGGCCAGACCCTGACCGGAGCCCGAATGCCCGCCCATTCCGAAACCCGCATCCTGCCCTACAGCGCCCGGCAGATGTACGACCTGGTCGCCGATGTCGCCGATTACCCGCAATTTCTGCCCTGGACGGCGGCGGCGCGGATCCGGTCGGTGACCGATCACGGCGACCATCAGGTGATGCTGGCGGACCTGGTGGTGTCGTTCAAGGTGTTCCGGGAACGGTTCGGCAGCCGGGTCACGCTCTGGCCCGACCAGCAGCGGATCGACACCTCCTATATCGACGGGCCGTTCAAGCGGATGGACAGCACCTGGAGGTTCCGCGATGCGCCGGGCGGCTGCGAGGTGCATTTCGAGGTCGATTTCGAATTCCGCAACCGCCTGCTGCAAGGCGCGGCCGGCATGTTCTTCAACGAGGCGATGCAGCGCATCGTGCGCGCCTTCGAACGCCGCGCGGCCGAGCTTCACGGGCCGGGCGCCACGCGGCAAGCCTCGAGATAACGTTAGGTCAGGTCTGCCCCTGCGTGTAGGCTGTGGCCGAACCAGGATGGGCCGGAGGGCGCTATGCCCGAAGATTTCGACCCGAACGACATCCTTGTGATGTCGATCGACAGCATGATCCGCGCGATGGGGGCCAGCGTCGCCGAGGCCTCGCGCGCGCTGATGGAAACCCAGCTTGCCGCGCTCGAGGACCTGCCCCCCGAGATGGCGAAATGGGGCCAGCAGCCGGTCATCTATCACATGCAGAACGTCGAGGTGGAACTGCGCCTGGCCTTTCATCTGGTCAGCGAGGAACACGCCGATCCGGGCGGCGCCGATCGCGGGCTGAAACGCTGGTGGAAACAGCTCAAGGGGGCGCCGATCAATGCCGGCTATACCAGGGGCGAAAGCTTCGACATGCGCGGCTCGTCCACCTTGCGGATGAACTTCGCGCCGGGCCCGCCCCCGACAAACGAGGGGGACGATGGCTAGATCGGTGACCAATGCGGAATTGTTGCAGGCGCTCAAGGCCTTGACGGCGAAAGTCGAGGCATTGGCCGAACAAGGCGCCATGCGCGACAGGATCGCCGCGCTCGAGGCGCAGGTGGCGGACCTGCGCGACCGGCCGGGCGGCGGCATGGGGCCGCTGATGGCCGGAAATCCCTTCTATCGCGACGCGGCGCCTGAAACGGATGACACCCAGGTGGTGGATGCCGACGACGTTGTGCGCGCGCTCGGTGCCCAGATCACCGGGTCCCAGGACCCCGACAGCGACTTCTTCATGGATGACGTCGAGGTCGAGATCGGCGGCGGTCTCGGCAAGACCGGCGACAAGGTCCAGCTGGGCCTGAATGCCCGCGAGGCGCTGCGCGGCAATGCGACAAGCCGGGTGAAATACACCTTGCGGCGGAAATCCCGCCCCAAGGTGATAGATTGATCAATCAAGGCATTGGAGGCCGGAATGGATGTAGGACGCGAACTTTTGAACACGCCGTTTCCGCAGATGGTGGAAAAGCTCGCCATCTCGGTGGCCGAAGCCCAGACCAGGCTGGACATGAACGCGTCCGAAGTGGCCCAGCAGATGGGCCGGATGATGGTCACCTTGCCCGACCTCGACGACCCGACAAAGGACCGCCAGCTCAGCCTGCTGGCGATCGGGATGCTGCCGACCTTCTATGCCGTTCAGGAGGCCACGATCGAGGTCAAGATGGCGATCACCATGGCCCGGACCGAGGACAAGGGCGGCTCGGCCAGCGCCAAGGGCGGATGGGGGCCGTTCTCGGCCTCGGTCAACGCCTCCTATGCATCGCGCTACGCCTTCAACCAGGAAGGGTCATCAAGGCTGACCATGAAACTGGCCCCGGCCGATCCGCCGATACTGCTGCAGAAATACATCGAGGCGCTGACCGAGAAACTGGCCGGCGACGACAGGCCAGAGGACAGCGGCGGCGCTACGCCCGAGCGCAAGCCCACCGGAAAGGGCTGACGCGTCCCGCGCGCCGCCGCCTAACCGCCGGATCGGGGCGCGGCGCGGTCCAGCGCGCGCAGCAGCAGGCCAAGCGCATGGTCCACGGCCGCTTCACGCACCAGGGCCCGCCCGATGGCGCCGAACTCCACCGTCTCGGTCGTCATGCCCTGCGGCCCGGCCAGGCCGAAACAGACCCGTCCTTCGGGCTTGTGGTCGGACCCGCCCGGCCCGGCGATGCCGGTGATCGACACCGCGACGGCGGCCAGGGACCGGTCCAGCGCGCCGGTCGCCATCTCGCGCGCGACCTCTTCGGACACGGCGCCATGGGCCTGCAGCGTTTCGGCGCGCACGCCCAGCATGTCGCGCTTGGCCGCGTTGGAATAGGTCACGAAGCCCCGGTCGAAGATGTCGGAGGACCCGGGCAAGGCGGTGATCGTCGCCCCCAGCAGCCCGCCGGTGCAGCTTTCGGCGCAGGCGACCATCACGCCGGCGGCCCGGGCGCGGGCCAGCAGGTCTTGGGCGCGGCTCACATCAGCACCCCATGGGCCAGGCCGGCGGCGAGGATCACCGCGATCCCGGCGAACAGCCCGGCCCAGAGGTCGTCCAGCATCACGCCCTGCCAGTCATGGCGTCGGTCGGCGCGCCCGACCAGCCAGGGTTTCCAGATGTCGAACAGCCGAAAGAACAGGAAGGCCGCGACCCAGCCGGGCCAGGCGGCGATCGCCCAGTTTTCCAGCCCCATCCACCAGAAGGCGGCGGCGGGGAACAGCAGGGTCAGCCATTGCCCCGCCACCTCGTCGATGACGATTTCGGACGGATCCTCGCCCGGGCGGTCGGCCAGTTCCGCATGGCAGGCCCAGAAGCCCGCGCCGATCGCCAGCAGGGTCGCCAGAACAAGCGCGACGAAGCCCAGGAGGTAATCGATGCCCAGGCCCAGACCGAGCGCGGCGGCCGAGCCCCAGGTGCCCGGCGCCGGCCGCATCCGGCCGATGTGAAAGAAGGTCGCGACAAGCCGGCTCATGGCGCCACCAGGGTGGCCGTGGCCAGGGCCGCGATGCCTTCGCCCCGGCCGGTGAAGCCAAGCCGTTCCGAGGTCGTCGCCTTGACGCTGACCCGGCCCGGCTCAAGCCCCGCAATCCGGGACATTTCCCGTTGCATGTCAGCGGCATGCGGACCGATCTTCGGGTATTCACAGACCAGCGTCACGTCGATATGGGTGATCCGGTAGCCGCGGGCCCGGACCAGGTCGCAGGCATGGGCCAGGAAGATCTCGCTCGCCGCGCCTTTCCATTGCGGATCGCTGGGCGGAAAGTGGCGCCCGATATCGCCTTCGGCCAGGGCGCCATAGATCGCGTCGGTCGCCGCATGCATCCCGACATCGGCGTCGGAATGGCCTTGCAGACCGCGGTCATGGGGGATGGCGACGCCGCAGAGCATCACGTGATCGCCCGGGCCGAACCGGTGCACGTCGTATCCATTGCCTGAACGCACATCCATTTTGCCCCCTAACAGACTTTCGGCCCTGGTAAAATCGGCCGGATGGGTGATCTTGAAATTGTCCTCGTCGCCCGGAACGATGGCGACCTCCAGCCCGGCGGCCCGGGCGACCTCGACATCATCGGCGGCACCACCCGGATGGGCGTCATGCGCGGCGCGGATCGCATCGGTGTGGAACCCTTGCGGCGTCTGGGCGCGATACAGCCCGGTGCGGTCGGCGGTCCCGGCGACCCGGTCCTGCGCCCCTTGCCAGAGCGCATCGGCCAGCGCCAGGGCCGGCGCGGCGCCCGGGGCATGGTCCAGCGCCCCGATCACCCGGTCGATCAAGGCCGCGGGCACCAGGGGGCGCGCGGCGTCATGGATCAACACCCGGTCGGCCGGACCGACGGCGCGCAGCCCGGCGCGGACCGAACCGGCGCGGTCGGTGCCGCCTTCGGTGACGGCGACCTCGGCCGGTCCGTCCCATAGCCCGGCCGCGATATCCTCGGGATGCAGCACCAGAACCACCCGGTCGATGCCGGGATGGGTCGTGAAGGCCGCCACCGCGCGCGCCACGAGGCTTTGGCCGCCGACCTGCTGCCATTGCTTGGGCCGGTCTCCCCCGGCACGGGTGCCGCGCCCGGCGGCGACAATGATGGCGGCGATCGACATGGCGCCTTGGTATCCGAGGCCGCGGCCGGGGGGAAGATCGGTTGATCTGCCCAAAATTTGATCGCTCACGACCAGTTGCGCAAATTTCCGGCATCAAACCGTTGTCGCAGCGCGCAGGGCAGGCTAGGGAACACACATGATGTCGCCGCGCCCGCTTCCCGACCCCCAAAGCCACGTCGCGCTTGCGCCCCTGGCCGGGATCACCGACCTGCCGTTCCGGCAGCTGGTCGGGCGGTTCGGCGCGGGCTGGGTGGTGTCGGAAATGGTCGCCAGCCAGGAGATGGTCCAGGCCAGGCCGGGGGTGCGCGAACGGGCCGAACTGGGCTTTGACCAGGCGGCCACCGCGGTGCAGCTGGCCGGCCGCGATGCCCGCTGGATGGCCGAGGCCGCCCGCTTGGTCGAGGCGAACGGCGCCGCGATGATCGACATCAACATGGGGTGCCCGGCCAAGAAGGTGACGAACGGCTATTCCGGCTCTGCCCTGATGCGCGACCTCGATCATGCGCTGTCGCTGATCGACGCCGTGGTCGGTGCGGTTTCGGTCCCGGTGACGCTCAAGACCCGGCTGGGCTGGAACGACGCGCAGATGAACGCCCCCGATCTGGCCCGGCGGGCCGAGGCGGCGGGGATTTCGCGGATCGTGATCCATGGCCGGACCCGCTGCCAGTTCTACAAGGGCCGGGCCGATTGGGCGGCGATCCGCGCGGTGACCGAGGCGGTGACGATCCCGGTGATCGCCAATGGCGATATCGTCGATACCTCCAGCGCGGCCGAGGCGCAGCGCCTGTCCGGCGCCGCCGGCGTGATGATCGGGCGCGGGGCGCAGGGCCGGCCCTGGCTGCTGGCGCAGGTGGCGGCGGGGCTGGGCCGGGGCCCGGCGCCGGACATTCCCCGGGGCCTGCGGCTTGTCGACATGGTTTCAGGCCATTACGAGGCGATGCTGAGCTTTTACGGCACCGCACTGGGTCTGCGTGTCGCGCGCAAGCACCTGGGCTGGTACATGGACGGGGCCGGCACCGAGGCCGGGCTGCGCCGGCTGATCCTGACCGAGCGCGATCCCGCCCGGGTCCTGTCGCTGCTTGCCGATGCCCTGATCACGCAGGGGCGCCGCGCGGCATGATCCAGGATCTCAACCTGTGGAATTCGCTGCCGGTGCCGGCGCTTCTGATCGCGCCCGACGATACCATCGCCGACAGCAATCCGGCGGCCGAGGAATTCCTCAACCTGTCGTCCCGGGCGCTGGCCGGGGCCCATGTCTGGGACAAGGTGATGATCGACGCGCCGCTCGAAGGCGCCTATGCCCGGGCCCGCGACAACCGCACATCGCTGTTCGTCAACGATGTCGATGTCGGCAGCGGCGAACGCGCGCCCTTGCAATGCAATGTCCAGATCGCGCCGCTGCATGGCGAGGACGGCTTCATGCTGATGCTGATGTCGCCGCGCGAAATCTCCAGCCGGATCACCCGCAATGCCCAAAGCGTGAGCGCCGCCCGGTCGGCGATCGGCATGTCCGAGATGCTGGCCCACGAGATCAAGAACCCGCTGGCCGGGATCACCGGCGCGGCGCAATTGCTGTCGATGGGGCTGACGAATGGCGATCTGGAACTGACCGACCTGATCGTGGCCGAAACCCGGCGGATCGTGAAGCTGCTCGAACAGGTCGAACAATTCGGCAACCAGCAGCCGCCGGCGCTGCGGGCGGTCAATATCCACGACGTGCTGGACCGGGCCCGGCAATCCGCGGCGGTGGGTTTTGCCGCGCATATGCTGCTGGTCGAACAATACGACCCGTCGCTGCCGCCGACCTGGGCCGATCCGGACCAGTTGCTGCAGGTGATCCTGAACCTGCTCAAGAACGCCGCCGAAGCCGGCGCGGCGGGCGGTGCGATCACCCTGCGGACCTTCTACGACACCTCGCTGCGGATGCGGCGTGCCGATGGCACCCGCGCGGGCCTGCCGCTTCAGGTCGAGATCGAGGATGACGGGCCGGGCATCCCGCCGGACCTGGCGGCCAGCATTTTCGAGCCTTTCGTGTCCGGGCGCGAAAACGGCACCGGGCTGGGCCTGGCGCTGGTCAGCAAGCTGGTCGCCGACATGGGCGGCTGGATTTCGGTCGACAGCACGCCGGGGCGCACGGTGTTCCGCCTGTCGCTGCCAATCGTTCCCAAAGATGATGACGGAGAACCCTGATGGATGGCACCGTCCTGGTCGCCGATGACGACCGCACGATCCGAACCGTTCTGACCCAGGCCCTGACCCGGGCGGGCTGCAAGGTGCACGCGACCTCGTCGCTGGTGACGCTGATGCGCTGGGTCGACGAGGGCAAGGGCGACCTGGTGATCTCGGACGTGATCATGCCCGATGGCAACGGGCTGGATCAATTGCCGCTGATCTCGGAAAAACGGCCCGGCCTGCCGGTGATCGTGATCAGCGCCCAGAACACGATCATGACCGCGATCCAGGCGGCCGAGGCCGAGGCCTATGATTACCTGCCCAAGCCCTTCGACCTGCCCGACCTGATGAAACGCGCGGCCCGCGCGCTCGAGGTCAAGCGCCGGGCGCCGATGCCGCGCACGACAGAGGTGGCGGACAAGCATGACGACCTGCCGCTGGTCGGGCGGACGCCGGCGATGCAGGCGCTTTACCGGTTGGTGGCGCGGGTGATGAACACCCAGCTGTCGGTGCTGATCACCGGCGAAAGCGGCACCGGCAAAAGCCTGATCGCCCGGGCGATCCACGATTTCTCGGACCGGCGCACGCTGCCGTTCGTGGTTGCGCGTCCCACCGACCTGGAAGGGGCGGATGGGCCGGCGACGCTCATGTCGCGCGTCAAGGGTGGCAGCCTTGTCTTTGAAGAGGTTGGGGATTTGCCCGCCGCCGCCCAGGCGCGGATCGTCCGGATGCTGGATGCGATGCCCGACAGCGCGCCGCGGATCATGGCCACGACCCGGCCCGGCCTGACCCAGAAACTGGAGGACGGCGCGTTTCGCGAAGACCTCTATTACCGGCTGGCCGGGGTGACCTTCGACGTGCCTGCCTTGCGCGACCGGGTCGATGACGTGGCGCTGCTGTCGGACCATTTTCTGGCCCGTGCCGACCGCGATGGGGCGGCATTGCGCCGGCTGGCGCCGGCGGCGCTGGACCTGTTCCGCGCCTATTCCTGGCCCGGCAATGTGCGGCAATTGGAAAATGTCGTGCAACGCCTTGTGGTGACCGGAACCGAGCCCGAGATCGGCCGGGCCGAGGCCGAGGCGGTGCTGGGCAACCAACCGGCGATGGAGCCTTTGACCGGCGCCGATACCGACAAGCTGTCGGCCTCGGTCGCCAAGCACCTGCGCCGCTATTTCGACCTGCATGGCGGCGCGCTGCCGCCGCCGGGCCTGTATCAACGCGTCGTGCGCGAAGTCGAGGCCCCGCTGATCGAGATCGCGCTCGACGCGACCGGCGGAAACCAGGCAAAATGTGCCGATCTTCTGGGCATCAACCGCAATACCTTGAGAAAAAAGATCACGGACCTTGATCTTCGCGTGACACGCCGCCGCAAGTTGATGTAAAAGGGCAACAGAAACGTGGCGCCCGGGTGACTCGGGGAAAGCCATGGCGCAGGCGGTAAACGGGACACGGCGCGTGTTCCGCGTGAAAGGCGAGGCGGTGCAGCGCTCTTTTCTGGGCAATCGGATGATGCGGCTTGGCCGCTGGCGGCGCCGGCGCCGGGTTCAGAATGCGGCCACGATCGCGCTTGTCCTGCTGGGGCCGATCCTGGCCGGCCTGACGATCTGGGCCCGCGGTCCGCTGGACATATCCTTTGCCGACAGCAGCCTGCGCCTGATCCTGCTGGCCGACCTGGTCTATATCCTGGTCGTCGCCACGCTGGTGCTGCTGCGGGTGATGTCGATGATCGCGGCACGCCGGGCGCGGTCCGCCGGGTCGCGGCTGCATCTGCGGCTGACCGGTGTGTTCGGCCTGCTGGCGCTGATTCCGACCGTTCTGGTTGCGGTCTTTGCCATGCTGACGATCAATATCGGGCTCGAGGGCTGGTTTTCGGACCGGGTGCGCAATGTGCTGTCGACCTCGTTCCAATCGGCCCAGGCCTATGAGCAGGAACACCGCGAAACCCTGGCCCGCGACGGGCTGGGCCTGGCGGCCGATCTGAATACGGCGCGTTACGCGACGTTCTTCATGGAACGCGGAGAGCTGCGCCAGACCCTCAACCGGATCCAGGACGACACCGAACGCAACCTCTCCGAGGCCTTCGTGCTGGACGGCGCCGGCGAGATCTGGGTGCGCGGCGACCGGTCCTATGAATTCTACTTCGAAAAACCGACCGAGGATCAGCTTGCCGCCTCCCGCGACAGCGGGTTGCTGATCATCGAGGATTGGGCGAACAACGAATTCCGCGCCCTGATCCCGCTCGACGCCTTCGTCGACAATTACCTCTATGTCACCCGCGAGGTCGACGGCGAGATCCTGTCGTTGCTGGACGAAACCCAGGAAACCGTGACGCTGTATCAGCAGCTGGAATCGGATCGCGGCCGGCTGTTGTTCGAATTCGGCCTGATCTATCTGGGTTTCGCCGTCGTTCTGATCCTGGCCGCGATCTGGCTGGGCCTGTGGTTCGCCGAACGCCTGTCGCGCCCGGTGGGGCGGCTACTGGGGGCGTCGCAACGGGTCGGCGCGGGCGATCTGGACGTGCGCCTGCCGGAAGAGAGCGGCGAGGATGAATTCGCCATGTTGGGGCGCAATTTCAACCAGATGACAGCCGAACTTCGCGCCCAGCGTGAGGAATTGCTTGAAAACAACCGGCAGATCGAACGGCGCCGGCGGCTGTTCGATTCCGTGCTCAGTTCGGTCACATCGGGGGTCATGGGACTGGATGCCGAAGGCCGGATCACCTTCGTCAACCGCTCGGCCCATGCGCTGCTGGATGTCAGTGCCGACGATGCGCATCACGACCTGGCCGTCGCGGTGCCGGAATTCACCGACCTGTTCGAACAGCTGCGCCGCGACGGGCGTGACGTTCTGCAGGATCAGGTCAACCTTGTCCGCGGCGGCAAGCAGGAAAGCCTGCTGGTTCGGATCGCACCGCGCCTCCGCGAGGATGCGACGCTGGAAGGCTATGTGCTTGCCTTCGACGATGTGACCGATCTGGTCAGTGCCCAGCGCATGGCGGCCTGGGGCGACGTCGCCCGCCGGATCGCCCACGAGATCAAGAACCCCCTGACGCCGATCCAGCTGTCCGCCGAACGCATCAAGCGCAAGTTCGGCCGCGCATTGCCCGAGCAGGAGGCCCAGGCCCTGGACCAGATGACCGAGGTCATCGTGCGCCAGACCAACGACCTGCGGCGGATCGTCGACGAATTCTCGAAATTCGCCCGGATGCCCGAACCCGAGTGCCGGCCCGAAGACCTGGCCGACATCCTGCGCGGCGCGGTGACGCTGCAGGAGGCCGGCCAGCCCGAGGTGCGCTTCGTGACCGATATTCCCGACCGTCCGCTGATGGCCGAGCTGGACCAGACGATGATCTCTCAGGCCCTGACGAACCTGATCAAGAACGCAGGGGAAGCCATTGAAACCTTGAAAGAAAAAGTGGCTCATGACGGTTTGGTGCCCGAGATCCGGATCGCCCTGACCGCTGCGCCGGGCCAGGCGACGATCACCATCGCCGACAATGGCATCGGCCTGCCCGAGGACCGGGCCCGGCTGTTCGAACCCTATGTGACGACCCGCGACAAGGGCACTGGCCTGGGCCTGCCCATCGTCAAGAAGATCATCGAGGAACATGGCGGCAGCCTGTCCCTGACCGACGCCCCCGTTTTCGAGGGCAACGAGCACCACGGCGCAATGGCCGTGATAACCTTGCCCGTCCTGGCCGCTGTTGCGTTGCCCGGTCGGGAAACCGCGTGAGGACACCATGGGCGACATTCTGATCACAGACGACGAACGGGACATTCGCGAACTGATCTCGGACATCCTGAAGGACGAGGGGTTCACGACCCGCCTGGCGGGCACTTCGGACGAATGCATGGCCGAGATCGACCGTGCGGTGCCCGGGCTGATGATCCTTGATATCTGGCTGAAAGACAGCCGCATGGACGGGATCGACATCCTCAAACACGTCAAGCGCGAACATCCCGAGGTGCCGATCGTGATCATTTCCGGCCATGGCAATATCGAGATCGCCGTCGCCGCGATCAAGCAGGGCGCCTATGATTTCATCGAAAAACCCTTCAATATCGACCAGTTGCTGGTCGTCATTCGTCGGGCGATGGAAACCAGCCGGCTGCGGCGCGAGAATATCGAGCTCAAGCGCGGCGAGGTGGTCGCGGCCGAGATGCTGGGCGAAAGCGCGGCGTTCCGGGCGCTGAAAAGCCAGCTCGACAAGGTCACCCGGTCGAATGGCCGGGTTCTGCTGAGCGGCGGGCCCGGCTCCGGCAAGGAAACCGCCGCGCGCTATGTCCATGCCAATTCCGACCGTCGCGACGCGCCCTTCGTCACGGTCAATTCCGCGGCGATCGAACCCGAGCGGATGGAAGAGGTCCTGTTCGGCCGCGAAACCCCGGGCCGCGGGGTCGAGCCGGGCCTGCTGGAACAGGCCAATGGCGGGGTGATCTATTTCGACGAGGTCGCCGACATGCCCCCCGGCACCCAGTCCAAGATCCTGCGGGTGCTGGTCGACCAGACCTTTCAACGGGTCGGCGGGGTCGACAAGGTCAAGGTCGACCTGCGGGTGATTTCAAGCTCCAACAAGGATTTGCAGGCCGAAATCGAGGCCGGCCGGTTGCGTCAGGAACTGTATCACCGGCTGAATGTCGTGCCGATCCATGTGCCCAGCCTGGAAGAACGGCGCGAGGATATCCCGGTCCTGGCCGAGTATTTCATCGCCGGGTTCAACCAGGTCCAGGGCCTGCCCCTGCGCCCCCTGGCCGAGGATGCGGACGCCTTGCTGCAGACCATGCCCTGGCCGGGCAATGTCCGGCAGCTCAAGAACGTGATCGAGCGGGTTCTGATCCTGTCCGACGGCACCGGGCCGATCACCGCCCGGGACCTTCCCAAGGGCGACGGGCCGACCGAGGAGGACCGGGTGGTGCTGTCCGGCGGGTTGGCCACGCTGCCCCTGCGCGAGGCGCGCGAATTGTTCGAACGCGAATACCTGCTGACCCAGATCAACCGGTTCGGCGGCAATATCAGCCGCACCGCGACCTTCGTCGGGATGGAGCGCAGCGCGCTGCACCGCAAGCTGAAGTCGCTGGGCGTGGTCACCACCAACAAATCCGGCGCCCGCATCGCCCATGTCGAAGAGGAGCAGGCCTCCTGACAGGCGGCCGAGGCCATTGACCGCATGAAAGGCTTCTGCCACTCAACCCGGACCGGAACCATCGGGGATACCCCATGAAGGTCATCATCTGCGGGGCAGGGCAGGTCGGTTGGCAGATCGCCCGTCACCTGGCATCGGAACGCAACGACGTCACCGTCGTCGACACCAACCCCGACCTGGTCCGCCGCGCCACCGATACGCTCGACGTGCGGGGCATCACCGGCCATGCCTCGTATCCGGATATCCTTGAACGCGCCGGGGCCAGGGATGCCGACATGATCATCGCCGCGACCCATAGCGACGAGGTCAACATGGTCACCTGCCAGGTGGCGCATTCGGTCTTTGCGATCCAGCGCAAGATCGCGCGATTGCGGGCGCAATCCTATCTGGACGTGATCTATTCCGATCTCTACCGGCGCGACCACATGCCGATCGACGTGGTGATCAGCCCCGAAAAGGAGGTGGCCGAGGCCGCGCTGCAGCGCCTGGCCGCGCCCGCCGCCTTCGACACCGAAAGTTTCCTGAAGGACAGCGCGCAATTGCTGGGGATCCATATCGAGGAAGACTGCCCGGTCATCAACACGCCGCTGCGCCAGCTGAGCGACCTGTTCAGCACGCTGAAGGCGGTGGTCGTCGGGATACGCCGCAAGGGGCGCCTGTTCGCCCCCGGCGCCGGCGACCAGCTCTATCCGGGCGATGCGGCCTATGTGTTCACCGAAACCGGCGATACCGCCCGGACGCTGGAAATCTTCGGCAAGACCCAGTCCAAGCAGGAACGGGTCGTCATCATCGGCGGCGGCAATGTCGGCCTGGCCGTGGCCAGGCGGCTCGAGGCGCGGGCCGACCGGATCCGGGCCCGGGTGATCGAAAAGAACCGCGATATCGCCGAACGCGCCGCGGACGCGCTGGAACGCACCATCGTGCTGCATGGCGACGGCCTGGATGCCGCGTTGCTGGACGAGGCGAACATCGGCGGGGCCGATGCGGTTCTGGCGGTCACCGACGATGACAAGACCAACCTGCTGGTCGCGGTGCGCGCCAAGTCGCTGGGCTGCAAGATGGCGATCTGCCTGTCCAACGACCCGACCCTGGTCCCGCTGATGGAGCCGCTGGACATCGACGCCTATATCAACCCGCGCGCCACCACGGTCAGTTCGATCCTGCGCCATATCCGCCACGGCCGGGTCCGGCAGGTCTATTCGATCGGCGATGCCGAGGCCGAGATCATCGAGGCCCAGGTCCTGACCACCAGCCCGATCGCCGGGCAGCATGTGCGCGACATCGACTTTCCCGAAGGCGTGTTGCTGGGCGGCGTCATGAAGGACGGCAAGATGGCCAAGATCAAGGGCGACCTCAGGATCGAAGAGGGCGATATCGTCGCGATCTTTGCCCTGGCCGACGATGTGGCCGAGGTCGAGCGCCTGCTTCAGGTCTCGATCGACTTCTTCTGATGGGCGCGGCGCTGCGCGAGGCCCCGTTCTTTGTCGTCCTGATGGCGATCGGAGCGGCGGCGATGCTGATCCCGGCGGCGCATGCGCTGACGCTGGATGACCACCGCACGGCGCGCGCCTTTCTGTATGGCGCGATCCTGATGCTGGGGCTGACCTTGCTGGTGGCCCTGGCGGTCGCGGGGCGGCGCCAGCGCCAGCGCGAGCGTGGGCAGCTGGTGACGCTGCTGGCCGCCTATACCGTGTTGCCGGCCTTCTTTGCCGTGCCGTTCCACGAGGCCGCGCCCGCCAGCGTCAGCTTTGCCCAGGCCTGGTTCGAAATGGTCTCCTCGGCGACCACGACCGGTGCGACGCTGTTCGACCAGCCGCGGTTCCTGGCCTCGTCGCTGCATCTGTGGCGGGCGCTGGTCGGCTGGATGGGCGGGCTGCTGATCTGGGTCGCGGCCGTCGCGGTGCTGGCGCCGCTCAATATCGGCGGTTTCGAGGTGCACCAGGCGGTTCGACACCGCGGCGCGGGCATCCGGCTGTCGCAGATCGCCCGGATCGCCGACCCCTCCGAACGGCTGCGCCGCTATGCCGGGGCGCTGGCGCCGCTGTATCTGGCGCTGACCGGCGTGCTGTGGCTGGGCCTGACGATCGCCGGAGAGGTGCCCTTTGTCGCGCTGTGCCATGCGATGGCGATCCTGTCGACCAGCGGCATCAGCCCGGTCGGCGGCATCGCCTATTCCGGCGCGGGCTTCGCCGGGGAATTGATGATCGTCCTGTTCCTTTTGCTGGCCCTGTCGCGGATGACCTATTCGGCCCGTCTGCACAGCCAGACCAGCCGCAACCTGCGCCGTGATCCGGAACTCAGGGTCGGGCTGTTCTTCATCGTCGCGCTGCCCGCCGCCCTGTTCCTGCGCCATTGGGTGCTGGCCGAAGACGGCAGCTTTGCGCAGGGCTTCGTCGCCGGGCTCGAGGCGCTGTGGGGCGGGGTGTTCATGGTCGTGTCGTTCCTGACCACCACCGGGTTCGAAAGCGCCTATTGGATGTCGGCCTCGGCCTGGTCGGGCCTGTCGACGCCGGGCCTGTTCCTGGTCGGGCTGTCGGTGATCGGCGGCGGCGTCGCCACCACCGCCGGCGGGGTCAAGCTGCTGCGGGTCTATGCGCTGTTCAAACACGGCGAACGCGAGGTCGAACGGCTGGTCTATCCCTCGTCGGTCGGCGGCGCGGGGGCCGAGGCGCGGGCGATCCGGCGCAGCGGCGCGCAGATCGCCTGGATCTTCTTCATGCTGTTCGCGATGTCGATCGCCGCGGTCATGGTGCTGTTGTCGCTGACCGGGGTGCAGTTCGAAACCGCCATGGTGCTGGGCACCGCGGCGCTGACCACCAACGGCCCGCTGGCCCAGATCGCCGCCGAGGCGCCGATTTCCTATGCCGGCCTGTCGGGCTGGTCGCACCTGATCCTCGGGGCGGCGATGGTTCTGGGACGGTTGGAAACCCTGGCCCTGATCGCGCTTTTGAACCCCGGATTCTGGCGCCGTTGACGCAAGCGTCACGAAACCGGTATTTGGGCTGGAAACTCCGACTTGGCCAAGACATACTCGGCCCGACAGGGGGCAACCCGGGCCGATCCGCGGCCGCAAGAACAAGGGCACGAAAGGGACAGCCACATGGCGTCAGACAAGCAGAACCTGCAGGACGCGTTTCTCAACCATGTCCGCAAGACCAAGGTTCCGGTGACGATCTTCCTCATCAACGGTGTGAAACTGCAGGGTGTCATCACCTGGTTCGACAGCTTTTGCGTGCTGTTGCGCCGCGACGGGCAGTCGCAGCTGGTCTACAAGAGCGCGATCAGCACGATCATGCCGTCGCAGCCGATCAACCTCTATGACGGGGAAGAGTAATCACAGCCCCCACTGACCGGCCCGTCACCCGGGCCTTCGTGATCCATCCCGACATCCGGTCCGATCGTGCGCGCCGCGCCGCTGCGCCTGCCCTGGAAGAGGCGGTGTCGCTGGCCATGGCGCTGCCCGACCTGCAGGTCGTGGGCGCCGAAACCGTCGGGCTGCCCAGGGTCCATCCGGGCGCCTTGTTCGGGCCGGGCAAGATCGACGAGCTGAAGGCCCGGTTGACCGCCGACGAGGTCGAACTGGTCCTGATCGACGGCCCGGTGTCCCCGGTGCAGCAGCGCAACCTGGAAAAGGCCTGGGAGGTCAAGCTGCTGGACCGGACCGGCCTGATCCTGGAGATCTTTTCCGACCGCGCCCGCACCCGCGAAGGGGTGCTGCAGGTGGAAATGGCAGCCCTTTCCTATCAGCGCACGCGCCTGGTCCGGGCCTGGACCCACCTGGAGCGGCAACGCGGCGGGCTGGGCTTTGTCGGGGGGCCGGGCGAAACCCAGATCGAGGCCGACCGGCGGGCGATCGACGAACAATTGGTGCGGCTGCGCCGGCAGCTCGACAAGGTGGTGAAAACCCGCGCCCTGCATCGCGCCGCCCGGGCCAAGGTGCCGTTTCCGGTGGTCGCGCTGGTGGGCTATACCAACGCCGGAAAATCCACGCTGTTCAACCGCTTGACCGGGGCCGAGGTGATGGCCAGGGACATGCTCTTCGCGACGCTGGATCCGACCATGCGCAAGGTCAGGCTGGGCACCGGGGACAACGTGATCCTGTCCGACACGGTGGGGTTCATCAGCGATCTGCCGACCCAGCTGGTCGCCGCCTTCCGCGCCACGCTCGAAGAGGTGCTGGAAGCGGATGTGATCTGTCATGTGCGCGACATCTCGCATCCGCAAAGCGAGGAGCAGAGCGACGAGGTCCTGTCGATCCTGTCCGATCTGGGCGTGGCCGAGGACATTCCGGTGATCGAGGTCTGGAACAAGATCGACCGGGTCGATCCCGAGACCGCGACGGCCTTGCGGGCCCGCGCCGCGCGGTCCGACGACATCCATGCCGTCTCGGCGCTGACCGGACAGGGGATCGCGCCCTTGCTGGACAGGGTGTCCGAGGTTCTCGGCGCGCCGCGCGAACGGGATGAAGTGCTGGTGCCCTTCGCCGACGGACGCCGCCGCGCCTGGTTGCATGACCAGGGGGTGGTGGTGCAGGAAACGGCCGAGGATGACGGTCATCGTATCGTCGTGGACTGGACGAAACGCCAAAAGGACCGATTTCTAGGGCTGTAACCACCCGGAGTGCTGCCCATGTCCCTTGTCATCCTCTATGTCGCGACCGTCATCGTCTTTCTGGTGATCGACGCGATCGCCCTCAGCCGGTTCATCGGCCCCTATTTCGAAAGCCGGCTGGGCGATATCATGCTGGACAACATCCGGGTTCTGCCCGCGGCGGCGTTCTATCTGTTCTATGTCGGCGTGCTGGTCTGGCTGGTCAGCTGGCCGGTGCTGCGGGACGGGCAGGGGATCGCGGCGGTGCTTTTGCCGGCGGCGCTGTTCGGGGCGGCGGCCTATGGCACCTATGAATTCACCAATTACGCGACGCTCGCGCGCTGGCATTGGTCGATGGTGGTGCTGGACGTCAGCTGGGGCGCGGTTCTGTCGGCGGGGTCGGCCGCCGCGGGCCTCGCCATCACGCGGGCCTTCGGGTCGGGCTGAAACCGGCGTCGGCGCAACCTTGGTATGATCTAGCCCTGTCGTCGATGCGCGCGGCATGGTGGACGACGGCGGTGCCAGGGGCCTATGCTGGCCGGGCACGCGCCGCATCCCCCGCACGGAGGATCCGATGATCCGCCCGCTGACCGCCCTGTCGCTGATCCTGCCCCTGTCGGCCTGCATCCCGCCGCCGGTTCCGCCCGGCGCGATCAGCGGCACGCCGGTTCTGGCGCCCGAAGGCTGCGACGATCCGGCAATTCGCGATTGCCGGCTGCGGACCGAGATCCGCTATCGGCCCGCCGCCACCCCGGGCGTGGTCTGGGCCAGCAAGGTCTATGACGGCGCGCCGCCCGATGGCACCACCGACGGCGCTTCGATCCCGGAACCGTTCTGGGGCCTGATCGGCCATCCCTTCACGCCGGCCTTCCTGCGGCCCGCGATCCTGCATGACCATTACACCTACCCCGAGAACCGGGTGCGGCCCTGGCGCGACACCCACCGGATGTTCCACGACGCCCTGCGCGACGAGGGGGTGGAGCCGGTCAAGGCGCTGTGGATGTATTACGCCGTCTACACCTTCGGCGCCCATTGGGCCGAGCTGGTCCCGGGCGAAGGCTGCGGCGATGGCTGCGTGCAATTGCAGGACGCGCGGCGCTATGTCCTGTCCGAACCCGCGCGGATCGAGACCGAGGCGGCGATCGCCGATCTGTGGCAGGTCTGGCGGATCCTGAACGATCCGCGCCGGACCACCAGCCTTGACGGCCCCGAGGCGCTGGCCGGGATCGAGGCGCTGGCGCTGGCGCGCCACCCCGACAACCTGTTCCTGCGCGAAGGCGCGGTGATCGAACAGACGCCCGAGATCTTCGACTGGATCGCGGCGCGCGGCTACGACCTCATTCAGGTCGAAGCACCGTGATGCCCACCGCGCCGCCACGGGCCAGGGCGGGGTCGAGCGACATGGGGATGTATTCGCCGCGCCGCCAGAGCCCCCCCAGGTTGTCGTAATAGCGCGACAGCAGGTGCCCCGACTGGCCGGTCGAGATGATGAAGACCGACGAATCCGGATCGGCGAAATCGTAGACCCCGCGATAGCCGGCGGCATGGACGTTGCGGAACGGGGTATCGCCGGTGCCGCTGGTCAGGCCGCGCATCAGCGTGTTGTCGCCGCCCGAGGTCGATTGATAGATATTCGCGATCCAGGCCATGGCCCAGTGCTGGCCCAGAACCTCGTGTTCGTGCACGGCCTCGTGGGCATCGCCCCAGCGCAGGCTTTCGATATCGCGGCCGTGATGTTCGACGATCCAGATCAGCGCCTGGTCCAGCGCCTGGCGGGCGATGTCGGTGCAGGTTTCCACCGGGGCGGACTGGATCACGTCGCACCAGGCCGAGGCGCCGTTCACGTCGCGGAACACCCGTTCGACGAAGATCGGGTCGAGATGGGTGAACTCGTCGGCCAGCGGGCCCAGCTCGTCCCGGATCAGCCGATCCTGCAATTCGCGCATCCAGGCGGCATAGATCAGCGGCTCGGGCAGGTGTTCGTTCATCTCTCCGTTCCAGTCCGACAACAGCGCCAGCGCCCGTTGCCGCAGCCGTTCCGGCGTGCCCTCGGGGGCCGGTTCGGAGGTAAAGAACAGATCCGCCGCGACCAGGGCCAGCAGCGACCGGGCGGTATAGCTGACGGTGTCGAGCTGCGCATCCATGAAACTGTCGCGGGTATGAACCTCGCGCGCCTGCATCAGCAGCCGCCAGCGGATCACCCGCTGGGTATCGCCCCAGTTGAAGCTGACATGGTTCGGAAAGGGCAGGTCGACGACTTCGTTGTTGGTGTTGCCGACGATCCCGCCCGAGGGGTCGATCCATTCGGGATTCTCGTCATAGGGCCGATATCCCTGCCAGCGGTTCTGCGGCAGATAGCCGAAATGCGGCCGGCGCCCCCGGGTCTCGTGGTCCGGATCGCGGGCCGGCATCCGCCCGACCAGCTTGAGCCCGATCGAATTGCGGTCGGCCAGGGTCAGCATCTGGCTGGGCGCGACATAGCCCTCGGCCGCGGCGATGCCCTGTTCGACGTTATGCGCGCGCATCAGCTGCATCGCGGCCTGCACGGTCGTGTCCTCGTGGCTGAGCGCGGGCCAGGCCAGCGACACGACATGGCCCGGCGGCACGATCTCGCGCAGGTTGAGGGCCTGCATCAGCGGCTCGTTGGTCTCGAAGACCGGGCCGTTGGTGGTCCAGCGCAGCGTCAGGGTGATCGAGGCGCCGTCGGCGACGCGGATGATGCTTTCGCGGGTCTCGAAGCCGGCCCATCCGTCGGGGGTGCGATACTGGCTGCTGTCGGCGGGGTTGACCTCTTCCAGGAACAGGTCCTGGTCGTCGAGATAGGACGAGGTGATCCCCCAGCCCAGGTCGGCGCTGCGCCCGGTCATCACCAGCGGCACGCCGGGGATGGTGCCGCCGATCACGCCGCCCGATGTCAGCTCCAGCCGGGCCAGATACCAGATCGAGGGCGCGGTCAGGCCCAGATGCGGATCATTGGCCATCAGCGTCGATCCGGTGGCCGAACGGGTCGGGCCGGCCGCCCAGGCATTGGAAGCCCCGGCGAAGGCGCGCGGCACCAGCGGTGACAGAGGATCCCAGGCATGATCGGTCGCGGGGCCCGCGCCGGGGCCCGGAATGCCGGGGACAAGCTGCGAATATTCGGGCAGGGCGGCGGTGCCGTTGCCGGGCGCGTCGGGCAGGATATCGGCCAGCCGGTCCTCGTTGGCCAGGGTGGCCGACACCCGGGCGCGCAGGATCTCGTCCTGCATCTGGCCGGACAGCTGCACCGCCATCAGCTTGACGATGGCGACGCTGTCGGCGGGCTCCCACGGGGCGATGGCATGGTTGAACAGCCACATTTCGGGCGCGCCGCGGCCGAGCGCGCCCTCGTTGACCTCGGCGATCCAGGCATTGACCCCGTCGGAATAGGCCTGCAGCGCGGCCTGGGTATCGGCGTCCAGCACCTCGACCGAGGCGATCGCGGCGGTGTAGATATCCAGCCGCCTGATATAGCGGTCGATATCCACGGTGCGCTCGCCGAACAGCTCCGACAGCCGGCCCTGGGCGGTGCGGCGCAGCATGGTCATCTGCCACAGCCGGTCCTGGGCATGGGCAAAGCCCAGGGCAAAGAACACGTCCTCGTCGGTTTCGCCGAAGATATGCGGGACATTGGCATTGTCGCGCACGATCTCGACCGGGGCGGTAAGCGCCGCGACCTGGTATTCCGCGTTGTAATCGGGCAGCGACCGCGAGGCGAAATAATAGACCAGCGCAATGGCGCCCACGAACAGCAGGATCAGCGCCGAAGCGATCCGGACGAGCCAGCGAAAGATCAGGGCCATGCATCGCCTCTGGTTGACGGGGGACTGCGCTTTCGGTTGGTATCCCCGCAACATGGGCAAAGGCAAGGGAGGCCGCGATGGCCAGGGTGGCGTTTCTGGGGCTGGGTGTGATGGGCTATCCGATGGCCGGGCATCTGGCAGCGGCGGGACATGACGTGACGGTCTGCAACCGGACCGCCACCAAGGCCGGGGCCTGGGCGGCGCAGCATGGCGGGCGGGCCGCGCCGACCCCGCGCGCGGCGGCCGAGGGGGCCGAATTCGTCATGGCCTGCGTCGGCAATGACGACGACCTGCGCAGCATCTGCCTGGGCGAGGACGGCGCCTTTTCCGGCATGGCGGCGGGCGCGGTGTTCGTCGATCACACCACGGTGTCGGCCAGGGTCACGCGCGCGTTGCACGCCATCGCTGCCGATAGCGGGGTCGGATTCGTCGATGCGCCCGTTTCCGGCGGGCAGGCGGGGGCCGAGAACGGCCAGCTGGTGGTGATGTGCGGCGGCGCGCAGGACGATTACGACCGCGCCGCGCCGGTGATCGACGCCTATGCCAAGACCTGCCGCCGGCTGGGCGACAGCGGCGCCGGGCAGCTGTGCAAGATGGTCAACCAGATCTGCATCGCCGGGCTGGTCCAGGGCCTGTCCGAGGGGCTGCATTTCGCGCAGAAGGCGGGCCTCGACGGGCGCGCGGTGGTCGAGGTGATCGGCGGCGGCGCGGCCGGATCCTGGCAGATGACGAACCGCTACCGGACGATGCTGGACGACGCTTTCGAACACGGCTTTGCCGTCGACTGGATGCGCAAGGACCTCGGGATCTGCCTCGATGCCGCTGATGAACTCGGTGCCAGCCTGCCGGTGACCGCCCTGGTCGACCAGTTCTACAAGGATGTGCAGCGCATGGGCGGCGGCCGCTGGGACACGTCGAGCCTGATCCGGCGGCTGCGGGCGCTGGATTAGGCGGGATTTCGCCGGTCGGCGTCACCGCCACGCAACAACTCGGTGCCTTCGTCGCGCCGCGGTCTCGCCCGATGCGGCAGGGGCATATTACCCTGGGAAAGGTGTCTTGCGGGGCGCAGTCGGTGCCCTGCGGCCTCCGATGACAAGGAGTTACCCCATGAAGACCTTTTCCAAGACAAGAAAAACAATGCGCGTTGCATTGGCCGGCAGTTTCCTGGCCAGCACCTTCCTTGCCGGCGCGGCCATGGCGGCGGGTGATGCCGTGCCGGTCCCCGACCCGGTCCCGGTGGCGCCGCCGGTCGTGTCGCCCAGCTGGGACGGGCTCTATGCCGGCCTGGCTTTCGGCACCGGCGAGATCACCCAGGACGCCTCGCCCACCTCGTCGCTGACCTATGATACCGATGTCTACGGTGCCCAGGTCGGCTATCTGCGCGATCTCGGCCCTGTCCTGGTCGGGGGCGAGTTGCAATACGTGATCCAGTCGACCGATGACCAGGCGGCCACCGACGATGCCTCGACCCTGCGGCTCAAGGGGATCGTGGGCTATGATGGCGGGCGGGTGATGCCCTTCGCCTTCGTCGGGGCCGCCAGCGTCGACAGCTTCTTCGGCGACAGCGGCAGCGGGCTGACCTATGGCGCCGGGGCCGAGCTGCGCGTGACCAACCGGATCCGCGCCGGCATCGAATACGTGGTCGACGACCTCGACGAGCTGGACGGCCTGCCCTACGAGAACCGCGAAGTGCTGCTGCGGCTGAACTACGAATTCTGAACCGGCCAGGTTCCGACCCTCACCAGACCCGCCGTGCGCACGCCGCGCGGCGGGTTTTTTCGTGCCGCCGCACCGGACGCGGCATGACCGACACAGGCGGGATATCCCGACCTTGCCAAAAATTTCCAATGTTTTCAGAGGCGGGCCTGCGCGGGCCTTCACGCGATTACATCGGAACCGGGCGGATTGTTACAGCCCGGGCGACGCTCCGCCATGGCCCGGATTCCCTGACCTGCGATTTCCCGCGCCCCGGTTCAGCATGGGATCAGCCGGATATTTCCCGGCCTGACCCTCACCGCCGGACATCACCGGCGATCTGCCCCCGGGATCGGCGCGCTCGCTCCGGCCCCTATTGAAAGAAAGGACTTTGACATGTTCCGCATCCAGCACATCACCGCTGCCGTTTTCGCCCTTGCCACCGCCGGCGCCGCCCAGGCGCAGGGGTTGGACACCGACTGGTCCGGCGCCTATGCCGGCGTCTCGGTCGGGGCGGGCGGGTTCGACTTCGCCAACGGGCTGGTTACCGATGATTACGCCAATTTCGGCGTCCATGCCGGCTATCTGCACGATATGGGCAATGTCGTGGTCGGCGGCGAGATCCAGCATACGCAAAGCGAACTCGACACTCTGGCCGTCGACATGGAGAGCAACCGTCTGAAGGGGATCCTGGGCTATGATGCCGGGGCCTTCATGGCCTATGGCGTGGCCGGTGTCGCCGATGCCGACATCAACGGCACCAGCGACACGATGCTGGTTCTGGGCGCTGGTGGCTCTTATGCGATCAACGACCGGTTCCGGGTCGGCGCCGAGCTGATCGTCGAGCAGAACGACGATTTCAACGGCTCCGGCATCGCGGTCGAGAACCAGGAGATCGGTCTGCGGATGGATTATTCCTTCTGATCGGCCGACGATCCGCGCGGCGGGCGGTCCCTGGCGGGCCGCCCGTCAGCGTTCCGGGATCAGCCCACGCGGCGCGAAGCGCATCATCGCCAGCAGGATCACCCCCATCACCAGCAGGCGCATCTGGCCCGAAAACTCGATCAGCCGGGTCTTGAGCCAGCCGTCCTGCATCACAGACGTGACCTGGTCGATCAGCGCGCCGCCCAGGGGTTCGACCTGGACCCAGAGGAACCAGATCAGGAAAGCCCCCAGCACCGCGCCGTAATTGTTGCCCGACCCGCCGACGATCACCATCACCCAGATCAGGAAGGTGAAGCGCAGCGGCTGATACGACCCGGGCGTGAGCTGGCCGTCGAGCGTGGTCATCATCGCGCCCGCCAGACCGACCAGGAAACAGCCCATGACGAAGATCTGCAGGTGGCGGGCGGTCACGTCCTTGCCCATGGCCTCGGCGGCGACCTCGTTGTCGCGAATGGCGCGCATCATCCGGCCCCAGGGCGAATTCAGCGCCAGCTGCGCCAGGATCAGCACCACGATCAGCACAACGGTGAAATACAGGCTGTAGCCCAGCTTGACCGCGATGGTCGAGGCGGTGACCGGGTCGGCGCCCAGCGCCGCGGCGCGTTCGACGAAGGCGGGGCTCGACTGCAGATCGACCGCGTCGGGCACCGGGCGCGGGATGCCGGCGACGTTCTTGACCCCGCGGGCCAGCCATTCCTCGGCCTTCATGATTGCGATGACGATCTCGGCGATGCCCAGCGTGGCGATGGCCAGGTAATCCGAGCGCAGCCCCAGCGCGACCTTGCCGATCGCCCAGGCCGCCCCGGCGGCCAGCAGCCCGCCGACCGGCCAGGCGACCAGCACCGGCAGGCCCAGCCCCCCCATATAGCCCTGCAAGGACGCGTTCACGCTCTCGACCGCCGCGACGCCGGGGTCGAAGACCGCGCGATAGGCGAAGAACCCCGCGACCAGGATCGCCGCGGTGGCCCAGCCGGCGACCCGACCGGGCAGGCGGCGCCAGGCCAGCATCGCGGCGATGATGACGCCCGCCCCAAGGGCCAGCCCGGCCAGGATCCGCGGCCCGCCGGCATTCCAGGCCTCGGGGACCGGCGGCATGGCCACCAGCACCGCCGCCAGCCCGCCCAGGGCGGTGAACCCCATCACGCCGACGTTGAACAGCCCCGCATAGCCCCATTGCAGGTTCACGCCCAGCGACATGATCGCGTAGATCAGGCAGAAATTCAGGATGTTCAGCGCCGAATTCCAGCTTTGCAGAACCCCGGTGCCCGCGATCAATACCGCCATGACCGCATAGGCCAGGATCATGCCCGTCCGGTTGCTCATAGCGTCTGTCCCCGGAACAGGCCGGTCGGCCGGAACAGCAGCACGATCACCAGGATCGCAAAGCTGACGGCGAACTTGTAATCGGTGCTCAGCAATTGCAGCAGCCCCTCGGGTTCGATGCCCTCGGGCAACAGGTAACGCAGCACGCCGCCCAGCGGATAGACCAGCAGCACCTCGGAAAAGGCGATGACGAAGCCGCCGACGATGGCGCCGACCGGGTTGCCGATGCCACCGACGATGGCGGCGGCGAAGATCGGCAGCAGAAGCTGGAAATAGGTGAAGGGGTCAAAGCTCTTGTCGAGGCCGTAAAGCACCCCGGCCGTGGTCGCCAGCGCCGCGGCGATCAGCCAGGTGATCATCACCACGCGCTCGGGGTTGATGCCCGACAACAGCGCCAGGTCCTCGTTGTCGGAAAACGCGCGCATGGATTTGCCGGTGCGGGTGCGGTTGAGGAACCGGAACAAGGCCACCATCACCACCAGCGCCACCACCAGGGTGATCGCCGTGCTGGTGCGCAGCCCCAGCGCCTGGTCCAGCCCCGACCAGGCCTTGAATTGCCGCGGTTCGATCAGGAACCGTTCACCATCGGCGAAATTCTGGCTGTCGACGCCGATCACGAAGCGGGTCAGCCCGTTATAGACGAACATCACCCCCATCGAGACGATCACCAGATAGATCGGTTTCGCCCGCTGCGCCCGGTAGAAGCGATAGACGGCCCGATCGGTCAGCAGCACCAGCGCCGTCGCGCCGAAGATGCCGACCGGCAGGGCCAGCAACGCCGTGGGCAGGGGCGCGATCGACACGCCGGCCGCTTGCAGCCCCCAGGTGGCCAGCACGGTGATCGCGGTGCCGAAGGCCATGGTATCGCCATGGGCGAAGTTGGAGAACCGCAGGATCGCATAGATCAGCGTCACGCCCAGGGCCCCCAGCGCGAGCTGCGCGCCATAGGCCATGGCCGGGATCAGCACGAAATTGGCCAGCATCACCAGCCCGTTGAGAATATCCATGCCCCGGTTGCCCCCTTGATCCCGGCCCGGACGTCTAGCCCACGGTTTCGACGCAGGTCAACGCCTGGATGGAATGGTAGAGATTGTCGAAGATGATCGTCTGCACCGACATCGTCGCCTCCAGGTCGTCGGCCAGGGTGAATTGCTGCACCGCGACCGACCCGTCCAGCGCCATGTAGATGGTCAGGCCGTCCTTTTCGACCGGGATCCCGGCAAAGCGGGTCTGACCGTCCCAGCCGAACAGCGCGGTGCCGTTTTCCAGAAGGTCGACCAGCAGCACCGCGTCATCGGGGCTGCAGCTGACATCGTTGGTGCAGAAGCCGCGGGTCTGGCAGGACAGGCTGCGCGCCTCCTGCGCCTGGGCGGCAAGCGGCAGGGTGCACAGAAGGGCGGTGGCAAGGGTCCGGGTCATCGTCTATTTCCTTTTTGCTGAATATCGTCGTCTGTTCGGCGGTGCGGAGCATGGCGCCAAGGGGGGCAGGGCAGCCTAGCCCGACAGGTCGCAGCGCCCCATGTAGATCAGCACGCCGCCCTCGAAAAAGCGGATCTCCCACAGCGCGTCGCCGCCCGGGCCGACGGTGACGGTCTCCAGCGCCGGGCCGGTTTCGAATTCGATCACCGCGCCGCCCGCGGCGGTCCGGCGGGTGGCGGCCACCCAGGAGCCGCTGCCGGGCACCACGACCGCGCCGGGCGACACCAGCAGCGTCCAGTTGGCCGGGCCGCGCTGGCCATTGCGGAGTTCCTCGGTGAACAGGCAGTCGCCCGAGATCCCGGTCGCCTGGCTGCCGCCCGGCGCGGTTTCGATGCAGCCCGCGGTCAGGGCCAGCGCGGCCAGCGCCGCCAGGGGCCGTGCAAATGTCATCGTCATTCCCGTCATCCTCCCAGGAAACTGCGCCGAACGTCTTCGTCCGCCAACAAATCCCGCCCGGTGCCGGTATGGGCATTGCGGCCCTGGACCAGCACATAGCCCATATCGGCGATCTCCAGCGCCTGTCGGGCATTCTGTTCGACCATCAGGACGGGCAGCCCGGTGCGGGCGACCTCGATGATCCGGTCAAAGAGTTCGTCCATCACGATCGGGCTGACCCCGGCGGTCGGTTCGTCCAGCATCAGCACCTTCGGCTTGGTCATCAGCGCCCGGCCGACGGCGACCTGCTGGCGCTGGCCGCCCGACAATTCTCCGGCCGCCTGGTGGCGCTTGTCGCGCAGGATCGGGAACAGGTCATAGACCTGCGCCATGGTCGCGCGGATGTCGTCGTCGCGGATGAAGGCGCCCATTTCCAGGTTTTCCTCGACGCTCATGGTCGGAAAGATGTTGCGCACCTGGGGCACGAAGCCCATGCCGCGGCGAACCCGGTCCTGGGGGCTGAGATCGCCGATTTCCTCGCCATCCAGCCGGACGGAGCCGCCGCGCATGGTCAGCATGCCGAACAGCGCCCGCATGGCGGTGGATTTGCCCGCGCCGTTGGGGCCGACGATCACCGCGATCTGGCCGGCCTCCACCGCGATGGTGCAGGCATGCAGGATGTCGGGGCCCTTGCCATAACCGCCGGTCATCGCCTCGCCGATCAGGAACGGCCCGCCTGGGGCGGGGCGCGCGCGGCCATGCCTGTCCGAGGTCAATTCCCCGGCGCCGGCCGCCCGGGTGATCGAGGCGTCCTTGTTGCCACGCCCGTCGGCATATGGATTGTCCGTCATGCGCCCACCTTCGCGCGGTTCTTCAGCCCGGTGCCCAGATAGGCCTCGATCACCGCCTCGTTGGCCTTGATCTGATCCAGCGTGCCCTCGGCCAGGACCTTGCCCTCGGCCATGCAGATCACCGGATCGCAGATGCGGCCGATGAACTCCATGTCGTGCTCGATCACCACGAAAGTATAGCCGCGCTCCTGGTTGAGCCGCTTGATCGTGTCGGAAATCGTGTAAAGCAGGGTGCGGTTGACCCCGGCGCCGACCTCGTCGAGGAACACGATCCGGGCATCGACCATCATCGTGCGCCCCAGTTCGAGCAGTTTCTTCTGCCCGCCGGACAGGTTGCCGGCCCGTTCCCCGGCCAGGTGGTCGATGGTCAGGAAGTCCAGCACCGCGTCGGCCTTCGCGGCCAGGGCGCGTTCCTCGTCGGCGATGCGCTTGCGGCCGAACCAGGTGTTCCAAAGCCGCTCGCCGGACTGGCCGGCCGGCACCATCATCAGGTTCTCGCGCACGGACATCGAGGCGAATTCATGGGCGATCTGGAAGGTCCGCAGCAGGCCCTTGTGAAACAATGCATGCGGCGGCAGGCCGGTGATGTCGTCGCCGGCCATGGTGACGCGCCCGCCATCGGGTTGAAGAACGCCGGCGATCACGTTGAAAAGAGTGGTCTTTCCGGCGCCGTTGGGGCCGATCAGCCCGGTGATGGAGCCCTCGGCGATCGACAGGCTGGCCCCGTCGACGGCGCGGAACCCGCCGAAGGTCTTGACCAGGCCGCTGACCTCGATCATCGCGTTTCTCCGATGCGCGGACGGCGCGAGGGGCAGGCCCCCCGCGCCGCCGATCCGCCCGTTGCGGGCCTACCAGTATCTGGAGACCGTCAGGGCACCGCCCTCGATCAGGTATTCCACATAGGATCCCGCCGCTTCGCCGGTGCCGACCATCTCGACCGCCGAGGCGCCGACATAGTCGATCTCGCCGCCATCGGCGAGGATCTGCAGCGCCTTGGCCAGTTCGCCGGGCAGGATCGGCTCGCCCGGGGCATTGGCCACGGATTCGATATGGGCGACGTAATCGGCCGGCGCGGTCGACCCGGCGGCCTGCATCGCCAGCAGGATCAGCGCGGCGGCGTCATAGCTTTCGCCGGCATAGACGCTGGTGCCGTCGATCCCGGCCTCGGTCGCCATCGCCTGGAACACATCGGCGCCTTCGCTTTCGCCGCCCGGGGCGGTGCCGATCGAGCCGTCGATATCGGCGCCGAAATTCTCGGTCAGCGCATCGCCGACCATGCCGTCGCCGAAGCCGAACATGTCGAAGGCCGCGGTGTCGAGCGCGCCGCGGATGATGCCGGCGCCGCCTTCGTCGACATAGCCCAGCACGACCAGCGCCTCGCCGCCGGCGGCGGCCAGCGCGCCGACCTCGGCCGAATAATCGCCCTTGCCGTCCTCGTGCGGGGCCGACAGGGTGACGGTGCCGCCCAAGCCTTCGAACGCGCCCTGGAAGGCATCGGCAAAGCCCTTGCCGTAATCGTTGTTGGTATAGGTCACCGCGACCGAGCCCACGCCCTTTTCGACCAGCGCCTCGGCCAGAACCTCGCCCTGGCGGGCATCCGAGGGCGCGGTGCGGAAGAACAGACCGTTGTCATCCTCGCTCGCCAGCGCCGGAGAGGTCGCCGAGGGCGAGATCGACACCATGCCGTTGGGCACGGCGACGTTGTAGACCACGGCGGTGGTGACCGGGGTGCAATCCGGGCCGACCATGCCGTCGATCCCGTCCGAGGTGATCAGCCGTTCGGCGGCCGACACGGCGACACCGGCATCCAGGCAGGTGCTGTCGGCGCGCACCGACTCGACGCCCATGCCGCCCAGCAGCAGGCCGCTTTCGGTGACCTCGGTCATCGCCATCTCGGCGCCGGCGGCCATCGCCGGGGTCAGGCTTTCGATCGGGCCGGTGAACCCGAACACGACGCCCAGCTTGACGGCATCGCCATGAGCCTCGGCCCAGGCGCCGCCGGCGGCAAGCGCGCAAGCGGCGGTGGCCAGCATCAGTTTCTTCATCATCCTATCTCCCTAGTGGACGTTTTCGTGCATTTGTCCGGGCGCCAGACTAGGCAGCCGCGGCGGAAAAGGAAAGGTCGTTCACGCCTCGTCGGCCGGCGCATCGGCCTGTCTGACGCCGCGTTCCCGGTAGGGTGTCGTCTGGTATTGCGCCCGGTAGCATTTGGAAAAATGCGACGGCGAGGTGAAACCGCAGGCCAGCGCCACGTTGATCACGCTCATGTCGGTCTGCATCAGCAGGTTGCGGGCCTTCTGCAGACGCAGTTCCATGTAATAGCGCTTGGGGCTGCGGTTCATGTAGCGGCGGAACAGCCGTTCCAGCTGGCGGGTCGACATGCCGACCTCGGAGGCCAGCAGGGCGGGGCTGATCGGGTCCTCGATATTGGCTTCCATCTTCTTGATGACCAGGCTCAGCTTGGGATGGCGCACGCCGATCCGGGCCGGGGTCGACAGGCGCAGCGTGTCCTGGTCCGACCGGATCGAGGAATAGATCATCTGGTCGGCCACCGCATTGGCCAGGTCGGGCCCGTGCTGGCTGGCGATCAGCGACAGCATCAGGTCGATCGAGGCGGTGCCCCCGGCGGTCGACAACCGGTTGCCATCGGTCACGAAGACCGACTTGGTCAGCTCGACCTCGGGGAAATCCTCTTCGAAACTGTCCTGGTTTTCCCAGTGGATCGTGGCCCGCCGGCCGTCCAGCAGCCCGGCCTTGGCCAGCACCCAGGAGGCGGTGCACAACCCGCCGATGCGCACGCCGCGCCGGGCCTCGCGCCGCAGCCAGCCGATCAGCTTCTTGCCGGCCTGTTTCTGCACGTCGACCCCGCCGCAGATCAGCAGCGTGTCCTCGTGGCTCAGCTCGTCCAGCCCGCCTTCCAGCCGGAACCGGGTGCCCGCGGAACAGGACACCTCGCCCGCGTCCTCGAAAGCCTCGCCGACGATGTGCCAGGTATACAGCGTCTTGCCCGACATCCGGTTGGCCAGCCGCAGCGCCTCGATCGCGCTGGCGAAGGACATCAGGGTGAAATCCCCCAGAAGGACGAAGACGAAGCGCCGGGGCCGGGTTTCATCGGCCCTAGGGTGGGGGTAGGTGGGGGTCGAGGTCATGACCGCTCCGTAGCCGCAGGATCACAGAGCCAAAGCACTTTTGCGCGGCCCGTTCAATGGGGCGGCGGGGGAAATTTGCCATTGGACCGGGGCGCCGCCGTCGCTATAAGGCCCGGGTCCAACCCTCCCGCCACGCCTAGCTGCAAGGAAAAGACCATGACGGACTGGAAGAAGACCGACTGGCGCAGGAAACCCCGGGTGCAGATGCCCGATTATACCGACGCGGCCGCGCTGGCGGCGGTCGAGGCGCAGCTGGCCACCTATCCGCCCCTGGTCTTCGCCGGAGAGGCGCGGCGGCTCAAGGCGCAGCTGGCCGATGTCAGCCGGGGCGCGGCGTTCCTGCTGCAGGGCGGAGATTGCGCCGAAAGCTTCAAGGATTTCCGCGCCGATCATATCCGCGACACCTTCAAGGTGATGCTGCAGATGGCGATGGTGCTGACCTATGGCGCCAAGGTGCCGGTGGTGAAGGTCGGCCGCATGGCCGGGCAATTCGCCAAGCCGCGCAGCGCCCCGACCGAAACCGCGAACGGGGTCGAACTGCCCAGCTATCGCGGCGACATCGTCAACGGGTTCGAGTTCACCGAAGCGGCGCGCGTTCCCGATCCGGCGCGGATGCTGCAGGGCTATACCCAGGCGGCGGCGACGCTGAACCTGCTGCGCGCCTTCTCGACCGGCGGTTTCGCCGATATCCACCGGGTGCATCAATGGACCCTGGGGTTCACCGATGCCGAGGATGCCGAACGCTATCGCGACATGGCCAACCGGATTTCGGACGCGATCGACTTCATGAACGCGGCCGGGCTGAACGGCGAAAGCAACCATGAACTGGCGACGGTGGATTTCTACACCAGCCACGAGGCGCTGCTGCTGGAATACGAAGAGGCGCTGACGCGGCTGGATTCGACCTCGGGCAAATGGCTGGCGGGGTCGGGGCACATGCTGTGGATCGGCGACCGGACCCGGCAGCCCGACGGCGCCCATGTGGAGTTCGCCCGCGGCGTGCAGAACCCGATCGGGCTGAAATGCGGCCCCAGCATGACCACCGGCCACCTCAAGGCGCTGATGGCGGCGCTGAACCCGGACAACGAGCCGGGCCGGCTGACCCTGATCGCGCGGTTCGGCGCCGGCACCGTGGCCGAACACCTGCCGCGGCTGATCCGCGCCGCGACCGAAGAGGGCGCCAACGTCGTCTGGTCCTGCGACCCGATGCATGGCAACACGATCAAGTCGGCCACCGGCTACAAGACCCGACCGTTCGACAGTGTGCTGCGCGAGGTGCAGGAATTCTTTGCCGTGCACAATGCCGAAGGCTCGATCCCCGGCGGGGTGCATTTCGAGATGACCGGCTCGGACGTGACCGAATGCACCGGCGGGGTGCGCGCGGTCACCGACGAGGATCTGTCGAGCCGCTATCACACCGCCTGCGATCCGCGTCTGAATGCCAGCCAGTCGCTGGAACTGGCCTTCCTGGTGGCCGAGGAACTGACCGCACGGCGCGACCGGATGCGGGATGTCGCCAGCGCCTGACACGCCGCGGATCTGCGGAAACGAAAGTGGGGCGCCCGGTTGGGCGCCCCGTTTCGTTCTGAAAAGTTATATTGAAATCAGTCTCTTGCCTGCGGTTATTCATGCGATGGATCAGGGGTGGCGTTCTGTCCGCCCAAGGTCCTGCCAATCCGGTGGCCTGGCTCACGTGTCGTTGTTCACCACCAGCCGCAGCGCCGGACGCCCGCCGGTGCGCCGGCTTTCCGCCGCCGCCGCCGCGGCCGAGATCGGCAGCTTGCGCTTGGGCAGGGCGGCATCGAAGCGGAACCGGCGCACCCCGCGCCCGACCCGGCCCGACACGAAGAGCCCGCCCAGCGCCTTGGTGACATGGCCCATCCCGTCGCGCATCGGCAGCAGCATCAGCCGCCCGCCCAGCGGCGGCTTGCCCAGGCCCGTCGCGGCTTCGACCGGCAGGTCCAGCAGGGCGGGTTCGGCGAAACACATCTCGAGGCAGCGCATCAGCTCGGCCCGGTCGGCATTGTCGAACAGCACCGACAACGGCAGCCCGCGTGCTTCGGTGCCCGTGTAGCGGCCCAGGTTGCGGCCGGCGACCCGCAGCCGGGCCATGCCGGGCGCGATCCGGGTGGCGATGAAGCAATCCTGGATCAACGGCCCCAGGGCCAGCGGATCAAGGTCCGCCCGCAGCGGCAGGCCGTTGACCCGCGGCATGTCTTCCCAGACCTGCTGCAACGTCACGGTCGCCATCGGATCGGTGATCAGCGGCTCATGCGTTCCCGCGCCGCTCTTGCTGTCCTCTCCGTCGAACCACATCGTCTTGCTCTCCCAACATCGGGTGCCCCCACCCGTGCCCATCCAGTGCCACAATTTTGTCGCATATTTGTCGGGAAAACGCCCGCACTTCCGTAACGGCTGGTTAACGTCCGGGCCCGGCTTGCCCGGCGGGGCGGTTTTCCCGTAAGCCCGGTGAGGCAGACGGGGCAGGGAGGCCGCGCGATGATCCGATCCATGACCGCCTTCGCATCGGCCAGCGGGCGCACCGGCCCCACCGGCTGGGCCTGGGAATTGCGCGCCGTCAATGGCCGCGGCGCCGATATCCGCCTGCGCCTGCCCGACGGGATCGAAGGGCTGGAGGCCGGCGCCCGCGCCGCCATCGCCGCCCATGTCACCCGTGGCTCGGTCACCGCCGGGCTGCGGCTGCAGCGCGAGGCGGGCGAGGCCGCCCTGGCGCTGGACACCGCACAGCTGGACCGGGTCCTGGTCGCCCTGCGCGCGGTCGAGACCCGCGCCGCCGCGGGCGGGCTGGTCCTGGCCCAAAGCACCGCCACCGACATCCTGGCGCAGAAAGGCGTTCTGGCTGCCGAGGCCGCCGAGGACGACACCGACACCCTGCGCGACGCCCTGCTGACCGGCCTGGACGATGCGCTGTCGGATTTCGTCGCCATGCGCGCGACCGAGGGTGCGGCGCTGCAGCGCGTGATCGAAGGCCAGCTGGACCGGATCGAGGTCCTGACGACCGAGGCCGAGGCGGCGGCACAGGCCCGCGCCCCGGACCTGGCCGCGCGGATGCGCGACGCGATGCGCGCGATTCTGGACGCGGCCGAGCTGGACGAGGCGCGCGTGGCGCAGGAACTGGCGGTGCTGGCGGTCAAGCAGGACGTGACCGAGGAAATCGACCGCCTGCGCGGGCATGTCGCCGCGGCGCGCGATCTGCTGGGGCAGGGCGGCGCGGTGGGGCGCAAGCTGGATTTCCTGTCGCAGGAATTCAACCGCGAGGCCAACACCCTGTGTTCCAAGGCGCAGAACGGCCCGCTGACCGCCCTTGGCCTTGACCTCAAGGCGGTGATCGATCAGATGCGCGAACAGATCCAGAACCTGGAGTGAGCGATGGCGCGGCGTGGCCTTCTCATCATCCTGTCCTCGCCCTCGGGCGCCGGCAAATCGACGCTCAGCCGGAAATTGCGCGACTGGGACGCGACGATCCGGTTTTCGGTGTCGGCCACGACGCGGGCGCCGCGGCCGGGCGAAGTCGACGGGCAGGATTACCATTTCCGCACGGAAAGCGACTTTCGCCGCATGGTCGCCGAGGGCGAGATGCTGGAACATGCCCATGTCTTCGGAAATTTCTACGGCTCGCCCCTGGCCCCGGTGCGCGCGGCGATCGAGGCGGGCTGCGACGTGCTGTTCGACATCGACTGGCAGGGCGCCCAGCAGATCCGCAATTCGCGGCTGAAGGACAACGTGCTGTCGATCTTCCTGCTGCCGCCCTCGATCGCGGCGCTGCGGGCGCGGCTGATCGGCCGGGGCCAGGACGCCCCCGACACCATCGCCAAGCGGATGCAGAAATCCTGGGACGAGATCTCCCACTGGGACGCCTATGATTACGTGCTGATCAACGACGACCTGGAGGCGACCGAGGACCGGCTGCGCACCATCGTCAGCGCCGAACGGCTGCGCCGCGACCAGCAGCCCGACCTGGTCGACCATGTCCGCCGTCTGCAATCGGAATACGAGGACAGCCGATGACGCTTTATGCCCTGGACGGGATCGCGCCCGAGATCGCGCAGGATGCCTGGATCGCCCCGGGCTGTCACCTGATCGGCAAGGTCACGGTGCTGGAGGCGGCCTCGGTCTGGTTCGGCACCACGATCCGCGGCGACAATGAACGCATCACCATCGGCGCGGGCAGCAATGTGCAGGAAAACTGCGTGCTGCACACCGACATCGGCTTTCCGCTGGTGATCGGCGCGGATTGCACGATCGGCCACAAGGCGATGCTGCATGGCTGCACGATCGGGGACAATTCGCTGATCGGCATGGGCGCCACGGTCCTGAACGGCGCGGTGATCGGGCGCGATTGCCTGATCGGCGCCGGCGCCCTGGTGACCGAGGGCAAGGAAATCCCGGACGGGTCTCTGGTGATGGGCGCACCGGGGCGGGTGGTGCGGCAACTGGAGGCGGGGGCGATCGCCGGGCTGGCGGCCTCGGCCCGGCATTACCGGCAGAACGCGGCCCGCTATCGGGCCGGGCTGCGGGCGCTGTGAGCCTCAGCGCGGCGGGCACAAGAGCACGTCGAAATTGATGAACGGCGCGACCGCGCGCACCTCCTGCACGACGACGCGGGGATCGGGCAGGGCGCGCACCAGGGCCCGATAGGGGCCGCGATAGCCCAGTTCGGCCAGCCGCAGCGCGATGTCGAGCACGTCGAAATCACGGTTCGCCAGCGCCGACAGGATCACGTTCGGTTCGATTCGGTGCAACAACTCCGCGTCGAGGTCTTCGAACCCTGAGAAGTGAAACCCCGGGATGTCGGGCATGACCGTGTTCCGGGTCTTCCAGGCGGCCGCGCAACCGACCACGAGGATCGGGGCAGCCGAGCCACCCTGAGGGTCATCAGGAACCGGCACTCCGCACCCCTCTCGAAGCATCAACCATTCGCACCGGATCGCGTCCTGTCGTCCTGACCGTCCGGCATCCCCAAAATCCTGGCATTCGTATCACCCAAACGGGACATCGTCTGATTGTGCAATTATGGGTTGTGCATTCAACCTAAAATAAGTCTTCGTCGCGAATAAAGCTCGAGGCTTGTCCTTTTGACCGCAAGTGGCCTACTTGCGCCATGCCGATTTCGGATGTCTCTCAGGTCGTGACCGCCTTGCCCGACCCGGTCCTGCTGGTCGGACCGGACGAGCGGATCGTGGCGCGCAACGGCCGGGCCGAGCAATTGTTCGGCACCGACATCACCGGCTGGCATTATGTCACCGCCTTGCGCCAGCCGGCCCTGCTGGACACGATCGAGGCGACGCTGGCCGATGGCGGGCGCAGAAACACGAGGTTTCTCAGCAGGGACGGCAATCGCGACACCGCCTGGGACGTCTCCGTCGCCGGGATCGTCCTGGACACCGGGCACCACGTCCTGGTGGCCTTCGCCGATCGCTCGGCGGTCGAGGAGGCCGGCCAGATGCGGCGCGATTTCGTCGCCAATGTCAGCCACGAACTGCGCACGCCGCTGACCGCGCTGCTTGGCTTCATCGAGACCCTGCGCGGGTCCGCGCGCGAGGATGCCGCCGCCCGCGACCGGTTCCTGGGGATCATGGAGCAGGAGGCCGGCCGGATGCACCGCCTGGTCGAGGATCTGCTGTCGCTGAGCCGGGTCGAGGACGAGGAACGCCTGCGACCGACCGCGCCGGTCGATCTGGTGGAGGTGATTCGCGAAGCGGTGACGGTCCTGGGGCCGATGGCGCGCGACCAGGGGCTGGAGCTGCGTCTGGAACTGCCCGATGCGCCGCGGGTGATCCCCGGCGACAGCGGGCAACTGTACCAGGTGGTGAGCAACCTGGTCGAGAATGCGATCAAATATGGCGGTTCCGGCGGGTCGGTCGATCTGGCCTTGACCGGACCGGTGCGCGAGACGGCCCTGCAATGCGACGGAGTGACCTTGTCGGTCACGGACAGGGGCGAGGGGATCGCCGCGCATCACATCGCCCGGCTGACCGAGCGGTTCTATCGCATCGACACCCATCGGTCGCGCCAGGTCGGCGGCACCGGTCTGGGCCTGGCGATCGTCAAACATATCGTCAGCCGCCACCGCGGCCGCCTGCGCATCGACAGCACGCCCGGACAGGGCAGCACCTTCGCCGTGCTTCTGCCTGCCGAGTGATCCGGAATCGCCGCGCCCGGGCCGTTGTCATAAAAGGTTTACAAACCTGTCACAAAAGCGTGGTCCGTCAGGCCTAGCCAGCGGAAGAGGTCGGCGCCCGTGGGGGGATGGCCGACCGCTCGCAGACAAATCAGGAGTATCTCATGTCTTTTGCGAAAATGACCGCCTCGACCCTGGCGATCGTCGCCGTGTCGGCCACTTCGGCCGCCGCACGCGACAACGTGCAGATTGCCGGTTCCTCGACCGTGCTGCCCTATGCCACCATCGTCGCCGAAGCCTTCGGTGAAAACTTCGACTTCCCGACCCCCGTCGTCGAAGGTGGCGGTTCG
>LJSF01000024.1 GCA_001314655.1 Rhodobacteraceae bacterium HLUCCA08 | reverse complement strand
TGTCCCGCACAGCGGACTTCTGAGGTAGTGCGGGACGTGTTGGTTCTGTCTGGCTCCATCCGCCTGGTGGAAAAGAAAAAGCTGGCTTTGAGAAGGGTGTTTCAACTTCTCAAAGGAGAACCCTATGACCATGATCGAACAACCCCAGCCAGACCGCCCGGATCCGAGTGTGATCGCGGCGCAGAACGACGCGTTTCGCAAGCTCGCCTGCCTCGGAGTGCCGCCCGCGCAGCCCATCCAGGGCCGGATGCATGTCACCCGCTCGCTCATGGAGGCCGGTGATGGCTTCATGGCCGAGGCGGTGAAGGCCGCCGGTGAGTTTGCCACATTCGAGCCCGAGAACGACCCGGAGGGATGGCACGATTTCGGGGCGGTCGAGATCCGGGGCGAGACCGTGTTCTGGAAAATCGATCTCTATGAGGCAGATTCGGATTTCTGCTACGGGGCCGAGACCCCGGACAATCCTGCCACCACCATGCGCGTGCTGACCATCATGTTGGCGCGCGACTGGTAGGGCAGGGGACACCCCCCAAACCTTACACGTCAAGCAATGAAGGCCCGCTGTCCCTCAAAAAGGCAAAGCGGGCCTTTTGTCGTGGTGATCCCTGAAGCCGGGGATTGGTCACGCGCGTGAGTGCGCGGGCCACACCTCACCCACCTGGAAGGATATCCCATGACCATAAGCTTTGCTCCTCTCACCGTCACCATCGGCGATCTGGTCCCGCATCCCGCCAATGTGCGCAGCAACTCGCCTGAAACCTATGATCCCGAGAACATCGCCCATCTGAAGGCCAGCATCGCCGTTCTGGGTCTCCTGCAGCCGCTCCTGGTCCAGAAGTTTGACGGCAAATATGCTGTCCTCGCCGGTGGCCGACGCCATGCCGCGCTGAAGGAGCTGATCGCCGACAAGGCCACCAAGGGGTTCACGGCGAAGACCAAGGTGGACTGCCGCCTTGTCCCTGAGGACTGCGACGTCACCACGGCGCTGTCGCTCGCCGAGAACATCACCCAGGCGCCGATGAATGCCATCGACGAATTCGAGGCTTTCGCCCGGATGATGGAGGTCGACGGCCAGACGCCCGAGACCATCGCAAAGACCTTCGGCACCACGGTGGCCGCCGTGAAAGGCCGGTTGCGCTATGGCCTGATCCACCCCGACATCCGGGCCGCGGCTCGGGCCAAGGTGATTACGCTCGACACGATGAAAGCCTTCGCCGAGCACCCGAGCCAGGAGGCGCAGCGCGAGGTCTTCGAGGCGCTCACGAAAGACGGTGGCTATCTGCAGGCCTATACCGTCCGCCAGGCACTCAAATCCCGCGGGGTGCAGGTCAGCGATGATATCGGGGCTTTCGTGCGCGCAGACTACGAGGAACGCGGCGGCGCCGTCGCGGCTGACCTTCTGGAAGAGCATTCCGTGCTCGAGGATGCGGCGCTGGTCGAGACCATCCTGCTTGAGAAGCTCGCGGCCGCCGCCGAGGAGGCCCGCATAAAGCTGGGCTTTGCCTGGGCCGATGCGGTGGTCCGCTACGATTACGCGACCATGGCCGACTATGGCCGCGTTTATCCCGGCCCGATCGAGCCCGATGAGGCCGCCCAAAAGCGCATCGATGCGATCACCGCCGAGCTTGAGAAACTGCAGCTCGAGATGGAAGATGAGGGGCTCGAGGACGGTGCCTACAATGCCCTTTACGAGCGCGTGGACGCCTTGGAAGAGGAAGCCCGCGATCTGCAGGAGGCCTACAGCGCCGAGGACCTCGCGCGGTCTGGGGTGATCGCATCGTGGCAAGGTGGGCAGATCACGCTCCATGTGGGCCTCGTCCGCCCGGAGGACAGCGCGAAAGAGGAGCGCGCGCGCGGTTCGTCGACCAACCCGACCGGGCAGGAGGCACCCGACGCTGGCGAGATCAGCTACCCGGCCTCGCTGGCCGAGGACCTCAAGACCGAGCGGGCCATGGCGCTCGGGGCGGCGATGGCGCTGCGTCCCGAGGCCACGCTCGATTTGACGCTCTTCAAACTGGTGAGCGACATTCTGGCCAGCGGAATGAGTGTCACGCAGGCGATCAAGATCGAGGCCCGCAAGGAATACCGCAGCCATGCCAAGATGGACGAGATCGACGAGACCTCGCTCGAGCAGGTGGCGGCGGCGCATGATGCGCTTGATCTGTCCTGGCTCGATGACGCCCGCGCGCCCGCCGATCAGTTCGCGGCGTTTCGCGCGCTGGAGGCAGGCGAGAAGGCCAAGCTCGTCGCCTATGCCGCCGCCAGCACCACGCAGTCCTGCTTCGCGCGGGACCCGCGGCGCGACAGCCTGATGCATGCGTTCGAGATCGAGATCATGCCCGACATTCGCGCGCATTGGACGCCGAATGCGGCGCTCTTCAACCGCTTCAAGAAGGCTTGGCTCCTGAAGATCCTCGGCGAGGATCTGGGTCTGGCCCAGGAGGCGGTGACGCTGGCCTCGTCGAGCAAGAAGGAAATCGTCGCCTTCTGCGACAAGCTCTTCGCCGAACCCTTCGCCACACTCACGGACGCGCAGCGCGCAGCCGTGGCCGCCTGGTGTCCGCCTATGATGCAGACGGCCGGTCTCGCCTGTGATGAGGCGGAGCCCGCTGCGGAAACCCCGGAGCCTGACGGCGAGGTCGCGCAAGCGGCCTGAGCCGTCACGCGACCCGCGCGAGGCGTTCCCCGCGCGGGTCGACCCTCCGACACCCAACGGAAAGACATCCCCATGGCTATTCTAAAGTTCTCTGCGTCCGCTGTGGCGGCGCAAATCGCACATGCGCGCGCCTGCAAAACCTTCCTGCCCAACTGGAACGGGCCCGTGGACAGGCCCGCCCTGATCCTCATCGTCGGCAATGGTGTGCATCTGCGCTCAAACGGCATCGATGGCACGACCACTCGTATTGTTACGACCGAACAGGCCGATCCCTCCTTCGCCTTCGCCGACGGCATGAACCCGTTTCGGGACACCGACTGGATGGCGCAGCGCCGCATGGCGTTCCGCGATCTGACCGGCCAGTTCTACACCGACATCCTAGACGATGTGCAGGTGCTCATCGACCGGGGGCAGGGGGCGATCCGGCTCGCCACCGATGGCCACAGCATCCGTGTCTTCGTGCGCCGGGCCTCGGACTATCTCATCGGCGGAACCTACGAGGTGCCCTCGGGCCTTGGCGGAACCTTCCGGGTCATCCTCAAGGATGCCTGCGACACCTTCGCGATCGTGCAGAACTGCGGCAATTGCGAGGATTTCGACGCCATGCAGCCCTACCGCGTGCCGCTCGATGCCCTGATGGAAATCGATGATCGGAGGGTGGCGTGATGGGTTGGCTCTTCTACACCGACGGCCGCGTCCAGACCTACGCGGATGAGAAAGCGGAGATCACCCGGCTTTGTACCTTCGAAGGCGAAAGGCGCAAAACCGAACTGGTCAAGGCCTGCAAGGTCGGCTCCACCTGGTATGCGGCGGCAAGGGTCACCAATCTCGACGGCACCTCTGTCGAGGACGCGACCTATGTCACCGATGCGGATGGCTCCATCACGTTCGGGGCTGTCTTCCTCACCCGATACGGTGACGGCTGCTGGGGCTACAAGGACATGGAGGAAAGCGCTGGCCCGAACGAGTCTCGTGCTCCCCTTGGGCTGATAGAGCTTCTGTCTGGCCTGAAAGACGAAGGCAGCTACGCCCAGGACTGGCGTCAGCGCTGCCGGGATTGGGCTTCGATCCCGGACTACCAGGAAGGCGACAAGATCAGGCTCGTCACCCCTGTGACGCTCACCGATGGCAGCACCTGCCAGATCGTCACTGCGACCCACTACAGGCGGGGGCGGCAAAAACGCCGCTGCTACCGCATCGAGGAAACCGGCGGGCTCGTGCGCCTGTCGAAAGCCTCGCTTGCGGGCTCAGAGCTGCTCAGCTCCGCGAAGGGCGCGGTCAGCCCAGTGCTGGCGGAGTATCTCGCGGGGCGAGAATAAGTGCTGCGCCGGACAGTTGATCGACCTGTCCGGCGACAGCAGATCCTGCGGCTTATCTTGACAAGGCAATGCAAATGCATTACCTAACGTGGGTAGCAAAGCCCCTTTTTTCAGGAGACTGCAATGACCGCGCTCGCACAAGATGTCTCGAAACTCACGGATCGGTATCAGACGACCGTGCCGGCCGGTGTGCGCAAACAGCTCAAGCTGGGTAAGGGCGACCAGATTCGCTACTGCACCGAGCCGAGTGGCAGGGTCTATATCGAGCCCGTGCGCAGCGACGAGGATGATCCTGCGCTTGGAGCCTTTCTCGATTTTGTCGAGGCCGATATCAAGGCGCATCCGGACCGCATTCGGGCGTTCGATGGGGCTTTGCATGACCGTCTTGCAGCACTGGTCGGAGACGTTGACGTCGATCTGGATGCGCCGCTATCGCTCGAGGATGAATGAGCGGCGATAGCGTGCCCGCCCAAGCGCCCCTTGTCGTGAATGGATGGTCGATTTATGCGCATCCGCTCTTTCTGGACCAGCTCGAAGGGCTGATCCTGGAGGTCGAGGCGCGTAAGGCTCGCGATCCCAAGACCTGGCGCAAAAAAAATTCCACGAAACGGCTGGCCGCCATCTTCAAGCTGGTGACCGAGGCCATACCGGCGGACCCGGGTGCCGCAGCCTTCCGGCAAGGCGGCACACTCGGCGATCACCGCAAGCACTGGTTCCGGGCGAAATTCTTCCAGAAGTATCGGTTGTTCTACCGCTTCAACAGCGATGCCAAGGTCATCGTGGTGGCCTGGGTTAACGACGACAAGACCTTGCGCGCCTATGGCAGTAAGACGGATGCCTATGCAACGTTCAAAGGGATGCTGGAAGATGGCAATCCACCTGACGATTTCGACGCGCTCTTGAAAGAAGCTGCGGCGGAGGACAAGCGGTTCGAGACGTCCCTTGACGCGGTGCCTGACCGGTAGCGGCCTTTAGAAGCCTTGCCGTGGCCAGGGCCTGCTCGGAGCTGCTCAGCTCTGCAAAGGGCGAGGCCAGTCCTGTGCTGGCGGAGTTTCTGGCGGGGCAGGGTGGCTGAGTTGCCCGCTGAGTCAACGCCACGGGACCACGCGCACACATACTGCCGACTTGAAATCGTATCTCAAATGAGATACATCATTCCCATCAATTGGAGGACCATCCATGCCTGCCCAAACATCCATGCTTCATGTCCGTGTTGACGATCAGCTGAAAGCCCAAGCTTCTGACGCACTTGCGGGCGTCGGTCTGACGCTCTCCGATGCGGTGCGTATTCTTCTGACCCGCGTAGCCGCAGAAGGCGGATTGCCTGCCGGATTGACCGCTGATCCGGATGCCTATGACGCCTGGTTCCGGGCGAAGGTACAGGAAGCGCTGGACGATCCAAGTCCCACAACGCCCCATGCCAAGGCGATGCAAGACGCCCAAGCATTGATTGACGGGAAGCGCCTTGCCAAATCTTGATGGGCCCGATCTTGAATGGAAAGCCACGGCCATCGCTGACTTGTTGGGTAACCGCCCGATTGTCACCGCCTGCCTGGAGGCGGCCTGATGGCCTAAGACACGTGCATAGCGACGTCGTTTGCGACGTGTCTTATGCGCGGAGGGG
>LJSF01000034.1 GCA_001314655.1 Rhodobacteraceae bacterium HLUCCA08 | reverse complement strand
GCGTGTTGCGACGCGATACGACAGATGCCCAAAGGTCTTTCTGTCCGCAATCGCTCTCGCAGCTCTCGTCATCTATTGGCTATGAGTCCTGACCCTAGACGCGCATTGGCAGCGGCTGGACGCAGAGGCCGAGGATCGCACCCTGCTGTCCGGCCGCGTCCGGTTGCGGCGCAAGGCCGGGGTGCTGCGCGGCGGGTTCGATGCGCTGTGCCGGTCGCCGCTGGCCGCGCGGCACTACCTCGAACTGGTCGGCGGCGCGCGCGGGCTGATCCTGGAAGCGGTGCCGATCCTGGGGCCGCGCGACGAGGATGCCGCGCGGCGCTTCATCATGCTGATCGACACGGTCTATGACGCGCGCCTGGGCCTGGTGATCGCGGCGGCGGCCGAGCCCGACCGGCTTTATGCCGGGGATGCCTTCGCGGACGAATTCCGCCGCACCGCCAGCCGCCTGCAAGAGATGCGGCGACCGGGCTGGGTCGGCAACGCGGTTTTCAGCTGAAGCCGACGCCGCGCCGGATTTCCGCGATCTCGGGGTCGGCCAGCATCTCGATCAACAGGCGCGCGTCCTCGGGCGCCTCGGCATCGGTCGCGACCGCGGCGCTGTAGACCGTGCTCAGCGCGAATGGGTCGGGCAGCGGGCCGATCAGGGTGACGCCGTCGGTGTTGAGGATCTCGGTCACCTGGGTGCAGCCGATCGGGTTGGCCAGGGGCGATCCGGCCATCTGTGCCATCGCCGTCTGGCCATTGGGAAATTCCTCGATGCGGACCTGGTCGCGGATGCCCAGCCGGTCCAGCATCGCCGCGACATGGATGCCGGCGGTGGCCTTGACCGTATCGGGGCAAAAGATCGCGTCTGCGGCCAGCAGCGCGGCCCCGAGACTGTCGGCATCGCCGATCGACGGGGCCGGGGCGCCCGACTTGACCGCGACGCCTGTGGCGACATCGCCCAGATCGGTGACCGTGTCCCCGCGCAGCTTGCCGGCGGCGACCAGCGCGTCGATCACCGGGCGGGTAAGGATCGCAAGGTCGATGGCTTCGCCGGCCAGGATCCGGTCCTTCATCCCGCCGACGGCGCCGAAATCACCCTGGATCTCGTGCCCGGTCCGGTCCCGAAAGGTGGCCCTCCGGGTGTTGACCAGCCCGTTCGCGGCCCCGCCGCTGAGCAGCCTGAGACTCATCCATCCACTCCTCTGTCCTGGCGTCGTCGCCGTCTCTCATCGCATCTCGCAACCGACATGTCACGGGCATGAACGGCAGATCCGGCTGATCGGGTCATGCGCCGGTCCGGCCGTCGAACCACGCGGCGACCCTTGCGGCGTCCGGAAAGGCCGTCGATGCGCCGACGCTGCCGATCGCATGGGCCGCGGCGCGGCTCGCATGGGCCAGCGCGGTCGCGTCGATCGCGGTGCCGCGCAGCAGGGCCGAACCGACCGCGACCCCTTCGAAGCAATCCCCCGCACCGGTGACATCGACGACATCGACGCGCGTCGCCGGAACATGCACCACCCCGCCTTGCGACCCCAGCAGCGCGCCCTCGGACCCCATGGTCAGAACGACCCGCCCCGCCCCGGTTCCAAGCAGGGCCGTCACCGCCGCGTTGCGGGACAGTCCGGTCAGGTCGCGCGCTTCGGATTCGTTGACGAACAAGGCATCGGCAAAAGGCGTCAGGTCGCCCAGGGCGGGATCGAACGGGGACGGGTTGAGCACAAGGCAAAGACCCCGCTGCCTGGATTCCCGACAGATCGCCGCCGTCACGCCCAGCGCCAGGTTGCCCTGCAGCAGGACCGTGTCGCCGGCGCGGGCCCGGTCCAGAACCGGCATGCACTCCGACATGGTGATACTTGCGGCGCAGGCATTGGTGGTGACAATGACATTGTCGCTCCTGGCCTCGGCAAAGACGATCGAGCGATCGGTCGGCAGGTCGGCCCGATCGAACAGGATCGTGTCCAGGTCTTCGCGCGCCAGCGCCGCGCGAACCCTCTGGCCATGCCAATCCGAGCCCAGGGCGGCGACCAGGGTCGTCCGCACCCCGCAGCGCGCCAGCGCGATGGCCTGGTTCGCACCCTTTCCGCCAAGCCCCGCATGGCCGACCGTGCCGTGCACCGATTCCCCCGCGTCAGGCAGGGACCGCACGACGAAGACCTCGTCGAAGGCGGCGTTGCCGAACACGAAGGCCCGCGGCCGGGTTTCGTCGGGTCCTGTCATTTCGATGTTTCTTTCATCGGCGGTGCCTGTTTTCCGGCCATCGGGCGGCGCGTGCGCGCTGCAGGTGCGATGCGTATTGACCCTTTCGGTGTCGAGGTCTACTAAATCGGTTTAGTAAATCCATTTACCGTAGCCCTTTGAACTTGGAAAGAGGCAAATGCCCGCAAACCTCAAGGATGTCGCCAGGGAAGCAGGGTTGTCCCCTGCGGCGGTGTCGCGCCACCTCAACGGCTCGCTCGACTTGCCGCAGGAAACCCGCGCGCGGATCGAAGAGGCCGTGCAGCGGCTGGGCTACCGGCCGAACCCCCATGCCCGCCGGCTCAGCCTCGGGCGGTCCGACACGATCACGCTGATCGTGCCCGATATCGCCAACCCGTTCTTCGCGGCCCTGGCGGCGACGGTCGAACGGGCCGCGTCGGCGCGCGGAATGATCGTGCAACTGCACGCGACCTCGAACCTCGAATCGCGCGAGATCGCGGTGCTGGAACTGGCGGCCGATCACCGGTCGGACGGGGTGGTGTTCTGCACCAACCGCCGGCCCGGCGCCGCCGTGGCCGAGGCGATCGCCGCCTTGCCCCGGGCGGTCATCGTCGACGAGGCGGTGCCGGGCGCAAGCGCGCCGCAGGTCTTTGCCGACAACGCCCAGGGCGGATACCTGGCGGGGCGCCATCTGGCCGAATGGCGGCATCGCCGGGTCGCCTATCTGGGCGGCGATCCGATGCTGATGTCGACCCGGCAGCGTGCCGAGGGGCTGGAACGCGGCCTGCGCGAGGGCAGCGAGGGGGCCGAGGTCGGAGTGCGCATCCTGTCCGGGCGCCATGACGTCGCCACGGGGCGGGCGCTGGCAACGGCGCTTCTGGACAGCGGCGGCGACGAGACGGCGATTTTCGTCGGCTCGGACGAGATCGCGATCGGAGTGATCGAGACCCTGCGCGCCCGTGGCGTCCGCATCCCGCAGGACATGTCGCTGATCAGCTTCGACGGCGCCCGGGCGCTGCATCTTTATGACCCGCCGATCACGGCGGTGCGCCAGCCCGCCCGGCGGCTGGGCGAACGCGCGGTCGAGCTGCTGCTCGACGGCGATTGGGATGATCGGACCCTGCCGGAGCTGGTGGAATACCTGCCGGTGGAACTGGTCGAAAGAGCGTCGGTCGCGGCGCCGAACACGGCGGAACCCGGATGAGCAGTCAAAACCACCAAACCCGACAGAGGAGACATTCCACATGACGACCCGAATGAAAGCCACGCTGCTGGCGGCCGCGGCCACCCTTGGCCTTGCCGCCGGCTCGGCTGGCGCCGAAACCTTTGCCCTGGTGCAGATCAACCAGCAGGCCCTGTTCTTCAACCAGATGAACGAAGGCGCGACGGCCGCCGCCGAGGCGCAGGGCGACGAATTGGTGATCTTCAACGCCAACAACGACCCCGCCGCGCAGAACAGCGCGATCGAAACCTATATCGCGCAAGGCGTCGACGGCATCGTCGTGGTCGCGATCGACGTCAACGGCATCATGCCGGCGGTGCAGCAGGCGGCCGATGCGGGCATTCCCGTCGTCGCCGTGGATGCCGTCCTGCCCGACGGGCCGCAGGCCGCGCAGGTCGGTGTCGACAACATGGATGCCGGCGGCATGATCGGCGACTATTTCGTCGATTACGTCGAGTCCGATATGGGCGGCAGCGCCACGCTGGGGATCGTCGGCGCGCTGAACTCGGCGATCCAGAACATCCGCCAGGACGGTTTCGAGGCCAGGATCGAAGGCATGGACGGGATCACCGTCGCCGGCGTGGTCGACGGCCAGAACGTGCAGGACATCGCCCTGGCCGCGGCCGAGAACCTGATCACCGCCAACCCGGGCCTCGATGCGATCTACGCCACCGGCGAACCCGCGCTTCTGGGCGCCATCGCCGCCGTCGAAAGCCAGGGCCGGCAGGGGGACATCAAGGTCTTCGGCTGGGACCTGACCGCCCAGGCGATCCGCGGCATCGACCAGGGCTATGTCGAGGCGGTGATCCAGCAGGACCCGGCCGAAATGGGCGCCACCGCGGTCCGCATCCTGGGCGATCTGGCCGGCGGCGGCAGCACCGAGGCGGTGGTTTCGGTGCCGGTCACCATCGTCACCACCGAGAATGTCGACGATTTCCGGAGCATCTTCGAATGACGACACGGCAATCGCAAGACAGGGCGATTGCCGGGCCGGAGGGCGTCCCGCCCTCCGGTTCCGTGTCCGGGGCCGGCGGCGTTCCGCGCATTTCGCTGCGCGGCATCCGCAAGACCTTCGGCTCGATCGAGGCGCTGCGCGGCGTGGATCTCGATGTCTATCCCGGCGAATGCGTCGGGCTGATCGGCGACAACGCCGCCGGCAAGTCGACGCTGACCAAGATCATCTCGGGCACCTATGTACCCGATGCCGGCACCATCGCGGTCGACGGGCAGGAGGTGCGGTTCGCGAACCCCTCCGACGCGCGCGCCCGCAATATCGAAATGGTGTTCCAGGACCTCAGCCTGTGCGACCATATCGACGTGATGGGCAATCTGTTTCTGGGCCGCGAGGTGTCGCGCTGGTCGTTCCTCGACCGCCGCACCATGCGCGACCGGGCCCGGCGGATGCTGGACGATCTGGACATCCGCATCCCCCGGCTGAATGCCCGGGTCGAACAATTGTCCGGTGGCCAGCGCCAGGCCATCGCCATCGCCCGCGCGGCGTCCTTCAACCCGCGTGTCCTGATCATGGACGAACCGACCTCGGCCCTGGCCGTGGCCGAGGTGGAGGCGGTGCTGCGCCTGATCAACGCGGTGAAATCCCGCGGCGTCGCGGTGATCCTGATCACCCACCGGCTGCAGGACCTGTTCGAGGTCTGCGACCGGATCGCGGTCATGTACGAGGGCACCAAGGTGGCCGAGCGCGGCATCGGCGACACCAGCCTGGAAGACCTGGTCAAGCTGATCGTCGGCAAGGGAGCGGCGCTATGAACGTGCAATACACGGAACGCGGCCAGGGCTCGGCGGTGGCCGATTTCCTGTCGGAACACGCCCAGATCCTGTCGATCGCGGGGTTCTTTGCGGTCTGCGTGATCTTCTTTTCGGTCATGACCGAGGCGTTTCTGACCTCGGTCAACCTGCTGAACATCCTGCGCCAGGCCGCCCCGATCCTGGTGGTCGCCGTGGCCATGACCTATGTCATCATCACCGCCGGGATCGACCTGTCGGTCGGATCGCAGGTCGCGCTGATCAATGCCGTGGCGGCGATCGCGCTGGCGGCGGGCTGGTTGCCCTGGCCGCTGGTGGTTCTGGCCATGCTGGCGCTGGGCGCCTTCATCGGGCTGGTGCAGGGCTGGTTCGTCGCCTTTCAGGGCATTCCGGCCTTCATCGTGACGCTGGCGGGGCTGTCGATCCTGCGGGGCCTCGCGCTTTACCTGACCCAGGGCTACTCGATCCCGATCCCCGATCTGCCCGGGTTCCTGGCGCTGGGGCGCGGGCAGCTGGCCGGCGTGCCGGTGCCGGTGGTCGTCGCCGTCGCCATCGCGGTGCTGGGCACGGTCGTGCTGGCGCGTACGGTCTATGGCCGGCGCGTCGTGGCCGTGGGATCGAACCCCGAGGCCGCGCGCCGCGCCGGCATGCCCGCCCGCGGCACCCTCACCTCGGTCTACGTGCTGACCGGCGTGGCCAGCGCCATCGCCGGCCTGCTGATCGCGGCGCGGCTGGGGTCCGGGTCGTCCAACGCGGCGGTGGGGTTCGAATTGCAGGTCATCGCCGCCGTCGTGCTCGGCGGCACATCGCTGTTCGGCGGCCGTGGCTCGATCCTGGGCACGCTGCTGGGCGCGCTGACCATCGCGGTGATCGGCAACGGGCTGATCCTGATGCATATCTCGCCCTTCTTCACCCAGATCGTTACCGGCACCATCATCCTGGTCGCGATCTGGCTGAACACCCGTATCTTCACGGCGAATTTCCGCATCGGCCGGCGAGGGAAATCCTGACCATGGCGCAGATATCCGACATCCCCCGCAACGCGATCCACCAGATCTTCGGCCGCCGCAAGGCGCTGATCGGCATGATCCATTGCCCGCCGCTGCCCGGCGCCCCGCGCTATCGCGGCACCCCGCGCGACGATATCCTGTCGGCCTGCCTGCGCGATGCCGAGCGGCTGGTCGCCGGCGGGATGCACGGGCTTCTGGTCGAAAACCACGGCGATATCCCGTTCTCCAAGCCCGAGGATATCGGGCCCGAAACGGCGGCCTTCCTGGCGGTCATCGCCGACCGGATCGCCCGCGAATTCGACCTGCCGCTGGGGATCAACGTTCTGGCCAATGCCCCGATCCCGGCCTTTGCCGTCGCCGCCGCCTCGGGCGCGTCCTTCATCCGGGTCAACCAATGGGCCAATGCCTATGTCGCCAACGAAGGCTTCATGGAAGGTCGCGCGGCCGAGGCGCTGCGCTATCGGTCCAATCTGCGGGCCGAGGGGATCAGGGTCTTTGCCGACAGCCACGTCAAACACGGCAGTCACGCCATCACCGCCGACCGCAGCATCACCGAACTGACCCGCGATCTGGCCTTTTTCGACGCCGATGCGGTGATCGCGACGGGCAATCGCACCGGCGACAGCGCCGACCTGTCCGAGATCGAGACGATCCGCGACGCCACCCATCTGCCGGTGCTGGTCGGGTCGGGGGTGACGCCGGGCAATGTCGTGCCGATCCTGGAACGGGTCGATGCGGTGATCGTCGCCTCGTCGCTGAAGGACGGCGGGGTCTGGTGGAACCCGGTCGACCCCGACCGCGTCGCCGCCTTCGTGGCGGCCGCGCAGCCCGTGCTGGAGCCGTCATGACAGCGCTGTCCGACCTGATCCTGGAACGCAACGCCGCGGTGCTGAACCGGATGCTCGACCATCCCTTCGTGCAGGCCCTGTCCGCCGGAACGCTGTCGGTCCGGTCCTGGCATCGCTACCTGGTCCATGAAGGCGCCTTCGTCGACACCGCCATCTCGATCTTCGCCTTTGCCACCGCCAAGGCGCCGGACCTGGCCGCGAAACGCCGGTTGATCGGGGTGCAGGATGCCCTGGCCCGAGAGCAGATGCCCTATTTCGAACGATGCTACGCCGAATTGGGCGTCGAGACCGATATCGCGATACCCGCGGCGGTGCGGGATTTCGACGCTGGCATGCTGGAGATCGCCCGTGACGGCGATTTCGCCGACATCGTCACGGCGATGTTCGCGGCCGAATGGATGTACTGGACCTGGTGCAGCGAGGCCGCGATGCGCGACATCCCCGACCCGGATGTCCGCCGCTGGGTCGATCTGCATGTCGATGCGGACTTTGCCGCGCAGGCCCGATGGCTCAAGGACATGATCGACACGGTTGCCGGGCCGGGCGACCTCGACCGGCTGTCGGCCGTCTTTGCCCGGGTGACCGAACTGGAAATCGCCTTCCACGATGCCCCGCTGTCGGAGCCTGCCGATGCATAGAACCCCTTCACCCGATGTGGCCACCGTCACCGGCCCGGTCCCGCGCGCCGCGCTGGGCGTCACGCTGATGCATGAACACATCCTGAACGATTGCACCTGCTGGTGGCGGGGCACCGATCCGGCGTTCACCTCGCCGATCCGCGACCTGCCGGTCAGCGCCGCGATCCTGTCGCGCCTGAAGAACGACCCCTTCGCCTGCCGCGACAATTGCGCCCTGACGGACGAGGCGCTGGCCGTGGCCGAGCTGATGCAGGTCGTCGCCGAGGGCGGGGGAACTGTCGTCGACCCGACCTGCCGCGGCATCGGCCGCGCCCCCGAAGCCTTGACGCGGATCGCGACGGCGACCGGCCTGAACATCGTCATGGGGTCGGGCTATTACCTGCAATCCTCGCATCCGCCGGATCTGGCCGGGATGAGCGCCGAGGACATCGCCGCCGAACTGATCGCCGAACACCGCGACGGCGTCGGCTCCGAGGCCGTCCCGATCGGCCTGATCGGCGAGATCGGCGTCAGCGCCGATTTCACCCCCGACGAACGCAAGAGCCTGCGCGGCGCCGCCATCGCGGCGCTGGAAACCGGCCTGCCGCTGATGATCCACCTGCCGGGCTGGGAACGGCTGGCGCACGAGGTGCTGGACATGGTCGCCGCCGAAGGCCAGCTGCTGGACCGGGTGATCCTGTGTCACATGAACCCGTCCTGGGACGATGGCGATTACCAGCGCGCGCTGGCCGACCGGGGCGCGTTCCTGGAATACGACATGATCGGGATGGACTACTGGTATGACGACCAGCAGGTGCAATGCCCTTCGGACGACGATTGCGCCGCGGCCATCGCCGCGCTGGCCCGGGACGGCTATCTTGACCGGGTGCTGCTGTCGCAGGACGTCTTCCTCAAGATGATGCTCACGCCCCATGGCGGCAACGGCTATGCCCATGTGCAGCGCCATTTCCTGCCGCGCCTGCTGCGCCACGGGTTGGGCGAGGGCGACCTGACCCGCCTGATGGTCGCCAATCCCGCCGCCGCGCTCTGCAGCTTTGTCACATCGGAGGATACATGATGACCAGACTTCTGCTTGTCGGGGAAAGCTGGGTCAGCTCAGCCAGCCATTTCAAGGGCTTCGACCAGTTCGGCAGCGTCACCTTCCATACCGGCGCCGACCGATTCGTGGCCGGAATGGGCAAGGCCGGCATCGAGGTCACCTACATGAAGGCGCATGAGGCGGCCGAAGGCTTTCCCTTCTCGCAGGACGGGCTGGCGGCCTATGACGTCCTGATGCTGTCGGATATCGGGGCCAACACGCTGCTGTTGCCGCCCGATGTCTGGCTGCGCGGGCAGCGCGTCCCGAACCGGCTGAAGCTGATCGAGAGCTGGGTCAGCGGCGGCGGCGGGCTGATCATGATCGGCGGCTACATGACCTTTCAGGGGATCGACGGACGCGGCCGCTGGCATCGGACGCCGGTCGAGCGGGCGCTGCCGGTCGATTGCCTGCCCCATGACGACCGGGTCGAGATGCCCGAGGGCGCGACCCCCGAAACCGTCGCCCCCGACCACCCGGTGCTGGACGGGGTGCCCGCCGACTGGCCCTATCTGCTGGGTGTCAACGAGTTGACCCCGAAACCCGGTGCCGAGGTCATCCTGCGCCTGCCGCAGGACCAGGGCGGACTGCCGCTTCTGGTCACCGGCAGCCACGGCAAGGGCCGAACACTCGCCTGGGCCTCGGACATGAGCGAACATTGGCTGCCGACGCCGTTCCTGGACTGGCCCGGCTATGACCGGCTGTTCGCCAACATGGTCCGGTGGGCCGCCGGGGCCGGATAGCGCGCGAACGCTGTGTTTCCGGCCCCGGGGGTCGCCGGCCGGCCGGGCGCTGCGCTAGACAGGCCGGGTGTCAATCGTGCGGGGGCCGCTCATGCGCCGTCTGTTGTTTTTCGGGGCGCTGGTCGCCCTGCTTTCCACTGCCGTCGCGGCGCAGGATCGCCAGACCCTGGGTTGGGGGCGGTTGCTGAGCAATGACGTGCTGGGCGATGGCAAGGACCGCTGGCGGACCTCGTCCTACATGCTGTCGCTGGTGCGGGGGCCGGACTGGACCGGCGCGCGCCCCGAAACCCCCGGCGCGATCCTGGAATACCGTCTGCGGGCCGAGATCATCGCCCCGCGCTACCTGACCGGGCCGGGTTCGGATGATCGCGCCTTCGTCGGGGCCCTGTCGGCCGGGCTGCACAGCCATTGGCGCCAGGGCGGGTGGGAGATGTCGCTCGGGCTCGATCTTGTGGCGCTGGGCCCGCAGACCGGGCTCGACGAGTTGCAAAGCGGGTTTCACGACCTGTTCGACGTGGCCGGGGCCTCGGAGTTCGTGATCGCCAACCAGGCGGCGGACGGGCTGTTCCCGACCGCCCTGGCCGAGGCGGCCTGGCCCGTCACGCTTGCCCCGTCGGCGTCCCTGCGCCCCTTCATCGAGGGCCAGATCGGGGTCGAGGACCTGGTGCGGGTCGGCGCCGACCTGCTGATCGGCGAGGCCGGGCAGGGCGCGCTCAAGCTGCGCGACCCGGTGACCGGCCATCTGCTGCATGCGGTGATGCAGGATGAACGCGGCTGGTCCCTGGCCCTGGGGGCCGACATCGCCGCGATCGGCGACAGCGCCTATTTCCCGGCCGAATTCGGCACCCAGGCCAGCCGCACGCGCTGGCGCGTGCGGGCCGGCGGGCATTGGCAGGACGGCGCACGGACAAGTGCCTTTTACGGGCTGACCTGGCTGTCGCCGGAATTCGACGGCCAGCCCGAGGGCCAGCTCGTCGGGTCGGTGAAGCTCAATTTCAACTTCTGACGGAAAAGGTTACCGCCCGCTCTTGAAGTGACTTGATCGGTGCGAATCACCTCTGTTAACGATTTGGGCAAGATCCCGCGCAGCCAAGGACGCGGGGCGCAGATTGAGGCAGAGGTCAGAGATGAGATCGGGCGTGCAAGGCACGTTCGTCATCTCCTGGTCGCAGACGGAACTGGACGGGCTGTGGGCCGCGCCGCTGGAACATCTCAGCGTCGGCACCGCGTGGTCCTGGACCGGAGAGGCCGTCCGCGTGGACGGGCCGGCGGGGGTGATCCCGCTGGGGCAGGCGACCGGAGAGGCGGATCTGAGGAAACGTGCCGCCCGCGGCGTGCGTCGGCTGCTGAGGGCGGTGGAACTGGACACGACCCGGCTGGACGAGGTCGAGCCGGACGACAGCCTGTTCGACATGGCCTTCACCGTCACCGACGGGCGCGACACCTGGACCGTGACGCTGGTCGAGGGCGACCGGCCCGGGGCGCGGCTGTGCCTGTTCGTCGGCGACCTGCCGCCGCGGCATGTCGATCTTTGGGTGGTCAACCACACCGTCAGCCTGGGCCGGCGCGACCAGAATGCCGATGCGCCGGGCGGGGTGATCTGTTTCACGCCGGGCACGGTGATCCGGACCGAGGACGGCGCCAAGCCGGTCGAAGCGATCCGCGAAGGCGACCGTATCCAGACCAAGGACAACGGCTGCGAGCCGGTTCTGTGGACCGGGCGGCGGCGGATGACCGGGGCGCGGCTTCATGCGATGCCGCATCTTTCGCCGGTGCGGCTGCGCGCCGGGGCGCTCGAGGCCGGGGTGCCCGATGCGGGATTGCTGGTGTCACCCGATCACCGCATCCTGTTGCGCGGCGCCCGGGCGCGGGCGCTGTTCTGCACCGAAGAGGTCCTGGTGGCGGCGCGCGACCTGGTCGATGACCGCACCATCACCATCGACCGGTCCCTGCGCGAGGTGACCTATATTCACCTGCTGTTGCCGCATCACCAAGTGGTCTTTGCCAACGGGGTCGAAACCGAAAGCTATCACCCGGCCTCGGCCGGGCTCGAGACGCTGCGGGCCGAAGACCGCGCGCGACTGTTCGGGGAATTGCCCGAGATCCGGGACGATCCCACGCTGTACGGCAGCTATGCCCGGCGTGTGCTGTCGGCCAGCGAGGCGACGATCCTGCGCGCGGCCTGAGCGGGCAGAGCCCCTGGCCGGAGGCTTCTAGCCGCGGCCGGTGATGCGGTTGACGTGACCCATCTTGCGGCCCGGCCGCGCCTCGGTCTTGCCATACAGATGCAGGGCCGCACCGGTGCGCGCGATCTCGGGCACAAGGTCGATATCGTCGCCGATCAGGTTTTCCATCACCACGTCGCAATGCCGCGTCCCGTCGCCCAGCGGCCAGCCGGCGATGGCGCGGACATGTTGTTCGAACTGGTCGATGACACAGCCGGTCTGGGTCCAATGCCCGGAATTATGCACCCGCGGCGCGAATTCATTCACCACCAGCCCGTGCTCGGTCACGAACAGCTCGACCCCGATCACGCCCACGTAGTCGAGCGCGTTCAGGATCTGCGCCGCGATCAGCACCGCGTCGCTGCGCTGGGCCGCACTCAGCCTTGCGGGCACGGTGGTGGTGCGCAGGATGCCGTCGGCATGGACATTTTCGCCCGGGTCGAAACAGGCCACGGCCCCGTCCAGCCCGCGCGCCCCGATCACCGAGACTTCGCGCTCGAAGGCCACGAACCCTTCGAGGATCGCCGGCGCCCCGGCCAGCGTGGTCAGTGCCGCCTCGGCGTGGTCCGGGTCGGTCAGGCGGGTCTGGCCCTTGCCGTCATAGCCCAGTCGGCGGGTCTTGAGGATCGCCGGAAGGCCGATCTGGTCGATCGCAAGCGACAGGTCGTCGGCATCGTTCACGGCCGAAAACGGCGCCGTGGTCAGCCCCAGCCGGGTCAGGAAGTTCTTTTCGGTCAGCCGGTCCTGGGACATCGCCAGCGCCTCGCGCCCCGGGCGGATCGGGCGGATCGCCTCGATCAGGTCCAGCGCCTCGGCCGGCACGTTCTCGAATTCATAGGTCACCACGTCGACCTCTTCGGCGAAGGCGCGCAGGGCCTCGGTATCGTCATAGGGGGCGGTGGTCAGCGCATGGGCGACATCGGCCGCAGGCGGCGCGGCGCCCGGTTCGAAGACATGGGTCCGGAACCCCAGCCGGGCGGCGGCGACCGACAGCATCCGGCCCAGCTGGCCACCGCCGAGGATGCCGATCACGGCACCGGGGGCGAGCGGCTCAGTCATCGATCGGCTCCTGCGGGATCGAGGTCGACAGCGCCGCGCGCCAGGCCTCGAGCCGCTCTGCCAGGGCCGGATCGGACAGGGCCAGGATCGCGGCCGCCATCAGCCCGGCATTGGCCGCACCGGCGGCGCCGATCGCCATGGTGGCCACGGGAAACCCGCGCGGCATCTGGACGATCGAATACAGGCTGTCGACCCCGTTCAGGGCCCGGGTCTGGACCGGAACGCCGATCACCGGCAGCCGTGTCTTGGAGGCCATCATGCCCGGCAGATGCGCAGCACCGCCCGCGCCGGCGATGATCACCTGCAGCCCGCGCCCGGCGGCCTCGCGGCCATAGGCCCACAGCCGGTCGGGCGTGCGATGGGCACTGACGATGCGGGCCTCATGGGCCACGCCCAGCTCGTCCAGCATCTGGCCCGCTTCGCGCATCGTGGCCCAGTCCGATTGCGAACCCATGATGATACCGACCTTCGGCGTGGTCATGATCCGGCCCTCCTGCCGCCCTCGAAAGGCGCACTATAGCGGCGCCGCGGCGCGGCGCAATCAGGCGATGATGTCGGGGGTGATCCGGTCCTCGAGCGCGGCGATCCTGTCCTTGAGCTGCAGCTTCTGCTTCTTCAGCCGGCGCAGCGTCAGCATGTCGGCGCGGCCCTGATCCTCGAGCGCGCGGATCGCTTCGTCCAGGTCGCGGTGTTCGCGTTTCAACACTTCGAGTTCCACCCGCAGCACTTCGAGCTGTTCCATCCGGGCCGAGCTGTTCATGCGAAACCTCCCAGTTGATCCGCGCTGGCAGAGGATACGCGCAAACCGCGCCGCCGCATAGGCCCGACGCACTTGCAACCGGCGCGGTCGGTGCCCATATTTTCGGGGAACGGGGTCGCCGGATCCGGGGCCCTGCATGGTGTCGCTTGAACAAAGGGCATGACAGATGACCAAACTGACGCTGGGAACCCATCCGTTCCTGCTTGGCTTCGAACAGCTGGAACGGCTGGCCGAGCGCGCGGCGAAGACCGGCAATGACGGGTATCCGCCCTACAATATCGAACAGACGTCGGGAACCTCCTACCGGATCACCCTGGCCGTGGCCGGGTTTTCCGAGGACGACCTGTCGATCACGCTGGAGGACAACCAGCTGGTGATCCGCGGCAAGCAGACCGATGATACCGACGGGCGCACCTTTCTGCATCGCGGGATCGCGGCCCGGCAGTTCCAGAAATCCTTCGTGCTGGCCGATGGTGTCGATGTCGGCGAGGCGAGGATCGAGAACGGCCTGCTGCATGTCGACCTGAGCCGCAAGGTGCCGCAAAGCGTCGTTCAAACCATCAAGATCCGGAGGAGCTGAGATGAACGCCACGTTCGATCTGTCCGCCCTGGGCGAACGGGTGGTCTATGTCAAACCCGTCGCCGTGGCCGACCTTCCGCAGGAGATCCGCGAAAAGGCCGGCCCGGTCGAAACCCTGTTCGCGGTCCATGATTCCGATGGCCAGCAGCTTGCCCTGGTGGCGAACCGCGCCCTGGCCTTCCTGCTGGCGCGCCAGCACGACATGACGCCGGTCACGGTGCACTGAACGTCCCGCGCCGGCCGGGCTGGCCATTGCCGGCGATCTGCGGCAAGGCTGCGCCATGGCGAAACGCAAGAGCTTCAGGCTGAACGGGCACGAGGTTGCCCCGGGAACCCGGCAGACCGTCGAACTGCCGGTCAGCCTGCTGTCCGATCACACCCCGGTCAACCTGTCGGTGCGGGTGCTGCACGGCGCGCGCAAGGGTCCGACCCTGTTCGTCAGCGCCGCGGTCCACGGCGACGAGGTGATGGGGGTCGAGATCTGCCGCCGCCTGCTGCAATCGCCGCTGCTGGAGCGGCTGCGCGGCACGCTGCTGGTGGTGCCCATCGTCAACACCTTCGGATTTCACAACCGCTCGCGCTATCTGCCGGACCGGCGCGACCTGAACCGGTCGTTCCCGGGCTATGCGCGCGGCTCGCTGGCCTCGCGGCTGGCCGAGATCTTTCTCGACACGGTGGTCAAGCGCTGTGACCTGGGCATCGACCTGCATTCGGCGGCGGTGCATCGCACCAACCTGCCCCAGGTGCGGATCACGCCGGGCAACGAACGGCTGGTGCGCCTGGCCGAGGCGTTCGGCGCGCCGGTGGTGCTGACCTCGCCGCTGCGCGAAGGCTCGCTCAGGGCCGAGGCGCGCAAGGCCGGCATCGACGTGCTGCTGTTCGAGGCGGGCGAAGGGCTGCGCTTCGACGAGATGGCCGCCCGGGTCGGCGTCATGGGCATCCTGCGGATCCTGCGCGAAATGGAGATGCTGCCGGCCAAGGGCATCGCCAAACCCCGCGCACGGCCGCTGTTTTCCAGCCAGTCCAGCTGGGTGCGCGCGCCCGCGGGCGGGCTGTTGCGGTCGTTCCGCGGCGATGGCGACGTGGTGCGCGACGGCGACGTGATCGCCGCCGTCACCGACCCGTTCGGAGAGGTCGAAACCGAGGTCGTCGCCCCCAGCGCCGGCATCATCATTGGCCGCGCGGTTCTGCCGGTGGTCAATGAAGGCGATGCATTGTTCCACCTGGCTGAAGCGCCCCATGCCAGGGCCGCCGATACGGTGGGCGAACTGGCCAGCCAGCTGGAAACCTCGCCCCTGTTCGACGAGGACGAGATCATCTAGGTCGCGACGCGTTTCCCGTGGCGACATGCAAAAGGGGCGGCGCATCGCACCGCCCCGTCCGACCATCGCAGCGGTGGTCTATTCCGCCGCGATCAGCCCCATGCTTTCCAGCTTGAGCAGCACCTGGTGGGCGCAGTTGTCGACGTCCACATTCTCGGTCTCGACCCGCAATTCGGGGGTTTCGGGCACGTCGTAAGGGTCGGAAATCCCGGTGAATTCCTTGATCTTTCCCTCGCGCGCCAGCTTGTAGAGCCCCTTGCGGTCGCGGCGTTCGCATTCCTCGATCGTGGTCGCCACATGGACTTCGACGAAGGCGCCGTATTGCTCGATCTCTTCGCGCACGGCGCGGCGGGTGGTGGCATAGGGCGCGATCGGGGCGCAGATGGCGATGCCGCCGTTCTTGGTGATCTCGGAGGCGACATAACCGATGCGGCGGATGTTCAGATCGCGGTGTTCCTTGGAAAAGCCCAGCTCGCTCGACAGGTTCTTGCGCACGATGTCGCCATCGAGCAGCGTCACCGGCCGCCCGCCCATCTCCATCAGCTTGACCATGAGCGCGTTGGCGATGGTCGACTTGCCCGACCCGGAGAAGCCGGTGAAGAACACGGTGAAGCCCTGCTTGGACCGCGGCGGCCGGGTGCGGCGCAGTTCGGCCACCACCTCGGGGAACGAAAACCATTCGGGAATTTCCAGCCCCTCGGCCAGGCGGCGGCGCAGTTCGGTGCCCGAGATGTTCAGGATCGTCACCTTGTCCTTGTCGGCGATCTCGTCCGCCGGTTCGTATTGGGCGCGTTCCTGGACATAGACCATGTGCTTGAAATCGACCATTTCGCAGCCGATTTCCGACTGGTTGTCGCGATACAGGTCCTGGGCGTCATAGGGGCCGTAGAAATCCGCGCCCTGGCTGTTCTTGCCCGGGCCGGCATGGTCGCGGCCGACGATGAAATGGGTGCAGCCGTGATTGGCGCGGATCAGGCCGTGCCAGACCGCCTCGCGCGGGCCGGCCATGCGCATGGCCAGGTTCAGCAGCGACATGGTGGTGGTGGATGCCGGGTATTTGTCCAGAACCGCCTCGTAGCAGCGCACCCGGGTGAAGTGATCGACGTCGCCGGGCTTGGTCAGGCCGACGATCGGGTGGATCAACAGGTTGGCCTGGGCTTCCTTGGCGGCGCGGAAGGTCAGCTCCTGATGCGCGCGGTGCAGCGGGTTGCGGGTCTGGAAGGCCACCACCTTGCGCCAGCCCAGCTTGCGGAACAGGGCGCGCAATTCGTTCGGCGTGTCGCGACGCCCCCGGAAATCGTAATGCACCGGCTGCTGGATGCCGGTGATCGGGCCGCCCAGATAGACCGCGCCGGCGGTGTTGTGCAGATAGTTCACCGCCGGGTGGGCATCGTCATCGGCGCCAAAGACCTTTTCGGCCTCGCGGGCCTTGTTCGGCACCCATTTGTCGGTGACGGTCATGGTCGCCAGGATCACGCCTTCCTGGTCGCGCAGGGCGATATCCTGGCCGATCTCGATCCTGTCGGCGAAATCCTCGCGCACATCCAGGGTGATCGGCATCGGCCAGAGGCTGCCATCGGCCAGCCGCATGTTTTCGACGACGCCGGTGTAATCCTCTTCGCCCAGGAACCCCTTGAGCGGGCTGAACCCGCCGTTCATCAGCAGTTCAAGGTCGCAGATCTGGCGCGGGGTCAGGTCATGGCTGACCAGGTCGGCGGCCTCGACCTTGAGCTTCTGGGCGCTCTCGTAGGAAACATAGAGCTCGGGGATCGGGTTCAGGTTCGGAGAATACATGGAACGGCTCGCGAAAAAGTCTGGGGTTTCTGCTCGCGCGGTGCGTAGACCCGGATTGTGGCAAAAGTCCAGCGGCGCAACGGGAAAATCGCGCATCCGAGCCGAATTACCCGGTTTGCCGTGGAGTTGTTTTAGATTTCACTTGTTTTGAAAGCGGTCCTCGTGTTCGCGTGCCCCTGCAACACAAGCAGCACAGGTCGTTTGTGGGCGCCGCGACCTGCCCTTGCGTCAGGGCGTGGCCTTGGCAAGGCCTGCTGTGCCTCGTGACCTTCGGCCGCCATTCGCCAGCGGAACGTCCTTGAGCACAATCGAGAGCACGACGCCAATGGCCAAGCAGATCGGCACCTGGACTAAAAAGAACCCCAGATAGATTGCGCTGTTTTCGCTGAGTCCGGTCAACAGGGCGAACAGGCCGAAAAACTTGATCGTGACGGAGTGACTGCAAAAAACAACGAAGATGTGCCGTTCGAGTCGGTTGATGGAGGCAATGAAGCGCGGACCCAGCCGGTAGATAGAGGCGCCGATCCGCCACATCAGCAAGGTCATTGCCAAGCGGGGCAGATGGGCGCGCAGCACCGTTTCGGTGTGGAACGCTAGCAGCGGATCTGCGAGGAACCGTTTAACAACCTCGCTCATGACGAGGACGGCCAGGACCAATGTCCAGCGCGGAACCCAGTTAGATGCGCCGTAGAGCGCGATCAGCATGCCCGCGATGTAGAAGCTGCCGATCTGGTTGCGAAAAAGGATGAAGCCGTCGCCGTCATGTTCGTTGAACAGGAACAGGCCGAGCAACGCGAGAGCCAGGATCTGGCTCCGGCGAAACACGAAGATGGCGGCTAGGCCGATGATCGACATGATGAAGATGTCGCGTAGGAAATGCAGGGGCGAGTTCGCCGGCGCGCCAAAGACCCCGAACAGAGCGTTCAGCCACTCTACCAGCGTCGTCGGCACCTCCTCGTCGCGCCCCAGGACCAGGCGCGCTGCGAAAGTCAAAAGGATGATCGGCACCGACCAGAACACGATCGGCGGCACTAGAGTGTAGGCCTTCTTCGCGGCGATCTTGAGATAGGCGGTCTTCCCAGACACCGACTGGGCGAGCAGAATGCCAGAGAAGATGCTGAGAAGGGGTACCGAGGCGCGGCCGAAATAGTCGACGACGATCGTGTAGAAGACGTGGTGAAGGTCGGGCACGTCGGCGGCGAGGATGCGCTCCGATCCGGGCCAGATATGGACCGTCATCATGAACAGGATGCAAATCACCCGGGCGTTCCGGATGGTCTGGGACGTGTCCTCGGAGAGCGGAACAACGTGCAGTGGGTCGTTTGGCTGAACAGACATGGCGTTCCCTTCCCTGGTCACCGAACGTTCTGTGCCCCTCGCCGCTCGACCGGCGTCGCGCCTATTCTGCGGCGATCTCCACGTCGTCGCCTTGCTCGGCCAGCCAGCGTTCGGCCTCCAGCGCGGCCATGCAGCCCATGCCGGCGCTGGTCACCGCCTGGCGGTATTTGTGATCGGTCAGATCGCCGGCGGCGAAAATGCCGGGGATGGAGGTTTCGGTGCTGTCGGGCCGGGTCACGACATAGCCGCCCATATGGGTTTCCAGCACGTCCCTGACCAGTTCGTTGGCCGGGGCATGGCCGATGGCGATGAAGACGCCCTTGGCGGGAATATCCGTGACCGCGCCGGTCTTCACATGCTTGACCTTGACCCCTTCGACGCCCAGCGGGTTGTCGGTGCCATAGACCTCGTCCAGCTGGTGATCCCACAGGATTTCCACCTTGGGGTTCTTGAACAGACGGTCCTGCAGGATCTTTTCGGAGCGCAGAGCGTCCCGACGATGGACCAGCGTGACCTTGGAGGCGAAATTGGTCAGGAACAGCGCCTCTTCGACCGCCGTGTTGCCGCCGCCGATCACCACGATCTCCTGGCCGCGATAGAAGAACCCGTCGCAGGTCGCGCAGGCGGAAACGCCGAAGCCCTTGAACTTTTCCTCGCTCGGCAGGCCCAGCCATTTCGCGCGCGCGCCGGTGGCCAGGATGATCGCGTCGGCGACATAGACCGTGCCGCTGTCGGATCGGGCCGTGAAGGGGCGTTTTTCGAAATCGATCGCGGTGATGATGTCGGTGATCACCTCGCAGCCCATCGCCTTGGCATGGGCTTCCATGTTGACCATCAGCTCGGGGCCCTGGATTTCCGTGTGGCCGGGCCAGTTCTCCACCTCGGTGGTGGTGGTCAGCTGCCCGCCGGGTTCCATCCCCTGGACCAGGATCGGCTCCAGCATGGCGCGGGCGGCATAGACACCGGCGGTATACCCGGCCGGGCCGGAGCCGACGATCAGGACTTTGGTGCGGCGGGTCTCGGCCATGGTGGGCTCCTGTTGCGACGGGTTGCGCCCATATAAGCCCAGTGACCGCCGCTGAGAAGGGGGCGGTCCGATTGCAGGCGATTCCGCAATGATCTTGCGCGACTGCGAAACATTATTGCGCTCGCGCCTGCTGCGGCGTAGTGTTCGCGAAATTTCCGAGGGGAGCGCGGCAATGCCCGGGGCACGTCTGGACGAAATCGACCGCAAGATCCTGCAGGAATTGCAGGATGACGGCCGGATGACCAATGTCGAACTGGCCCGGCGCGTGGGAATTTCGGCCCCGCCCTGCCTGCGCCGGGTCCGCACGCTCGAGGAGCAGGGATTCATCCGCGGCTACCACGCCGATGTGGATGCGCGCGAACTGGGCTTCGAAGTGCAGGTCTTTGCCATGGTCGGGCTGCAGAGCCAGGCGGAAAAGGACCTGTCGGCCTTCGAGGCACGCTGCCGCGACTGGCCCCTGGTCCGCGAATGCCACATGCTGAACGGCGAGGTCGATTTCATCCTGAAATGCGTGGCCCCCGACCTGCGCAGTTTCCAGATTTTCCTGACCGAGGAACTGACCGCTGCCGACAATGTCGCCAGCGTCAAGACCTCGCTGGTGATCCGGGGGGCCAAGGATGAACCCGGTGTGCCGTTCGACGTTCTCGAAGCCAGGCTGGCGCGCGAGGCCTGAGCGCGTACAAGGATTTTATATAAAATCCTTGCGCCCGGCGGCGCCGGCAGCGGGTCAGGCGACGTTGAACAGGTCGATATCCGACAGCGACAGGCGCGGCAGGGCGAGCGGGCCGAAATCCCCCAGCCCGGACACATGCGGGAACAGCGACAGGTAAAGCGTCAGCATCTCACCCTGCAGGTTGGTTTCCATCCGGCCGCCGGGGTTCATCGTGTCGATCTCGACCCCGTTGGCGGTGATCCGGTGATGGCCGGCAAAGCCCAGTTGGAACACCTGGACCGGACTTTGCGGCGTGACCTCGATCACGCTCACGCCGTCGATGAAGTCGCGGGCCGGCACGAAGGCCGCATCATGGCCGGTGACCGTATGGATCACCGGGGCGCGGTGATGCAGCCGGGCGCCGGGGCCAAGCAGCAGGTCGGGCATCGGCCGCCCGATGCCCAGCGCGTCGGCGGCGATCCGGGTCAGGGTTCCGGCCGCGTCCTGTTGTCCGGCGACAGCCGGGACGACGGTGATCGAACCGCGCCACAGCAAGGTCTGGAACCCGGCATCGACGGTTCTGACCCGGTCGCCGGGCAACAGGTCCTCGATCGCCATCATACCCTTTTCGGTGGGCAGAAGGGTGCCGCGGGCCATGGCAGAGAATGCGGTTTCAAAGGCGGGTATGGCCGGGGCCAGACGCTGGGTTTCGCCGATATCCCCGTTGGGAAGCAGGTGGACGGCCTCATAGCGGCGCATGAGAGGCTGGCTGCGCCGAGGCCGTCCGTCTGTTCGAGCGGTCCGGTCGAACTCGGACCGGGAGGAAACATTTTGCGCCGAGAGGCGGTTGGCGCGAAACGGGAGACTGGTCATGCGAACACCTGTTTTGGGTCCACATCTGCCGGCCCCCACCGACAACAAACGGGAATTGAACTTGCCCCGAATGTGGCGCCAAGGATGCGTCGCTGTCAAAATTCCCCGCACATTGGCCCGTGTCGTGGCGTCAATCGCCGGATGCCTCGGTGGATTGTTCGCGGCGCAAGGACAGCGCTGCCACATTCCGATTCGAGCCCAACGAAAAAGGACCGCCGGAGAGAGACGGCGGCCCAGTTCGAGGGAATGAAATGCGGGGGGGTGGGATCAGGCGGCGGGTCGCGCCGTCCGTGTGCCGGTCGTGCGCAGCTGGTCCACGGCACGGCGGCTGGCGATGAAGGCTTGCCGCCGCAGGCCGCGTTCCCAGGGCATGCGGACCGTGCACGCCTCGGCCTCGGCGAGGATCCCGTTCATCCAGCGTGTCTTGATCTTCATGGTCTGTCCTCTGACTGCTCGTGGCTGTTTCGCCATTGCCCTCAGGATCGCGATCGAAAACGGCATGACTTTGGCCTTGCGCGCATTCGTCGAAAGTTTTTTGTTCAGCGACCGGCGACAATCTTGGCGTTCGTGCCGGAATTGACCAGCGGTGCGGGGCGCCTTTGTTTCAAGGCCCGATGGCGATGCCGGCAACAATCCCGCTCTGATCGGGCGGATTGTTTCGTCGCGAAATCGGGCGAAACCATGGCGCCCGGTGTCGCGGTTCCGCCGTGTTCACAGGCAGATCGCGGAAATCAGCCGTCCGTAATCGGCTTCGCGGGCATGGGTGCTGCGGCGAAAGGAATAGAATCGCTCCGGGTCGGCATAGGTGCAGTGCCGGGTCCATTCGGCATGGCCGATCCCGGCCGCGCGCAGCCGGTGCAGACCGAAGGCGGGCAGGTCGAACTGCATCCGGTCGCCGGTGCCGCCGGCAAAGAACCGGGCATGGGTCGGATCCTCGGCCAGGAAATCGTCCAGGAATTCCGGGCCGACCTCGTAGGCGCGCTGGCTGATCGTCGGGCCGATCACCGCGGCGATGTCGGCACGTCGGGCGCCCAGCGCTTCCATCGCCTCCAGCACCGTCTCGAGGATCCCGGCCAGCGCGCCGCGCCAGCCCGCATGGGCGGCGCCGATCACCCCGGCGGTGCGGTCGGCCAGCAGGACCGGCTGGCAATCGGCGGTCAGCACCGTCAGCGCCAGGCCGGGCCGGTCGGTGACCAGGCCGTCGGCGCGGGCGCCGCCATCCTCGGGGCCGGTCACGGTGACCACATCGGCCGAATGCACCTGATGCGCGCCGATCAGGGCCTCCGGCGCGACACCCATCGCAGCGGCCACGCGTTCGCGGTTGATCGTCACCGCCTCGTGCTGGTCGGAACTGCCGAAGCCGCAATTGAGCCCGGCGAACACCCCCGACGAGGCCCCGCCGCGACGGGTGAAAAAGCCGTGGCGGATCGGTGTCAGGGCTGCACAGGTGATGATGTCGAGCGTCATGGCTCCAGTCCGGGTGGCGGGGTGGCGCCGGGCGGGTAAAGGCCCAGCACCTTGAACAGGTGACCCATCTCGGCCGGATGGGTCAAGCGGCGATGGGCCGCGACATGGGCATCCAGCCGCGCACCGGTCAGCCCGTTCGCCAGGGCGCGGGCCCGTTCGGTGATGCCGAGCCGCTCCAGCACCAGCCCCTGGGTGGCCAGCCGCGTATGCGCGGCAGGGGCGGCGGCACGGGCGAGCGCTTCGAAATCGACATGGGCCGTGAGGTCCGCGGTGCCGGGGGCGGCGAAAGGATCGGCCGGGGCATGGCCGGCCACCGCCTGGAAGGTATCGCCCTGGCTGCGCCAGTCGCCGTAATCGACGATCAGCGCGGCGCCGCCGTGACGCGCGATCCGGGCGCCGATCGCGGCGGCGATGCCGGGCAGGGCCGGGCAGGTTTCGACGATGTCGCCCGGTACGGTGTCGGCCAGCCGGTGCTCCAGCGCGGCCAGCGGTGCCGGATCGGACAGGGCCGGGGCCAGCGCATCGCCTGTCAGGCCGACCATCACCTCGCGCCAGCCGGCCGGATCGCGCCGGAACTGCCGGATCGGCAGGGCATCGAAGAATTCGTTGGCCAGCAGGAACAGCGGCGCCTCGGGCAGGGCGTCGGCACGGTCCAGATGCGCGGCGTCGGGCAGGCGTTCGGCCTGGATCGCGCGAAGAGAGGCCGAGGCCTCGATGAGCGTGACCTGCGCGGCGGCGGCAAAGCCCGGCACCGAGGATCCGGCGCGCAGCGCATCCGCCATCAGCGTGCCGCGGCCCGGGCCAAGCTCGGCCAGGGTGAACGGCGCCGGCGCCCCCTGGTCGAGCCAGGCCCGGGCCAGCGCCAGGCCCAGCAGTTCGCCGAACATCTGGCTGATTTCGGGCGCCGTCGTGAAATCGCCACCGGCGCCCAGCGGGTCACGGGTGGCGTAATAGCCGTGGTCCGGGTTCAGCAGGCATTCGGCCATGTACTCGGCCAGGCTGATCGGGCCGGTGGCGGCGATCCGCGCGCGCAGACGCTCGCCCAGCGGCGTCATGCGGGCGCGGTGCGGGCCCGGCGCGCCGACCAGATCAACAGCGCCAGGCCGACCAGGATCATCGGCAGCGACAGCACCTGCCCCATGGTCAGCCCGTAGCCGTCGACATGCAGCGCCAGGCCGACCGGGTTGCCCGGAGTGACGAATTGCACGTCGGGCTGGCGGAAGAACTCGACGATGAACCGGGCGCTGCCATAACCGGCCAGGAACAGGCCGGTCAGCGACCAGGGCCGTTGCAGCCAGCCGCGCCCGAAGGCCAGGATCAGCAGGATCGCGCCCAGGATCACCCCCTCCATCCCGGCCTCGTAAAGCTGGCTGGGATGGCGGGCGACCTCGGCCCCGGTATAGAACCACTCTCCCGCCGCCGGGCAGCCCTGCGCGGCCGGGTCGATGCACATCGACGGAAAGATCACGCCCCAGGGCGCGTCGGTGGCGCGGCCGTAAAGCTCGGCATTGATGAAATTCGCGGTCCGGCCCAGCAGCAGCGCCGGCGGGGTGGCCAGCGCCAGCAGGTTGGCCACGTCGCCCAGCCGGGCCTTGTATTTGCGGCAGGTCCACCAGACCGCCAGCACCACGCCCAGGAATCCGCCGTGAAAGGCCATGCCGCCCTGCCAGACCTGGAAGATCTCGAGCGGGTTCTGGATGTAATAGCCGAACTTGTAGAACAGCACATAGCCCAGGCGGCCGCCCAGGATGACGCCCAGGATCACCCAGGTCAGCAGATCCTCGACCTGCGCGGCGTCCAGCGGGGCGCCACGCGGACCCCACAGGCCGGGGCGCCGGACCGCCGCCACGACGATGCGCCAGCCGATCAGGATGCCGACGATATAGGCCAGCGCGTACCAGCGCAGGGCGAAGTCCCGACCGAAGGCCGAGATCGAGAAGATCTCGGGCGAGATGTCGGGAAAGGGGATCGTTGCCAGCATGGGGTCTCATTGGCGCCGGGCCGGCAAAGTGTCAACCGCCGCCCGGCTTGCCCCGGACGCCCGGGCGGCCCATATAGGGGACAGCGTGAGCGGAGACTGACATGCAGAGCCGAAACAAGGTACTCGACGACCTGTCGCAATTGATGACCAATGCCATGGGCGTGGCCCAGGGCGCGCGGGACGAGGCGCAGACGGCGATGAACTCGATGATGGATCGCTGGCTGGCCAAGCGCGATTTCGTCACCCGCGAGGAATTCGACGCGGTTCGTGCCATGGCCCAGAAGGCCCGCGAAGAGAACGCGGCGCTGAAGGCCCGGATCGAGGCGCTGGAAACGGCGCCGCGCGGCAAGAAATAAGCGGAGCGCGCTGGCGCGCGCGCAGGCTTGAGCGCGCCCCCGCGCGCGATCGGCGCCCGTGGCCGGGCGGGTGCCGGGGCCATGGGTCCGTGATCGTGGCAACGGCGGCATGGGCGCGCCGCCCTCCGACCCGGCCCTTGGCCGGGCCTCCCCCCGGGCCGATCGTCGTCCGGGCCTTCCCCCCGGGATAGTTCCGACCCAAAGAGGCGGGGCCTGTCATCGGGCCGACGTGGCGGTGTCATACGCCTGTCGCCTTGGCGTCCGGCGATGTGTTTCTCCACCGATTTTCCCGGTTATCCCCAAGAAAGTGCTTTACAGGCGGCCCTCGGCTCCCCCACGATATGTTGTAGGGGGTGCGTCAACGAACGCCCTTCCTTGAGCAGGCAGCTAGCGCTTGGGGCGATGCCACGACCCTCCGCTAGCGTGACAGGAGGCCACGCCATGGCACTGACCGAGCAGATCCCCGACGCAGACGAGCTTCACCCGATCGACCTGGTCGAACACATCGCCGAGCATCACGACTGGGAATTCGACCGGATCACCGACGACCAGATCGCCATGGCGGTCGAGGGCCAGTGGCGGACCTATTCGATCACCCTGGCCTGGTCGGGCTATGACGAGACGCTGCGGCTGATCTGCACCTTCGAGATGGAGCCGCCCGAGGACCGCCTGCCGGCGCTGTATGATTGCCTGAACCGGGCCAATGACAATTGCTGGGCCGGGGCCTTCACCTACTGGGCCGAGCAGAAGATGATGGTCTATCGGTACGGGCTTGTCCTGGCTGGTGAGCAGATCGCGGGGCCGGATCAGGTGGATACGATGATCCGCGCCGCGGTGCTGTCGGCCGAACGCTATTACCCCGCCTTCCAGCTGGTCTGCTGGGCCGATCGCGACCCGGCCGAGGCGATGGGCATCGCCATCTGCGAGGCCTACGGCACCGCCTGACCGGACCCGCGGGCGCGCCCTTGCCGGCTTGACCCCGGGCGCATCGGTCCGGCTGGTCCACGATGCCTCGGGCGCATCCGGCCTGGTCGGACCCAATGCACAGGCGGGCCTGGTCCCGGCGCTGTGGCGCGCCGGAAGCGCGGGCATCCTTCTTGTCATCCTGCTGGTCCCGGGTCGCCGGTGAAAGCGGTTGCGCCCCGGCGCGCAGGGCCTAGTCTCTGGCGGGACAGCGACAGGGGGAAACATGGACGAGGTGAGCGCGCGCGGATTGGTCCTGCTGGGCTGCGGCAAGATGGGCTCGGCGATGCTGGCGGGCTGGCTGGAAGGCGGCTTGCCGGCCGGCTCGGTCTGGGTGCAGGACCCGAACCCGTCGGACTGGCTGCGCGGCACCGGGGTGCATCTGAACGACGCGATGCCCGACGCGCCGGCCGTGGCGCTGATCGCGGTCAAGCCGCAGATGATGGGCGCGGCGCTGCCGGCGCTGCAGGCGCTGGGCGGCGGCGGGACGCTGTTCGTGTCGGTCGCTGCGGGGACACCGATTTCGGCTTTCGAGGCGGCGCTGGGCGCGGACAGCCCGATCATCCGGGCGATGCCGAACACGCCCGCCGCGGTGGGGCGCGGGATCACCGCGATCATCGGCAATGACGCGACCCGTGCGGCGCATCTGGACCTGGCCGAAGGGCTGCTGCGCGCCGTGGGCCAGGTGGTGCGGCTGGACGATGAAGGCCAGATGGATGCGGTGACGGCGGTCAGCGGCTCGGGCCCGGCCTATGTGTTCCACCTGATCGAAACGCTGGCCGCGGCCGGCGCGGCCGAGGGGTTGCCCGCCGATCTGGCCCTGCACCTGGCGCGGGCGACCGTGGCCGGGGCCGGGGCGCTGGCCGAAGGCGCGGGCGAGGATCCGGGGCAGTTGCGGGTCAACGTGACCTCGCCCGGCGGGACCACGGCGGCCGCCCTGGCCGTGCTGATGGACGAGGACAGCGGTCTTCCGGCGCTGTTGAGGCGCGCGGTGAAAGCGGCGGCACAGCGGTCGCGGGAGCTTGCCCATGGCGGATGAGATCACATTCGACGACTTTCTGAAGGTCGATATCCGGGTCGGCACCGTGACGCGGGCCGAGCCTTTCCCCGAGGCGCGCAAGCCGGCCTTCAAGCTGTGGGTCGATTTCGGGCCCGAGATCGGGGAACGGAAAAGCTCGGCCCAGATCACCGCGCATTACGACCCCGCGGCGCTGGTCGGCCGCCAGGTCATGGCGGTGGTGAATTTCCCGCCCCGGCAGATCGGACCGATGCGGTCCGAGGTGCTGGTGCTGGGCCTGTCCGACGGCGCCGGCGGGATCGTGCTGATCGGGCCGGACCAGGCCGTCGCCAATGGGGAGCGGATGCATTGAGGAGACTTCTGATCACCCGGCAGATCGCCGAACCCGTGATCGCCGCGGCGCGCGCGCGGTTCGATGTCACCCTGGGCCGGGACGCCTTGTCCGAGGACGCGGCGGCGCAGGCGCTGCGGGATTTCGACGCGATCCTGCCGACCCTGGGCGATGCCTTCAGTGCCGGGGCCTTTGCCGCGGCGGGGGTGCCGCGCTGCCGGATGCTGGGCAATTTCGGGGTCGGCTTCAATCATATCGACGTGGAGGCCGCCCGCGCCGCCGGGGTGATGGTGTCGAACACGCCCGATGTGCTGACCGACGCGACGGCGGATATCGGCTGGACCCTGATCCTGGCCACGGCGCGGCGCGCGGGCGAGGGCGAGCGGATGCTGCGGGCCGGGCGCTGGGCCGGGTTCGGGCCGGAGGGCCTGCTGGGCACCCATGTGAGCGGCAAGACCCTGGGCATCGTCGGCATGGGCCGGATCGGCCAGGCGGTGGCGCGGCGCGGGCATTTCGGGTTCGGGATGCCGGTTGTCTATTTCAACCGGTCCGAGAAGGATCCGGATTTTCCGGCCAGGCGGATCGACACGCTGGCGGGGCTGATGGCGGCGGCGGATTTCGTCGTGGTCTGCGTGCCCGGCGGGGCCGGGACTGCGCGGCTGATCGACGCAAAGGCGCTGGCGGCGATGAAGCCGGGCGGGATCTTCGTGAACATCGCGCGCGGCGAGGTGGTGGACGAAGCGGCACTGATCGAGGCGCTGGAAGCCGGGCGGATCCGTGCCGGGCTCGATGTCTACGAGAACGAACCCCAAGTGCCGGCGCGGCTGATCGCCTGCGAGAATGCGGTGCTGCTGCCGCATCTGGGCTCGGCCACGGTCGAAACCCGCGAGGCGATGGGGCGCATGGCGCTGGACAATATCATCGCCTGGGCCGACGGGCGCGACCCGCCGCAGCGGGTCGCCTGAACGGGTTTCCATACCGTCGACATCGACAGATCAGGTTTTGCGCCGCCTCCGGCGTCGCCGGGGTCAGGTCTTGCGCCGCCTTTGGCGTCGCGGGGGGGCGGCGGCCGCGGGCCTGACGGCCCGCCCGCCGCCGGGGCGCTGCCCCTCTTGGCCTGGCGGCCAATCCACCCCGGAATATTTCCGACCCGAGAAAGCCGTGGCGGGTCAGACCAGCGGGAGCTGGTCGCCCTCGATCGCCGCGCGCCAATGGCGGCGGCACAGGCTGACATAGCTTTCGTTGCCACCGATCTGGACCTGGTCGCCGCCGGTGATCACCCGCCCGTCGGCGGCCATGCGGACCACCATGCTTGCCTTGCGTCCGCAATGGCAGATCGTGCGGACCTCGCGCAGGTCATCGGCGAGCGCCAGCAGGGCGGCGGAGCCGGGAAACAGCTGCCCCATGAAATCGACACGCAGCCCGTAGCACATCGCCGGGATGCCGAGGTCGTCGACCACCCGGGCCAGTTGCCAGACCTGGTCTCGGGACAGGAACTGGGCCTCGTCGACGAAAATGCAGGCGCAGGGGCCGGCGGCCAGCCGGGCCTCGACCTTGCGATAGAGGTCGTCATGCGGGCTGAAGGTGTCGGCCTTGGCGGTGATCCCGATGCGGCTGGCGATCCGGCCCTGGCCGGCGCGGGTGTCGACTTGCGCGGTCAGCAGGTAGGGGTCCATCCCGCGCTCGCGGTAATTGTGCGCGGCCTGCAGCAGCACGGTCGACTTGCCGGCATTCATCGTCGAGTAGTGGAAATGCAGTTTCGCCATGGCGGCAGATGTGCCCTGCCCGGGCCGGATCGACAAGGCCTTTGGGCAGGGCGCATCCGGTCCCCGTGAGTAATGCAGTCGACCTGGAAAACCCGGCGGGCCAGGGGCCGATGCCGGCCTCGAAAGGCTGGCCTCAGGATGGGGTTCGGCCCCTGACCCTACGGCGTGGGGACGCCGTCACTGATAACCGTCAACCCTTCCCAACATCGGGAATGGCCTTTAAGTCTCACGCCAGATGGGGTCGTGATATGGGAAAAGCGAACCGGGTTTCCCCGAGGGGAACCCCCAACGACGCAAAGGGATCGGAATGAGTGAGGCCGGAAGTTATCTGAAGAAGCATACCGAAGCGCTGGTCAAGGATGTCGGCGTCGAACCGGCCTGCGTGCTGACCGGAAAATCGAAGGCGACGTTGGGCCGGTATTATTCCGACGCGCCGGAACATGCGGACCGGTTCATGCCGGTCGATGCGGTGGCCGCGCTGGAGGCCGCGTCGAGCTATCCCCATGTCACCTCGGCCCTGGCCGAGCTCAAGGGGATCACCTTGAGCTTCGAAGCGACGCAGAGGAATGCAACCTCCACCGGCGTGAATTCCGACGTCATCGCGCTGAGCCAGCGTTTCGCCGTGTTGATGGCCGAATACCAGCAATCCATCGAAGACGGGGTGATTTCCGTCAACGAGGCCAAGCGTCTGCTGCGCGAGACTCTGGCCTTGCAGAAGGTGCTGATCGACATGAAGTTGAATCTGGAAGCCGAGGCCGGGTGACGGCGCCGCCGCCGTGATCGGTCCCCGGCCGGGGTCAGGCGCTTTCGACGATCACCGAACCGACCGAATAGCCGGCGCCGAAGGAACAGATCAGGCCCAGGTCGCCCGGGGCCAGGTCGTCGGAATACTTGTCGAAGGCGATGATCGAGCCGGCCGATGAGGTATTCGCGAAATCCTGCAGGATATTGGGTTGCTCGTCCGGTTCCGGGTCGCGGCCCAGCACCTTGCGGCCAATGTAATCGTTCATCGTCTTGTTCGCCTGATGCAGCCAGAGCCGCTTGAGATCGGAGGCTTGCACGCCGGCATCCGCCAGATGCGCGGCGATATGGGCGCTGACCAGCGGCAGCACCTCCTTGAAGACCTTGCGGCCGTTCTGCATGAACCGCATGTCGCGGCGGTCGTCCATCTGGTCATGGGCGGGCCGAAGAAAGCCCATGTTGTTGCGGATATTGTTCGAGAACTGCGTCGCCGCGCGGGTGGATTTCACTTTGAAATACGGGGTTTGCAGGTCACCCTCGTCGCGTTCCAGCAGCACCGCGGTGGCCACGTCGCCAAAGATGAAATGACAGTCGCGGTCGCGCCATTCGAGGTGGCCGGAGGTGATTTCCGGTGAAATCACCAGGGCCTTGCGGATCGACCCGGTGCGGATCATGTCGGCAGCGGTCTGGATCCCGAAAGTGGCGCTGGAACAGGCGACATTCATGTCGAAGGCGAACCCGCCGGCGCCCAGAAGATCTTGAATTTCAACGGAAATCGCGGGGTAGGCGCGTTCGTGGTTGGACGCGGCGCACAGGATGCAGTCGATATCTGCGGGGTCGGTTCCGGCACGGTCGAGGGCGATCCGCGCGGCCTTGATCCCCATTTCGGCCATCAGCGAAGGCGCGTCGTCGGGGCGTGGATCAAGCCGCGGATACATCCGATCGGGGTCAAGAATACCTGATTTATCAACGACATGGCGGTTGTCGATGCCGCTGGACTGAAGGATGAACTCGACCGAGGAATGGGCCTTGGCCTCGAGCGTGCCGGCGGCGATGGCGGCGGCGTTGTCGGCGTTCCATGTGTCGGCATAGGCGTTGAACGCCTGGACAAGCTCTTGATTCGTAATGACATTCTCCGGGGCGTGGACCCCGGTTGCGGTAATCGCGACGTTGAACATGCTTCCTCCAGCTCTGGCCGGCAGCAGAGCCCAGAGGGGCGGATTTGTCCAGCCTGACGGGCCGGAAAGGGCCTGTGGTATCGCGTCGGTGAAACGTCGGTAACGCGTCGGTGCCGGCGCGCGGGCGGGCAACGGCGCCGGATGCGCCCGCATGCCGCGCGTCAGAGGATGCGCAGCCGGCGCAGCCCGTAGATGAACAGCAGCACCAGCGCGACGATCCCGCCGTAGAAGGCGCCCGGTTTGAGGATGAGAAACTCCGGATCGGTCAGGGCGCGTTCGATCAATTCCTGACCCTCGACCGGGCGATGGCGCCACAGGAGCAGCCCGCCGATGATCGTGCCGGCGATCGCCAGCCCGCCTTCCAGAAGGTCGCCGAACCCGGCCCTGTCGTCCCGTGCCATGTGCCGATGCCCCACTCGAATCCCCATTGCGACCGAGGATAGGGCAGGGGTCACGATCAGACCAGCGGCAGAACCGTCCTGCGGCCGGGGATCGAGCGAGAGGCTATTTCTCGGACGGTTTTCCGACACTCCTTAGTGACAGGCCGATCTGGGAAAGGATTCCGAGAACAAGGCCCGCGAGAAGTCCGTAAATAGCCTCATCGATCGCTTCCCCGGTTGTTGAGGCCGCCAGGTATTCCATCGCAAACGCCGAATTCTCGGCAGGTCCATCGGTCGTGGCTGCAATTGCGATTGCTAGTACGAGCCTGACAGCGCTGAGAATGAAGATGAGCCAAGCGACAACATTGCCGGTTCTTGCAAAAAACAACTATTCCTCCGTTCGTCGGATAACTTACCCCTGCAGCGCCCGCACCCGCAGATCGTCCTGGGCCTTGGCCTTCATCGCCAGCGCCGCGGCGTGGGAGCCGGCGGCGGTGGTGTAATAGGGGATCCTGTCGGCGAGCGCGACGGCGCGGATCGAACGGCTGTCCTCGACCGCCGCGGCGCCCTCGGTGGAGTTGAACACCAGCGCGATCTCTGCGTCCTTGAGGTGGTCGACCACGGTGCGGCCGCCTTCGTAGACCTTGTTGACCACCTCGGCCTCGAAGCCCTGATCGGCCAGCCAGGCGGCGGTGCCGCGGGTGGCGCAGATGGTCATGCCCAGATCGGTGACGATCCGGGCGGCCTCGCGCAGCATCTCGGTCTTGTCGTCATCCTTGATCGAAAAGAACACCTTGCCGGCGGTCGGCAGATCCACGCCCGCGCCCATCTGCGCCTTCAGGAAAGCGCGGTCAAAGGAACGGGCCCAGCCCATGACCTCTCCGGTCGAACGCATTTCGGGGCCCAGGATCGTATCGACGCCGGGGAAGCGGTTGAAGGGCATCACCGCTTCCTTCACGCTGAACCAGGGCGTTTTCGGATCGGCGAGCGTGAAGGGATCGCCCAGCGGCAACACGTCCATCGGATCCTCGGCCGGGGCGTAGGCCTCGCGCAGCGGGAAATTCGACAGCGGCTCTCCGGCCATGAGCCGGGCGGCGATGGAGGCGATGGCGCTGTCGGTGGCCTTGGCGACGAAAGGCACGGTGCGCGAGGCGCGGGGGTTGACCTCGATCAGGTAGATGTCGCCCTGCTTGACCGCGAATTGCACGTTCATCAGCCCCTTGACCTTGAGCGCGCGGGCCAGGGCGATGGTCTGGGTCTTGAGCTGGTCGACGATGTCGTCGGGCAGGGAATGGGGCGGAAGGCAGCAGGCGCTGTCGCCGGAATGCACCCCGGCCTCTTCGATATGCTGCATGATGCCGGCGACATGGACATGGTGGCCATCGCACAGCGCGTCGACATCGCATTCGATGGCGCCGGAAAGATAGCTGTCGAGCAGGACGGGCGATCTGCCCGACACCACCACGGCGTCCGAGATGTAGCGTTCCAGCCCGGCCTGGTCGCGGACGATCTCCATCGCGCGGCCGCCCAGCACGTAGGAGGGGCGGATCACCAGGGGAAAGCCGATCTCGGCGGCGATGGCCAGCGCCTCGGCATCCGAAGAGGCGATGCCGTTGCGCGGCTGCTTCAGGCCCAGCTGTTCGACAAGCAGTTGAAACCGTTCGCGGTCCTCGGCCAGGTCGATGGCGTCGGGGGTGGTGCCCAGGATCGGGATGCCGGCCTGTTCCAGCGCATTGGCCAGTTTCAGGGGCGTCTGGCCGCCGAACTGGACGATGACGCCGTGCAGGGTGCCGTTCCGCTGTTCGACCGCCAGGATCTCCATCACATGTTCGAAGGTCAACGGTTCGAAATAGAGCCGGTCGGAGGTGTCGTAATCGGTGCTCACCGTTTCGGGGTTGCAGTTGATCATGATGGTTTCATAGCCCTGGTCGGTCAGGGCGAAACAGGCATGACAGCAGCAATAGTCGAATTCGATCCCCTGGCCGATCCGGTTCGGGCCGCCGCCCAGGATCACCACCTTCTTGCGGTCGCTGGGCCGGGCCTCGCATTCCACCTCGCCCATCATCGGGTGTTCGTAGGTGGAATACATGTAGGGCGTCTGGGCTTCGAATTCGGCCGCACAGGTGTCGATCCGCTTGAACACGGCGGTGACGCCTTCATCGTGGCGGGCCTTGCGGATCTCGGCCTCGTCCAGGTCGGTCAGGGTGGCCAGGCGGGCATCGGTGAAGCCCAGCATCTTGAGCGCGCGCAGCCCCGCGGCATCGCGCGGCAGGCCGTTGGTTTCCACGTCCTGTTCGGCCTCGACGATTTCGCGGATGCGGGCCAGGAACCAGGGGTCGACCCTGGTGATGGCGAAGATGTCGTCGTCGGAAAAGCCCTCGCGCATCGCCTGGGCGACCACGCGCAGACGGTCGGGCGTGGCCTGGGACAGCGCCTTGGTGATCGCGGCGCGGCCCGAGGTCGGGTCGTCGGCGCCGGGAATGGCGATTTCGTCGAACCCGGTCAGGCCGGTTTCCATGCTGGCCAGCGCCTTTTGCACGGATTCGTGAAAGCTGCGGCCGATCGCCATCGCCTCGCCCACGGATTTCATCGCCGTGGTCAGATGCGGTTCGGAGCCGGGGAATTTCTCGAAGGCGAAGCGCGGGATCTTGGTGACGACATAGTCGATGGTCGGCTCGAAACTGGCGGGCGTGACCTTGGTGATGTCGTTGTCCAGCTCATCGAGCGTATAGCCCACGGCCAGCTTGGCGGCGATCTTGGCGATCGGGAACCCGGTCGCCTTGGAAGCCAGCGCCGAGGACCGCGACACACGCGGGTTCATCTCGATCACCACCATGCGGCCGTCTTCGGGGTTCACCGCCCATTGCACGTTGGAGCCGCCGGTCTCGACCCCGATCTCGCGCAGCACGTTGATGCTGTGCGTCCGCATGATCTGGTATTCCTTGTCGGTCAGCGTCAGCGCCGGGGCGACGGTGATGCTGTCGCCGGTATGCACGCCCATCGGGTCGACGTTTTCGATGGAACAGACGATGATCGCGTTGTCCGCCTTGTCGCGGACCACCTCCATCTCGTATTCCTTCCAGCCCAGCAGGGATTCATCGACCAGGATCTGCCCGACCGGAGAGGCATCCATGCCGGTGCGGCAGTAATGGATGTAGTCTTCGCGGTTATAGGCGACGCCGCCGCCGGTGCCGCCCAGCGTATAGGCCGGGCGGATGATCGCCGGCAGGCCGATCTCCTCGAGCGCGTCCAGTGCCAGTTGCACACCGGCATTCAGGTCGGTCTTGCCGTTGACCTTGGGCGCAGTGACGATGGTGGCCTTGGGGTTCTCGATGCCGAGCCGGTCCATCGCCTCGCGGAACAGCTTGCGGTCCTCGGCCATTTCGATGGCCTCGCGCTTGGCGCCGATCATCTCGACCCCGAATTCGTCCAGCACGCCCATATCGGCCAGCGCCAGCGAAGTGTTCAGCCCGGTCTGCCCGCCCATCGTCGGCAGCAGCGCGTCGGGGCGTTCCTTTTCGATGATCTTGGCCACGACTTCGGGGGTGATCGGTTCGATATAGGTGGCATCGGCCAGGCCGGGATCGGTCATGATCGTGGCCGGGTTGGAATTGACCAGGATGACCCGGTAGCCTTCCTCGCGCAGGGCCTTGCAGGCCTGGGCGCCGGAATAGTCGAATTCGCAGGCCTGTCCGATGATGATGGGCCCCGCTCCGATGATCATGATCGACTGGATGTCGGTTCTCTTCGGCATGGTGGCAGACCCCTTCGCAGCGATTCAGACACCCCCGCGATGCCCAAATTGTCGTGGGTTATAGGGATGGGGCGCCGGGGCGCAAGGGGCGAAACCGAAGTGGACGGTGGTGGTGAGGGTCGGGGCGCCGCAGAGGGCCGCGCCCGGCCCCGGGGTGGGCGCAGCCGGACGGGAACACCAAGGTATCGCGACAAAGCATCCATGGCGGTCACGCCGAGGGCGGCATTGCCGATGCGCCCTCCCGGGGGGAGGGTCGGGCGCGGCCCGGGCCGATGGCCCGTGCCTGTCGGGTTGCGCAGTTGCGCCTAGACGTCCGAATACAGATAGTCCCGGGTCAGCGGCACCGCGTCCTTGCAGCGGGCCAGCTGCACCTGGAACACCGCCAGCCGTTCGGCCACGAAGGACAGCTCGGCCGTGGTCAGGTAATAGCGCCAGACCCGGGTGAATTTCTCGTCATACAGGTTGCGGGCCGCGTCGACATTGGCCATGAACCGGTCGTGCCAGTGACGCAGGGTGCGGGCGTAGTGCAGCCGCAGCACCTCGATATCGGCGATCGTCAGTCCGGTCTTTTCCACCGCGGCGAGCATTTCCGACAGGGCCGGCAGATAGCCGCCGGGAAAGATGTAGCGCCGCAGCCAGGTCGAGGTCGCGCGCGGCGCGGTCTGGGTGCCGATCGTGTGGACCAGGGCCACGCCGTCGGGCGTCAGCAGGTCGCGGACCTTGCCGAAATAGTCGCCGTAATGGGCCGCGCCGACATGTTCGAACATGCCCACGGACACGATCCGGTCGAACGGCCCGTCCACGTCGCGGTAATCGGCCAGGCGGATGTCGATCCGGTCGGCCAGCCCGGCCGCTGCGACCCGGCCGCTTGCATGGGCGTGCTGTTCGTCCGACAGGGTCACGCCGACCACCTGCGCGCCATGGTCGCGCGCCAGGGTCAGCGCCATGCCGCCCCAGCCGCAGCCGATATCCAGTACCCGCATCCCCGGCGCCAGGCACAGCTTGCGGGCGATGTGGCGTTTCTTGGCCTCCTGCGCGGCCTCCAGGCTCATCTCCGGGTCGGTGAAATAGGCGCAGGAATATTGCCGGTCGGCGTCCAGGAACAGGTCATACAGCGCGCCCGACAGATCGTAATGGTGCTGCACGTTGGCCCGGGCGCGGGGCAGGGGGTTGCGCTCGGCCCAACGCTGGGCGATCGCCTGAAGCCGGTGCAAGAGCCGGGCCGTCACCGGGTCGTGCCCCGCGACGCGTTGGCGGATCGCCGCGGCCAGGAACCCGCGCAGATCGTCGCCCGCGATGCTCAGGCGCTGGTCCACCCAGGCCTCGCCGAAGGCCATGTCGAGGTCGAACAGCAATTCCCGCGGCAGGGCCGGATCGTGCAGCGTCAGCCGCCAGGGCGTGCCGGGGTCCGGGCCGTAGCGGCGCGTCGTGCCGTCGGCATAGGTGACCTCCAGTGCCCCGTCGCTCCAGAACCCGCGCAGCACGCGGTCGAATGCCGCTGTCCACATCGGACCCTCACGATCCCGTCCCGGTTAATGAAGGTTAACCTATCGGGACACGCCGCGGTTTTCCAGACCGCCTTGACTTCGCCGCCCGCGCGCGGTTTGTCCCCCCGGCAAGCAATCACCACGGCGAGGCAAGCCCATGCACCCCTATCGCAGCCATACCTGTGCCCAGCTGACCCGCGACGATGTGGGCCAGGACGTGCGTCTGTCCGGCTGGGTGCACCGGGTGCGCGACCATGGCGGGGTGCTGTTCATCGACCTGCGCGACCATTTCGGCATCACCCAGGTGATCGCCGATGGCGACAGCCCGGTCTTTGCCGATCTGGAAAAGATCCGCGCCGAATGGTGCATCCGCATCGACGGCAATGTTCTGGCCCGCGACGCGGCGCTGGTGAACCCGGCCCTGCCCACCGGCGAGATCGAGGTCTTCGTGCGCGACCTCGAAGTGCTGGGCGCGGCGGCCGAATTGCCCTTGCAGGTCTTCGGCGACCAGGACTACCCCGAAGAGACGCGGCTGAAATACCGCTATCTCGACCTGCGCCGGGACGAGATGCAGCGCAACATGACCCTGCGCTCGGACGTGGTGGCCGCCATGCGCCGCCGGATGTGGGACCAGGGGTTCCGCGAATACCAGACGCCGATCATCACCGCCTCTTCGCCCGAGGGCGCGCGCGATTTCCTGGTGCCCTCGCGGCTGCATCCGGGCAAGTTCTATGCCCTGCCCCAGGCGCCGCAGCTGTTCAAGCAGCTGATCATGGTGTCGGGCTTCGACCGCTATTTCCAGATCGCGCCCTGTTTCCGCGACGAAGATCCGCGCGCCGATCGCAGCCCGACGGATTTCTACCAGCTGGACATGGAGATGTCCTTTGTCACCCAGCAGGACGTGTTCGACACGATCCAGCCGGTGATCCAGGGCGTGTTCGAGGACTTCGGCGGCGGCCGCAAGGTCGACACGGTCTGGCCGCAGATCTCGTATCGCGACGCGGCCCTGTGGTATGGCACCGACAAGCCCGACCTGCGCAACCCGATCCGGATGCAGGATTGCTCGGACCATTTCCGCGGGTCCGGCTTTGCCATCTTCGCCAAGCTGCTGGAGCAGGACGGCACCGAGGTCCGGGCCATTCCCGCGCCGGGCGGCGGGTCGCGCAAGTTCTGCGACCGGATGAACGCCTTTGCCCAGAAAGAGGGCCTGCCGGGGATGGGATATATCTTCTGGCGCGACGGCGAGGACGGCATGGAAGCCGCCGGCCCGCTGGCCAAGAATATCGGCCCCGAACGGACCGAAGCGATCCGCCAGCAACTGGGCCTGGGCAAGGGCGATGCCGCGTTCTTCCTGGGCGGCAGGCCGGATGCCTTCGAACGGGTCGCGGGCCGCGCGCGCGACGTGATCGGGCTGGAACTGGGCCTGACCGAGACCGATCGCTTCGCCTTCGCCTGGATCGTCGATTTCCCGATGTACGAGGCCGACGCGGACACCGGCCGCGTCGATTTCAGCCACAACCCGTTTTCCATGCCCCAGGGCGGGCTGGCGGCGCTGGAGGGCGATCCGCTGCAGGTGCTGGGCTATCAATACGACCTGGCCTGCAACGGCTATGAACTGGTCTCGGGCGCGATCCGCAACCACAAGCTGGACGTGATGATCAAGGCCTTCGAACTGGCCGGCTATGGCGAGGACGAGGTGCGCAAGCGCTTCGGCGGGCTGGTCAGCGCCTTCCAGTTCGGCGCCCCGCCCCACGGCGGCTGTGCCGCCGGCATCGACCGGATCGTGATGCTGCTGGCCGACGAGGCGAATATCCGCGAGGTCATCATGTTCCCGATGAACCAGCGCGCCGAGGACCTGATGATGGCCGCGCCCTCGGATCCGACCAACGAACAGCTGCGCGAGCTGTCGCTGCGGGTGGTGAAAGAGGACGGCTAGGGCCCGACCCGCCCGACGGACCCGTCACGCGACCGGCCCCCCTGTTCCATCGCCCTGGCCATGAATCCGGCCGGCAGCGATCCGCCGCGCCGGCCTTGGGCGACGACCGCCGCAGTCCGGTCACCGCGGGGCAGGGCGCCGGATCAGGTCGGCGGCCTTTTCGGCAAGGCAATAGGTCGCCGCGACGGTATTGCCCGAGACGACACTCGGCATCACCGAGGCGTCGACGACGCGCAGCCCTGTCGTGCCCCGGACCCGCAGGCTCCGCGGATCGGTGACGGCCATCGGACCGGTGCCCATGGCGCAGGTGCCGACCGGATGGAACAGGGTGCCGACCGTGTCGCGGATGAAGGCGTCGATCGCGGCATCGGCCTGCGCGGCATCGCCGGGGGCCAGTTCCGTTTCCAGGTGCCGGGCGAAGGGGGACTGGCGGATGATGTCGCGGGCGATCCGCACGCCGTCGCGCAGGGTCTTGCAGGCCTCGGGCGTGGTCAGGACATCATAGCGGATCTCGGGCGGGGTCTCGGGGTCGGCGGTCCGCAGGCGCAGGGTGCCGCGGTTTTCGGGGCGCAGCTGGCAGACATGCATCAGGAAACCATGGGTGCCGAACCCCTTGGCGTTCTGGGTGTTGGCCATGCCGGCGCAAAAGAACAGCTGGATATCGGGCCGCCCGTGGCCGGTGGTGGACAGGAACGCCCCGCCTTCGGCCGTGGTCGAGGAAAACAGCCCGCGCCGGCGGACCAGCCAGTCCAGCAGGTGCAAGGCGTTGCGCGGCAGCGCCCGCAGCGATCCGCCATAGGGCGCCAGCGTGCGGGCCTTGTATTCCACCGAGACATCGAGGTGATCCTGCAGGTTCCGGCCCACGCCCGGCAGGTGGTGAACCGGGCCGATCCCCTGGGCGCGCAGGTGGTCGGCATCGCCGATCCCCGACAGCATCAGCAGGTGCGGTGACACGAAGCTGCCGGCGCTCAGGATGACCTCGGCGCCCTGTGTATGGCCCTGGGTTCCGTCGGCATGCCGCCAGTCGACGCCGGTGGCCCGGGCGCCCTGCATGGTGACCCGGGTGACGCGGCGGTCGGGCAGGATCACCAGGTTCGGCCGGTGGCGGATCGGGTCGATATAGGCGCTTTCGGCGGTGACGCGCTGGCCGTTCTTCTGGGTGAAGGTGTAAAAGCCGTAGCCCTCCTGCCGGGCGCCGTTGAAATCGGCGTTGAAGCGGTGCCCGGCCTGCGCGGCGGCCTTCAGGAAGGCATGGGTCAGGGGGTTCACGCTGCGCATATGGGCCAGGGTTATCGGGCCATCGGTGCCGTGCAGGGCCGGGTCGAGCGGCTGGGCCGCCCGCGCGGACCGGGCCGGCAGGTGCCGGTCGGCGGCGGGGTCGCGCAGCGGCACCAGGGTTTCGCATTTGCGGAAATAGGGCAGCAGGTCGTCATAGCCCCAGCCCGGATTGCCGAGGTCGCGCCAATGGTCGAAATCCTCGGGCTGGCCGCGGATCCAGATCTGGCCGTTGACCAGGGTCGACCCGCCGGTGCCCTTGCCCCGCGGCAGGGCGATGCGGCGGCCGCCAAGGCCCGGTTCGGGCTCCGTCTCGAACCATTGCATGAAGCGCGGCCCGCCCAGGAAGGCCAGCGCGGGGGCCATGAAGGTGACCATGCCCAGCGGGATGCGGATGATCGCCTTGCGCGAATTGCGGTCCGGGCCCTGTTCGATCAGCGCGACGCGGGTGGCCGGGTCTTCGGTCAGCCGGTTGGCCAGCACCGCACCCGCCGCACCGGCGCCGACGATGACATGGTCGAAGCCGGCCATGGGGTCAGATGTCCTGGTTCTGGGGCAGGATCACGAGGTCGCGGATGGTCACGTGGGGCGGGCGGGTCAGCATGAACATCACCGCCTCGGCCACGTCCTCGGAGCGGATGCCCTCGTGGGCGGCGACGCGGGCGGCGATCTCGGCCGCGTCCGACATGCCCCAGAGCGGGTTGAGCACCACGCCCGGCGCGATCGCCCCGATGCGGACATTGTGCGGGGCAAGCTGGCGCCGGACGCCGTGGACGAAGGACTGGATCGCGTGTTTGGAGGCGGAATAGACCGGTTCCCACTGGATCGCCTGGTGGCCCGAGACCGAGCTGGTCACGACGATATCGCCCGAGCGGCGCGCGACCATCGCCGGCAGGACCCGGTTGACCAGGCGAAAGACGCTTTTCACGTTGACGTCGAGCAGCGCATCCCAGGCGTCCGGGTCGCCTTCGGCGGCGTCGCCGGGCACGTAGAGCCCGGCATTGGCCAGCAGGATGTCGATCCGGCCAAGGGTCGCGACAGCGGCGCGGGCCAGGCCATCGACGGCGGCGGGATCGGTCAGGTCGGCGGCGTGCCAGGCGGCGTCGTCGCCGATCCGGGCGGCGACGTCCCTCAGGCGGTCGGTGTCGCGGCCATGAACGAAAACGCGCGCCCCGGCGGCCCCGGCGGCCAGCGCCAGCGCCTGCCCGATGCCGGAACTTGCGCCGGTCACCAGAACGCTCTTTCCGGACAGGTCCCAGGTCATGTCGCCTCCTTTCGTCAGGGCGCCCGGTGGTGCGCCGCTAGAGTGTCGCCCCCATCATCATGCGCACGATCTCTTCGTCGCTGGTCTCGTCGGGGCGGCGTTCGCCGGCCACCACGCCGCGGGCCAGCACGATGATCCGGTCGGCCGCGGCGAAGATGTCGGGCAGGTTGTGCGAGATCAGGATGATCCCGACGCCCTGCTGTTTCATCCGTTCGATCAGGGCCATCACCTCGCGCTGTTCGGGCACGCCGAGCGCCGCGGTCGGTTCGTCCAGGATCACCAGCCCCGCCTTCCAATGCACCGCCCGGGCCAGGGCGATCGCCTGGCGCTGACCGCCGGACATTTCGCGCACCGGGGCGGACGGGTCCGGCACGGTGATGCCGAGCGTTTTCATCACCCGCGCCGCGTCGTCCCGCATCGTCTTGCGATCCAGGAACGGCAGCCCGAGGATGCGCCTGGTCCGTTCCCGCCCCAGGTAGAGGTTCAGCCCGGGGTCCAGGTTGTCGGCCAGGGCAAGATCCTGGTAGATCGTCTCGATCCCGGCATTGCGCACCGCTTCGGGCGTCTTGCCGGTCAGGACGTCGCCCCTGAGCGTCACGGTGCCGGAGGTGGGGGCATAGACGCCCGAGATCATCTTGATCACCGTCGACTTGCCGGCGCCGTTGTCACCGGCCAGCACGACGCATTCGCCGGGCTCCAGGTCGAAGCTGACATCCTTGACCGCCTCGTTGCCGCCGAACCGTTTGTTGAGGTTGCGGACTTCCAGCAGGGCGCTCATGACCCGCCTCCGACCACGCGGTGCTTGGACTGGTCCACCAGAACCGCGACGATGATGACCAGGCCGACCGCGACGAATTGCCAATAGGGCGGCAGGCCCGAAAAGACGAGGCCGAACTGGATCACCGCGATGATGAAGGCGCCGATCACGGTGCCGATGATGGTGCCCTGGCCGCCGGTCAGCGAGGCGCCGCCGATGAACACCGCGGCCACGGCATAAAGCAGGATCGGTTCGCCCGCATTCGCGGCCCCGGCCGAAAAGCGCCCGGTATAGACCAGCCCGCCGACCCCGGCGGTCAGGGCCGACAGCAGGAACAGCAGCATCAGGTGGCGCTTGACGTCGACCCCGGCGCGTTCGACCGAGGCCCGGTTGGCGCCAAGCGCATAGGTATGGGCGCCGAATTTCGTGTGTTTCAGCAGGTAATGGCAGGCCAGCGCGAGGATCATCGCGATCAGCAGCGGCACCGGAATGCCCAGCACCTGTCCGTTGCCCAAGGCGCGGGCATGGTCGCTGCGGATCGACACGGTGGCCCCCCCGGCGACGATCAGCGCCGCCCCCCGGGCGATCCCGTAGGTGCCCAGCGTGCCGATGAAGGACGGCACGTCGAGCGAGGCGACAAGCCAGCCGTTGACGAAGCCGACCGACAAGGCCGCAAGCAGTCCCACCCCCATCGCCAGGATCACCATCGCAAGGCTGGGATCGTCGCCCGCGGCGCGGATCGCCAGGGCCATGGCGACGGCGGCGAAGCCGGTGGAAAAGGCGATCGACAGGTCGATATGCCCGGCCACGATCACCAGCGTCAGCCCGAGGGCGAGCAGCAGGATCTGCGAGGCGGCGACCCCGATCGCCTGCAGGCTGTAGACCCGGAACAGAAAGGTCCCGCCGGTCTGCGTCTGCGCGTAGATCTCGAAAAAGCCCAGGATCAGGATCAGGAAGAGCCAGGACCAGGCGTCAAGAAGGGACCTCACGAATGAGGCCCCCCTTGTTCTTTGCGTCGTGCCCATTCTCATTCCGAATAGATGAACTTGGCGATGTCGGGATCGGTCACGTTGTCCGCGTTGATCACCGTGAACCCGGTCCCGATCGAGGTGGGCACCGATTGCCCGGTCAGCGCCGCATAGGCGGTGATGACGCCGTAATAGCCGATTTCTGCCGGGTGTTGCGCGATCGCGGCGTCGATCAGCCCGGACGAGATGTTGTCGACGATGCCTTGCGGCGCGTCGAAGGCGATCACGGTCACGCTGTCGTCCGCGTTGGCGGCTTCGACGCCATTGCCGGCGCCCAGGGCCGAGAACAGGTTGGCACCGAACACGCCCGAGATGTCGGGGTGACGGGCCATCACGGCCTGGAATTGCGACGCGGCGAGCGAGGCGTCGTTTTCGTTGTACTGGGTCTCCAGCACCTCGATACCGGGGAAGTTCTCGGCCATCTCGGCCTTGAAGCCCTCTTCGCGCTGGTCGGTGGTCGAGATGCCCGGACGGACGTTCGACACATAGACCTTGCCTTCGCCGCCGATCGCCTCGGCCATGAAGCGCGCGGCCATCCGGCCGCCGCCGACATTGTCGGAGGCGATATAGGCCAGCGGGAAGTCGCCGTCGCCGGCGCCGTCCTGGTAGCGGCCGTCGTCGATGAAGGTGTCGACGGTGATCACCGGGATGCCGGCGTCATTGGCGCGGCGCAGCGGTTCGATCATCTGGGTCGAATCGGTCGGCGCGATCAGGATCGCGTCGGGGCCGCGGGCGATCACGGCATCGAGCACCGGGGTCTGCAGGACCGGGTCGAATTCCTCGGCGCCCTGGAAGTCCACGGTGATCCCCAGCGCCTCGGCCGCGGCCTGGGCGCCCCGGTTCATGGTGATGTAGAAGGCGTCGGTGGTCAGGCCCGGCACCAGCGTGATGGTGATGTCGTCCTGGGCCTGAGCGGTCGCGCCGGCGCCGAGCGCCGCGGCGAACAGGGCCGATCTGATAAAGGTTTTCATTCGAGAGTCCTCCCTTGACTGCGCGGCTCCTCCTCGAGCCGCGAGGCTTGCCCCGCCGGAGAGTTCCGCCGGGGAAAGTAACCGTTCTAACGGTAATCGAAAGACTGCCGAGGCGGTTCGGCAAGCGCAAGAATTATTTATCAGAAATTTATTTCTGCACGCGACTCGTGTCGCCGTCAGTGTTGTGGCTCGGCCTTGGGAATGCACGACCTGTTGCCCCGCGCGCGGCTTTCGTGCACAGAAACGCGTATCTGAAACGTCTTTCAGGCAAGGATGCGCATGGCCGAACGCCCCAAGCCCGGCAAGCTGATCAATCGCAGGCTGATGCATGCCGCGGCGCGGATGCATTACCTGGACGGCTTGTCCCAGATCGAGGTCGCCCGCCGGATGGAGGTGTCGACGGCCACCGTTTCGCGCCTTCTGGCGCTGGCCCGCAACGAGGGGATCGTGCGGATCGAGGTGGTCGATATCGAGGATATCGACGATCTGGGACACCGGCTTGCCCAGGCGCTTGGGCTTGGCTCGGCCCGCGTGGTCGAAAACAATCAGGCCGCGGCGCTGGGGGCGCAGGTCGGGTTCCTGTTGCAGGACGCAGCGCTTGCCTCCGGATCCGTGGTCGCGGTCGGTTGGGGGCGCACGATCCAGAGCGTGGTGTCGGCCGGATTGCAGAAATGCCCCGGCGTGGTGGTGATCCCGGCGATGGGCGGCATGTCCGAGACCGAGGGCCATTTCCAGATCAACGAATTCGTCCGCCGCGCCGCCGCGCAGCTGGGCGGTGAGCCGCGGTTGCTGTTCGCGCCGGCGATGGTGTCGCCCGAATTGTCGGCGGTGCTGGAGCTTGACCCGGATATCGCCGGTCTGATCGGCCTGTGGGACCGGGTCGATGTCGCGATCCTCGGGATCGGTCGGTTCGAACCGGGTCTGACGGCCGTCGATCCGGAGTTTTCCGACAGCGACGCCGACCGGGTCGTCGGCGATGTGGTGCGCCACTATTTCGACGCGTCGGGGGCCGAGGTGCCCTGGCCGAAGGAAGAGAACCTGCTGTGCATCCATCGCGACCAGCTGCGGCGGGTGCCGTTGTCGATCGGCATCGCGATCGGCCGCGAAAAGGCGCCGGCGATCCTGGGTGCCGTGCGCTCCGGCATGGTCAACGCGCTGGTGACGGATGTGCAGGCCGCGGTGCGGGTGCTGGAGCTTGCCGACCCGCCCCCCAAAGACTGAAATATATTTCAGAAAAAAATTGTTGAGGTGGCCGGGGGCGGCGGCTACGCTTTGGGTGATGATCACCGGGCCCGGCCCGGCCTGACCCGGATCGGCGTCCTGCGCCAGGGATCATGGCGCAGGCAAGTGTCGCTGTTCAGCGGCCAAGGGCCCCCGGCGGCAGGTCTTTTCCGGCCTTGCCGCGCCGACAAGGAATGCGAGGATACCCGACCGATGACGTCAGCCATGACCACCGCCGAGCGCCGAGGCTACCAGCAGATCTGCGGCGATAACGGCCTGATGATGGTCGTCGCGGCCGACCAGCGCGGCGGCATGCGCAAGGTGCTGGCCGACACGCCCGAAGCCCAGGCCGCGATCGACGAGGCGACCCTGGGCGTGGTCAAATCGGCGATCGTGGCGCATCTGGCCAACAAGGCGTCCTGCATTCTTCTGGATCCGGTCTGCGCCGTCCCCGGCGTGGTCGATGACGGGGTTCTGGCGCGCGATACCGGGCTGCTGATCGGGCTCGATGCCTCGGGCTGGGATGTGGATGCGGGCGGCTATCGCATCTCGAAACTGGTGCCGGGGGTGACCGCGCGACGGGTGCGCGAACTGGGCGGCACAGGGGCCAAGCTGATGGTCTATCTGCGCCCTGACACCCCTGGCGCCAACGACACCAACATCGCCATCATCCGCGATTGCATCGCCGATTTCGCGGCCGAGGACGTGCTGCTTGTGGTCGAGATCCTGACCTATCAGCTGGAGGGCGAAAGCGATGCCGACTACCGGGCCGCCTTTCCCGGGCTGATCGTCGACAGCGCGCGGATTTCGGTCGACCTGGGCGCGAAGGTGCTCAAGCTGCCCTATCCGGGCACCGCCGAGGCCTGCGCCCGGATCACGGCGCTTTGCGGCGACATCCCCTGGGCCGTGCTGTCGGCCGGCGTCGACCATGAAACCTTCATCGGCCAGGTCGAGACCGCGATGGCGAACGGCGCCGCGGGGGTCATCGCCGGTCGAGCCCTTTGGAAGGATTGCATTTCGCTGGACGCCGACATCCGCGCCGACCGGCTGGAACGGATCGCAAGCGGCCGTCTGCGCGAAATCCAGGCGGTTCTGGATCGCCATGCCACCCTTGGCTGAGACCGCCATCGGCGTCGATGTGGGCGGCACCCATGTCCGGGCCGCGCGGATCGGCCCCGGCGGCGATATCCTGGCCAGCCTGGCCGAGCCGACGGATCCGACGCGCACCGGTTTTTCCGCCCAGCTTGTCCGGATGGCCGAGGCACTACGCAACACGGAGACCACCTGCATCGGCGTCGGCCTGCCCGGACGGATCGACGGCGCCGGCCAGCGCATCCTTTCGGCGGGCTACCTGGACATCGCCGGGCTGGACGTGCCGGGTTTGCTGCGCGCCGCGACCGGGCTGGGTGCAAGGATCGAGAACGACGCGACCATGGCCCTTGCCGCCGAGGCGCGGGATCGTCCCGCGACAGGGGTCTTCTGCATGGTCACGATCGGCACCGGGATCGGCGGCGCGATACGGGCCGGGGGGCGCCCCTGGCATGGCGGCGGCTGTGCCGGGCAATTCGGGCATATCGCCGTTTCGGGCGATGGGCCGCGCTGCAAATGCGGCCGGACCGGCTGTGTGGAAACCTTCAGCTCGGGCACCGCCCTGGCGCGGCTGCTGGCCGATTGGCCCGCCGGCACCCGGGCCGAAGACCTGCTGGATCGCGCCGAAGCCGGCGATGCGGCGGCCGAGGCGGTGCTGGTCGCCTGGGCCGCGCCGCTGGAGCGGGCGTTGCACTCCGTCGTGGCGGTGGCGAACCCGGACCGGATCGTCATCGGCGGTGGCCTGGGCGCGGCGATGGTCCGGGCCTGGGCGCGGCTGCCGGGCGGGTCGGACTGGTATCCGCTTCCGATCGTGCCCGCGCGCCTGGGCGACCGTGCCGGGGTGATCGGCGCCGGTCTGGTGGCGCTGGAGGCGCGGGCATGAGGGCGGCGGTTCTGGTCAACGGGGTGCCGGCCAGCGGCAAGTCGACCATCGCCGACGCCCTGGTCGGCGGCTTGACATCGCGCGGCATCGCCGCGGTCCCGCTGTCGCTTGATATGGTCAAGGAGGGGCTGTTCGCCCATATCGGCACCGGCGACCGCACCCATAACCGGATGCTTGGCCGGGCCAGCTACGAGGCGATCTTCAATTCGATCGCCGGCTTTTCCGACCGGCTTTTGCCGGTCGTCGATGCCTGGCACGGGTTCCAGCCGGTCGAGGTCTTGCAGGGCCATCTGCAGCGCGCCCGGATCGACCGGACGGTCGAGGTCTGGGTCGCGGTGCCGCCGCAGGTCGCGGCCGCGCGCTATCGCGCCCGGGCGGCGACGCGCCGGGCGGGCCATCCGCCCGGATCCTATGCGGACGAATTGTTCGACCTTGCCGGGCGGGCGCGGCCCTTTGGCCTTGGCCCGGTGATCGAGGTCGACGGCACCGCCGCGCCCGATCCGGACCTCGCGGCCCGGGTTCTGGAGGCCCTGGGGCCCGATCCGCAGGCCCGGGGGGAACAATCGCACTAGACTTGTTGGCATGACGGGCCAAGCATGGCCCCAAGGAGGAGACATGGCGGATTACGACAAGGGGCCGATCCTGGTGACCGGGGCCTCCGGCGGTATCGGCGGAGAGACCGTGCGGCAGCTTTGCGCCAGGGGCGCGGATGTGATCGCCGCGGGTCGGGACGCAGGCAAGCTGTCGGCCCTGGCAGGGGACACCGGCTGCCGGACCCTGGCCTTCGACCTGACCTCCGAGGACAGCGTGCGCGCGGCGCTGGACGGCCTTGATCTGTGGGGCGTGGTCAATTGCGGCGGCTTCGGCGGCGAGATCGCGACGCCGATGGAGACCGACATCGCGGTCTTCGACAAGGTCATCGGCATCAACGCCCGCGGCGCGCTGCTGGTGACGAAATACGCCGCGCAAAGCATGATCCGGCTGGGTCGCGGCGGGGCCATCGTCAACGTGTCGAGCCAGGCCTCGCTGGTCGCGCTGAAGGGGCATGTGTCCTACGGCGCCTCGAAAGGGGCGCTGGACAACATCACCAAGGTCTCGGCGCTGGAACTGGGGCCGCATGGCATCCGGGTGAACTCGGTCCATCCCACCGTGGTGATGACGCCGATGTCGGCCTGGTACTGGGGCCGGCCCGAGATCGAAGGGCCGTTCCTGGACACCATGCCTTTGGGCCGCTGGGCGACCGAGGCCGAAATCGCCGCGCCGATCGCCTTTCTGCTGAGCGACGGGGCGGCGATGATTTCCGGCGCGGCGCTGCCGATCGATGGTGGCTTCACCGCAGTCTGACAGGGAGGACACAGATGAAACAGGCACGCATGAACCGGCTGTTCGGCACCTCGGGCAATTGCTTCGACGTGGCGATCGACCACGGGATGTTCAACGAAAAGAGCTTTCTGGGCGGGATCGAGGACATGGCCAAGGCGATCGACGTGGTCGCCGGCGCCGCGCCCGATGCGATCCAGCTGCCGCCGGGCACCGCGCCGATCCTGCAGGCGCGTCCCGGCAAGGACCGCCCGGCCCTTGTCCTGCGCACCGATATCGCCAATTGCTATGGCACGCCCTTGCCGCGCAGGCTGTTCTCCGAGGTGATCGAGCGGCCGCTGGACCAGGCGATCCGGCTGGATGCGGCCTGCGTCGTGGTCAACCTGCTGATGCTGCCCGAGCAGCCCGAACTTTACGCCGCCTGCGTGCGCAACGTGAACCGGCTGAAACCCCTGTGCGAGGATTACGGCATGCCGCTGATGGTCGAGCCGCTGGTGATGCAGGACAACAGCAAGGGCGGCTACATGGTCGACGGCGATATCGACAAGATCCTGCCGCTGGTCCGGCAGGCGGTCGAACTGGGCGCCGACATCATCAAGGCCGATCCCTGCGACGACCCCACCGAATACGCCCGTGTGATCGAGATCGCCCAATCGGTGCCGGTCCTGGTGCGCGGCGGCGGCAAGGTTTCGGACGAGGAAATCCTGAGCCGCACCAAGGTGTTGATGGAACAGGGCGCGCGCGGCATCGTCTATGGCCGCAACGTGATCCACCACGACAACCCCGCCGGCATGACCGCCGCGCTGATGGCGATCGTGCATGACGGCGCCTCGGTCGCGGATGCGATGGGACGGCTGGCCTGATGCGGACCATTGGTTTCGGCATCATCGGTTGCGGGCTGATGGGGCGGGAATTCGCCTCGGCCGCGGCGCGGTGGATGCATCTGCAGGACATGCGCGCCCGCCCCCGGATCGTGGCGGTCTGCGATACCGACCCGACGCTGATGGACTGGTATTCCGACCACCTGCCCGGCGTGACGCAGAAAACCACCGATTACCGCGCGCTTCTGGCCAATGACGCGGTCGAGGCGATCTATTGCGCGGTGCCGCATGTGCTGCATGGCGCGATCTATCCGGACATCCTGGCCAGCGGCAAACACCTGCTGGGCGAAAAGCCCTTCGGCATGGACCGGGCGCAGAACGCGGCGATCATGGCGGCGTCGGGGCGGCCGGGACAGCTGGTGCGCTGTTCGTCGGAAATGCCGTTCTACCCCGGCGCGCAGCGGGTGATCGACTTTGCCCGCTCGGGCGCGCTGGGCGCGATCCTCGAGGTCGAATGCGCCTTCCTGCATGCCTCGGACATCAATCCCGACAAGCCGATCAACTGGAAACGGATGGTCGATGTGAACGGCGCCTATGGTTGCATGGGCGATCTGGGGATGCATGTGGCCCATGTGCCGCTGCGGCTGGGCTGGCGGCCTCGGTCGGTCCACGCGAGCCTGGTCAAGCGGGTGACGACACGGCCCGACGGCCGCGGCGCCCGCGTGCCCTGCGAAACCTGGGACAATGCCACGATCACCGGCACGGTCGGCGCGGGACCCGAGGCTTTTCCCCTGGTCCTGAAAACCTGGCGCATCGCCCCGGGCGAGGCCAACACCTGGAGCCTGCGGGTGCTGGGCATGGAGGGCTCGGCCGAATTCACCACCAAGTCGCCCCGGCAATGGCGCTTCATGCGCTACACGCCCGGCGGGGCGCAATGCTGGCAGACCGAGGATCTGGGCTATCAGCCGCTGTTCCCGGCGATCACCGGGGGCATCTTCGAATTCGGCTTCACCGATGCGATCCAGCAGATGTGGGCCGCTTTCGTCGATGAACTGGCCGGCGGCGACGCGCGGGGGTTCCCCTGCGCGACCCCGCAGGAGGCCGCCGACCACCATGCCATCCTGACAGCCGCGCTGGCCTCGGGGACCGAGGGCCGCGTCGTCGATGTGGAGTACGACAGATGAAACGATCGCAGATCAATGCCGCCCTGCGCGCCGCCGAGGCGACCTGTGCCGCCCATGGCTGGGCCTTGCCGGATTTCGCCCGCTGGGCGCCGGGGGACCACGCTGCCAACGCCGAGCGCAGCGCCTGGCTGGCCGCGCGCCAGATCGGCTGGGACGTGACCGATTTCGGCTCGGGCGATTTCGCCAGCCGTGGCCTGACCCTGTTCTGCGCCCGCAACGGCCTCTATGGCCAGCCGGGCGAGCGGCCCTATGCGGAAAAGCTGCTGTTCGTCGGCGTCGACCAGGAAACCCCGTTTCACGCCCACAAGATGAAGCTGGAGGACATCATGGTCCGCGGCGGCGGCACGCTGTGTGTCGAATTCACGCCCGAGGGCGCGGTCACGCCGCTGTCGGGCGAAGCGGTGGCCGAGACCGTGTGGATCGACGGCGCCGAATTCCCGGCCTTCGGACAGGTGCATCGGCTGACGGCCGGCCAGGCGATCACCATCCCGCGCGGCCTGCAGCACCGGTTCTGGGGCGAGGGCGCGCCGGTCTTCGTCGCCGAGGTCAGCCAGTGCAACGACGATCGGGGCGACAATTTCTTCCTTGAACCCCTGGGCCGGTTCAGCGCCGTGGACGAGGACGAAGACCCCTATCGGCTGCTGTGGAACGAGGCCGCCGCGGCATGACCGAGGGGCGGCGCGGCATCGTCTGTGCGGGCAACTGGATCCTCGACATGATCCACGACATTCCGGCCTGGCCCGGCAAGTCCGAACTGGTGCGGATCACCGGCCAGACCTCGGGGCTGGGCGGCGGGCCTGCGAACGTCGCCGCGGGCCTGACCGCGATCGGGGTCGACTACCCCGTCATTCCGATCGGGCTGATCGGCGCCGGCAAGCTGGGCGACGAAGTGCTGGCCCTGGCCCTCGCCGCCGGCCTGGACACCGCGCTGATCGGGCGCACGGCGCAGGCCGTCACCTCGCAGACCCATGTGATGAACGTGCCGGGCGACAGCCGGACCTTCTTTCACCATTGCGGCGCGAACGACCTGTTCGGGCCCGAGCATATCGACATCGCCGCGCTGGCCCGGCGGGGGGCCAAGATCTTTTACCTGGGCTATCTGAACCTGCTGGCGCGTCTTGACCGGATCGGCGCCGATGGCCGCCCGCTGGCCGCGCAGGTCCTGGCCGAGGCGCGGGCGCGGGGCATGATGACCTGCGTCGATCTGGTATCATCGCAAAGCCCGACCTTCCGCGACACGGTATTCGGAGCCCTGCCGGACATCGACATATTGTTCCTGAACGAGATCGAAGCCGCCCGGGCGACCGGCCTTCCGGTCGACGACGCCGGCGACGAACAGGCGATGATTCGTGCCGCGCAGGCCCTGGCGGCGGGTGGTGTGCACCGGGCGGTGATCCTGCATTCGCCGGAGCGGACGATCTGGTTCGAAGACGGCCGGGCCGAGGTGCATCGGCCCGAAAGGCTGGCCCCCGAGGCGATCGTCAGCGCGGTCGGCGCCGGCGATGCCTTTGCCGCCGGGGTGATGCACGGGCTGCACGAAGGCTGGGCGCGTCCGGCCTGTATCGCGCTGGGTTTTCGCGCCGCCCGGGCCTGCCTGTCGGGGGCCACGGCGACGTCCGGCCTGGGCCGGTTCCTGCTGGACGAGGGGGCCGGCTAGGGCGTATCGGTCCCGGCATCGTCGCCCGCATCGGGACTGCCGTCGCGGCCGGGACGGGCCTCGGCCAGCAGGCGTTTCATCGCGGCGATACGGTCCTGTTCCTCTTGCCGACGGCCCAGGCTGACCGCGGTCGACAGGATATCGGTGACGATCATCGCCGACAGGCGCGACACGGTCGGGGTGAACACTTCGGTATTCTCGACCGTTTCGGCGACGATCGAGATCGTGCACTGGTCCAGAAGCGGTCCGTGCGATCCGGTGATCCCGATGGTGGTCGCGCCATGGTCGCGGGCGATGCGGGCGGCGCGGATGACTTCGGCCGTTGTCCCGGTATTGGAGATCGCGACGGCCACGTCGCCCGGCCGCAGCAATGCCGCCGCCATCAGCATCTGGTGGCTGTCGGTCTGGGCGCTGCAGGGCACCCCGAACAGCGGGAATTTCTGTTGGGCATCCAGCGCAACGATCCCCGAGGCGCCCAGCCCGAAGAACTCGATCCGCGGCGCGCGCGCCAGCGCCGTCACCGCCGCGGCGATGGCGTCCGGGTCCAGATGGGCGCGGACCCAGGCGATGTTGGACAGGTTGAAGTCGAGGATCTTGGCGATGATCCCCTGCAGGTCGTCGCTGCGCGAGATCGCGGAATGCGAGGTGGTCCGGGCAAAGGCCAGCGAGCGCGCCAGCTTGACCCGCAGGTCGCGGAACCCCTCGCAGCCGATCGCGGCGGCGAAACGGACGACGGTCGGCTCGCTCACCCCGGCGGCGCGGGCCAGGGCGGCCAGGGTCATCTCGACCGCGGTTTCGGGGGTTTCGAGGATCCGTTCGGCCACCCGCCGGTCGGATTTGCGCAGCGTCGGCAGGCTGCGGGCGATCACTTCCAGCAGGTTGTCCTCAACCGCCGTTGTCCGTGTCGGCTCCATGCCCGGTCCTTCCGTTCTGGGTGATCCGCAGCGCCTCTCCGATGGCCGGGCGCAGGATCGCAAGGTCCCGTGTGTTGGCGCCGGCCCGGTCGATCGTCGCGGGATCGCAGGTGTTGAAGGCGAACATGCCGAAATGATGCGGGATCAGAAAGCCCGCCTTCGCGTCACGGGCCAGGGTGATGGCCTCGTCCAGGGTGAAATTTCCCGGAATGCCGGCCGCCCGCCGCGTGGCGTCCCGCCCGTTCACGGGCAGCAGCGCGATATCGGGGCGGATCGCGCGGACCAGGCCGGTCAGCCCGTCGAAGGGCACGCAATCGCCGGAATGATAGATCGTGCGGCCGGCCCAGGTGAGGGCGTAGCCCAGGAAAAGGTGCCGGCCCCGGGCATCCGTGTCGCGGGTTTCATGGGCGGCCGGCAGCACGCGCAGGCGCAGGCCGGGCAGCGGGGCAAGGTCGTCGCCGGCATCCACGCAGACAAGCCGTGCAGCGCCGCCGATCCGGTCCCGGGCAAGCTCCATGCGCGATGCGGGCACGACGAAGGGCAGGTCGGGAAACCGCGCCGCCAGAGGGGCCAGCGTGTCGGGGTCCATGTGGTCGGTATGGGCATGGGTGATCAGCACCAGGTCGGGCCGGGGCAGGGCATCGGGCAGAACCGGCGGTGGCATCATGCGGCGATGGTCATGGGCCTTGCCGGCGTATTTCCGCGCCAGGCTGTCGGACAGGTAGGGGTCGATCAGCAGGCGGGCCGCGCCGGTTTCGATCCAGAATCCGGCCTGGCCCAGCCAGGCGATGCCCGGCTGTCCGGGCGTCGGCCATCCGGGGATGCGTTCAATCCGCATCGGCGGGCTCCAGCCCGGCCAGCAGGTTGTCGACCGCGCGGACCGTGCAGCGATCGACCGAGGCATCGGTGAAGCCGCCGATATGGCTGGTCAGGACCACGCGCGGATGGGCCAGCAGCGGCGAGGGGGCAGGGGGTTCGGTGTCGAACACATCCGTGGCGTAGCAGGCGATCCGGCCGGCGTCGAGCGCGGCCAGCAGGGCGGGTCCGTCGACCAGACCGGCCCGCGCGGTGTTCACGACAACGGCGCCCGGGGCCAGCGCGGCGATGCGCGCATCGGTCAGGACGGGGCGGCCGCCGGCGGGCATGGGCGCGTGCAGGCTGACCACCTCGGCGCCGGCCAGGGCGGCCTCGAGCGTCGCGCACCGGACCCCGGGCGCGCTCAGCCGGTCGTCGGGCGCGAAGGGGTCATGCCCGGCGACCCGCGCCCCCAGGTCAAGGCACATCCGCGCATAGGCCGTCCCCACGGCACCCAGGCCGATCACGGCGATCCGGGCGCCGGCGATCTCGCGGCCCAGGCTGCGGGGCCAGGCGCCGGTCCGCATGCCTTCGTGGGTCCAGACGAGCCGCCGCAGCCCGGCCAGGGTCAGCGCCAGGGCAAGCTCGGCCACGCCGCGGGCATTGGTGCCCTCGGCCTTGAACAGGCGGATCCGCCGGGCCTGCAACGCGTCCAGCGGCAGGTTGTCGATGCCGGTTCCGTTGCGGCTGATCACCCGCAGACGGAGCGCGGCGGCGATCACCGCCGCGCTGACCGGCTCGATGCCGGCAAGCCAGCCGACGCATCCGGGCACCGTGTCAAGAAGCGTGCGTTCGTCGGGAATCGCGCCGGGGGCGGGCATGACCAGCTTGTAGCCCCGCGCGGTCAGGGCCGACAACGCCGGGTGCCCGTCCCGCGACAGGGACCGCGGCGTGACCAGGATGCGGCCGGTCACGTCCTGCGCCCGTTGGTGCGCCCGGTGACGCGCCCGGTCACGCGGGCGGCGATGTCGGCGATGGCGTCAAAGCCGGGGCCGCTGGTCGGGATCGCGATGTCGAAAACCTCGGCGATGACCTGGGTCCAGCCATGGATGAAATAGCTCCAGCCGTCCTCGACCTGCAGGTGGCGCGCCGCTTTTTGTGCCCGGGCCTGATCGAGAAACAGCAGATCGCCGCGATAGTTCAGATCCCAGGCGATCGCGCGGTCGGGAAACCGCGCCGCGCCGGTCAGCGGAGAGCCCGGTGCATCCTTGCCCAGCCCGGTGGCATTGATCACCAGCGCGCCGGGCGACAGGCGGTCCAGCACCGCGTCGTTGTCCTCGGGCCGCGGGGCGAGCACACACTCCACCGGGATGCCGTGGTCGAGCCCGTCATGGATCGCCTTCAGGTGATCGAGCCGGGCCTGGCTGCGGTTCGACACGATGATCCGCGCGGGCCGGTTCGCCCCGCGCGCGACCTGCGCCAGGTGCCAGCTGAGCGCGATGGTCGAGCCGCCGGCGCCCATTGAGAACAGCTCGGCCCCGGTGCGGGCGAAATGGTCGGGCGGCAGGAAGCCGTCCAGCGCAAGCCCGGACGAGATCGGGTCCTTGGCATGGCAGATCAGCCGGCCGGCGCGTTTCGACAGGCAACTGGTTTCGGCCATCAGCCGGGCATGGGGGTCGATTTCGTCGAACAGGTCATGGGCGGCGGCGAACAGGTCCAGCTTGTGGGTCGTGACCAGCGCGCCGCGCGACAGCGGGTCGGTCTTGAGGAATCGCACGACCGCGCGGTAGCGTTCGGGCCGGTCATGCAGCGCCAGGTCGATCCCGCGCATGGCGACATCCCCCAGTCCCAGGTGCCGCGCCCAGTCCGGAAACACCCGCATGATCGAGGACTGCGCGGTGGTCACGCCGATGAACCAGAAGGTGGGCTTGTCGGCGGGGATCATGGCGCGGGCAACCGTGATGGGGGCATTCAGGCCACCGTCGCGTGGATCGCGGCGATATCCTCGGCCGTGCGGGGGCGCCAGGCGGGGTTCGGAACCGTCCGCCAGCCCGCGCCATCGGCGACGATCCGGACCTTCATGCCGTTCGAACGCGCGATGATCCCGTAATCCTGGCCGGAATCGGCGGGGTAGACAAAGCTCATCACCAGCGGGTCGGGGCCGGTATTGACCGACCGGTGGATCCAGAAGGGCGGGACATAGATCGTCGTTTCCGGCGCGACCTCGAGCGTTTCGACCGCGCCGTCGGGGCTTTCCAGCAGCATCACGCCGCGGCCGGCCTCGCCCCGATAGGTTTCGGGGCGGTTGGCTATGGCGTGGATATGGCCGCGGGTCATGAAGAATTCCGCGCCGATCCGGCCCGGCTGCATATGGGTCACCCCAAAGCAAAGATCGCCGGCGGCGGCGCTGGGGCGGACATCCTCGACCGCATAGACGACGCGGTCGCCGGACCCCAGAAGCCGGTCGAAGGCCTTGCCATCGGCATAGAGCCCGGCCAGGTCCGACAGGCGTTTTTCATAGCGGTGGCTGCGCCCGGTCAGGGCGCCGGACCCGGGTGCGAGACGATGCGCCGACGGGGGGGCAGGCATGAGGATGGCTCCGCTCAGAATCTGTAGTTAAACTACATATCTTCCGGATGCATGCAACAGGGCCATGCCGCAACTGCGAAGGTATTTCCGGAATTGTCGCAGCAACCCGGTTGGGCCAAGCCTGTTCGTGCTCCAGGCGGCCCATTTCCGTAGTTTACTTACAATTCAGTTGCTTTGCTCCGCGACTCGGTCAATTATCCTTCGGCAGGCGGAGGGGGAGGACCTGATGACCGGTCGTGCGGCACAACGGGACAGGGTGAAACACCTGTTCATTTGGCCGGCCTTCCTTGTGGTTCTGGCGATTTCGCTGTTTCCGCTGATCTATGCGCTGACGGTCAGTTTCCAGACCATCCGCATCGTGCCGCCAACGCCGCCGCGCTTCGTCGGGTTCGACAATTACGCCGAGATTGCGACCTCGGCGCGGTTCTGGGGCTCGATCTGGACGACCGCGACGATCACCTTCATCTCGGTCTTCTTCCAGTATGTCCTGGGGTTCATGCTGGCGCTGGCGCTGCACCACAACGTGCCCGGCGCGGCGCTGTATCGCGTGACCTTCCTGTTGCCGATGTTCCTGGCGCCGGTCGGGGTCGCGCTGATCGCGCGGATGGTCTTTCACCCCTATCTGGGGCCGGTGAACGACGCGATGGTGGCGATGGGGTTCGGCAACGTGCCGTTCCTGACCCAGACCTGGCCGGCGATCATGGTCCTGTCGGTGATCGACATCTGGCAATGGACGCCCTTCGTCACCCTGTTGATGCTGGCCGGCCTCCAGGGTCTTCCGCAAGAGGTGTTCGAAGCCGCGCAGGTCGACGATATCGGCCCCTGGCGCCGGTTCTGGGGGATCACCTTTCCGATGCTGCTGCCGCTGTCGGTGGCGGTGGTGTTCATCCGCCTGATCGAGGGGTTCAAGATCATCGACACGGTCTTCGTGCTGACCGGCGGCGGGCCGGGAACGGCGACCGAGACCCTGACCCTGTTCGCCTACAACGAGGGGTTCAAGAAGTTCAACCTCGGCCTCACCTCGGCACTGTCCTTCATGTTCCTGATCGTCGTGATCCTGTTCGGCACGCTCTACCTGGTCGCGGCGCGGCGGGTCACGCGGAGGTATGAATGACCGAGAACCGGGGCCTTCGCCGGGCCGGGCTGATCCTGTGCCTGTTCTGGCTGTTCGTTGCCGCCTTCCCGCTTTACTGGGTCGTCATCACGGCGTTCAAGCCTCCGCTGGCGGTCAGCGGCGGCGCGACCTACCTGCCGTTCATCGACTTCCAGCCGACCCTGCAGGCGTTTCGCGACGCCTTTGCCGGCCTCCGGGGCGATTTCTGGGGGCCGATCGTCAGCTCGACCCTGATCGCGCTGGTGGCGACGGCGCTGTCGGTCTTTCTGGGCACGATGGCGGCCTATGCGCTGGTCCGGTTCACCTTTCGCATCCGGTTGCTGGCGGGGATCGTCTTTGCGGTGATCTCGGTCGGCGGGTTCGTGCTGCTGGATGTCTACACGGCGCTCAGGGTGCCCTATGCGCTGGCGATCGTGCTGGTGGTCGCGCTTGCGGTGTCGGTCTGGCTGAACGGACGGCGGTTGCCGGGTCCGGTGCTGGGCAACGACGACGTGACCTTCTGGTTCGTGTCGCAGCGGATCTTTCCGCCGATCGTGTCGGCCTTCGCGATCTATCTGCTGTTCGCCGAGATCGGCAAGGCCGGCCTGCCGTTGCTGGACACGTTCGGCGGCATGGTCCTGGTCTATACCGCCTTCGGCCTGCCCTTCGCGGTCTGGCTGATGCGCGATTTCCTGTCCACCGTTCCGCTCGAGGTCGAGGAGGCGGCGCTGGTCGACGATATCGGCCGCTTGCGCATCTTCTTCCAGATCGTGCTGCCGATGGCGACGCCGGGGCTGATCGCCACGTCGATGATCGTGCTGGCCTTCGTGTGGAACGAATTCCTGTTCGCGCTCCTGCTCACCACCGGCGACTGGCAGACCCTGCCGATCCTGCTCGCCGGCCAGAATTCGAGCCGGGGCGACGAATGGTGGGCGATCTCGGTCGCGGCGCTGATCTCGATCGCGCCGATGGTCGTCGTCGCCACGGTCCTGGGCCGGATGATGCGCTCGGGCCTGTTGTCCGGTTCGATAAAATGATCTTCATAAGGGAGGAAACCATGAAGAAACTACTTGCGACGGTCGCCCTGGTGCCGCTGGCCGGCATGGCGGCGGCCCAGTGTTCGCCCGATTACACCGGCGTGACGCTGAACGTGTCGACCCAGAACGGGCCGGCCATCGCCTCGGCGCTGGCCGCCGCGGCCGACGTCTGGGAGGAACAGACCTGCGGCACGGTCAACGTGATCGAGTTCCCCTTCGGCGAGCTTTATCCGAAATTCCTGACCGCCATGTCGCAGCAGACCGGCGATTTCGACGTGATCGGCTTCGTCCCGGCCTGGCTGCCGGATTTCGCGCCTTTCATGTCGACCATGCCGGCCGGCCTGCAGGAAGGCGCCGATTGGGACGACATCCACCCGACCTATCGCGAACGGCTGATGATCTGGGACGGCGAGGTGAAGTCGGCCACGATGGACGGCGACATGCACATGCTGAACCTGCGCGCCGACCTGCTGGACGACCCCGAGGAACAGGCGGCCTTCGAGGCGGCCTATGGCTATCCGCTGGCGGCGCCGGTGACCTGGGCGCAATACCGCGACCAGGCCGAGTTCTTTACCCGCCCCGACGAAGGGCTCTACGGCACCGCCGAAGCCTATCGCCGTGGCGGCCAGCAGTTCTGGTATTTCTTCAGCCATGCGGCCAGTTACACCAACCATCCCGACAATCCCGGCGCGATGTTCTTCGATCCCGAGACGATGGATGCCCAGATCAACAACCCGGGCTGGCTGCGCGCGCTCGAGGAATACAAGGCCTTCCTCGACTTCAACCCGCCCGGCGCGCTCAACAACGGGTCCGGTGACGTCCGGCCGCTGTATGCCGGCGGCACCGTGGCGATGAATGTCGACTGGGCGGATTCCGGCGTTCTGGGCTCGACCGAAGGGTCGATCGACGGTCATGTCCGCACCGCGATGCTGCCCGGCTCGACCGAGATCTGGAACCATGTCTCCGGCGAATGGGACAGCTTCGACGAGGTCGTGCATTCGCCCTTCCTGGCCTTCGGGGGCTGGCAACTGGGCGTTCCGGCCGACAGCCGCAACCAGGACGCCGCCTGGAGCTTCGTCGAGACGGTGATCAGCCCCGAGGTGTCGGGCCTGGCGATCGTCACCGCGAATTCGGGCGTGAACCCCTACCGGTTCAGCCATTACGACAACCTCGACGCCTGGTCCTCGATCTTCTCGGAAGACGAGGCCGCGTCCTACCTGGGCGCGCAACGCGCCTCGCTCGATGCGCCGAACGTGGCGCTGGACCTGCGCCTGCCGGGCTTCTTCTCCTACACCGAAGTGCTGGAGATCGAGCTGTCCAAGGCCCTGGCCGGCCAGGTCGAGCCGCAGGAAGCGCTGGACGCGATCGCCGCGGAATGGGACCGTCTGACCGATGAATTCGGACGCGACACCCAGCTGGCCGCCTATCGTGCCTCGGTCGGACTGCCGCCGCTGGAGTGATCCGGCGCGGCGCCGGGCAGCTCTGTCCGGCCCCTGCCAATCGCGCCCCCCGGGGACACCACCGGGGGGCGCAACGTCAAGGAATGACCCATGTCCCATGTCGAGCTTGAGGCGATCACCAAATCCTTCGGTGCGGTGAATGTCCTGCCGCCGCTGTCGCTGTCGATCGATAGGGGCGAATTCGTCGTGCTGGTCGGTCCCTCGGGCTGCGGCAAGACCACGACCCTGCGCATCCTTGCCGGGCTGGAAACCGCGAGTTCGGGGCGGGTGCGCATCGACGGGCGCGACGTGACCGACGAACGCCCCGGCGCGCGCGACATCTCCATGGTGTTCCAGAACTACGCGCTTTATCCGCATATGTCGGTGCGCCAGAACATCGGCTACGCGATGAAGGTCCACGGCACCCCCGCGACCGAGATCGCGGCCCGGGTGACCGAGGCGGCCAGGCTGCTGTCGCTCGATCCCTACCTGGATCGCAAGCCGCGCAACCTCTCCGGCGGCCAGCGTCAGCGGGTCGCGATCGGCCGCGCCCTTGTGCGCCAGCCCGCGGTGTTCCTGTTCGACGAGCCGCTGTCGAACCTGGATGCCAAGCTGCGGGTCGAGATGCGGACCGAGATCAAGATGCTTCAACGCCGGCTGGGCACCACCGCCGTCTATGTCACCCATGACCAGGTCGAGGCGATGACCATGGCCGACCGCGTGGTCGTCATGCGCGCCGGTCGGATCGAGCAGGCGGCCGAGCCGATCACCCTGTACGAACGGCCCGCCAACCGGTTCGTGGCGAATTTCATCGGCTCGCCGGCGATGAATTTCTTCGCGGCACGGATCGAGCGCGGCGCCGTCCGTCTGGGCGCTCAGGTCCTGCCGCTGCCGCCGGACGAGGCGCGGCGGATCGGCGACCGGGACCGCGTTGTCTTCGGCATCCGGCCCGAACACATGCGCCATTCGACCCACGAGGCCGATCTGACCCTGACCCCCCGGGCGATCGAACCGCTGGGCGCGCATACGCTGCTGCTGGGCGAGGCCGAGGGGCAGAAGATCACGGCGCAGGTCGATCCGCGCTTTCCGGCGGTTCCCGATCAGCCCGCGACCGTCACGCTGGACATGACCCAGGCGCATTTCTTCGACCCCGAGACCGAGGCGCGGCTGTGACACGCGACCTGTTCCTTGCCATCGACGTGGGCACCGGGTCGTGCCGGGCCGCGCTGGTCGATGCCGCCGGGCGGATCCATGCCATCGCCCACCACGAACACGACCAGATCGTGCCGCGCCACGGCTGGTCCGAACAGCGGCCGGCCGCCTGGTGGGACGGCACCGTGGCCAGCCTCCGCGCGGTGCTGGAACGGGTGCCGGACGCGACCCGGCGGGTCGCGGCGATCTGTGCCTGCGGGCAGATGCACGGGGCGGTTCTGGTCGATGCCGATGGCCGGTTGACCCGCGAAACCGCGCCGCTGTGGAACGACAAGCGCAGTGTCGACCAGGTTGCCGCTTTCGCCGCGACAGGTGCCGCGCCCGAGGCGCTGGCGCTGACCGCGAATGCCCCGGCCCCGGCCTGGCCGGCCTTCAAGCTGGCCTGGCTGATCGCCCATGATCCGGGCGCGGTCGCGCGCGCGGCACATCTGCTGATGCCCAAGGACTGGATCAACCTGAACCTGACCGGGCAGGTCGCCCAGGACCGCACCGAAGCCTCGCTGAGTTTCCTCATGGATTGGCGCCGCCGCGACTGGTCGGACCGGATGCTGGAGCTGACCGGCCTGCCGCGTCGGCTGCTGCCGGACTTGCGCGACCCGTCCGAGATCCTGGGGGCCGTGACGCCCGCCGCCGCGGCGCAGACCGGCCTGCCGAAGGGCCTGCCGGTGCTGGTCGGCGGTGGGGATTACCCGATGGCGCTGCTCGGCTCGGGGGCGCTGGCGCCGGGCACCGGTTCGGATGTGACCGGCACCTCGACGATCCTGACCCTGATCCGGGACGCGCCGGTGATGGCCGGGGGCGTGTCCAACGTGCTGTCCGCCGCCGGCGCCTGGGGCAGTTTCACCTTGCTGGACGCGGGCGGCGACGCGGTGCGCTGGGCCCGGCGCGCGTTCCACGACAACGCGCTGAGCTATGCCGAGGTCGACGCCGCCGCCGCCCAGTCGGTCCCCGGCGCCAACACGCTGTTCTTCCTGCCCTACCTGGCCGGCGAACGGTTCGGCGCGCAGCCCAATTCGCGCGCGCAGTTCTTTGGCCTGACCGCGGCTCATGGCCTGCCCGACCTGCATCGCGCGGTGCTGGAAGGCGTCGCCTTTTCCGTCCGGCAGGAGCTTGACCGGCTGCAAGGGGGTCATGGCCGGCCCGAACGGATCATCGCGGCCAGCGGCGGGGCGAAATCGGCACTGTGGCTGTCGATCAAGGCGGCGATGTATCGCACGCCCTACCGGGTGGCCGAGGAACCCGAATCCGGCGTGATCGGTGCCGGTATCCTGATGGCCGTCGCCACCGGGGCCGCCCCCGATCTTGCGACCGCGACCGCCCGGATGGTGCGGCTGGGCCCCGAGATCACCCCCGATCCCGTCGCCGCCGACCGCTATGATGCGATGATGCCGGTGTTTTCCGACCTCTACCGCGCCGCGCAAGCCTTCTACGACCGGCTTGACCGGCTGTCCGCATGAGGATCCCATGACCCAGCCACGTCTGCCGTTCCATGACGGCCATTCGATCCCGCAATTCGGCTTCGGCCTGTGGCAGGTGCCCGAGGAGGGCGCCCCGGGTGCCGTCGCCGCCGCTGCCGCTGCCGGATACCGCCTGTTCGACGGGGCCGCGATCTATGGCAACGAAGCCGGGATGGGCCAGGGTCTGCGCGACAGCGGCGTGCCGCGCGACGACCTGTTCGTCACCACCAAGGTCTGGAACACCGCGCAGGGCTTCGACAGCACCCTGCGCGCGGCCGAGGCCAGCCTGGAGCGGCTGGGCCTCGATCACGTCGACCTGCTGCTGATCCACTGGCCCTGCCCGCGCAAGGCCCTGTTCGTGGAGACCTGGCGCGCCCTGATCCGGCTGCGCGACGAAGGGCGGGTGACCTCGATCGGGGTGTCGAATTTCAATGCCGCGCAGATCGACCGGTTGACTGAGGAGACTGGCGTCACGCCGGTGCTGAACCAGGTCGAGATCAACCCCAGGAACCCGCAACCCGACTTGCAGGCCCGGATGACCGCGCGCGGGATCGTGACCCAAAGCTGGACGCCTCTGGGCAATGGCCTCAGCTTCGATGCCGCGCCGGTCCGGGCCGCCGCCGCGCGAACCGGTCTGACCCCGGCCGGGGTGATCCTGCGCTGGCATGTCCAGCGCGGGCTGTCGGTGATCCCGCGCTCGACCGATCCGGGGCGGATCGCCGCCAATGTCGCGGTGCTCGACGGGCCCGACCTGACCGGGGCGGAAATGGCGGCAATCACCGCGCTGGGCACCGGCGAGCGCTGCGGGCCGCATCCGGACGATTTCGAATAGGGAGCCGACGATGACGGGGGCCGGCATACAGTTCTCGATCCCGACGATGCGCCGGACAAGACCGCCGGGACAGGCGCCAAGGCCCGGCGCGCCGCCCTGGCGCAGGGCAAATGACAGGAGGCGATCATGACGGTTTCGATCCCGCTTCATCCGTCCGATTTTCCGGATTTCGGGTGCCGTCCCATCGCGCGGGCCGGCGCGATGCGGGCCGAGGCGTTCCGCTACGGCGCCGGCATCGAGGCGCTGCGGCTGATCACCCCCCGGGCCCGGGTGATCGTGCTGCCGTTCCTGGGCCAGCAGGTCTGGCGCGCGGAATTCGACGGGCGCGAACTGGCCATGGCGTCGATGTTCGACGAACCGGTCGCGACCGAGACCTACCTGGCCACCTACGGCGCCTTCTTCATCCATTGCGGGATGACCCGGATCGGGCCGCCGGCGCCGGACGATCCGCATCCGCTGCATGGTGAAATGCCGCTGGGCCGGTTCGACACCGCCGAATTGCGGATCGACGCGGCCGCGGGACGGATCGGCGTATCCGGCCTGTTCCGGCACCGCGTCGCTTTTGCGGTGAATTACGAGGCGCGGGCCGAGATCGGCCTGGGGGTCGCGGCGACGGAGCTCGACATCGCGGTCGAGGTGACGAACAAGCGGGCGGCGGCCCCGCTCGGGCTGATGTATCTGGGCCACGCCAATTTCCGGCCGGTCGATCACGCCCGTCTGGTCTATGCCGCGGCCTATACGCCGCAGGACGTGGCCGTGCGCCGGTCGATCCCGCCGCATATCAAGGCCGGGCCGGGCCATGCGGCGTTCCTGGCCGGGCTTGCCGAGGATCCGGCCCGGCATCATCTGCTCGACCCCGCCTTGCCCTTCGATCCGGAGGTGGTGTTCACCCTGAACATGATCCCCGATGACGCGGGCTGGACCCATGCGATGCAGGTCCATCCCGGGGGCGGCGCCGATTTCATCAGCTATGACGCGACGACCCTGCCGCTGGCGATCCGCTGGGTCTGCCGCACCGCCGACCAGCAGGGCCTGGGCATCGCCCTGCCGGCGACGGCGGGGGTCGAGGGCCATGCCACCGAACAGGCCGCCGGGCGGATCGTGACCGTGGCACCACAGGGGCAATGGCGCGCGCGGATGCGGATGGGCGCGCTGGATGCCGCCGCGGCGGCCGCGCTGGTCGACCGGATCGAACGGTTGGCGGGTCGGGGGTAGCCATGGCGAAGCTCTGGTTCATGGGCGAGGCGCTGATCGACTTCGTCCCGGTTCCGGCCCCCGATGGCGGCCCGGCCTATGCGCCGCGCTGTGGCGGGTCACCGTTCAACGCGGCAAAGGCGGCGGCCCTGGCCGGGGCCGAGGTCGGGTTTCTGGGCGCCCTGTCGTCCGACCTGTTCGGGCAGATGCTGGCCGCCGACCTGGAGCGGCACGGGATCGACACGCGCCAGGCGCCCCGGCTGGAGGCGCCGACCACGCTGGCCTTCGTCGACCTGCAATCCGGCGAACCGCGCTATGCCTTTTTCAACAACGGCACCGCGACGCGAATGATCGCGCCCGATGCCGGCGGCTTTGCGCCCGGCCCGGGCGACGTGGTCGATTTCGGCTCGATCGCGTTGATCGACCTGCCGGGCGCCGATGCGATTGCCGATTTCGCCGAAGCGGTGGCCGGCCGCGCGGTGATTGCCATCGACCCCAACGCACGGCCGGGAATGACCCCTGACCGGGCCGCCTGGCGTCGCCGGATCGGACGGATCCTGGCGGTGGCCGACATCGTGCGGCTGAGCGACGAGGACCTGGACGCCCTGGCCCCCGGCACCGACCCCGCCGATTTCGCCGCGGACCGGATCGACCGGGGCGCGTCGCTGGTGGTGGTGACCCATGGCGCAGCGGGGGCCGAGGCCTGGACCCGGGCCGGCCATGTCCGCGTGCCCGGCCATTCGGTCGCGGTGGTCGATACGGTCGGCGCCGGCGACACGCTGATGGGCAGCCTTCTTGCGCAGCTGGCGGCGGGCGGGCATACCGGGCCCAAGGCGCTGGGCCGGCTGTCCGCCGAGGCGGTGACGCAGGCGCTGACGCGGGCGGTGGCCGCCGCCGCGCTGAACTGCATGGCCTCGGGCTGCGCGCCGCCGACGCCCGACGCGGTCGCGGCCTTCCTGGCACCGACCGACTGAAGGAGACCCTCGCTGGCCCGACCTCCGCGCGCTTCGCAATCGACCATGGCCGATGACCGGGCGCTGCGGCTGCGCGCGGCTTGGCTCTATTACAACCGGGGCCTGACCCAGAAGGACATCGCCGACCGGCTTGGCATCAGCCGATCGAGCGTGATCCGCCTGCTGGACGAAGCGCGCCGGCGGGCCGAGGTCCAGATCTGGATCGACATGCCGCCGGGCGACCTGACCGACCTGGCCTCGGCGCTGGAAGACCGCTTCGGGCTGGACCGCGCGATCATCGTGCCGGGCGAGGGCACGCCCGAGGAAACCGCCCGCGACGTCGGCGCCGCCCTGGGACGGTTCCTGTCCGACCGGATCGGCAGCGGCATGACCGTGGGGGTCGGCTGGGGCCGCACCCTGGATGCCGCGCTGATGGCGTTCCGGCCGCCACGGCTGGAGGGGGTGCGCGTCGTGTCGCTGTTGGGCGGGGTGGTCGAACCCAAGGGGCTGAACCCGATCGATTTCGCCTGGCGGCTGGCCGGGGCGCTGGGCGGAGACTGCCTGTTGTTCCCGGCCCCGCTGATCGTCGACAGCCCCGAGACCAAGCGGCGCCTGTTGGAGGATTGCGGCCTGTCCCGGGTGACGGATGTGGCGCGCGGCATGGATATCGCCGTGGTCAGCTGCGGCGATATCGGCCAGGCGGGCACCTCGCTCAGCCAGGGGTTCCTGGCGGCGTCGGACCATCAGGGCCTGGTCGATGCCGGTGCGGTCTGCGACACGATGTGCCATTTCCTGGATGCCGAGGGCCGCAGCGTGGATCATCCGGTCCAGGGCCGGGTCATGTCGGTCGGGCTGGAGGTGGTGGCCGGGGCGGCGCAGGTGGTGCTTGCCTCGGGCGGGCGGCACCGGGCGGCAGCGATCCGGGCGACGATCGCGCGGATCGGGTGCACGACGCTGGTGACCGACGAAGCCGCGGCGCGCGCCCTGCTGGCCTGAGCGTCAGGCCAGCAGGGCGGACAGGCGCCGGTTGACCGCCGCCGCCGCCTCGACCTGAACCAGGTGCCCCGCGCCCGGGATGATCTCGGGCGCGACGCCAAGCACGGTGTCCCCGGGCGGCGGAAGGATGCGATCCTGCCCGCCCCAGATCACCGTCGGATCGCAATCCGGCACCGGGGCCGGGGCGCAATCGGGCAGTGCCGCGGCGATGACCGCCAGGGCGGCGCGCCGGTCCGGATCGGCCAGGCCGGCCAGCACATGGCTTGCCATCGGGGGGACGAAGTGCGACCGCTCGACCAGCCGCCCAAGCAGGGCCTCGGCCTGGTCCTGCGTCGTCAGCGTCGGGAATCGTGCCAGGAAATCGGCGTCGATCGGCCCGCCGATCCCGGCGGGGGCCAGCAGGATCATGCGGTCGAAGGCGCCCGGGTCGGTGCGCGCATGGTTCAGGACCACCGCCGCGCCCAGCGAATGGGCCAGGACGGGCAGCGGGCGTGGCAGATCGGCGATGGCCCCGGCCAGGCCCCGCGCCAGGCTTGCGGGGCTGCCGTCGCCGACATCGTTGCCGGCGCCGCCATGGCCCGGCAGGTCGACACCCCAGATCGTGTGCGTGCCGACCAGCGCCTGAACATTCGCCCCCCAGCCGAAACGGTCGGCGCCGAAGCCGTGGACCAACAGCACCGGCGGCCCGTCACCGCCCAACCGATGCAGGACGGCGGGCGAGACACTCATGCGATCTCGGCCAGAACCGTTCCGACTTCGGCGATCTCGCCTTCCTCGACGCGGATCTGCAAGGTGCCGGCGGCGGGCGCCTCCAGTTCGATCGCCATCTTCGTCGTGGTGATCGTGACGATCGGCTCGCCTTCTTCGACGGTCGCGCCGTCGGCCTTGTGCCATTCGGTGATCTCGGCCTCGGTGATCTCGTTGCCGAGCTGGGGGACGGGAAGCGGGGTCATGGCGGTCTCCTTCACAATCCGGTGCGGGCCAGGGCGATGTCGTCCCAATCGCGCAGGCCGCGGCGATTTGCGGGGCGGTCGGGAAAGAAATCGGCCATCACCGCATCGACGATATCATCGGGCTGCGGGAAATAGGTCGCTTCCATGTCCGCCCCCGGCACGATCCAGTTGGGGGCGCCGATCACCCGCGGCGGCGCGGTCAGGCTGGCAAAGCCGTGGCGGGCGATCGTCGCGGCGATGGTCTGGGCGAAACTGCCCCGTTCGGAGGCCTCGGTCACGGCCAGGAACCGCCCGGTGCGCGCGACGCTGTCCAGCACCGGTCGGTAGTCGAAGGGCACGAGGCTGCGGGCGTCGATCACCTCGGCCTCGATCCCCGCCGCCGCCAGGTCCCGGGCCGCCGCCAGCGCGGGATAGAGCGCGGGGCCGATGGTCAGGATCGTCAGATCGCGCCCGGCCCGCTTGATGTCCGGCACGCCGAAGGGCAGGCGGTAATACCCGGCCGGCACGCCATCGGGGGCCATCGTTTCGACCTTGTCATACAGCCGTTGGCTTTCGAAGACCACGACCGGATCCTGGGAGGCCAGCGCCGCGGCCATCAGCCCCTTGGCGTCATATGGCGTCGCCGGATAGACGACCTTGAGCCCCGGGATATGGGTGATCAGCCCGGTCCAGTCCTGCGAATGCTGGGCGCCGTATTTCGATCCGACCGACGCGCGCAGGACCACCGGAAGCGACAGCGCGCCCGCGGACATCGCCTGCCACTTGGCCATCTGGTTGAAGATCTCGTCCCCGGCGCGGCCGATGAAATCGGCATACATCAGTTCGACCAGGCTGCGTCCGCCCTCCATCGCATGGCCGACGGCGGCGGCGACGATCGCGGCCTCGGAGATCGGCGAATTGAACAGCCGGTGATGCGGCAGGATATCGGCAAAGCCGCGATAGACCCCGAAGGCACCGCCCCATTCGCGGCATTCCTCGCCCCAGGCGACCAGCCGGTCGTCGTGGATCATGTGGTGCAGGATCGCCTCGCCCAGGGCGTCGCGCAGGGTGATGGCACGCAGCGGGGCCAGTTCGGTGCCGTCCCCGGCCAGGCCATGGCGGGCCTTGCGGGCGATCCCGCGCAGCGCGGCCGAGCCGGTGGGGTCGCCGACATCCGGCGCGGGTTCGGCAGGCAGATCGATTGCGCGGTGCGAGAACATCAGCCGCCCGATCCGGGTCGGCTCCGCCGCCACGTCGACCGGCGGGGCCAGCGCCGGGTCGGTGACCGCACGGGTGATCGCCTCGATCCGGTCGGCCACCTCTTCGCGCATCGCGACCGCCTCGGCCTCGGTCAGCACGCCGGCGATTTCCAGCGTGGTCGCGAATTGGCGGATCGGGTCGAGTTCCTCCCAGAGCTTGATCTCGTCCCGGGTCCGGTAGGCATTGGCGTCGGTCGTCGAATGGCCGCACAGCCGGTAGCATTCCACGTCCAGCAGGGCGGGGCCGTCGCCGTTCAGCAGCAGCGCGCGCTTGCGGGCGACCGCGTCGGCCACCGCCAGCGGGTTGGTGCCGTCGACGGTTTCGGCATGCAGCGCGGTGGGCGACAGGCCGGCGCCGATGCGCGACAGCCGGTCCCAGCCCATGGTTTCGCCGGCGGTCTGGCCGCCCATGGCGTAGAAATTGTTGGTGAAGAAGAACAGCACCGGAAGCCCCGTGCCGCCGCCATCCTGCCAGAGCCGGCCATATTGGCCCATGGCGGCGAAATTCATCGCCTCCCAGACCGGGCCACAGCCGGTGGCGCCATCGCCGGCATGGGCCACCGTGATGCCGCCATCGCCGGCCAGCCGCCGCCGCAGCGCCGCGCCCGCCGCGATCCCGGCCGAGGCGCCGACGATGGCGTTGTTCGGATAGCAGCCGAAGGGCGGAAAGAAGGCATGCATCGAGCCGCCCATGCCGCCGTTGAACCCGTTCGCCTTCATGAAGATTTCGGCAAGAAAGCCGAACAGCAGGACATCCTCGGCCAGCGCCCGGCCGTCGCGCCCCAGGGCCCGGGCGACGGTATCGCGCAGCCGGCCCTCGTCATGGGTGGCCAGGATCCGGTCAAGGTCGGCCTGCGGCAGGCGCGCCACGGCGGCCAGGCCCTTGGCCAGGAATTCGCCATGGCTGCGATGCGAACCGAAGATGTGGTCGCCGGTGTCCAGCGCCAGGGCCGAGCCGACCGCCGCCGCCTCCTGGCCGATCGAAAGATGCGCGGGGCCCTTGTAGGTATAGGCGATGCCACGATAGGCGCCCTGTGCCTTCATCGCCGCCAGCATCCCTTCGAATTCGCGGATCAGCAGCATGTGGCGCAGCGCCTCGATCAGGGCCGGGGCGCCGCGGCGGGCGATTTCATCGGCGATCGGCGTCGCATAGGCATGCACCGGGATCGTCGCCTGGCTCAGATGGCCGGGCGTGCGGGACGATGCGGGATCGACGACAAGTTCCTTGGGCATGGCGGCCTCGTGATGCGGTGAACGGCCCGAGCATTGCGGAAACTTTTGTCGATTGCAATGTGCAAATGTTCAGGCCCGGGTGATCCGGCCTGAGTGATCCGGGCCTCGTCCCCGGGGATCGGCCGCGATCTGCGCCCGGGTCGGCCCGGGAGGGCCTTGGTCACGGCCGTCTCAGCCCCCGTGCGAGCCGCGCAGGACCAGGGGGCAGGCGATGCGGTCCTGGGGTCGGTCGCCAGCGGCCCGCATCACCGCCTCGACGCACCATTGGCCCATTTCGCGATGCGGCAGCAGCACGGTCGACAGGGGCGGCGACAGGTGCTGGGCGATTTCCTGGTCGTCATAGCCCATCACCGCAATCGTTTCGCCGGGCCGTTCGCCCAGTTCCTTGAGCGCCTCGTAACAGCCGACCGCGGTCAGGTCGTTGGCGCAGAAGATCGCGTCGGGGCGCGGGTCCTGTTCCATCAGCTGCAGCGTCGCCAGCCGGCCGCCCGAGGGCAGGAAATTGCCCTCGACGATCAGCGAGGGGTCGACCGGGATCCGCGCCGCGCGCAGGGCGCGCTCGTAGCCTTCCATCCGCTGATCCGACGCCTCCATCCAGGGCTCTCCGGAAATGAAGGCGATGCGGCGGTGCCCGGCCGCGATCAGCGCCGCGGTCGCAACCTCGCCGCCGCGGCGTTCGGCCGGCACCACCGAGGCATAGCGCCCCTCGGGGTCGTAGCAGTTCAGCAGCGCGGCGCGGTGCTGGGCCAGACCTTCGGGCGGGGTGACCGCATGGGTCAGGATCGACCCGTAGATCACGCCGATCGCATTGTCGCCGGCCCATTTGCGCAGGATCGCGGCCTCGTAATCCCGGTCGCCGCCGGTCATCACGACCTCCAGCACGATGTTGTGTTTCCAGGCCTCTTCCTGCGCCCCCTCGATCGAGATGGCGGCGAAGGCGCTGGTGGCGATTTCGTCGAACATCATCCCGATCACGCCCTGGCCGACCGGTTTCGGCGGCCGCCCGGCACCGCGCGGCCGGTAGCCCAGGGTCTCCGCCGCGGCCATCACCCGTTTGCGGGTGCCGGGGCTGATGCGCATGTCCTCCAGCCCGTTCAGCACGAAGGACACGGTCGATTGCGACACGCCGGCCTTCACCGCCACGTCCTTCATCGTCACGCGGCTGCGGGGCGGGTCCTTGCCGGGGTCGGTGTCGGGGTCGGTGTCGGGGTCGGTCATCGGTCGGGAGGGGTCCTTCATCGGGGATTGCGGAGTGCTAATAAATATTGCTAATATTTTTAGCACAAGAGGATTCGCATCCGGATCGGGAGGAGACGATGCGTGCGACACGCGGCAGGACATTGAGTCAGCGGCAAGCGGCGCTGGTGCTGCTGGCGCCGTTCCTGCTGACCTATGGCGCCTTTCTGGTCTATCCGTTCTTTCGCGGGATCTGGATCAGCCTGCATGACTGGAACCTGCTGGCGGTGGCGTTCAACCCCGACGCCAAGGACTTTGTCGGCCTGCGCAATTACGAACGGGTGATGTGGGGGCGCGGGATCGTCTGGGGGCTGGCCGCGCCGTTCTGGCAGGGCCTGGGGCTGCTGGGTCTGGCCTGGGCGGCGGTGGCGCGCCGGCGGCTGGGCAAGGGCACGACACTGGCGCTGGGCATCGCTTCGGTCCTGCTGATCGTGCTGCCCGGGTTCCATCCGGGCGAGGGCGGGCGCTGGTACGACCGCCGCTTCTGGCCGACGGTCGGCAACACGATCCGGTTCGTCGCCTGGACCGTGCCCGGCGTCACCCTTTCCGCGCTGGTCCTGGCCGCGGCGCTGAACCGCGAAAGCCGGGCCATGGGCCTGTTGCGGACGCTGTTCTTTCTGTCCCAGGTCCTGTCGGTCACGGTGGTCACGCTGATCTGGCAGATCATGTTCTCGCCCCGCCAGGGGCTGATCGCCAATGTCACCGAGGTTCTGGGCGCCAGCCCGATCACCTGGCTGACCAATGAACAATTCGCCATGGCGGCGATCGTGATCGCGACGATCTGGTGGTCGCTGGGGATCGCGATGATCCTGTTCCTGGCCGGGCTCCAGGATATCAGCCGCGACATCTACGAAGCCGCGGCGCTGGACAATGCCCGCGGGGTGCGGGCGTTCCGGTTCGTCACCCTGCCGAACCTGAAACGCACGATCACCCTGGTCGTGGTGCTGCAGATCATCCTGCATTTCCAGGTCTTCGGCCAGTCGCACCTGATGACGCAGGGCGGGCCGAACGACACCACCCAGGTTCTGGTGCGCTATATCTACCAGACCGGGTTCCGCGACAGCGAACTGGGCCGGGCCAGCGCCATGGCGGTGTTCCTGTTCGTCATCATGGGCGCCTTTTCGGTGATCCAGTTCGTGCTGGGCCGGGAGGACGCGTCATGAGCCGGACAAGCCATTGGCTGATCATCCTGCTGGCGATCCCGGCCTTTGTCTGGCTGGTGCCGACGCTGTGGATGGTGTCGCTGTCGTTCCAGCCGAACGAGGTCCTGGCCCGCACCACGTCCAGCACCGCCTTCGGCCTGGTGCCGCTGCCCTTCACCCTGGACAATTACGCCGCCCTGTTCCGTTTCGGGCAGACGCCGTGGTGGTTCCTGAATTCGGTGATCGTGTCGCTGGGCATGACGCTGGGCGTGCTGGCGGTGTCGACCACGGCGGGCTACGCGCTGGCGCGGCTGGATTTTCCGTTCAAACGGAGCGTGACAGCGCTGTGCCTGATCGGGTTGATGGTGCCCGAACAGGCGGTGTTCATCCCGCTTTACACGATGTTCGCCGATTTCGGCTGGCACAACAGCTATCACGCGCTGATCCTGCCGCGCATGGCGGTGCCGATCGGCGTCTTCCTGATGATGCAGTTCTTCAGGGGCATCCCGAAGGACATCGAGGAAGCCGCGCGGCTGGACGGGGTCGGCTGGCTGCGGATCTTCTGGTACATCATGCTGCCGCTGGCGCGGCCGGCGATGATGACGCTGGCGATCCTGACATTCCTTTATGCCTGGAACGACTATCTCTGGCCTCTGGTCAGCGCCCAGAAGCGGGAATTCTTCACGATCACGCTGGGGCTGGCGTCGATCCAATCGAATTTCGCGCAATCGGAAGGGCTGGGCCGGGTCATGGCCTCGGGGGTCATCGCCTCGCTTCCGGTCGTGATCCTGTTCCTGATCTTCCAGCGCTACGTGGTGCAGGCCATGACCGCCGGCGGGTCCAAGGGTTGAACGCACATCACAGGGAGGACACCATGAAACATGTGCTACTGACTGCGGCCGCGGCCGCGACGATCGCCACCGGGGCAACGGCCCAGGAGGTCACGCTGGGCCGCTTTTTCGGCGCCTGCGAAGAGGCCGGGACCGACACCACCACCAGCGTCGGCGAAGCCTGCATCATCCAGTCGATCATCAATGCCGCCGATGCGGAGCTGGACGGGATCACCATCAACACCCTGCCGACCGACTGGGGCAATTACTACGACCAGATCAAGGCCGCCTATGCCGGCGGCACCCCGCCCGATATCCATGTGATGCACCGCCACCGGGTGCCGGAATTCGCCGGGCTCGGCGCCATTGCCGAGCTTTCGGGCGATCTGGAGGCGGCCGGGATCGACCCGTCCGACTGGGCCCCGGCCGCCTTGGAGGCCGTCAGCCACGAGGGCGGCATCTATGGGGTGCCGATGGATTTCCACGCCAATCTCTGGCACGTCAACATGGATCTGATGGCCGAGGCCGGGCTGGTCGAGGACGGCAAGCCGATCCTGCCGACCTCGCCCGAGGAACTGCTGGCCCAGGCGCAGCAGTTCAAGGACGCCACGGGCCAGGATTACCTGGCCGCCGATTTCGCGCAGTTTCCGATCGGGGTGCGGCTGGTGCTGGCGCTGATGTGGCAGCAGGACGCCAACATCTTTACCGAGGACGGCACGGCGACCATCGACACCGAGGCCGCCGCCAATGCGGTGACCGCGATCACCCAGTTGTTCGATGCCGGGCTGGCCGATCCGCAGCTGAACTATGCCGACAGCCAGCAGGCCTTTCTGAACGGCGAGGCGGGGATCCTGGTCAATGGCACCTGGGTGGTGGATTTCTACGACGCCCAGGCCGCCGACCCGGATGTGCCGCTGTCGAGCTACTACGCCGCCGATTTCCCGACCCTGTTCGGCACCGGCGCGACCTGGGCCGACAGCCACATGTGGGCGATCCCGGCCTCGCTTGCGGGGGAACAGCGCGCGGCGGCGATGCAGGTTCTGGCCTTCATCAACGACCACAACATCGACTGGGCCCGCACCGGTCACATGGCGGTGCGCAATTCGGTTCTGGAAAGCGACGCCTATGCCGACCTGCCGCATCGCGACGAATATGCCGGCACCGCCGGTATCGCCCGCGACACCCCGCCCAGCGCCCGCTACGGCGCGATCCAGGATGTCCTGAACCGCGAATTGCAGGCGGTCTGGCTGACCGGCAAACCGGTGGGCGACGCGCTGGCCGATGCCGAGCTCGAGGTCCAGGACCTGCTGGACCGCTAGGTTCCTCCGCTGCCCGGCCGGCCGGTCCGGCCGGGCATTTTCCAAGACCTCCGGAACGAACGAGACCCCAGATGGATCGCTGGACCGCTTCCGACGCCCGGGCCTGGTGGGCCGCGCAGCCCTGGATCTGCGGCTGCAACTACCTGCCCTCGAGCGCGGTGAATTTCCTCGAGATGTGGCAGGCCGACAGTTTCGATGCCGACACGATCGCGCGCGAACTGGGCTGGGCCGGGCGGATCGGATTGAATGCGATCCGGGTCAACCTGCACAGCCTGGTCTGGGAGCATGACCGCGACGGTCTGCTGGCACGGCTCGACACGCTGATGGACATCGCCGCCCGGTCCGGCATCCGCACCGTGCCCTGCCTGTTCGACGATTGCGGCTTTGGCGGGCAAGAGCCGCGCTATGGCCCGCAGCCCGACCCGGTGCCGGGCGTCCACAACAGCCGGGCCGTGGCCAGCCCCGGCCGCGACGTGGTGATCGACCCGTCAAGGCGCGCCGGGCTGGCGGGTTACCTGCGCGACGTGATCGGCGCCTTTCGCCGCGATGACAGGGTCCTGTTCTGGGACCTTTACAACGAACCCGGCAACCGGATGGTGTTTCGTGCCGACGGCTGTGCCCGCTATCCGGGCCCGCTGGAGGACCACGCCCTGGACCTGATGCGCGACAGCTTTGGCTGGGCGCGGGCCGTGGCGCCGGAGCAGCCGCTCAGCGTCGGGGCCTGGACCACGCCGCTGCCGGGCGAACCCGCCGAGCCTTACCGGACCGAGATCGACCGGACGGCGCTGGGCCTGTCCGATATCGTCACCTTTCACGCCTATTGGGACGCCGCCCATGTGGCGCGGTTCATCGACCACCTTGCCCGGCTGGATCGGCCGATCCTGTGCACCGAATGGATGGCGCGGGCGGTCGACAGCCGGATCGCCGACCAGTTGCCGCTGTTTCATGACCGCAAGGTCGGCTGTTTCCAGTGGGGGTTCGTCCGCGGCCGCAGCCAGACCCATCTGCCCTGGCCCGAGGACCTGGTGCGCGCCCATGGCGGCAGGGCCGACCGATCGGTCTGGTTCCACGATCTTCTGGACCCCGACGGGCGCCCCCATGACCCGGCCGAGATCGACACGATCCGCGCCCTGACCGCCGCCGCCGGGCCGGCGACGGGGCCCTAGGGTGCGTCCGTCAGGATAGCATCCAGCGCCGCGTCGAGCGCGGCCGCATGGGGGGCGAGCAGCGCATCCAGCCGGTGCTGGTAATCCAGCGCGATCCGCAACAGGTCCTGCATCAGCGCCGCGCCCGCCGGCGTCAGGGTCAGCGCGATCAGCCGGCGGTCGTCGCCATTGACCTGTTTCGACAGATAGCCCGCCGCCTGCAGCCGCGCGGCGGCCCGGCTGGCCTTGGATTTTTCCAGGTGGACGCGGCGGTGGATCTCGCGGATCGACACCGAGCCGGCATCGGCGACATGCACCAGCACACGCCATTCCGCGATCGTGATCCCGTAATCGTCGCGATAACGCCGCGCCAGCCCGGTGCTGAGCCGTTCGGCGGCCACGGTCATCCGGTAGGGCAGGAATGTCGCAAGGTCGAAGCTGGAGGCGGGGGGGGTCATCGGAGGGCCTTTTGCCGGGCTGCGGGGTCGGGTCGGGGCAATGCTATGCTTGACATCGTTGCAAATGCAACGAATAATCCGCGCCAGGGTCGGATCCATCGAATCCCGGCCTTTCGCAACAGGGCAGGAGCACCGCCATGACGCGTCACGCGCTTCCGCAGGGCATGACCCGGGCCGCCGGGACCACGGGCCTGCACGCGGGCTACATGCCCGGCTGGGCCAACGATTTCGAAACCGAGGCGCTGCCGGGTGCGTTGCCCCAGGGCATGAACTCGCCCCAGAAATGCGCCTATGGCCTGTATGGCGAACAGCTGTCGGGCACCGCCTTCACCGCCAACCCGCCCGAACGCACCTGGAGCTACCGGATCCGGCCCAGCGTCAAGCATTCCGCGCGCTATGCCCGGATCGACCTGCCCTATTGGAAATCGGCGCCGAACGTGGATCCGGACGTGACCAGCCTGGGCCAGTATCGCTGGGATCCGGTGCCGGTGCAGGAAGGCCTGACCTGGCTGACCGGCATGCGCACCATGACCACGGCGGGCGACGTCAACACCCAGGTCGGCATGGCCGCGCATGTCTACCTGGTGACCGACAGCATGCGGGACGCCTATTTCTATTCCGCCGACAGCGAATTGCTGGTGGTCCCGCAAGACGGCCGGCTGCGGTTCTGCACCGAGCTGGGGATCATCGACATCGCGCCGCAGGAAATCGCCATCCTGCCGCGCGGCCTGGTCTACCGGGTCGAGCTGCTGGAGGGGCCGGCCCGCGGCTTTGTCTGCGAGAATTACGGCCAGAAGTTCGAGCTGCCGGGCCGCGGGCCGATCGGCGCCAATTGCATGGCCAATCCGCGCGATTTCAAGGCCCCCGTCGCGGCCTTCGAGGATCGCGAAGTGCCCTCGACCCTGACCGTCAAATGGTGCGGCCAGTTCCACGAGACGCGGATCGGGCAAAGCCCGCTGGACGTGGTCGCCTGGCACGGCAATTACGCGCCCTACAAATATGACCTGACGACCTATTGCCCGGTCGGCGCGATCCTGTTCGACCATCCCGACCCGTCGATCTTCACCGTGCTGACCGCGCCCTCGGGCGTGCCCGGGACGGCCAATATCGACTTCGTGCTGTTCCGCGAACGCTGGCTGGTGGCCGAGGACACCTTCCGCCCGCCCTGGTATCACAAGAACATCATGTCCGAGCTGATGGGCAACATCTATGGCCAATATGACGCCAAGCCCCAGGGCTTTGTCCCCGGGGGCATGTCGCTTCACAACATGATGATCCCGCACGGGCCGGATCGCCAGGCCTTCGAAGGCGCCTCGAATGCCGACCTGCGCCCCGAGAAGCTGGACAACACCATGTCCTTCATGTTCGAGACCCGGTTTCCGCAGCACCTGACGGCCTTCGCCGCGAAAGAGGCGCCGCTGCAGGACGACTACATCGATTGCTGGGAAAGCCTCGAAAAGAAATTCGACGGCACGCCGGGGCGCAAGTGATCCTTTGCAGCTACAGGGACGGGCCGGACGGGCAATTGCGGATCGTGGCGCCCGATTTCGCGACCACGACCCGGATGAAGCGGTCCAGCTTTCAGCAGATGATGGACCTTGGCCCGGCCGAACCCGAAGGCGCGCCCGAAGCGCTGGACCGGCACCGCATCGCGTCGCCCCTGCCGCGCGCCTACCAGTTCCTGGATGCTTCGGCCTATGTGAACCATGTCGAACTGGTGCGCCGCGCCCGCGGGGCCGAGATGCCGGAGCGTTTCCGGACCGATCCGCTGATGTATCAGGGCGGGTCCGATGCGTTCCTGGCGCCGACCGATCCGGTGCATCACGATCCGGCCTGGGGCGTGGATTTCGAGGCCGAGGTGGCGGTGGTGATCGGCCGGGTCGACCAGGGCGCTTCGGTCGACGCGGCGCGCGCGGCGATCCGCTGGATCATGGTCTGCAACGACTGGTCGCTGCGCAACCTGATCCCCGATGAATTGGCCAAGGGCTTTGGTTTCGTGCAGTCGAAACCGGCCTGCGCCTTTGCGCCCTTTGCCCGGTCGGTCGACGATTGCCCGGGCTGGGATGGCGGCCGGCTGCACGCGACCATGTGCGTCGATCTGAACGGCGCGCCTTTCGGCCGGCTGCAATCGGGGGTCGACATGACCTTCGACTTCCCGACGCTGATCGCCCATGCGGCAAAGACCCGCGACCTGGCCGCCGGCACGATCATCGGTTCGGGCACCGTGTCGAACAAGCGCGATGGCGGGCCGGGGCGAACGATTGCGGATGGCGGCGCGGGCTATGCCTGCATCGCCGAACAGCGCATGGTCGAAACCATCGCCACCGGCGCGGCGGTGACGCCGTTCCTGCAGCCCGGCGACCGGGTCGAGATCTGGATGGAAGATGAGGATGGCCGTGACCTGTTCGGCCGCATCTCGCAACGATTGGAGACAGCATGACCAAGGCCTTCGCCTCTGCCGGCGACATGGACGAAAAGCAGATCAGTTTCACCCGGGTGGGCGAGGGGCTCTATGCCTTCACCGCGCAGGGCGACCCCAATACCGGTGTCATCATCGGCGATGACAGCGTCATGGTGGTCGAGGCGCAGGCCACCCCGCGGCTGGCCCGCAAGGTGATCGAGTGTATCCGCGGGGTCACCGACAAGCCGATTTCGCACCTGGTGTTGACCCATTACCACGCGGTGCGGGTGCTGGGCGCCAGCGCCTATGGCGCACGCGAGATCATCATGTCCGACACCGCCCGCGCCATGGTGGCCGAGCGCGGGCAGGAGGATTGGGACAGCGAATTCGACCGCTTTCCGCGCCTTTTTCAGGGGCACGAGGAAATCCCCGGTCTGACATGGCCGACAACGACCTTTTCCGACGGCATGACCGTTTATCTGGGCAATCGCCGGGTCGACATCATGCATCTGGGCCGGGCCCATACGGCGGGGGATGCGGTGGTCTGGGTGCCCGATGAAGAGGTCATGTTCACCGGTGACATCGTCGAATACCACTCGGCCTGCTATTGCGGCGACGGGCATTTCGGCGATTGGGTCGACACGCTGGGCAATATCGCCCGGTTCGAGCCGCGGGCCATCGCGCCGGGCCGCGGCGATGCGCTGGTCGGGCCGGACATGGTCGACAAGGCCATCGCCAGCACCGCCGATTTCGTCCGCTCGACCTACCGGCCGGTGGCCCGGGTCGTGGCCCGTGGCGGCAGCCTGAAACAGGCCTGGGACGCGGTGCGCGCCGAATGCGACCCCAAGTTCGGCGATTACGCGATCTATGAACATTGCCTGCCCTTCAACGTCGCCCGCGCCTTTGACGAGGCCCGCGGCATCGACACGCCCCGCATCTGGACCGCCGCGCGCGACAAGGCGATGTGGGCGGAGCTGCAGGGCTAGGCAAGGGCAGGGCAGGGGGCGAGGATGATCCAGGACCGCTATTCGCTGGCCTTTCGGCTGTATCCCTACGCACGCTCGGCCGATCAGGACGCGACCGACCCGGTGCGGCATCCGGTGGTGATCATGGGCGGCGGGCCGGTCGGCGTGGCGCTGGCGCTGGACCTGGGCCTGCAGGGCATCCCGGTCGTGGTGCTGGACGATCACGAGGGGATCGGCCAGGGGTCGCGGGCGATCTGTTTTTCGAAACGCACGCTTGAAATCTGCGATCGCTACGGCGCGGCCGGCCCGATGCTGGACAAGGGCATCGCCTGGACCCTGGGCAAGGTGTTTCATGACGACCGGAAGGTCTTCGAATTCAACCTTCTGCCCGAGGATGGCCACCGCTTTCCGGCCTTCATCAACCTGCAGCAGCCCTGGTTCGAGAAATTCCTGATCGACCGGGTCCGGCAAGCCCAGGCCGAGGGCGCGCCGATCGCGCTGCGCGGCCGCAACCGGGTCGACGCGGTGGCACCGCGCGACGATCATGTCCTGCTCGACATCACCACGCCCGAGGGGCCCTACCGGATCGCCGCCGACTGGCTGATCGGCTGCGACGGCGCCTCCAGCCCGCTGCGCGGCATGCTGGGGCTGGGCTTTGTCGGCGAGGTGTTCAAGGACAGTTTCCTGATCGCCGATATCCGGATGAAAGCCGATTTCCCGACCGAACGCTGGTTCTGGTTCGAACCCTGGTTCAAATCCGGCGCCTCGACCCTGCTGCACCGCCAGCCCGACGATATCTGGCGGGTCGATTTCCAGATCGGCTGGGATGTCGACCGCGCCGAGGAACTGAAAGAGGACAATATCCGCCGCCGGCTGGATGCGATGCTGGGCGACGGGGTCGGCTACGACATCGTCTGGTCCTCGATCTATACCTTCCAGTGCCGGCGCATGGAACGGTTCCGCCATGGCCGGGTCCTGTTCGCCGGCGATGCGGCGCACCAGGTCAGCCCCTTCGGCGCGCGTGGCGCCAATTCGGGCCTCCAGGATGTCGACAACCTGGGCTGGAAACTGGGTATGGTGATCCGCGGCCGGGCGCCCGAGGCGCTGCTGGACAGCTATCACGAGGAACGCGCCCATGGTGCGGACGAAAACATCCTCCATTCCACCCGGGCGACCGATTTCATCACCCCCAAGACACCGATCAGCCATGTCTTCCGCAATGCGGTGCTGGACCTGGCCGAACGGCATGCCTTTGCCCGGCCGCTGGTCAATTCCGGGCGGCTGTCGGTGCCCTGCAGCTACGACGGGCTGTCGTTGACCGGGGTGGACGGGCTGGGCGGCCCGGACCGGACCCGCCCGGGCAGCCCCTGCCCGGATGCGCCGCTGGGCGACGGGTTCCTGCTGCCCCGGCTGGGCGGTGACTTCGTGATCCTGGCGATCGATGCCGAGGCCCCCGAGACGATGACCCAAGACGGCGTCACGGCGCGGCGCCTGGCGGTCTCGGCGGCCCAGGATCCCAGCGGTGCCCTGGCTGCGCGCTATCTGGGCGCGGCGCCGGGCGCGGTCTATCTGATTCGCCCCGATCAGCATGTCGTGGCCCGCTGGGCGCAATATGACGAAACCGCCCTCCGCGCCGCCTTGCGGCGGGCCTGTGCGAAAGAGTGAGGCCATGGCCGACCTGATCACCGATCCGAACCTGCCCGATCCCGACGGCTTCTATGCGGAACTGATCCGGAGCTTCGAGGCCCAGGGCGATGACGCCGCGATCCGCGCCTTCAGCGCCAGGCTGATCCTGCTGCTGGCCAATCATGTCGGGGATCGGGCGGTGCTGTCCCGGGCGCTGGCCGAAGCGGCGCGAAACCCGGCACATGCGCGCGGGTGACCCCGCGGGCCGGGGCATGACGCCGCGACCCCCTTGCCTTTTGTAACGACTCTCTGAACACTCGGACCATTCATGCCCAGCGCATGTCACTGAATCGAAACGTCCTGTGCCGGGCGACGCCCCGGGAAACAGGCCTTCAGAAGGGAGTATTTCATGAACATCCTGCGACGGACCCTGCTGGCCTCGACGGCCGCGGCACTTGTCGGCCTCGGCGGCACCGCCTGGGCCCAGATGACCCATCCCGAAACCGGCGAGCCGCTGGCCGAGGTCCAGGAATTCACCTATCGCGTGCTCGATGATTTTCCCTCGATCGACCCCAGCCTGATCCAGGACGTGTCCGGTTCCGAGGTGGGCCGCGACCTGTTCGAAGGCCTGCTGAACGAGGACGCCGCCGGTGAGCCGATCCCGGGTGTGGCGACCAGCTGGGAGGTCTCGGACGACGGGCTGACCTATACCTTCACCCTGCGCGACAACGCGAAATGGTCGAATGGTGACCCGGTCACCGCCGGCGATTTCGTCTATTCCTGGCGCCGGGCGGCCGATCCGGCCACGGCGTCGGAATATTCCTGGTATCTGGAGGTGATGGGGCTTGAGAATGCCGGCGCCGTCACCGCGGGCGAAATGGCCCCCGACCAGTTGGGCGTGCGCGCCATCGACGACCTGACGCTCGAGGTCACGATCGACGCGCCGCGGCCCTATTTCCCGCAGATGACCACCTTCCCGACCACCTTCCCGCTGCACCAGGCGACGATCGAGGCGCATGGCGACGACTGGACCCGGCCCGGCAACATGGTGTCGAACGGCGCCTATGTGCTGACCGATTACGTTCCGCAGGAACGGCTCGTGCGGGAACGCAACGAGATGTATTGGGACAACGACAACACGATCATCGACAAGGTGACCGCGCTGATCATCAACGACGAGAACGTCGCCCTGACCCGCTACCTCGCCGGCGAGCTCGACATGACCGAAGTGCCCACCGGCCAGTTTCCGCGCCTGTCGCAGGAATATCCCGACCAGGCGATCAGCTTTCCCAGTTCCTGTTCCTACTACTACCTGTTCAACCATTCCGACAGCGGCCCCGAGGCGCTGAACGACGTGCGGGTGCGCCAGGCATTGTCCATGGCGGTCGATCGCGACGTGATCGTGAACAACATCCTCGCCGGCGGTCAGAAACCCGCCTACACCTTTACCCACTGGGCCGTGGCGGGCTGGGAACAGCCCGAGATGGACATCGCCAACATGACCCAGGACGAGCGCAACGAACGCGCCCGGGAACTGATCACCGAGGCCGGCTACGGCATCGGCGGCGAGCCGCTGACGTTCGAGATCCTCTACAACACCTCGGATGCGAACCGGTCCATCGCGACGGCGATCAGCCAGATGTGGAAACAGACCCTGGGCGTCGAGGCGACGCTGGCCAACCAGGAATGGTCCACCTATCTGGACACCCGCGGCAACCAGAATTTCGAGGTCGCCCGCGCCGCCTGGTGCGCCGATTACAACGAACCCAGCACCTATCTGGACCTGTTCGTGAGCGATTCCGGCTACAATGACGGCAAGTTCGTCAACGCGGACCTGGATGCGCTGATGGCCGAAGCCAAGACCGCCGAGGATCCGATGCCGCTGTATCAGCAGGTCGAACAGATCGCGTCGGAAAACGCCGCGATCATCCCGATCTACCACTACGCCTCGGTCCGGATGATGAGCGAGGACCTGGAGAATTTCCCGACCGAGAACTTCCTCCAGAACTGGTATTCCAAGGACCTCTACATCAGCGCCGGTGAATAACCGGGCCTGAACAGGCAGGCGCTTCCGCCGGAGCCGATCCGGCGGGCGCGCCGACGCATTCCGTTTCTGTCCCCGGCCCGGAGGTTCCCCGATGCTGTCCTTTGTCGCGCGGCGCATCGCCGTCGCCATACCGACGCTGCTGATCCTGATCGTGTTTTCCTTTGTCGTGATGTTCGCCGCCCCCGGCGGACCTTTCGACAGCGAAAGACCGCTGCCGGCCCAGGTGCTGGCCAATATCGAGGCCCGCTACGGCCTGGATCAGCCCTATTGGCGCCAGATCGTCGATTATGTCTGGGGCGTGGTCATCCATTTCGATTTCGGCCCGTCGTTCCAGTATCGCGACCGCAGCGTCAACGACATCATCGCCCAGGGCTTTCCGGTGACGCTGACCTACGGGATATGGTCGGCGCTGGTCGCGGTGGTCGTCGGCGTCAGCCTGGGCACCGCGGCGGCGCTGCGGCAGAATTCCTGGCTCGACTACCTGGCCGTCGGCGTCACGATCGGCGCGCAAGCCCTGCCGAATTTCGTCATGGCGCCGGTGCTGATCCTGGTGTTCACGCTGATGTTGGGCTGGCTGCCGGGCGGCGGCTGGAACGGCGGGCAATGGACCCATGTGATCATGCCGGTGATCGCGCTGTCGACCTCCTACATGGCGTCGATCGCGCGGATCATGCGGTCGTCGATGCTGGAAACGCTGAATTCCAACTTCATCCGCACCGCCCGGGCCAAGGGGCTGCCGATGTCCAGGGTGATCTGGCGGCACGCGATGAAGCCGGCGCTGCTGCCGGTGATCTCGTATCTGGGGCCGGCCATGGTGGGCATGATCACCGGGTCGGTGATCGTCGACGTGATCTTTTCGACCGGGGGGATCGGGTCCTATTTCGTCAATTCCGCCTTCAACCGTGACTATGCGGTGATCATGGGGATCACCATCCTGGTCGGCGCGCTGACCATTTCCTTCAACCTGCTGGTCGATATCCTCTATGCCTGGATCGACCCCAAGATCCGCTATTAGGGGGGACGGCCATGCGTTTGAGACAGGCGGATGCCCGGATGCTCGAACAGGCGGGGGCGACGGGCCGGATCAGGGGCCGGTCGCTTTGGGCCGATGCGCGGACCCGGTTCCTGCGCAACAAGGCGGCGGTGGCCGGATTGGTCGTGCTGGTGCTGGTGGCCCTGTTCGCGAGCTTCGGGCAGGCCCTTGCCCGGTTCGAACCCGATCACATCGATTTCACCCTGATGGGCGCGAATGCCTTTCGCGGGGTGCCGTCGATCAACGCCCCGGCCATCGCGCTGGCGGTGCTGGCCTTCGTGGTGATCGCCCGCTGGTGGGGCCTGGAACTGGCAAAGGCGGCCCCGCGCATGGTCGCACCGTTCCGGACGGCCCTGGCGGTCGGCGCGGTCGTGGCCGGGGTGATCCTGTGGATCATGGGCGGGGTTCTGGTCAACGATTCCGGCCATTATTTCGGTGTCGATGCCGATGGCCGCGACCTGTTCGCGCGCACCGTGATGGGCACCCGGATCTCGCTGCTGGTCGGGGTCGTGGGCGCGCTGGTGGCGGTGGTGGTCGGCACGCTCTATGGCGCAACGGCCGGCTATATCGGCGGGCGCACGGACAGCATCATGATGCGCACCGTGGACGTGCTGATGTCGATCCCGTTCATGTTCGTGCTGATCCTGATGCTGGTGATCTTCGGACGCTCGATGCTGATGCTGTTCATCGGGATCGGGATGATTTCCTGGCTCGACATGGCACGGATCGCGCGGGGCCAGACCCTGACCATCAAGAACAAGGAATTCGTCGAGGCCGCGGTGGCCACGGGCGTGCGGTCCTTCACCATCATCCTGCGCCATGTGGTGCCCAACCTGGCCGGGATCGTGATCGTCTATGCCACGTTGCTGGTGCCGCAGATGATCATCTTCGAAAGCTTCATCTCGTATCTGGGGCTCGGCATCCAGGAACCGGCAACGTCTCTGGGCGCTCTGATCAACGGCGGGGCCGAGCAGATGAACAACGGCACGCTGTGGATGCTGTTCTTTCCGTTGTTCTTCTTCGTCATCACCCTGTTCGCGTTCTTCTTCGTCGGCGACGGGTTGCGCGACGCCCTCGATCCGAAGGACCGCTAGACCATGGCATTGCTCGATGTGCGGGACCTTACGGTCACCTTCCAGACCAACGACGGGCCGGTGAACGCGGTCAACGGGCTGAGCTTTGCCGTCGATACCCACGAAACCCTGGCGATCGTCGGCGAAAGCGGCTCGGGCAAGTCGCAGACCGCCTTCGCGATCATGGGTCTGCTGGCGCGCAACGGCGGCGCGGCGGGGCAGGCCCTGTTCGACGGAACCGACCTGCTGACCCTGTCGCCCCGGCAGCTCAACAGGGTGCGGGCCAACCAGATCGCGATGATCTTTCAGGACCCGATGACCTCGCTCAACCCCTACATGCGGGTCTCCGACCAGATGGCCGAGGTGCTGCAACTGCACCGGGGCCTGTCCAAGCGCGACGCGGTGGCCGAGGCGGCGCAGATGCTGGACGCGGTGCGCATTCCCGACGCCAAGGCCCGGATCGGCATGTATCCGCATGAATTCTCGGGCGGGATGCGCCAGCGGATCATGATCGCCATGGCGCTGCTGTGCCGGCCGCGGCTGCTGATCGCGGACGAGCCGACGACGGCGCTGGACGTGACCGTGCAGGCCCAGATCATGCAGCTTCTGGCCGATATCCGCGAGGAATTCGGCACCGCCGTGATCCTGATCACCCATGACCTGGGCATCGTCGCCGGGTTCTGTGACCGGACCCTTGTGCTTTATGGCGGCCAGATCATGGAAGAGGGGCCGACCCAGGCGATCTTCGACGACCCGTCGCATCCCTATACGTCGGGGTTGCTGAAGGCGGTGCCGCGGCTGGACCGGGACGATGCGGACCTGCTGACCATCGCCGGCGAACCCCCCGACATGAGCCACCTGCCGGCCGGTTGCCCGTTCAGCCCGCGCTGCGACTGGGTGCGCGACGAATGCCCGGGCCTGAAACCGCCGCTGGTCCCCTTCGCCGCGGATCGCCGCCGCGCCTGCCATGTCGCCGCCGAGGAGATCACCCGATGACCGAGCCGATCCTGTCGATCCGCGACCTGTCGGTGATCTTCGACATCCGCCCGCGCGGGGCCTGGCCCTGGACCCCGTCGCTGCGGCTGCACGCGGTCAGCGGGCTGTCGGTCGATGTCGCCCCGGGTGAAATCCTCGGGCTGGTCGGCGAAAGCGGCTCGGGCAAGTCGACCCTGGCCCGGGCGGTGGTCGGCACCGTGCCGGTGACCTCGGGCGAGATCCGTTTCGAAGGCAGCGACCTGGCCGCCATGTCGCCGCAGGACCGCCGCCGCCATCGCCGCAACGTGCAGATGGTGTTCCAGGATCCGCTGGCCGCGCTGAACCCGCGGATGACCGTGGGCGATATCATCGCCGAGCCGCTGATCACCCATGACCCGGCCACGCCCCGCGCCGAGGTCAAGGCCCGCGTCCGCGAGATCATGGACCGGGTCGGGCTGCTGCCGAACCTGATCAACCGCTACCCGCACGAGTTTTCCGGCGGCCAGTGCCAGCGGATCGGCATCGCCCGGGCGCTGATCCTGCGGCCGAAACTGCTGATCTGCGACGAGCCCGTCTCGGCGCTGGATGTCAGCGTGCAGGCCCAGGTGGTCAACCTGCTGCGCGAATTGCAAAGCGATTTCGGCCTGTCGATGATCTTCATCGCCCATGACCTGAGCGTGGTGAAGCATATCAGCGACCGGATCGTGGTGATGTATCTGGGCCGCCCGATGGAGGTCGGCCCGGCCGAGGCCATCACCCGCACGCCGCATCATCCCTATACGCAAGGCTTGATCGCCTCGGTCCCGATCCCCGATCCGCGGCTGGAACGGGCCCGCGACCGGCCGCTGATGGAGGGCGAACTGCCCTCGCCGCTGGCGCCGCCCTCGGGCTGCGTGTTCCGCACGCGCTGCCCCAAGGCCCGGCCCGATTGCGCCCGGGCCGTTCCGCCGATGGAGGTGGTCGCGGACAGACACCGTGTCGCCTGCCCCTATCACGAGGCGCAGAAGGTGCTGCAACAGGCCTGACCGCCCCGGGCCGCGCCTCAGTAATCGCGTTCGTAGAAGATCCCGACCGAGGTTTCGCCGTCGGTGGCGACGCTGCCGCGCGCGCTCAGATCATTGGTGACATCGAGGTTGAGGTTGATTTCGGACCGGCCGTCGCCGCCGATCGTCACATCGGTATAGACGTTTTCGCTGATATACTTGCCGGCACGCACGGCGACAGTGCCGTCATCATCGCTGGTGACATCGAAATCGTCCACGTCCAGGCCGCGGCGCAGGTCGTCCAGCACGCCGCCGCCGCGCCCGCTCAGGGTGCCGATCGCCGAGGCCAGCTGCACCGCCTGGAACGGGCTGATGCTGCTCAGGTCGCGGCCGAAGACCAATTGCGACAGGACCTCGTCCTGGGGCAATTCCGGAGAGCTTTCGAAGCGGATTTCCGGTTCGGTCACGCGACCTTCGACGATGATCCGGACCTCGGTGCCGTTTTCGGCCTCGGTCCGGGCCTGCAGGAACAGGAACGGCGTGAAATCGCCCTGAAGCTGGGCATATCCCTCGTTCAGCACGAACCGCTGGCCCAGGATGTCGAGCCGGCCGCGGATCAGGTCGAACCGGCCGATCGGCACGATCCGGGCCGTGCTGCCGGTCAGCTGCAGCGACCCGCCCAGTTCGGCATCGAGGCCACGACCACGCACGAAGATGCGCGACGGGGCCGAGACCGTGATATCCAGCGGCCAGGCCGCGCCGGCGCCGCCCCCGCCCGCATCCTCCGGCGCGCCGTCGCCATCCAGCCCGGCCCGGTCCAGCGTCAGCCGCACGGCCGGTGGCGGGGCGACATGGGTCACGCCCGGCAGATCGCCCAGAGCGCCGATCGTCGACGAGGGCACCCGCATCTCGACCGGTCCCAGGTTCAGCCTGCCGCCGATCGCGGCACCGGTCGCGATCGGGCCGCGGACGGAGATCTGGCCGTCGATCGTGGTTTCGTACAGGCTTGGGTCGCGGAACGGCAGGCCGGCCAGACCGACCGCCAGGTCGGCGGTGAAGGGCGGCGACAGGATGACCGGGCCGGCGACGTCGATCCGGCCGCCATCGGCACCGGAACCGGCCAGCGCCAGCGTGGCGCGTCCGCCGGCCAGTGACAGGGTTCCGTTGACGTCCTGCAGCGCCTGGCGCAATTGCGGCGCGCTGAGCCGGGCCTCGGAAATCGTCACGGTGCCGGACAGCGATTGCAGCGCCGCCGGCCCGTTCAGGGCCAGGTCGAACCGGGCCAGCCCGGACAGCTGCTGCGGCGCGATGAAGCCGTTGAGCAGGGCCAACGGAGCCGAGCCGCTCAGCGCCAGGTCAAGCCGCCCGCCGGTGCCGATCCGGCCGCGCGCCTGCGCCGCGGTGCCGACCGGCCCCCGGGCACTGGCCTCCAGGCGCCAACCGCCGGTATCCTGTTCGGCATCGACCGAGGCCGTGACCGGCCCGCTGAAATCCGGCGCGATCAGCCCGATATCGGCCAGCCGCAGGTCCAGCCGTGCCCGGGTCGTGGTGTCGGAGGTGACCTCTCCGCGGGCGCTCAGGTTGGGGAAATCGGCGTCGATCCCCTCCAGCCGAAGCCGGCCCCCGGGCTCTCGCCGGGCCTGTAGCGCGACCCGGCCGGTGCCGGCCAGGATGCGCGCGACCTGGGGCATGCCCGGAGACAGGTTCGTCAGCCGCGCGTCGACCGCACCGTCGAAGGCCCCCGTGGCGGTGTCGAAACGCCCGGTCGCCTCGCCCGAGGCGGCCCCGGTCAGCTCCTGTCCGATCAGGTCCGACCAGGGGCCCAGCGCGTCGATCGCCGCCCGGGCGGTGCCGTCGATCACGAAGGCGGCCTCGTCGGTCGGTGTCGCCGTCGCCCGGGCCGCCACCTCGGCCCCCGGCGCGGTCAGCCCGGCATCGAAGACGACGACACCGGTGTCGTCCTGGGTCGCCTCGGCGACGATGCGTCCGGGGCCGGACAATTGCGGGGACAGCAGGCCCAGATCGGTCAACCCGGCGGCCAGGCTGGCCTCGATCCCGCGCGAGGAGAGGAAGACATCGCCCTCGGCGGCGATGGCGCCGTTGGTCAGCCGCAGGTCGCGCAGCCGGCTGCCGGTGTCGTCGCGTGACAAGTCGAAAGACAGCGATCCGGCCTCGGCCAGCAACCCGTCGAGCGCGGCGATGCCGATCGCCAGGCCCGTGGTGCTGGCCCGGACGCGCAGCTCGGCGCTGCCTTCAAGCGGGGTGACGTCGCCCGACAGGGTGACCTCTCCGGCGCCTTGCAGGTCCAGCCCGGCCAACCCCGAGAACCGGGCGAAATCCTCGGTCCGGGCGGTCAGGTCGAACCGGGTCCACAGCCCGTCGGCCGGGCCGCGCAGAAAGGCGCTGCCGTCGAATTCGACACCGGGCCCGCGCATCGTCAGCCGGCGCAGCACCAGGGGATTGCCCGCGACCCGGGCCAGGTCGATCTGACCGACGATGCCGGTGCCGATCGCCTCGGCCAGGGCCGGATCCTCCAGCGCCAGGCCGCGCGCGCCATAGCGCAGATCGGCGGTGAACCGGCCGACCGGCGCGCTGTCGCCGGCCTGGATCAGGCCGCCGCCGTCCATCTCGAGCACCCGGATCGCCACGCCCGGCTGGCGGAAGTCGTTCAGCCGGAAGGTGCCGCTCCAACGGTCCCCCGCCGCGGCATCGAAGCCGATATCGAGCAGCATCGACTGCACGAAGGTCGCCCCGCCCGCAACGGGCAGGAGCACCGGATCGCCGGTATCGGACCCGACCCGGCCGGCCAGCGCGAAGCGTTCGGGCCAGGCGTCGGGGCCAAGCGACAGCGATCCGGTCAGGGCGATCTCGGCGGCCTCGATGGTCAGGTCGGACAGATCCAGCCGGCCATCGGCATGGGCGGTGCCGGCCAGGTCGAGCGCGCTGCGCGGGCCGAAGAAGCGGCGGTAATCGGGTTCCAGCAGCGGCCGGATATCGCCCGACAGCGTGGCGGAAAAGCGGCGGTCGGGCGCCTCGGGCGCGCCTTCGGCGGTCAGGGTCACGGCGCCGGTCAGCCGGTCGGTGCCATCGGTGGCCAGCGCCAGATCGGCGGTGAAATCGTCCAGCGGCGCGTCGCCCGCGACGGACAGGCGCAGGGCCGGGCGGCCGGGCAGGCCCAGCGTGCGCGCGGCGATGCCGGCCGGGCCCTCTTCGGCCTCGAGCAAAATGCCAAGGGCGCGTGCCGTGTCGTCAAAGGCGGCCTCGATCACGAAACGGCCCAGCTTGCCGTCGGTGCGCTCCAGCCGCAGATCGGCGGTCGCGACGCGGTCGATCAGGGTGATGTCGCCCGCGAATGTCGCGGTCAGAGCCTCGCCCAGGATGGATTCGCCCAGCACGATCTCGCCCGCTTCGATCTCGCGCATCTCGACCGAGACGGGCAGGTCGGGCAGCGAAAACCCCTGGGCCTCGGGCGAGGGCAAAGAGGCTTCGCGCACCGGCTGGCGGGTGATTTCGATCCGCGCGGCCGAAAGTTCCTCGATGTCGATCGCCCCGGACAACAGCCGCGACCGGTTCCAGGCCAGGGCGACGTCGGTCAGGATCAGCCAGGGCCCCTCGGCATCGGTCACGACGATCCGGTCGACCGTCGCCCGCGACGACAGCGCGCCCTGGAAGTTTTCCAGCCGGACCTCGCGGCTGGTGTCGGACAGCGCGTCCTCGATCAGCCCCTGGATGAAGCCGCGGTCCTCTTCGGAGGTGTCCTGCGCCAGGGCGCCCAGGGGCAGCAGGACCAGGATCAGAACCAGGATCCGCCGCATCAGAACGCCTGCCCGATGCCGATATAGACCGACAGCGATTCCCAGGCGTCGTCGCCGGTGGCCGGCGTGGCCAGGTCCAGCCGGATCGGTCCGATCCCGGTGTCATAGCGCAGGCCAAGGCCCGCACCGCCATGCCAGTCGCCGTCCTGCGTGGGCAGCTCGGCCGCCCCGACATGGCCGGCATCATAGAACCCGACCAGCCCGATCCGGTCGGTGACGTCGAACCGCGCCTCGGCCTGCACCCCCAGAAAGGAATTGCCGCCCACGATCAGCCCGCCGCCGGCATCGATGCCCAGCGACTGGTAGGGCTGGCCCCGCACGGTGCCGCCGCCGCCGGAAAAGAACAGGAAATCCGCCGGAACCGAACCCGCCCCGGGCCCGATCACCGACCCGACCTGGCCGCGCAGGGCGAAGGTCAGCCCCTGCTCGGCGCCGATGCTGCGATAGATGCGCCCGTCGCCGAAGATCCGGACGCCGTCATCGCTGCCCTCGACCCCCAGAAAGGGCATGATCGCCAGGTTGGCATAGAACCCCGCGCGCGCGTCGAACGGGTCGTCGCGGCGATCCAGCGTGGCTTCCAGCGGCAGGGTGAACAGGGCGAAATCGCGTTGCCCCAACGCGTCGGTCTCGGTGCCGAACCGGTAGCCCAGGCCGAATTCGCCGATGAAATCATCGTCCAGCCGGCGGATGATCCCGATTTCGGTCGTGGTCTGGCGCAGGCTGTAATCCGGTTCTTCCAGGTCTTCGAACACCAGATCCGCATAGAGGTCGTTGGCCTGGTTGAAGGTCGCCGGGCGCAGGAACGAAAACGACAGCCGGAAATCCTCGCCGCCGGTTTCACCGCCCAGGCCGCTGGCCTCGGCCTCGATGCGCAGCCGTTCGGCGCCGCCCAGCAGGTTGCGGTGCATCCAGAAGGCCGAAAGCGTCGCCCCCTGGATCGAGGAATACTCGGCCCCGAAGCCCAGCCGCCGGGGCAGGCGTTCGACCACCTGCACCTCGAGCGGGAGTTGATCGACGGTCACCGCGGCATCGCCCTCGACGATCGTGGCCGATTGGAAGATGTCCTGGCGGCGCAGGTTGGATTCGGCGCGCGCGATCACCGCCGGGTCGTAGAGCCCGCTGTTGATCCCGGCTATCGCCAGGATCCGTTCGGTGCGCACGGACTCGTTGCCGGTCACGATCTTCGGGCCGAACTGCAACCTTGGCCCGGGATCGAGCGTCACGGCCACATCCAGCCGGGTTTCGGGGTGCAATGCGGTGATGCTTTGACCGGCCGGGGCGGCGAGGGCATGGCCCTCGGCCCGCCAGGCCTCGACCCCGTCGGCGGTGGCGGCGCGCACCACATCGGCCTGGGCCGGCTGGCCGGGGGCAAAGGCATCGGCCACGATCGCGCCCTCGGGCAGGGGCGCAATGGCGGTCTGGCCGAAGGTAAAGCGGGACCCCGGCGCGACGCTGATCTCGATCGTCGAGACCCGGTCGGGAAACCCCAGCGGGTCGATCGTGGCCGCCTCGCGCCCGTCGACCCGGATCGAGATCGTGCCGCCGTAATAGCCCCTTGCATAGAGCCCGGTCAGGATGCGCTGATAATCGGCCCGGGCGGCGGCGACCAGGTCCTGGGCCTCGGCGCCGGCATCGGCGCGCAGCTGGTAGGTCAGCGAATTGGCCCGCAACAGATCGGTCAGGGTGTCGTCGGTTCCGCCCGCATCGAGCGTGACGCGCACATCCTGCGCCAGGGCGGTGGATGCCGCGAACAGGCCCAGGACACCGGCAAGAAGGCAGTGGCGGAACACGTCGGAATAGCCCCCCAAAGGCAGTCGAAAAGCAGCGCGTCCAGGCCAGTGTGGCACAGCTGGTCGGGGGGTGAAATGCGAAACACCGCTTCGTGGCGTCAGCTTGCCGATGGCGGCGCGAAGGGATCGACCGGGTAGCCGACCTGCGCCAGGTACAGCCCGCCGGGCGGGCAGACCGGCCCGCAGGCGGCACGGTCGCGCGCGGCCAGCGCGGCGGCCACGTCATCGGGCCTCCAGGCGCCGGCGCCGACCCGTTCCAGCGTGCCGACGAAGCTGCGCACCTGGTTGTGCAGGAACGACCGGGCGCGGACATCGAACCGGTGCTCCTGCCCGCCATCGGGGCGGTTCAGGGTTTCGACGCGCAATGCGTTCAATGTCCTGACCGGGCTGTCGGCCTGGCAGATCGCGCTGCGGAAGGTGGTGAAATCGTGCCGGCCCAGCAGGTGATCGGCGCCGGCCTGCATCGCCGCGCCGTCCAGCGCGTGGCCGACCCGCCAGGCCAGACCGGCCTCGTGCGTCAGTGGCGCGCGGCGGGTGATCAGCCGGAACAGGTAGCGCCGTTCGATGGCCGAAAACCGCGCGTGCCAATCGTCGGGCACGGCCGCACAGGCCACGACCGCGACCGGATCGGGTTTGAGGTGGTAATTCAGCGCCTCGGACAGGCGGAACGGGTCCCAGTCGCGCGCCAGGTCGCAATGGGCGACCTGGCCCAGGGCATGCACCCCGGCATCGGTGCGCCCGGCGGCGGCGACGGTATGGGCGCGCGGCTCCAGCCGGGCCAGCGCCGCTTCAAGGGCCGCCTGGACCGAGGGCACGTGGCTTTGCCGTTGCCAGCCCGAGAACCGGCCGCCGTGGTATTCGATCTTCAGCGCATAGCGGGGCATGGCCGCCGCTTAGGGGGAGGCACGGGGGAAATCAATCCCTACACAAGGGGTTGGCGGGCGCCTATCTTGGCCCCGAACCGGTCCGAAAGGCGCGCATCCTTGGTCATCTCCTCCATCGCAGACGGCGTGGCCCGCGGGGTCGAGACCGCGGTCGATGCGCTCAACCCCTTTGCCGAGCCGGTGATCCGCCTTGGCGTCACCGGGCTCAGCCGGGCCGGCAAGACGGTGTTCATCACCTCGCTGGTGGCGAACCTGCTGAACCGGGGGCGGATGCCGCAATTGCAGGCGGCGGCCTCGGGGGCGATCACCACGGCCTATCTGCAGCCGCAGCCCGACGACACACTGCCGCGCTTCGACTACGAGGCGCATCACGCCCGGCTGACCGGCACGGATCCGTCCTGGCCCGAGGGCACGCGCCGCATTTCGCAGCTGCGACTGTCGCTGAAGGTGCAGCCGACCGGGTTGATGGCCGGGATGCGCGGGCCGCGTGTCGTTCATCTGGATATCGTCGACTACCCCGGCGAATGGCTGCTGGACCTGGGCCTGATGGACAAGAGCTATGGCCAATGGTCGGCCGACATGCTGGACCGGATGGTCGCGCGGCCCGGCGCGGGTGCCTATCTGGATGCGATGGCCGCCGCCGATCCGGCCGCGGTGCTGTCCGAACCGGCGGCCCAGGCCCTGGCCCGGGCCTATACCGCCAGCCTGCATGCGGCGCGCGACGCGGGGCTGTCGGACCTGACGCCGGGACGGTTCCTGCTGCCCGGCGACATGGAGGGCTCTCCGGTGCTGACCTTCGCGCCGCTGCCGCCGCAGGACGGCGCGCCGCGCCGGTCGCTCTGGCGCGAATTCGAGCGGCGCTACGACAGTTACCGGCGCAATGTCGTGCGGCCGTTCTTTCGCGACCATTTCACCCGGCTCGACCGGCAGGTGGTGCTGGTCGACGTGCTGGGCGCGATCCATGACGGGCCGCGCGCGGTCGAGGATCTGCGCCGGGCGATGGCCGATATCCTGCGCGCCTTCCGGCCCGGGCGGAACGCGTTCCTGAGCCAGATCTGGCGGGGCCGGCGGATCGACCGGATCCTGTTCGCCGCCACCAAGGCCGACCACCTGCACCATGACCAGCACCCGCAACTGACCGCGATCGCGCAGGCGCTGCTGCGCGATGCCCGCGACAGGGCGGCGTTCTCCGGCGCCCGGGTCGAGGCGATGTCGATCGCCGCCCTGCGCACCACCACCGAGGACCGGATGGAGCATGAGGGCCGCGACCTGGGCGTGGTGCGCGGCCGGATCGTCGGGCGCGACAAGCCGGCGGCCTTCTATCCCGGCGCCCTGCCGACCGACCCGAACCACCTGCTGGGCCCGGCGCGCGAAGGGGCCGAGGCCTGGCTGCAGGCCGATTACGAGGTGATGGATTTCGCGCCCGCCCCGCTGACCCTGCAGCCGGGCGACGGCCCGCCGCATATCCGGCTGGACCGGGCGGCGCAATTCCTGCTGGGGGATCTTCTATGAGCGACGCGCCCAAGGGTCCGGTCCTGTTCGACCTGGACGAGGATGCCCCGGGGCCGGACAAAGCGCCGCCGGTGCCCGACGCAGAGCCGCAACAGGCCGCGATGCAGCGCGCGGCGGTGCTGGCGGCGCGGCGCGGATCGGTGCTGGGGCGCTGGTTCTGGCGGCTTTTCGGGGCGCTTGTCGCATTCCTGGCCGGTCTGGCCGCCTGGGATTTCGTCATCTCCCTGCTGGATCGCTCGCCGGTTCTGGGCGCCGTCGCCTTCGGATTGATCGCCCTGGTCTGCCTCGTTTTGCTGGCCATCGCGGTCAAGGAACTGGTGGCCTTTGCGCGGCTGCGCCGGGTCGATCGGCTGCAACACCTGGCGGTCGAGGCGCTGGCCGACGGGTCGCTGCCGCGCGCGCGCGAGGTGCTGGCAGGCTTGCAGCGGCTGTATGCCGGGCGCGCCGACACCGCCTGGGGCCGCAAGGAGCTGGACGCGCGCGCGGCCGAGGTGCTGGATGCCGACGGCCTTCTGGGCCTGGCCGAACATGCCCTTCTGCGCGATCTCGACGCCCGCGCCCTGGCCGAGATCGAGGCCGCCGCGCGCCAGGTCGCCACGGTGACGGCGCTTGTGCCGCTGGCCCTGGCCGATGTGGTCACCGCCCTGGCCGCCAACCTGCGGATGATCCGGCGCATCGCCGAAATCTATGGCGGCCGGTCCGGCACCCTGGGCAGCTGGCGGCTGACCCGCACGGTCTTTGCCCATCTGGTGGCCACCGGCGCGGTGGCGGTGGGCGACGATGTCATCGGTTCGGTCGCCGGCGGCGGGATGCTGTCCAGGGTGTCGCGCCGCTTCGGCGAGGGCGTGATCAACGGCGCCTTGACGGCCCGGGTCGGTGTCGCCGCGCTCGAGGTCTGCCGGCCGCTGCCGTTCCACGCCGCGCCGCGCCCCTCGGTGACCGCGCTGCTGCGCCGGGCCCTGGCCGGGCTGTTCGGGACACGCGCGGCGGATTGATCTGGCGCATGGCGGCGGCGGGCCCGGGCGCCCAGGCTGGCCCCATGCTGGAACACGGACATAGCCAGGTCGAGGTCGAAGCCCGGATCGCCGCGCCGCGGGGCCGGGGCTATCTGCGCGATATCGTCTATGGCGCGATCGACGGCTCGGTCACCACATTCGCCATCGTCGCCGGGGTCGCCGGTGCCGGCCTGTCGCCCTTCGTCATCGTCGCGCTGGGCCTGGCCAATGTGCTGGCCGACGGGTTTTCGATGGCGGCCGGGAATTATTCCGGCACCAAGACCGAGCTGGACGACGCCCGCCGCCTGCGCGCCGTCGAGGCCCGCCATATCGACCGCGAACCGGAGGGTGAACGCCGCGAAGTGCGCGAAATCCTGCGGCTCAAGGGCCTGTCGGGGCAGGTGCTGGAGGATGCGGTCGATGCGATCTGCGCCGACCGCGAGCGCTGGATCGACACCATGCTGGAGGGCGAATACGGCCTGTCCGGTGTCGATCCGCATCCGATGCGGGCGGCGCTGGCGACATTTGCCGCCTTCCTGGTGGCCGGAATGGTGCCGCTGATGCCGTTCCTGCTGGGCCTGGCCGATGCCTTTGCGGTGTCGGCCACGCTGACCATGGCGATGTTCTTTGCCATCGGGGTCTGGAAAAGCCGCTGGTCGCTGCAGGCCTGGTGGCGATCGGGGCTGGAAACCTTTGGCATCGGCGGGGTCGCGGCGTCGATCGCCTTCGTCGTGGGCACCCTGTTCCAGGCCTGAACGGGGGGGGCGGGCCGACGCCCGGCCTGCGGTCGCGGATCGGGCGGTCGGCCTTTACCACCCGGGTCCGCGCGCCTATAAGCGGCGCCATGGACAAGCGGTTCGTCATTCGAATTAGCAACCCGGCGCTCTGAGGCCAGAGACGCCGGGCAAAGGTGCTTGAGCATTCGCACCACCCTGTTATTCCCCTGATCCGACACGCTGACGACGAGGAGCGCCGAAGATGTGCGCCGATAGCCCCGAGCTTTCCGACTACAAGGACACCCTGCACCTGCCGCGCACGGAATTCCCGATGCGCGCGGGCCTGCCCAACCGCGAACCCGGCTGGCTGGAGCGCTGGGACCGGATCGGCATCTATGACCGGTTGCGCGAACGTGCCGGGACCCGCCCGCCCTTCGTGCTGCATGACGGGCCGCCCTATGCCAACGGTCACCTTCATATCGGCCACGGCCTGAACAAGACGATCAAGGACATGATCGTCCGGTCCCACCAGATGATGGGCCATGACAGCCGCTACGTGCCGGGCTGGGATTGCCATGGCCTGCCGATCGAGTGGAAGATCGAGGAACGCTACCGCGAACAGGGCCGCGACAAGGACGATGTGCCGATCGTCGATTTCCGCCAGGAATGCCGGAAATTCGCCGAGCACTGGATCGACGTGCAGCGGACCGAGTTCAAGCGGCTCGGCATCACCGGCAACTGGGCCGATCCCTACCTGACGATGGATTTCCACGCCGAGGCGGTGATTGCCGGGGAATTCATGACATTCCTGATGAACGGCACGCTCTACCAGGGCTCCAAGCCGGTGATGTGGTCGCCGGTGGAACAGACCGCCCTGGCCGAGGCCGAGGTGGAATATCATGACAAGGAAAGTTTTACGGTTTGGGTGAAGTTCCGCGTGGTGGAGGTCCCGGGTCAAGCCCGGGACGCGGCGTCTGCGGATCTGGCCGGCGCCGATGTCGTCATCTGGACCACGACGCCCTGGACCATGCCGTCCAACAAGGCCGTGGTCTATGGCAAGGACGTGTCCTACGGGCTTTACGAGATCACCGGCCGACCCGAGGAATGCTGGGCCCGCATCGGCGACCGCTACATCCTGGCCGACAAGATGGCGGCCGACGTGCTGGGCCGGGCGCGGCTGGATGACGGCATGTGGCGCCGCCTGCGTGACGTGGCGACCACCGAATTCGAGGGCTTGGCCCTGGCGCACCCGCTGGCCGGGGCCGAAGGCGCGCAGGGCGAGTGGGACGACCCGCGCGATTTCCGCGCCGCCGATTTCGTCAGCGACGAGGAAGGCACCGGCTTCGTCCATTGCGCCCCGTCCCACGGGATGGAGGAATACGAGCTTTACCGCGATCTGGGCATGCTCGATCAGGTCATCACCTACAACGTGATGGACGATGGCTCTTTCCGGGCCGATCTGCCGTTCTTTGGCGGCAAGCGCATCCTGCGTGACAAGCCCAAGAAAGGCGATTGGGAAGGCGACGCCAATGCCGCCGTGATCGCCAAGCTGGCCGAGGTCGGCGGGTTGCTGGCGCGCGGCAGGATCAAGCACAGCTATCCGCATTCCTGGCGCTCCAAGGCGCCGGTGATCTATCGCAACACGCCGCAATGGTTCGCCGCCGTGGACCGCAAGCTGGATGACGGCATGGGCAGCTATGGCGACACGATCCGCGAACGCGCCCTGCGGTCGATCGACGAGCTGGTGAAATGGACGCCGCCGGCGGGGCGCAACCGGCTGTATTCGATGATCGAGGGGCGGCCCGACTGGGTGCTGTCGCGCCAGCGCGCCTGGGGCGTGCCGCTGACCTGTTTCACGAAGAAGGGCGCGCTGCCGACCGATCCGGACTTCCTGTTGAAGGACGAGACGGTGAACGCCCGGATCATCGCCGCCTTCGAGCAAAGCGGCGCCGATATCTGGTACGAGGACGGCTTCAAGCACCAGATGCTGGACGGTATCGTCGACTCCGACGCCTACGACCAGGTCTTCGACGTGCTCGACGTGTGGTTCGACAGCGGCTCGACCCATGCCTTCGTGCTGCGCGACCGCGCCGACGGGACCGAGGACGGCATCGCCGATGTCTATATGGAAGGGACCGACCAGCATCGCGGCTGGTTCCATTCCTCGCTCTTGCAGGCCTGCGGCACCAAGGGCCGGGCGCCCTATCGCAACGTGGTCACCCATGGGTTCACGCTGGACGAGAAGGGCATGAAGATGTCCAAGTCGATCGGCAACACCATCGTGCCCGAAGAGGTGGTCAGGCAATACGGCGCCGATATCCTGCGGCTGTGGGTGGCGCAGACCGATTACACCGCCGACCAGCGGATCGGGCCCGAGATCCTGAAAGGGGTGGCCGACAGCTATCGCCGGCTGCGCAACACCATGCGCTACCTGCTGGGCGCGTTGGCGCATTTCGACGAAGAGGCCCGGGTCGCGCCCGAGGACATGCCCGAACTGGAGCGCTGGGTGCTGCACCGGCTGGCCGAGCTGGACAGCCATGTGCGTGCGAAATACCGCGCCTTCGATTTCCAGTCGGTGTTCTCGGAGGTGTTCACCTTCTGCACCGTGGAGCTGAGCGCCTTCTATTTCGACATCCGCAAGGACGCGCTTTATTGCGATGGCGACACCCTGCGGCGGCGCGCGGCGCTGAGCGTGATGGACCTGCTGTTCCACCGGCTGACCACCTGGCTGGCGCCGATCCTGGTCTTCACCATGGAAGAGGTCTGGCTGGAACGGTTCCCCGGCGACGACAGCTCGGTCCATCTGGTCGACATCCCCGACACGCCGGACGCCTGGCGCGACGAGGCGCTGGCGGCCAAGTGGGCACAGGTGCGGCGCGCGCGGCGCGTGGTGACGGCGGCGCTGGAGGTGCAGCGCGCCGACAAGGTGATCGGGGCGTCGCTGGAGGCCGCGCCGGTGGTCCATGTGCGCGATGACCAGATGCTGCAGGCGCTGAAATCGGTCGATTTCGCCGATCTGTGCATCACCTCGGACCTGATGCTGACCGCCGACCCCCTGCCGCAGGAGGCGTTCCGCCTGCCCGAGGTCGAGGGCGTCGGCGTGGTCTTCGAACGGGCCACGGGCGAGAAATGCCAGCGCTGCTGGAAGATCCTGGCGGATGTCGGCCGCCATGCCCATCCGGGCGTCTGCGCCCGCTGCAACGCGGCCCTGGGATAGGCCCCGCCGCCGCTTGCGCCAGATCAAGGCAGCAAGCGGCGGGACCGGCTCTAACCAGGTGCGATCAAGGGAGAAACCGACGATGGACAAACAGGCGTTGAAGGCCGCGATGCTGGCGCTCGAGGCCGCGGAACTGCAAGAGGCCCGCGAGCATTACGAGGCTTACCTGCAGGAATCCCGTCTGGCCGAGAACGAGCCGCATGAGCGCGACGAAATGGCCAGCGCCCGGATCGCGGCGGATCTGGCCCATGGGTTCGACGCGCCGATCCACGACCACGAAGCCAAGATCATGGCCCTGCGCGACATGGATTTCGCCCCCCGTGACAGCGTCGGCCCCGGCGCCGTGGTCAGCTGGAACGGGCGCAACTTCGTCGTCGCGGTCGCGACCCAGCGGTTCGAGGTGGACGGAGAGACCTATATGGGCATCTCGATGGACAGCCCGGTCTATCGCAAGATCGACGGGCTGGCGGCGGGCGAAACCTTCGAGATGAACGGCATCGAGATCACCCTGGACCGGGTGGTCTGAGCGATCAGCCCTCGGGGCCGTGGAGCAGTTGCTGCACCGCCCCGGCCAGGAACAGATAGAGCGAACTGGCCATCAGCGCCCAATGGGCGACCCCCGGCAGGTCGAATTCCAGCGCCGCGGCCCAGGCGGCCAGGGCGACCCACAGGAATGTCACCGGCAACGACAGGGCGCGCCAGCGGGCGGTGCGGACCGGATGGATGAACTTGACCGGCACGAACATCAGCACGGTCAGCACCGCGACGACGATCAGCGACACGGCCCAGGGCGGTTCCGTGGCGAACAGCACCAGCACCGCGATGTTCCAGCAGCCGGGAAAGCCGGAAAAGGAATAATCGCGGGTCTTCATACGGGTATCGGCAAAATACATGGCCGATGCGAAGGTGATCAGGATGATCGCGACCCATCCCGACCAGCCATCCATCAACCCGCTGGCATAAAGTGCATAGGCGGGGATGAAGACATAGGTCAGGTAGTCGATGATCAGGTCCATCAACACCCCGTCGAATTGCGGGGCATTGGATTTCACATCGTAACGCCGGGCCAGGGGGCCGTCGATCCCGTCGACCGCGAAGGCCACCACCAGCCAGACATACATCATCGCCCAGTCGCCCTGCACGGCTTCGAGCATGGCGAGCATGGCGAAGACCGCGCCGGTTGCCGTGAGCAGGTGGACGAAGAGGGCTTTGGTCTGGGCCGTCATGAAGGTGTCATGAAGCAAACACCGGTGCGGCGCAACCGGGGGCTGCCAGGCGGAGTGCGCGATGCGCACGCCCTGTGTCTCGCCGGCGGTGCCGGCTCGGGTCCGGGGGCGCTGCCCCCGTCCGCCCGCTGGGCGGACCCCCCCGGGATATTCCGGACCCAAAGAAACAACGGGGCCTAGCCGGCCCGGGGATGGGCCCGTTGATAGACCTCCAGCAGCCGGGCGGTGTCGACGGCGGTATAGCCCTGGGTCGTCGAGAGCGAGGCGTGGCCCAGCAATTCCTGGATCGCGCGCAGGTCTCCGCCGGCGGCCAGCAGGTGGGTGGCGAAGCTGTGGCGCAGGGCATGGGGCGTGGCCGTGGCCGGCAGGCCCAGCTGCATCCGGGCCTGTTGCATCACCTTCTGGATGATGCGCGGCGACAGCGGGCCGCCGCGGGCGCCGATGAAGAGCGGATCGGTCGGGCCGGCCCCGGTCGGACGCAGGGCGGCATAGGCGGCGACGGCGTCGCGGGCGGCGGGGATCACCGGGACCAGGCGCTGTTTGCCGCCCTTGCCGGTGATGCGCAGGCTGTCGCCCAGGGGCAAATCGGCGCCTGTCAGCGACAGGGCCTCGGAGATCCGCAGCCCGCAGCCATAGAGCAGGGTCACCACCGCGGTATCGCGGGCGGCGATCCAGGGGTCGCGGGCCTGCAGGTCGACGGTGTCGATCAGGGTTGCGGCGGCATCTTCGGCCAGCGGGCGGGGCAACTTGCGCGGCACCTTCGGGGCGCGGGTCGACAGCACGGCGGTGGGATCGAAGCCCTCGCGTTCGGCCAGCCAGCGGATGAACCCCTTGACCGCCGACAGCGACCGCGCGCGCGACCGGGCCGATACGCCGCGGCCCCGTTCATGGGCCATCCAGGCCCGCATGTCGGACACGCCCAGGGCCGACAGCATCGCGATGCCGCCGGTGCCGCCCTGGTGGCCGGCCATGAAGGCCAGAAAGCCCAGCACGTCGCGCTGATAGGCGATCAGGGTGTTGTCTGCGGCGCCCTTGAGCGCGCGTTGATGGTCGAGCCAGCGGCCCAGCGCGTCGGAGAGTTGCGGCGCGATCACGCCAGCCAGCGGCGCATGACCCGTTCGAACACGCCGGCGAAGAAAGTCAGCAGGTCGGTGCCCTGCTGCGGGGTGAACTGGTGCGGGTCCTCGGAGCCCATGACCAGCAGGCCGGGCAGGCGCCCGGGGCCGAGATCGAGGGTCAGGCAGGCCTCGGAGCGGATGAAGGGGGCCTTGTCGCCGTGGATGTCGGGTTGGGCGTCGGACAGCTGGCGCAGGGTGACCTGGCGCGTGCCGGTGTCGCGGCCGGCGCTGACGTAGCCATGGACGAAACCCGGCTCGGCCACGCCCAGCACATCGGACAGGCGCGCGACCGCCGGGTCGGCTTCGGTCGCCGCGCTTTCCAGGATCAGCCGGATCGCGTCGACGCGCAGGATGTCGGCCACGTCGCCCTTGAGATCGGCGAGGAAGCGTTCGAATTTCACCGGCTCCATCATCCGCAGCACGGCGCGGTGGATCTGGTTGGTGCCGGCGAGGTTTTCATAGGCCGCCGCGATCACGTTGCGGTGGGTATCCTCGAGCCGGTCGAGACGCGCCTCGAGCCGTTCCATGGCGATGCCGCGCAGATCGACGATATTGGTGCCCATCGACCGTTCATTGGCCGCGATCAGGGCGCGCATCAGGTCCTGGTCTTCGAGAATCGCCTCGGGGTCGGCGATGATGCGGTTGCGCAGATCGTCGTCGATCGCGGGGGATTGGCTGCTCATGGAGGCGACTTCGCTTGTTCGTTTGGACGCCGTTCTAGCAGATCGCGCGGAATCCGGGCCAGTCGGGAATGTCGCCGGCGCGGAATTGTTGCGCGGCTGCATCTGGGGCGGGACGCCGGCGCCGCGAAGGACCGGCGTCCGCGCGGCTCAGACGATCTTGATGCCGGCGGCCTTGGCATCGGCGACGAAGGCGTCGAGCCCCTTGTCGGTCAGCACGTGGTTCGCCATCGCCTTGATCACGCCCGGCGGCGCGGTGGCGACATCGGCGCCGATCTTGGCGCATTCGCTCATGTGGTTGGCCGAGCGGATCGAGGCGGCCAGGACCTGGGTCTCGAACCCGTAATTGTCGTAGATTTCACGGATGTCCGCGATCAGGTCGAGCCCGTCGATATTGAGATCGTCGAGCCGCCCGATGAAGGGCGAGATGAACGTCGCCCCGGCCTTGGCCGCGAGCAGCGCCTGGTTGGCGGAAAAGCACAGCGTCACGTTGACCATCTTGCCTTCGCCCGACAGCACCTTGCAGGCCTTGAGCCCGTCCCAGGTCAGCGGCACCTTGACGGCGATATTGTCGGCGATCTCGGCCAGCTTGCGGCCTTCGGCGATCATGTCCTCGGCCTTGAGCGCCACGACCTCGGCCGACACGGGCCCCTCGACCATGTCGCAGATTTCGCGCGTCACCTCGTGGATGTCGCGGCCGGATTTCCTGATCAGCGAGGGGTTGGTGGTGACGCCGTCGACCATGCCCAGGTCGTGCAATTCGCGGATCGCCTCCACATCGGCGGTATCGACAAAGAATTTCATGGGAGTGCCTTCCTTCCTGAAGCCGTCGGGGCCTGTCGCGCCTGCATGTAGCGCATCGGCGCCCGGCCCGGAAGGGCTTTACCTTCCGCGCGGGCTTTGGTGAAGTCGCTCCGCCGCCATGACACGGAGAGCGCGATGGACCCCAGTCTCTGGCCTGCCCCCGGCCTTGCCGTGCCGGCGAGCCCGACCCGCCCCGCCGCGCACGCGCGTCGGGTGGTGGCCGGATTGCGACGCGGCGCGGCCTGAGGGCGGTGCGGGATTTCTTTCACGAAGGCGACCTGGTCGCGGTGCTGACGGCGCAGCCGCTGGACCGGTTGCTGGATTACCGCGCCCCCGAGGGGGGCTGTGCCACCGGCGCCTTCGTCGAGGTGCCGCTGGGCCCGCGCAAGGTGCTGGGCGTGGTCTGGGGGCCGGGCAAGGGCGATTATGACCGGGCAAGGATCCGGACGGTGACACGGGTGCTCGATGCCGCGCCGATGGCCCCGGCGATGCGCGATTTCCTGACCCGCGTGGCGGCCTATACCCTGACGCCGATGTCGCAGATGCTGCGCCTGGCGACCCGAGCGCCGGGCCTGGGCGATCCGCCTTCGATGCGGACGATCTATCGGCTCGGCCGTGGCGAACCGGACCGGATGACCGAGGCCCGCGCCCGGGTGCTGGAGGTGCTGCGCGCCTATGGCGGGCTGGCCTTTACCCTGTCGGAACTGGCGGGGGCGGCGGGCGTCAGCCCCTCGGTCATCAAGGGGCTGGTCAAGCAGGGCGTGGTGGCCGAGGACGCCGCGCCGCGCGATCTGCCCTATCCGCGGCTGGATCCGGCCCATGGCGGCAAGGACCTGACCGAGGACCAGGCGCGGGCGGCGCTGGTCCTGCGCGACGGCGTGCGGACCGGCGGCTATGGCACCACGCTGCTGAAGGGCGTGACCGGATCGGGCAAGACCGAGGTCTACCTGGAGGCGGTCGCCGAATGTCTGGCCAAGGGGCGTCAGGCCCTTGTGCTGCTGCCGGAAATCGCCCTCACGGCCGAATTCCTGACCCGGGTCGAGGCGCGCTTCGGCGCGCGGCCCGCGGAATGGCATTCCGGCGTCACCCAGACCGAACGCCGCCGCTGCTGGCGCATGGTCGGGCAGGGCGCGGCGCCGCTGGTGGTGGGCGCGCGCTCGGCCCTGTTCCTGCCGTTCCTTGACCTGGGCCTGGTGGTCGTCGACGAGGAGCACGACACCTCCTACAAGCAGGAGGACGGGGTGCTGTATTCCGCCCGCGACATGGCGGTGCTGCGGGCGTCCTTGTGTTCGGCGCAGGTGGTGCTGGCCTCGGCCACGCCGAGCCTGGAAAGCTGGGCCAATGTCGAGGCCGGCAAATATGCCCGGCTGGAACTGACCAGCCGTTTCGGTGCCGCCGTGCTGCCGGTGATGAAGGCGATCGACATGCGGCTGGAGGAGGTGCCCGGGGGCAAGTGGATCTCTCCGACCCTGGCGCGCGCGGTCGAGGCGCGGCTGGAGCGGGGTGAACAGGCGCTGCTGTTCCTGAACCGCCGGGGCTATGCGCCGGTGACGATCTGTCGGGCCTGCGGCCACCAGATCGGCTGCGAGCACTGCGATGCGCGGATGGTCGAGCACCGCTTTCTGGGCCGCCTCATGTGCCACCAATGCGGCGAGACGAAGCCGATGCCCAAGGCCTGCCCGGCCTGTGGCGCCGAGGACCGCCTGGCGCCTGTGGGGCCCGGGGTCGAGCGCCTGGCCGAAGAGGTCGCGGCCCGGTTCCCGGATGCCCGGCTGGCGGTGCTGTCGTCAGATCTGTTCGGGTCCGCCCGGGCCCTGAAGGAGCGGATCGAGGCGATCGCGGCGGGCGAGGCCGATATCATCATCGGCACCCAGCTTGTGGCCAAGGGGCACAACTTTCCGCTGCTGACCCTGGTCGGGGTGATCGACGCCGATCTGGGCCTGCAGGGGTCCGACCTGCGGGCGGCGGAACGGACGTTCCAGCTGATGCGCCAGGTCGCTGGACGGGCCGGGCGGGCCGAGGCGCCGGGCGAGGCGCTGCTACAGACCTTTCAGCCCGAACACCCGGTGATCCGCGCGATCCTGGGCGGCGACGAGGAAGCGTTTTGGCGCGCCGAGGCGGCCGAGCGCAAGGCGGCGGGCGTGCCGCCCTACGGCCGGATGGCGGGGATCGTGCTGTCGGGGTCGAACGTGCAGGAGGTGTTCGACCTGGGCACCGACCTGGCCCGCAACGACGCGGCCCTGCGCCGGATCGGGGCCGAGGTGTTCGGCCCGGCCCCGGCGCCGATCGCGCGGATCCGCGGCCGGCACCGGGTGCGGCTGCTGGTCAAGGCCGACAAGGCCGCGCCGATCCAGCAGGCCCTGACCGATTGGGTGGCGCCGGTGCGGTTGCGCGGCGATCTGCGTCTGCAGATCGATATCGACCCGCAGAGCTTCTACTAGGGTCTGTGGACATTCAGGATTCCCATTTGGCGTGATTTCTGATTCAAACTTCCAAAATGGAGGTTTGAATGAACGAGCAGCGGTTTGTGGTGTCG
>LJSF01000045.1 GCA_001314655.1 Rhodobacteraceae bacterium HLUCCA08 | reverse complement strand
ATACCTGAATGCGGGGGGTGTCCTCGTGTGCGTCCATAAGGACACTCGATAAACCTTCACCAACAGCAGCCGCCAGACGGCCTTCCGCGTAGGCTTACGCCCGTTCTGCGCGCGGATGCGGCACGGATAAAGTGCCTCGGACCAACCGTTGCGGCGCCATCCCACGGGCAGGCGCCGGCCCGGGCTGACATTGCGCTCGAAGGCCGCGGGACGTGGCTGAAAAGGAAAACCCCCGCCGGTTTCTCGGCGGGGGTTTCTTCATTCTAACCCGGGTGCGGCCGCCTTTGACTGCGTCAAACGCTTTCCCGCACGCGGCGTTCCTTGCGAAACGCCGCTTACCAATCCTCGCGGACGATCGTGCGGGTCTTGATCGGCAGCTTCATCGCGGCCAGGCGCAGGGCCTCGCGGGCGATGGGTTCGCTCACACCGTCGATCTCGAACATCACCCGGCCGGGCTTGACCTTGCAGGCCCAGCGGTCGACCGAACCCTTGCCTTTACCCATCCGCACTTCGATCGGCTTGGCCGTGACCGGCGTGTCCGGGAAAATGCGGATCCAGACCCGGCCCTGACGCTTCATGTGGCGCGTCATGGCCCGGCGGGCGGCTTCGATCTGGCGGGCGGTGACCCGCTCGGGCTCCACGGCCTTGAGGCCGTAGGTCCCGAAATTCAGGTCCGAGCCGCCCTTGGCCTCGCCGCGGATGCGGCCCTTGTGAAGTTTGCGGAACTTCGTGCGTTTCGGCTGAAGCATCTGTCAGTCCTCCTCAGCGGTCACGGCCCGGGCGGGCGCCACGGGGGGCGGGACCGTCCTGCAGTTCCTGCGCCTTGCGGTCGCGGGCCTGCGGGTCGTGTTCCATGATCTCGCCCTTGAAGATCCAGACCTTGATCCCGATGATCCCGTAGGGGGTCTTGGCCTCGCTATGGGCGTAGTCGATATCGGCGCGCAGCGTGTGCAGCGGCACCCGACCTTCGCGGTACCATTCGGTCCGGGCGATTTCCGCGCCGCCAAGGCGACCGGCCAGGTTCACCCGGATCCCCAGGGCGCCCATCCGCATGGCGTTCTGCACCGCGCGCTTCATGGCACGGCGGAACGACACCCGGCGCTCGAGCTGCTGGGCGATGCTTTCGCCGACCAGCGCGGCGTCCAGCTCGGGCTTGCGGACCTCGACGATGTTGAGGTGCAGCTCGCTGTCGGTCATCTTGGCCAGCTTCTTGCGCAGGGTTTCGATATCCGCGCCTTTCTTGCCGATGATGACCCCCGGACGGGCGGTATGGATCGTGACCCGGCACTTGCGGTGCGGGCGTTCGATGATCACGCGGCTGACGCCGGCCTGCTTGCATTCTTCCTTGATGAACGCGCGCATGGCGAGGTCCTCAAGCAGCAGATCGCCGTAATCCTTGGTATCGGCATACCAGCGGCTGTCCCAGGTGCGGTTGACCTGGAGCCGCATGCCGACGGGGTTGACCTTGTTACCCATTAGGCTTGCTCCTCGACTTGACGCACCTTGATGGTCAGTTCCGAAAACGGCTTGATGATCCGACCGAACCGGCCACGGGCGCGCGGGCGACCGCGCTTCATGGTCAGGTTCTTGCCGACATAGGCCTCGGCGACGACCAGTTCGTCGACGTCGAGGTTGTGGTTGTTCTCGGCATTGGCGATCGCCGATTGCAGGCACTTCTTGACGTCCTGGGCGATGCGCTTTTTCGAGAAGGTGAGGTCCGTAAGGGCCTTTTCCACCTTCTTGCCGCGGATCATGGCGGCCACGAGGTTCAGTTTCTGCGGGCTGGTGCGAAGCATACGGGCCTTGGCCATCGCTTCGTTTTCAGCCACGCGGCGGGGGTTCTTGTCCTTGCCCATGACTTACTTCCGCTTCGCTTTTTTATCGGCGGCGTGACCGTAATAGGTCCGCGTCGGCGAATATTCACCGAACTTCTGGCCGATCATGTCCTCGGAGACGTTCACCGGGATATGCTTCTGGCCGTTGTAGACACCGAAGGTGAGGCCCACGAACTGGGGCAGGATGGTGGAGCGGCGCGACCAGATCTTGATCACGTCGTTGCGGCCGGATTCGCGCGCGGCTTCGGCTTTCTTGAGCACGTAAGCGTCGACGAACGGGCCTTTCCAGACAGAGCGAGACATCTGTTAGCGTCCCTTCTTCTTGGCGTGGCGGCTGCGGATGATCAGCTTTTGCGACGCCTTGTTCTTGTTGCGGGTGCGCTTGCCCTTGGTGGGAACGCCCCAGGGAGTGACCGGGTTCCGGCCGCCCGAGGTGCGACCCTCGCCACCGCCATGGGGGTGGTCGATCGGGTTCATGGCGACACCGCGGACGCTGGGCCGCTTGCCGTAATGGCGCATCCGGCCGGCCTTGCCGAAGTTCTGGTTGCTGTTGTCGGGGTTCGACACGGCACCGACGGTGGCCATGCATTCCTGACGCACCATGCGCAGCTCGCCCGAGGACAGGCGGATCTGGGCATAGCCGCCGTCACGGCCGACGAACTGGGCATAGGTGCCCGCAGCGCGCGCGATCTGGCCGCCCTTGCCGGGCTTCATCTCGATATTGTGGACGATCGTGCCGATCGGCATGCCGCTGAACGGCATCGCGTTGCCGGGCTTGATGTCGGCCTTGGCGGAGGCGATCACCTTGTCACCAACAGCGATACGCTGCGGGGCCAGGATATAGGCCTGTTCGCCATCGGTATACTGGATCAGCGCGATGAAGGCGGTCCGGTTGGGATCGTATTCGATCCGCACCACGACGGCTTCGACGTCGGTCTTGTTGCGCTTGAAATCGACGATGCGGTAGAGGCGTTTCGCCCCGCCGCCGCGGCGCCGCGCGGTGATCCGTCCGGTATTGTTCCGGCCGCCATTCTTGGTCAGACCCTCGGTGAGGGCCTTGACGGGGCGTCCTTTCCAAAGCTCCGAACGGTCGATCAGTACCAGCCCGCGCTGGCCCGGCGTCGTCGGCTTGTACGACTTGAGTGCCATGCTTTCTGTCTTCCGTTGCTTTGCGGGCGGTTCGCGCCCGGCTGTTAGATGAAGGCCCCCGTAGGTGCCCGTTGTCGGCCTTGCGACCAACGGCGAGGCCCCGGACGAATCCGGGGCCTGACCGATGGGGGTGTGTAGGAAGGTTGGGCCGTGGGGTCAAGCGCCCAGATGCCCCGATGCGATCCGGTTGACCGATCCCGGCAAACGCGGCGCGCAGCGAAAAGGCCCCGGCTTTCGCCGAGGCCCTTCCGATTTCCGCAGGGTGGGGTTTCACCCCACCGCCCCGGTCACAGACCGGTGGTCACGTCGATCGTGTTGCCCTCTTCGAGCATCACATAGGCCTTCTTGACGTCCTTGCGCCGGCCCAGCTGGCCGCGAAAGCGCTTGGTCTTGCCCTTGGTGATGGTGGTGTTGACCGCCTTCACCTTGACGCCGAACAGCGCCTCGACCGCTTCCTTGATCTGCGGCTTGTTGGCGTCGATGGCGACCTCGAAGACCACCGCGCCCACTTCCGAGGCCATGGTGGATTTCTCGGTCACGATCGGCTTCACGATCACGTCGTAATGTTCTGCCTTGGCACTCATTTCAGACGAGCCTCCAGAGCTTCGACACCCGCCTTGGTGATCACCAGCGTGTCACTTTTCAGGATGTCGTAGACGTTGGCGCCCATCGAGGGCAGCACGTCCAGGTTGGCGATGTTGCGCGCGGCCTTGGCGAAATTGTCGTTCACCGCGGCGCCGTCGATGACCAGCGCGCGCTTCCAGCCCAGCTTGCCGACCTGGCTTGCCAGCGCGGCGGTCTTGGCCTCGGCCGCCTCGGCCGCTTCCAGGATCACCAGCTCGCCCGCCTTGGCCTTGGCCGACAGCGCGTGGCGCAGGCCAAGCTTGCGGAACTTCTTGGGCAGGTCGTGGGCGTGGCTGCGCGGGGTCGGGCCCTTGTAGACCCCACCCTTGCGGAAGATCGGCGCGTTCCGGTCGCCGTGGCGTGCGCCACCGGTGCCCTTCTGGCGATAGATCTTCTTGGTCGAATAGCTGGTTTCCGACCGGGTCTTGACCTTGTGGGTGCCGGCCATCGCCTTGTTGCGCTGCCAGCGGACCACGCGGTGCAGGATGTCGGCGCGCGGCTCCAGCCCGAACAGGGCCTCGTCCAGCTCGACCGATCCGGCCGTGCCGCCGTCCAGTTTGATCACGTCGAGTTTCATTCCTCGCCATCCTTCTTCTCGGGCGCGGCGGCGTCGCCGGCCTGTTCCACCTTGTCGGCGGCGATGTCAGCCTCGGCCTCGGCCAGGGCGGCCTCCTGCTGCGCGGCTTCCTCGGCCAGGCGGGCCTCCTCGGCGGCTTTCGCCTCCTCCTCGGCCTGCTTGGCGGCCTCTTCGGCCAGGCGCTTGGCCTCTTCGCCGGCGGATTTCAGCGCCGCCGGATAGATCACGTTCTCGGGGATCGGCTTCTTGACCGCATCCTTGACCGTGACCCAGCCACCCTTGGCGCCGGGCACCGCGCCCTTGACCATGATGATGCCGCGATCGGCATCGGTCTTGACGACCTGCAGGTTCTGCGTGGTCACCCGCGCCGCACCCATGTGACCGGCCATCTTCTTGCCCTTGAAGACCCGGCCCGGGTCCTGGCACTGACCGGTCGAGCCGTGCGAACGGTGGCTGATCGACACCCCGTGCGAGGCGCGCAAGCCGCCGAAATTGTGCCGCTTCATGGCACCGGCGAAGCCCTTGCCGATCGAGATGCCGCTGACATCGACGAACTGGCCTTCGAAATAGTGATCGGCGGTGATCTCCTCGCCGACCTCGATCAGGTTCTCGGGGGCGACGCGGAACTCGGCGACCTTGCGCTTGGGCTCGACCTTCGCCTTGGCGAAGTGGCCGCGCATGGGCGCGCTGGTCCGCTTGGCCTTGGCGGTGCCGCAGCCCAGCTGGACGGCGCTGTAGCCGTCGGTTTCCGGGGTCCGCTTGGCGACGACCTGAAGCTTGTCCAGCTGCAGGACGGTCACCGGGATCTGCTTGCCGTCTTCCTGGAAGACGCGGGTCATCCCGACCTTGCGGGCGATGATTCCAGAGCGCAACATGGGCCTGCCCTCCTTACACCTTGATCTCGACATCGACACCGGCGGCCAGGTCGAGCTTCATCAGCGCGTCCACGGTCTGCGGCGTCGGGTCGACGATATCCAGGAGCCGCTTGTGGGTGCGGATCTCGAACTGGTCACGGGATTTCTTGTCGATATGGGGGCCGCGCAGAACGGTGAACTTCTCGATCTTGTTCGGCAGCGGGATCGGACCCCGGACGGACGCACCGGTGCGCTTGGCCGTCTGCACGATTTCCTGGGTGCTGGCATCGAGCACGCGGAAATCGAAGGCCTTGAGCCGGATGCGAATGTTTTGGCTTTGGATGGCCATCTGGTTCGCCCTCTTAGGCAATTTCGTTGAGAGGTGGAGGCCGCGGGATTGCGCCGCCACGTCGAACTTGTTGTTTCATCGGCGGGCCGGGCTGAAGCCCGGCCTACCCACCTGTGTCAGCCGTGCGGGTCGCGGTCCGCACGGGCCGGTTCATCACTCGATGATCTTCGACACCACACCCGAACCGACGGTCCGGCCGCCTTCGCGGATCGCGAAGCGCAGGCCGTCTTCCATCGCGATCGGCGCGATCAGCTCGACCGTGAACTTCAGGTTGTCG
>LJSF01000041.1 GCA_001314655.1 Rhodobacteraceae bacterium HLUCCA08 | reverse complement strand
CGCGTCCGTGAGCCAAAATAGATCAGACATGTTCACCGCTCGTTTTTCGAACCGTGAATCACGCCTCTGCACGGAAATCAATGGGTCCTGACCCTAGAATGGTGAAGTAGTCGCCGTCATTGTCGATCGCGTCGCTCACCGACTGGAAATACCAGCCGCCGCCCGATCCCAGCGGGCCGGAGCGTTCCAGCGTCCAGGTGATGAGGCCCAGCCCGGCGGCGTTCGCCTGCTCGGCATAGGCCGAGGGCACGATCGCGCCGTCGTCGTCCAGCGTGACCAGCATCCACAGCGGCGGGGCGATGTGGTTCACGCCCATGTCGGCCAGCTCCTGGATGGTCGGCCTGAAGGTGGCGGGATCGTTGGGATCGATCAGACCCTCGTCCGCGTCCTCGGCCTCGTAGCGGTCGTCGAGATAGACGGCCTGGGCGCCGAAGTCGGGCTCGGCCTCGATCCAGTAGAGGATGTCCGACAGGTCGAAGCTTTGCAGCCAGACGCGGGACGGCTCGATCCCGGCGGCGCGGTATTCGTCGACCAGTTTCCGGGCGTAGTCCTGCTGTGTGAAGCCGTTGAAGGGCATCTCGACCGCGGGGGATTTGAGTTCGGGGGTGAAATCCGCGCCGAGGCTGTCGAACAGGGCGATGCTGTCGGCATGGGTCATCAGCGTCGCGCCGGCGGTGTAAAGATCGGTGCGCCAGGGGGCGGTGCCGCCCAGATAGGCCTCGGGCGAGGTGGCGGCGCTGTCGGCGGCGTCCATCTTGGGCGCCAGCGTCAGGAATTCGGCGAGCGTCAGGTCCGAGGTGCGGCATTCGGCGCTGGCCGGATTGTCGCCCGCGGCCGGGGTGAAGGGCGTGGTGCACTTTTCGGCCAGGTCGCTGACGACGATGTCGGTGGTGGTGTGCAGGTCGTTCTGGGCGTGGCGGCAGACCAGTTCCAGGTCGGCGGTGAAGGTCACGTCGCATTCCAGGATGCCGGCGCCCATCTGGGCCGCGGCGATGTTCGATTCCACGGTATGTTCGGGGAACATCAGCGGCGCGCCGCGATGGCCGATGGAAAAGGCGCTGCGGGCCGGGGTCTGGCCCAGGCAGGCGGACAGCTGCTGCTTGAGCGGGCCATCCTCCATCCGGCCGATCAGGTAGGCCGGGCGGGGGCCGTAGCTGAGCGCGCCCTCGGCGGCCATGGCGTGGCGTTCGGCCAGGGCAGGTCCGGCGGTGGCAAGGCAGAGCGCGGTGGTGACGATCAGGCGGGCGGTCACCGGCGGCCTTCGTGCTGGCGGGCTTGCCGCGCAGGAAACGCCCGAAGGGTAACAATGGTTCGACGCGGGAAAGACGGCCCGGTGACGCTTCGGTGACGATCCCGCGTCAGGGGGCGGGGCGCAGCTCCGGATCGGTCAGGATCGGCGCCAGCGCGTCGAGCGCGGCGCGGGTCGCGGGGTCGTGGCGGGCCTCGTGATGGCTGACCAGCCATTCGTCATGGGCGATCGTGTCGATCGGCGCGGCGACCTGGACCAGACCGTCCAGCATCCGCCCGGCAAAGACCGGCAGCACGACCCGCCCCAGCCCGGCCCGGGCCAGGTCGGCGGCCAGACGCATGTCGGAGGCGGTGGTGGTGATCGCCTCGGCCCGTTCGGCGCGCAGCCAGCGGCCCGAAGGCGTGTCGGCCTGCCCCTCGGCCAGGGCGATATAGCCGGTGATGCCGGGATCGGCGGCGAATTCCGCATAGTCGATCCGCCTTGTGCGGCGGCCGGCCAGCCAGGGCTGGTCGGGCCGGGCGTTGCGGATGCCGATATCGGCGGCGCGGCGGGCGATGTCGATCCGGGCATTGGAGGCGACGAATTCCGGCACCCAGGGCGCATCCGGGCGCCAGACCCGGCGGATATGGGCGGCCAGGAACATCGAGGTCCAGAGCCCGGCGGTGATCCGCACCCGCATCGGTGCGGTGCCGTCGCGGAACCGGTCAAGCCGGCGGGCCAGCGCGGACAGCGGGGCGGCCTCCTGTTCCAGGGCATGGCCGCGGGCGGTCAGCGCATAGCCCGAGGGGCCGCGCAGGAACAGCCGGGCATCGAGGTCGCGCTCCAGCCGGGCCATGCGACGCGACAGGGTGGGGACCGGGCTGCCGGTGATCCGCGCGGCCGCGCTCAGGCTGCCGGAGGCGGCGACGGCGAGGAACAGGCGCAGATCGTCGAAAGAGGGGACGCTTTTCATTTTCGGTAATCAGCTTGCGGCATTGTTGGGCGAAATGGGGATAGGTCCAGCCTAGCATTGCCGAGAGTTTTCCGAAACCGAAAGGGATGCGAGGATGCTGATCGTGCTGCACCCGCCCAAGGAACCGCCCGCCGCCTCGGGTTACGCCGAAGAATGCGCGGCGCGCCGGCGGCGGTTACTGTCCTGGCGGAAATGGAAGGGTCGCAGGCGATGGCTGCGATTGCGGGCGGCGTTGTTCGGACGCCGGCGCCGGCCGGTCACATGAAGCCCAGCTCCAGCCGGGCCTCGTCGGACATCATGTCCATGCCCCATTGCGGCTCCCAGGTCAGATCGACATCGACCTGTTTCACGCCCGGAAGCGGCGCGATGGCATCGGCGACCCATCCCGGCATCTCGCCGGCCACGGGACAGCCCGGCGCGGTCAGGGTCATGATCACGTTGACCGCGTTCTCGGCGTCGATCTCGATCGTGTAGACCAGGCCCAGGTCGTAGATGTTCACCGGGATCTCGGGGTCATAGACAGAACGGCAGGCTGCGACGATCTGCTCGTAAAGCGGATGATCGGTCGACGAGGGTCTGATCAGCGGTGTGCCTTCAAGGGGCGGCGTCTGGTCGGTCATGGGTTCCGGTTCCGGTGCCGTGGAATTCCTGAGTGTTCATATAGGAATCATGGGTGCGGCGTAAAGGGCCGCGACCCCATCGGCCACATGACCGCGTCATGCCGCGCCGTCGCCGGTCCGGCTGGCGCTGCGTTTGCGCACCGGTTCGGGCCGGGCCTTTTCCTCGATCATGTCGAACAGGGCGGCGGCGATCGGCCGGCCCGAGGCCCTCTCGATCCCTTCCAGCCCGGGCGAGGAATTGACCTCGAGCACCTTGGGCCCTTCGGAGGACCGCAGCAGGTCGACCCCGGCCATGCCGAGGTTGAACGCCCGGGCCGAGCGCAGGGCGGTGGCCCGTTCCTCGCGGGTGATCCGGACCGCCTCGGCGGTGCCGCCGCGATGCAGGTTGGAGCGAAAATCGTCCCCCGCCGACTTGCGGCGCATCGCGGCGATGACCTTGCCGCCGACCACGAGGCAGCGGATATCCTCACCCGCGGCCTCGCGCACGAAGTCCTGGACCAGGAAATTCGCCTTGAGGCCCCGAAAGGCGTCGATCACCGATTGCGCCGCCTTCTTGGTCTCGGCCAGGACGACGCCCTTGCCCTGGGTGCTTTCCAGCAGCTTGACGATCAGCGGCGCGGTGCCGACCAGGCTGACCAGGTTGTCGGTATCCTTGGGGCTGGCGGCGATGGCGGTGCGCGGCATGCCGATCTTCTTGGCCGCCAGGACCTGATGGGCATGCAGCTTGTCGCGGCTGGCGGCGATCCCGGCCGAGCCGTTGATGCAATAGGTGCCGATGGTTTCGAACTGCCGCAGCACGGCGCAGCCATAGGCGGTGACAGAGGCCCCGATGCGCGGGATCACCGCGTCGTAGCGGGGCAGGCGGGTGCCGTCGTAATAGACCTCGGGCGCCAGGGTGTTGATGCCCATGTAGCAGCGCGTGGTGTCGATCACCTCGACCGTGTGGCCGCGTTCCTCGCCCTCGTGGACGATGCGCAGGGTGGAATAATTGTTCGGCTCGCGCGACATCACCGCGATGCGCAGCGACCGTTTCGGCGCCTGCTGGCGGATCCGGCGGGTGGTATAGACATCGAAGCTGCGTTCGGGGCGCAGATAGCGTTCGGCGGGCAGAACGATGCAATCCTCGCGCAGCGCCTGGCGGCCCAGCAGCATCCGCGACACCATGGTGCCGCGATCGGTCAGCGTCACCTCGATCGGCCAGCTTTGCCCGTCGCCGGCATCGAGCGTGGTCTGGATGACGAAGCGCATCTCGGTCTCGCCGTTGGAACTGGTGACCTCGCGCCGGTCGACGATCGGGGCCGAACAGGCGATCGACAGGTCGTCGCGGCCCGGCACCGGGTGGATCTGGAACCGCACCTTGGGATGGGTGGCGCGGCCGAAGGTCTCGATCTCGAAGGCATGCAGCGCGCTGGTGCGCGCCCCGGTATCGACCTTGGCCTTGATCGCCGGCAGGCCGAGGTCGGGCAGGCCCAGCCATTCCTCCCAGCCCAGGCGGATCGGCGCGGTTTCATCTGGTCCGGTCATGCAGCACTCTCCTGGGGCCCGGCGCCGGGCAGGTTCGCCGCCCAGTGTCGGGCGAATGGCAGCCGGGATGCAACCGGGAAAGCCGGGGGGGCCGGGCTTGCGCATCGCCGGCGCGCGGCGTAACCGGCGCGGCATGACACGCTTTGCCTTTTCCCTCAATGCCACCGACGGCGCGGCCCGCACCGGGGTGATCCGCACGCCTCGCGGCGATATCCGCACGCCGGCCTTCATGCCGGTGGGCACCGCCGCCACGGTCAAGGCGATGCTGCCCGAAAGCGTGGCGGCGACCGGGGCGGATATCCTGCTGGGCAACACCTATCACCTGATGCTGCGGCCCGGGGCCGAACGGGTGGCTCGGCTGGGGGGGCTGCATCGCTTCATGAACTGGGACAAGCCGATCCTGACGGATTCGGGCGGGTTCCAGGTGATGAGCCTGGCCGAACTGCGCAAGCTGACGGAAACGGGCGTGACCTTTCGAAGCCATGTCGACGGATCGCGCCACGAGCTGACGCCGGAACGGTCGATGGAGATCCAGCGCCTGCTGGGCAGCGATATCGTGATGGCCTTCGACGAATGCCCCGCCTTGCCGGCCGATCGGGGCCGGATCGCGGACAGCATGCGGCTGTCGATGCGCTGGGCGCAGCGGTCGCGCGACGCTTTCGGCGACCGGCCGGGGCATGCGCTGTTCGGGATCATGCAGGGCGGGCTGGAGCGCGACCTGCGCGAGGAAAGCGCCGAGGCGTTGCGGACGATCGGCTTCGACGGCTACGCGATCGGCGGGTTGGCGGTGGGCGAAGGACAGGCGGCGATGTTCGACTGCCTCGATTATGCGCCGGGGCTGTTGCCCGCGGAGCGCCCGCGCTACCTGATGGGGGTGGGCAAGCCCGACGACATCGTCGGCGCCGTGAAACGCGGGGTCGACATGATGGATTGCGTGCTGCCCTCCCGCTCGGGGCGCACCGGCCAGGCCTGGACAGGGCGCGGCCAGGTGAACCTCAAGAACGCCCGCCATGCCGAGGATCCGCGTCCTCTGGACGAGGCCTGCACCTGTCCGGCCTGCCGGGGCTATTCGCGCGCCTATCTGCACCACGTGTTCCGCGCCGGCGAGATGATCAGCGGCATGCTGCTGACCTGGCACAACCTGCATTATTACCAGCAGCTGATGGCCGGCATGCGCGCGGCCATCGCCGAAGGGCGCTTCGCCGATTGGGAGGCGGAGTTTCATGCGCGTCGCGCCGAAGGCGATATCGAGCCGCGATAGGAACGCCACAGGGGGTTTCCCTAGCGGAAGTCATTATTTCGAAACCATAAATTCAAGGAAATGTCATGTCGGCGGGCGACCGGTTCGGCCTGGACTGGCGGCATCTTTGATCACACTTTATTCTGGAGACTGGAATGAAACTGCGCGTTCTCGCTGCACTTGCCGGTGGCCTCGTTTCGCTTGCCGTGACCTCTGCTTCCGCTGCGACCCTCGTGAGCGCGGATGGCGATCGCACCGTCGTGCAGGAGGGCGCCAAGGCCTACGCCTTCCTCGACCTGTCGAACATGACCGGACTGAACTCGGCGGAGGCGAACACCGCCTTCGCGTCGGAGGGCTTCGCCCTGGCCACGATCGACGAGGTCAACCTGCTGTTCTCGGCCTTTGGCATCGACCCCTTCCCCGCGCCGGTTCTGGGCTCGCTGACGAAGGTCGATGTCAACACCGGCGCCGATATCGCCGGGCTGCTGGATGCCATCGGCCAGACGTCGCCCAACGGCCAGAGCATCGCCCGGTTCAGCTTCGGCTCCGATGTCGGGGAACTCTGCATCAGCACGGTCGCGAATTGTGCGCTCAGCACCGGCTGGGTGTTCGGTACCGAACGTGCCGAGAGCGCCCTGATCGGCAACTTCGTCGTCGCCGCGACCGATGTGGCGCCGGTGCCGCTTCCCGCCGGCGCGGTGCTCATGCTGACCGGCCTTGCCGGCCTGGGTTTCGCCCGCCGCCGTCGTACCGCCTGAGCGCGATTCGGCGGCATGCGGCAAAGAGCGCCTTCGGGCGCTCTTTTTCCTTGTCGCGGCCTGATGCCGATCTGGCGCAACCCGCGCAATTGCCCGCGGCCGATGCAGGCCATGCGCCGGGCGATCGCGGCTGCGGCGCCTTGCCGCCGGCAAGGCAAGGGTTTCCGGCGGCGCCGGCGACGCGCGGTGGCGACCCGCTCCGCGACGGTCGGGCGCCGCTCGGCTTCGCCGTCGCCCCGCCCACCGTCCCGGTCGTGCGATGCGGCCAGGGTCGGGATTCCCGGACTGCCAACCGGGCGTGCGGTGGGGCAAGGTCATGGCATTGCTGCTGCCAAGGAGATTTCAAATGCCGTTCGCCATCATCACGCTGAGCTGGGGGTTCGTGACGCTGCTGGCGATCGCCCTGATCGCCTGAGCGCTGTTCGTTGCAGGGTTTTTCCCCGGAATTCGATCCAACCGGCGCTTGCGGCGCGCGCGCGGCGCTGGCACTGTGCGCCCATCCGACCCGCAGCGCTGGTTGAAAAAGCGCCCGCGCACCCCAGATATCGGGTCCAAGACCGGAGCCGATCCGACGCCGCCGCATCGCGGGGCCCGGGCGGTTGCCAGATAAAAGGATGCGAGCATGCAAAATCTTTCCGACACCTCGTTCCCGGTGCTGCCCCTGCGCGACATCGTCGTCTTTCCGCACATGATCGTGCCGCTGTTCGTCGGCCGCGAAAAATCCGTGCGCGCGCTGGAAGAGGTGATGGCCGATGACAAGCAGATCCTGCTGTCGTCCCAGATCGACCCGGCGGTGGACGACCCCGAAAGCGATGGGATCTATCGCACCGGCGTTCTGGCCAATGTGCTGCAATTGCTGAAACTTCCCGATGGCACGGTCAAGGTGCTGGTCGAGGGCAAGCTGCGGGTGAAGATCACCGAATTCGTCGAGAACGCGGCCTTTTTCGAGGCCCGCGCCGAAGAGTTGCCGGAAACCCCGGGCGACATGGCCACGGTCGAGGCGCTGACCCGTTCGGTCGCCGAGGAGTTCGAGCGCTACGCCAAGGTCAAGAAGAACATCCCCGAAGAGGCGCTGGCCGCGGTCAGCGAAGCGACCGAACCGGCCAAGCTGGCCGACCTGGTGGCCGGGCATCTGGGCATCGAGGTGGCGCAGAAGCAGGAGCTTCTGGAAACCCTCAGCCTGAGCGAGCGGCTGGAAAAGGTCTATGGCCTGATGCAGGGGGAAATGTCCGTCCTGCAGGTCGAAAAGAAGATCAAGACCCGGGTCAAGAGCCAGATGGAGCGGACCCAGCGGGAATATTACCTCAACGAACAGATGAAGGCGATCCAGCGCGAGCTGGGCGATGGCGACGACGGCAACGAGGTCGCCGAGCTGGAAGAAAAGATCGCCGCGACCAAGCTGTCGAAAGAGGCGCGCGAAAAGGCCGAGGCCGAGGTCAAGAAGCTCAGGAACATGAGTCCGATGTCGGCGGAAGCCACCGTGGTGCGCAACTACCTGGACTGGATGCTGTCGATCCCCTGGGGCGTGAAGTCGCGGGTGAAAAAGGACCTGGGCCGGGCCGAGGCGATCCTGGATGCCGACCATTACGGCCTTGAAAAGGTCAAGGAACGGATCGTCGAATACCTGGCGGTGCAGCAGCGTTCGAAGAAGTTGAAGGGCCCGATCATGTGCCTTGTCGGCCCGCCGGGCGTGGGCAAGACCAGCCTGGGCAAATCCGTCGCCAAGGCCACGGGGCGCGAATTCATCCGGATTTCCCTGGGCGGCGTGCGGGACGAAAGCGAGATTCGCGGCCACCGCCGGACCTACATCGGCTCCATGCCCGGCAAGATCATCCAGGCGCTGAAGAAGGCCAAGACGACGAACCCGCTGATCCTGCTGGATGAAATCGACAAGATGGGCCAGGATTTCCGCGGCGACCCGGCCAGCGCCATGCTGGAAGTGCTGGATCCGGAGCAGAACTCGACCTTCATCGACCATTACCTGGAGGTCGAATACGACCTGTCCAACGTGATGTTCCTGACCACGTCGAACTCCTACAACATGCCCGGGCCGCTGCTGGACCGGATGGAAATCATTCCGCTGTCGGGTTACACCGAGGATGAAAAGCGCGAGATCGCCAAACAGCACCTGCTTGATAAGCAGATGAAGAACCACGGGCTGCGGGCGAAGGAATTCGTAATGCAGGACAGCGCGCTGACCGGGATCATCCGCCATTACACCCGCGAGGCCGGGGTCCGGAACCTGGAGCGCGAGATCGCCAAGGTGGCCCGCAAGGCGGTCACCAAGATCGTCAGGAAAGAGGTTGAAGCCGTTGATGTCACAGGCGAAAACCTGGCCGATTTCCTGGGGGTGCCGAAGTTCCGCTATGGCCTGGCCGAGGAAAAGGACCAGGTCGGCGTGGTCACCGGGCTGGCCTATACCAGCGTCGGCGGCGAATTGCTGAACATCGAGGCGCTGCGCCTGCCGGGCAAGGGCCGGATGAAGACCACCGGCAAGCTGGGCGACGTGATGAAGGAATCGATCGACGCGGCCAGTTCCTATGTCCGGTCGATTTCGCCGCAGCTGGGGATCAAGCCGCCGCGCTTCGACAAATGGGATATCCACGTCCACGTCCCCGACGGGGCGACGCCCAAGGACGGCCCCTCGGCCGGGCTGGCGATGGTGACCGCGATCGTGTCGGTGCTGACCCAGATCCCGGTGCGCAAGGACATCGCCATGACCGGCGAGGTCACTTTGCGCGGCAATGCCACGGCGATCGGCGGGTTGAAGGAAAAACTGCTGGCGGCGCTGCGCGGCGGCATCAAGACCGTGCTGATCCCGCAAGAGAACGAAAAGGACCTGCCCGAGATCCCGGACAACGTGAAGGAGGGGCTGACGATCATCCCCGTCAGCCACGTGTCGGAGGTTCTGGAGCACGCCCTGGTGCGCCAGCCCGACCCGATCGACTGGGACGAGGAGGCCGAAGAGGCCGCGGCGGCCGAGGCGGCCCTGCGCAAGGGTGATGAGGGTGGCGCCACGGTCGCCCACTGAGTCTTGGTCCGACCATGCGAAGGGCGCCCCCTTGGGGCGCCCTTTTTCGTTCTTTGGCAGCGTGTTACTCGACGATCTTGAGGTCGGCGTCGATCATGTCGTAGCGCACCGCCAGGTATCCCGAGTGCAGGGACACCACCGCCTCGGGGGTATGCGCGAGCACGTCCTGAGCCATCACGCCTTCAAAGACCGGTGTGCTGCCGGTATAGCGATACTGGTAGATCGGCAGGCCGCTCGCGGTCATGCCGACCGGCACGATATCGGTCTTGAGCCGGACATCGCTGTCCATGGCGACAGAGCCGCCATCGTCGGACCCGCCCGAGGCCACGGCGACCAAAGCCGCGACGATGATCAGCGGCAGCAGAAGGCCTGCGCTGGACGACCGGCTTTCGGTCTCGGCCTCGATGATTTCGATCGGCATGACCGGGTCGGCCATGCCGCCGGCCTGAACGGCGATCGGCGCACATAGCGCGGCGGCAAGAAACAGGTTTTTCATAATCGTCTCCCATAGATGAATCTGCGGGCAGCTTTGAGGCTGTCTGCCCTTCGGTCAAGTGTCATGTCACCGGGCCGGGTTTTCCAATCTTCTGGGAATGTCAGAAGATTGACGCTATTGTTTCGGCCATAGAACCAATCGGAGGCCCCCATGGCGGCGCGCACCAGCAAGAGCAGTCCCACCAAGAAGACCACCACGCCCAAGACGGCCCCCAAGGCCGCGACCCCCAAGGCTGCGACCCCCAAGGTCGCGGTGCCCAAGGTCACCGCCGCGCCAAAGGCCGCGACGACCCCGCCCGGGGCCGCACCGGCGCCGGTGCCGACCGTGGTCGACGGCCCGGTTCCCGTCGTCGCCGGGCCGGTGCTGAAGAAGCCGGAACTGGTCGACCGGATCGTCGCCGAATCCGGCCTCAAGAAAAAGGACGTCAAGCCGGTGCTCGAGGCGATGCTGACCGTGCTGGGCAAGGCTCTGGCCAATGGCGAGGAACTGAACCTGCCCCCCCTGGGCAAGGTCAAGGTCAACAACCAGAAGGACATGGCCAAGGCCCGCGTCCTGAACCTGCGCCTGCGCCAACCCAAGAGCGACGATGCCGGCAAAGACCCCCTTGCGGAGGCCGCCGAGTAGCGCTAGACGATCCCCCGGTTTCGGGTGATTAGCTCAGTGGTAGAGCGCTTCGTTCACATCGAAGATGTCGGGGGTTCAAATCCCTCATCACCCACCATTTTCCCTGCACGCGCCCCTTGCCGGGAGCGGTCGCGCATCCGGGGCACCGATGTTCCTGCCAGAGCTGTATGTCGTCCGCCAAGTGAGACCGAGTGGAACCGCGCCGGGCGCAGGCGGGGGCGGCTGGATTCCGCGCTGACCGAAACCGGCGAGGCACAGGCCCGGGCGACGGGCGCGCGGCCGGCCGATCCGGGCGTGACAGGCGACAGCCATCCGCATCCGGTGTTCCCCCGGCACCGGGCAGGGAACGCCGCGCGGCCGGGCGATCTGCCGGGCGGGCAGGGGGTGATCTACCGCCTGGCCGAGGGCCGCCACGACGCGCCCGGGCCCCGAGCGCGCAGCGGGCTTGATCGGTCGCGCGGGCCGGGATACATCCCGCCGGCAGGGGTGGTTAGCTCAGTTGGTAGAGCGCTTCGTTTACACCGAAGATGTCGGGGGTTCGAGCCCCTCACCACCCACCAGGCCTCCCGTAAGTATTTGAACCCGAAAGAAACTGTTCGGTCTTTACGACCGGCTGCCGGGTTCGGCCGCGTCCCGCCACCGGGCCGGACGGTCGGAACGTTCATCGCCCGGGATGAACGCCCGGGGCGTTTGGCGTGTTGGTCCGGCATCGTGCAGATCGCGCATCGGGCGCAAATCCGACGCGTTTCCTTGCAAATTGCACAAACGAGTGCCGTGTGATTCGGTCTTTGCGCACAAGTCTTGATCTGGAGAAATTGAATTGGCTTTGTTGAAAAAGGCGCTCGCCGTCGGCGCATTGCTGACCCTGGGCGCAACGGCTCAGGCAGCGACGCTGAACCCGACCGAGAATGCCGTCATCTTGGATTATGCGCCGTTCAACTCGGTCGGTTCGGAGGATACGATCGGGTTCGGAAATTACGCGCTGAACTACGGCACCTTCATCGACATGCCATATGCCATCTTCGATTTCGGCGGCCTGTCGTCGGTGTCTTCGGCGGTGCTCAACCTGGACTTTCTGGGGCCCTATGGCGGCAGCGGCCCGACCAGCATCACGCTGTATACCGGGATCGACACTGACGGCGTGATCACCACGCTCGACCGGTTCATGGGTATCGCGCTGGACAGCTATGTCTATGGGAGCGCGGTGTCGCGCATGATCGATATCACGGCCGAGGTAAACGCGTCGCTGACCACCGGCGACGATTTTGCCATCCGCCTTGAGGTCGACGCAGCCCCCGGGACGTTTTCGGGGTTTGCGGGCGGCCAGTTCGCAACGCCGACGATCACCTATGAAACCGGCGTCGCCGCGGTTCCGCTGCCTGCGGGACTGCCGCTTTTGGGCGGCGGGCTGCTGGTTCTGTTCGGATGGAACCGGCGCAAACAACGCGCCGCCTGAGCGCGCTCACCGGAATAGCAAGGCCGCCGACACCGACCGGCGGCCTTTTGCGTTTCGGCCCGGCGGAGGTGCCTTCGGCGCGGCCCTCCCCGTGAGGCGCGCGCGGGTGTCGCGAAAAGGCATGCGGTGTCGTGGATCGGCTGCTAGAGGGGGGTATGACCAGCCTTGCCGACACGGCCGCGCAAGCCCGAAACGGCATTGCCTTCATCCTGATCGGGATGCTTTGCGTGTCGATCAACGATCTGATCATCGCCGTCATGTCGGGCGGCTATCCGCTGCACCAGATGGTGTTTTCCCGCGCCGTGATCGGGATCGGACTGACGCTGCTGCTGCTGCGTCACGAGGGCGGGTTGCACCTGTTGCGCACCCGTCAGCCCCTGGCCCATGCGGCGCGTGCCCTGCTGGTGGTGCTGTCCAACATGACCTATTTCGCCGCCCTGTCGGTGATGCCGCTGGCCATGGCGACGGCGCTGTTCTTTGTCGCGCCGCTGTTCATCACGCTTCTGTCGATCCCGTTCCTGGGCGAAACCGTGGGGCTGCGGCGGATGATGGCCGTCCTGGTCGGGTTCCTTGGCGTGCTGGTCATGATCCGGATCGAGGGCGGGGCGCCGCTTTGGGCCTATCCGCTGCCGATGCTGGCGGCGTTGTTCTATGCCGTGATGCAGATCCTGACCCGGCGGCTGGGCGTGGCCTCGTCGGCGGCGGCGATGGCCTTCTACATCCAGGGCGCCTTCCTGCTGGTATCGGCGGGCTTCTTTGTCGTCGCCGGCGACGGGCGCTTCGCCGAGACGACACCCAACGAGGCGCTGCAGTTCCTGCTGCGCGCCTGGACCTGGCCCGAACCGGCGGATTGGGCGCGGATGGTGGTTCTGGGCCTGAGCGCCGGCATCGTCAGCTATGCGCTGAGCCGGGCCTACCGCGTCGCCGATGCCGCGGTGATCGCGCCGTTCGAATATGTCGCCCTGCCGCTGGCGATCTTCTGGGGCTGGCTGGTGCTGGAGCAGGTGCCGGACCAACGAACGCTGCTGGGGGCGGCGCTGATCGTCGGGTCGGGCGTCTATGTCTTCGTGCGCGAACGCAGCATCGACAGCCCCCAAAGCCCGGTTGCCGGGCCGCGGCGGGCCTTGCGGCGCGGCTTTCGCCGGTAGCTTCGGGGCATCGCCGTTTTTCGCGCCGATGGCGCTTGACGGATGCGGGCGGGGGCCATATTACGCCCCTCACGCTTCGGGCCATCCGGTCCGTTGCGGGCAGCGAGCGGTTGTAGCTCAGTTGGTTAGAGTACCGGCCTGTCACGCCGGGGGTCGCGGGTTCGAGCCCCGTCAACCGCGCCACCGCTGCCACCCTGTCGCCCGGGGAAACGGGCTCCAAGCGGCGCACAGAGGGCGGTTGTAGCTCAGTTGGTTAGAGTACCGGCCTGTCACGCCGGGGGTCGCGGGTTCGAGCCCCGTCAACCGCGCCACCTTTCCCCCGATCTTCGCCCCCGACGCGCGGTTGCGCCGCATCTGCGTTGCGCGCGCGGTGACCGCGACAGGCGAATCACGGGTTGATCCCTGTCTGCATCGGACAAACCGACCATCGTTGCGGGCCGTTGCCGGGGTTGCACCTGCGCGCGCAGCCCCGGCAACGGACCGGACGCCTAGCCCGAGCGGCGGCAGAGCACCTGGCTGCGCGGTCCGGCCCGTTCGAACGGGTTGACGATCATCACCAGCGTATTGGCGTCCTGCTGCACCCATTCGACGGTGAACCGCCCGCCATGGCCATGGTCGGTGAAATCGGCAAAGCGGTTTTCGCCGCGGAAGGTGTAATAGGCCGCCTGGCTGCGGACCTCTCCGGCGGTGTAGACCGTGACATCGCCGGTCGGGATCGGGGTCGGCATGCCGGACGGGTCCCAGGTGATGCCGGAGGCGCCGACGGTTTCGACCGACAATACCATCTGCCCGGGCATCCCGTTCAGGTCGCAGGTGAAATAATGTATCCCGTCCTGGGCCGCGGCGGCACCGGCGGCAAAGGACAAGGCGAGGGCGGTGCGGATGGCACGGCGGGACATGGCAAATCTCCTGGGGTGAAATGAATTGCCCGCATGATGCCATGGCTGGCCGGCCGCCGGCGCAAATAGCCGTCGGCGCCAAGACCGGGGTCCGCGGCCGCGGCGCAAAAGTTGCCGGAGGCTGCATGGATCTTCATCGCGGACCGCGCTATCCCCTGCGGGCAAGACAGGAGCCGCGCGATGAAATTGCTCGATGATCTGCCCTGGTCGCTCGCGATCCTGCTGGCGCTGTCGCTGGGCCTGGCGCCGTTTGTGCCCGAGCCGCATATCTGGGAAAAGCTCAAGATGCTGGCGGCCGGCACCCTGAGCGAAGCGGTGGACATCTTCGACCTGGCAATGCATGGCCTGCCCTGGCTGCTGGTGATCGCCAAGGGCGTCCGAAGCGTCACGCGCAAGGTCTGAGGCGGGCCTGGCCCGCCTATGTCAGCGCGGCCAGCACCCGCGCCCAGGACCGGATGCCGCGGTGAAAGGCGCTCAGGTCGTATTTCTCGTTCGGCGAATGGATGCGGTCGTCTTCGGAGGCGAAACCGATCAGCATCGCGTCCATGCCCAGTTCGGTCCGGAAATGCCCGGCGATGGGGATCGAGCCGCCCATCCCGACAAAGACCGCCTCGCGGTGCCATTCGTCGGTCAGGGCCTGCCGGGCGCGTTCGAATTCGGGCCGGTCGGTGTTCATCACGCTGGCCGGCGCGCCGTCGAGGTCAAGATCCCAGTCGATGCTCAGGTCGGGGCGCAGCTGTGCGTCGACATGGGCGCGGACCTTGGCGCGGATGTCTTCGGGGTCCATGTCGCCGACCAGGCGGCAGGTCAGCTTGCAATGCGCCTCGGCCGGGATCACGGTCTTGGTGCCGGCGCCCTGGTAGCCGCCCCAAAGCCCGTTGATTTCCAGCGTGGGCCGGGCCCATTGCTGTTCCAGCGCGGAAAACCCGGGTTCGCCATGGGCGCGGGTCAGCCCGGCATTGGCCAGGTAATCGGCCTCGTCGAAGCCGCAACTGGCCCAGGCCGCGCGCAGGTTCGCGCCGATTTCGGGGGCATCGTCGTAGAAACCCGGCACGGTGACGCGGCCGGTGTCGTCGTGGAACGAGGCGATGATGCGGCTGATTTCGCGCAAGGGGTTGATCGCGGGGCCGCCGTAATGGCCCGAATGCAGGTCCATGGCCGGGCCGCGCAGGGTGAATTCGTCCTTCACCATCCCGCGCAGCTGCGACGCGATCGAGGGCACGCCCGGCGCCACCATGCCGGTGTCGCAGATCAGCGCCAGATCGGCGGTCAGCGCCTCCCGATGCGCCCGCATGAACGGGATGAGAGAGGGGGAGCCGGTTTCCTCTTCGCCCTCGAACAGGAAGGTCAGGCGGCAGGGCAGGGTGCCATGGACCGCCGTCCAGGCGCGGCAGGCCTCGACGAAGGTCATCAGCTGGCCCTTGTCGTCGGAGGCGCCGCGGCCGCGGATGACCTTGCCGGTCGGGCGGTCCTCGAGGAACGGGGCGAAGGGGTCGTGATCCCACAACTCCACCGGGTCGACGGGCTGGACATCGTAATGGCCGTAGAACAGCAGATGCGGCCCCCCGGCGCCCTCGGCCTGGCCGAGCACCATCGGATGGCCGGGGGTGGCATGGGCCTGCGCCGAGACGCCCAGCGACGCCAGGTCTTCGACCAGCCAGTCGGCGGCCTTGGCGACATCGGCCTTGAAGAACGGGTCGGTCGAGACCGATTGCAGGCGCAACAGCCCGAACAGGCGGTCGAGCGCGGCATCGAGATCGGCGTCGATCCGGGCGAGAACGGCATCGAGGGACATGGGGCGGCTCCTTTGGCTTTGGCCGCGACGGTATCAGCCAGGCGGGCCTTGTCCAGTGCGCGATGGGGGCGACGGGTTCGGCGGCGGCGGCCCGATGCTGGGGGGAGTGCAGCTCGGGACACAGGGGGGGGGGGATCCCCGATCCCGATGAAAGCGGCCGGGCGCTGGCGATACAGGCCGGACAGGCCGGAGCGCGCGTCGGGCGCAGGTCAGGCTGTCCCGACCCTGGCAGCGGCAAAACGCCCCTGTTGCCCAATTTGGACTCATTCTATAATTCCTCCCATCGTTGGCGGGCTGCACGAAGGGGAAGCCAGGTGAATATCGACGCATTACTCGACACGGCGCTGGCCCGGCTGCATGACGAAGGCCGCTACCGCACCTTCATCGATATCGAACGCCGGCGGGGGCAGTTCCCCCATGCGGTCTGGACCCGGCCCGACGGGACCGAGCGCGAGATCACCGTCTGGTGCGGCAACGATTACCTTGGCATGGGCCAGCATCCGGCAGTGCTGGCGGCGATGCACGAAGCGCTGGAGGCGACCGGCGCCGGATCGGGGGGCACCCGCAACATCAGCGGCACCACGGTCTACCACAAGCGGCTGGAGGCCGAACTGGCCGACCTGCACCGCAAGGAGGCCGCGCTGCTGTTCACCAGCGCCTACATCGCCAATGACGCGACGCTGTCGACCCTGCCCAGGCTGCTGCCCGGGCTGATCATCTATTCGGACGCGCTGAACCATGCCAGCATGATCGAGGGCATTCGCCGCAACGGCGGCGCCAAGCGGGTGTTCCGGCACAATGATCTCAATCACTTGCGGGCGCTTCTTGAAGCGGATGACCCGGCGGCGCCCAAGCTGATCGCCTTCGAGAGCGTCTATTCCATGGACGGGGATTTCGGACCGCTGGAGGCGATCTGCGACCTGGCCCGCGAATTCGGCGCGCTGACCTATCTGGACGAGGTTCACGCGGTCGGCATGTATGGCCCCCGCGGCGGCGGCGTAGCCGAACGCGACGGGTTGCTGGACCGCATCGATATCATCAACGGCACCCTGGGCAAGGCCTTTGGCGTGCATGGCGGCTATATCGCGGCCAGTGCAAGAATGTGTGACGCCGTAAGGTCTTATGCGCCGGGCTTCATCTTCACAACCTCGCTGCCGCCGGTGGTGGCGGCCGGCGCCGCGGCCTCGATCGCGGTGCTGAAGGACGCCACCGAGATCCGCGCGGCGCATCAGACCCAGGCGAAGATCCTCAAGACCCGGCTGCGCGGGCTGGGCCTGCCGATCATCGACCATGGCAGCCACATCGTGCCGCTGATCGTGGGCGACCCGGTCCATACCAAGAAGCTGAGCGACATGCTGCTGGAAAATCACGGCATCTATGTGCAGCCGATCAACTATCCGACCGTGCCGCGCGGCACCGAGCGGCTGCGCTTCACCCCCTCGCCGGTGCATGGCCCGAGAGAGATCGACGCCCTTGTCAAGGCGCTGGATACGCTGTGGTCCCATTGTGCGCTGAATCGCGCCGAGCTTGCCGGCTGATCCTTCTGCCTGTGCATTGCCCGCCCGGGCATGGTAATCAATTGCCAAGGGGCAGCGCGACTCGATTCGCAAGCGGCCCCGGTCTTGGGGGCAGGCGCAACGGGACGGGTGTATGATCCGGAGCGGGTTCAGACGCGACAGGACCGACGACGGGTCGGTCGACGACGCAAAGGGCTTTGACGCCTTCGATTTGCGTCTGGGCGACCTCATGCGCGGGGAACGCGCGACCCTGGGCAAGAGCCTGCTCGACGTCCAGCGCGAGCTCAAGATCAAGGCGGCCTATATCGCCGCGATCGAAAACGCCGATCCCACCGCCTTCGACACGCCCGGTTTCATCGCCGGTTACGTGCGCTCCTATGCGCGCTACCTGGGCATGGACCCCGACTGGGCCTTCGAAACCTTCTGCGCCGAAAGCGGTTTCGCCACCGCACACGGGATGTCCGACGCGGCCTCGACCGTCAAGGCGCGCGAGCGCGAGGTGGTGCGCAAGCAGCAAAGCGACGAACGGTTCCTGTCGGCCACGACGCCCTTCACCCCGCGCGGCGAAGGCCTGTTCAGCCGGATCGAACCGGGCGCCTTCGGGTCGGTTCTGGTGCTGGTCGCGCTGATCGGCGGGCTTGGCTACGGCGGCTGGACCGTGCTGCAGGAGGTGCAGCGGGTGCAGATGGCGCCGGTGGAACGCACGCCGACCGTGGTGACCGATATCGACCCGCTGGCCGGGGCCCGGGCACCGGGGGCCGAGGCCGTCGCGGGCTTCGACGGCCCCAGCCCCGAGGCGCTGGACCGGCTCTATCGTCCCGAGGCGCTGGATGTGCCGGTGATGGTGGCGCGGGACGGGCCGATCTCGACCCTCGACGCGGCCAGGGTCGGGGCATTGGTGCCCGAGGTCGACACCGGGCCGATTGACCCGGCGCCCGATCTTGCGCTGGCCGATGCGGCGGCCGCGCGTCCGGACGTGCCGGCCTTGGACGCGCCGGCCTCGGGCGTGCCGGCCTCGGGCGTCCAGGTGACCGAGGATCCGATGCCCGGCGTGCAGCTGGTCGCCGTGCGCCCGGCCTGGGTGCGGGTGCGGGCCGCCGACGGCACGGTGATCTACGAGGCGATCATGAACAAGGGCGATGTCTTCGACGTGCCCCAGACCGAGGATCCGGCAACCCTGCGTATCGGCGAAAGCGGCTCAGTCTATTTCCGGGTCGACGGCGTGCATTACGGCCCCGTGGGCCCGCGCGGCGCGGTCAGTTCGAACGTCGCGCTGGATTCCGACAGCCTGGTCGGGACCTATGCGGCGGCCGACCTGAGCGCCGATGGCGACCTGGCCGAACTGGTCCAGGTGGCCGAACTGGCGCCCGCCGGCCCGGAGGATGCGGCCCCTGCCGAATAGATCGGGGCTGGCCCGGCGGCCGCATCGCGCCTAGATAGGCGGTAAGGTTCCCGGCCTCAGGAGGCATCGCGTCCCATGTCGCACAATCCGATCCGTCCCTGGCGCAATATCGACCGGCGCAAATCGCGGCAGATCATGGTCGGCCCGGTCCCGGTCGGCGGCGATGCGCCGATCAGCGTCCAGACCATGACCAACACGCCGACCACCGATGTCGCCGCCACCGTCGCCCAGGTCCAGGCCGCGGCCGAGGCGGGGGCCGATATCGTGCGGGTCAGCGTGCCCGACGAAGCCTCGTCCAGGGCGCTGCGCGAAATCGTGCGCGAAAGCCCGGTGCCGATCGTCGCCGACATCCATTTCCATTACAGACGCGGGATCGAGGCGGCCGAGGCCGGCGCCGCCTGCCTGCGGATCAACCCGGGCAATATCGGCAGCGAAGAGCGGGTGCGCGAGGTCATCGCCGCCGCCCGCGATCACGGCTGTTCGATGCGGATCGGGGTCAATGCGGGCAGCCTGGAAAAGCACCTGCTCGAGAAATACGGCGAGCCTTGCCCCGAGGCGATGGTCGAAAGCGGTCTGGATCACATCCGGATCCTGGAAGACAACGATTTCTTCGACTTCAAGATCAGCGTCAAGGCGTCGGACGTGTTCCTGTCGGCCGCCGCCTACCAGGCCCTGGCCGAGGCGACGGATGCGCCGCTGCATCTGGGCATCACCGAGGCCGGCGGGCTGATGAGCGGCACGATCAAGAGCGCGATCGGGCTGGGCAGCCTGCTTTGGGCCGGGATCGGCGACACGATCCGGGTCAGCCTGAGCGCCGATCCGGTCGAAGAGGTCAAGGTCGGCTACGACATCCTGAAATCGCTGGGTCTGCGCCATCGCGGCGTGAACATCATCTCGTGCCCGTCCTGCGCCCGGCAGGGGTTCGACGTGATCCGCACCGTCGAGGCGCTGGAACAGCGGCTGGAGCATATCAAGACGCCGATGTCGCTCAGCATCATCGGCTGCGTGGTGAACGGGCCGGGCGAGGCGCTGATGACCGATGTCGGCTTCACCGGCGGCGGCGCGGGCAGCGGCATGGTCTACCTGGCGGGCAAGCAGGACCACAAGATCTCCAACGAGGCGATGATCGACCACATCGTCGCCGAGGTGGAAAGGAAAGCCGCCGAGATCGAGGCCCGGGAGGCCGCCGAGGCGGCGGAATAGCACCGGGCCCGCTAGGGCAGGTAGCGGTCGAGCACGATCGGCGGCACGTCGCCGCGCACCATGAGGTCGGCAAAGACATGGGACGGCACGGTGTCGAGCCCGAGCGCCTCCATCAGCGCGCCATGGGTCGCCGGGTCGCGCAGGGCGATGGCGATGCCGCGGCTGCGGGCGTAGTCGTCCAGCATGGCGGCGGTGTCGCTGCCCGGCGCGGCGAAGCTGGCGAAGGCGACAGGGCCGTCCGCCGCGCCCAGACGGATCGCGCCGTCGGGGCCGAACAGCGCCGTTGCATGGGCCGCGATCAGCTCCAGGTCGGCGGCGATCTCGTCGTCATAACCGGGGGTCGGAACCGGGTCGGCGGGCAGGACGGCGCCGCCGATGGGGCGGACCAGCTCGGGCTCGTCCAGCAGCAGGGCACGGATTTCGGCGCCAAAGGCCGCGCGGTCGGCCGGGGACAGGTCCAGCCCCTCGGCCCCGGCGGCAACCGGCCCCGGGGCCAGGCAAAGGGCCAGCGCCAGCGGTCGCATCAGCCTTCGCTGCGCAGATCGTCCACCATGCCCTGCATCACCGGCAGCGGGGCATAGCCGCGCAGCATCATGTCGTTGAAGACGAAGGTCGGCGTGCCGGAAATCTGCATCTGCTGGGCCAGGGCGTGGTTGAGTTCGAGCACCCGGGTGGTGTCCTCGCTGTCCATTTCGACCAGGATCGCGTCGGTATCGAGGCCGAGGGTCTGGCCCAGCCGTTCCAGGCTGTCGGGGGTGACATCGGCGCGCATGGTGATCAGCGCGTCCGACACCTGCTTGTAGGCGTCGTCGCCGGCCACGGCCCGGGTGGCGATGGCAAAGCGCGAGGCCATCAGGGATTGTTCGCCGAGGATCGGGAATTCCTTGATGACGTAGCGGATATTGCCGTCGCTTTCGACCAGTTCGGCGACCTCGGGATGGGCCCGGCGGCAATAGCCGCAGCGGTAGTCGACGAATTCGACGATGGTGATGTCGCCCTCGGGATTGCCGCCGGTCCAGGAATGGCCGTCCTCCATCAACGCGCCGCGATGGATGCTGGCCAATTGCCGGTCGGCCTCGGCGGCGGTCTCGGCCTCGCGCTGTTCCAGCACGCCGATCGCCTCCATCAGCACCTCGGGATTGTCCAGCAGGTAGGCGCGGACCTCGGCGCGGAAGGCCTCGCGTTCGGCCTCGGTCATGTCGGTCAGGTCGAGGGCGGCGGCGGGGGCGGCCAGCAGGCCGGCGGCAAGGGCGAGGGGGGCGAGGCGCATGGGAACGGGTCCTTTGGTCTGCTTGGATCGGGTCATGTGTCTATTGCTGTCGGGCCGCACTGAGCACATCCTGGGCCCGCTGCCAAGGGGCCGAGCCGCGCGGCAATTGGTCCGCGGCGCGCCCGGCATGCAGCGCGGCATCCTCCATCCGGCCGATCAGCGCATAGCGTTCGGCCACGGCGAGCGAGGCCTGGCCGGGCTGGCCGGTGCGGGCATAGGCCTGGCCCAGATCGCGCAGGATGCGGGCATCGCGGTCGTCGCGGGCGCGGGCCTGTTCGAGCACCTGGACGGCGCGGGCATTGCCCGCGTCCGTGTCCAGCGCCAGCAGCGCGCGGCCATAGCCGCCCAGGATCAGCGGCTCGTTCGGGGCCAGGTCCGCGGCGCGGGCAAAGGCCTGGACCGCGGCCGAGGTCTGGCGGTTTTCCAACAGGATCTGGCCGTAAAGGTCGTGGTAGAACGCGTCGTCGGGCGCGGCGTTGACCACCGCCCGCATGGTGGCGATGGCGCGGTCGGGGTCGGGCTGGCGGTGATAGGCGACGGCCGCGCGCATGACCGACACCGCGTCGGTCCGCCCGCGCACCTCGCGCAGGGTCCAGCCGGGCGCACGGATGAAGGCCGACAGCTTGCCCTGGGCGCGGGCGAACCAATAGGCGGCGGCCTCGGTATCGCGGGGGGTGCCGGGATTGGCCGAGACCAGCGCCTGCAGCGCCCGCAGCCGGTCGGTGGTCAGCGGATGGGTGCGGGCATAGGGATCCTGGCGGTCGACCGACAGGGCCTCTTGCCCGCGAAAGATCTGCAGCACCTCGACCGCGCCCGCGGTGGGCACCCCGGCCGAGAGCAGGTAGCGGATCGAGGCCTGGTCGGCCGAGGCTTCCTCGGCCCGCGTATGGGCAAAGAACCGCCGCTGGGCCGATTGCGCGCTGCCCACGGCGATCCCGGCCACCGCGTCGGCTTCGCCCCCGGCGGCGGCCACGGCGATGGCGAGCGCCAGGCCGAAGCCGGCGCCGTTCTGGGCCATGCGCATGTTGGTCATCCGCCGGGTGATATGGCCATTGGCGATATGGGCGGCCTCGTGGGCGATCACCGCCTGCAGCTGGGCGGCGCTGTCCAGCTGCAGCACCAGCCCGGTATGGATGAAGATCGCGTCATTGCCGATCACGAAGGCGTTCATCGTGCGGTCGTGGATCAGCAGGACCTGGACCCGGTCCGGGCTGAGCCCGGCGGCGCGCAGCACCGGTGCGGCCAGTTGGTCGAGCGCGTATTCGATCTCGGCATCGCGGATCAGGGTGACGGCGCGGGCCGGCTGGGCCGCGGCGGTGAACAGCAGCGCCAGCGCGGCGACAAGGCGGATCGCGATCGGGTGCATTGACGGGCGGTCCTTTGCGCGGGCAGAACGGGCTCCAGGAACGATAGAGGTGCGGGCATGCGGAACTCAAGCCGCGGGGCGGTCGATCCCTTCATTGTGATGGATGTGATGGAGGCCGCCCGGGCTGCCGAGGAGGCCGGCCGCCACATCATCCACATGGAGGTCGGCCAGCCCGGCACCGGGGCGCCGCCGGCGGCGCTGGCCCGGCTGGGCGCGGCGATGAAGACCGATCCGCTGGGCTATTCCGTGGCCCTGGGCCTGCCCGCGCTGCGCGCCCGGATCGCGCGGCTTTACGCCGAATGGTACGGGGTCGAGCTGGATCCGGGCCGGGTGGTGGTGACGGCCGGTGCCTCGGGCGCGTTCCTTCTGGCCTTCACCGCGTTTTTCGATGCCGGGGACCGGGTCGGGCTGGGCGTGCCGTGCTATCCGTCCTACCGGCAGATCCTGCGGGCGCTGGACGTGGTGCCGGTGGAGATCGCGACGACGATGGCGGCGCGGATGCAGCCGGTGCCGGGCGATGTGGCCGCCCATCGGCTGGATGGTCTGATCGTGGCCTCGCCCGCGAACCCCACCGGCACGATGCTGGATCGGTCCGGGATGGCGGCCCTGGCCGGGGCCTGCGCCGAGGCCGGCGCGGCCTTCCTCAGCGACGAGATCTATCACGGCCTCGATTACGGGCAGAGGGCGGTGAGCGCCTTGCAGGTCACCGACGAGGTCTGCGTGATCAACTCGTTCTCCAAGTATTTCTCGATGACCGGCTGGCGGGTCGGCTGGTTGGTGGTGCCCGAGGCCGAGGTGCGCCGGATCGAGCGGCTGGCGCAGAACATGTTCATCTGCCCGCCCCATGCCAGCCAGGTTCTGGCGCTGCATGCGATGGACGAACCGGAGGTGCTGGAGGGCTATCGCGCGGTCTATGCCGAGAACCGCCGGCTGATGCTGGAGGGGTTGCCGAAGGCGGGGTTCCCCCGTTTCGCGCCGCCGGACGGGGCCTTTTATGTCTATGTCGACGTCAGCGAGCACACCGATGACAGCCGCGCCTTCGCCGCCGAGATCCTGGAGCGCGCGGGGGTGGCGGTGACGCCGGGGCTGGATTTCGACCCCGCCGGCGGGCATCGCTGGCTGCGGCTGTCCTATGCCCGCGCGACGGCCGATATCGCCGAGGGGCTGGACCGGTTGCGCCGGTTCATGGCGGCGCGGGCATGAGGTGGCGGGCGCTCTTCGGGCCTTTGGCCCTCATCGCTTTGTGGGGCCTGGCCGCCCCGGCGCAGGAGTTCACCGGCCTGGCACGGCTGGATACCGCGCAAAGCGGGGTGCGCGACCAGCGCGGCGGGCTGGAGGTGGAGCTTTACCTGAGCCAGCCGGTGCCCTGGCGGGTGTTCACCCTGGACGCGCCGCGCCGGCTGGTGCTGGATTTCCGCGAGGTCGACTGGCGCGGGGCCAGCCGCGACGCGATGCTGGCGGGCGACCGGGCCGCCGACCTGCGCTTCGGCGCCCTGCGGCCGGGCTGGAGCCGGATGGTGATCGACCTGGCCGAGCCGCTGGTGGTCGACGAGGCCGGGATGCGGGTCGATGCGACGGACGGCACCGCCCATCTGCTGGTGCGGCTGGAGCGGGCCAGCGCCGAGGATTTCGCCGCCCGGGCCGGTGCGCCCGAGGATCCCGACTGGGCCTTTCTGCTGCGCACCGACCCCACCGCGCCGGCCTTGCCCGCAGCGCGCGATGACGTGCTGACCGTGGTGATCGACCCGGGCCACGGCGGGATCGACCCCGGTGCCGAACATGGCGGCATCAGCGAGGCGGCGGTGATGCTGCGCCTGGCGCTGGAACTGGAGGAGGCGCTGGCCCGGGTGCCGGGCATCCGCCCGATCCTGACCCGGCGGGGCGACGATTTCGTGCCGCTGTCGGAACGGATCACCATCGCCCGGGCCGCCGGGGCGGACCTGTTCATCTCGCTTCACGCCGACGCGCTGGAGGGGCTGCAGGCGACCGGGGCCTCGGTCTATACCCTGACCGACGAGGCGCTGGAGGAGGCGTCGCTCAGGATGGCCGAACGGCACGAGCGCGGCGACCTGCTGGCCGGGCTCAACCTGAGCGGCCAGGACGACACGGTGGCCATGGTGCTGATGGACCTGGCGCGGATGGAAACCGCGCCGGCCGGCGACCGCTTTGCCGATGCGCTGGTCGCGACCTTCGACGACCTGGGCGTGCCGCTGAACAGCCGGCCCCGGCGCCAGGCGCCTCTGGCGGTGCTGAACGCCGCCGATTTCCCGTCGGTGCTGCTGGAGGTGGGGTTCCTGTCCTCGGACAGCGACCGGGCCAGGCTCACCAGCGCCGAGGGGCGCGCCGGGATCGTCGATGCGGTGGTTCTGGCGGTCACGGAATGGGCCGCCGGCGAAGCGGCGCTGGCCCCGCTGATCCGCCAGTAGGGGGGGTCACCCCACCGATCCCGACGCCTCGCGCGCAAACCGCGCCAGCCAGACCGAATGGCCGGCGCAATCGGGGTCTTCGGGCGCAAAGGCCAGTTCGGTGAAATGATGCTGCCCCAGCAGCGCCCGGTAGCTGTCGGGGTCCAGGCTGGCGTGATAGACCGGCGCGCCCTCGACCTCGCCCAGGCGCTCGCTGGCCTCGGGGCCCGAGGTGAACATCAGCGCCGCCCCGGGTGCCGCATGGCTGGCGAAGATGCCGAACATCGCCTCCTGGTCCGCCGGGGCGAGGTGAAAGAAGGAATTCCAGGCCAGGATCGCGTCGAAGGGCCGGCCCAGGGCCAGCTCGCGCATGTCGGCCTTTATCGCTTCGGCCCGGGGCAGGTGCTGACGAAACAAGGCGACCATCCCGGCGGCGCCGTCGACACCGGTCACCGCGCAGCCGCGGTCGGCCAGGTAGGTGGCGATCGGCCGGCCCGAGCCGCAGCCCAGATCCAGCACCCGGCGGCCTCCGGCATGGGCCGGCGCGACCCCCAGCATCCGGTCGAGCCAGCCGCGTTCGAACAGGGCGCGTGACCGGCGCCGGTCCCAGTCGGGGGCGACGCGGTCATAGAGGGGCAGGATGGCGTCCGGGGTCATGGTCCCCCTCGGTGCGCTGTCGCGGCGAGTCGCGCAAGACCCCCGCGCCGGGCGCGGGCGCGATGGGCATCAATTGGCCGAGCGCGGGGAAATCCGCTTTTGACCCCCGGCCCCCCGGCCCATATAAGGCGGACAGGTCTCGAAAGGTCCAAGCCCCATGGTTCTGCGCTATATCCTGTCATTCTTCGGCGGCATCTTCTCGATGCTGACGCTGGGTGGCATCATGGCTGCGCTGACCCTGGGTGCGGTGTTCTACATGTATGGCCAGGACCTGCCGACGCCGGACACATTGGCCAGCTACACCCCCAAGACCGTCAGCCGGATCTACGACGGCGAGGGGGATCTGCTGGACGAATACGCGTCGGAACGACGTCTGTTCACGCCGATCGAGCAGGTCCCCGACGTGGTGGTCCAGGCCTTCATCAGCGCCGAGGACAAGGATTTCTTCGTCCATGACGGCTACAGCGTGATGGCGATCCTGTCGGCGATGCGCGACATGATCACGACCCGCGGAGAGACCATCCGCGGCGGTTCGACCATCACCCAGCAGGTGGCCAAGAACATGCTGCTGGACGGGTCGCGCACGATCGAACGCAAGGTCCGCGAGATCATCCTCGCACCGCGGCTCGAGGCGGTCCTGGGCAAGGATGGCGTGCTGGAAATCTACCTCAACGAGATCTTCCTGGGCCAGAATTCCTATGGTGTGACCTCGGCGGCGCGGACCTATTTCAACAAGACCCTGAACGAGCTGACGGCGGGCGAGGCCGCGTTCCTGGCGGCGATCCCGCGAGAGCCGTCGAACAGCCATCCGGTGCGCGACTACGACACGATGATCTTTCGCCGCAACAACAACCTGCGAGAGATGTACGAGAACGGCTATATCGACCTGGTCACCTACGAGGCCGAACGCAGCGCGCCGCTGCTGAGCGTCCAGAACGGCGACTATCCCAGCTATCGCACCGAAATTCCCGATCGCGACTATTTCACCGCCGAGGTCAACCGGCAGCTGGCGATCCGCTATCCCGACCAGGAATTCTCCGAGGTCGGCTATACGGTGCGCGCCACCATCGACCCGGACCTTCAGGCGATCGCCCGCGACGCGCTGCAACGCCAGCTGGAAGCCTATGACCGCGATACCGGGCGCTGGCAGGGCACCGGGCTGTCGATCGACCCCGACATCGCCAGGGGCGAGGATTGGGCCACCGCGCTGCGGGCGGTGAACGTGCCGCGCGGCATCGTGCTGGAGAACCCCTGGTATCCGGCCGTGGTCCGCGACATCGCCGACCAGAGCCTGACCCTGGGCATCGAGGGCTGGTCCGCGGGCGACCCCGACCCGGTGGTCCCGCGCGAGGACATCGCCTGGATGCGCGGCGATTTCTTCGACAATTTCGAGGTCGGCGACGTGGTCCATGTGCGCGCCATGACCGCCGACGACGACGGCAGCTTCATCCGCTGGACCCTGCGCCAGGTGCCCGAGGTGCAGGGCGGCTTCGTGGCGATGGACGTGAATTCCGGCCGGGTTCTGGCGATGCAGGGCGGCTTCGCCTTTCAGCATTCGGAGCTGAACCGCGCCACCCAGGCCAATCGACAGCCGGGATCGGCCTTCAAGCCCTTCGTCTTTGCCGCGGCGCTGGACAGCGGCTATACCCCCGCGACGATCGTGGTCGATGCGCCGATCGAGTACCGTTCGGGCGGAGAGATCTGGCGGCCGATGAATGCCAGCGACCGGTTCTACGGCCCGACGCCGCTGCGCACCGGGATCGAGCAGTCGCGCAACGTCATGACCGTGCGCCTGGCCAGCGAGATCGGCATGGATGTGGTCGCCAGCTATGCCGAACGCTTCGGCGTCTATGACGACATGAACCCGTTCCTGTCGGCCTCGCTGGGATCGGAGGAAACCACGCTCTACAAGCTGGTTTCGGCCTATGCGATGTTCGCCAATGGCGGCGAACGGGTGGAGCCGACCCTGGTCGACCGGGTCCAGGACCGTTACGGCAACACGATCTATGCTCATGATCAGCGCACCTGCCTGGATTGCAGCGACGTGAGCCTGCCGGAGGGCCAGGCGCCGCGCATCCAGAGCAACCGCGAACGGGTGATGAACGCGGTCACCGCCTACCAGCTTACCTCGATGATGGAAGGCGTCGTGCAGCGCGGCACAGCGGCCCGCGCGATCAACCTGCCGGTGCCGATCGCCGGCAAAACCGGCACCACCAACGATGCCAAGGATGTCTGGTTCGTGGGCTTTTCGTCCAATATCGTCGCCGGCTGCTATATCGGTTTCGACTCCCCGCGCAGCCTGGGCAGCGGGGCCTCGGGCGGGGGGATGTGCGGGCCGGTGTTCCAGAGCTTCATGGCGCGCGCGGTCCAGACCCATGGCGGCACCCGCTTTGCGGTGCCCGACGAATGCCAGTTCATCAATATCGACCGGTTCACCGGGGCCCGCCTGCCGGACGGCGCCTCGGGCGGCAACGTTGTGCGCGAATGCTTCCGCGCCGGCGAAGAGCCGGTCTTCGGCATCACCTTCGACGGCGGTTTCGAGATCGCCGGCGACCTGCCGCTGTTCGACGAGGTCGCCGAAGCCCGCGGCGTGAACGTGCAGACCTCGACCGGTGGCCAGGTGGAGGTCAACGACAATACCAGTTTCGGCGGGCTGTCGGCGGGCGACCTTTACTGACCGCCGTCCCGGGCCGGTGCGTGGCCCGGCCGACCGCCCGCTTGAAGCGGCGCGGGGCCTGCGATACATCGCCTCGATACCGCCCCGAAGGACCGTGACCCATGCGCGCCGAAATCCAGACTGTCGTCGACGAGATCGAAAAGAGCCTGGCCCTGCTGGGCCAGCGGATGGACCGTGCGACGGCCCGGCACCGGCTGGAGGAATTCAACGCCAGGGTCGAGGATCCGACCCTGTGGGACGATCCCGACGGCGCCCAGATCCTGATGCGCGACCGCCAGCGCCTGCTGGACCAGATCGAGACCCATGACGGCATCGCCCGGGACCTGTCCGACAATGTCGAGCTGATCGAACTGGGCGAGATGGAGGACGACGCCGAGGTCGTGGCCGAGGCCGAGGCGGCGTTGAAGGCGCTGCGCGACCGCGCCGCGGCCAAGGAGCTGGAGGCGCTGCTGAACGGCGAGGCCGACGGCAACGACACCTTCCTTGAAATCAATGCCGGCGCCGGCGGCACCGAGGCCTGCGACTGGGCCCAGATGCTGCAGCGGATGTATGTCCGCTGGGCCGAAAAGCGCGGCTACAAGGTGGAGCTGCAATCCGAGGAAGCCGGGGCCGAGGCCGGGATCAAGTCCTGCGCCTACAAGATCAGCGGCGCCAATGCCTATGGCTGGCTGAAATCGGAAAGCGGCGTGCACCGGCTGGTCCGGATCAGCCCCTTCGGCAAGGGCACCCGCGAGACCTCCTTTGCCAGTGTCTGGGTCTATCCGGTGGTCGACGACAATATCGAGATCGAGGTCAACCCCTCCGATATCCGGATCGACACCTTCCGGTCCTCGGGCGCGGGTGGGCAGCATGTGAACACCACGGATTCGGCGGTGCGGATCACCCACCATCCGACCGGGATCGTTGTGACAAGCTCGGAAAAATCGCAGCACCAGAACCGCGACATCGCCATGAAGGCGCTGAAATCCCGGCTGTACCAGATGGAGCTGGAGCGGCGCACCGCCGATATCAACGCCGCCCATGAGGCCAAGGGCAGCGCCGGCTGGGGCAACCAGATCCGGTCCTATGTGCTGCAGCCCTACCAGATGGTGAAGGACCTGCGCACCGGGCACGAGACCTCGGACACCTCGGGTGTGCTGGACGGCGATCTGGACGGCTTCATGGCCGCCACCCTGGCGATGGATGTCAGCGGCAAGTCCCGCGCCGAGGCCACCGCCGAGGAGTGAGCGGTCAAGGAAATGTGCGCTTCCGCGCGCGTTCATTCCGCAAGCGGCGGGTGATCGCCCCGTGATCGGGCGGGGTCGCGGGCCGGATCGTCCCGGGCCGGGTCCTGCGACAGCTTGACGCGCGTGCCGCGCCCGCGGAACATGGCCTTCGGGAGGACTGCTGTGATGAGTGACGCGAGCCTGGTGCCCGAAGCCTCGCCCCGGCCGGATGTCGCGCGGCTGGCCTTTGCCGATCTGAACGCCTGTCTGCGGGCCGGCTGGGCGGATTTCCGGCGTGCGCCGCAATTCGGGCTGTTCTTTTCAGGCGTCTACGTGCTGGGCGGGTTCCTGATGGTGCTGTTGTCCGCGGGCCATGTGACCTGGGTGCTGGCGACGTCGCTGGGCTTTCCGCTGGCCGCGCCCTTTGCTGCCGTCGGGCTTTACGAGGTCAGCCGGCGGCTGGAACAGGGCCAGGCGTTGGACTGGTACCGGGTGCTGGGCGTGGTCTGGGACGAACGCAAGCGCCAGATCCCCTGGATGGGCGCGATCATCGTGATCTATTTCCTGTTCTGGACCTTCCTGGCGCATATGATCTTTGCCCTGATGATGGGGGTGAGCCAGATGCGCAGCGTCACGCTCGAGGCGTTCCTGACGCCCGAGGGGCTGGCGCTGGTGGCGGTGGAACTGGTGGTGGGGGCGGTGGCGGCCTTCATCCTGTTCGCGCTGACCGTGGTCAGCCTGCCGCTGCTGCTGGACAAGGAGGTCGATTTCATCACCGCGATGCTGCTGAGCGTCGAGGTGGTCAAGACCAACCCGGCCGTGATGCTGGCCTGGGCCGCGATCATCGCGGTGCTGAGCCTGGTCGCCCTGGCGCCGGCCTTTCTGGGCCTGATCGTGGTGCTGCCGGTGCTGGGCCACGCGACCTGGCACCTGTACCGCAAGGCGTTGGTTCACCGATCCTGAAGCATGGCCGGGCGCAGGCCGATCGCGCTGGCCAGCGCGGCCAGCAGGGCAAGGCCGGCGAAGATCCAGGCCAGGTCGGAAAAGGCGGTGGTCATGGCGGCGACATGGTCGGGCGCGGGGGATTTCGCGCCATAGGTCTCGGGCCCTCCGGCCAGCCCGTAGCGGCCCGCGGCGATCGGGCCGATGGCGGCGACGGCGACCAGCCCGGCCGAGCGGCTGATCGCGTTGTTCACCCCCGAGGCGATGCCGGTCTGGTCATCGGCCACCGATTTCATCACCGCCGCCGAAAGCGGCGCCACGACCAGCGCCATGCCCAGCCCCATCAGGGTCATCGGCGCCAGCACGTCGGTCAGGAAATCCCGGCCGATGATGGCGACCGCCAGCCAGCCATAGGCCAGCCCGATCAGCGCCGCGCCGCTGGTCATCAGCGGGCCGGGTCCGATCCGGTCGGCCAGGCGCCCGGCGCGGCCCGCAAACAGGAAGATCAGCAGCGACATCGGCGCCCAGGCCGAGGCGGCGATGATCTCGGTCATGCCCCAGCCGGCGATCAGCAGCATCGGCAGGTAGAACAGCACCGCCGACAGGCAGAAATACAGAAGGAACGTCACCAGGTTGGCGATGGTGAAGACCCGGCTGCGCGAGAACAGCGACAGCGGCATTATCGGTGCCGGGGCCCGGCGTTCCTGGACCAGGAAGGCGATGAAGGCGAGGACGCCCAGGCCGGCATAGCTCAGCGACCGGGTATCGAACCCGCCCTCGGCCGAGATCATCGCCCAGGCCAGCAGCCCCAGCGCCAGGGTCGCCAGCGCGGCGCCCGCGCCATCGACCGGGCGGTCGGGCTTGCCGTTGTCGCGGGCGACGCCACGCCGGACCAGGACAAGCGCCAGCGCGCCGAGCGGCAGGTTGATGGCGAAGATCCAGCGCCAGACCTCGTCCCCGCCAAAGGACAGGGCCAGACCGCCGACGATCGGCCCCATGGCGGTGGTGATCGCGCTGGCCGAGGCCCAGAGCGCGATCGCCCGGCCGCGCTTGGCCCGCGGATAGGCCCGGCTGATGATGGCCAGCGACCCGGGCACCATCAGCGCCGCGCCGGCGCCCTGGGCAAAGCGGGCCAGGATCAGGGTCTGGGTCGTGGGGGCCAGCGCGCAGATCGCCGACATCGCCATGAACAGCCCGATGCCCAGCGAGAACGTCCGCGCCAGGCCGAACTTGTCGCCCAGCGCACCACCGGCAAGGATCAGCGCCGAGATCGTGACCATGTAGGCGTTGTGGATCCATTGCGCATCGGCCAGCGAGGCGCCGAGCGCGGCGCGGATATCGGGCATGGCGATGGCGGTGACGGTGCCGTCGATGAACCCCATCGACGAGGCCAGGATCGCCGCGACCAGGATCAGCTTGCGCCGCCCGGGTTCGCAGAACCCGGCATCGAAAAGGGGCCGCGCGGCGGGCGCGGCCCCTTTGGTGTCGGCTGGACCGGTCAAGGATCAGGTCTTGGGGTCGGCCTTCGCGGCGGGAGCGGAGGGCGCGGCAGGCGCGGCGGGCGTGGTGCCGCCCGCGGGCTTGGACCGCCCTGCGCCGCCGGCGTTCAGCGGATCTTCCTGACGCTGGACAGAGCCTTCGAAATGGGCGCCGCTCTCGATCGCGATGGTCTTGTGGATGATGTCGCCCTCGACCCGGGCCGAGGACGTCAAGCGCACCTTGAGGCCGCGGACGGTGCCGACGATGCGGCCATTGACCACCACGTCGTCGGCGATGCATTCGCCGCGCACGGTGGCGCCTTCGCCGATGGTCAGCAGATGGGCGCGGATATCGCCTTCGACCGTGCCCTCGATATTGATGTCACCGCTGGTCTTGAGATTGCCGGTGATCGTCAGGTCCGCCGACAGGGTCGAAGCCGGCGGCTTGGCCTTGGGGGCGGCGGATTTGAAATCGGCGCCGGTGTTGCCGGTGGCAGAGCTGTCCGCCGCCGACGTGGGCTTGAGAGTGTCGCCGGAGGCGGCGCTCGGTTCGTTGATCTTGCTCTTAGAAAACATCTTCGCCAGCTCGTATGTAGGTCATGGGGTTCACGGGATTGCCGCCCACACGCACTTCGTAATGCAGATGCGGGCCGGTCGACCGTCCTGAGTTCCCAATATCACCGATATGCTCTCCGCGCGAGACCCTTTGTCCGACGTCGACCCGAATCCGGCTCTGGTGGGCATAGCGGGTTTCGATCCCGAAGGCATGCTGGACCTTGGTCAGGCGGCCATATCCCGAGGCCCAGCCGGCGAAGGTCACGACGCCATCGGCGGGGGCATAGATCGGGGTGCCGATCGGGGCGGCGAAATCGGTGCCGTTGTGCATCCGGCCCCAGCGCATGCCGAAACCGCTGGTGAAGCGGTAATTCGACCGCACGGGCATGTCGAAGGGGATCCGCTCGGCCGCGATCCGGTAGAGGTTGAGCCGATCCATCGAGCCCAGGATCGCATTGGCGCGGGCCGCGTCCGGGTCCATCTCGCCGCCACGGGTGGAGAATTGCAGCGGCGTCAGCGGGCCGCCGGTGCCGGAATAGCCTTCGCGGATTTCGTTCAGCACCCGGTCCGGGTCCATGCCGGCGGCACGGAACATGTCGTCGAGCGGTTCGACCGAGACGGTGAAGGCCTCTTCGAGCTGGCCGAAGATCTGGTCGTTCTTTTCCTGCAGCAGGCGCAGCTCTAGTTCCAGCTCCGCGGCGCGGTCGAGTGCGAATTCCGCATCGGCCAGCACCTGGTCGCGTTCCTCGGCGGTTTCGGCCAGGGCGGCGGCCAGCAGGTCGACCGTCCCGGTCGCGTCGGTGTCGGAATTGCCGGGCAGGGCGCCGTCGCCTTCGAGAGCGGCCTGCAGGGTCGACGCCTCGTCGCGGGCGGCCTCGCGCTCGGCCACGGTGCGTCGCAGGGTCGCCTGCATCACGTCGATGGCGGTTTCCAGCTCGCGCCGGCGATCCTCCGAGCGCAGCAGTTCCGATTGCATGCGCGACACCTCGGCCAGGGCCAGGCTGAACCGCCCCTGGGCGGCCAGCGCCTCTGTCGCGCGCACGTCGCGCTCGCTGGAAATGGCGTTCAGCCGCTCCTCGTAGGTCAATTGGCTCCGGGCGGCCTGAGAGCGGAAATTGCCGGCGCCGATGGAATCCATCAGCAACACCGCGGTGGCGATGATCGTCCAGGCGATCAGCAGGCCGCTGCCGGTCCAGGCGATCAGTTGGGTTTCGGGGCGCAGACGAATGAACCGGGTCTGGTCATCCGAGCGCAGGAACAGCCGTTTTTCGGGAAAACGGCGTTCGAGCCACGTGTGTAAAGCCTGTCCTAGTCGTGTTCGCACGAGAGAAGTCCTGTCCCCAACCCAGTCGTGACGGCTCTCCCCCCGGACGGAACCGCGTGAAAATCGTGTTAAGGCCGCGGTCCGGGGGTGGCAAGCGCTTTGCCCAAGGATGTGACAATTCGCATGAATCATATGCGAAACCGGCGGAATCTCGCCGAGTCTCCGAGGGTTAGCCCATCGGGTCAGTCCGGGTCCACAGGATGCGGCGGATCGGCGAGCGGCCAGTAGAAATCCGGCGGCAGGCCGGCCTCGGCGCGTTTCTCGGCGTTGAAGGGCGGCTTGAGCGAGCCGTGAAAATAGCGCCGCACCAGGGCGTGGAAGGCGTCCTTGGGGTCGCGCTCGGCGCGCCCGCACAGGAAGTGGAACCACTTGGAGCCATAGGCGACATGGTGGACCTCTTCGGCATAGATCACCCGCAGCGCGTCGACGGTCTCGGCATCGCCGGCCTTTTCGAAGACCGCGATCATGCCGGGGGTGACATCGAGCCCGCGCGCCTCGAGCACCATCGGCACAACCGCCAGCCGACCCATCAGGTCATCGGCGGTGTCCTCGGCGGCGCGCCACATGCCGGCATGCGCGGGCAGCGCGCCGTAATGGCTGCCCATCGCCTCAAGCCGGTCGCATATCAGGTTGAAATGCTTCGATTCCTCGTCCGCGGCCTTGACCCAGTCGTCATAGAATCCCGGTGGCATCGGCGTGTCGGTGAACCGGGCGATGATATCCCAGTGCAGGTCGACGGCGTTCAGCTCGATATGGGCGACGGCGTGCAGGATCGCCAGCCGGCCGGCCTCGGTTCCCGGCCGCCGGCGGGGCACGTCGCGCGGATCGCGCAAGTCGGGACGCGCGGGCCGGGCGGGCTGGTCGGGCGGCGTGGCACGGCCGATCGGCGGCAGGTCGCCGGCGGCGCGCGCGGCGGCCCAGGCGGCGGCATGGCGGCGCGACAGGGCCGTCTTGGCGCGGCCGTCGGCCGTGCGCAGGACCTCTTCGGCCATCTGTGCGAGCGGTGTCATGAGCGCGGTGTGGCCCTGCGCATGCCGTTGGTCAAGGGGCCAACAAAATTACGTAATTTTGTTGGCCGCCCCAAGGTCAGAGCGCGCGCACCGCCTCCAGCACCTCCTCCGCATGGCCCTTGACCGAGACCTTGGGCCAGACTTGCGCCACCTTGCCCGCACCGTCGATCAGGACGGTCGAGCGGAGGATGCCCTCGTAGGTCTTGCCGTACATCTGCTTTTCGCCCCAGGCGCCGTAGCGTTCGCAGGTGTCGCTGTCGGCATCCGACAGCAGGATCACCTTGAGCTCCTGCTTGGCGACGAAATTGTCATGCTTCTTGACGCTGTCCTTGCTGACGCCCAGCACCACGGCCCCGGCGGCGTCGAATTCGGCGGCGCGGGCGGTGAAATCCAGCGCCTCGGTGGTGCAGCCGGGGGTGTTGTCCTTGGGGTAGAAATACAGCACCACCGCCTTGCCGCGCAGATCGGACAGGGCGACGGTTCCGCCGCCGTCGCGGGGCAGGGTGAAATCGGGGGCGGTATCGCCCGGGGCAAGCTGGGTCATCTGTCCTCTCCTGTGTTGCGGCGGTCGTGTGGCGGCGGTCGGGCGCATTCCCCTTTGCCTTCCGCCCGGCTTGCCGCAAGATATGGCCGCGGGCGAAAGGGGCAAGATTGACCGGCGCGGAAACCGAAATCGAGGCTGGCACCGGCCGGAGCCGACGGGTGCGGCCGCGGCATCTGGTCCGGGCGGTGCTGCTGCTGGCCGCGCTGCCGGTCGTTTTCGTGCTGGTCGCGGCCCTGGCCCTGCTGGGCCGCGAGATCACCGCCCCCGGCTGGGTTCGCGAGGCGGTCGAGGCCCGGGCCGAGGCGGTGCTGGACGGCGGATCGCTGGATTTCCGCGAGGTGACGATCACCCTGGGGACCGATCTGCATCCGCGTGTCGTGCTGCGCGACGCGGTGCTGCGCGATGCCGACGGGATCGAACTGGCCCAGGTGCCGCGGATCGAGGGGCTGATCTCTCCGCGCGGGGTGGTGCAGGGGCGGGTGCTGGCGCAGGAGGTGCGGGTGGCGGGGGCGCAGCTGCGGCTGCGGCGCGCGGTCGATGGCAGTGTCGGGCTGGCCTTCGGGCTGGGTGCCGAGGTCGGCCAGGCCGAAAACCTGCCGGCGCTGCTGGAACAGGTCGAGGCGCAATTCGCCGACGGTCCGCTCGAGGCGCTGGAACTGGTCCGGGCCAGCGGCCTGATCGTCAATTTCGACGATGCCCGCGCCCGGCGCAGCTGGACCGTGGATGGCGGCGCGCTGAGCCTGGATCTGCGTGGCGGGCGCACGGTGCTGGAGGCCGATCTGAGCCTGCTCACGGGCCGGGCCTGGGCCAGCCGGTTGCAGCTGCGCTACGACAGCCCGCAGGGCGCGCGCACGGCCAGTTTCGGCTTCGAGATCACCGATGCCGTGGGCAGCGACATCGCCACCCAGTCGCCGGCCCTGGCCTGGCTGGCGGTGGTCGATGCGCCGATTTCGGGGGCGATGACCGGGGGGCTGGATGCCACCGGGGCGCTGGGGCCGCTCGAGGTGCGGCTGAGCATGGGCGAGGGGGTGATCCAGGCCGGACCGGGCACGCGGCCGGTGCCCTTTACCGGGGCGGCGGCGGACCTGACCTATGATCCGCAGGCCGGGAGGATCGGGTTCGAGCGCCTGGCGGTGGACAGCGCCTGGGGCCTGGTGGAGGCGCGGGGTCGCACACTCCTGGAGGGCATGCGTCTTGGCTGGCCCGAGGCGCTGGTCGGGCAGTTCGAGATCGACCGGCTGGTGCTGACCCCGCCGGAGGCCTATCCCGAACCCCTGGTGCTGGATGCGGTCAGCCTGGAGGCGCGGATGCAGCTGGACCCCTTCGCGCTGGAGCTGGGCGAGGCGGTGCTGCGGATCGACGGCGAACCGCTGGTGCTGCGCGGCACGGTGCGCGCGGCGGCCGAGGGCTGGGGCGTGGCGCTGGACGGGCGGATCGACACGCTCGCATGGGCCGAGGCGCTGCGGCTTTGGCCCCGGACCCTGCGGCCCGGCACGCGGGACTGGTTCGCGCGCAATGTCGAGGCCGGACGATTGCGCGACGCGGCGCTGTCGCTGCGGCTGCCGCCGGCGGGGCGGCCGGTGCTGGGTCTGACCGCCGACCTGGAGGATGCACAGGTGCGGTTCGCCCGGACCCTGCCGCCGGTCGAGGCCGCGGGCGGGCGGCTCAGCTGGATCGGCGGCCGGCTGGCGCTGGTGCTGGAGCGCGGCCACCTGACCGCGCCGCAGGGCGGGCGGATCGACCTGGCCGGCTCTGTCATGGAGGTGCCGCGCACCGGGCCGCAGGCGCCGGCGCGGTTCGACCTGGCCCTGTCGGGCACGATCACCGCGATGCTCGCGGTGTTGAACGAGCCGCCCTTCGAGGTGCTGCGCGAGAGCGACCTGCCGGTGACCCTGGCCGATGGCCGCGCCGTGCTGGAGCTGGCGCTGGACATGCCGCTCAAGCCCGGCACGACCCGCGACGAGCGGGACTGGCAGGCCAGCGGCACGCTGAGCGGACTGCGGTCCGCGCTGCTGGTGCCCGGGCGGGTGCTGACCGCAGCGGCGCTGCAGGTGATGGCGGACCCCGACGCGCTGGTCTTTGCCGGCCCGGTCCGGGTCAGCGACGTGCCGGCCGACCTGACCTATGCGCGTGCTCTGGGCCCGGACAGCGCCGGAACCGGCCGCATCGAGGGCACGGTGACGCTGTCGGCGGCAAGCCTTGCGGCCTTCGGGATCGGCCTGCCGCCGGGCATGGTCCGTGGCCAGGGCACGGCCCGGGTCGATATCGACCTGTCGCGGCCCGGGGCGCCGGGATTGCGCCTGCGATCGGACCTGGCGGGGTTGGGCCTGGCGCTGGAGGGGCTGGGCTGGGCCAAGCCGCGCGGCGCGACCGGACGGTTCGAGCTGGACGGCGTGCTGGGCGATGCGCCACGGATCGACCGGATCGTGCTGGACGCGTCGGGGCTGGACATGGCCGGCCGGCTGGACCTGGCCCCGGGTGGCGGGCTGGCGCGGGCCCGCTTCGACCGGGTGCAACTGGGCGGCTGGCTCGACAGCGCGGTGACGCTGGTGGCGCGCGGCCCCGGCGCCGCGCCGCGGATCGAGCTGACGGGCGGCATGCTGGATCTGCGCCGCCTGCCCGGGGGCGGCGGCGCCAGCGGCCAGGAGGGCGGGCCGGTGGTGGCGGCGCTGGACCGGGTGCAGGTCACCGACACGATCGCGCTGACCGGGTTTCGCGGTGAATTCAGCCGGCTGGGCGGGTTCAGCGGCACCTTCACCGCCGCCGTCAACGGCCAGGCGCCGATCGCCGGAACCCTGATCCCGACCCCGCGCGGCGCCGCGGTCCGGCTGCTGAGCGGCGATGCCGGCGCGGTGTTGCGCGCCACCGGCCTGCTGCCCGGCGCGCGATCCGGCGCGCTGGAGCTGGTCCTGCAACCGACCGGCGCGCCGGGCACCTTCGACGGGCAATTGGCGGCCAGCAACCTGCGGGTGCGCGACGCGCCGGCCCTGGCCTCGCTTCTGGATGCGATCAGCGTCGTCGGGCTGCTGAGCCAGCTTGACGGGCAGGGGCTGCTGTTCAACGATGTCGAGGCGTTGTTCCGCATCACGCCGCGGCAGATCGTGATCACCCGGTCCTCGGCGGTGGGGCCGGGGCTGGGCCTGTCGCTGGACGGGGTGCATGACCTGGCCAGCGGCCGGGTCGATTTCCAGGGCGTGGTATCGCCGTTCTACCTGCTCAACGGCGTCGGCGCGGTGCTGACCCGGCCGGGCGAGGGGCTGATCGGGTTCAGTTTCACCCTGCAGGGGCCGGTTGACAGCCCGCGCGTTCTGGTCAATCCGCTGTCGGTGCTGACCCCGGGGATGTTCCGAGAGATCTTTCGCCGGCCGCCGCCGTCGCTGGCGGAATAGGGGGCGCTGCCCCCCTCGGCCTGCGGCCTCACCCCCCGAGGTATTTTTGGGACAAAGGCGACCATGAAGCTTTCGGATTTCGATTTCGACCTGCCCGAGGACCTGATCGCGGTGCGTCCGGCGCGGCCGCGCAGTTCGGCCCGGCTGCTGGTGGCCGAGGGCGCGGCGCGGCGCGACCTGCATGTGCGCGATCTGCCGGGCGTGTTGCGGCCCGGCGACCGGCTGGTGCTGAACGACACACGGGTGATCCCGGCGCGGCTGAGCGGGGCGCGGCGGCGCGGCGATGCCGTCGCCCGGGTCGAGGTGACGTTGCTGGAGCCGCGGGCCGATGGCAGCTGGGCGGCGTTGCTCAAACCCCTGCGCAAGGTGCAGCCGGGCGAGGCGATCGTGTTCTCGGACGATCTGTCGGCGGTGCTGGAAGGGGTCGAGGACGGCCAGGGCCGGCTGCGCTTCGACCGGGTGGGCGAGGATTTCGATGCCGCGCTGGAGGCCGCCGGGCAGATGCCGCTGCCGCCCTATATCGCCGCCAGACGGCCCGCCGATGCCGCCGACCGGGACGATTACCAGACGATCTGGGCGCGCGAGGCCGGGGCGGTGGCCGCGCCCACGGCCAGCCTGCATTTCGACGACGCCCTGCTGGCGGCGCTGGACGGGGCCGGCATCGCGTTCAGCCATGTGACGCTGCATGTCGGCGCGGGCACCTTTCTGCCGGTCAAGGTCGACGATATCTCCGACCACCGGATGCATGCCGAATGGGGCCGGGTCACGGCACGCGCGGCCGACGAGATGAACGCCACCCGCGCGGCCGGCGGGCGGATCATCCCGGTCGGAACCACCGCCTTGCGGCTGATCGAAAGCGCGGCCGGGCCCGATGGCCGGATGGTGCCCTGGGAGGGTCGGACCGACATCTTCATCACGCCCGGCTACCGGTTCCGGATCACCGACGGGTTGATGACCAATTTCCACCTGCCGAAATCGACCCTGCTGATGCTGGTCAGCGCGTTGATGGGGCTGGACCGGATGAAGGCGCTGTACGCCCATGCGATCGCCGATCGATACCGGTTCTTTTCCTATGGCGATGCGTCGCTGCTGATCCCCTGAGCCCAAGGCGGGTTGAAATCCCGTACCGGGCCATGCATCGCTGTCGGGAACGCGCGACGCCCTGTCGCGACCGGACCGGCCCGAAGCGCGGGATCGGGCCAAGGAGGCGCCATGTTCGAGGTTCTGAAAAACTCCTGGGCGCTGTTCCTGGGCATGTTCATGCTGATGGTCGGCAACGGCTTGCAGGGCACGCTGCTGGGCGTGCGCGGCGGGATCGAGGAGTTTTCGACCTTCGACATGTCGCTGGTGATGTCGGCCTATTTCGCGGGGTTCCTGTTCGGCAGCCGGGTGACGCCGGACCTGATCCGGCGGGTCGGCCATGTGCGGGTCTTTGCTGCGCTGGGATCGACGATCAGCGCGATCCTGATCCTCTATCCGGTCCTGGTCGAGGTCTGGGCCTGGACCCTGGGCCGGGTGCTGATCGGGTTCTGTTTCTCGGGCGTCTATGTCACCGCGGAAAGCTGGCTCAACAACGCCGCCAGCAACCAGAACCGGGGCAAGTCGCTGGGGTTCTACATGATCGTGCAGATGTCGGGGATCATCCTGGCGCAACAGATCCTGACCCGCGGCGATGTCGAGGGCTATGTGCTGTTCATCATCCCTTCGGTTCTGGTGTCGCTGGCCTTTGCGCCGATCCTGCTGTCGATCACCCCGACCCCGGCCTTCGGTTCCACGGCGCGGATGAACCTGCGCGGGCTGGTCGAGGCCTCTCCGCTGGCCAGCGTCGGCATGTTCCTGCTGGGCGGGGTCTATGCGGCGCAATTCGGCATGGTGGCGGTGTTCGGCACCGAAGCCGGGCTGAACGTGGCGCAGATTTCCCTGCTGGTGTCGGCGATCTACGGCGCCGCGCTGCTGGCGCAATTCCCGATCGGCTGGGTGTCGGACCGGATGGACCGGCGGGTGCTGATCATCGTGCTGGCGGCGATCGCTGGCCTGGGGGGGCTGATCGCGGCCTTCAGCGGCGGGCAGTTCGTGGTGCTGCTGATCGGGGCGGGGCTGATCGGGGGCACGACCAACCCGCTTTATGCGCTGCTGCTGGCCTATGCCAACGACTTTCTGGAGCATGACCAGATGGCCGCGGCCTCGGGCGGGTTCCTGTTCATCAACGGGGTCGGCGCGGTCGGCGGTCCGGTGGTGTTCGGTTTCGTCATGGGCTGGTTCGGGCCCTATGCGTTCTGGAGCGTGGTCGGCGCGCTGATGCTGGTCCTGGCGATCTACGGGGTGGTGCGCATGATCCAGCGCCCGCGCGACGTCGATATGGAGGACATCACGCCCTATGTGCCGGTCACCGCCGCGGCCACGCCGGTGGCCGTCGAGGTGGCGCAGGAGGTCTATATCGACGCCGAGATCGAAAGCGAGGCCGAGGCCGCCGCCCAACAAAACGACCCCGCCGCGTGAGGTTTTGCTTGCCCGATGCCCAAGCGTTTGTAACGCTTCGGTAAAACCCGGGGGGGCGGAGCAGGCGAAAGGGAGGCGACCGATGGCCGAGCGCGAGGAGATCATCCGGTTCTGGATCGACGAGGTCGGGCCGGAGGGCTGGTATGGCGGGGGCGCGGCGCTCGACGCCCGGATCCGGGACCGCTACGAGGCCCTGTGGGCCGAGGCCCGCGACGGCGCCCTTTTCGGCTGGCAATCTGCGCCGCGCGGCGTACTGGCCTATCTGATCCTGACCGACCAGTTCCCGCGCAACATGTTCCGCGACAGCGCCGCCGCCTTTGCCACCGACGCGCTTGCCCGGTCGGCCGCGAAGGCGGCGATCGACCGCAGGTGGGACCTGGACGTGCCGGAGCCGGATCGTCAGTTCTTCTACCTGCCGCTGATGCATTCCGAGAACCTGTGCGACCAGGACCGCTGCGTGCGGCTGATGGCGGTGCGGATGCCCGAGGGCGGGGCCGACAACCTGCGCCATGCCCGCGCCCATCGCGAGGTGATCCGGCAATTCGGCCGATTCCCCTATCGCAACGCCGCCCTGGGCCGCACCGGCAAACCGGCCGAGGCCGAGTGGACGACGCAGGGCGGCTATCGGCTGGCGCTGGCGGCGGTGGACGCGGCCGCGGCGGCGTGACGGCCGGGTTTTCATGGCCTTCCGGGGCGATCGGTCTATGGTCGGGGTCGGGACGTGGCCCTGCCGGGGGCGCATGGCGGCCCTGAGCGATCCGCATTGCCGCGCGTGGTGACAGGGCCGTCGCCCTGTGGCATATGGTTCAACGTTAAACAATCTCGTGGATGGAGGAGACCATGGCCGCGAAATCCTACGACATGATCGTCATCGGTGCCGGGCCCGGCGGATATGTCTGCGCCATCCGGGGCGCCCAGCTGGGCCTGAAGGTCGCGGTGGTCGAACGCGAACACATGGGCGGGATCTGCCTGAACTGGGGCTGCATCCCGACCAAGGCGATGCTGCGCAGCGCCGAGGTGTTCCACCTGATGGAACGGGCCAAGGAGTTCGGCCTGAGCGCGGACAAGGTCGGCTATGACCTGGAGGCCGTGGTCAAACGCTCGCGCGGGGTCGCCAAGCAGCTGGCCGGCGGGGTCGGGCATCTGCTGAAGAAGAACAAGGTCGACACGGTGATGGGCACCGCCCGGCTGGCCGGCAAGGGGCGCGTCGCCGTCACCACCGACACCGGCGAGGAGGAGCTGACGGCCAAGCATATCGTGCTGGCCACCGGGGCCCGCGCCCGCGAATTGCCGGGCCTGGAGGCCGATGGCGATCTGGTCTGGACCTACAAGCACGCCCTGGTGCCGCCGCGGATGCCCAAGAAGCTGCTGGTCATCGGCTCGGGCGCGATCGGGATCGAATTCGCCAGTTTCTACAACACGCTGGGCTGCGACACGAGTGTGGTCGAGGTGATGGACCGGATCCTGCCGGTCGAGGATGCCGAGATCAGCGCCTTTGCCAAGAAGCAGTTCGAAAAGCAGGGCATGACGATTCTGGAAAAGGCCATGGTCAAGCAGCTGGACCGCGCCGAGGGCAAGGTCACCGCCCATATCGAGCGCGGTGGCAAGGTCGAGAAACACGATTTCGACACGGTGATTTCCGCCGTGGGCATCGTCGGCAATGTCGAGGACCTGGGGCTGGAAGAGGCCGGGATCAAGGTCGACCGGACGCACGTCGTGGTGGATGAATATTGCCGCACCGGGGCGCCGGGCATCTTTGCCATCGGCGATATCGCCGGCGCGCCCTGGCTGGCGCACAAGGCCAGCCACGAAGGCGTCATGGTGGCCGAAATGGTCGCCGGGCGGACGGTGCATCCGGTCCGCCCCGAGGCGATCGCCGGCTGCACCTATTGCCAGCCCCAGGTGGCCTCGGTCGGGCTGACCGAGGCGCAGGCCAAGGAGGCCGGCCATGACATCAAGGTCGGCCGTTTTCCCTTCATCGGCAACGGCAAGGCGATCGCCCTGGGAGAGCCGGAGGGGATGGTCAAGACCGTGTTCGACGCCAGGACCGGAGAGCTTCTGGGCGCCCATATGGTCGGGGCCGAGGTGACCGAATTGATCCAGGGCTATGTCGTCGGCCGCCAGTTGGAGACCACCGAAGAGGATCTGATGCACGCCGTCTTTCCGCATCCGACCCTGTCGGAGATGATGCATGAAAGCGTTCTGGACGCCTATGGGCGGGCGATCCACTTCTGACCCGGCGGGGGGGACGGAAATTATGTAATTTCCGTCCGCCCGGGGGCGCTGTCGCTATTCGACGGTGAACGGCGAGGTGGCGATCACCGTGCGGTCCTGGTTCATCACGTAGCGGATCTCGTAATCGCCCGGCGCCTCGGGCAGCTCCAGCATGACCGGATTGCCCGAGCGGGTGTATTCGAAGGTCTCGTAACCGTCATCGCCGGGCCGGCTGACGGTGATGTAATCGCTGGGATAATCCGGCCCGGACCAGCCGACCTGAAGCTCTGTCCCCGCCGGGGCGCTGGCGGCATGGGTCACTTCGGCCGGGACCGCCGTCACCGTGATCTCGCGCCGGGCGACGACCTCGCGATCCTGGTTCAGGACGTAACGCAGTTCGTAGGTGCCGGGGGTCGGCGGCAGTTCCAGCTGGGCCGGGTTGCCGTCGCGGGTATAGGTGAAGTTGACATAGCGGTCGTCACTCGGATCGGATACGGCGATGTAGTCGCTAGCATAATCGGGTCCGTCCCAATCGACCGGGATCGTCGCCCCGGCGACGCCGATGGCCGGCGCGTCCAGCGTGACCTTGAGCGGTGCCACCGTGATCGTCGTCGTCGCGCCGATCTCGCGGTCCTGTTTGAAGACATAGCGGATTTCGTAGCTGCCGGGGCTGACCGGCATCTGCAGGGGCAGCGGATTGCCCTCGCGGGTATAGGTGAAGTTGACATAGCTGCGGTCGCCCGGTTCGGCGACGGCGATGTAGTCGCTCGGGTAATCCGGGCCGACCCAGCTGACCTCGACCTCGGCGCCGGCGATCGCCTCGGCCGGTGCGCTGACCGACAGGGCGATGTCGGTGACGGTGATCGGTGCGCTGGCAAGGATCGACCGGTCGGCGTTGAGCACGTAGCGCAGCTCGTAGTCGCCCGGCTCGGCGGGCATTTCCAGCTGGACCGGATTGCCGTCGCGCAGATAGGCGAAGTTCACATAGTCGCTTTCGCCGGGGATGCTGACCGCGATATAGTCGTTGTCGTTGCCCGGTCCCTGCCAGCCGACCGGGATGGTGGCGCCGCGTTCGGCCTCGGCCGGGCCGTCGACGGCGACGGCAAGCGGGCGCACCTCGATCGGGGCGGTGGCCAGCACCGTCCGGTCCTGGTTCATCACGTAGCGCAGCTCATAGGTGCCGGGTTCGGCCGGCATGTCCAGCGTGGCGGGGCTGCCGTCGCGGGTATAGGCGAAATCCAGATAGCCGTTTTCGCCCGGTTCGGAGATCGCGATGTAATCGCTTCGGTAATCCGGCCCGGTCCAGGCGATCCGGGCCTCGGTCCCGATCGTCGCGGCGTCGTCGGGCGCGCTGACCGAGGCCGCGACCGGGGTGACCTCGATCGGGGCGCTGGCCACGACATCGCGCCCGTCGCCCAGGACATAGCGCAGCTCGTAGTCCCCGGCGGCGGGGGGCATCTGAAGCTCCACCGGGTTGCCGTCGCGGGTATAGGCGAAATTGACATAGCCATTCTCGCCCGGGACGCTGACCGCGATGTAATCGTTGCGTTCGGCCGGGCCATCCCAGCCGACCTGGATCGTGGCGCCCAGCGGCGCGCTGGCCGGGCCGATCACCCGGGCCTGGGGCAGGATTTCGGGAAAGACGATCACGACCTCGGCCGGGCCTTCCCCGATGGCGACGAATTGCGCGCTGGCCTCGGTTTCGGTGGTCACGTCATAGGCCGTGGCGGTATAGGCGCCTTCGTCGACGCTGTCCTCCAGCGGATTGCCGTCGCGGTCGGTAAAGACGGCGCCGTCATTGCCCGACAGCGACCACAGCACCGGGCCGTCGACCGGGGGGCCGTCCTCGGTGCCGGTCACGGCGACAAGGCGGATCGGCACCAGGGCGACCGGTTCGGGTTCGGGGTCCGGCGGGGCGGCGACGGTGACGGTGCGCAGGGCGCGGGTCAGTTCGTCGGCATTGGCGGCGGTGGTGAAGGTGCCGCCGGTTTCCTCGGCCAGGCATTGCATCTGGGCCAGCGCCTCGGGGTCGGTCACGTCGAAGCCGACGACATGGGCGGTGAAGTCGATGCCGGCCTGTTCGAGGGCGCGGGCCGCGGCGCAGGGATCGGGGTTGCAGGTTTCGATCCCGTCCGAGACCAGGATCACCGTCGCCGCCTCTTCGGTATAGCGCAGTGCCTCGGCCGCGGCGATCACGGCGTCGGTCATCGGGGTCTTGCCACGCGGGTTGATGCCGTTCACCACGTCGCGGATCGCGCCCGCGGTGCCGGTGCCCGGGGCCACGACGGTTTCGATATCGGCGCAATCGCCCCGCGTGCGGTGGCCATAGACGGTCAGCCCGAGGTTTTCGTCGGTCGGAAAGTCGTCGAGGATCGTGCCGACCACGTCGCGGGCGATGACGATCTTGTTCACCCCCTCGATCTGGCCCCACATGGAGCCCGAGCCGTCCAGCACCAGGATCGTGTTGGCCCGGTCCTGGGCCTGGGCCTGGGCCTGGGCCGCGGCGGCCATCAGGCCAAGGGTTGAAACGCAGGCGAAGCGGACCACGGAACGATGCATGGCGAAAACCCCTTTATGTGAATTGCGGACAGCAAAGCACGGCGGAGCGGGTTCGCCAAGGGGGGGAATGGTCGGGAAAGCCTGACCCGAAGCGGTTCTGTGGCGTCCGGCCTTGGGGGGACCGGACGCCGCCCCAGGGCTCATTCCCCGGGGTCCGACGCGGGTTCCGTGAGTGGTGGCCCGACGCCGGAGGTGGCTCGCCTATCAGACGATTTCACCGCCTGCAAAGGCCCAATCGCGCAAACCGCCCAGATTGTAGACTTTAGTATAGCCCATCTGGGCCATCATCTGGGCCGCCATCTGCGACCGGGCCCCGGATGCGCAATAAAGCGCCACCGGCCGGTCCGGGTCGAGCGCGGGGTTGCATTCGGGGCTGCGCGGATCGACCTGCATCTGCAGCGCGACCATCGGGATCTTCAGCGCGCCGCGGGCGGTGCCGGTCATCTGCCATTCGGCCGGATCGCGGACGTCGATCAGCGTCAGATCGCCGCTTGCGACCTGGGCGACGGCCTCGGCCGGGTCGATCATGCCGGGGTCGGCGGGCGGACGAGAGGGGGTGAACATGGACGGCTCCGGATCTGTGGGTGCGAGGAAAGATATATCCTGATTTTGGAATGTAAAGGGGCGTGGCGAGGGGCGTGGCAGGGAATGTCAGCAGAACGGGCGGCGATCGGCGCGCGTTCGCTTATTGTTCCGCTTTTTCGGTTGGCGGTTCCGCGCGGCTCCTCTATCTCTGGATCAGCTGCTGAGCGGGGGCGAGAATGGCCGAGCTGAAGAATATCGAGGTGCGCGGCGCGCGCGAACACAACCTCAAGAACATCGACGTGGACATTCCCCGCGACCAGTTGGTGGTGATCACCGGGCTGAGCGGTTCGGGCAAGTCGTCGCTGGCCTTCGACACGATCTATGCCGAGGGGCAGCGGCGCTATGTGGAATCGCTGTCGGCCTATGCGCGGCAATTCCTCGACATGATGGAAAAGCCGGATGTGGATCACATCAGCGGCCTCAGCCCGGCGATTTCCATCGAACAGAAGACGACCAGCAAGAACCCGCGTTCGACCGTCGGCACGGTGACGGAAATCTACGATTACCTGCGGCTGCTGTTCGCCCGGGCCGGCACGCCCTACAGCCCGGCCACCGGCCTGCCGATCGAGGCGCAGCAGGTCCAGGACATGGTCGACCGGGTCATGGCGCTGGACGAGGGGACGCGGGGCTATCTGCTGGCCCCGATCGTGCGCGACCGCAAGGGCGAATACCGCAAGGAATTCCTGGAGTTGCGCAAGCAGGGGTTCCAGCGGGTCAAGGTCGACGGCCAGTTCCACGAGCTGGACGACCCGCCGACCCTGGACAAGAAATTCCGCCATGACATCGACGTGGTGGTCGACCGGATCGTGGTGCGCGCGGGGCTGGAGACCCGGCTGGCCGACAGTTTCCGCACCGCGCTGGACCTGGCCGACGGCATCGCGATCCTCGAAATCGTTCCGGCGGCGGACGCATCGGCCTCGGGCGCGGCCGCGTCGCGCGATGCGGGCGCGCCCGCAACCGAAGAGGCGCCCGAGCGGATCACCTTTTCCGAGAATTTCGCCTGTCCGGTCAGTGGCTTCACCATTCCGGAGATCGAGCCGCGGCTGTTTTCCTTCAACGCGCCTTTCGGCGCCTGTCCCGATTGCGACGGGCTGGGGGTGGAGCTGTTCTTCGACCCCGGCCTGATGGTGCCGGACGCGGCGCTGTCGCTCTATGACGGGGCGATCGCGCCCTGGCGCAAGGGCAAGTCGCCCTATTTCCTGCAGACGATCGAGGCCATCGCCCGGCATTACGAATTCGACAAGGCGACCAAGTGGAAGGACCTGCCGGCCCATGTCCAGCAGGTGTTCCTGTATGGTTCGGGCGACGAGGAAATCCGGTTCCGCTATGACGAGGGCGGCCGGGTCTACGAGGTCACCCGCGCCTTCGAGGGCGTCATCCCGAACATGGAGCGGCGCTATCGCGAAACCGACAGCGCCTGGATCCGGGAGGAATTCGAACGCTACCAGAACAACCGCCCCTGTCACAGCTGCGGCGGCTACCGGCTGCGCCCCGAGGCGCTGGCGGTCCGGATGGCCGGTCTTCATGTCGGCGAGGTCGTGCGGATGTCGATCCGCGAGGCGCTGGCCTGGTGCGGCACCGTGCCGGATCACCTGAGCGCCCAGAAGAACGAGATCGCCCGGGCGATCCTGAAGGAAATCCGCGAACGGCTGGGCTTTCTGAACAATGTCGGGCTGGATTACCTGACGCTGAGCCGCAATGCCGGCACCCTGTCGGGCGGCGAAAGCCAGCGGATCCGTCTGGCCAGCCAGATCGGGTCGGGCCTGACCGGCGTGCTCTACGTGCTGGACGAGCCCAGCATCGGCCTGCACCAGCGCGACAATGGGCGGCTGCTGGAAACGCTCAAGAACCTGCGCGACCAGGGCAACACGGTGATCGTCGTCGAACATGACGAAGAGGCGATCCGCGAGGCCGATTACGTCTTCGACATCGGCCCCGGCGCCGGGGTGCATGGCGGGCGGATCGTGTCGCAGGGCACGCCCGCCGCGGTCGCCGCCGATCCTGCCAGTCTGACCGGGCAATACCTGTCCGGCACGCGCGAGATCGCCGTGCCCGCCGACCGGCGCAAGGGCAACGGCAAGACGCTGAGCGTGGTCAAGGCCACGGGCAACAACCTGAAATCGGTGACGGCCGAGTTTCCCCTGGGCAAGTTCGTCTGCGTCACCGGCGTCTCGGGCGGCGGCAAGTCGACCCTGACGATCGAGACGCTGTTCAAGACCGCGTCGATGCGGCTGAACGGGGCGCGCCAGACCCCGGCGCCCTGCGAGACGATCAAGGGGCTGGAGCATCTCGACAAGGTGATCGACATCGATCAGCGCCCGATCGGGCGCACGCCGCGCAGCAACCCCGCGACCTATACCGGCGCCTTCACCCCGATCCGCGACTGGTTCGCCGGACTGCCCGAGGCCAAGGCGCGCGGCTACAAGCCGGGGCGGTTCAGCTTCAACGTCAAGGGCGGGCGCTGCGAGGCCTGCCAGGGCGACGGCGTGATCAAGATCGAGATGCATTTCCTGCCCGATGTCTATGTCGAATGCGAGACCTGCAAGGGCGCGCGCTACAACCGCGAAACCCTGGAAATCCGCTTCAAGGGCAAGAGCATCGCCGACGTTCTGGACATGACGGTCGAAGAGGCGCAGGGCTTTTTCAAGGCGGTGCCGTCGATCCGTGAAAAGATGGATGCGCTGATGCGCGTGGGCCTGGGGTATATCAAGGTCGGCCAGCAGGCGACGACCCTGTCGGGCGGCGAGGCGCAGCGGGTGAAGCTGTCGAAGGAGCTGTCGAAACGGTCAACCGGCCGCACGCTCTATATCCTGGACGAACCGACCACGGGGCTGCATTTCGAGGATGTGCGCAAGCTGCTGGAAGTGCTGCACGAACTGGTCGAGCAGGGCAATTCGGTGGTGGTGATCGAACATAACCTGGATGTGATCAAGACCGCCGACCACATCATCGATATCGGCCCCGAAGGCGGCGATGGCGGCGGCCGGATCGTCGCCACCGGCACCCCCGAAGAGGTGGCGGTGGTCGAGCAAAGCCACACCGGCCGCTATCTGCGGCCGATGCTGGAAGGCGCGAAGGTCGCGGCCGAATAGGGCCGTGCGCCGGTCAGCTGTCGCGCATCTTGCAGGTGTTGATGCCCAGCAGCGTGTAGGGCGGGCACCAGCCGATCGCGGCGGTGCCCAGCATGACCACGCCGATGATGCCCGCGACCCAGGCCAGGGCGCCGGACAGCGCGGTGAAGGCGAGGACCAGAAGGACCAGGCCGACGATGGCGCGGATGGTGCGATCCGTGGTTCCGACATTCTGTTGCATGATGGGATCTCCGTTCATTGGTTTCCCGAACGACTCGGGCAGATGATGGGCCAATGATACCGTCGATCCGGGCGGCCGTCTGTGATCTGGTCACGCAAGCCCGCCGGTTTCGGCAAGGTTCCGCAAGGCGTCCAGGTCGCTCAGCCGCACCTGGCCGCGATCCCGGGTCAGCCAGCCGCGCCGGGCAAGCGTGTCGAGCCGGCGCGAGACGACCTCGCGGGCAGAGCCGATCCGGCTGGCCAGTTCGGCCTGGGTGGCGTGGACGATACCGTCCTCGGCCAGGTCCAGAAGCGCCTGGGCCAGCCGCGCCTCGACCCGCAGAAAGGCCACCTTTTCAAGCACATGGACCGTGCTTTGCATCCGTTCCGCAAAGGCGCGAAAGACGAATTCGCGGAATTGGGCGGCCTCGTCCATCAGCCGCAGGAACAGCCCGCGCGGGATCATCACCACGGCGCTGTCACGCATGGCGATGGCCTCTCCGCCATAGGGTTCGCCGCCCAGCAGGCCCAGGGTGGTCTGCACGCAGGTCTGGCCCGGCTCGACCGCATAGAGCAGGATGTCGCGGCCGCTGGGGCCGATCAGAAAGACCTCGATCCGGCCGTGGATCACCACCGGAAACCCTTCGGCGCGGTCGCCGGGATGGAACAGGTCGGTGCCGCGGGGCAAGTGCATGGGCTGAAGGCGGGCCAGTTCGGCCCGGGCCGGGGCGGGCAGGGCCGCCAGATCGGTCGCGTCGATCCAGCTCATGGCGCGGCGCGGCGGGGCCGGTCTTGGGGCGGGGCGATGGGCAGAGCGATGGACATGGGGGCCTGTCCGGTCAGTCGAAGGTGAGCCGGGGATCGGTCACCGGGGCGCTGAAGCGCAGTATATCGGCGTCGCTCAGGGCGTGCCAGCCCGGGTGTTGCCAGACGGGGGCGCTTCTGCGGTCGATGATCCGGGCGCGGATCCCTTCCAGCACGTCGCCATGTTCCATCGACCGGGCGGTGTAGCGGTATTCGTGCTCCAGCGCGGCGCGGATCGTGCCGGCGAGTCGCACCTTGCGGATCAGATCCAGGGCAACGGCCATGGCGAGCGGTGAATTGCGGGCCATCAACGCTTCGGCATGGGCGATCGGTTCGGGGCGGGGGGCGGGCAGGGCGCGGTGGATGTCGCCCAGGGTCGCGCCGCAAAAGACCGCGTCGATATCGGCCTGCCAGGCGGCCAGCGGCGCCTCGGGCGGGGCCTGCGCGGCCTGTGCGATGGCCTGCGGATCGCCGGTTGCGCATAGCGTGGTCTTGAGCGCCTCCCAATCCGCATCGGGGATGAAGTGATCGGCGAACCCGGCCAGGATCGCATCGCCCGGGCCCATGCGGTGCCCGGTCAGCCCGAGGAATTCGCCCAGCCGCCCCGGCGCCCGGGCCAGGATCAGCGAACCGCCCACATCCGGCACCAGCCCGATCGTGACCTCGGGCATGGCGATGCGGCTGCTGTCGCAGACGATGCGATGCGCAGCGTGGCAGCCCAGCCCGACGCCGCCGCCCATGGTGAACCCGTGCAGGAAACTGACCACGGGTTTGGGATAGTCGAACAGCCGCGCGTTCATCCGGTATTCGTCGCGCCAGAACTCCTGGCCATAGCGGAAATCGCGCCGCAATCCGGCGTCATAGACCTCCTGGATGTCGCCGCCGGCGCAGAAGGCGCGCTCGCCCTCGGCGTCGATCAGCACCAGGGCGACGGCCGGATCCTCGGCCCAGCCGACCAGCGCCGCGTCGATCTGTCGGCACATGTCCCAGGACAGGGCGTTCAGAACCCGGGGTCGGGTCAGGGTGATGCGGCCGGCGCGGCCGTCTTTTCGGATCTGCAGGTCCGGCATGGTCTGGCTCCGTCGCGGGGCGGGATCTTGGGACATGATCGCCGGCCGATGGTCAAGGCGTTTGGCGTGATCGGCCGGGCCGGACAGACAGCGCGCGGGGGGGCCTGTCCGGCGTGTCCTGATTCGCGCGGATCGGTGAATCGGGCCTGTCGCCGCCCGCGATCGGCAGCAATATGCAACCCAAGGTAGATATGGGCATATCCCGATCATCCTCCATGCGGCAGATTCCGTCGGGCCGGCATGATTCTTCTTTCCGGGCGGCGGATTATGTTAAACTTTTGACCATTGACAGGCCGCAAGGCCAGAAAGGGGGATAGTGATGAGACCAGTTCGAGTTTTTTGCGCGTCCCTGGGGATTTCAGTGATGAGTACCGCGGCCTCCGCCGCGACGTTCAACCTTGCCGACACGGTGCTTGGCACGGGGACCGAATGCGCCGGCAGCTTCGTCAGCTGCGAGTAAAACGGGGACAAGGCGATCGCGAAGTTCGAGTTCGACGACGGGATCGCCGACGGGTTCGAGGTGAACGACACCGCGTTTCCGTCGATCACCGGCGCCGAGTTCACGATCAATTTCGATCCGGGCTCGGACAATTCCGGCAGCTGGACCTATGTGCCCCTGGGCGATGATCCGGCCCTGATCACCGCTTTCGCGGTCAAGGCCGGGGCGGGGCCGGCCGGGGGTGGCTGGTCCATCTATGCCTGGGATCCGAACAGCGGCACCGATTTTTCCCTGATCGCGTGGGATATGTCGACCCTGGATGACAAGGCGCTGTCGCATATCACCTTCTTCGGAAACGGGGGGGCCGCGGTGGTTCCCTTGCCGGCGGGGGGGCTGTTGCTGCTGACCGGCCTGGCCGGGCTGGCACTGGCGCGCCGTCGCCGCGGCTGACCGCGCCCCGGAAACAGGCGATGCGATCGCGGGCGGCCCCGGCCGGGGGCCGCCGGACCCTACAGGTCGGCGCTGTATTCCTCGATCAGGTGTTCGAGCACCGCGCGCATCTGGCCTTCGCCATTGGCGCCGGTTTCGGCCGCGTCGCGGGCCACGGCGCGCTGACGCTCGGTGCTGGTGCCGCGGCCCAGGATCTCGCGGGCGGCCATCACCTGATCGGTGCAGCCCAGTGCCGCGGCATCCTCTTCGATCAGCTCGATCAGCTCGTCCATCAGTTCGGGGAAGGGGACGATCTCGCCCCGGCCGAAATCGATCAGCCCCTCGGTGATGCCATAGCGCTGTGCCCGCCAGCGGTTTTCCTGCACCAGGAAGGTGTCATAGCGCCGCCAGCGCTGGTTGCGGACCCGCAGCCGCCACAGCATCCGCGCCAGGCACTGGGTGATCGCGGCGATCGACAGCGCGTCGTCCAGCCGGGGCGAGACATCGCAGATCCGCGATTCCAGCGTCGGGAACCGGGCCGAGGGGCGCAGGTCCCACCAGATCTTGCTGGCATCCTCGATGATGCCCATGTCGACCAGCACCTGGACCGAGCGTTCGAATTCGTCCCAATTGGTCAGGCTGGGGGGCAGGCCGGTGCGCGGCAGGTTGTCGAACACGGTCAACCGGTAGGACGCCAGCCCGGTATCCTGGCCCTGCCAATAGGGCGACGAGGTCGACAGCGCCAGCAGGTGCGGCAGGAAATAGCTGAGCTGGCCCAGGATATCGGCGCGCAAGGCGTCCGAATTCAGCCCGACATGGACATGCATGCCGCAGATCAGCAGCCGGCGCACGACCCCGGCCAGATCATCGCGCAGCCGGTTGTAGCGTTCCTTGTCGGTATGATGCTGGTCCTTCCAGTCGGCCAGCGGGTGGCACGAAACCGCGATCGGGGTCAGGCCGAACCGGGCGGCATGGTCGCGGATACCGGCGCGCAGCCGCAGCAGGTCGTCGCGCGCGGCCGAGATATCGGCGCAGACCTTTGTGCCGATCTCGATCTGGCATTGCAGGTATTCGGGGCTGACCTGGTCGCCCAGGTCGCGCTGGCAGGCCTCCATCATCGCGTCGGGGACCTCGGCCAGCCTCAGTGTCTCGCGGTCGACAAGGAGGTATTCCTCCTCGATACCGAGGGTGAAATCGGGTTCGTCCATCGCGGCCCCCCTGTTGCGGCCCCGACCAGAAAAACGCCAGACGCGGTCGATTCCAAGCAGAATCGCGCCGGGGTTCGGGGCGTGGCACCCCTGCGACCAAAGGTTCCAGCGCTGGAACGTTTGGAATGTGGGATGTCTTTCCCGGCGCCGTTGCCTTGCGCGGCGCGGCAACCGAAAGAAGGAGACGAAGATGCGAAACTGGATCCTGGCGCTGGCCGGCGCCCTGATGATGACCCTGTCGGCCCTGGCCGGCCCCGCCGCGGCGCAGGAGGACATGGATGCGCAGCCGCGGCTGTTCATCAACCTGACCACGGATGATACCTGGGCCGCGGCCAAGGCGATCACCTTTGCCCACCAGCGGGCGCTGGCCAATGGCTATGACACGGCGATCTGGCTGAACGTGCGCGGCGTCTACCTGGCCGAGAAGGACCGGCCCAGCCATATCCACGGGCTGATGGCCGAGCAGGGCGTATCGATCCAGGACATGCTGACGGCCTTCATGGCCGATGGCGGCACCGTGATCATGTGTTCGGCCTGTTCGGCCGCGGCGGGGCTGACCGAAGAGGAATATATCGACGGTGTCGTGATGGGCAGCTGGCCCGTGGTCGAAAGCTGGCTGTTCGCGCCGGATGTGCGCACGATCAGCTGGTAGGTCGTCGACCGGTGGGGCCGCGGTCAGCCCGCGGCCTCGAGCAGCGCGGCCAGGCTGCGTTCGGGCTGACCCAGCAGCGCGAGGGCCTCCCCTTCGTCGTGCTGGACCATGGCGATGACCCCATCGACCGCGTCCCAGGACCGTTGGGACAGGCGGGCCAGGTCCTGGCTTGGCCCCTCCGGCGCGAAATAGACCAGAAGGGTTTGGGTTTCGCCGCCGATGAACAGGTCGGCCTTGCGCGCCTGCACCGCCATCAGGTTGGCGAAGTCGCGATCATAGGAGGTCACGGCGGACAGGTCGATCAGCTGTTTCTGGCCCGGGGCGCGGCCCGGGTGGATCGCGTAGGCCTCGAGTGCCCGGCGGGTTTCGGCGATCGTGCAATCGCCGACATAGCGCACATAGACAAGGCCGCGTTCGGGGAAAATGCGAAAGGTCACCGGCATCGGCAGGTCACATCATGTGCTGGCGCAGCGCTTCCAGCGACCGTTCCCGCAGGCCGAGCGCGGCAAGCGCCTCGGGTTCGCTGTCGTGGATGGTGATGACGACACTGGACAGGTGGTCCCAGCTTTTCTGCGACATCACCGCCATGTCCCGCCCGGCCGGGCTGTCGATCAGGAACGCGATCAACTGGTCGTTCTCGGTCAGGCCGTAGACCTCGACCAGGCGGGCCTGCATGCCGAAATATTCTTCGAACCCGGCGTCGCAGCGGGTGACGGCGCGGACGTCGAACAGGTGTTTCTGGCCGATCTCGAAATCCGGGTCGGCGCGATACCGTTCGAACGCCTCAAGGGTATCGGGAACGGTCGCCTTGCCCGAATAGGTAACCAACACGGTGCCGATGTCGCGAAAAACCCTGTAGTCGACTGCCATGCACGTAGTTTCCCGGGATCCGCCAGACGAGGATGGACCCCGGTGACGACCGGGGCCTGAACCAGTATAGCGAACCGCTGCGGTCAATCCATGGCCTTGAAGTTGAATTCACCGCCGTCCTTGATCCCCGAGAACCAGCGCGCGGTCACGGTCTTGGTCTTGGTGTAGAACCGGAAGGCATCGGGGCCATACTGGTTCAGATCGCCGAAGGCCGATTTCTTCCAGCCGCCGAAAGTGTGATAGGACAGCGGCACCGGGATCGGGAAATTGATCCCGACCATGCCGACATTGACCCGGTGGGCGAAATCGCGCGCGGTGTCGCCATCGGCGGTGAAGATCGCGGTGCCGTTGCCATAGGGGTTGTCGATCACCAGGTTCAGCGCGTCCTCGTAGCTGTCGGTGCGCACCTGGGACAGGACCGGGCCAAAGATCTCTTCGCGGTAGATGTCCATCTCGGGCGTGACGTTGTCGAACAGGCTCGGCCCGATGAAATAGCCGGCCTCGTAGCCCTGCAGGCTGAAGTCGCGGCCATCGGTGACCAGCGTGGCGCCTTGCGCCACCCCGCTGTCGATCAGGTTCAGAATGCGCTGTTTTGCCGCCGCGGTGATGACGGGTCCGTAATCCACGTCCGCGCCTGCCGTATAGGGGCCGACCTTCAGCTTTTCGATCCGCGGCACCAGTTTCTCGATCAGCGCATCGGCGGTGGCCTGGCCGACGGGCACGGCGACGGAAATCGCCATGCAACGTTCGCCCGCCGCGCCATAGCCCGCGCCGACCAGCGCATCGGCGGCCTTGTCCAGATCGGCATCCGGCATGATGATCATGTGGTTCTTGGCGCCGCCGAAACACTGTGCCCGTTTGCCGTTGGCACAGGCGCGGCCGTAGATATATTGTGCGATCGGCGTGGAGCCGACGAAACCCACCGCCTGGATCGTGTCGTTGTCGAGGATCGCGTCGACCGCCTCCTTGTCGCCGTTGACGACCTGCAGCACGCCCTTGGGCAGCCCGGCTTCCTCGATCAGCTCGGCCAGCCGCATCGCGGTGGACGGGCAGCGTTCCGAGGGTTTGAGGATCATCGCATTGCCGCAGGCCAGGGCAGGCGCCAGTTTCCACAACGGGATCATCGCCGGAAAGTTGAACGGCGTGATCCCGGCGACGACGCCCAGCGGCTGGCGCATCGAATAAAGGTCGATGCCCGGGCCGCCGCTGTCGGTGTAGTCGCCCTTGAGCATGTGCGGCGCGCCGATGCAGACCTCGACCACCTCCAGCCCGCGCTGCACGTCGCCGCGCCCGTCGGGCAGGGTCTTGCCGTGTTCGCGGCTGACCAGTTCGGCCAGTTCGTCGATGTGGTCGTTGATGAGCTGCGCGAATTTCATCATCACCCGGGCGCGGCGCTGCGGATTGGTCGCGGCCCAGCCCTTCTGCGCCTCGGCGGCGCGGGCGATGGCGGCGTCCATCTCGGCCTTGGAGGCCAGCGCGACCTGTGCCTGCACCTCGCCCGTCGCCGGGTTCATGACATCGGCGCTGCGGCCGGACGTGCCGGCGATGCGGGCGCCGTCGATATGGTGTCCGATCTGCTCCATGGGATCCTCCGTGATCTGCGGGTGCGGTCAGTCTAGTCTTGCGCGGATGCCCGTGAAAGGGGCAGGTTGCCAAAACGGCTTTGCGAAAATGCAAGGATGACATGGAAAACTGGGACGATATCCGCGTCTTCCTGGCCGTGGCGCGGGCCGAAAGCCTGACCGGGGCCGGACGTGCGTTGCGGCTGGACCCGGCCACGGTGGGACGCCGCATCGCCCGGCTGGAAGAGCGGCTGGGCACGCCGCTCTTCGTCCGCTCGCCGCAAGGCTATGCGTTGACCGAGGCCGGGGTGCGGCTTCTGGACCATGCCCGCGCCGCCGAGGAGGCGCTGCGCCGGGCCGAGGGCGCGCGCGGCGCGACCGGCCTGTCCGGGCAGGTGCGGATCGGGGCGCCGGACGGCTGCGCGAGCTTTCTGCTGCCACGGGTCTGCGCCGAGATCCGGGCCGAGAATCCGGGGCTGGAGTTCCAGATCCTGGCCCTGCCGCGGGTCGTCAACCTGAGCCGCCGAGAAGCCGACATGGCGATCACCGTCAGCCGCCCCGGGGCCGGGCGCCTGACGGTGCAGAAGATCACCGATTACCGGCTGAGCCTGGCCTGTCACCGGGATCTTGCGCCGGTGGACAGCCTGACCGGGCAGCCGATCGTCGGCTATATCCCGGACATGATCTTTGACCGGGAACTGGATTACCTGGGCGAGATCGGGGTCGAGGCAGTGCAGATGGCCTCGAACTCGGTCGTGGTGCAGTTGCAGATGCTGCGCGCCCGCGCGGGGATCGGGATCGTGCACGATTTCGCGCTGCCCTTCGCCCCGGACCTGGTGCGGGTGCTGCCGGACCGGGTGGCGATGACGCGCACCTTTCACCTGGTGCGCCACCAGGCCGATCGGCGCTCGGACCGGCTGAACCGGCTGGCGCGGCTGATCTGCGACGGGTTGCGTGCCGAGGTGGCACGGCTGGAGGCCGCTGCCGCTTGACAAAAGGGCCGCTTCGCGCCGACGCTGGGACATAGCGCGAGGAGGAGCAAGGAATGCTGGTTCAACAGATACTTGGCGACAAGGCCATTGGCGGGATCGTGATGCTGACCTCGTCCGACACGGTCGCCGATGCGGCGCGGCTGATGTCGGAAAAGCGGATCGGGACGGTGGTGATCAGCGACGATGGCGGCAAGACCCCCCATGGCATCCTGTCCGAACGGGACATCGTGCGCGAACTGGGCGCGGCGGGGCCTGGCTGCCTGTCGCGCAAGGTCGGCGAGATGATGACCCGCAACCCCAAGACCTGCGTGCCCGCCGACCATTCGGTCAAGATCCTGTCGACCATGACCGAAGGCCGGTTCCGCCACATGCCGGTGATGCAGGACGGCGCCCTGATCGGACTGGTGTCGATCGGCGACGTGGTCAAGGGACGGCTGAGCGAACTGGCGGCCGAGCGCGACGCGTTGCAAGGCATGATCATGGGCTACTGAGCCCCGGCAGATCCGGGTTGCATTTCCGGACGCACTCATGTTGCGTGCGCCGCGACGCCGCTTGGACAAGGGACCGCCTCATGCGCATCGGCCTGTATCCCGGAACCTTCGACCCGGTCACGTTGGGGCATACCGACATCATCCGCCGGGCCTGCACCCTGGTCGACAAGCTGGTGATCGGCGTGGCGATCAACCGCGACAAGGGGCCGATGTTCACCCTGGAAGAGCGGGTTGCGATGATCGAGGCGGAATGCGCGGCCCTGTCGACCGAAACCGGGGTCGAGATCGTCGTGCATCCGTTCGAGAACCTGCTGATCGACTGCGCCAATGACGTCGGCGCGCAGATCATCATCCGCGGCCTGCGGGCGGTGGCGGATTTCGAATACGAATATCAGATGGTGGGGATGAACCGGGCGCTGGATGACGGCGTCGAAACCGTGTTCCTGATGGCCGATGCACAGCACCAGGCGATCGCCTCGAAGCTGGTCAAGGAAATCGCCCGGCTGGGCGGGGACGTGTCGAAATTCGTCACGCCCCCGGTCGCGGCGGCCTTGAAGGCCCGGCTGGGCCGAGCCTAGCCCGACCTAGCCGTAGACGGCCTGACGGGCCTGGGTCTCGGGGTCGTAGATGCCCAGATCCTCGATCGCGAGGTCACGGGGCAGGCCTTGCAGTTCACGCTTGGTGCGCAGGTAGGCGGCGCGCTTTTCCAGGGCCGTGCGGAGCGAAGCGAAAGCGGTCATGGGGAAACTCCTTTCAGTGGCCGGTTCTCTTGTTTCGTCACGACAACAGATAGTCATGCCGCAGCGCAGCACCACTGCCGGTTTGCGCTAACGGGATTGCATCGGACGCAAGGCTTCGCAAACGACGAAGGCCGCCCGTGGGGGCGGCCTTGACGATTTCGAACCGGTGTCGGTCTACAGGAATTTGCCCATCGCCACGGCGGTGTCGCTCATCCGGTTGGAAAAGCCCCATTCGTTGTCATACCAGGTCAGGATCCGGCACATGGTGCCGTCCATGACCTTGGTCTGGTCGCAGTGGAACACGCTTGAATGCGGGTCGTGGTTGAAATCCATGCTGACCAGCTTTTCGTCCGTATAGCCCAGCACGCCCTTGAGCGGGCCATCGGCGGCGGCGCGGATCGCGGCGTTGATTTCGTCCACGCTGGTGTCGCGGGCGGCTTCGAAGGTCAGGTCGACGACCGACACGTTCGGGGTCGGCACGCGGATCGCCACACCGTCGAGCTTGCCGTTGAGCTCCGGCAGCACCAGCCCCACGGCCTTGGCCGCCCCGGTCGAGGTCGGGATCATCGACATCGCCGCGGCGCGGGCGCGATACAGATCCTTGTGCATCGTGTCCAGCGTCGGCTGGTCGCCGGTATAGGAATGGATCGTGGTCATGAAACCCTTCACGATGCCGATCTCGTCGTTCAGCACCTTGGCCACCGGCGCCAGGCAATTGGTGGTGCAGGAGGCGTTCGACACCACGATGTCATCGGCGCCCAGGCTGTCATGGTTGACGCCGTAGACGATCGTCGCGTCGGCATCGGTGCCGGGCGCCGAGATCAGCACGCGGGACGATCCGTTTTCCAGATGCGCCTGGCACTTTTCCTTGGAAGTGAAAATGCCGGTGCATTCCATGACGATGTCGACATCGCCCCAGGGCAGGTCGGCGGGGTTGCGGATCGCCGTCACCTCGATCGGGCCGCGGCCCACGTCGATGGTGGTTTCGGTCGTGGTCACGGTGGCGGGAAACCGGCCATGCACGCTGTCATAGCGCAGCAGGTGGGCGTTGGTTTCGACCGGGCCGAGATCGTTGATCGCGACGACCTCGATATCGGTGCGGCCGGATTCGATGATGGCGCGCAACACGTTGCGGCCGATCCGTCCGAACCCGTTGATGGCGACCTTGACTGCCATGGGAAATCTCCTTGCTTCCAGGCTTGCATCACGGGCGCGACGGGGCGCGATGACCCCCGGCCCGACTTGGCGCCCAACATCGGGAAAAGGGGGCAAAGGTCAACCCGGGCCGCGCCGGATTCAGCGCCAAAAGGCCAGATACTCGATCAGGTCGGTGAACTTGCGGCCCAGGAACAGCGCCGCGTCAAGCTGCAGGACGAAATGGTCCAGCACGAAGAAGGCGGCGATCAGCAGAACAAGCCAGAGAGCAAGGCGGTTGGTCATGGCCGGTCTTTGGCAGAACCCGCGCGAGGTGTCACGCGTTTTGGCGGTGCGCAAACCGGGTTGCGCGGGCCGGTCCAGGCGTTACCTTGGCCCGGCAGAACCGGTGAGGTGGGTATGAGCGGACTTCTTGCGCTGCTGGATGACGTCGCGGCGATCGCCAAGGTGGCCGCGGCCTCGGTCGATGACGTCATCGGCCAGGCGGCCAAGGCCGGGGCCAAGGCCGCCGGTGCGGTGATCGACGACGCGGCGGTGACGCCGAAATACGTGCAGGGGTTTTCGCCCAGGCGCGAATTGCCGATCGTCTGGCGGATCGCGCGGGGGTCGATCTTCAACAAGATGGTGATCCTGTTGCCGATCGCCCTGGCGCTGTCGGCCTTTGCCCCCTTCCTGATCGCGCCGCTGCTGATGCTGGGCGGCGCCTATCTGTGCTTCGAGGGCGCCGAGAAGGTGTTCCATGTCCTGTTCCCGCATGCCGATCCTGCGGTCGCCAGGGACATGACCCCCAAGGATCCCGGCCACCTGGAAGAGGAACGGGTCAAGGGCGCGATCAAGACCGATTTCATCCTGTCGGCCGAGATCATGACCATCGCGCTCAACGCCATCGAGACCGACGATTTCTGGCTGCGGGCGGCGACACTGGCGGTGGTGGCCCTGGGCATCACCGTGGCCGTCTATGGCGGCGTGGCGGTGATCGTGAAGGCCGATGACGTGGGCCTGCACATGGCCAATCGCGGGCGGCTGGGCCTGACCCGCAGGCTTGGCCAGGGCATCGTCAAGGGGATGCCGACCTTCCTCAAGCTGCTGATGATCGTCGGCACCGCGGCGATGCTGTGGGTCGGCGGGTCGATCATCGTGCATGCGCTGCACGAACTGGGCTGGCACGGGCCCTATGACGCGATCCACCACCTGGCCGGGGCGGTCGCCCCGGACGGGTTCCTCAACTGGCTGATCGTCGCGCTGTGCGACGGGATCCTGGGGCTGGTGCTGGGCCTGCTGCTGATCCCGGTCGTGCTGCACGGGATCGCACCGGCGATGGCGCGGCTGACCGGCAAGGGCGCGGCGCATTAGCGCCGACACCCGGGCCGCTGTCATGCACATGGCGGCACCCGGCGCGGGGCCGGGCGCCCCGTGGCTCAGCCCAGCAGGGCGCGGGCCGTGTCGGCCACGGCCTGCGGCGTGATCCCGAATTCTTCGAACAGGGTGCCGGCCGGGGCCGAGGCGCCGAAGCCCTCCATCCCGACAAAGCCCGCCTTGGCCTCGCGGCCGCGCTCGCCGATCAGCCAGCGGTCCCAGCCCTGGCGCACCGCGGCCTCGACCCCGACGCGCACCGCGCCGCCGGGCAGCACGCGGCGGCGATAGGCCTCGTCCTGGGCGGCGAAACGGTCCATCGACGGCATCGAGACGACGCGGGTGCCGATCGCTTCGGCCTCGAGCAGATCGCGCGCCGCCAGCGCCACCGACACTTCGGATCCCGAGGCGATCAGGATCACCTGGCGCTTGCCGGCCTCGGCCTCGCGCAGGACATAGGCGCCCTGGGCGGTCAGGTTCTTCGGCTTGTGGTCGGTCCGGACCGCCGGCAGGCCCTGGCGCGACAGGGCCAGCACGCTGGGCGTCGCGGTTTCCATCAGGGCGCATTCCCAGGCCTCGGCGGTTTCGACCAGATCGGCGGGGCGGTAGACATTCAGGTTCGGCGTGGCGCGCAGCATGGCCAGATGTTCGACCGGCTGGTGGGTCGGCCCATCCTCGCCCAGGCCGATGCTGTCATGGGTCAGCACATAGGTCACCGGCACACCCATCAGCGCCGACAGGCGGATGGCCGGGCGGGCGTAATCGGCGAAGACCATGAAGGTGCCGCCATAGGGGCGCACCCCGCCATGCAGGGCCATGCCGTTGAGCGCCGCGGCCATGCCGTGTTCGCGGATGCCGAAATGGATGTGCCGGCCCTTGCGGTTGCCCGGGTCGAACACCCCCATGTCGGGGCTGTCGGTATTGTTCGACCCGGTCAGATCGGCCGAGCCGCCCATGGTTTCGGTCATCACCGGGTTGATCGCGGTCAGCACCTTCTGGCTGGCCGCGCGGGTGGCCAGCTTGGGCTGCTCTTCGGCCGCCTGCTGCTTGAGCTTGCGGATCGTCGCGGCCAGCCTGGTCGGCGCCTGATGGGCAAAGCTGCGGTCAAAGGCCTCTTGCCGGGACCTGGGCAGCTTGGCAAAGCCGGCCTCCCAGGCGGCGCGGGCCTCGGCGCCGCGGGCGCCCAGCCCTTCCCACCAGGATTTCACATCCGCCGGCACCTCGAAGGGGCCATGGGGCCAGCCATAGGCGGCCTTGGCGGCCGTCAGCTGGTCGGGATCGGTCAGCGCGCCGTGGCCCTTGGCGGTGTCCTGGGCGGCGTGGCCGAGGGCGATATGGGTCTTGCAGGCGATCATCGAGGGGCGCGGATCGGCCTTGGCGGCGGTGATCGCGGCGTCGATGGCGACGGGATCATGGCCGTCGATCTGCTGCACATGCCAGCCCGAGGCGGCGAAACGGGCCAGCTGATCGGTGCGGTCGGCCAGGCTGACGGGGCCGTCGATGGTGATCTGGTTGTCGTCGAAGAACACCACCAGCCGGCCCAGTTGCTGCATGCCGGCCAGGCCGATCGCCTCGTGGCTGACGCCTTCCATCAGGCAGCCGTCCCCGGCGAAGACATAGGTCCAGTGGTCGACCGTCTTCGCCCCGTGAACCGCGCGCAGGTGCTCTTCGGCCATTGCCATGCCGACGGCATTGGCCAGGCCCTGGCCCAGCGGGCCGGTCGTGGTCTCGACCCCCTCCAGATGGCCGTATTCCGGGTGGCCGGCGGTGCGGGCGCCCCATTGGCGGAAATTCCGGATCTCGTCCAGCGTCGCCTGGTCGTAGCCGGTCAGGTAGAGCAGCGCATAAAGCAGCATCGACCCATGGCCGTTCGACACCACGAAACGGTCCCGGTTCGGCCAATGCGGCGCCTTGGGATCGAACACCAGGTGATTGCCGAACAGGATCGTGGCGATATCGGCCATGCCCATGGGCATTCCCGAATGGCCGGAATTGGCGGCGGCGACGGCATCGAGGGTCAGGGTGCGGATGGCGGCGGCGCGCATCCAGTGGTCCGGGTGCGCCTGGCGCAGGGCTGCGATGTCCAAGGGAGGTCCTCATTTTCGGGCAAGCGGTTCGGCCCCGGTCTTAGCAGGGCCGGGGGCAAGATCAAGCGCGCGCTCCAAATGCTTGATCCCATTGATTTGTGGCCGTTTGCCGCAGGACGGGCGATGGCTTAGGCTCTACTCCAAGAGAAACGATTCGGCGCTGGATGCGAGCGGGCCGGGCAGGACACGGGCCGATCTTGAACGCCGAGGCGGGGCAGGTGGCACGGGGTCACGAGGACAGGTGATGAGCGAGCTATCGGAACTGGAACGACGGATCGCGGCCGGGCTGGACCGGATCCGCGCCGGGTTGGACGGGTTGCAGGCGCCGCAGATGGCCGCCCCCGCGCCGGACGGGCCGGGTGATGCCGATATCGAGGCTTTGCAGCGGCAGCTTGACGAGGAACGCACCGCCAATGCCCAGCTCGAGGAACGGGTCCGGGCCCTGAAGGACCGCCAGGACGGACGGCTCGCCGATCTGGAACGCCAGGTCGAACAGGCCCGCGGCCGCGCGACCCGGATGGACCGCGAATTGCAGCGCCTGCGCCAGGTCAACGCGGAATTGCGCGACATCAACAGCCAGCTGCGCGATGCCGTCGCCCGCGAGGTGAGCGAACCGCACCTGGTCAACAAGGCGATGCTGGCCGAGCTGGAGGCGCTGCGCGCCGCCCGGGCCGCCGACGTGGCCGAACTGGACCAGGTGATGGGCGAATTGACGGGTCTGCTGGAAAAGGAGGCCGACAATGCCGCAGGTTGAGATCACGATCGGCGGACGGGCCTTCGAGGTCGCCTGCCAGGACGGCGAAGAGCATTTCCTGATGGCCGCCGCGGCGATGCTGGATACCGAGGCCGCGTCGCTGTCGTCGCAGATCGGGCGGATGCCGGAAAGCCGGATGCTGCTGATGGCCGGGCTGCTTCTGGCCGACAAGACCGCGGCACTGGAGGACAAGGTGCGCGCGGCCGAGGCGCGCCAGGCCGAACTTGCGGCAGAGCTTGAAACGGTTCGGGAAAAGGGGGCCGAGGTGCAGCGCGTGGAGGTGCCGGTGGTGCCGACCGAAGTCACCGAAACCCTGGCCGAGATGGCCGCCCGTGTCGAAGCCCTGGCCGCCGAGGTCGAGGACCGCGCGCGCGCCGGCTGACGGCCCGCGCGCGGCGTGACGGGATCAGCCGTTGGCTTCGCGGATCTTGTCGGCGGCGTCCTTGTCGTAGCTCACGCCGTTCTGGTCGAACAGCTGGTCAAGCTCGCCCGACAGGGTCATCTCGGTGATGATGTCGCAGCCGCCGACGAATTCGCCCTTCACGTAAAGCTGCGGAATGGTCGGCCAATCCGAGAAATCCTTGATCCCCTGGCGGATCGCGTCATCGGCCAGCACGTTCACGTCGCGAAAGCTGACGCCCATGTAGTTCAGCACCCCGGCGACGCGGCTGGAAAACCCGCATTGGGGCATTTCCTTGGTGCCCTTCATGTAAAGCACGACATCGTTGTCGGTGATGGTTTCGCGGATCTGCTCTTCGGCGCTCATCGGGGGGTCCTTTCGGGGATTTCTGTCGCGGGGTCAGGGGGCGCGCGTGGTCAGGGCCAGGGCGTGCAATTCGCCGGCCGGGCCGTCCATCTTGCCCTTGAGCGCGGCATAGACCGCGCGTTGCTGCTGGACGCGGTTGAGACCGCGAAAGCTTTCATCGACCACCTCGGCGGCGAAATGCTGGCCGTCATCGCCCTGGACCGAAACCCGGGCCTGGGGAAAGGCGGCACGGATCATGTCTTCGATGTCGCGGGCGGTGATGGCCATTGCGGTCTCCGGGATTGCGGTCTCTGGGGCGAATGTATGTCCGGGCCGGGGGCGGGGCAAGGGTTGGTGCGCCTCTCAGGGGCGCGGTGTCTGGCCGGGGTGCCGCGGCGCGGATTGCGGGACAGTGACGTGATGGCGCAGCCCGCGCAGAAAGCCGTGGACCCGGTCCGGAACCGATCCGCCGGCCAGGGCGGCGGCACGGGCCGGAGTCATGTCGGAGGGGGACAGCACCGCGATCAGCCGGTGCAGGGTCCGGTCCTCCGACCTCGACAGCGGCAGGTGTTGCGCGGTCGTCAGCAGCACCAGAAGCGCATGGATGCGCCGCAGGTGACGGAAGGTGTCGAGCATCGGCGCAAGCCGGGCCGGATCGTCCTGCCAGCTGATCCCGCCGTGCAGGGCAAGGGTGCGTTGACCGGCCCCGTCGCAGGTGAAGGCGACGCAGCCGGAAAACCCCGTATCGGCCAGATCGGCATGGATCCTGCAGGCATGCCGCTTCAGGTTGGGGCAGGGGGTGCCGGCGGGTTTGTCGAGCGCGAAGGCATCGCCCGCATCGAAGGCCAGCCCGACACAGCACAGGGCCGCACAGGCGCTGCAATCCGCGGTCAGGTCGGGCAGGTCGGTCAGCCGAACACCTCCTCGAAGGCAGTCCGATACAGCGCCGAAAGCTCGGCCAGCGGGGCCGCGGCGCCGCCCATGGTCACCGTGTCGCCGCCGAAGCGGCCCACGGCGTGCAACGGCACGCCCGCCTTGCCGGCGGCGACCATCAGCGCCTCGGCCTTGTCGAAGCTGCAGCCGATCAGGTAGCGCGCCTGGTCCTCTCCGAACAGTTGGGCGGTGTCGTCGGTATCGAGCGTGACGCCGACGCCGGCGGCCTCGGCCAGTTCGAACGCCGCCAGGGCGAGGCCGCCATCGGACAGGTCGGTGCAGACGTCGATCCAGGCCCGGCTGTCGCGGATGAATGCGCCGTTGCGGCGCTCGGCCTGCAGGTCGACGGGCGGGGCATCGCCGTCCTCGCGGTTGAAGATTTCGGCCAGCAGCGCCGACTGGCCCAGATGGCCCGCGGTGTCGCCGACCACCAGGGCGACATGGCCGTCGCGGACCGTGCCGGCGATCAGGTCGTCGGCCTGGGCGATCAGGCCGACCGCGCCGATCGTCGGCGTCGGCAGGATCGCCTGGCCGTCGGTTTCGTTGTACAGCGACACGTTGCCCGACACGATCGGCATGTCGAGCGCGGCGACCGCCTGGCCGATCCCCTTGATCGCCATTACGAACTGGCCCATGATTTCGGGTTTCTGGGGGTTGCCGAAATTCAGGTTGTCGGTGGTCGCCAGGGGGGTCGCGCCCAGGGCGCAGAGGTTGCGGAACGCCTCGGCCACGGCCTGCTTGCCGCCCTCCAGCGGGTTCGCCTTGACGTAGCGCGGGGTCACGTCAGAGGTGAAGGCCAGCAGCTTGTCGGTGCCATGCACCCGGACCACGCCGGCGCCAAGCCCGGGCGGGCGCACGGTGTCGGCCATGACCTGGCTGTCGTATTGTTCATAGACCCATTGCTTGGCCGCGTAGTTCGGGCTGCCGATCAGACCCTTGAGCCCGTCGATCGGGTCGATCTGCGGCACATCGGCCAGCGGCGCGGGGGCGGGCGGTTCGACCCATGGTCGGTCGTATTCGGGGGCGCTGCCGGCCAGACGGGCCAGCGGCAGATCGGCCATGCATCGGCCGCCGTGATTGATGACGAAGCGGTCCTCGGCGATGGTTTCGCCGATGATGGCGAAATCCAGGCCCCATTTGTCGAACACCGCCCGGGCCTCGGCCTCCTTTTCGGGACGCAGCACCATCAGCATGCGTTCCTGGCTTTCCGACAGCATCATCTCGTAGGCGGTCATGTCCGCTTCGCGCTGAGGCACCTGGTCGAGGTCCAGCGCGATGCCGAGCCCGCCCTTGTCGCCCATCTCGACCGCCGAACAGGTCAGGCCCGCCGCGCCCATGTCCTGGATCGAGATCACCGCGCCGGTCGCCATCAGTTCCAGACAGGCCTCCATCAGGCGCTTTTCGGTGAACGGGTCACCGACCTGCACCGTGGGACGCTTTTCCTCGATCGTGTCGTCGAATTCGGCGCTGGCCATGGTGGCGCCGCCGACACCGTCGCGGCCGGTCTTGGCGCCCAGATAGACCACCGGCATGCCGACGCCCGAAGCGGCCGAGTAGAAGATCTTGTCCGCCTCCGCGAGGCCCGCGGCAAAGGCGTTGACCAGGCAATTGCCGTTGTAGGCGGGGTGGAACCGCACCTCGCCGCCCAATGTCGGCACGCCGAAGCAATTGCCGTAGCCGCCGACACCCTCGACCACGCCATGCACAAGCTGGCGCGTTTTGGGGTGGGCGGGCTCTCCGAACGACAGCGCATTCATCGCCGCGATCGGTCGCGCGCCCATGGTGAAGACGTCGCGCAGGATGCCGCCGACGCCGGTCGCCGCGCCCTGGTAGGGTTCGATATAGGAGGGGTGATTGTGGCTTTCCATCTTGAAGACCACCGCCTGGCCATCGCCGATATCCACCACGCCGGCGTTCTCACCGGGGCCGCAGATCACCTGGGGGCCGGAGGTGGGCAGGGTGCGCAGCCATTTCCTGGAGGATTTGTAGGAACAATGTTCGTTCCACATGGCCGAGAAGATGCCCAGTTCGGTGAAACTCGGCGCGCGGTTCAGGATGCGCAGGATCTCGGAATATTCGTCGGGCGTGAGGCCATGGGCCTCGATCAGGTCGGGCGTGATCGCGGGGTCTTGCATATGGTCGGAATCCCTTCTCGCTGGGCCTCTCTGTAAGACAAGGGCGCAAAGGGGGAAAGGGCCGCGAAAACGGTGAGCGGACAGAAAAAAGCCGGGCCAAAGGCCCGGCGAAGTCCAACAGGGAGGTATGAAGTTGATGTGCCGTTAAGCGTCATCCGCTTCACCTGACCAATTATGCGGCGGTTTCGAGTCGATCAACCCCGATTGCTGCAATGCGATATCATAGCCGCTATGACTGTGGCGCATATGTCTCGGCTCAACCCTCGGGTGAATCGCGCCGGCGCCTGCGATATTCCATGATCTCTTCCTGGACGAAATCGCGGAACGCGGCGATCCGCTTGGACTGGCGCAATTCCTCGGGATAGGCCAGAAAAACCGGGACTTCGCCGCTTTCGATTTCCGGCAGAACCCGGACCAGGCCGGGGAAATCCTCGGTCACGTAATCGGGCAGCACACCGATGCCGAGATTGGACAGGACCGCCTGCAGAACGCCGAAATAATTGTTCACATGCAGCAGGCGCGGCCGGTCGTAGCTCAGCAGGGATTCGACCAGCTGCTTGCCCGACGCCACCTGGAAGGCGCCCGGGTTCTGCGCGATCAGGCGATGGGCGCCGATCTGTTCGACCTCGGTCAGCATGCCGGCCTGATCGAGATAGGCCTGGGTCGCATACAGCCGCATCCGCACGCTCATCAGCTTCTTGCGGACCAGGTCGGCCTGGCTGGGTTCCTTCATGCGGATCGCCACGTCGGCCTCGCGCATCGGCAGGTCCAGCACCCGTTCCTCGAGCATCAGGTCGATATTGAGGTCGGGGTATTGGGTGAACAGCGCCGGCAGCCGGGGCGCCAGCCAGAGCGTGCCGAAGCCGGTCGTGGTGGTCACGCGCAACTCTCCGAAGACTTCTTCCTCGCTGTCGCGGATCCGGGCCGACGCGGCATCGAGCCGGCGGCTCATGGCCCGGGTCGCATCGAACAGCAATTCGCCCTGTTCGGTCAGAATCAGACCGCGGGCATGGCGGTGAAACAGGGTGGTATTGAGCATCTCTTCAAGCGACCGGATCTGGCGCGACACGGCCGACTGGCTCAGATGCAGGGTGTCGCCGGCATGGGTCAGGCTGCCGGCATCCGCGACCGCATGGAATATTCGCAATTTGTCCCAGTCCATCCGGTCCCTCCTTGGTCCGCACTCGTTAACGCAAACACCGACTGCGCGCCTTATGCCCCAGACCGGGCCTTGTGACCAAGGCCCGACGCGAATCTTTTCATCCGGATGGCCAGTCTTGCAGCAGCGGTGCGGGCAGCGCGGTGCAAACGCCCGCAAAACCGGCAGTGTCGGCGGCGTGGCGGGCGTTTTGCCATTGTTCCGTTACAGAAGTGTCGTATCCTTTTCACGCGACCGGGCCAGAGCGGCACGGCGCCGTGCGGGGTGGTCGGGCAAGGCGATGACGACAGGTCAGACGGGGAACGGGCGGCAGCGCAAGCCCGACATGCAGGTTGCGCGCGATATCAGCTATGCAAGTTCGGCCCGCAGCCGCGGCGGACGCGTGATGATCCGGGTGATGGAGAATGCCACCGGGCGTCTGCGCCTGATCCGCAAGGCCCGGGGCTATGACCAGGAGGTCGGGCAGGGCCGCGATTTCTGGCAGGTGATCTGCCAGCGCTACGGGCTGCGGCTCGAGGTGATCGGCGGCACGCTGGACGCGATCCCGGCGAAAGGGCCGCTGGTCCTGGTCGCCAATCATCCCTATGGCATCCTCGACGGGCTGATGATGGGCCGGATCCTGTCCGAGCGGCGCGCCGGCGATTTCCGCATCCTGGCGCACCGGGTGTTCCGGCGCTCTCCGGACCTGGAGCGGGTGATCCTGCCGATCGATTTCGACGACACCAAGGAGGCTGCGCGGGCGAACCTTGAAACCCGGCGCGCGGCGCTCGATTACCTGGAGCAGGGCGGGGCGATCGGGATCTTTCCCGGCGGCACCGTCAGCACCTCGGCGCGGCCGTTTTCGCGGCCGATGGATCCGAAGTGGCGCAACTTCACCGCCAAGATGATCGCCCGCAGCGACGCGCAGGTGGTGCCGATCTATTTCGACGGGCACAACAGCCGGCTGTTCCAGATCGCCAGCCACCTGCATTACACCTTGCGGATGGGCATGCTGATCCGGGAATTCCGCGCCCGGATGAAAAGCCCGGTCCGGGTCGTGGTCGGCCGGCCGATCCCGCCCGAGCGGCTCGACCCGTATCGCGGCGACCCGAAGGCAATGATGGATTTCCTGCGCGAAGCGACCTATGAGTTGAGCCCGGACCCCGTGCCGCCCGGTGACCTGGGGCACGAGTTCGAGGCGAAATACGCGCCCCCCGGCAAGGACAGGCCCAAGGGGCGCGACCTGTATTGAGGGCGGGCGGATGGCCGTGGGAATCTTCGACAGCGGGCTGGGCGGGCTGACGGTGCTGGATGCGGTGCAAAAGCGCCTGCCCGACGTGCCCTTCGTCTATTTCGCCGATTCGGCCCATGCGCCCTATGGCGTGCGCGATGCCGACGACATCTATGCCCTGACCACCGCCGCGGTGAGCCGCCTGTTCGAGGCCGGCTGCGATCTGGTGATCCTGGCCTGCAACACCGCCAGCGCCGCCGCGCTGCGCCGGATGCAGGAAGGCTGGGTGCCGCGCGACAAGCGGGTGCTGGGCGTCTTCGTGCCGCTGATCGAGGCGCTGACCGAACGGTCCTGGGGCGACAATTCGCCACCGCGCGAGGTGGCGGTGAAACATGTCGCGCTGTTCGCCACCCCGGCCACCGTGTCGTCACGCGCCTTCCAGCGCGAACTGGCCTTTCGCGCCATCGGCGTCGACGTCGAGGCCCAGGCCTGCGGCGGTGTGGTCGATGCGATCGAAGACGGCGACATGATCCTGGCCGAGGCGCTGGTGCGCTCCCATGTGGATGCGCTCAGGCGCAAGATGCCGTCGCCCGACGCCGCGGTGCTGGGCTGCACCCATTATCCGCTGATGGAGGATGTGTTCCAGGATGCGCTGGGGCCGGAGGTGCGGGTGTATTCCCAGGCCGATCTGGTGGCCGAAAGCCTGGCCGACTACCTTGGTCGGCATCCGGGCATGCTTGGGCCGGGCGCGCAGGGGGGATACCTGACCACCGGCGATCCGCGCCGGGTCTCGGACGGGGCGACGCGGTTTCTGCGACGACAGATCGGTTTCGAGGCCGCCTGAGCCCCCGATTTGATCTGTCGCATTTGCGGCCGGGGGCCTGATCCCCTACATCCGTCCTGACAAGGATTGACGAAGATGACCCACACCGTCGCCATATTGGGCGCCTCAGGTTACACCGGCGCCGAACTGGTTCGGCTGATCGCGACCCATCCAGGGATGCGGATCGCCGCGCTGACCGGGCATTCCAAGGCCGGCATGGCCATGGAAGAGGTATTCCCGCATCTGCGCCATCTGCACCTGCCGATGCTCTGCTCGATCGAAGAGGTCGATTTCGGCGCCATGGACCTGGTGTTCTGCGCCTTGCCCCATGCCACGTCGCAAAGCGTTATCAAGGGTTTGCCGGGCGACATGAAGGTCGTCGACCTGAGCGCGGATTTCCGCCTGCGCGATCCTGACGCCTACCGAAAATGGTATGGCAAGCCCCATGCCGCGCCCGAATTGCAGCAACAGGCGGTCTATGGCCTGACCGAATTCTACCGCGATCGGATCCGCGCCGCACGGCTGGTCGCCGGCACCGGCTGCAATGCCGCAACCGGGCAATACATGCTGCGGCCGCTGATCGAGGCCGGGGTGATCGACCTTGACGACATCATCCTCGACCTCAAGGTCGGTGCCTCGGGCGCGGGCCGGTCGGCCAAGGAATTGCTGCTGACCGCCGAGATGACCGAGAATGTCACCGCCTATTCGGTCGGCGGCAAGCACCGGCACCTGGGCGAGTTCGACCAGGAATTCAGCGCCCTGGCCGGGCGGCGGGTCGAGATCCAGTTCACCCCGCACCTGGTGCCGGCCAGCCGCGGGATCCTGGCCACCGCCTACGTGAAGGGCGACGCGCAAGCCGTTCATGACGCTTTGCAAAACCGCTATGCGTCCGAGCGGTTCCTGCAGGTTCTTCCGATCGGCCAGGTGCCCGCGATGAAGGATGTGCGGGGATCGAACCTGTGTCACCTGGGCGTCGTGGCCGACCGGCGCGCCGGGCGGGCCATCATCATCGCCGCGTTGGACAACCTGGCCAAGGGGTCCAGCGGCCAGGCGATCCAGAACGCCAATCTCATGTTGGGACTCAAGGAGGAGGCGGGGCTTGAACTGGCCCCGATATATCCATGAAATCACTCAAGAAACGCCGCCGCGTTCAGGTCATTCTTGCGACCTTTGTCGCGCTTGGCCTGTCCACCGCCGCAATCGGTTTCGCCCTGCGCGACGGGATCAATTTCTACCGCTCGCCGACCGAGGTTCTGGCCGAACCGCCGGCCCAGACCGAACTGTTCCGGATCGGCGGCCTGGTCGAGGTCGGCTCGATCGTGCGCGGCGAAGGCACCGAAGTGCGATTCGTCGTGACCGACAACAACATGTCGGTGCCGGTGGTGTTCGAGGGCATCCTGCCGGACCTGTTCAGCGAGGGTCAGGGCATGATCGGCCAGGGACATTACGTCGACGGCACCTTCCGCGCGGTCGAGATCCTTGCCAAGCATGACGAAACCTACATGCCCGCCGAGGTCATCGACATGCTCGAGAAAGAACACGATTACGGCGCGCCCGACGACGGCACATCCGACGCAACGGGCGGCGCCTAGTCGAAGCGTTAACGCCCATTCGGCAGCCTTCCCCGGAAACCGAAGGGGAAGGCCATGGGACGCGTTCAGGACATCGCCCGAGAGATCGTCGCCCGCGAGGGGGGCTTCGTCAACGACCCGGACGATCCGGGCGGGGCCACGAAATATGGCGTCACGATCGGCACGCTGCAGCGGCTGGGCCTGGATCTGAACCGGGACGGCGCCGTGACCGAGGCGGATGTGCGCCTGCTGACCCGCGACCAGGCGGTCGCGATCTTTGTCGAACATTACTTCCGCCGGCCGCGCATCGCCGAATTGCCGCCGGTGCTGCACGACACGGTGTTCGACATGTATGTCAATGCCGGCGCCAATGCAGTGCGGATTTTGCAGCGCCTTTTCAACGATATGCGGATCGAAGTTGCGGTGGATGGGGTGATCGGGCCGCAGACCCTGCGGGCCGCCGAACGGGCCTGGCGCGCGGCGCCCGATCACCTGCGCGACGCCTATGGCATCGCCCGGCGCAATTATTACTACGCCCTGGCCGACCGGCGTCCGGCAAGCCGCAAATATGCCCGCCGACAGGATGGCGGCAAGGGCGGCTGGATCCTGCGGGCCGAGGAATTCATCGCCCCGCGCTTTCACCTGACCGAGGCCGAGCATCGTGAAAGGACCGCCGAATGGGATTGATCGGACGCATCTTCGACGCATTGTTCGGCGGCGGCCGCAACGTCGTGGTCGAAACCGCGCAGGTGTTTCGTGAAAACGCCGAACAGGCCGGCATTCGCGAGGCCGCGGCCCGGGCCCAGGCGCTGACCCAGTTCGGGGCCGAATTCCGGGCCACCGGCCGCAGTCGCTTCGACCGCCTGCTGGATGGGCTCAACCGGCTGCCGCGGCCGCTGCTGGCTTATGGCACCCTGGGCCTCTTCGTCGCCGCGATGCTGGACCCGGTCTGGTTCGCCAGCCGGATGCAGGGCATCGCGCTGGTGCCCGATCCGCTGTGGTGGCTGATGGGGGCGATCGTCAGCTTCTATTTCGGCGCCCGGCACCAGGCCCATTCACAGGATTTCCAGCGCTCGATCGCCGAAACCATGGCGCGGGTGCCGGCCGTGGTCGCCAATACCCGCCTGCTGGAGGGGATGCGCGCCGATACGCCGCGGGTCGCGGCGACCGATCCGGAGGCGGATCTGACCCGCGCGGCGCTCGAACCCGGGGCCAACCCGGCATTGCAGGATTGGCAGCGCACGCAGCCGTGACCGTTTGCCCCGGTCAAATCGTCTGGCCCCCGGACGGTCGAAAAGGCTATATCCGGGAGCATGATTACCGAGCTTGGACATTTCGCGCTGATTCTCGCCTTTGCGGTGGCGGTCGCGCAGACGCTGGTGCCGCTGGTCGGCGCCCACAAGGGGTGGCGCGGATGGATGGCCTTCGGCGATCCGGCCGCCAAGGTGCAATTCGGGCTGGTCGCCCTGTCCTTCGCGGCGCTGACCTATGCCTTCGTGGTCTCGGATTTCTCGGTCGAACTGGTCTATGCCAATTCGCATTCCGACAAGCCGATGATCTACAAGATCTCGGGCGTCTGGGGGAACCACGAAGGCTCGATGCTGTTGTGGCTGCTGATCGTGGTGCTGTTCGGCGCCGCGGTCAGCTGGTTCGGGGCGAACCTTCCGGCCAGCCTGCGGGCCCGGGTGATCGGGGTGCAGGGGATGATCTCGGTCGCCTTCGGTGCCTTCATCATCTTCACCTCGAACCCGTTCTGGCGCATGGAGGTGGCCCCGCTGGACGGGCGCGACCTGAACCCCTTGCTGCAGGATCCCGGCCTCGCCTTCCATCCGCCCTTCCTCTACCTGGGCTATGTCGGGCTTTCGACCGCCTTCAGTTTCGCCATCGCCGCGCTGCTGGAAGGCCGGGTCGATGCCGCCTGGGGCCGCTGGGTGCGGCCCTGGACCCTGGCGGCCTGGGTGTTCCTGACCGTCGGCATCGCGCTGGGGTCCTGGTGGGCCTATTACGAACTCGGCTGGGGCGGGTTCTGGTTCTGGGACCCGGTCGAGAACGCCTCGTTCATTCCCTGGTTGCTGGCCACGGCATTGCTGCATTCGGCCATCGTGGTGGAAAAGCGCGAGGCGCTGAAAAGCTGGACCATCCTGCTGGCGATCCTGGCCTTCGGCTTTTCGCTGCTGGGCACCTTCATCGTCCGGTCCGGCGTGTTGACCTCGGTCCATGCCTTCGCGACCGATCCCGAACGGGGCGTGTTCATCCTGCTGATCCTGTTCTTCTTCCTCGGTGGGGCGCTTACGCTTTACGCGTTCCGGGCCGGGGCGCTGGAGGCCAAGGGCGTGTTCCAGACCGTCAGCCGGGAAAGCGCGCTGGTGATGAACAACATCCTGCTGGCGGTGTCGGCCTTCGTGGTGACGATCGGCACGATCTGGCCGCTTTTCATCGAAATGGCCTCGCAGAACGCCCGCTGGGGCGCATTCCAGAACCCGTTCTATCGCTGGGGCTGGTTCGATGAACCCACCGCGATCTCGGTCGGGGCACCGTTCTTCAACGCCGCCTTCACGCCGTTCTTCGTCGGTCTTGCGGTGATCCTGCCGGTCGGCGCGATGCTGGCCTGGAAACGCGGCAGCCTGGCACGGGCCTTTGCGCCGGTCTGGCCGGCGCTGGTGCTGGCGATCGCCTGTGGCGCGCTGGCCTGGACGATCCAGACCGGTCAGACGATCCTCGGCCCGGTCGGTGTCGTTCTGGGGGTCTGGGTCATGGCCGGGGCGCTGCTGGACCTGTGGACGCGCACCGGGCGCGGGGCGATCGGCGGCCGGCTGGGCCGGCTGACCCGGCTGCCGCGGGCCGATTGGGGCAAGATGCTGGCCCATTTCGGCCTCGGCGCCACGATCTTTGCCATTGCCGGGCTGCTGGCCTGGGAACAGGAGGATATCCGCGTCGCCAATGTCGGGGATCGCTGGGAGGTCGGCGTCTTCGAGGTCGAACTGCGCGCGGTCGAGGAGGTTCGTGGCCCGAATTACATCGCCACCCAGGCGCAGATCGCGGTCTGGCGCAACGGCCGTGAACTGACCCTGCAACGGCCCGAAAAACGCTTCTATCCGGTTGCCGGGATGCCGACGACCGAGGCCGGCATCGCCAATGGGTTCGTCCGCGACCTGTACCTCGTGATCGGCGACCCCCAGGCCAATGGCGGCTGGGCGGTGCGGACCTATATCAAGCCCTATGCGAACTGGATCTGGGGCGGGTCGATCCTGATGGCGCTTGGCGGGCTGGTCTCGCTCAGCGACCGGCGGCTGCGCTTTGCCGCCGGCGCGGCGAAGTCGTCGGTGCGCAAGGCAGACGGGGTGGCGGCCGAATGAAACGCCTGACCCTGGCCCTGTGCCTGCTTCTGGCCACGCCGGTCCTGGCGGTGGAGCCTGACGAAATCCTCGACGATCCCGAACTGGAAGCGCGCGCGCGGGCCCTGTCGACGGGCCTGCGCTGCCCGGTCTGCCAGAACGAATCGATCGACGAGTCCAATGCGACCGTCTCCAAGGACCTGCGCCTGCTGCTGCGCGACCGGCTGGTCGCCGGCGACAGCGATGCAGAGGCGGTGCAATACCTGGTCGATCGCTACGGGGAATACATCCTGCTGAACCCGACGACCGACGGCGCCAACAAGGTGCTTTGGGCGGCGCCGGCGGCGATGCTCGGGCTGGCGCTGCTGGCGGGCGGGATCACTGTGATGCGGGCGCGCCGGGCGCGGGGGCCCGACGGGCTGACGCCCGAGGAACAGGCTCGTCTGGACGAGCTGATGAAGCCGTGACGCCGGGTTTCGCTTTCGCCCGCGGCGCCAGCGCATAATGTGACACCGGACGATTCCGGAGGATCCCCGATGGACTACCAGGCGATTTCCTTTGCGCTGGAAAACGATATCGCGACCGTGACGCTGAACCGGCCCGACCGGATGAATGCGTTGAACGTGCAGATGCGGGCCGAGCTCACCCATGCGCTTGGCGAAGCGGCGACGGCGGCGCGGGTCGTGGTGATCACCGGCGCCGGCGAGGCGTTCTGTTCCGGCCAGGACCTGGGCGAGGGGCGGGCCATCGACCTGGATCTGGAACGGGTGTTGCGCGAAGAATACCTGCCGATGCTGCGCGCCATCGTCGAATGCCCGGTCCCGGTGATCGCCGCGGTCAACGGCGCGGCGGCCGGGGCGGGGGCCAACCTGGCGCTGGTCTGCGATGTGGTGATCGCCTCGGAAGACGCCTTCTTTCAGCAGGCCTTCACCCGGATCGGCCTGATCCCCGACGCCGGCGGCACCTGGGCGCTGCCGCGTCAGATCGGGTTGGCCAAGGCGATGGGCGCGGCCCTGTTCGCCGAACGGATCCCCGCCCGCCAGGCCGAGGAATGGGGCCTGATCTGGGAGGTCGTGCCGATGCGCGGTTTCGCCGATCACGTGGCGAGACGGGCGCTGCACCTGGCGCAAGGACCGACCGAGGCCTACAAGCGCGTCAAGGAGGCGCTGCATGCCTCGTTCGGCAATAGCCTGGACGAACAATTGACGCTCGAGGCGCAGCTGCAGGGCGCCTGCGGCAAGACCCGGGATTTCCAGGAAGGCGTGATCGCCTTCCTCGAAAAGCGGCCGGCGAAATACGAGGGCCGCTAGAGCGGCGTATAGGTCGTCGTAAAGAGGTCGGCCGCGAACCCGTCGAATTGGTCGAAGCTGCCGCTGACACTGGCCACGCGGGTTCCGTCGATCAGGATGTGCCGGGTGGCCGGGCCATCCTCCGCGATCTCGACATTCGCGTCGGCATTGTCGTCGGCCAGGGCGACCACGACGATATCGCTGGAGCCTTGGAAATCGGTGATCGTGGCCGGTGCGCCGGCAGCGATCCAGTCGCCGAGGATGAATTCGTCGCCACCGCCACCGCCAGAGGCGATGTCGCCGCCGCCCAGCATCAGAACATCGGCGCCCGCGCCGCCGATCAGGGTGTCGGCCTCGGTATCGCTCGACCCTGTCAGGCCGAGCCCGGCAAAGATCGGCGTGCCGTCCTCGTCCCGGGCGATCGTGTCGTCGCGCAGGGCCAGGAACTCGGCCGGGGTGATGTCGCGGTTGAACAGGGTCGATCCGACCAGCAGGTCGTCGCCGTCGCCGCCCTCCAGAAGGTCCGCCCCGGCGCCGCCGAACAGTTCGTCCGCGCCGGCGCCGCCGTCCAGAATGTCGTCGCCGGCGCCGCCGATCAGCAGGTCGAGGCCGGCTTCGCCCAGAAGCGTGTCGTCGCCGCTATCGCCATAAAGGCCGTCATTCCAGGCGCCGCCATTCAAGAGGTCATTGCCCTCTTCCCCGCGCAACAGATCCTTGCCGTCGCCGCCCAGGATCGTGTCGTCGCCGCTGCGCCCGTTCATGCTGTCGTTCCAGGCGCCACCCTCCAGCAGGTCGTCGCCGCCGCCGGCATCGAGCACGTCGCGGCCGAGCCCGCCCAGCAGGGTGTCGTCGCCGGAATCGCTGAACAGGCGATCATCGCCGACCCCGCCACCGCGCAGGGTGTCGTCTCCGGCCTCTCCGCGGATGGCATCGGGGCCATTGGCGCCGTCGATCGAATCGTTGCCCGGCCCGGCGGTGAAGTCGTCATGGCCGTCCGACAGGATCAGGGTTTGCGGCAGGTCCGGTGTCGGGGTCCGGGTCGGGATCGTCGGTGCCCGCAAACATGGCCGACAGGCCGATCCCCAGAAGGATCGGAAGAATCAGGAATTCCAGCATTCGACATCCCCCAACACACTGAACCCGCGCGACAGTCGGGCCGCGCGGGGGCGTGGTCAAGATGCAAGATCAAGCCACGCCGGACTGTTCCCAAGTCGGAAACAATCATGGCGGGCTCGGGCCGGGTCAGGGTGCGGTGCCGCGGGCGATCGCGTCGGCGAAGCCGTGGTTGGTGTCGCGGTGGCGCGCCTCGTCGGCGCGGACCACCTCCACCACCTCGCGCAGGCGCGCATCGGCGGGCAGCGACCAGTACTCCCGCGCGATCCGCGGCGCGGGGAGGTTGTCGATCGCGCCGCTGTCGATCTGCGCCAGGTATTGGGTGTAGCTGACCACGGCCTCTTCCTCGAGATAGCCGACGACCCGGTGCGCGGTGCGCGGCGCGAAGAGGTAGAGAAAGAAGTAGAAATTGTAGAAGATCGCCTGCGCGACCATGATCAGCAACCGCTCGACCCGCGACGGCCGGGCGATATGGATGAAGGTCATCAGGTGCATGCGTTCGTTGTCGGCCTCGTCGATCAACTCCTTGATCCAGCCCTGGTCCTCGCGGATGTGGCGGATTGCCTTGAGGTGCTGCAGCAGCCCGCCGACCATGCCGGGCACGGCGGCGACGGTTTCCAGAACCACGGCCCGGTGGCCGTAGCGGCTGGCAAAGAACCGGTCGGCGAAGACCCGCAGGATCTTGACCAGACGCAATGCGATGCGGTCGTGGATGTCCTGCGGCACATGGTGGCTGGCGACGATATCGGCTGTCCTGGGGTCCAGTCGGCGGGGATGGTCCATCGTTCTCCTCGATCTCTCTGTCCTGGACATAGGGATGAGGCAGCCATCGGCGAGGGGCGCGCCCCGCGGCATTTTGGACCGGGGTGCGGGAACCGGCAGGGCCGGACCGGGCGCAGGGAGGCCCGGTCCGGTTCCCGGTCAGCGGTTCTCGATCTCGATATAGTCGCGCGTCGTGTCGCCCAGATACAGCTGGCGCGGGCGGCCGATCTTGTGATGCGGATCGGCCAGCTGTTCCTTCCACTGGCTGACCCAGCCGATGGTGCGGCTCAGCGCGAAGATCGGGGTGAACATCGAGGTCGGAAAGCCCATCGCCTCGAGGATGATGCCCGAATAGAAATCGACATTCGGGAACAGTTTCTTGTCGGTGAAATACTCATCGGCAAGGGCCGCGGCCTCCAGATCCTTGGCGACCTGCAGGGTCGGATTGTTCTCGATCCCAAGAAGCTCCAGCACTTCGTCGGCGGATTGTTTCATCACCTTGGCGCGCGGGTCGAAATTCTTGTAGACCCGGTGCCCGAAGCCCATCAGGCGGAACGGGTCTTCCTTGTCCTTGGCGCGGGCGATGTATTCGGGGATCCGGTCGGGCGTGCCGATCTCGCGCAGCATCTCCAGACAGGCCTGGTTGGCGCCGCCATGGGCCGGCCCCCACAGGCAGGCGATACCGGCCGCGATGCAGGCAAAGGGATTGGCCCCCGAAGACGAGGCCAGACGCACGGTCGAGGTCGAGGCGTTCTGTTCATGGTCGGCGTGCAGGGTAAAGATCCGGTCCATCGCGCGGGCGACGATCGGGTCGACATGATAGGGCTCGGCCGGGACGCTGAAGCACATGTGCACGAAATTCGCCGCATAGGACAGATCGTTGCGCGGATAAACGAAGGGCTGGCCGATCGAATACTTGTAGGCCATCGCGGCGATCGTCGGCATCTTGGCGATCAGCCGGATCGAGGCGACCTCGCGCTGCCAGGGATCGTTGATGTCGGTGCTGTCGTGATAAAAGGCCGACATCGCCCCGACCACGCCGACCATGGTCGCCATCGGATGCGCGTCGCGACGGAAGCCGCGGAAGAAATTGTGCATCTGCTCGTGGATCATCGTGTGCCGCGTGACGCGGGTCTCGAAATCCTCCAGCTGCTCGGCGGTCGGCAATTCGCCGTAAAGCAGCAGGTAGCAGACCTCCAGATAGTGCGATTTCTCGGCCAGCTGGTCGATCGGGTATCCGCGATGCAGCAATTCGCCCTTGTCGCCGTCGATGAAGGTGATCGTGCTGTCGCAGGACGCGGTCGAGGTGAAGCCCGGGTCATAGGTAAAGACACCGGCCTGGCCATAGAGCTTGCGGATGTCGATGACGTCGGGGCCGGAGGTGGGCGAGAGGACCGGCAGCTCGTATTCGGTGCCGTCGATCGTCAGTGTCGCGCTTTTGTCGGCCATGGGCATCATCCTTTGCAGGGCCGCGCAGACGGGTCCGGGCGGCGGGTTGTCTCGGTTCCGCCCGGGGTAGCGTCAGATCATGACGAAACCGTTTCAGGCAGTGGCGTCGCTGAGCCGCGCGATGGTTTCCTCGCGCCCCAGGACAAGCATCATGTCGAAGATGCTGGGGGAAACCGCGCGTCCGGCAAGCGCGGCCCGCAGCGGTCCGGCCAGCTTGCCGAGCTTGGTGCCGTGGGCCTCGGCCAGCGCGGCCACGATCCCCTCCAGCTCATCGCGGTTCCAGCTAGCAGTTTGCAGATGCGGCGTCAATTCACTCAGTATACCACGGGATACATCATCCAGGGCGGCCGCGGCTTTCTCGTCCCGGTCCAGGGGGCGCGATGCCAGGACAAAGTGCGCTTTTTCAATGAGTTCCGGAAAGGTCTTGGCCCGCTCCTTGAGCGCGGGCATGGCCTGCAACATCCCATCACGTTGCGTTTCAGTCAGCGCAGGCTGGCCACTGGCGGCCAGAAACGCCTCCAATTCATGCAGCAGCGCAGCATCCTCGGCGGCGCGGATGTGCTGGCCACAGAGGTTTTCCAGCTTTTTGGTGTCGAACCGGGCCGGGGCCTTGTTGATTCCGTCCAGGTCGAACCAGTCGCGCGCCTGGGCATCGGTGAAGAATTCGTCATCGCCATGCGACCAGCCCAGCCGCGCCAGGTAATTGCGCATGCCGGCGGCCGGATAGCCCATGGCCCGGTATTCGGCCGCACCGGTGGCGCCGTGGCGTTTGGACAATTTCTTGCCGTCGGGGCCGAAGATCAGCGGGATATGGGCCAGAACCGGTTTCGGCCAGCCCATGCCGTCGTAGATCAGGTTCTGGCGGAAGGCGTTGTTGAGGTGGTCGTCGCCGCGGATCACATGGGTCACGCCCATGTCGTGGTCGTCGACCACCACCGCCAGCATGTAGACCGGGCTGCCGTCCGAGCGCAGCAGCACCATGTCGTCAAGCTGGTCGTTGGCCCAGGTCACGTCACCCTGCACCGCGTCGTGCAGGGTGGTGCTGCCGTCGCGCGGCGCCTTGATCCGCACCACGAAGGGCGCGTCCGGGTGGCTGGCCGGGTCCGCGTCGCGCCAGGGCGACCGGAACAGGGTCGACCGGCCCTCGGCCCGGGCGGCTTCGCGGAAGGCGTCGATCTCTTCGGGGGTCGAATAGCACTTGTAGGCCTTGCCCGCTTCCAGCAGCTGATGCGCGACCTCGGCGTGGCGGTCCGCTCGCGCGGCCTGGCTGATCGGCGCGCCCTCCCAATCCAGCCCCAGCCAGGTCAGCCCGTCCAGGATCGCGTCGGTGTTTTCCGGGGTCGACCGGGCCTTGTCGGTATCCTCGATCCGCAACAGGAAGGTGCCGCCCCGGCCGCGGGCATAAAGCCAGTTGAACAGCGCGGTGCGGGCGCCGCCGATATGCAGGGCGCCGGTGGGCGAGGGGGCGAAGCGGGTGACAACCTTGCTGTCGGCGGGACGGTCGGACATGGGGCGCGCGTTAACCTTTTGCTAACCGGTCTGGGGTTCTCTGGGCGGGCATATCCGCCAGCCCTTCGGAGAACAAGTGCGCCTGCCGTCGCTGCCTGAAAGCTGGTTCGACCGCCAGCGGGGCCACCTGTTCGGGTGGGTGCCGGTCTGCCTTGCGGCCGGGATCGGCGCCTATTTCATGCTGCCGTCCGAACTTGGCCGGGATCAGGCCCTGACACTTGTCGCGGCCGGGCTTTGCGCGATCGGGCTGGGCCTGTGGCGCCCGGCGCGGATCGGGACACTGGCGGTCGCTGCCGGTCTGATCGCGCTTGGCCTGGCCTGGGCGGCGGTCCGCGCCAACATGGTCGGCGAACCGGTGCTGTCGTTCCGCTATTACGGCCCGGTCGAGGGGCGCATCGTCGGGATCGACCGATCGGCCAGCGGCGCCGAACGCTGGACCCTGGACCGGGTGGTGCTGGAGGATCTGTCGCCGGACCGGACCCCGGCGCGCATCCGCGTCTCGGTCCATGGCGACGGGCCGCATGTGGTCGCCGAACCGGGCATGGTCGTGATCCTGACCGCGCACCTGTCGCCGCCGCCGGGCCCGGTGGAACCGGGGGGGTTCGACTTCGCCCGCATGGCCTGGTTCGACCGGTTGGGCGCGGTCGGGTATACCCGCACGCCCACATTGATGCTGTCCCCGGCCGAGGAGGGCGCGGCGGGGCTGGCGCTGTTCCGCCTGCGGCGCGCCCTGTCGCTGGGGGTGCAATCGGCGATGCCGGACGAGACCGCCGGGGTCGCGGCGGCGCTCATGACCGGAGACCGGTCGGCGATTCCCGAAACCGTGCTGGAAGACCTGCGGGTGTCGAACCTGGCGCATCTGCTGGCGATTTCGGGGCTGCACATGGGGTTGCTGGTCGGCACGGTCTTTGCCGCGGTGCGGGTCGGCTGCGCCCTGGTGCCGGCCCTGGCGTTGCGCCTGCCGGTCAAGAAGATCGCGGCCCTGGTCGCGCTCTGCGCCGGGGCAGGCTATCTGGCGCTGTCGGGCGGCGCGGTGGCGACCGAACGGGCCTTCATCATGGTCGCGGTGATGCTGGGGGCGGTGTTGCTGGACCGGCGGGCCCTGACCTTGCGGGCGGTCGCGATCGCGGCGCTGATCGTTCTGGCCCTGCGCCCGGACGCGCTGACCGGGCCGGGGTTCCAGATGTCCTTTGCCGCGACAACGGCGCTGGTCGCGGTGTTCGGCGCGATGCGCCGGGTCGAGGCGGAGTGGATCCCGCGATGGGCCCGGCCGGTCCTGGCGGTCTTCGTCAGCTCGCTTGTGGCGGGGCTGGCCACGGCCCCCTTCGCCGCCGCCCATTTCAACCGGGTGCCGCATTACGGGCTGATCGCCAACTTGCTGTCGGTGCCGGTCATGGGGATGGTCGTGGCGCCGGCTGCGGTGCTGGCGGCGGTGCTGGCGCCGCTTGGCCTGGCCTCGGTCGGGCTGTGGGTGATGGATCTGGGGCTGCGCTGGATCCTCGGGGTCGCGCATTGGGTGGCCGGCCTGCCCAGTGCGGTCAGTCACGTGGTCGCGCCGGCTCCGGCGGTGCTGCCGATCCTGACCTTGGGGGCATTGATCGTGATCCTGTGGCGCGGCCCCGGGCGGTGGGCGGGGCTGGCCCCGGCGGCGCTGGCGCTGATCCTGTGGTCGGGGACCGAGCGGCCGGTCCTGCTGGTGTCGGATACCGGCGGCCTTGTCGGGCTGATGCAGGCCGATGGCCGGGTCCTGTCGAAGGCGCGCGGCGAAAGTTTCGCCGCCGAAAGCTGGCTGGAAAACGATGGCGTTCCGACCCGCCAGGACGAGGCCTTTGCCAGGCCCGGCCTGTCCGGTGGCGAGCGGCGCATCGCCTTCGATCTGAACGGGATGCCGATGCTGGCGGTCCGCGGCAAGACCGAGCTGGAGCGGTTGACCGATTGCGACGGCGCGGCGGTGCTGATTTCGAACACCACCGTGCCCGGGCCGCGCACATGCCGGGTGGTCGACCCGGTGACCCTGCGCCAGAGCGGTGCCCTGGCCGCCTATGCCAAGGACGGGTCGCTCGATTTCGTGAGCGTCCGCGACGTGACCGGAGAGCGGTTGTGGAACGGCGGCGCGCTGCCCTGGTGGTGACAGCGGCCGCCGTCCGAAAGGGGTCAGTAGGTGCGGATCAGGCCGACCAGACGGCCCTGCACCTTGACCTTGTCGGCCGGCAGGACACGGGTTTCATAGGCCGGGTTCGCCGCCTCCAGCGCGATGGCGTTGCCGCCCCGCCGATAGAAGCGTTTCAGCGTCGCTTCCTGATCCTCGACCAGGGCGACCACGATATCGCCGTTATCGGCGACGCTGGTTTCGGCGATGATCACAACGTCGCCGTCATTGATCCCGGCCTCGATCATCGAATCGCCCCGCACCTCGAGCGCGTAATGTTCGCCGTTGCCCAGCATCGACTGAGGCACCGCGACCTGGTGCGACACATGGGAAATCGCCTCGATCGGGACACCGGCGGCGATCCGGCCCATCACCGGCAATTCGATCGCGCCCACGGTTTCGACCGGCATGGCGGCGGCGGGCGTGCTGTCGGGGCGGTCGCCCTCGATCACCTGGGGGGTGAAACCGCCCTTGCCGGCCAGGCTGTCGGGCAGCTTGACGATTTCGAGCGCCCGGGCGCGATGCGCCAGCCGCCGGATGAAGCCGCGTTCCTCGAGCGCGGTGATCAGGCGGTGAATGCCGGATTTGGAGCGCAGGTCCAGCGCATCCTTCATCTCGTCGAACGAGGGCGGCACCCCGTCGCGCTGGACGCGTTTGTGGATGAAATCCAGCAGGTCGAGCTGTTTCCTGGTCAGCATCTCGATACTCCCTCGATACGGCCGCGTCGATCGGTGGCCGGGCGCGCGGCGGCGCGTTTGGGGAATGTTCTACGGCTGTTCCCGTTTTGTGTCAACATGCCGCGTCACAGCGGCAGGATATCCACAGGATCGCCCGCGCGGCGGGCCGGGTCGTCGGGGGGCTGCACGATCAGGCAATCGGCCTGCGACAGCACCGTCAGAAGCGAGCTGTCCTGCTTGTCGAAGGGCAGAACGCCGTCCGGGGTGCGGCGGGCGCGCAGGTAGTGCTGGCGGGGGCCATTGGCGGGCAGATCGGTGGCAAGCGTTGCGGTGACGGGCCGGGGGATCACCTCGGTCCGGCCCAGCATGGCGCGGATCACCGGGGCGACGAAGACATGGCCGCAGACCATGGCCGACACCGGGTTGCCCGGCAGCCCGATCATCGCCGCACCCTCCAGCCGTCCGGCCATCAGCGGTTTGCCGGGCCGCATCGCGACCTTGTAGAAGGCGCGCTCCATCCCGCGATCGGCGGCGGCTTGGGCGACCAGGTCGTGATCGCCGACCGAGGCGCCGCCGATGGTGATCACCAGATCGGCGCCCCGGGCCAGGTCCAGCACCTGGTTCAGCGCCGGCACCGTGTCGCGGGCGATCGGCAGCAGGCGCGGCGCGGCCCCCAGCCCGGTCATCAGCGCATGCAGGCCATAGCTGTTGGAGGCGATGATCTGGTCCGGCCCCGGGGTATCGCCGGGGGGCACCAGTTCGTCGCCGGTGGCGATCAGCGCGACGTCGGGTTTGCGGGTGACCGGAACCGAGGCGATGTTCATCGCCGCCAGAAGCGCGATGTCCGACGGGGTCAGCACCCGCGGCGCGTCCAGCGTCGCACCTTCGGCGAAATCGGCACCTGCCGGGCGGATATGGCTGCCCTGCGGGGTGCCGGTGAGGGTGATCCGGTCGCCGTCGCGCTGCACGTCCTCCTGGATCACGACCCGGGTCGCGCCCGTCGGCAGCGGGGCGCCGGTAAAGATCCGGACCGCCTGGCCCGGGCCGACCTGTCCGGCAAAGGCATGGCCGGCCGGGGCCTCGCCGATCACCGCAAAGTCGTCGCCGGGCGCCGGATCGCCGGCAAGCGCATAGCCATCCATGGCAGAGGCCGAGAACGGCGGCTGGGTGCGCCGGGCCATCACCGGCCGGGCCAGGGTGCGGCCCAGGGCGCGGGTCAACGGCACCTCCTCGACCTCCAGCGGCGCAGCCAGGGCCAGAAGCTTGTTCAGCGCGTCGGCGACCGGGATCATGTGCCGGTCCCTTCGATCTGGTCCCGTTCCCATTCCGCATAACTGCGTCCGTCCGCGTCCAGCACCCAGGCCAGGCGCCCGTTCGCAGACCGGCCCGAAACAACGGCCGCCGCCGCCGAGGGGCTGGAGAAGGCATAGTCGCGGGTCAGAATCGCCCCGTCGCCGTCCCTCAGGATGGTTCCATTGGCGACCAGATCGTCATGCAGGCGGAAATAGGTGGTGTTCGCCTTGCGGTCCCCGGCCCAGGACGGACGCACGCGCGATCCGGTCAGGACGACCATTTCGCCGTCGCGCAAGACCGCCGTCGCATTGACACCGTGTTCGGCGACGGTGCATCGGAAAACCGGTTCCGCCGCGTCGACACGCTCGGGGGCCTGCCGGCTCACGTCCCGTTTCTTGCTGAGGAACATATCCACCCGGATCGCCGGCAACACCATCAGCAGCGTATCGAGGAAACTTTCCATGTTGGAAACGGCCGCCTCGCTCAGGCTGCTGCGGGGCGGGGTGTTCCCGTTCTCCAACGCACTCACGTTGACGTCGCGGGCGATCTCGACAAGCCGGGATTCGAGGTATTTCACATGCGCCTTGTGCAGGTTGTTGGCCGAGGTCGTGACCAGCACCACATTGTCCCACCAGTCCTTGCGCGCGGCATGGTCGCGCAGGCGCTCGCGCATGTCCTCAGCTTCCCCGACATAGGCCTGCGCGCGACCATCCTGTTCCCCCAGCAGGATGTAGACACCGGTAAAGGCGGCTTCGGGGCGGCTCAGGCCTTCCTTGAGCTGGGTGCGCGGCACCCGCAGCACGTGGCCGGTCCAGTTGAACACCTCGGCCGTCAGCATGCCGTCCGGGCGGCCGTCGATGAAGAACAGCTCCAGCGATCGGCCCGACAGGTTCATCCCGTGAACCGCCCCGACTTGCCACCGTCCTTGAGGGTCACGCGGATGCCGCCGATCTCCATGTCCTTCTGGACCGCCTTGAGCATGTCGTAGACCGTCAGCGCGGCGGTCGAGACGGCGGTCAGAGCCTCCATCTCGACCCCGGTCTTGCCGGTGGTCTTGACCGTGGCGGCGATCTGCACGCCGGGCAGGGCGTCGTCGGCCTCCAGCTCCAGCGCGACCTTGGTGATCGGCAGCGGATGGCACAGCGGGATCAGCTCGGCCGTGCGCTTGGCGCCCTGGATGCCGGCCAGCCGCGCGATGCCCAGCACGTCGCCCTTGTCGGCCCGGCCCTGCCGGACCAGAGCCAGCGTCGCCGGCGCCATCCGCACCCAACCGGTGGCGATGGCGATGCGCGCGGTATCGGCCTTGTCGGAGACATCGACCATATGCGCCTGGCCGGCGGCGTCGAAATGGCTCAGCTTGCCGGACATCTCAGAACCCGCCCGGGGTCAGCGGATCGGCCAGCAGCGCCCGGGTGGCGGCGGCGACATCGTCCTGGCGCATCAGGCTTTCGCCGATCAGGAAAGAACGCGCGCCGTATTGCGCCATCTCGGCCAGGTCGGCGGGGGTGGACAGGCCGCTTTCGCAGACGATCATGCGATCGGGCGGCACCAGGCGCGACAGGTGCCGAGTGGTGTCGAGCGTGGTCTCGAAGGTCTTGAGATTGCGGTTGTTGATCCCGATCAGCGGCGATTTCAGCGCCTCGGCCCGGGTCAGTTCGGCCTCGTCATGGACTTCCAGCAGCACGTCCATGCCCCAGTCGAAGGCGGTCCGTTCCAGTTCGGCCGCCTGGTCGTCCGAGACGCTGGCCAGGATGATCAGGATGCAATCGGCGCCCAGGGCGCGGGCCTCGACCACCTGGTAGGGATCATAGATGAAATCCTTGCGCAGCGCAGGCAGGTCGCAGGCGGCGCGGGCATCGGTCAGGAACGCCTTGTCGCCCTGGAAGCTGGGCGTGTCGGTCAGGACGCTCAGGCAGGTGGCGCCGCCGGCGGCATAGGCCTGCGCCAGGGCGGGCGGGTCGAAATCGGCGCGGATCAGCCCCTTGGACGGGCTGGCCTTCTTGATTTCGGCGATCAGGCCGTAGCCGTCGCGGCTGGCCCGGGTCAGCGCCTCGGCGAAGGGGCGCAGGGGCGGGGCGGCCTGGGCCGCGGCCTCCACATCCGCCAGCGGGCGGGCGGCCTTGTCGGCGGCGATTTCCTGCAGCTTGTAGGCGCGGATCTGTTCGAGAATGTCCATGGCCCCGTCTTAGGACGCGCGGCGGGGATGGTAAAGCGCCGGCCGTGTCAGCCGCCCCGGCCGGTCCAGTCGATCGGCGGCTCGCCGCGCGCGGTGAGCCAGCCATTCACCCGGCTGAACGGGCGCGATCCGAAGAACCCGCGCCGGGCCGATAGCGGCGAGGGATGGGCGCTTTCGACGAACAGATGCCCGTCGCCGGTGACCTGCGCGCCCAGGGCGCGAGCCGCATTGCCCCACAGCACGAAGGCGCGGGGCCTGTCCGACAGCCGCGCCAGCACGTCGCGCACCAGAACCTCCCACCCCCAGCGGGCATGACCGCCGGCCTGGCCCGACGGCACGCTCAGCGCGGTGTTGAGCAGCATCACCCCCTGGTCGTGCCAATGGCCCAGATCGCCGTTCTGCGGGCGGGCGCCCAGATCGGCCTCGATCTCGGCAAAGATATTGGCCAGCGATCGGGGCAGCGGCGTCCCTGGCGTGACCGAAAACGCCAGGCCGTTGGCGTGGCCGGGCGTGGGGTAGGGGTCCTGGCCCAGGATCACCACGCGGACCTGATCGGGGGGCCGTGTCAGGGCGCGGAACACCTGGGCCGGGTCCGGGTGGCAGGGCCGGGTTTCGGCCGCGAGCCGCGCGCGCAGGGCGGGCCAGGCGGTGTCCCAGAACGGCAGATCGTTCCAGCCGGGCAGCTCCGGGCGCGCGGGCAGGCGCATCAGCCGCCCCGGCTGATCCGGGCCAGCGTCTCGACCGCGCGTTTCGCGGCGCCGCTGTCGATGCTGTCGGCGGCCCGTGCTGCGCCCTCCTTCAGATCGGCGGCCTTGTCCGCGATCACCAGCGCGGCGGCGGCATTCAGCAGCACCGCGTCGCGATAGGCGCCCGGCGCCCCGTCCAGCAGCGCACGCAACGCGGCGGCATTCTCGGCCGGGGTGCCGCCCAGGATGTCGGCCAGGCGATGCACCGGCAGGCCGGCCTCTTCGGGGTGGACCTCGCGCGCGGTGATGCGGCCGTCCTTCAGCTCGGCCACCTGGGTGGTGCCGGTGATCGTGATCTCGTCGGTGCCGTCGGAACCATGGACCAGCCAGGCCGCCTGAGAGCCGAGGCTTTGCAGGGTTTCGGCCATGGGAAAGATCAGATCCGGGGCGAAGGCGCCGGTCAGTTGCCGCGTGACCCCGGCGGGGTTGGTCAGCGGCCCGAGGATGTTGAAGATCGTCTTGCAGCCCAGCTCCTGGCGCACCGGCATCACGTGTTTCATCGCCGGGTGATGCATCGGCGCCATCATGAAGCCGATCCCGGCCGCGTCGATCGCCCTTTCGACCGCCTCGGCGCCGACCATCACGTCGATCCCCAGTTCGGTCAGCGCATCCGCCGCGCCGGATTTCGACGACAGGTTGCGGTTGCCGTGCTTGGCCACGGGCACGCCGGCGCCGGCCACGACAAAGGCGGTGGCGGTGGAAATGTTGAGCGTGCCCATCCCGTCGCCGCCGGTGCCGACGATATCCATCGCGCCCTCGGGCGCCCGGACCGCGACGCAGCGCGCCCGCATCGCGGCGGCGGCGGCGGCATATTCCGACACGCTTTCGCCCCGCGCCCGCATCGCCATCAATAGCCCGCCGATCTGGGCCGGGCTCGCCTCGCCCTCGAACAGGATGCCGAAGGCCTGTTCGGCCTGGGCGCGGCTCAGCGGCCCTTCGGAGGCCGCGAAGATCAGCGGTTTCATCGCGTCGCTCATGCCGGCTCCTTCACGCAATCGAGGAAATTCCGCAGCATCCTGTGCCCGTGTTCGGAGCGGATGCTTTCGGGGTGGAACTGCACGCCGTGGATCGGCAGGCTGCGGTGCTGCAGGCCCATGATCGTGCCATCGGCAAGCTCGGCCGTGACCTCCAGGCAATCGGGCAGGCCGGCGCGGTCGACCACCAGCGAATGATAGCGCGTGGCCAGAAAGGGCGAGGGCAGCCCGGCGAACAGGCCCCGGCCCTGGTGATGCACCGCGCCCATCTTGCCGTGCACGATCTCGGTATGGCGGATGACACGGCCACCGAAAGCCTCGCCGATGGTCTGGTGACCCAGGCAGACGCCCAGAAGCGGCGTGCCGGTTTCGGCGGCCGCACGGGTCAGGGCCAGGCAGATCCCGGCCTGGGCCGGATCGCAGGGCCCGGGCGACAAAACGATGCCGGCGGCGCCCAGGCCCATGGCCTGCTGCACGTCCAGCGCATCGTTGCGATGCACCGCGACATCGGCGCCCAATTCGCCCAGGTAATGGACCAGGTTGTAGGTGAAACTGTCGTAATTGTCGATCAGCAGAAGCATGGTCTTGCCACTCCGGGCGCTTTTTGAATTCGGGACTACCGCCCGTGGTGCCGGGCGCGGTATAGTCCGCCCAAGAGAGAAGGCCAATGGCGCAGGCGCGTCAAGGCCGGGGCAGACAGGCAGACAGGATCGCGGCCGCGATCCGAAAGGAGCAGACCCAATGGCACGCGGGTTCTTGGCGGGCATCGTCTCGGGGGCTTTGGTCTCTGGTCTGGGGCTGGCGACGGCATCGCTGCTGGCCGAGCAGCCGGCCGGGAACGCCCCCCCTTCCGAGCCGCAGATCGACGCCCCGGCCGGCGCGCCGGGATCGGGGGCGTCCGAAACCCTGCCGCCCGCGGTGCCCGGCGCCGAGGATGGCGTGATGTCGGATGGCCCGGCCCTGGCCCCGCCGCCGGCGACGGACGGGTCGTCGGCGCCCTCGACCACCGTGCCCGATGCCGATACCGCGCCGCCGCAAGAGCCCGAAATCGGCGATGTGGAGGGCGCGCTGGACGCCCCCGCCGCGCCCGAGGCGGTGCAGGTCGCGACCCAGGCCGACATGCCGGTCCTGCCCAATCCGCAATCGGCCGCGCCGCGGGTGCCCGACAGCGAATCCGACATCATCCTGTCGACCGAACCGGCGTCCATCCCTGCCGCGCCGCCGATGCTGGTGGTCGAGGATCCGGCCCCGGCGCCCGGCCCGATGGCCGACACCCCGGCCGACACCCCGGCCGACACCCCGGACGCCCCGGTCGACGACGCCGGCCAGGTCGCCGCCGAGGCCGAGGCCGCGACCACCGCGACCGACCCCGGGGCCCCCGCCGCGCCGGACCCGCGGACCGCCATGACCGATGCCGGCGACGACAGGCCCGCCGAGACGCTTGCGCAAGACGCCACCGACAGGCCGATCGGGTCCGGCGACGAAGACCCGGCGGCGGCCGACGCGCCCTTGGCCGATATCGCTTCGGCGCCCGATGACGACACCGGCCCGACAGCGGGCGATGCCCCGGGCGATGCGCCGCCCGCGCTGCTGGTCGAGATCGTGCCCGAACCCGGGGACAATGCGCCCGACCCCGAGGCCGTGGCCCGCGCCGAAACCGATCTGCCCCCGACCGACGCGCCCGCGCGGCTGCAGCTTCAGGGGGCGGGCAACGCCTTGATGACGACCCAGGCGCCCGCGGTCACGGTGCTCCGCCCGGGTGTGGAAGAGCCGTCCGGCGCGGCCGACGCGGCGGGCGATGCCGACCCCGCGCCGCGCCCGGCCCTGCAGGCCTTCGCCGCGCCGGTCGATGCCGACGATCCGCGCCCGCGGCTGGCCGTCGTGCTGATCGACGAGGGACGCCTGCCCGGGGCCGAGGCGGCCGTTGCCGGTCTGCCGTTTCCGGTCACGGTGGCGATCGACCCCGACCGCCCCGGCGCGGCCGAGGCGATGGCCGCCTATCGCGCCGCCGGGGTCGAAATCGTGGCCCAGGCCCGGGTGCCGGCCGGCGCGGTTCCGTCGGATGTGGACGTCGCCCTCGAGGCGGCCTTCACCACCCTGCCCGAAACCGTGGCGCTGATCGACCTGGGGTCGGGCGGCCTGCAGACGACACCGGCGGTGACCGAACAGCTCATGGCCCTGCTGGCGGAAAGTGGGCGGGGCTTCATTTCGGGCTCGGTCGGGCTGAACATGGTCGGCCGGACGGCCGAGCGCGCCGGCGTGCCCGCGGCGACGATCTATCGCGATATCGACGGCGACGGGCAGGATGCGGATGCGGTGCGCCGCTTCATCGACCAGGCGGCCTTCCGGGCGCGCCAGGACAGCGGCGTGGTGCTGATCGGGCGGGTCCGGCCCGATACGCTCAGCGCGCTGTCGCTCTGGGCCACGGCGAACCGGGCCGGGCAGGTGGCGCTGGTCCCGGTCAGCGCCGTGCTGCGGGACGGGCAATGATCCGCAAGGCCGCGCCGGTGCGCGCTGATTGGCGGCGACCGTGGCCGCCGGACATCGCCGCGACCAAGACCTGCGGCGCGGGGGCATTGCGCGCTGGACAAAGCCCGCCCGATGGCCCATATGCGCCCCAGGACGCTGCGCTGCCGCGTGAGCAAGCCCAGGCCCCTCGGAAGGTTCCGAGCGGCCGACAGCGTCCGCCAGATCAAGTTCCCCATCACGCAGGGTTCTGACGCGACGGCCGGACGGGGCGGGACAGGCCCGCTCGTTCAGTGCCAGCGCGGAAACCTTGTGCGCCGCGCCTGATGCGCGGCCTTGTCGGCCACCGGCGGGATGCCGGTTCGGCCCTGTAAAGGACACGAATTGTTCGATTTCGACATGCTTGGCCTCGCGCCGCAGCTCAACACCGCGCTGGAACGCGCCGGTTTTTCGGAACCCACCCCGATCCAGAACCAGGCGATTCCCCTGGCGCTGGAGGGGCATGACATCCTCGGCCTGGCCCAGACCGGAACCGGCAAGACGCTGGCCTTCGGCCTGCCGCTGATCGACCATCTGCTGGCGGCCCCGGGTCGGCCCGCGCCCAAGACCGCGCGGGCGCTGATCCTTGCGCCGACGCGCGAGCTGGTCAACCAGATCGCCGAGGCCCTGCGCGGCCTGTCCGAAGACACGAAACTGCGCATCACCCTGGTCGTCGGGGGCCAGTCGATCAACCGCCAGGTCGGCCAGCTGGCCCGGGGCACCGATATCCTGGTGGCCACGCCCGGCCGGCTGATCGACCTGATGGATCGCCGCGCCGTCGACCTGGGACAGGTGCGCCACCTGGTGCTGGACGAGGCCGACCAGATGCTCGACATGGGCTTCATCCACGCCCTGCGCCGGATCGCCCCGGCCCTGGGCACGCCGCGCCAGACCATGCTGTTCTCGGCCACGATGCCGAAACAGATGGAGGAGCTGAGCCGCGCCTACCTGGACAATCCGCGCCGGGTGCAGGTCGCGCCGCCGGGCAAGGCGGCCGACAAGATCACCCAATCGGTGCAATTCGTCGACAAGCCGGGCAAACCCGCCCGCCTGCGCGAGATCCTGAGCCGCGACCCCGGCGCCCTGACCCTGGTCTTTGCCCGCACCAAACATGGCGCGGAAAAGCTGATGAAGGGGCTGCGGGCCGATGGTTTCAACGCGGATTCGATCCACGGCAACAAGAGCCAGGGCCAGCGGGACCGCGCGATCAAGAGCTTCCGCGACGGCAAGATCGGCGTGCTGGTCGCCACCGACGTCGCCGCCCGCGGCATCGACATTCCGGGCGTGGCCTATGTGATCAACTACGACCTGCCCGAGGTTCCGGACAATTACGTCCACCGGATCGGCCGCACCGCCCGCGCCGGCCGCGAGGGCGAGGCGATCGCCCTGTGCTGCGCCGAAGAGGTCGACCTGCTGACCCAGATCGAGCGTCTGATGAAGATCGAGATCCCGGTGTCGGCGGGCAGCCGTCCGGCCTCGGTCAAGGCCCCGGCCAAGTCCGGCCGCGGCGGCGGGCGCGGGCGTGGCGGTCCGGGCGCCGGACCGGCCCGTCAGGCCAAGCCGCAGGACGGCGCCTCCAGACCCGCAGGCAAGCGGCGCCGCCCGCGCCGCAGCAAGGCCGCCTGAGCGGCGCGGCCGGGATCAGTCCCGCGCGCGTCGATCGTGGCCAGGCGCGGGTCGCCCCGGGGCGGTTTGACGAGCTGAAACCCCGCGCGCGCGACGCCCCTGTCCGGGGCGCGCGCCTACCGGATCAGGGGAACGTGCCGCGGCGCGGGCAAAGCCAGGACCCGGGCGTCGGGTGGCCGCCTCAGTTCGTCGTGTCCCGGAACATCGCCGCATCCGCCGCCGCCCGGCGGATCGCGTTGGATTTGTGCACCGTCTCCATGTATTCGGCCTCCGGATCGCTGTCATGGACAACGCCGCCGCCGGCCTGGATATACAGATCGGTGCCCTTGAGCACGGCGGTGCGCAGGGCGATGCACATGTCCATGTCGCCGCCGGCGCTGAAATAGCCGACGCCGCCGCCATAGACGCCGCGCTTCTCGGGCTCCAGCTCGTCGATGATCTGCATCGCCCGGACCTTGGGCGCGCCCGAAACCGTGCCCGCGGGCAGGCCGGCCAGCAGCGCCGACAAGGCGTCCTGGTCATCGCGGAGCTCGCCCACCACGTTGCTGACGATATGCATCACGTGGCTGTAGCGTTCGACGATGAAATCCTCGGTCGGGCGGACGGTGCCGATTTTCGCCACCCGGCCCACGTCGTTGCGGCCCAGGTCCAGCAGCATCAGGTGTTCGGCGCATTCCTTTTCATCGGCCAGCAGGTCGGCCTGCAGCGCGTCATCCTCTTGCGGGGTGGCGCCGCGCGGCCGTGTGCCGGCGATCGGGCGGATCGTGACCTCGGAGCCGAAGACCCGGACCAGGATTTCCGGGCTGGCGCCGATCACCTGGTAGGGGCCGAAGTTGAAAAAGAACATGAAGGGCGAGGGGTTGGTGCGCCGCAGGCTGCGATACAGCGAAAACGGCGGCGCCCGGAATGTCTGGGTCCAGCGCTGCGACGGCACGACCTGAAAGATGTCGCCGGCACGGATATAGTCCTTGGCCTTGTTCACGGCGGCCTTGTAGCCGTCGCGGGTGAAGTTGCTGACCGGCGCGCCGTCCTCCTGCGCCTCGCCCAGCTCCCGTGTCGGCAGGGGCAGGGGATGTTCCAGGGCGCGTTCGGCATCCATCACCCGCTCGGCGGCCTGGGCATAGGCGGCGCGGGCGCTGACCCCGTCCTGCACATAGGCCGGCGCGACCAGGATCACGTCGCCCTTGACCCCGTCCAGCACCGCGACGACCGAGGGCCGCATCAGCACCGCGTCGGGCAGGTCCAGCGGGTCCGGGTTCACATCCGGCAGGCGTTCGACCAGCCGGACCATGTCATAGCCCAGATAGCCGAACAGCCCCGCACTGGCGGCCGGCAGCCCTTCGGGCAGGTCGATCCGGCTTTCGTCCAGCAGCGCGCGGAGGGCGTCGAGCGGGTCGCCGGGAAGATCGACAAAGGCCGCGGCATCGTATCGGGCCTGGCGGTTGATGCGCGAGCCGTGCCCGCGGCATTCCCAGATCAGGTCGGGTTTCATGCCGATGATCGAATAGCGTCCGCGGACCTCTCCGCCGGTGACGCTTTCGAGGATGAAGGCATCGCGGCCGGCACCGGTCAGTTTCAGCATCAGCGACACCGGCGTGTCCAGGTCGGCGGCCAGGCGCGTATAGACGACCTGGGCCCGGCCGGCCTCGTATCCCTTGGCGAAGCTGTCGAAATCCGGGGTCAGGGCCATGGCGTCACCGGAAGGAATTGTGCACGGCCTGGACCGCGGCATCGTCGATCCGGATCTCGGTCCGACGCTGGATCGCATCGGCATAGAGCTGCAGCATGTCCTGGGCCATGCCGCCGCCGGCGGTGCTGGCGATGCTGTCGCGTTCGGCGGCCACGGACGTATCCTCGGGATCGGCGGCCCTGATCGTGTCGAGCCGCAGGATCACGGCGCCGGTTTCGGTCTCCAGCACGCGGACCTCGTCCGGTTCCATGTCGAAGACCTCGGCCATGAAGCCCGGCGGCGCATCGGCCAGGAAACTGCGCCGGGTCAGGTCGCGTTCGGCGATGGCGCTGTCGAGGCCCAGATCGGTGAATTCGGTGTCGGGGGTGATCCGCGCGGCGATTTCGGCGGCGCGGTCGCGGATCGCGCGCAGGCGCGCCTCGGCGGCCCAGGCCTCGGCGACCGCGTCGCGCACGGTCTCGAACTCCTGCAGTTCGGGGGCGCGCAACGCGTCCACCCGCAGCGCCACGAGCCCGCCATCGGCCAGTTCGAACAATTCGGGATAATCGCCGGGGTCGGTGGCGGCGACCCGGTCGCGAAAGGCGTCATAGGCGGCGATGCCGTCGATGCTGTCGGCGGTGACCTCGATCGTGCCAAGCTCCATCGGGGTCTGCTCGGCCAGATCCTCGAGCCGCGCGCCGCCGACCAGCAGGTTGCTGATCGGTTCGGCCTGTTCGACGATCTGCCGGGACGCCGCGATCGAGGCGACCTCGTCGAACAGGTCGTCGCGGACCTCTTCGAAGGTGGTCTCCTGGGCCGACAGGATCGCGTTCATGCGAAACAGCGCCGGGCCGAATTCGGATGGGGCAGGGCCCGTGACCTCACCCGGCTCGGCGGCGAAGACGGCCGGGCCGGCCTCGCCCAGCGCGTCCTCGGAGACGTCGCCGATATCGACATCGTCCAGCGTCAGGCCGCGTTCGGCCACCAGGGTATCGAAATCGGTCTCTCCGGCGGCGATCGCGTCCAGCGCGGCCCGGGCTGCGGCCTCGTCGGAAAAGACCAGCCGTTCGACAAGGCGCCGCTCGGGCAGGACGTAGTCGTCGATCCGTTCCTCGTAGACCTCGCGCAGATCCTCGTCCCCGATACCGGACTGGTCGGCCAGCATGTCCGGCGACAGCCAGGCATAGGTCACGGCCCGGGTTTCGGGCGTGGTGAACAGGTCGGGATTGTCGGTGTGGAAGGCGCGCAGATCGTCGTCCGAGGGGTCCGGGACCGGCGCGTCGAGCATCGTTTCGTCCAGGCTGGCCCAGGTGATGTCGCGCAACTGGCCGATATAGAGCGCCAGTTCGTCGGCCAGGACCGCAGGTTCGGGCATGCCCGAGGCGATCGCGGCCTGCAGCAGGGTGCGGGCGCTGTCATCGCGCAACGACGCTTCGTAATCGGCCTCGTTCAGGCCGGCACGGGCCAGCTGTTCGGCATAAACCTGGCGATCGAAACCCGACGGGCCGATGAAGGCGGGGTCGTTCACGATCATCTCGCGCACTTCGGTATCGCCGACCGACAGGCCAAGGCCGTGGGCCTCGTTGTCGAAGACCCGCGCGGTGACGAGGCGGGCCAGCACCCGGTCGGGCAGACCTGCCTGCAGCGCGTCCGGAAACGACACCGCGCGGCCCGCATCGACCGATTGCGCCCGCAATTCCTGCTGCAGCTGGAAGGCATAGTGATTGGCCGACACCTCGAGCGCCCCGACCGTGCCGATCGAACGGATATTGCCGCTGAGCCCGGTGGCGCCGAACCCGAACGCACCGACCACCAGGACCCCGGCGGCGATCCAGACGAAGGTGCTGGAGGTTTTGGATTTGGCCATGACCGGGTGCTCCTGCCTGCGGTTTCCGCCCTGTCTAAGGGGGGCGCGCGAGGCGTGCAAGCGATCTCAGGGCCGCCAGGCCGAGAGCCTGTCGATCAGAATGCCGATCCCGGCACGGTCGATATTGGCGAAGGCGATGCGCAGGGTCCGGGCGCCGAAGGCGTCGCCGTCGGGCGTGAACATGGTGCCGGGCAGCAGCAGCACCCCGGCCTCGGCGACCAGGCGCCGGGCCAGATCGTCGGAGGGCAGATCGAAGGGATGCGCGACATAGGCGAAATAGGCGCCGCAGCCCAGCAGCTGCCAGCCCTGCGCGGCCAGCGGGGCGAAGCCGGTCTCCAGGGCGGCGCGGCGGTCGAGGATCTCGGCCCGTTCGCCGGCCAGCCACTGGCCGAGGTTGCGCATCCCCCAAAGCGCCGCGTGTTGGCCCAGCTGGGCCGGGCAGATCGTGACCGTATCGAGGAATTTCTCGGCCTCGGCCAGCAAGGCGGGGGATCCGATCAGGGCGCCGACCCGGTGCCCGGTCAGCCGATACGCCTTGGAGAAGGAATAGAGCAGGACCAGCGTGTCGTCCCAATCGGGGCGCGTCAGCAGATCATGGGGGGCGCCGGGGCGGCTGTCGAAATCCCGATAGGTTTCGTCGATGATCAGCGCAAGGCCATGGGCGCGGGCCAGATCGAAGAAGGCGGCGACGGTGGCGGCGGGGTATTCGACGCCGCCGGGATTGTTCGGCGTCACCAGCACGATGGCCCGGGTCCGGTCGGTGATCAGGGCCGCCGCATGGTCGGCATCGGGGATCAGGTCCGCCCCGGTCGGCAACGGGATGGCGCCGACACCCGACATGTCGAGCCACATCTTGTGATTGAAATACCAGGGGGTTGGCAGCAGAACCTCATCCCCTTCGCCGCAGAGCGCGGCGATTGCGGCGGTGAAGGCCTGGTTGCATCCGGCGGTGATCGCGACCTGGGCCGGCGCGACCTGACCGCCGTAATCGGCCGAGAACCGCGCCGCGACCTCGGCCCGCAAGGCCGGCAGACCAAGGTCGGGACCATAGAGATGGGCGCTGGGATCCTCCAGCGCGACCCGGGCGATCTCGGCCCGCAGCGCCTCGGGCGGCGGGTCGACGGGCGCGGCCTGGCTGACATTGATCAGCGGCCGGTCGGCGGGAAAGGACAGACCGTGCAGCCAGCGGCGGGCCTCCATCACCGGGGGGGCGAAGGTGGCGGCGGTGCGCGACTGGGTCATGATCCTGTTCCTGTTCGTTTCCGGCCCTGCGGGCCGGACCCGCCGCCGGGGCGCTGCCCCGGACCCCGAGGTATTTTCGGGACAAAGGCATGGGGGGTGGGGCGCTACCCAGTGCGGCGGCTGCGGGCCGATCCGGTGGCGGGGTCAGTCCTTGCCCCGGTAGGGTTCGACATATTGCAGCGCCATGTCCCAGGGAAAGAAGATCCAGGTATCCTGGCTGACCCCGGTGATGAAGGTATCGACCTGGACCTCGCCTTTCGGCTTGGCATAGACGGTGGCGAAATGCGCCTTGGGATAAAGGCTGCGCACCAGTTCCAGGGTCTTGCCGGTATCGACCAGGTCGTCGACGACCAGGATGCCGGTGCCGTCGCCCATCATCTGCGCATCGGGCGATTTCAGGACCTTGGCCTCGGTCCGGTCCTGGTGGTCGTAGGACTTGACGCTGATCGTGTCGACGGTGCGGATGTCGAGTTCGCGGGCGACGATCATCGCCGGGGCCATGCCGCCGCGGGTGATCGCGACGACCGCGCGCCAGCCGCCGTCATCGGGGCCCTGGCCATCAAGCCGCCAGGCCAGCGCCCGGCTGTCGCGGTGGATCTGGTCCCAGCTGACATGGAAGCCCTTTTCGTGGGGCAGGCGGTCGGCGGCGGGGCTCATGGGCACTCTCCTTGGCATCTGTGCGCCGGGCGCTGGGTCATTCCTTGGTGATATCCGGCGCGTCGACCGCCTTCATCCCGACGATGTGATAGCCCGCGTCGACATGGTGGGTTTCGCCGGTCACGCCCGAGCCCAGATCGGACAGCAGGTACAGCGCGGACTTGCCCACATCGTCGATCGTCACGTTGCGGCGCAGGGGCGAGTTCAGCTCGTTCCACTTCAGGATATAGCGGAAATCGCCGATTCCGCTGGCTGCCAGGGTCTTGATCGGGCCGGCGCTGATGGCGTTGACGCGGATGCCGTCCTTGCCCAGGTCCTCGGCCAGATAGCGCACCGAGGCCTCGAGCGCGGCCTTGGCCACGCCCATGACATTGTAATGCGGCATCACCTGTTCGGCGCCGTAATAGGTCAGGGTCAGCGCGCTGCCGCCGGCCGACATCATCTTTTCCGCCCGGCGCATCACCGCGGTAAAGGAATAGACGCTGATGTCCATGGTCATGGCGAAATTGTCGCGGCTGGTGTCGACATAGCGGCCCCGGAGTTCGGATTTGTCAGAAAAACCAATGGCATGGACGACGAAGTCAAGGGTGTCCCAGCGCTGCGCCAGCGCGTCGAACAGGCCATCGAGCGAGGCCGGATCAGAGACGTCGCAGGGCAGCACGATGTCGCTGCCCAATTGCGCGGCCAGCGGATCGACGCGTTTCTTCAGCGCCTCGCCCTGGTAGGAAAAGGCCAGCTGCGCCCCGGCATCGGCGCAGGCGCGGGCGATGCCCCAGGCGATCGACTTGTCATTGGCAAGCCCCATGATCAGGCCGCGTTTGCCATGCATGAGATTGGCTGCCATGCTCCGTCCCCCTCGGCCGTTCGGCCTGTTCTGGTGATGAGGTGGTGTAGGCGATTGACCACAGGGCATCAAGACGCGTCGCGGCCCTTGACGCGCACGGGCCGCACGTCAAGTGTTGCCCGTACGCCCAGAGCAGGAGGCCCGAAATGAGCGAACGCAGCGATATCTTCGCCGGCGACGATCCTTTCGCCATCGCCCGGGCCTGGCTGGCCGAGGCCGAGGCGACCGAGCCCAACGATCCGAATGCCATCGCCTTGTCGACGGTGGATGCCGACGGGCTGCCGAACGCGCGCATGGTTCTGCTGAAAGAGATCGAGGACGACGCCTTCGTGTTCTACACCAATTACCAAAGCGCCAAGGCCGCCGAGCTCGAGCAGGCCGGCAAGGCCGCTTTCGTGATGCATTGGAAAAGCCTGCGTCGACAGATTCGGGTGCGCGGCACCGTGACCCGCGAAGACGGGCCGCTGGCGGATGCCTATTTCGCCTCGCGCAGCCTGAAAAGCCGGCTTGGCGCCTGGGCCAGCCATCAATCGCAGCCGCTGGCGTCGCGCGCCGCATTGATGGCCGAGGTGGCGCGGGTCACCGCCCGTCTGGGCCCCAACCCGCCGCGGCCACCCCATTGGGGCGGCTACAGGCTCCGTCCCGTCGAGATCGAGTTCTGGGCGGATGGGGCCTTCCGGTTGCATGACCGTTTCCGGTGGTCGCGGCAGAGTGGTGAAGGGGGATGGACCGTGACTCGGCTCAATCCCTGACCTATCCTTTTCGATATCCATCTTAACGGATTTTCCTCTTGAATCATTTCTCCGTGACTGCAAGTCAATGGACAGGGATTAGTGCCGGACGGGATGGGGACCGCCGGCCAGGGACTGAACTGAATGACTGACGATACGCACCAGACGCGTGTCCTTCGGGGGCACGTAAAATGGTTCGACCCCGCCAAAGGTTTTGGTTTTGTTGTTTCCGAGGATGGTGGACCGGACATCCTATTGCACGCCAATGTGCTGCGCAATTTTGGCCAGAGCTCCGTCGCCGACGGGGCCGAGATCGAGTTGTCGGTGCAGGAAACCGAGCGTGGGCTTCAGGCGACCGAGGTCCATGCGATCCGTCTTGTCGACAGCGCGCCGACCGGTGCGCTGGCGGATTTCGCGCATCTTGATGCCGCGGCCCTTGCCGCATTGCCGCTGGAGCCGGCGCGGGTGAAATGGTTCGACAAGTCCAAGGGCTTCGGCTTTGCCAATGTCTTCGGCTTCGAGGCCGACGTGTTCATCCATATCGAAGTGCTGCGCCGATCCGGCCTGGCCGATCTGCTGCCGGGCGAGGCGATCGCCGTGCGGGTGATCGACGGGCGCCGGGGCCGGATGGCGGCGGAGGTCCTGCCGTGGGAAGCCGGGCAGGCCTGAGGTGGCTGTCGGTCCTGGCCCTTGCGCTCTGGGGCGCGCTGGCCGGGTCTGTCCGGGCCGAGTGCAGCCCGGGCGCGGTCACCGTGATCGGCGATTGGGGCACGGCGCGCTTTGCGGTCGATGTCGCCGATGACCCGGCCGAACGGTCGCGCGGGCTGATGTTCGTCGAGGCGATGCCGGTGATGCGCGGCATGCTGTTCGTCTATGACCGCCCGCAGCCCGCCAGCTTCTGGATGCGCAATACCCTGATCCCGCTGGACATGATCTTTGCCGATGAAACCGGCACGATCCGCCATGTCCATGTCAATGCCGTGCCGCTGGACGAAACGCCGATTTCGGGCGGCGACGGCATCCAGTATGTGCTCGAGATCAACGGCGGCCTGTCGGATCGGTTGGGGATCGGGGTCGGCGACCTGCTGCAGCATCCGGCGATCGGTCCGGATCCCGCCGCGCCCTGCGAATAGGGCTTTTCAAGCCGGGCGCCGGGGTCTAGGTCAGGGCGCGTGGTTTCGGGGCGTGGCGCAGTCTGGTAGCGCACCTGTTTTGGGTACAGGGGGTCGTGAGTTCGAATCTCGCCGCCCCGACCACCTGCGGCGCCGGGTCAGAACGGGCGGCCGCCGGACCGCTGCAACATTGCCCGCATCGACTCGTCCAGCCCTTCGGACGGCAGCCGGATCTGCCGGGTGCGTCCGTCGCGTCCGGGCATGTCGATGTAATTGTCCACCGTCACCACATAGCCCTGGACGGCCGGCGCGCCGTAGATCCGGGTGTTCAGGCTTGGCAGGTCCTCGATTGTTCCGTCGAAGTGCAGAATCAGCGCTGCGGCCAGTTGCGGATCGGGCAATTGTTCGCACAGCAGGTCGTCGCGGTCGTGCTGGCGCGTCTTGCCGCCGGTCCGGGTGCAGGCGCGCGCCGCATCGGCGAACAGACCGGTCGGGTAGTCGGCGAACAGGGCCTGCTGGGCGCCCTGCAGCGGCGGGCCGGTCGGCACGGTGGCGTCGCAAGCGGCCAGACACGCCAGCGCGGCAACGAGGGTCGGGAGGGCGCGTTTCATCGCCCCGAGTGTTGCACGGACGCCTGATCGGCAAAAGCGGCAAATCGGCACCGGCCGGACCCCGGTTCCGGGTCCGGCCGGTTCAGCCATCGGTGAAGCCGCGCGGCCTAGTGTGCCGGTCTTGAAGCGTTTTCGCCACGCCGTGCGGCCGGCCGCGAAACGCGGCCCTTGTGGACAAGCCGGGGGAGGAATCGGCGGGTGATTTCCGGTTCCTCCCGGTCAAGTCAAAAAACTCCAGATGTAGTGTAAAAATTGCGTTGACCCCACTATGGGTTGTGGGGTTTGTTGTGGGGGCCGACCAAAGCAACACAAGATGTAGTGGCAGGCGGCGCGGGGCAGTTAACCAACCCATCCAGGGCCCTCCGGCCCGCAGGGGACCGGTGCCACCAGGCACCGGACCGGGACTGGCCCCGTGTCCGACCACATGCACGAGACCTTTGCACGGCAGGTTTCACTGGCCCGACCGGGCTGATCATACAGGGCAGGTCGCACAGACGGCCACAGGACTGGAACGAGGGGCACCATGAAGATCGAACGCGCATTCACGCGGGCTGGAAGCGATGCTTATGAAGGCATCGAATTCAAGACCACGACGTCGGAAATCCGAAATCCGGACGGAACCGTGGTTTTCAAGCTGGATGATTGCGAGGTTCCGACCGCCTGGAGCCAGGTCGCCAGCGACGTGATCGCGCAGAAATATTTCCGCAAGGCCGGGGTTCCGTCGAAGATCCGCAAGGTCGTTGAAAAGGACGTTCCCGAATTCCTGTGGCGCGGCGAAGCCGAGGACGGCGCCGAGCTCGTCGGCGAAACCAGCGCCCGCCAGGTCTTTGACCGGCTGGCCGGGGCCTGGTGCTATTGGGGCTGGAAGGGCGGCTATTTCACCACCGAGGCCGATGCCCGCGCCTATTACGACGAAATGCGCCACATGCTGGCCGCGCAGATGGGCGCGCCCAATTCGCCGCAATGGTTCAACACCGGGCTGCACTGGGCCTATGGCATCGACGGGCCGGCCCAGGGCCATTATTACGTGGATTACAAGACCGGGCAGCTGGTCAAGTCCGACAGCGCCTATGAACATCCCCAGCCGCATGCCTGTTTCATCCAGGGCGTCCAGGACGACCTGGTCAATGACGGCGGCATCATGGATCTGTGGGTCCGCGAGGCGCGGCTGTTCAAATACGGCTCGGGCACCGGCACCAATTTCAGCGCCCTGCGCGGCGAGGGCGAGAAACTGTCGGGCGGCGGCAAATCCTCGGGCCTGATGGGCTTCCTCAAGATCGGCGACCGGGCCGCCGGGGCGATCAAGTCGGGCGGCACCACGCGGCGCGCCGCCAAGATGGTGATCGTCGATGCCGATCACCCCGATATCGAGGATTTCATCGACTGGAAGGTGATCGAGGAACAGAAGGTCGCCAGCATCGTCGCCGGCTCGAAGATGCACGAGCAGAAGCTGAACGGCCTGTTCGCGGCGATCAAGGCCTGGGACGGGGCCGCCGCCGATGCCTGTGACCCCAAGGTCAACGACGGGCTGAAGGCGGCGATCCGCGAGGCCAAGCGATCGGCGATCCCCGAAACCTATATCAAGCGGGTGCTGGACTACGCCCGCCAGGGCTATGAGAGCATCGAATTCCCGACCTATGACACCGATTGGGACAGCGAAGCCTATTCCAGCGTGTCGGGGCAGAATTCCAACAATTCGATCCGCGTGACCGACGCCTTCCTGCAGGCGGTGCGCGAGGATGGCGATTGGGATCTGATCAACCGCAAGGACGGGGCCGTGGCCAGGACGATCAAGGCCCGCGACCTGTGGGAAAAGGTCGGCCATGCCGCCTGGGCCTGTGCCGATCCGGGCATCCAGTTCCACGACACGGTCAATGCCTGGCATACCTGCCCCGAAGACGGCGCCATTCGCGGCTCCAACCCCTGTTCGGAATACATGTTCCTCGATGACACGGCCTGCAACCTGGCCTCGATGAACCTGCTGACCTTCTACAGGGACGGCGAATTCCGGATCGAGGATTACGTCCACGCCACAAGGCTGTGGACCCTGACCCTGGAAATCAGCGTGATGATGGCCCAGTTCCCGTCCAGGGAAATCGCGCAATTGTCCCATGATTTCCGCACGCTGGGGCTGGGTTACGCCAATATCGGCGGTCTGCTGATGAACATGGGCCTGGGCTATGACAGCGACGAAGGCCGCGCCATGGCCGGCGCGCTGACCGCGGTGATGACCGGCACCGCCTATGCCACCAGCGCCGAGATCGCCGGCGAACTGGGCGCCTTCGACGGCTACAAGCGCAACAGCGACCACATGCTGCGGGTAATCCGCAATCACCGCAAGGCCGCCTATGGCGCCCAGGACGGCTACGAGAATCTGGCGGTCAAGCCGGTCGCGCTGGACCATGCCAATTGCCCCGATCGCCGTCTGATCGACCTGGCGATGTCATGCTGGGACGAGGCGCTGGAACTGGGCAAGACCCATGGCTACCGCAACGCCCAGGTCAGCGTGATCGCGCCCACCGGCACGATCGGGCTGGTGATGGATTGCGACACCACGGGGATCGAGCCCGATTTCGCCCTGGTGAAGTTCAAGAAACTGGCCGGCGGCGGCTATTTCAAGATCATCAACCGCTCGGTTCCCGCGGCGCTGGAAAAGCTGGGCTACGGCCCGGCCCAGATCGAGGAAATCGTCGCCCATGCGGTCGGCCACGGCACGCTGGGCCAGGCGCCGGGGATCAACCATACCGCGCTGATCGGCCATGGCTTCGGCCCCGCCGAGATCGAGAAGGTCGAGGCCGCCTTGCCCAGCGCCTTCGACATCCGCTTTGTCTTCAACCAATGGACCCTGGGCGAGGAATTCTGCCGCAAGACCCTGGGCATCCCGGCCGAAAGGCTGAACGATGCGTCCTTCGACCTGCTGCGCCACCTGGGCTTTTCCAAGGCCGATATCGACGCCGCCAACGACCATGTCTGCGGAACCATGACGCTGGAGGGCGCGCCGCACCTGTCCGAGGATCATTACCACGTCTTCGACTGCGCCAATCCCTGCGGCAAGACCGGCAAGCGGTTCCTGTCCGTCGACAGCCACATCCACATGATGGCGGCGGCGCAGAGCTTCATCTCGGGGGCGATCTCCAAGACGATCAACATGCCCAACGACGCGACGATCGAGGATTGCCAGAAGGCCTACGAAACCTCCTGGTCGCTCGGGGTCAAGGCGAACGCGCTGTATCGCGACGGCTCCAAGCTGAGCCAGCCGCTGGCCGCCGCCCTGGTCGAGGATGATGACGCGGCCGCCGAGGTGCTGGAAAGCGGCACGCCGCAGCAAAAGGCGGCGGTGCTGGCCGAGAAGGTGATCGAGAAGATCGTCATCAAGGAGATCGCCCGGGCCGGGCGCCAGAAGATGCCGGAACGCCGCAAGGGCTATACCCAGAAGGCGATCGTGGGCGGCCACAAGGTCTATCTGCGCACCGGCGAATACGAGGACGGCGCGCTTGGCGAGATCTTCATCGACATGCACAAGGAAGGCGCCGGTTTCCGGGCGATGATGAACAATTTCGCCATCGCCGTCAGCGTCGGGCTGCAATACGGCGTGCCGCTGGAGGAATTCGTCGATGCCTTCACCTTCACCAAGTTCGAACCGGCGGGGATGGTGCAGGGCAATGACAGCATCAAGAACGCGACTTCGATCCTCGATTACATCTTCCGGGAACTGGCCGTGTCCTATCTGGACCGCACCGACCTGGCCCATGTCGCCCCGACCGGCGCGTCCTTCGACGATCTGGGCCGCGGCGAAGAGGAAGGCGTGAGCAATATCCGCGAGATGTCGGGCGACGCCGCGTCGCGCAGCCTGGAAGTGCTCAAGCAGATCAGCTCGACCGGCTATCTGCGCAAGCGGCTGCCGCAGGACCTGGTGGTCTTGCAGGGCGGGGCCGGCGCGACGGCGCTGAACGGCGCCGATCCCGAGGTCGCCTTGCAGACCCTGGTGCCGCAGGTCGTGGCCTCGGGCGGCGGGTCGGCGGTGTCGGCCTCGGCCGTGTCGACGAGCCTGAGCGCGCGCGACAAGGCGCGGATGCAGGGCTACGAGGGCGAGGCCTGTGGCGAATGCGGCAATTACACGCTGGTGCGCAACGGCACCTGCATGAAATGCAACACCTGCGGGGCGACCAGCGGGTGTAGCTGACCGGGATACGTGTTCCGCGTGCGAGCGCGGGGCGCGGCTGGCCCTCTGCGGAGGGTCTGCAGTTCAGGCCGCAGGCAGAAACCGGGCGGTACATCAGAACGAGCCTGAACGGCGAAACTCATCGGGGGGCTTCGGCCCCCCGTTTTCTTTTCAGCGGTGGCTTCGATCAAGGGGCGCTTGCGCGCGCAGGATATCTCGGCGCCGCCTTGCGGCGGCGCCTGCGGGGCGGGGGCGCTGCCCCCGGGACCCCCGAGGTATTTGAGGGACAAAGGCAGCCCTAAAGGGGGATATCGAAATCCGGCGGCGCCAGGGTGAAGCCGTCGAAGGTGAAGCCGGGCGATACCACGCAGGACACCAGGGTCCAGGCGCCGGTGCTGCTTGCGGCCTGCCAGTGGTTGGCGGGGACGATGCGTTGCGGCTGCTGGCCAGTGTCCAGGTCGGGACCGAGCAGGTGATCGTGGCGCGGGCCGGTTTGTGCCGCGGCGATCGACAGGATCAGCGGTGCGCCGACATGGAACAGCCAGATTTCATCCGCATCGACCTTGTGCCAGTGGCTGCGCTCGCCGGCCGCCAGCAGGAAGTGGATGCAGGTGGCCGAGGCGCGCCCGGGCCCGGGGGCGGACCAGGTCTGGCGATAATGCCCGCCTTCGGGATGCGGGGCGAGACCGAGCCGGGCGATGATGTCTTGCGCTGTCATGGCGGCAGCCTAGGCTGGGGCAGGATGCGGGAAAAGGGGATGTGCGATGAAAGTCGTGGTGATCGGGGCCGGGATCGTCGGCGCGGCGGCGGCCTATCGGCTGGCCCGGGGCGGGGCCGATGTGACGGTGATCGACGGGCAGGGGCCCGGTGCCGGCGCGACGGGGCGGTCCTTTGGCTGGATCAATGCGAGCTTTCATCACGATGCGCGGCATTTCCGCCTGCGCGCCGCCGCCATGGCCGCCTGGCGGGCGCTGGCTGCCGAGCTGGAGCTGCCGCTGCGCTGGGATGGTGCGCTGTGGTGGGAGGGGCAGGGGGCGGCCCTGGCGCAGATGGAAACCGCGCTGCGGGCCCTGGACTATCCGGTGGAACGGCTGTCCGGCGCGGCGTTGCGCGGCCGGGTGCCGGCGCTGGCGGAGGTCCCCGACGCGGCGCTCGCCTTTCCGTCCGAGGGGGTCGCCGATCCCCGCGCCGTGGCCGAGGCGTTGTTGCGTGCGAGCGGGGCGCGGTTGATCGTCGGCCAGGCGGCCGAGGCGATCGAAACCGCCGGTGACGCCGTGGCTTCGGTTCGCCTGGGCGGGACGCGGCTGTCGGCCGACCGGGTCGTCGTGGCCGCGGGATGCGATGCGCCGGGGCTGGTCGCGCCGCTGGGCGTGGCGCTGCCGATGAAGCCGGCGCCGGGCTTGCTGGTGGAGACCGCGCCGGTGCCGTTCCGGCTGGACCCGGTTCTGGTGAGCCCGATGCAGGAGGTGCGGCAGGTGCCCGGCGGCGGGTTGATGGCGCCCAGTTCGGCCGATCATCAACGCCCCGATGCCCCGCCGCAGGACGGCACGATGGCGGCGCTGGCCGATACCGCGACCGATCGGTTGCGGCGGATGTTCGGGCTGGACCAGCTGGGTTGGACCCGGGTGGTGCGCGGCGAGCGGCCGGTGCCGGCGGATGATCTGCCGGTTCTGGGCGCGGCGGGGCCTGCGGGGCTGGTGATCGCGGTCATGCATTCGGGCGTGACGCTGGCGCCGCTCGCCGGGCGGGCGGTGGCCGAGGCGGTGCTGGGAAACGGCCCGGATCCCGATCTTTGGGCGTCGTACCGGGTCGACAGGTTCGGATGAGCGAAAAGGAGCCGGTGGAGCGGATGCGCTTTGGCGGAAAAATGCCCGGCGTGGTGCGCGTCGGGCCGATCGCTGGCCTGGGCGGCTCGGGCGGCGCAGTCTTTTTGGCGGGGGACGGGCGTGGACGGTTGACCCGGAAAAGGAAGACCGAGATGACGACCTGGATCAAGGGCGCGGCCCTGTGCGCCGTGATGGCGGCTGGCGCCTGTGACGAGCTGACGGCGGACCAGAACACGATCGTCGGCGTGGCCGGCGGCGCCGCGGCCGGTCTGATCGCGGCGGATGTTCTGCGGGCCGATGACGATTGGCGGCTGATCGCGGCCCTGGGCGGGGCGGCGGCGGGCACGTTGGTGGCCCAGAACAACGCGGCCGGCACCTGTGCCTATGCCCGCGGCGACGGCACCTATTACACGGCGGCCTGCCCGTGATCGCATGACCGTCGCGGGCCGACCGGGCAGGTCGCCCCGCGACCTGTCGGGCGCGGGGCTGTGCAAGGGGGCGCCGGATCAGCCGCGCAGGATCGACCGGCCGGCATAGAGCGCGGTTTCGTCCAGCATCTCCTCGATCCGGATCAGCTGGTTGTATTTCGCCAGCCGGTCGGACCGGGCCAGGCTGCCGGTCTTGATCTGCCCGCAATTGGTGGCGACGGCCAGATCGGCGATGGTGGCATCCTCGGTTTCGCCCGAGCGGTGCGACATCACGTTGGTCATCCGCGCCCGGTGGGCCATCTCGACCGCGCGCAGGGTCTCGGTCAGGGTGCCGATCTGGTTGACCTTGACCAGCATCGAATTGGCGCAGCCGCGCTCGATCCCCATGGCCAGACGGGCGGGGTTGGTGACGAACAGGTCGTCGCCGACCAGCTGGCAGCGCCCGCCGAGCGTGTCGGTCAGGGTTTTCCAGCCGTCCCAGTCATCCTCGGACATGCCGTCCTCGATCGAGAGGATCGGATAGTCGTTCACCAGCGCCTCCAGATAGGCGGCGTTTTCATCCGATGACAGGGTTTTCCCTTCGCCGGCAAGGACATACTTTCCGTCCTTGAAGTATTCCGTGGCGGCGCAATCGAGCGCGAGGTAGATGTCTTCGCCGGGCGTGTAACCGGCCTTCTCGATCGAGCGCAGGATGAAATCCAGCGCGTCGCGGGTCGAGGAGAGGTTGGGCGCAAAACCGCCTTCGTCGCCGATGCCGGTGCTCATCCCGGCGGCGGAGAGTTCCTTCTTGAGGGTGTGGAAAACCTCCGATCCCATCCGGACCGCCTCGGTGATCGAGGCGGCCGAAACCGGCATGATCATGAATTCCTGGATGTCGATCGGGTTGTCGGCATGTTCGCCGCCGTTGATGATGTTCATCATCGGCACCGGCAGGATCCGGGCGGCGGTGCCGCCGACATAGCGGTACAGCGGCTGGGCGGTGAATTCGGCCGCCGCCTTGGCCGCAGCAAGGCTGACGCCGAGGATCGCGTTGGCGCCCAGCCGGCCCTTGTTGTCGGTGCCGTCCAGTTCGATCATCGCGCTGTCGATGGCGACCTGTTCGGTGGCGTCGAAACCGACGATCGCCTCGGCCAGTTCGCCGTTCACCGCGGCGACGGCCTGTTGCACGCCCTTGCCCAGGTAGCGGGCCGTGTCCCCGTCGCGCTTTTCCACCGCTTCGTGGACGCCGGTGGAGGCGCCCGAGGGCACCGCCGCGCGGCCCAGGGTGCCGTCCTCGAGCGTCACGTCCACCTCGACCGTGGGGTTGCCGCGGCTGTCGAGGATCTCGCGGGCGTGGATGTCGACGATATAGCTCATGGCGCTGCTCCTTCGGGGCTGTTGGCGCTAACGGTGATCCGGTCCGCCCGTCCTATAGCGCGTGCGACCGGGCGAGGGAAGCGCGCCGCAGCCGGGCTTCGCGCCAGAGCGTGTAAAGCCCCGAGGCGACGATCACCGCCGCCCCGATCAGCATCCAGCGGTCGAGCCGTTCGTCAAAGACGACCAGGCCCACGGCGAGGCCGAAGACGATCCGCGAATAGCGGAACGGTGCGATGAAGGAAATGTCGCCCAGGCGCATCGCGGCGACGATGGAATAGAAGGCCGGCAACCCGATCCCCAGCATGCCCAGCATGTACAGCCATTCGCGCCGGTCCGGCCAGACCGGCCGTTCCCCGGCCACCAGCATCAGCCCGATGCCGGCGCCGATCAGCGCGAGGAACCCGGCGATCGAGATCTGCAGCGACGAGGTGCCGGGCGGCACCTTGCGCGTCGCCAGATCGCGTCCGGCCTGGAACAGGACGCCCAGCACGGCGAAGAGCGCGGCCGGCTGGAACCCCTCGCCGAAGGGGCGCAGCACGATCATCACGCCGCCCAGGCCGACCAGCACCGCGCTCCAACGCCGCCAGCCCACCGGTTCGGCAAAGATCAACGCCGCGCCCAGGGTGATCAGCAGGGGGTTGGCCTGGACGATCGTCGTCATCAGCGACAGCGGAACCAGGGCCAGGGCCATGACGAAGCCGATCGCCGAGACGCCTTCGCACAGGGATCGCAGGGCCAGCGGGCCGCGCAGCATGTCGCGGGTGACCGGGGCTTGGCCCATCAGCCGTGCCGCGACGCCAAAGACCAGCGCCGCGCCAAGGCCGAACAGGATCAGGATCTGGCCCCGCGGCAGGGTCTGGGCCGCGAGCTTGACGAACATGTCCTCGAGCGCGAAGCACAGCATCGAAAAGGTCAGCAGCGCCGCGCCGCGCAGGTTGTCCATCGTCGCTCTCCGGGATCGGTGGGGTCGCGATAGCGTCGGACCGGGGGAATGAAAAGGGCTCAGTCCCGCTTGCGGTCCTTGCGCAGGCCGAACAGTTCCAGCCGGTGCCCCTTGAGTTCATAGCCCAGCCGGGCGGCGATCCGTTCCTGCAATTCCTCGATCTCGGGGTCGACGAATTCGATCACCTCGCCGGTGGCCAGGTCGATCAGGTGGTCGTGATGATCGCGGTCGGCGGTCTCGTAGCGGGCGCGGCCGTCGCCGAATTCGTGCTTGTCGAGGATCCCGGCCTCTTCGAACAGCTTGACCGTGCGATAGACCGTGGCCAGCGAAATCCGCGGATCCTCGGCCGCGGCCCGGGCATGCAGCGCTTCGACATCCGGGTGATCGTCGGCCTCCTCCAGGACGCGGGCGATGGTGCGCCGCTGATCGGTCAGCCGCAGGCCCTGTCGTTCGCAAAGATCGAGGATGGTCACGCTCATTGTCAGAGCCTTTTAACGGCTCGCGAGGCGGCTCGCCAGCCCCGGAAGGATCCGATGCCGGGGCGGCGACGGTGGTCACAGCAACGGGATCGCAAGCCAGGTGCCGCCCCCGCGCCGCAACCGCGCACCGGTGCCCAGCTTGAACCGCGCAAGACCCGGATTGCGTTCGGTTTCGACCGGCCCGAGGTCGAGCCGGACATGGCCGTGCCGTGCCAGCCAGTCCGCGGCGCGGGCCAGCAACAGGCTGTGGGCGTTCAGCCGACGCCCCTCGGGCCCGGTCCAGGCGGTCTGGTAGGTGGCCACGGGACCGTGGCGCAGAACCAGCAGCCCGGCGACGATCGCACCGCGATGGCGCGCTTCGAAGACACGTGCCGCCCCCCTGGTCCGGGCCATCGCGGCCAACAGGACCCGGGGCAGGGCGCGATAGTGCCGGTCGCGCTGCTGCGCCGCGTCGGCATCGAGCAGCCAGTGCGGCAGGCCGCGCCAGGAGTCCGACCGGATCGTCAGCCCCGCCTCCTCGGCGCGGGCAAGGCGATTGCGCCACTTGCCCTTCATGGCGGCGCGCCGGGCGGCGGCATCCCCGGTCAGGTCCCATTCGGCGAAATGGGCCGGCGTCAGGATCTGGCGGAACCCGGCGCGGCGCAGGGCCGCCTCGTCCCCGCCCTCGGAGGTCACGATCCGCAACCCGGCGGCCCGCAGGCCGCGCAATGCCTCGGCCTGCCGGTCGGTCAGGCAGGCGTGCCAGACCGGCCCGCGCGAGGCCAGGGCAACCGTGCCCAGCGGCCCGATCCGGCGCCGGACCAGGCCGACGGGCGCGGCGCCGGGAACCTCGATACGGGCGGCATCGCCGCCGATCGCGGCCACGGCGTCCAGATAAAGCGGGTGTTGTTGCAGCGGCAGGGCGATGTCCATGGCGCCGTTAAGCCATCCGAAACTTTCCATCCTGTTAATGGGGCCATGATGCTTGTTTACGGACTCACCATCGCCGCCCCGCGGCCGACAGGATTCGCGGCCTTTCTGGTCGCCCTTGCCCTTGCCGTGCCGGTGGGCGGGCTGTTGTGGCTGGCAGATTTGCTGTTGTTCTGACGGCTTGTCATCCGTCTGTTACATGGGCGCGCGACAAGGCGGCCAGGTAATTGGGGGATCATTCATGCAACGCCTGTATGGCGCCGGTTTCGCGGCGCTTTTCTGTTCCGTTTCGACGATAGCGATGGCCGATTGTGCGCCGGACAGCATCCCGAAAGGGGCGACCGCGACCTGTACCGGAACCGATCTCGACGGGTTCAAGGACGGCTCGGACGAAATCACGGTGATCGTGGATTCCGGTGCGAGCGTGTTCGGCGATGACGCCCGGGCGATCGACATCGACGGTGACGATACGGTTCTGGTGAATGCCGGAACGATCGATGCGACCGGGGCCGGCAAGGACGCGGTGCGCGGCGGGTCGGGTTTCTACATCTACAACACCGGCGACATTCTTGGCGGGGCGGACGGGATCGACGCCCGGGCCGGCGGCGTCACGGTGATCAACGAGGGCGACATCACCGCCGTCAAACGCGGTCTGCACATCGACGACGATGGCGGTGTCGGCGGCGATGACAATTACGTCGAGAATTACGGCTCCATCGTCTCGACCGACAACGAGGGGATCGAGGCCCGCGACCGCGCGACGATCTACAACTACGCCGGCGCCCTGATCCAGGGCTATGACGATGCGGTCCAGGTCGCCGAAGAGGCGTTCATCTGGAACGCGGGCACGATCCTGTCCACCGGCATCCCCGGCGATCCGCAGGACGCCATCGACATCGACAGCGGCGAAATCTTCAACACCGCGACCGGGCAGATCATCTCGACCCTCGATGCGGCGATCGATTTCGACGGCAGCACCATCGCATCGATCATCACCAACGAAGGCCTGATCCGCGGCCGGACGGGGATCGTCGTCGAAACCGACCCGGCCGAGGGCGCCAATACCGCGGCGCAGACCGTCATCAATGCCGGCGGCACGATCCACGCGCTGGACGGGCCCGCGTTGTCGCTGGGCGCCGGAGATGACCAGTTCATCGATTTTTCCGGCGTGGTGATCGGTGACGGGCTTTTCGGCGAGGGCGAGGACCTGCTTGCCGTCGAAGGGCTCGATTACGCCGATCCCTTCGGCGGTGCGGGGGCGATCTTTGACGGTGGGGCCGATACCGATACGGTGCGCTTCACCGGTTTCGCCTTCGACGATATCGCCGGCGTCTCCCTGTTGCCCGAGGGCTTCCGGCTGAACCTGCAAAACGCTGGCGGCGGGCTCGAGATCGCCCTGGCCGACTGGGAGATCTTCCAGTTCCAGGACCCGTCCGGCCAGAACCGCTATGCCGAATATGACGAAGCCGCGATCCGGGCGCTGGCCGTGGCGCCGGTGCCGCTGCCGGCGGGCATGGTGCTGATGCTGTCGGGGCTGGGGCTTCTGGCGCTGCGCCGGCGCCGCTGATCCGGCGTCGAGGACAGGACAGCACGGGGCGCCCGTTGGGCGCCCCGTTGCGTCTTAGCCCAGCCGCACCAGGGCGTGGCGTTTCTTGCCGGCGCTCAGCTTGATCGGGTCGGCCAGCCGGTCCGCGTCGATCATCAGCCCGGCATCCGTCAGCGGCTGATCGTTAAGCCGCGCGCCACCCTCGGCGATCAGGCGCTTGGCCTCCTTGCCGCTGGCCGTCAGGCCCGACCGGACGATCAGCTGGGCGACCGAGATACCGTCGCCGATCTCTTGCGCCGTCAGGGTCAGGGTCGGCAGGTCGTCGCCAATGCCGCCCTTTTCGAACACATCGCGCGCGGTTGCCTCGGCGGCGCTGGCAGCCTCGGCGCCGCGACAGAGCGTCGTCACCGCGTTGGCCAGCACGATCTTGGCCTCGTTGATCTCGGTGCCGCCGAGCGCGCCCAGCCGGGTGCAGTCGTCCACCGGAAGTTCGGTGAACAACTTCAGGAACTTGCCGACATCGGCATCGGGCACGTTGCGCCACCATTGCCAGAATTCGTAGGAGGACATCATGTCCTCGTTGAGCCAGACCGCACCCTCGGCGGATTTGCCCATCTTCTTGCCGTCGGCGCGGGTGACCAGCGGCGTCGTCAGGCCGAAGACCTCGGTTCCCGCGACCCGGCGCACCAGGTCGACGCCCGATACGATGTTGCCCCATTGGTCCGAGCCGCCCATCTGCAGGATGCATCCGTAGCGGCGGAAGAGCTCGAGAAAATCGTAGGACTGCAGCAGCATGTAGTTGAACTCGATGAAGCTGAGCGGTTGCTCGCGGTCGAGCCGGGCCCGGACCGATTCAAAGGCCAGCATCCGGTTGATGGTGAAGTGCCGGCCGATGTCGCGCAGGAACGCGACATAGCGCAGCTCGTCCAGCCATTCGGCATTGTTGGCCAGCGGCGAATCCGTCGGCCCGTCGCCATAGGTGATGTAGCGCGAGAACACGGTACGGATTCCCTCGGCATTGGCGTCGATCTGTTCGACCGACAGGATCTTGCGCATTTCGTCCTTGCCGGAGGGATCGCCGACCTTGGTGGTGCCGCCGCCCATCAGCGTGATCGGCCGGTGGCCGGTCTTCTGGAACCAGCGCAGCAGCATTATCTGCACCAGGTTGCCGATATGCAGCGAGGTCGCGGTCAGGTCGAAGCCGATATAGGCGGTCCTGGTCCCCTTCGACAAAGCCTCGTCCAGGCCCTGGTAATCGGTGCAATCGGCCAGAAAGCCGCGCTCCATGATCGTGGCCATGAATTCTGATCTGGGATGGTAGGTCATGGTTGTCCCCGCCTTGGCTTCGGCGCAGTCTATAAAGGCGGGCCGGACAGAGGGAAAGCGGATGTTGAAACCAGGCAGGGTCAGGGCGTTGGGCGCGATGTCGGGTACGTCGCTCGACGGGGTCGATGCGGCGGTGATCGACACCGATGGGGAAACGGTCTTCGGCTTCGGCGCCACGGGGTTTCTGCCCTATACGCCGGCCCAGCAGGCGGTGCTGCGCGGCGCTTTGGGCAAATGGCCCGATCAGGACGTGGCCGAGGCGGCCGAGGTGGTCGAAACCCTGCATGCGCAGCTTCTCAGCCGCTTCGACGGGGTCGATCTGGTGGGCTTTCACGGCCAGACCCTGGCCCATGATCCGGCCGGTCGCGGCACCCATCAGGTGGGCGATGGCGCGGTGCTGGCCGAGGTGCTGGGCCTGCCGGTGGTCTGGGATTTCCGCAGCGCCGATGTCCAGCTGGGCGGGCAGGGCGCGCCGCTGGCGCCGTTCTATCATTTCGCGCTGGCCCGCTGGATCGGGGCCGAGGCGCCGTTGGCCTTTCTCAACCTTGGCGGGGTCGGCAACCTGACCTGGATCGACCCGTCGCGGCCAACGCCCGAGGCCGAGGGCGCTTTGCTGGCCTTCGATACCGGCCCGGCCAATGCCCCGCTGGACGACCTGATGCGCGCGCGGCGCGGCGTCGGGCGTGACGAAGACGGGGCGCTGGCGGCGTCCGGCACCGCCGACGAAGCCGAGGTCGCGGCCTTCCTGACCTCATCCTATTTCTTCAAGATGCCCCCCAAGTCACTGGATAGAAATGATTTCGCCGGGTTGTCGGATGTCGTGGCCGGGATGCCGGACGCCGATGCGGCGGCCACGCTGGTGGCCTGCGCGGCCGATGCGGTGGCGCGCGGGATGGAGCATTGCCCGGTTCCGCCGGCACGGGTTCTGGTCACCGGCGGCGGGCGGCGCAACCGGGCGATGATGGCGCGGCTGGCGGCGGGCCTCGCCTGCCCGGTCGACCCGGTCGAGGCCGTGGGCCTGGACGGTGACATGCTCGAGGCGCAGGCCTTCGCCTTTCTGGCGGTCCGGGTCGCGCGGGGCCTGCCGACCTCGTGCCCGGGCACGACCGGGGTGCGTGCCAGCGTCGGCGGTGGCGTCGTCTCGCGCCCCGGGGCGGCGGCGCTCGGCGGGACATCGCCCATGGCGCCGCGGCTCACCGGATCGTGAAGGCACCGTGACCGGGTTTGTCCGTAATCCCTTCGTGTCACGCATGGAAATCGTGCCGACGACCAATGACCGGAGAACCGAAATGAAGACCTATCTGACCATCGCCGCGATGATCTGCGCGGCCCCGGCCCTGGCCGGAAACCTGAGCGACCCGATCCCGACGCCGGCCCCCGCGCCGGTTGCGGCGCCGATGCCGGTCGCCGGCACCGACTGGAGCGGCGCCTACGCCGGTGGCTATCTGGGCAATATCGACACCTCGGGCCTTGCCGCTCTGGACGGCACGGGCTTTGGCGTGTTCGGCGGCTACCAGGCCGATCTGGGCAATGTCGTGATCGGCGGCGAGCTTGATTACGGGCGCTACAGCTTCGACACCGCGGGCGATCCCGATGCCAGCGTGCTGCGGCTGAAGGGCCGGGTCGGCTATGATGCCGGCCGGGTGCTGCCCTATCTGGCGCTGGGTTTTGCGCAGCTCGACAGCGATGACCTGGCCATCGACAAGGAAAACGGCACCTTCTACGGGCTGGGCGCCGATTTCGCCGTCACCGACAGCATCCGTCTGGGCGCGGAATATCTGCGCCACGATTTCGACGATATCGGGCTGGAGGCCAACACGCTGTCGCTGCGCGCCGCCTACAGTTTCTGATCGCGCTCAGGTCCGGGGCAGGTGAATGACGAACCTGTCCCGGATCGCCGCATCGATGACCGGGTCAAGCGCGGCGCGGGTCGGCCGTTCCAGGATCGCGGCCTTGCGGGCCTTGGCCCTTGCGACCAGGTCGGGCTTGCCCTTTTCGGCCCATTCCTTGGGGGATGTCCGGTCGCCAAGGGTCGGATAGACATGGTCTTTCTGCATCCGGCCCAAGGTCGCGTCGGTGCCAAGGTAATGGCCCGGGCCGCCCAGGCAGACCGCCCGCATCTGGTCCAGCGCCAGGGTCGTGTCGTCGACCTCGATGCCACGCACGCAGCGCAGCGCCTGGCCGATCAGGTCATCGCCCAGGATCAGGCTTTCGGGACAGAAGCCCAGAAGCGAGGCATGCATCCCCGCCGCCTCGTAGACCATGTTCAGCCCCGCCAGGCCGGCCATGACGTTGGAGCACATCTGCTCCCATCCCGCCTGCATGTCGGGCAGCTTGGAATCGCAGGCCCCGCCGGCGGCGCCGCCGGGCAGCCCGTAGAACCGGTGCATCTGGGCGCAGCCCGCGGTCAGCAGCGCCTGTTCGCCCGACCCGACCGTCATCGCGCCCGAGCGCAGGTCAAGCCCGAAGGGCCAGGTGCCGAACACCGCCGGATGCCCCGGGGCGAGCGCGTTGACATAGACCACCCCGGCCAGGCATTCGGCGACCGATTGCACGATCGCCCCGGCGATGGTCGAGGGCGCGGTCGCCCCGGCCATGCCCGCCGACAGCAGCAGCACCGGCATGCCGCCGGCGATGCAGGCCTCCATCGCCTGGCAGCTTTCCGTGGCGAATTTCATCGGCGGCACCACGAAGCAATTGGAATTGCTCACGAAAGGGCGCGCGCGCCAGGCCTGTTCGCCGCCGGCGATCAGGTGCAGCAGCTCCAGCCCCGGCGCCACGTGGGACGGGTCGGAAAACGACACGCCCACATGTTTCAGCGTTCCGGTGCAGCAGGCATAGATGGTGTTGAGGTCCATCTGCAGATTGTCGGCGATGTCGCGGGCCACCATCGGGCGCTGCAGGAAATGGATGTTGTCCAGCGCATCGGCGATGCGGGCCGCATCATGCAGGTCCTGCACGGTGCTGTCGCGATAGCTGCCGGTGTCGATGTCGACCACATGCACCGCGGCCCCGGCGGTGCCGTAATGGACCCGGGCGCCGGACAGCAGCAGGTCATGGGCGGCGTCGCGGCCATGCAGGGTGATGTCGCGGGCGGCGATCGCCAGCATGTCCTCGACCAGGGCCCGGGGAAAGCGGATCCGCCCGTCGGCGCCAAGGGTCGCGCCGGCGCCGGTCAGGATCTCGATACCCGTGGGCGGGGCATCGGCCAGGCCGATGTCCTCCAGCGCCGTCAGGGCGGCATCGTGGATGCGGGCGATGTCGGCGTCCGAGAGCGGGCGGTAGTGGCCGCCCTGCATCCCCGGGCGCACCGGGCGGATCAGGTCATCGAGCGGGGCGGCGCGGGCGGCGCGACGGGCGGCGCGGCCACCGCTGCGGCGGGTCAGGGTCTGGGTCATGGCAGGGTCTGTTCGAAAGGGGATGGGAAACGGGGCGGCGGCAGGTCAGGCCGGTCCGGGCCGCCCCCGGGCCGCGCGGCCGCGACGGGCGCCGATGGTCCGTTCCAGGGTGCGGGCGATATGGCGGAGCATCGTCATGCCGGTATCAGGGCCGGGCGCGGCGCCGGATTCTGTCCCGAAACCGACAACAGGTCGTTTTCCGACCTCGGCCGCGTATGTCTGCGCGTTCGATCTCGATCAGCCGCGGCCCCGCGCCACGGCCGCGCGCGCGACGGCCTGCAGACAGGCGGCGGGGCTGTCGACGAACCGGCGGTTTACCGCCTCGGGTCTGCGCGCCGGACAGGTCAGGCGGCAGAAGATCCCGGTCGAGGTCACGCCGACAAAGCCGCGCCCGTCATGGGCCGGGTCACGGGCCAGCAAGGCCCGATGCAGCAGATCATCGGGGGGCAGGTCGCACGTCATGTGGTGATCCTGCCCCGGATTGCTTCGCCGTGCCGCCGGAAATCGGGCCCCGATCTACCATTTTCCGGTCGCGCCGCCGTTCCCGGCCTTGCCGCCCGTCGCGGGCGTGGCGCCGGTCTTGGCGATCGCGTAGGAGCGCACGGTGACGTGACCGCAGGCCGGGCAGGTGACGCGGGCTTCGCCCCGGCCCTCGGTCGTATCCGTCGCCGGTTCGACCACCACCCGGTCGCGCTGCAGGCCGGTCGCGCCACAGGCTGGGCAGGGTTCGCTGGCGCGTTTCGCGGCGCGATACCGGCCCCAGCCGAACAGCGCCGCGATGATCACCCCCAGCCCGCCAAGGACCGGGCCGATCCCGATCCCGCCTTCGGTGTCGGCGGCGTCGGCTGGCGGCGCGCTGTCCGGTGTGGTGAAGGGGATCACGATCCGGTCCCGGATCGCGATGGACCCGTCGTTGATGCCGGCTTCGAAATCGCCCTCGGCGAAGCGGGGGGTGATGACCTCTCCGACCACCCGGGCCGCGGTCATGTTCCAGTCGCTGTCATAGGCCTCGCCCAGGCGGATATGCATCTCCTGGTCGTCGCGCAGGATCAGCAGCAGGATTGCGGTGCTCCCGTCGGCCTGGCCCAGTTGCCAATCGTCGAACAGGCCGCGGGCATAATCGGCGATCGCCAGGTCATTGGTGTAGAACCGGAGTTCCGTCAAGGTGACGATGGTGACCTGGGCACCGTGGTCGCGAAGGGTGGCGTCCAGCTCTGCGGCGATCCGGGCCTCGGCCTCGTCGGACAGGATGTCGGCGTAGTCGTTCACATGGGGGCCGCGCTGGTCCGGAAAGGTCTGGGCCACGGCCATGGGCGCGAAAAGAAGTGCGGCGAGAAGCGCAAGCAATCGGTGCATCGGATCAATCCCTGGTCAGCAATGCATCCACCATAGCACCGGTCAGGCCCTTGCCCAGAGCCATGACATCGCCCGGCACCGCCAGGCCGGTCGCGGCGACCAGGGATTGGGCATGGGCCGGGATGAAGGGATCGCCGGGCGTGTGAAGGGCACGGAAGGTGCGGCCGAGATCCGTCCTGTCCGTTCTTCCGGCGGGGCGGTTTATGCCGGCCCGGATCGAAACGCGGTGCCGCCAGACTGCGGGCCGTAAGGGCGCGTCCGCCCGGTCAGCCCACCTTATTCATCGGATCGGCCATGGAAGGGGCCCGCGGCGCCTGATCGGGGCGATGTAGCGGTACGGTGAGTGTGTTTCGCATGATCGAGACGA
>LJSF01000003.1 GCA_001314655.1 Rhodobacteraceae bacterium HLUCCA08 | reverse complement strand
ACGGCCAGGATCATCACCGGCTTTTCGTTTTCGGGCCGGCCGCATAGATCATTGAGGAATTTCATAGGGTTGGGCGTATGCGTCAGGCAGGACAGACCGGCCTGGTGGAGCGCGGTGATCAGCATTCCGGTGGCGATGCCGACGCTTTCGGGCACGTAATAATGCTTCACCTTTTCCCCATTCCGGACCCCCCAGCGGGCGGCGAAGATCACGATCAGCCAGGGCGCGACGGTCAGATGCGGCTTGGAGGCGTCGGTGCCGATGGGTTCAAGCGCGGCGAGCCATTCGTCGCCGCCGCCGCCAGCGTAGAAGCGCCGCTCTTCCGCCTCGGCCGCGTCGCGGATCTTCGCCTTCATCGCCGGATCCGAGATGGCGACGAAATGCCAGGGCTGCTGGTTGGCGCCCGAGGGCGCGGTGCCGGCGGCCGCGATACAGGTGGCGATGATCTCGGGCGGGACCGGGGTCGGGGCGTAGTCGCGCACCGAATGGCGGGTCCGCATCAGGTCGCGGAAGGCCTGTGCCCGGGCCAGGGCCTCGGCATCGGACAGGTCGTGCCGGTCGGGCAGCGGCAGGGCCTTGTAGGCCGGGGCGTCGGTCATCTTTCTATCCTCCCAATCCGCCGACCAGCGCGATCACCAGCGACACGGTCAGCACGCTTGCCGTGGTCGATACCAGAATCGCCGCCGAGACCCGCATCGGCGCCACGCCGTAATGCTGGGCCAGGATGAACACGTTTCCGGCCACCGGCAGCGCCGCGGCGGCGATCATCACGCCGGCAGCGTAGGGCTCCACCGGCAGCATGACCAGAGCGGCGAAGGCCACCGCCGCCGGGTGCAGCACCAGTTTGGCGAAGGACAGCCAGCCGGCCACCGCCACCCGCTCGGCCGATTTGGAGGCCAGCGAGGCGCCGATGGCGAACAGCGCACCCGGCGTGGCGGCCGCGCCCAGCGTCGCCAGGAAATCGTTGACCGGGGCGGGAATCGGCAGGGCCAGGGCCGAGACCGCCAGGCCCAGCCCGATCGACACGATCATCGGGTTGCGCAGCAGGCCCAGCCCGACGGTGCGCAATACGCCCGGGCTGATCCGCCCGTCGCGCGACCCGGTGATCAGGATCACGATCAGCGACCCGAAGACGATCAGGTCGACCGCCAGCACCAGCAGGACCGGGCCGACCGCGGCCTCGCCCAGCAGCAGCGCCAGCATCGGGATGCCCAGGAACCCGACATTGCCGATCACCGCGCATTGCGCCTCGACCGCCGCCTCGGCGACGCTGAGCCGGCGCAGCATCGCGACCGCGGTGGCCAGCAGATAGACCAGCGCGGTGCCCCACAGGTAGGCGGCGATGAAGGTCCAGTCGAGGATCTCGGACAGCGACAGGTTCGCGGCAAAGCGGAACAGCATCGCCGACAGGGCGAAATAGAACACGAACCGTGTCAGCCAGGCCGTCGCCTCGGGCGGGAAAAAGCCGGTGACGCCGGCGCCCCAGCCAAGGCCGATCAGCGCAAAGAACGGCAGGGTCTGAAGGAAAATCTCCCACATGGGGGCGGCTTAGCACCGGGATCGGGGACGTGCACCCCCGATCGTGACCCCTTCCGGTCGGCGCGACATCGCAGGGGCGGGCCCGGGCCTATCCCGATCCGATCAGCGCCCCGGCGGCAAAGACCAGCGCCCCGCCGAGGACAACCTGGAAGGTGGCGCGCAGGAACGGGGTTTCCATGAACCTGTTCTGGATCCAGACGATCGCCCAAAGCTCGACGAAGACGACGATGATGGCGACGGTCGTCGCGGTCCAGAAATCGGCGATCAGATAGGGCAGCGCGTGGCCCAGCCCGCCGACCGTGGTCATGACCCCCGAGGCGAAGCCGCGCTTGACCGGAGAGCCGCGCCCCGAGATCTGGCCATCATCGGACGCCGCCTCGGTGAAGCCCATGGAAATCCCGGCGCCGATACTGGCGGCCAGCCCGACCAGGAAGGTCGTCCAGGTGTTCTGGGTGGCGAAGGCGGTGGCAAAGATCGGCGCCAGGGTCGACACGGACCCGTCCATCAGCCCGGCCAGCCCCGGCTGCACCCAGGTCAGCACGAATTGCCGGCGGCGTTTGTCATCCTCGGTCGCGCGGGCCTCGTCGGTCAGGTGTTCCTGTTCCAGCTTGCCGGCGGTATGGCCGTGGCCGGCCTCGGCGGCGGCAAGGTCGCCCAGAAGCTTGCGGGTTCCGGCATCCGTGGCGCGCTGCGCGGCCTGGCGATAGAACGCCTCGGCCTGGCTTTCCATCGCCTCGGCCTCGCCGCGCATCTGGTCCAGGGTCAGGGTTTCGGACAGCCAGACGGGTTTGCGCGCGTAATAGCCCGCGACATGTTCGCGCCGGATCAGCGGGATGGTTTCGCCGAAGCGGCGGCGGTGCAGCTCGATCAGCCGGCGGCGGTGGTCGTCCTCTTCCCCGGCCATGCCGTCGAAGACCTTGGCCGAGTCCGGGTAATCGTCACGCAACCGTGCGGCATAGCTGCGATAGATCCGGGCGTCGTCCTCTTCCGAGGAAATCGCGAGCGCCAGGATTTCCTGTTCGCTCAGGTCCGAAAAGCGACGGCGGGCGGTGGAGAATCCGGGGATCATCGGCGGGCTCCTCTTTTTGGAATTATTCTAAGTTAGTCGATGTCCGGCAAAGCGCAACCGGCAAAAGTGAACCGAACGGTTCATTCTTGTTGCGCCGCGGGGCTTCGCAAGATATGAACTAAACCGTTCAGTTTGATTCGGAGGCCCCCATGCGCTCTTTCCTTCTGTCCCTTGCCCTCGTGTTCGCCGCCGGCAGTGCCCTGGCCCAGGGCTGGGGTGTCACGATCCCGAACCTGCAGTTTCCGCCACGGCCCGATACCGTGACCCAGGGCTGCACCGATCCCGCATCGCTGACCGGCCCGGCCTGTTCCCCGGCCCAGTGACGCCGCGCCTTCCTTGCCGCAAGTGAACCGAACGGTTTATACTTGCCGCGACAGGAGGCGCCATGGCCGACGGGAGCGACACGATCAAGAAGGGACGCAAGTTCGACCAGGTGCTTGACGGCGCCCGCGATGTCTTCATGGCCGCGGGGTTCGATGGCGCCTCGGTGGACGAGATCGCCCGCGCCGCCGGGGTCTCCAAGGCGACGCTATACAGCTATTTCCCGGACAAGCGGCTGCTGTTCGCCGAGGTCGCGAAACACGAATGCATGCGCCAGGCCGAGATGTCGATGGACGAGATCGACATGACCGGCCCGCCGGATGCCGTGTTGCGCGAGGCCGGGCGGCGGCTGGTCGGGTTCCTGACCTCGGAATTCGGTCGCCAGGTGGTGTCGCTCTGCGCCGCCGAATCCGGGCGGTTCCCGGAACTGGGCCGCCTGTTCTACGAGTCCGGTCCGGGCCTGGTCCGGGCCCATCTTCAGGATTATTTCACCTGCTGCTGCGGCGCCGAAACCCTGCGGATCGACGACCCGCTGCTGGCCGCCGACCAATTCGCCGAGCTGTGCAAGGCGCGGATCTTTCCGCGCATGATCTGCGGCGTGCAGACCGAATTTCCGCCCGAGGAACTGGCCCGCATCGTCGACGCCGCCGTCGAGATGTTCATGGCCCGTTACGCGGCCTGACGCTAGTCGACCCGCCGCACCAGAAGCTGGTTGCCCACCTGCCTGGTTTCGAACCGCTTGAGGTCCTTGACCAGGTCGGACAGCTTGCGTTTGCCATAGGTGCGGGTGTCGAAATCCGGCGTGTCGGCGGTGATATACTGGCCCAGCTGGCCCAGCGTATACCATTCGTCGTCCTGTTCGATCTTGTCCATCGCCCGCAGGATCAGCGGCACGGCCTCGATCGGCGGCTGTTTCTTGGGGGCGCCGGATTTCGGCGCGCTGGGTTCCGGCTCTTCGATGATGTTTTCCAGCGTCACGAAGCGGTTGCAGACGTTCTTGAGCGATTGCGGGGTCTTTTCCGCGCCGATCCCGATCACGTCCAGCCCCTGTTCGCGGATCCGGCTGGCCAGGCGGGTGAAATCGCTGTCGGAAGAGACCAGGACGAAGCCGTCGAACCGGTTCTGGTGCAGGATGTCCATCGCGTCGATCACCAGCCCGATATCGCTGGCATTCTTGCCCTTGGTATTGGCCGATTGCTGATGCGCGACCATGCCCAGGGTCACCGCCTTTTCGTGCCAGCCCTTCAGTTGCCCGCTGGACCAGTCGCCATAGACCCGCCGCAGGGCCGGTTCGCCATAGGCGGTGATTTCCTTCAGGATCGCCTCGGCATGGCGGGCGGGGATGTTGTCGGCGTCGATCAGCACGGCGTACAGCGGGCGGTCACGGTCGGGCATCGGGGCACTCCTGGGCCAGGGCTTTCAGCAACGCGGCCTCTTGGGGGCGCAACCGGTCATCGTCGGGGTCGTCATCCATCGGCAGGCCGTTCAGGATATAGACCAGGCGCGACCTTGCCGCATCGTCGCGCCAGACGCCACCCACCATGCCATGGGCATTGGCGAAATGCCCGACCAGCGGGCGCGGATAGATCGCCGGATCATCCAGCATCTGCACCCCCCAGCCGTAGCGGGCGAAGAGATCGGCCGGGCCGTCGACCGGGCTGTCACCGGCGGACCAGAGCCAGTCGCGCGGCGCGTCCCGCAGCCGGTCGGCCAGCCGCAGCAGCCCGGACAGCGACAGCCGCAGCCCGCCCTGGGGCGACAGCCGCGCCACATCGCGGCCCAGCCGGTAGGCGCCGGTCAGGGCCGGGGCGCCATCAGGGCCAAGGATGCCCTCGGGCGCAAGCTGCGTGTCGATCTGCGGCACCAGGCCGGTGGCGTCGCGGCGAAAGATCGGCAGGTGGTCGGCCCGGCGCGCGGGCGCGACGCCGGACCAGTTGAACCCGCCGGCGATCCCGGCCGGCCCCAGCACCAGCCGCGCGGCCAGGTGATCGAACCGGTCGCCCGCCAGGCGTTCGGCCACCGCGGCCAGCAGCAGGTAGCCCAGGTTGCAATAGCGAAAGACGGCGCCGGGCGGCTCGGGCCCCCAGATCGCATCGCCCTGCGCGGCGATCCAGTCGGCCAGGTCGATCCCCGGCGGCACCAGGTAGCCACCGGCATCGGTCAGCCCCGCATGATGCGCGGCCAGCGCGCCGACGCGGATCGGCCGCTCTGGCGCGGCGGGGTGGCGCAAGGCAAAGCCCAGCGCCTCCTCGGCGGCCATGTCGGGGCCATGCCCGGCCGCCTCCAGCACCTGCCGCGCCACCTGCCCGACCACGATCTTGGAGATCGAGGCGACCCGGAACATCGTGTCCGGCGTCGCCGCCAGCCCCGGCGCGGTGGCGATGTGACAGCGTGGTGCCTGCCCGTCGCGGGCCAGCCCGACCGCGGCCATGGCGAACGGCGGCACCAGCGCCGCGACGGCCCTGTCCAGCCGGCCTGTCACCCGGGCGGTCCGATCAGAATTCCACCACCGCGCGGATCGATTCCCCCGAATGCATCAGGTCGAAGCCGGTGTTGATCTCGTCCAGGGTCAGCTTGTGGGTGATCATCGGGTCGATCTCGATCTTGCCGTCCATGTACCAATCCACGATCCGGGGCACATCCGTCCGCCCGCGCGCGCCGCCAAAGGCCGTGCCGCGCCAGCTGCGCCCGGTGACCAGCTGGAACGGTCGGGTGGAAATCTCGGCCCCTGCCGGGGCCACGCCGATGATGATGCTTTCGCCCCAGCCCTTGTGGGCGCTTTCCAAAGCGGTGCGCATCACCTGCACATTGCCGGTGGCGTCGAAGGTGTAATCGGCGCCGCCGCCGGTCAGCTCGACCAGATGCGCGACCAGATCGCCCTGCACGTCCTTGGGATTGACGAAATCGGTCATGCCGAAATGCCGGGCCATCTGGCTCTTGCCGTCATTCAGATCGACGCCGACGATCTGATCGGCCCCGGCCAGCCGCAGGCCCTGGATGACGTTGAGGCCGATGCCGCCCAGGCCGAAGACGATGGCCCGGCTGCCGATCTCGACCTTGGCGGTGTTGATCACCGCGCCGATCCCGGTGGTCACGCCGCAGCCGATATAGCAGATCTTGTCGAAGGGCGCGGCGGGGTTGACCTTGGCCAGCGCGATCTCCGGCAGCACCGTGTGGTTGGAAAAGGTCGAACAGCCCATGTAATGCAGGATCGGCGTGCCGTCGAGCATGCTGAACCGGCTGGTCCCGTCGGGCATCAGGCCCTGCCCTTGGGTGCTGCGGATCGCCTGGCAGAGGTTGGTCTTGGGGTTCAGGCAATAGTCGCATTCCCGGCATTCGGGGGTGTAGAGCGGGATCACATGGTCGCCCGGCGCGACGCTGGTCACGCCCGCGCCGACCTCGAGCACCACGCCCGCGCCTTCGTGGCCCAGGATCGCCGGGAACATCCCTTCGGGATCGGCGCCGGAACGGGTGAATTCATCGGTGTGGCAGATGCCGGTCGCCTTGATCTCGACCAGGACTTCACCCGCCTTCGGGCCGTCCAGGTTCACCTCCATGATTTCAAGCGGTTTTCCGGCTTCGAGCGCGACGGCGGCACGGGTTCTCATGGGACTTCCTCCGGGGGGTGTTGTCGTTTGCGCCAAACTGCCGCGAAACTTCGCGAACAATCAACCGCCGCGCTTGCCTTTTGTCGAATCAGTCGCAAAAGTCCGGCTCATGAAAAAGACCGCCTTGCTGATCGCCCTGTTCGCCCTGTCCGCCTGCCAGTTGCCGCCCGAACTGGGCGGCCCGGAGCCCGTCGAACCGGTCGCCTTCGAGCCGACCCCGTTCGAGCTGACAGAGCCGTCGGACCCCTGCAATGCCGGCGCCTGGCTGGGGCTGCTGGGGAAGAACTACCGCGCGGTCCTGCTGCCCGAAGGCGCGCTGACCCGCCATGTCTGGCTGGAGCCCGAGACCGGGCAGATGACGTCGGAGATGGTCGACCAGGTGCCGAACCGGGTCAGCATCCTGACCGATCCGGACGACACCGTGATCCAGGTCTTTTGCGGCTGAGGGCGTCGATAGCGGCGCTTGCCCTGGCGCTTGCGGCCTGTTCCGAACATTCCGCCCCGACATCCGATCCCGTGCCCGCCGGCCCGGCGGTTCCCCTTGCCGCCGCCGATACCTGCGGCGCCGCGCCCCATGCCGCCCTGGTGGGCCGGGCCGATACGGCGCTGGAGCGTGTGATGATCCTGCGCGAGGTCCGGGTGATCCGGCCCGGCATGGCGGTGACCCGGGACCTTCGTCCCGGCCGGATCAATTTCTGGATCGACGACGCGGCGCGCATCGCCCGCATCACCTGTGGCTGACAGAAAGGACCCAAAGATGCCGATCCGACCGACCCTGACCGCCGCCGCCCTGGCCCTGCTGGCCGCCTGCGACATGGCGCCGATGCCCGGACCCGACCTGCCCGATCCGGAGGCCGACACCTGCGGCGCCGCCGGTCTGGCCGATGCGATCGGCGGGCCGATCACGGCGGTGGATGTCGATGCGCTGGACCCGGTTCGGGTGATCCGCCCGGGCCAGCCGGTGACGATGGATTACCGCGTCGACCGGTTGAACATCGAACTGGACGCGGCGGACCGGGTGATGCGGGTGACATGCGGGTGACCGACGCCCCTTGATTTGCGCGCCGAACGGCGCAAGTCTGGGGCCATGAACATGGTGCCTCCCGTCCCCTTTCCCGGCCCGCATGGAACCGAGAAAGTGGCCTTTCACCGCAGCGAACTGGCCCCGATCCTGTCGCTCTACGGGCGTTTCGTGGCCGCCGGGGAATGGCGCGATTACGGCATTTCCACCCTGCGCGACGTGGCGGTGTTCGCCGTGTTCCGGCGCAGTGCCGAACACCCGCTTTACCGGATCGAAAAGCGGCCCCGGCTGCGGCTGCGGCAGGGGCAATACGCGGTGGTCGGCATGGACGGGCAGGTGCTCAAGCGCGGCGACGACCTGCGCCAGGTGCTGCGGGTGCTGGAGCGCAAGCTGATCCGGGCGGTGGATTAGGGCCGGCGTCGGGCCAGGACGGGGCCGTCGCCCTGCCGGGCGATGCGGGCGATGGCATCGGCCAGCCTTTCGGTGGTGACGGCCATGCGATGGGCATTGGCATGGATCAGCGTCCCGGCGTCCAGCGCCATGGCCACGTGACCTGTCCAGAAGAACAGATCGCCCCGCCGGACCGTCGCCTCGGCGGCGATCGGCTTGCCCAGCCCGGCGCGTTGCAGGTCGCTGTCGCCCGGGCAGGCGATGCCGCAGGCCCGGCAGGCGGCCTGGACCAGGCCCGAGCAATCGATCCCGAAGCTGGAATTGCCGCCCCAGAGATAGGGCACGCCCAGATAGAGTTCGGCCACGGCGGCGGGGTCGTCGCTGCGCTCCTCCCTTTCGACCAGGTGCTGTATCGGCACGAACCCGTCGCGGGTTTCGGCAAAGCGGCCCTGGATGCCGGTCACCGCAAGCCCGGCGGCGCGCGGCAGGCAGGCCAGGTCGGGGGATTTCATGTCCGGGCCTTCGTAAAGATGGGTCGCGGCGCTGGCGACGCGATGGGTCGGCGTGATCTCGGGCCCCAGGGCCGCCGTCGGCACATAGCCGACATAGCCATCGGCGGCCGCCTGAACAAAGGCGAAGCCGTCCCGATCTTCGTAGACCGTGACCGCCGCGCCCATCAGCAATTGCCGGTCGCGCCGCCCGTCCGGCGTTGACATCAGGTCGACCACGGGCGCGGCGATGGCGGCGGGCCGGCCCTCGACAAAGCGCTCGGCCTCGACCGAACCGCGCAGGTGCTGCGCGGCGACACGGCCATTGGCCGGGGTCAGGCGCCGGTCGCTCATGCCCCAAGGACCCGCGGCAGGGCCGCCAGCAAGGCCCGGGCGCCCTGGCCCACCCCGCCCTTGGGACGGGCCGGCGCCGGGGCGGGCTGCCAGCCATAGATGTCGAAATGGGTATAGGGCGCGGCCTCGACGAAGCGGCGCAGAAACAGCGCGGCGGTGATCGAGCCCGCGAACCCGCCCGACGGCGCATTGTCCAGATCGGCGATGCCCGGTTCGATCATCGTCTCGTAGGGGTCATGGAACGGCATCCGCCAGACCGGGTCGGCGGCATCGGATGCAGCCCGGGCCAGCGCCGCCGCCATCGCGTCGTCGGTGGTGTAGAACGGCGCCAGATCGGGGCCGACGGCGACCCGTGCAGCGCCGGTCAGGGTGGCCATCGACACGATGTGATCCGGGCCGGCCTCGTCCGCCAGGGCCAGGGCATCGGCAAGGACCAGCCGCCCCTCGGCATCGGTGATGTTGATTTCGACCGTCAGGCCCTTGCGGCTGTGCAGGATGTCACCGGGGCGAAAGGCATTGCCGGCCACCGCGTTTTCCACCGCCGGGATCAGGACGCGCAGGCGCAGGTCCAGCCCCAGCGCCATGATCATCCGCGCCAGGCCCAGAACCGTGGCCGCGCCGCCCATGTCCTTTTTCATCAGCGCCATCGACGCGCCGGGCTTCAGGTTCAGCCCGCCGGTATCGAAACAGACGCCCTTGCCGACCAGGGTCAGGGCCGGGCCGGACGCGCCCCAGGTCAGGTCGATCAGCCGCGGCGCCTCGGCCCCGGCGCGGCCCACCGCGTGGATCATCGGCAGGTTGCGTTCCAGCAATTCCCCACCATGGATCACCGCAACCCCGGCGCCGAATTCCGCCGCCAGGTCGCGCGCCGCGGCTTCGAGCGCATCCGGCCCCATATCGCTGGCCGGGGTGTTGATCAGGTCGCGGGTCAGCGCCTCGCCCGCCGCCAGGAGTTCCAGCCGGGCGGCATCGACACCGCCCGGGGCGACCAGCCGGGCGCCCGGCGGGGTCTGCGCCTTGTAGCGGTCGAAGACATAGCCGTGCAGCAGCCAGCCCAGCGCCAGTTCCTCAAGCGCGGGGCCGGTCAGGCCGGTCTGCAGCCGCCAGGTGCCCTCGGGCAGCCGCGCGACCCCGGCGATGGCGGAAAACCGCTGCCGGGCGCGCTGGACCGGCGTGCCGAGGCCAAGGACGGCGCCCGCGATGGCGCCGCCGGCATCGGGATAGGCCACCGCCTCGCCCGCCGCGCCGGTGAACCCGGTCGCCCGGACATAGGCCGCGGCCGGTGCCGGCAGGGTGTCGAGCACGCCCATTGCGTCGGGATCGACGGTCAGAACCGGCCACGCCTCGGCGCTGTCGGGGGCGAATGTCAGAGGCATCGGGCCGGGTCCTTGTGGCTGCGTCACCGGGCGGAGCCTAGAGCAAGCACTGGAAGTCGCAAGGGCTCAGGCCGTCGGCCCCAGCACCGCGATCTGGTCACAGGCGGTGTTGACCTGCCGCAGCAGCCGGGTCAGCACGGCGGCCAGGGCGGTATCGTCCCCCTGGCCGGCACAGATCGCCACGTCGCCGGCGACCCGGCCGACCCCGCGCAGCCCGATCCGGTCGGCGATTTCGGCGACCTGGACGACCCGCGCGATCAGCGCGGTGAAATCGCAGGCCTGCCAGGCCTCTTCCATGCGTGCGGTATGGCGCAGAAGATCCTCCAGCGCGGCATAGACGATCTCTTCGGCGCTTTCGGGGCCATAGACCCGCAGCATGTCCCGCACCACCCCGCCATCCAGCCGCGCAGCATCGCGCGGCACCAATCGTGTCACCTGCATGTCCCCACTCCCGATGGGTTCGTTGACGCCATCCACCCCGCCCTGTCTAGGACGTCAAGGTTCCCAATCGGTTGCCGCCGCAGGGCAGAAATCGCTCGAAATCGTCGCGAATGCGACGTATCAGACCCGGCAATCGCCCCGACGGAGCCCCGAGTGATGGACCATGCCCGCCCGCTGCCCGAATACCTGGCCAAGCGTTTCCACGGCTGGAAGGCCACCACCTATGCCGAGAACCGGGGCTGGTATCTGAACCTGGCCGAACAGGGGCAGCATCCCCGGGCGATGGTGATTTCCTGTTGCGACAGCCGGGTCCACGTGACCTCGATCTTCGGCGCGGACCAGGGCGAATTCTTCATCCACCGCAACATCGCCAACCTGGTGCCGCCCTATCAGCCGGACGGGGCGCAGCACGGTACCTCGGCGGCGGTGGAATACGCGGTGACGGCGCTGAAGGTGTCGCATCTGATCGTGATGGGCCATTCCAGCTGCGGCGGGGTCAAGGGCTGCTACGACATGTGTTCCGGCGCGGCGCCCGAACTGGAAGCGGAAGAGAGCTTTGTCGGGCGCTGGATGGACATCCTTCGGCCGGGCTACGACCGGCTGGCCCCGGGCGACGACGCGGCCCGGACCCGGGCGCTGGAAAAGGGCGCGGTGGTGATCTCGCTCGAGAACCTGATGACCTTTCCCTTCGTGGCCAGCGCGGTCGAGTCCGGCCGGCTGTCGCTTCACGGGCTGTGGCACGATATCGGCGGCGGCGACCTGGAATGTTTCGACCCCGGGTCGGGCGGGTTCCGCGCGGTCTGAGCGGCATTCACGGTCGGTTAACCAGGGCCTGCGAGGGTCGGGCCATGACCAAGACCGACATTCCGCTTCGCCTGGCCCCGGACATGCACGCGCTGCTGGCCGCGCGTGCGCGGCAAGAGGCCCGGCCGATCGCGCAGGTCGCGGCGCGGATCGTGGAACGGGAATTGCGCCGGCGTCAGGATGCGAAGACGACCGACAGGTCGGATGAGCGCCTCGTCGCGCGCTTGCAGCGGCTCCTCGCTCCGACCATTGCCGACGCCGGCGGTTGGCAGGACCTGGCCCGCGACCTTGCCACGCTGGGTTACGAGATGCGCCCCGCCGGGGGCGGCATCACCCTGCATCTGCGCGAAACCGGCGAGCGCTTGTGCAAGGCGTCCGAACTCGGTTTCGCCTATGCCCGGCTGGTGCGCCGCTTCGGCGCGCCGATGCCGGGGCATCCGCATCGCCTGGCGCATCTGTGCGGGTCGGCGCGCCGCGGCGCACCGCCACGACACGATGGCCGACCCGAGGATCGTTTCGACGTGATCGACCCGATCTGACGGCGCCGCCGCGCCGGTTATCTCTGCGTGCTGACCTTGACCCGGCCCGGCGCCGGGCGCGGGCGTTTTGCGTCCTCGGCCTCCATCCAGGCTTCCAGCTCGGGCTCGAACCCCGGATCGGCCTTGCTGATCTGGTCGATCATGAAGCGGCGCAGCATCGCCCCCGGGGTCTGGTCACGCTCGGCGCAATAGATCCAGAACCGTTGTGCAAGATAGGCCGGGCAGTTGAAATTCCAGTCGTCCATGGCACCGCCATATGGTTGGGTATCCCTTCCCTATGACGGCATTTCCTTAAGGACGGCTTACCCCTTCTTCAGAACCTCGCGGCCCAGCAGCTCGGCGATCTGCACCGCGTTCAGCGCCGCGCCCTTGCGCAGGTTGTCGGACACGCACCACAGGTTGATCCCGTTGTCGATCGTGCTGTCCTGACGGATCCGGCTGATGAAGGTCGCGTAATCGCCGACGCATTCGACCGGGGTCACGTAGCCGCCCGCCTCGCGCTTGTCGACGACCATGATCCCCGGCGCCTCGCGCAGGATGTCGCGGGCCTCGTCCTCGTCCAGGAAATCCTCGAACTCGATGTTCACCGCCTCGGAATGGCCGACAAAGACCGGCACCCGCACGCAGGTCGCGGTGACCTTGATCGCCGGGTCGACGATCTTTTTCGTCTCGGCCACCATCTTCCATTCTTCCTTGGTCTGGCCGTCGTCCATGAAGACGTCGATATGCGGGATCACGTTGAAGGCGATCTGCTTGGGATAGACGCTGGGCTCCACCTCCTGGCCGGGCACATACATGCCCTTGGTCTGCTGCCACAATTCGTCCATCGCCTCCTTGCCCGACCCCGAAACCGACTGGTAGGTGCTGACCACCACCCGCTTGATGCGCGCCCGGTCATGCAGCGGCTTCAGCGCCACCACCATCTGAGCGGTCGAACAATTCGGGTTGGCGATGATGTTCTTCCTGGCATAGCCGTGGATCGCCTGCGGGTTCACTTCCGGCACGATCAGCGGGATCTCCGGGTCGTAGCGATACAGGCTGGAATTGTCGATCACGACGCAGCCGGCCTTGGCGGCCTTGGGGGCATATTGCCTGGTCGCCTCCGAACCGATGGCGAACAGCGCCATGTCCCAGCCGGTGAAGTCGAACCTGTCCAGGTCCTGGGTCTTGAGGGTCTTGTCGCCGAAGCTCACCTCGGTGCCGAGGCTGCGGCGCGAAGCCAGGGCCGCGACCTCGTCGGCGGGGAATTCCCGTTCGGCGAGGATGTTCAGCATTTCACGGCCCACGTTGCCCGTGGCGCCGACAACGGCGATGCGATAGCCCATCTGACTGGCTCCTTGGTTGACGCGCGCCTCTTACAGGCTGCCGGGGCCGAGCGAAAGGGTCAGTCGGTGCGGTCGCGCGCAAAGGCGTAAAGGATCAGCCCGGCCGCGACCAGCCCGGCATAGACCGCGAAGATGCCGGTGAACGGCGCGGTCGGATCGCCCCCCGCATCGACGGCACGATACAGCCGCCCGCTGACGATCTGCATGATCCCGACCCCGGCAATGCCGAACAGGTTCATCAGGGTCACGCCGCGGCCCGCCAGATGGTCCGGAAAGAAGGCCCGGCCATGGGCGATCAGCACCGGGAAAGAGGCGCCGAAGAACCCCACCGCGGCCAGCAGCAGCGTCGACAGGACCAGCGATTGCCCGGGCAGCGCCCAGAGCGCCAGGCAGGCCGCCACCACCAGCATGTTGCCGCCGAAGACGGTCCATTTGCGCGTGCCCAGCAGCCGGTCGAGCGGGCCGTAGATCAGGTTGCCGGCGATCATCGCGATCCCCATCACCAGGGTGACGCGCCCGATCATCGCCGCGTCGGCACCGAACACCTGGTCGGCATAGGGCCCGGCCCAAAGCCCGCGCAGCCCGGCGGCCGGGGCGTAATTGACCAGCATCATCGGCAGGATCAGCCACAGCGCCGGGATCCGCAGCAGATCCAGCACCGACCCGCGCCGCGCCGTCTGCACCCGGGGCGGGTTCTGCACGGTCAGCCACAGCAGCGCGGCGATCGCCAGGGTCAGGCCGGCCAGCGCCCACATCGTGCCGCGCCAGCCCAGCGCCCCGGCCGCCCAGGCCAGCGGCGCCGAGCTTGCCAGGTTGCCCAGCGATCCCAGCCCCAGCACGGTGCCGGCGAGGGTGGCGAACACCGCCGCCGGATAGACCCGCGCGAAGATGTAATAGGAGGCCATCAGCACCGGCGAACAGCCGATGCCAAGCAGGATCATCGCCGCGGTCACGCCGCCCGGACCCTGGGCCAGGGCAAAGACCGCCGCGCCGCCGGCCCCGCCAAGGCCGAACAGCCCCGCCGCGGTCAGGCGCGGCCCGACCCGGTCGAGCGCCTCGCCCACCGGGATCTGCATCGCGGCAAACACCAGGAACCACAGGCCCGACGCATAGGACAGATCCTCGGGCGTGGTGCCCAGATCGGCCTCGAGCGCCGGGGCCAGCACCGCCAGGAACGCCCGGTAGAACTGGCTCAGCATATAGGCCGCCACCAGGCAGATCAGTCCGATTTTCATGTGCCGGCGTCCTCCCGCCGCTCGGAATGGCAGGAGGGGTGGCCATTGGCAAGAGCGTGCCGGACCGCAGCCCGCCGAACCGGCCCGGGCGGCCGCCGGGATGCGGTCCGTCCCGAGCGGAATGGCAGGAAAGTCGCAGGGAACGCCGGGCGCGCGCGCGCCCTGACCGATGCCGCGCGCCGCAGGAATGACCGCTTTGTCGATGATCGCGGCGTCCGGACGCGGGGGCCGGCTTGGGCCGACCGCCGGCGGCCCGACGCGCATCGAGGCCGTTTCGCATTCGGACCCGACGCCCGCCGGTCAAGCGGCGCGGGGTCTAGTCGCGCCGCACGCCATTGCCGACAAGCGTGAAAGCCACCGGCGCACGGGCGCCGTCGAAACTGACCGCCTCGCCCGAAAAGCTGGCCACGAACGACAATTCCGCACCCGAATACATGGGGAACATCTCATCGAGGGTCAGGTCGAGCCGCGACCAGAACGGCCCGGGTGCGCCGGCCATGAGCCCGTTGTCCATCGTCAGCGCACCCGCGCTTTCGAAGCCCCGGTCGGTGTCGGCCAGGCCGAGCGAAAGGGCCACGTTCTGCGGCCCCATGCCTTCCATGTAACCGTCCAGGGTCACGTCGACCCGTCCGTCGTCCACGGTGGCGGTGCCATTCATCGGCAGAAACAGGTTGTAGACCATCGCCGTGATCGAACCGCCGACGCCGGTCAATTGCATTTCCATGTCGTAGACGGCGGCGTCGGGCGGCGGCGTGAAACCGGCCCCGGAGACGAGAAAGCCCTCCGCAGTGACACTATCGAACCCGTTCAACGTGTCGGGGGCCCGGCTGCTTTCGGTCGTCCAACGGAAATAGGGGCTTTGCGCCTCGGGCCGGTTTTCCCAGGCGCCCAGGGCGAGTTGCTCGTTGAGGGGCGAGACCGTGCCGCCGTCGAGGCGCTGATATTGCACCACGCCCCCCTGATCGGCGACGGGCTGCAACCCGCGCGAGGTCTCCTGCGAGATCAATGTGGCGGTCGCCTCGATCCAGCAGACTTCCGTCGTTTCGGTGACCGCTGAGACATCCGGTCCGTTCGTCTTCGAATAGGTGGTGACCGCGATGCCGGGTGTGCCGTCGCAACCGTCAAGCACGAAGGGCTCGGCCAAGGCCGCCGGGGTCACGAGCAGGGCCACGACACACGCCAGCCCGCGCGATCGCGTTCCGAAAGGAGTACTGGGCATCATCCGATATCCTGTGCAGGACCTCGTCCGCAGCTTGGCTGGGGGCACCTCGGAGTCAAGCGTTTTCGCCCCGGATCGGGCCAGTGGTCGGGCCAGTGGTCGGGCCAGTGGTCGGGCCAGTGGTCGGGCCGGCGTTGGCCGTGGCACGCCGATCGCAATCGCCATCTTCGGACGTCTGGTGGGGCTGTCCCGCGCGCCGGTTCACAGGCCGTCCGGCGGTCACGGATCGCGCGCCCCGGGACCGGACGGGCGGGGGTTTCGCGAAAGCCCGCGGGTCCGGGCGCGTTTCACCGCGCGACTTTCACCGCGCGACACGGACCGGTCAGTATCCCGATGCGCGCATCACAATCCCGATGCGCGCATCACAGCGCGCGGGAATGCCGCCCCTCGGGCATGGCGAAGGTATCCAGCTCGGCCGCGACCAGCCGCGCCACCAGGCGGGCGTTCTCGGTCATCACCAGCCGGTCGCCCTGCTGGTCGAGATGGGCGGGAAACCGGGTTGTCAGCCCGCGGACCCGTTCGCGCAGGGCCGGCAGGGGTTCGTCGAACCGTTCCGACAGCTCGGCCAGGTCCAGTTCGAACCGGCACATGATCATGTCGATCATCGCCGCGCGCAGTCTGTCCTCGGCCGACATGGCATGACCCCGGGCGGTGGCCAGGCGACCCTCGCCGATCGCCGCGGCGTATTTCGACGAGGTCGAGACGTTCTGCGCAAAGCCCTGCGGATAGCGCGAAATCGCCGAGGCCCCCAGGCCGATCAGCACCTCGGCGGTGTCGTCGGTATAGCCCTGGAAATTGCGCCGCAGGGTGCGGGTCCGGTCGGCCAGGGCCAGGCTGTCGCCTTCGCGGGCGTAATGGTCGATGCCGATCTCGCGGTAGCCGTCCCACAGGAACAGCCGGCGGGCGGTGTCGAACAGCTCGAGCCGCGCCTCGGGGCCGGGCAATTCGTCGGCCGGGATCAGGACCTGGCGCTTGGCCATCCAGGGCACATGGGCATAGCCGTAAAGCGCCACGCGATCGGGGCTGAGCGACAGCACCCGCTGGACGCTGTCGGCCATCCGGGCGCGGGTCTGGTAGGGCAGCCCATACAGGATATCCATGTTCAGCGACGCGATGCCGGCGGCGCGGATCATGTCCACCACCTCGGCGGTCAGGTCGAATCCCTGTTCGCGGCCGATCGATTCCTGCACCTTGGGGTCGAAATCCTGCACCCCGATCGAGGCCCGGGTCATGCCGATCTCGACCAGCGCGTCGATCCGGGCGCGGTCGACCTCGGTCGGGTCGATCTCGACCGAGAACTGGTTGTCGGCGGACCAGGGCCGGAACTCGCGCAAGGCGGCGCCCAGATCGGCGATCAGATCCGGGGGCAACAGCGTCGGCGTGCCGCCGCCCAGGTGGATCTGGCTGAGTTCCACGTCGCGCGGCAATTGCGCGTCGATCAGCGCCAGTTCCTGTTTCAACAGGTCCAGATAGGGGATCAGCGGCCGGTCGGTGCTGGTGCCCTGGGTGCGGCAGGCGCAGAACCAGCACAGCCGCCGGCAATAGGGAATGTGCAGATACAGCGACACCCGGGTGCCCGGCGTGACCGATCGCATCCAGGCGGCGGCGCGGTCGGGCCCGATGCCGTCATTGAAGTGATTGGCCGGCGGATAGCTGGTGTAGCGCGGGGCCCGCGCGTCAAATAGTCCCAATTCCCTCAGGCGGTCGGTGGAAGACATTGCGAATCCTCTATCTGTCAGGTTAGCCTGACGCACACCTAATGCGCGAACAGGGTGACACAGCATGTCCGTCATGGTCTCCGAAGCGGAGTCCCGTTGCGGCGAGTGCCCGATCAGACATCGGGCCGTCTGCGCCAAGTGCGAAGCGGACGAACTCGCCCAGCTGGAAGAGATTAAATACTACCGGAACTACGAAACCGGTCAGACGATTGCGTGGGCCGGCGATGACCTGGCCTTCGTGGCCTCGGTGGTGCGCGGCGTCGCGACGCTGAGCCAGACGCTGGAGGATGGCCGCACCCAGATGGTCGGGCTGCTGCTGCCGTCGGATTTCATCGGCCGGCCCAGCCGCGCGACCTCGCCCTACGACGTGGTCGCGGTCAGCGAGGTGACGCTGTGCTGTTTCCGGCGCAAGCCGTTCCAGAAGATGATGGAGCGCACGCCCCATATCGGCGAACGCCTGCTGGAGATGACGCTGGACGAACTGGACGCCGCCCGCGAATGGATGCTGATCCTGGGCCGCAAGACGGCGCGGGAAAAGATCGCCAGCCTGCTGACCATCATCGCCCGCCGCTCCACCACGCTGGGGGTCAAGGCCCAGGCCGGCCCGGTCCAGATCGATCTGCCGCTGACCCGCGAGGCGATGGCCGACTACCTTGGCCTGACCCTGGAAACCGTCAGCCGCCAGATCAGCGCGCTCAAGCGCGAAGGCGTGATCCATCTGGACGGCAAGCGCCGCATCGTCGTGCCCGACATGCTGCGCCTGATGGAAGAGACCGGCGACGACATGGACGGCGGGATGATCGCCTGAGACGTCCGGGCGCGCGCCACCGATATGGGGATGCGTGCGGGTCAATGGCTCATCAACACGGGGACCTGCGCGTTTTCCAGCATCTCGCGCGTGGCGCCGCCCAGGATCGCCTCGCGGAACCGCGAATGGCCATAGGCGCCCATCACGATCAGATCCGAGCCATGTTCGCGGGCATAGCGGTTCAGCACCTCGCTGACCCGCGGCATGGACCGGGCCAGGATCGACACCTCGCCGCGCACGCCCTGACGGCCCAGCATGATGCACAGCGACCCGCCGGGGTCCGACCGTTCCGGCGAATGGGCCGGCGGGTCGACCATGACGATGTCGGTCAGATCGGCGGCCTGCAGCAACGGCAGCGCCTTGCGCACGGTATCGAGGCATTCGTCGCTTTCGTTCCAGGCGATCATCGGCCGGCCGAAGGGGTCCGACAGGTCCAGGTCGCCCGGCGGCACGACCAGAATCGGCGCCCCGGTGCCGAACAGCGCCGCCTCGAGGACCGAGACCTGAACCTGGGTCGCGTCGCCGCCATAGGGGCGGGCCGCGACGATCAGGTCGCAATAGCGCGCCAGCCGCGACACCGCCGTATCGAGCCCCAGATGCGGCACGACCGACCCCTGGACCGCGAAGGGAAACGCGGCGCCGGCCAGCTGCGCCTCGACCCAGGTCACAAGCTCGTCCGCACGGTCGCGGGCCTCGTCATTGGCGGCATCGAGCACGAAGGCGGCCGACCCCGCCGGAAGCGGTTCGTAGCGCGCCGGATCGATCCCGATGCAGAAGACATCCAGATGCGCCTTGTCCCGGGCCGCCAGCGCCCCGGCGGCGTTCAGCGCCGCCGCATCCGCCATCTGGTCGGTCACGATTACGGCTAAGGTCCTGTAAGACATAGGTTTTACCCTCTGGCTGGTTTGATCGCGGGGAATCTGACGACACCCACGACAGGTCCAGAGGTATCAATCGCGCGCGATGTTTCCATTGACATGGATCAAGGTTCGCGCGGCCGCGCCATGGGACAGAGCCTGCATTCGAAACCGGATGGGACGAATCCGTCCGGAGGCAAGCAAAGGGACGCACGCTATGTGGGATTGGATCAAGATCGTGGCCTTGGGGGTTGTCGGCCTCCTGGCTGCGCTGGCGGCGAACTGGGCGCGGGACATACCTTACATGGTCCACATGCTCATCGTTCTCGCCGTGGTCGCGGTGGTGTTCATTCGAACCGTCCGCCAGATGGGCGACGAAAGACTCGTCGATACCGGCTACAATGACGGGGTGGTCCGCGCCGGCGTGATCGCCACGGTGTTCTGGGGCATCGCCGGGTTCCTGGTCGGGACCTTCATCGCGTTCCAGCTGGCCTTTCCGGGACTGAACTGGGAATTCACCCAGGGCGCCGGGAATTTCAGCCGCCTGCGTCCCCTGCATACCAGCGCGGTGATCTTTGCCTTCGGCGGCAACGCCCTGATCGCGACCTCGTTCTACGTGGTCCAGCGCACTTCGGCGGCGCGGCTCTGGGGCGGCAATGCCGCCTGGTTCGTGTTCTGGGGCTATCAGCTGTTCATCGTGCTGGCCGCGACCGGCTATCTGATGGGCGTCACCCAGTCGCGCGAATATGCCGAACCGGAATGGTATGTCGACCTGTGGCTGACCATCGTCTGGGTGGTCTATCTGGGCGTGTTCATGGGCACCCTGCTCAAGCGCAAGGAACCGCATATCTACGTCGCCAACTGGTTCTTCTTGTCCTTCATCGTGACCGTGGCGCTGCTGCACGTGGTCAACAACCTGGCGATCCCGGTCTCGGTCTGGGGCTCGCGGTCTGTGTCGCTGTTCTCGGGCGTGCAGGACGCGATGACCCAGTGGTGGTACGGCCACAACGCCGTGGGCTTTTTCCTGACCGCGGGCTTCCTGGGCATGATGTACTACTTCGTGCCGAAACAGGCCAACAAGCCGGTGTTCAGCTACAAGCTGTCGATCATCCACTTCTGGGCGCTGATCTTCATCTACATCTGGGCCGGTCCGCACCACCTGCACTACACCGCCCTGCCCGACTGGGCCTCGACGCTGGGCATGGTGTTCTCGATCGTGCTCTGGATGCCCTCCTGGGGCGGCATGATCAACGGGCTGATGACCCTGTCGGGCGCCTGGGACAAGATCCGCACCGACCCGATCATCCGGATGATGGTGATCTCGATCGGCTTCTACGGCATGTCGACCTTCGAAGGTCCGATGATGTCGATCCGCGCGGTCAACTCCCTGTCGCATTACACCGACTGGACCATCGGCCACGTCCATTCCGGCGCGCTGGGCTGGAACGGGATGATCACCTTCGGGGCGCTCTACTTCCTGACCCCGAAACTGTGGGGGCGTGAACGGCTCTATTCGCTGTCGCTGGTCAACTGGCACTTCTGGCTCGCCACGATCGGGATCGTGCTCTACGCCGCCTCGATGTGGGTCACGGGCATCATGGAAGGCCTGATGTGGCGCGAAACCGACGACCAGGGCTTCTTGGTGAACGCCTTCGCCGACACCGTGGACGCCAAGTTCCCGATGTATGTGGTCCGGGGCACGGGCGGGATCCTGTATCTCACCGGCGCGCTGATCATGGCCTACAACCTGTGGATGACCGCCTTCGGCAAGCAGCGCACCGCTGCCGCGCCGGCCGTGGCGCCGGCAGAATAAGGAGAGGCTGACATGGCCGATACGAAAAACGACAAACCGCCGATGCCGGCTTCTGCCACGGGGATCGGTGACCGTCCCAGAAAGACCAGTATCCTGGACAAGCACAAGGTTCTGGAAAAGAACGCGACCCTGCTTCTGGCCTTCGCCTTTCTGGTGGTGACCGTCGGCGGCATCGTGGAAATCGCACCGCTGTTCTATCTGGAGAACACGATCGAGGACGTGGAAGGGGTGCGCCCCTACACGCCGCTCGAACTGGCGGGCCGCGAAATCTACATCGCCGAGGGCTGCTATGTCTGCCACAGCCAGATGATCCGGCCGATGCGGGACGAGCATGAACGCTATGGCCATTATTCGCTGGCGGCGGAATCGCAATACGACCACCCGTTCCAGTGGGGCTCCAAGCGGACCGGGCCGGACCTGGCCCGGGTCGGCGGGCGCTATTCGGACGACTGGCACGTCAAGCACCTGATCGACCCGCAATCCATGGTGCCGGAATCGGTCATGCCGCCCTATGCGCATCTGATGGACCGGGTGATCGACCCGCAATACATGGACGACCTGCTGCGCGCCCATTCCCGGGTCGGCGTGCCTTACGAACAGGCCCATATCGACAATGCCGTGGCCGACTTCCACGCCCAGACCGATCCGTTCGGCGAGGGTGTCGACGGCCTGCTGGAGCGCTACGAGGAAAACCCCGACCGGGTCACCGTCAACGTGCGCAACTTCGACGGCCAGCCCGAAGTGACCGAGATGGACGCGCTTGTCGCCTATCTTCAGGTTCTGGGCACGATGGTGGACTTCTCCACCTTCGAACCCGACGCAAGCCGGTAAGGAGGCCGGGATCATGGATACCTATTCCCTGTTGCGACAGATCGCCGACAGCTGGGTCATGTTGTTCCTGCTGATCTTCTTCATCGGCACCTGGTTCTGGGCCTTCCGGCCCGGATCGAGGCCGATCCACGACGATGCGGCCCAGGTGCCGTTCCGCCACGAGGACGCGCCGGCCGAGGACGGCGACGACAGCCATGCCCCGGAGGGCCAGAAGTGATGAACCACGACGCTGAACAGGAAAGAAAAGAATACGGTGTCGAAACCACCGGCCACGAATGGGACGGCATCCGGGAACTGAACAACCCCCTGCCGCGCTGGTGGGTCTGGGTGTTTTACGCCACCATCGTCTGGGGCGTGATCTACACCATGGCCTATCCGGCCTGGCCGCTGGTCAACAAGGCGACGGCGGGCTTTCTGGGCTATTCCACGCGGGCCCTGGTCGAGGAAGAGATCGCCGAGGTCAACGATCAGAACGCCGAGCTTATCGCGCGGCTGGCCGAGACCGACCCGGTCGACCTTGCCGCCGCGGCGGCCGAGGACGAGGATCTGCGCAATTACGCCATCAACGGCGGCCGCGCGATCTTTGCCGCGAATTGTTCGCAATGCCACGGGTCGGGCGCCAACGGGGTCCAGGCCGCGGGCTATCCCAGCCTGATCGACGATGACTGGCTCTGGGGCGGCACGGTCGAGGAGATCGCCTATACGGTGGCCCACGGCATCCGCAACGAACAATCGCTGGACGCGCGCTACAGCCAGATGCCGGCCTATGGCGACATCTTCTCGGCCGAAGAGATCGAGACGGTGGTGCAATACGTCATGTCGCTGTCCGACAGCGATGGCGATGGCACCAATGATCGCGGCTATGCCTACGATACGGCCGCGGTCGAGGAGGGGGGGCAGATCTTCTACGACAATTGCGCCGCCTGTCACATGGATGACGGCACCGGCGATCCGTTCCAGGGCGCGCCGAACCTGACCGACATCGTCTGGCTTTATGGCGGTGACGAGGCGACGCTGATCGAAACGGTCACCCATTCGCGTTTCGGCATCATGCCCGCCTGGGGCGAGGAATACCGCGTCGGCGGCGGCCTGAGCCAGGACGAGATCAACGCGGTCGCGCTTTACGTCCACCAGCTGGGCGGCGGCGAATAAGCCCTTCGGCGGGGCCTCTTGCAGCGGGGCCCCGCCACCGACCGATCCGGACCTGTTCGCGCATATCCCGGATCGGTTCCGCCCCACGGCGGACCTGACCCCCGGATGGCCTTGGCCTCCGGGGGTTTTCTTTTGCCGACGGGGCGAGAGGGCCCTATCCGTCCGGTCGGCCTGCCCTGCCTGCGTTCTGGAGTGGGGGACAGGGCTCTGTCGGGCAAATCCCTTGGGGGATTCATCTTGTGAATCCAGTGCGGTCGCTGGGGTGCATAGGCAGACCCGCATCCCCGGCCTTCAGGACCGGGAACTGGCCGGCCTGTAATGACGCGCTCAAGCGCCGGGGCGCGGTCGCACGAAACCAGGCACGGCGGGCATCGACATCCCTCGGTCGTGCCCTTTGGCGACGATGGCGCGGATACCACCTCCGTAGCCACGTCGAACCGAAGATGCATTGTGTGAAACCCATGGGGCAGTGCCTTGTGGCACGGGCCCTTGACCGACAGGTCGCCGAGCGTCAGGTCCGTATCGCGGTTCCGAACGGCGACACCGCGCTCGGCATCCCTGTCACGACAATCCGTGGGACACGTCCCTTTGGGGACAGCGGGACCACGGCCATCAGCGCGTTTGTGCAACACAGGCCAAAGCGACCGGAAATTCCAGCAGAAAGGTGTTGCCGCGGTGTCACCCGCCGGCGGCCGCGATGGCGGCAAGGGCGTCATGCTGCGCGCTCAGGAAATCGCCGGTTTCGGGGGCCCAGCCGAGGCTGGGATAGACCACGCCGGTCAGGCCCAGTTCGGCCAGCCGCGCCGCGGCGTCGGGCGGTGGCGCGGCTTCCCACAGGAACAACGTCGCCCCGGTGTCGGATACCAGCGCCGACAGGGCCCGCCATTGGTCGTCATCCGGCATCTCGCCCGCGCCCCAGTCCAGCGCGCTGACCTCGACCCCATGGGCGCGGGCCAGGTAGTGATAGCGCGGATGCGAGGCCAGGATCACCTGCCCGGCATGGGGGGCAAAGGCGGCGCGGCCGGCCTCGTCCAGCGCTGCCAGGTCGGCCTTCAGCGGATCGAGCGCGGCGCCGGCGCTGTCCTCGGCCAGAAGCCCGGCCCGGACAAGACCGCCGGCGACCGCGTCGGCCTGGACCATCGCCAGCGCCGGATCGAGCCAGACATGGCTGGCCACGGCGGCATGGGAATGGGCCCCGTCGGCGCCATGGCTGTGGGTGACGGTTTCGGTCTCGATCAACCTGTCCTGCAGGCCGCGCGAGGTATCGACCAGCCGCGACCGGGGCAAGGAGGCCCGGGTGGTCCAGGCCGCGTAGCCCGCCCCGTTCAGCACGATCAGATCGGCCTGCTGGATCGTGGCGATGTCGGCGATGCCCGGGCGCCAGAAGGCCGGGTCGACCCCGTCCGGCACCGGGAACAGAACCTCGACCGCGTCGCCCGCCAGGCGCTCGGTGAAATAGGCCAGCGGGTAGTTCACCGTGGCCACCACGGGCCTGTCCTGGGCCCGGGCCAGCGGTGCCAGCAGGATCAGAAACGCGGCCAGCAGGCGGGTGATCATTCGCGGCCTCCGGCGATGTCCTGCGGGGTCAGGATCCAGTAATTGTCATGCCCTTCGCCGGTTTCGACGACGATCGTCAGCCCGTCGGACGCGACGCCCGGGTCCAGCGGAAAGCGCGCGGTGCCGTCCTCGGCCAGGGTGGTTTCCAGCACCAGGGCCTCGGTCGCGTCCAGCACCCGGACCGTCCCCTCGACCGGCACCCGGCCGGAGGAAAACCGCGTCTCGACCACCACGTCGCCGTCCTCGACAAAGGCGAAGACGGTCAGTTGATGGGCCAGCGCCGCCCCGGCCGACAGGATCAAAGCCAGCGCCAGCCGCTTCATTCGCCGAAGGCCTCGAAATGCACCCAGAGCACGGCGCCCAGTTCGACGCCCTTGGCGCTGCCCTCGTGGTCGAGCGTGTAATCGGCCTCCATCAGCGCGGCGAACCCCCACCACCCGTCCCCCGGCGGGGCGTAGGAGAACACGCCATCGCCATCGGCGACGATGGTCTGGGTGATCATCAGCTCGGACGGGGCGGGAACGCCGGCCTGGTTGTAATGCTCCACCTCGACCTCGGCGAAGGGCACCGGTTCGCCGTCGCGCAGGACCTGGCCACGAAAGATGTTGCCCTCCCACAGGCCATAGGGGCGATCGAGCGGCAGGATCTCGACCGGCATGCCGACCATCGCGTCCCAGCCGTCATCGACGCCATAGGCGCCGACATAGGTCTTGGTGTAATGGATGATGAAGGCGTCCTCGGCCGGTTCCCAATAGGGCTGCGGCTCCATCGCCAGCACATAGCTGCCGGGGCGCGGCAGGTCGAGCGTCAGCGCGAACCCGGCATCGCCCATCACCTCGGCCGGTGTCAGGGCGCCGGTCAGATCGGTCGTTTCCCCGTCATGGGTCACGCTGACCGAAACCGGCGCCTCCAGCGTCATGCCGGCCTCTTCGAACGGGTGACTGAAGGACAGGGTCAGATCCACGCCGCGGCCGTCCTCCTGGGCGATCATCGCGTCCTCGGGAATGATCATGCCGAAATGGGCCTGGGCCGCGCCGGCGGCCAGGATCAGGGCAGGCAAAAGGGTATAGCGCATGTCGAACTCCAGTTTTCAGCGGCCAAGGGCCAGCAGCCAGGCGACCAGACCGTCACCCCGAGAGGTGACCACAAGTACGATCCCCGCCGCAAGGGCAAGCATCGCGACAAGAAGTAGCGCGATTTCCGCGGCGGCCAGCCGGGCGATGGCCAACCGCCCGGCGCCGATCCGGAACGCGGTCTGCATTTCCGGCGCGCGCAGCCGCCAGGCCAGGAACAGCGCCAGCCCCATTGCGGCCAGGGCCGAGGCGCCGACGATCACCATCACCGCGTCCAGCAGGCTGCGGATGCGGAAGATCCGTTCGACCAGTTCGCCGATCACCGCGTCGGGCCTGACGATCCGGGTCGGGCTGTCGGGGTCCAGATAGCGGCCCCGCAGGATCAGGGCGGACCGGTCGTCATGGGGGTCCAGCAGCACGGCCGAAACCGGGTAATCGTCCGGATCGCCGTGGAAATGGAAGCTGTCGATATTGTCCGGCGTGATCCGGTTGAACTGCACCAGCGCGGCATCGGCGGTGACGTTGCCGTCGGCGTCGGGCGTGACCACGTCGTCATGGCCATGGCCGATCCCGGCGATCACCCAGGTGGTCTTGATGTCGGTCAGGACCGCGTCGTCATCGGGGGTGCCGGAGGGCGCCAGGACACCGGTGATCCGCAGCTCCAGCGGATAGACGCCGTCCAGGTCAAAGAGGTTCTCGGGCGAGGAGATCACCGTGTCGCCCGGCCCCAGGCCCAGCTGCGCGGCGATGCCGGCGCCCAGAACCGCCTCGCCCAGCACGGCGAACATCCGGCCCTGCGCGATTTCCAGCCCGCGAAACTCGACATAATCCAGACTGGTGCCGACGATGGGGGCCTCGCCGGTCCGGAACGCGGTCAGCAGCGGGATGGGAACGGCCAGGCCGCTGTCCCAGACATCCTCGGCCGCCTGCATCGTGACCGGTTCGGCCCGGTCGTCGGTGAAATAGAGCGCCCCCATCGCCAGATCGAGCTGGCTGCCGCGCGCGCCCAGGATCAGCGGCGTCGCCTTCGCCCGGGCGGTCAGGCTGTCCTGGGTGGCGCCGATCAGCATCCGCGCCACCACCGGCACCGACAGGATCAGCGCCCCGGCCACGACCAGGATCAGCGCGCGCGCCCAATTGTGCCGCAGATAGGCAAAGGCCAGGAACAGCGCGTTCATGGCGCGGCCCCCGTCAGGTCGGCGAAATCGACGGCCCGGTCGAAGCGCGGCAGGATCGCGTGGTCATGGGTCACGGTGATCAGGGTCGCGCCGGCCTCGCGCACCCGGTCGAACAGCAGGTCCAGGATCAGGTCGCGGGTGGCGGGGTCCAGGTTGCCCGTCGCCTCGTCCGCCAGCACCAGTCCCGGCCCGGTGACCAGCGCCCGGCACAGCGCCACCCGTTGCTGTTCGCCGCCCGACAGGGACGCCGGCTTGCGGTCCAGCTTGTCGGCGATGCCGCAGGCCTCGGCCAGCGCCTGGGCGCGGGCGCGAACCGCGCGGGTCAGGCGCAGCCCGGCGCCGATGCGGCAGGGATAAAGGATGTTTTCCCGCGCGCTCAGATGATCGAGCAGGGCGAAGTTCTGAAACACGAAGCCGATGCGGGCGGCGCGATAGGCCCGCCGCGCCCGGTCGGGCAGGGCCGCGATGTCGGTGCCGTCGATCTCGATCCGGCCCGCATCGGGCGGCATCAGCCCGGCCAGCAGGTGCAGCAGCGTCGTCTTGCCGCTGCCCGACGGCCCGTGAAAGGCCAGCCGTTCACCCCGGGCGATGGCCAGGTCCGGCACGTTCAGGGCAAAGCCCCCGCCCGGATAGGCAAAGCGCAGATCGGTCAGCCGAATCATCCGCCGGTCGCCTCGGCCGGCTCCGGGGCGGCCACCATCGTGCCGGCATCGCTGCGGTCCACGTCCAGAAGCTCGAAACCGGTGATCCGCCAGCCCGCCGCGGTCGGCGCCAGGGTCAGGGCGGCGGAATAGACATTGCCGCGCACATGCATGTGTTCGGCATGGCCGACCGTGCCCAGCACCCGCCAGGTCGCATTGACCGACAGCATGGCGCCGTCGCGGCTGCTGGCCAGGTCGAGCAGTTCCATTTCGTGGATCTCCTGGTCGGCGCCGTCGAGGCCGCCGCCCGCCATCGCCCCGGCCCGGTCGAGGTAGAGCGTTTCCAGCGCCGGACCGGCCGCGACCGCGGCAAGGGTGTCGTGGATCACCGCTTCTTCGGTGGCGCCGAAGGCGACATAGACCTCGCGCAGCATGGCGGGGATCACCAGGTAGCCGTCGCGCGACAGTTCGGCCGCGTTCATCTCGCCCATGCCCGGCACCGGATGGGCGGCCAGGCCGGGATCGGTCGCCTCGCGCAGCACCAGCCAGCCCGCCGCGGCGAGGCAGATCACGGCGGCCGCAAGGACAAGGGCGCGGGTCGCGGGCATCAAGAACCCTCCTGTTCGGATCAGACTTAGCCCGGCCGGGCCGGAAACCACAATTCGCCATGGCGGCGGGGCTTGAAAAATGCTAAATGAGAATAATTCTCATTTGCATGAGGATACGTCAAAGGGAATCGCCATGCGCAAGACACCGAAATTCCTGGCCGGGCTGGCCCTGGCGATGGCCCTGCCCGGCCACGCGGCGACGGCCGATGACCTCAAGGTCGCGACCACCTTCACCGTGATCGCCGACATGGTCCGCAACGTCGCGGGCGCGCATGCCGAGGTCGTGTCGATCACCCGGCCCGGGGCCGAGATTCACGGCTATTCCCCCACCCCGCGCGATCTGGTCGCGGTCCAGGATGCCGACCTGATCGTCTGGAACGGGCTGAACCTGGAATTGTGGTTCGAACAGTTTCTGGGCAATCTGGACGACGTGCCCTCGGTCCGGATCAGCGAGGGGATCGACCCGATCCCGATTTCCGCCGGCTCCTACGAAGGGCTGCCCAATCCCCATGCCTGGATGTCGGCGGACAATGCCATGGTCTATGTCGACAATATCCGCGATGCGCTGTCCGACATCGACCCCGACAATGCCGCCGCCTATGCCGAGAACGCCGAACGCTACAAGCAGCGGATCGCCGATACGATCGACCCGCTGCGCGCGGCGATCGCGACGATCCCCGAAGATCAGCGCTGGCTGGTCACCTGCGAGGGGGCGTTTTCCTACCTGGCCCGTGACTTCGGCCTGCAAGAGGCCTATCTGTGGCCGATGAACGCCGACCAGACCGGAACACCGCAGCAGGTCCGCGCCGTGATCGACACGGTCCGCGCCAATGACGTGCCGGCGGTGTTCTGTGAAAGCACCGTCAACACCGACCCCGCCCGGCAGGTGGCCCGCGAAACCGGGGCGCGGTATGGCGGGGTCCTGTATGTCGACAGCCTGTCCGAGACCGACGGCCCGGTGCCGACCTATCTGGAGCTGTTGCGGGTGACGACCGAAACCGTGGTCGCCGGGCTGACGGGAGAGGGCTCATGACGCCTCCCGAAGCGCTTCGGGTCGACGCGGTCACGGTGCGGTATGCCAATGGTCACACCGCCCTGCGCGACGCCACCTTCGCCCTGCCCGCCAACAGCATCGCCGCGCTGGTGGGCATGAACGGGGCCGGCAAGTCGACCCTGTTCAAGGCCCTGACCGGCAGCGTGCCGCTGGCCGCCGGGCGGATCGCGATCCTGGGCGATCCGGTCGCGCGCGCCCTGCGTCGCGGCGTGGTGTCCTATGTCCCCCAGGCCGAAGAGGTCGACTGGACCTTTCCGGTGCTGGTCGAGGACGTGGTGATGATGGGCCGTTACGGGCAGATGAACGCCCTGCGCTGGCCCCGCGCCTCTGACCGGGCGGCGGTGACCGAGGCGTTGGAGCGGGTCGGGCTGGCGCATCTGCGCCATCGCCAGATCGGCGAATTGTCCGGCGGCCAGCGCAAGCGCGTCTTTCTGGCCCGGGCCCTGGCCCAGGAGGGGCGGGTGATCCTGCTGGACGAACCCTTTGCCGGGGTCGACATGCAGACCGAGGAAACCCTGATCGACCTGCTGCGCCAGATGCGCGACACCGGCTGCACGATCCTGGTGGCGACCCATGATCTGGCCGCGGTGCCGCGGTTCTGCGACCGGGCCGTGCTGGTGCGCGGCACGGTTCTGGCCCATGGACCGACGGCGCAGGTCTTTGTCCGGGCCAACCTGGAGGCGACCTTCGGCGGTCAGCTGCCGCCCGCGATGACCGACCAGGACAGGCTTCTGGCCGCGCAATGACCGAGCTTCTGACCCCGTTCGCCTATGGCTACATGGTCAACGCGATCTGGGTCAGCGCCCTGGTCGGCGCGATCTGCGCCTTCCTGTCGGCCTATCTGATGCTCAAGGGCTGGTCGCTGATCGGCGACGCGCTGAGCCATTCCATCGTGCCCGGCGTCGCCGGCGCCTACATGCTGGGCCTGCCGTTTTCGGTCGGGGCCTTTCTGGCCGGAGGCTTGGCCGCCGGCGCCATGCAACTGCTCAACCACCGCACCGGGCTGAAACAGGACGCGATCATCGGCATCGTGTTCACGGGCTTTTTCGGGCTGGGGCTGTTCATGGTCTCGGTCTCGCCGGTGCCGATCGACGTGCAGACCATCATCCTGGGCAATATCCTGGCCATCGCACCGGCCGACACGCTGCAACTGGCGATCATCGGCGGGGTCGTCATGGCGGTGCTGCTGGTCAAGTGGCGCGACCTGATGCTGACCTTTTTCGACGAAGGCCATGCCCGCGCCATCGGCCTGCGCCCCGAACGGCTGCGGTTCCTGTTCTTCGTGCTGCTGTCGGCCGCCTGCGTCGCCGCCTTGCAGACCGTCGGCGCCTTTCTGGTGATCGCCCTTGTGGTGACCCCCGGCGCCACCGCCTATCTGCTGACCGACCGGTTCCCGCGCCTGCTGGCGCTGTCCGTGGCGATCGGCACTGTCACCTGCGCCACCGGGGCCTATCTGTCGTATTTCCTCGACGCGGCGACCGGCGGGATCATCGTCGTTCTGCAGACGTTGATCTTCCTCGCGGCCTTTCTGCTGGCCCCGAAACACGGGCTGATCGCCGCGCGGCGGCGCCTGCGCGAGGCGGCGTGATGGACCTTCTGGCCCCGTTCCGCTTCGACTTCATGCTCGATGCCTTCCTGGTGGCGGGGCTGCTGGCCCCGGCCACGGCGCTGTTGTCGTGCTACCTGGTGCTCAAGGGCTGGTCGCTGATGGGCGATGCGATCAGCCACGCGGTGCTGCCGGGCATCGTCATCGCCTACCTCGTCGGCCTGCCCCTGGCGCTGGGCGCCTTCGCCGCCGGGATGCTCTGCGCTGTCGGCACCGGCTGGCTCGAGGCGAACAGCCGGATCAAGCGCGACACCGTGATGGGCGTGGTGTTCTCGGGCATGTTCGGGCTGGGCCTGGTGATGTTCGCCTGGGTGCCGACCAATGTGCACCTGGATCACATCCTGTTCGGCAATATCCTCGGCATCGGTGCCGCCGACCTGTGGCTGGCCGCCGCCGTCGGGCTGGCGATACCGGTGCTGGTGCTGGTCAAGGGGCGCGACCTTGCGCTGCAGGCCTTCGACCCGGTCCAGGCCCGGGCGCTGGGCTTGCCCCTGGGCGCGTTGCATTACGGGCTGCTGGCGGCGATGTCGCTGACCATCGTCGCGGTGCTCAAGGCGGTCGGCCTGATCCTGGCGATCGGCCTGCTGATCGCGCCGGGCGCCATCGCCTTTCTGCTGGCCCGGCGCCTGTCGGCGATGCTGTGGATCGCCGTCGCCGTGAACAGCGCCGCCATGCTGGGCGGGGTCTATGCCAGTTTCTGGCTGAACAGCGAACCGGGGCCGACGATCATCCTGATCCTGGTGCTGGTATTCCTTGCGGTGGTGCTGACCCGCCGCTCAGGGCCGAAAGCTGAGGGTGAGGGTGAAGCCGTGGCTGCCCCCGGGCATCCCGCGCGGGGCCGCGGGTAGCCGCGCCGATTGCACCGCCGCCAGCGCGGCCCGGTCCAGCGCCGCATCGCCCGACGACCCGGCTATGGCCAGGGCGGTCAATTGACCCGAGGTGGACACCGTCAGCCGCAGCCGCACCTGGCCCGTGGCACGGGTGCCCGCCGGATAGCGTTTGCGCTGCTCGATGGCGCCGCGGATCCGCCCGCCCCATTCGCCCATCATCGCCTGAACCTGCGCCGCGCCGGGCCCGGCCGGGGCGGCGGGCGCAGCGGGTGCCGCCCGGGGCGCCGCGGCCTGAGGCGCCGTGGCCTGCGGTGCAGGACGGCTGGGCTGAGCGGCCGGGGCGGCCGGGCGCGCCTGCGCAGCGGCTGGCGGCGGCGGCGCCAGGCCCTCGGGCCGGCTCTGCGGCCGGGACGACGCGAGCGGCGCATGGGGCGAGGCCGCCGTGGCCGGGTCGACCTGCACCGGCGCCTCCGAGGCGACAGGCGGCGCTGACAGCGCGGGGGGCGGTGCCGTGGGGGCCGGCCGGTCGGCGCGCGTCTCGGGCCGGGCGGGCCGATCCTCGGTCGGCGCGGGGCGCAGGGCGGCGGGGTCGGCCTGCACCTGCGGCACGGGCAGCGCCGCCTGGGGCATCGGCGCGACAGGGGCGGTCATCTGTGCCATCGGCGCCGCGGGGGCGACCGGCGCAGTGCGGGTGGGCGCCGAAGCGACCTCGGGCAGGGTGACCGAAAGCGCCTCCGCCATCGGGGCGGCCAAAGCCGGGCCGCGTTCCGTGATCTGCGGCGCCGCCGTCCAGGCCTCGACCAGCGCCGCCAGCTCTGCCGTCGCGGCCGAGACCGGCGCGACCGCCTCGGCCGCGGGCGGCCCCGCGCCCGCGCCGCCCGGTTCGGTCCCGATCCAGGGCAGCACATGCAGCCCCGAGGCGACGCCGAGAAAGGCCAGAAATTCCGCCGCGCCCCTCATGGCGCCACCGTGACCAGCCGGGGGTCGTCGACCCCCAATGCCGCCAATTCGGCCAGCAGGGCGGCGAATTGCGCCATCGGCAGGCCGGCATCGGCGCGGATCAGCAGCGGCCCCGGCGCGGTCCTGTCGGCCAGCGCGGCCAGCGCGTCGGCCCCGGTCGCCGCACCATAGGCCGGGGTGCCATCGGCGGCGACATGCAGGATATCCGCCCCCGCCGCGGCCCCGGTCGCCTGCGCCTCGGGCGGGGTCACCGGGAAGGGGGCCGTCGGCGCGATCCGCGCGGTCATCAGGAAGAAGATCAGCAGCAGGAACACCACGTTGATCATCGGCACGATGCTGTCGGCGCGGGCGCGGCGGCGGGGCGGGGCGAAGAGCATCCGTCTATTCCACCACGATCAGCCGCATGAGGCCGGCGTCGCGCAAGGCCTCGGTGACGCGGACCAGATCCTGCAATGTCGCGCCGTCGGTGCCGCGCAGCACGACCGGATCCTCGGGGCCGTCCATCAGCGGCGCCAATGCGGCGGCCAGCGCCTCGGGCGCGATGACCTGACCGTTCAGGGCCAGGGCGCCGGGCGTGACCGTCACCAGACGCGGTGGCCCCTGCCAGGCGCCCGGCGCGCCGCCCGCGGCCAGGGCCATGCTGTCCTCGCGGCCGTATTGGGCGACCAGCATGAAGAACACCAGCAGCAGGAACACCACGTCGATCATCGGCGTCAGGCTGGGGCGGCGGCGCGGCCGGGGCTGGGCGAAACGGAACATCAGCCGCTGCCCCCGGCATGGACAAAGATCCGGGTCGCCAGATCCTCCAGATCGCCCTGCACCCGATCGGCCACGGCTTCGAACCAGGCCAGCGCGGCGGCGGCGGGGATCGCCACGGCCATGCCGGCGGCGGTGGTCAGCAGCGCCTCCCAGATGCCGCCGGCCAGCACGCCGGGATCGGCGGCCGCGCCGCTGTCCTGCAGCGCCCGGAAGGCGTCGATCATGCCCAGCACGGTGCCCAGCAGGCCGATCAGCGGCGCGATGGTCACGATCAGTTCCAGCGGCCGCAGCCCCTGGCGCAGCCCGGCCAGGGCGGCGCGGGCCAGCCGCGTGGTCTCCTCGCGCGCGGCGGCGTCGGGCAGGGTCCGGGCCGCCAGCAGGGCGCCGCGCACCACTCCGGCCCGCACCCCGCGCCCGGTGACGGCTGTCGCCTGCGCCGCCTCCCTTGCGCCCCGGCACCACTCGGCGACCGCGGCCTCGGCGACCCGGCCGGCCCAGGCCCCGGCCCGGGCCAGCCGCCAGGTCTTCCACAGGATCAGCGCCAGGGTCAGCACCGACAGGGCCGCAATCACCCACAGGGCCGGACCGCCACGTTCCAGGAAATCGCGCATTGCCTCCATCAGCTGTCCCCCTCGGTTGCGCCGGTCACGGCCAGCGGTTGAAAGACCGGGCCTTCGGCGCTGTCCAGCATCAGCGCGGTGATGCCGAAGACCTGCGCCACGCGCCCTGCCGTCAGCACCTTGCGCGGCGGCCCGTCGGCGACGACCCGCCCGGCCTGCAGCATCACCAGCCGGGTGCAATAGCGCAAGGCCAGCCCCAGGTCATGCAGCGCCACCAGCGCCGCCTTGCCATCGTCGGCAAGCGCGCGAAAGGTCTGCATCGTGGTCAGCTGATGCGCCGGGTCCAGGCCCGCGACCGGTTCGTCGGCCAGGATCAGCGGCGTGTCCTGGACCAGGGCGCGGGCGATCAGCACCCTTGCCTGTTCGCCGCCCGACAGATCGGTCGCCGGGCGGTCGGCGAACCCGGCCAGGTCGAGCCGCTCCAGCACCTGCGCCACCGCCGCGCGATCGTCCGGCCCCGGCGCCTGGCCCGGGCGCAGATGCGGCAACCGGCCAAGGGTGACAAGGCGTTCGACGCTGACCGGCCAGGCGATGTCGCGCGTCTGCGGCAGCCAGGCGGCGGCCCGGGCGCGCGCGGCGGCGGGCATCCGCGCGAGCGAACTGGTCCCAAGGTGGGGCAGCAACCCCAGCGCGGCGCGCATCAGCGTGGTCTTGCCGGCGCCATTGGGGCCGATCAGCCCGACGCATTCGCCGGCGCCGATGTCGAGCGTCGCCTCGTTCAGCACAACGCGCGCGCCGCGGCGAACGCTCAGGCCCGAAAGGCTCAGCAGGCTCATGCCAGCGCCCTCCGCATGCGATAGATCAGGTGCAGAAAGACCGGCGCGCCGACCAGCGCGGTCAGCACGCCCAGCTTGAGGTCCTGTTCCGGCAGCACGACGCGCACCGCGATATCGGCCGCCAGCAGCATCGCCGCCCCGCCCAGGGCCGAGGCCCACAAGAGCCGCCCCGGCGCCGCCCCCACCAGCGGGCGCAGCACATGCGGCACCACCAGCCCGACAAAGCCGATGGCGCCAGCCACGGCGGTGCCCGCGCCGACCACCAGCGCCGTGCCGATCACGACCCCCAGCCGCAGACGCGCCATCCGGATCCCGAGCGAGGCCGCCGCGTCCTCGCCCAGGGTCAGCGCGTCGAGGCCCCGGCCCAGCGTGGCAAGCAGCGCGATGCCCGCCAGCAGAAAGGGCAGAGCCAGCGCGACATGGCTCATCGACCGATCGGCGAGCGATCCCATCATCCAGAACACGATTTCCCCCGCGGCCCAGGGATTGGGCGACAGGTTCAGCACCAAAGAGGTCAGCGCCCCGGCCAGGGCCGAGATCGCGATGCCCGCCAGGATCAGCGTCAGCGACCCGCCCCGCGGACCGGCCAGCGCCATGACCAGCCCGACGCCAAGCCCCGCCCCGGCCAGGGCCATCAACGGCAGCGCCAGGGCAAAGGCGGCGGCCAGCCCGGTATGCAGCGCCAGCACCGCGCCCAGGGCGGCCGAGCCCGACACGCCGATCAGCCCCGGTTCGGCCAGCGGATTGCGCAGGTAGCCCTGCATCGCGGCACCGGCCATGCCCAGGCCGGCCCCGATCGCGGCGCCCAGGATCGCCCGGGGCAGGCGGATTTCGCGCATCACCAGGCCCGTGGCGCCCTCACCGCTGACCAGGGCGCGCAGGCTGGCGCCGGGCGGCAGGCCGGCCGGGCCGACAAGCAGCGACGCCGCGAAGAGGCCCGCCACGAGCAGTCCCAGCAGGGCCAGGGCGCGGCTCATCGGCCCGCCTCTTCGCGCGCACCGCGCAGATCGGCGATGGCGCCCAGAACATGCGGCGTGCCGCAAACCCAGTCGCTGTCGCGCATCCGGCCGGGGATCGCGCCGTCCCGCAATGCGGCGACGACCGGGTGGTCGAGGATCTCTTCGGAGCGCGAGGCGCCCGGTTCGGCCCGGCTGGTGACGATCATGTCCGGCTGCGACAGGGCCAGCAGTTCCAGCGGCAGGATGCCGCCATCGGGCATGCCCTGTTCGGTGGCGATATTGTCGAACCCGGCGGCCCAGAGGATCTGCCCGGCCAGCGTCCGGTCCCCGGCGCTATAGCCGTTGGCGCCATAAAGCGCCGCGCGCGGCCGCTCCGGCCCGGTGTCGACCAGCGCGCCCAGCCCGGCCTCGAAGTCCGCCGCGACCTTTGCCGCCCGGTCCGCTTGGCCCAGCGCCGCGCCGATCACCGCCAGCCGGTCGGGAATTTCGTCCAGCCGGCTGACCGGGTCGACCACCAGCACCGCGACCCCCAGCCGCCGCAGCATGTCGGCGGCGGTCGGGTTGGAATAGGGGCCGGTGATCACCAGATCGGGCCGCATCAGGAAAATCTCTTCGGCGCGGCCGCGATTGGGCAGCAGCCCCGCCGCCTGCGCGGCCATCGCCGAGGCGCCCGGGTCCTGCGCCAGGTAGGACACCGAGACGATCTGCCCCTCGGCCGCGACCAGCATCGCCAGCTGGTCGGTACACAGGTTCATCGACACCACCCGCTGCGGCGCCTCGGCCGCCAGCGGCGCGGCGATGGCGAGCCAGGCCGCCACCGCCAGCGCGATGCCCTCAGAACGTGACATCGAGCCCGACAAAGGCCGCGCGGCCCGGCCCGGCATAGCCCCAGACATCCGACACCTCTTCGTCCAGCAGGTTGTCGATCCGGCCGCTCAGGGTCACGTTGTCGGCGATGTCATAGGTCATGGCGAGGTCCACGACCGTGTAATCGGGCAATTGCAGCGTCTCGAAACTGCCCCAGAACTGGGTGTCCCAGAGGTCGGCCACATGCCGCAGCTGCGCCGTCACCGTGCCGTCGCCGCCAAAGGCCTCGGCGCTCAGGCCCAGCACCGCCTCATGGCCCGGGCGGCGCACCTCGACACTGCCATCGGCGCCGGTCGCGTCAAGGTAGGTGTAGTCGAAGGACAGCGCGACGGCGGGGCTGACCTGGTAGTCCACCGACAATTCGACCCCCTTGCGGTTCGAGGTGCCGTCGCGGTTGATCGCCCGGTCGAAGGTCGGGGCATAGACGATCTCGTTCTCCAGATCCTCGTGGAACAGGGTCACGTCGACCAGGCCGCGCCCGCCGTCGAAGGGCGTTTCGATGCCGATATCGAAACCAAGCGAGCGTTCCGGCTCCAGATCCGGATTGCCGACATAGAAGCCCGGGAAAAAGCCGAATTGTTCGTACATGCTCGGATTGACCACAGCCTGCCCGGCCGAGGCATGCAGCCGCACCCCCGAGGCAAAGCTGTAGGACCCGGCCAGGGTCCAGCTGGTCGCATCCTCGAACTCCTCGTTGAAATCCCGCCGGACCGAGGCCTGCATGGCCAGGGCCGGACTGATCTGCCCGACATATTCCAGCGCGATCGCGGTGCTGTCGCGGCCATAGCTTTCGCCGCGCAGGGTATCGTCGAAGCTCAGCCGCTGGGCCTCCAGCAGCAGGGTGACGACGTGATCCGAGGTTTCGACCAGCCCGCCATCGGCGGCATAGCTGAGCGTATAGCCCAGCGTCGTCATCGCGCTTTCGGTGTCCGAGGTCACACTGCCGGTATCGTCGGACAGCGCGGTGGCAAAGGCGTTGCCCTCGTATCCCAGCCGATGCAGCATCTGCCCGCCCATCGCCTCGACCTCGATCCAGGCAGAGCCCAGACGCTCGGTCCGGTCGGCGCTGTTGTCGGCATCGACGATATAGCCCGCCGCATCCGCCGCGCCGCCATCGGCCCGGTCGAAATCGTAATCCTGATCGGTGGCGCGCAGGGTGAACCCGGCCTCGACCCCCTCGCCCAGCCGGGTCCGGCCGGTCAGGTTCAGCGTCAGCCGGTCGCTTTCATCGGCCGCGCCGCCATCGCCGGAAATGTCGAACCCGCCGTCATGCCGGGCGATCAGCGCATAGGACAGCTCGCCCCGCGCGCTGCGGGTCGCGCCGGTGAAATTCGCCCCCCAGCTGCCATCGCTGCCCAGCAGATAGCCGACCCGGTAGGCCGATCCATCCGCCACCGGCCGCGCGGTGGTGATCGAGATCACGCCCGACATGGCGTTGGAGCCGTAGATCACCGATTGCGGGCCGCGCAGGATCTCGATCCGTTCGATATCCGCCGCCGAAAGGCCGGAAAAGAAATATTCGCCGTTCTCGCCCGACATCGCCTCGACCCCGTCGATCAGCACCAGGGTGTGGTTGCCCTCGCCGCCGCGGATGCGGACCTGGGTGTTGTAGGGATCGGTGCGGCTGACCGAGACGCCGGGCAGGGCGGCGATGGCGTCCTGCACGGTGGTCGCGCCGCTGCGGGCGATGTCGTCGCTCGTGACGATCGTGACGGCGCGGCCATAGGCGCTTGCGTCCAGCGGCACGAAGGCGCCGCTGACGACGATTTCGCCCAGGTCGAAACTATCCTGGGCCGTGGCGGGAAAGGCAAGAAGGGCGGCAAGCGGGGTGGCCAGCCGGGCAAGATGGGTCATGTGACGTCTCCTTCCGCCCCGGACGGGGCAGTCGATGGTGATCGCCCATGGAAAGAGGGACTCCTTCCGTGGGCAGTGAAAATGTCACCTCGACGGAAGGACCGTTGCCCTGGCGCCCCACGCACCCGGACAGGGTGATCACCTCGGCAGGTCTCCTGACTCGCGGGTCGATGCTGGGCCGGGCCTTCCCCGCGCCTTGTGGCACGAGTGGCATATGCCGGCTTCGCTCACCGCTCACAGTTGCGGGGGCAGTCGCGGATTCGCACCGCGTTCCCTATTCACCGGACCCGAAGGGCCGGACCGAAGCAGGTATCGGTGTAAACCGATCCTTACGGTTCCGAAAGAGGGAATGCGACGGTCCGGGGGGCGACTGCGTCAAGGGATCCGACGGGGCAAGAGGTCCCGGGTCCAGCCCGGGACGGTCAGGCCCGGCGACAACGCGCCCCGGGCCCGACCCGGGGCCTCCGGCTCAATCCTCGGCCGGGTGATCGTCGTAATCGTCGCGCAGGATGCGATAGCGCGCGCCCTCGGGGTCGTCATATTGCTTGTTCCTGACCGACCAGAAGAACGACAGCAGCCAGAAACCGGCAAGGCCGATCGAAATCGGGATGAGCACAAGCAGGATTTCCATTCAGCGGGTCCTCAGGGCGTTGAGCGAGACGACGATCGAACTGGTCGACATCGCGATGGCGGCGGCCAGCGGCGTGGCGAAGCCAAGAAAGGCGATCGGGATCGAGATCGCGTTGTAGACGCCGGCGATGACGAAATTCTCCAGGATCCGGCGCCGGGCCCGGCCGCCGATCCGCAGGGCGTCGGCGATATGCGACAGATCGGGCGACACCAGAACCACATCGGCGGCCACCCGGGTCGCCTCGAGCGCGCTGGCCGGCGCGATCGACACATGCGCGGTGGCGATGGCGGCGGTGTCGTTCAGCCCGTCGCCCACCATCATCACCCGCTGACCGGCGGCGGCGCGACCCTCCAGATATTCGGCCTTTTCATGCGGCAGCATGCCGGCACGCCAGGTCGTGATCCCCAATTGGTCGGCCAGGTGGGCGACCGCCTGGGGCGTATCGCCGGACAACAGCGTCACCGGCAGGCCGCGCTCGGCCAGATGCGCGATCAGCGCCTGGGCGCCGGGACGGATCGTGTCCTCGAACCGGAACGGGGTCGCCGCGCCGCCGTCGACGACCAGCAGCGTGGCGCCGGTCGGCTGCGGCGCGGCGGCGCCGATGTCGCCCGCCCATTCGGCGCGGCCCAGCCGCACCTTGCGGCCGCCGACGATGCCTTCGATGCCCAGACCGGGATATTCCGTGGCCTCCTCCAGCGGGGCGGGGGGCAGCCCCAGCGCGCGCGCCGCATCGGCGATGGCAACGGACCGGGGATGGGCCGACACCCGGGCCAGAGCCGCCGCCAGGGCCAGCGCCTCGGGGGCGATCCCCTCCGCGCCCTTCAGCGTCGGCCTGCCCAGCGTCAGCGTGCCGGTCTTGTCGAACACCACCTCGTCGACCTCGGCCAGCCGCTCCAGCGCCGTGGCGTGCTTGATCAGCAGCCCGGCGCGGAACAGCTTGCCCGAGGCGACGGTCGACACGGCGGGCACGGCCAGGCCAAGGGCGCAGGGGCAGGTGATGATCAGCAGCGACACCGCGATCATGATCGACACCCGCACATCGCCGCCGGTCAACCACATCCAGGTCAGAAAGCCCGACAGCGCCATCAGATGCACCACCGGCGAATAGATCCGCGACGCCCGGTTGGCGAGCGAGTTGTATTTCGACTTGGCCTCTTCGGCGACGCTGACCAGGTCGGCCAGGGAATGCAGCAGCGTGTCCTCGCCCACCGCGGTGGCGCGCACGGTCAGCGGTCCGGTCAGGTTGACCTCGCCGGCCCGGACCTCGGCGCCGATGGCGACCGGCACCGGGTCGGTCTCGCCGGTCAGGAAGGCGCGGTCCAGCTCGCTCGCGCCGGCCTCGATCACGCCGTCGACCGGCACCCGGTTGCCCGGCCGCACCAGCAGCAGATCGCCCACCGCGACATCGCCCAGAGACACGGTTTCGGCGTCGTCGCCGTTCAGGCGAAGCGCCGTCGGCACTTCCAGCGCGGCCAGCTGCGTCGCCGCAGACCGCGCGACCGAGCGCATCTTCTGGTCCAGGAACCGCCCGGCCAACAGGAAGAAGTTCAGCGACACCGCGGCATCGAAATAGGCGTGCTTGCCGCCATGGGCGGTTTCATACAGCGACACGCCGGTCGCCAGCAGCAGCGCCAGCGAGATCGGCACATCCATGTTCAGCCGCGCATGGGACAGCGCCGCCCAGGCATTGCGAAAGAACGGCTGGCCGGCGAACAGGATCGTCGGCAGGGCGATGGCGGCGGAAATCCAGTGGAACAGGTCGCGGGTCGCATCCGTCGCCCCGGCCCAGACCGAGATCGACAACAACATGATGTTCATCATCGCGAAGCCGGCCACGCCCAGCCGCATCAGCAGGTCGCGCGCCAGCCGGTCGCTTTCGCCCGCCGACAGGGTCGCGCCGTCCAGCAGCTGCGCCTCGTAGCCGATATCCGACAATTGCCGGGCCAGGGTCTGCGGGTCCACCCCCGCGGCCAGGCGCACCGTGGCGCGCTTGCGGGTCAGGTTGACGCGGACATCCTGCACCCCGGCCATCCGGCTCAGCCCGTTTTCCACGCCCGAGATGCAGGCCGCGCAATGGATCGTCGGCAGCGACAGATGCACCTCTTGCGCGCCGTCCGTCGCCGTGCGGCTGGCGCGATCGGTCGCCAGCGGGGTGGCGATGCAGGCCGGGCAAGCGGCCGGAGAGGTGTATTCGGCGTTGCTCATTCCGGGAAGGCGACCTCGACCCTCTGCTTGAAGGGCGTGCCGTCCAGCGCCAGGGCCTCCATCCGGTAATCCCAATTGCCGTCCTCGACCGCGCCGATCGGCGCGCGATAGGCCCCGTCGCTCCAGGCGAAGTCCAGGTCCTGATCGTCGCGCACCGTGGTCGGGCGGCCCAGGATGCCGCCAAGCTCTTCGGTCCGGACCGCCGCGCCGGCGGCGTCGGTGATCCGCACGACCAGGTCTTCGCCCTCGACCGACGCGGCGACGGTCCAGCCCAGCGCCTCCTGTGCCGACTTGTCCTCGTCGAAGGTCTGGTTGGCGATGTAGGCGCTGGGCGTCTCGAGCCCCGGAAAGGTGCTCACCGCGCTGAAGGCGAGGTAAAGGTTCACCCCGACGATGATCGTGAAAGCGCCCACAAATCCGATAAGGACGTGGCGTCCGGTGATTTCCTTCATGTCAGTTGCTCCCCATGCCGTTGAAGTGGGTATCCTCGAAAGCGCGTTCGTTGTTGGTCATGTCCTCGACCCAGAGCCGGAATTCGGTCCGGTCGCCGGTCGCCGCCTCGCTGCCGGGCGCGGCATGGACATAGACCCGCACCAGCTCGGTGCTGTCCGCCGGCACGGCCACGGTCCGGTCACCGTCATCGCCCTCGATCTCGAGCGACAGGGCGGCCGCGCTGTCCGCGGTCAGCAGGAACGGGCGTTCCTCGCCATGCATGTTGCGCAGGCGCACCTCGTAGACGTTGCGGATCGTACCGTCGGACAAGGGGATATAGATCGGGTTGCGCACCGGCGCGACGGTCAGGTCGATGTCCGAACGGATGAACAGCGCCACGATCAGCGCGACGCCGACCGCCGACCACAATGCCGTGTAAAGGATCGTGCGCGGCCGGAAGATGTGTTTCCACAGCGGCACCGGTGCGCCGCCGGCCCGTTCCGCCGCCTCGTCCTTGAGCGCGAAATAATCGATCAGGCCGCGTGGCTTGCCGATCCGGGTCATGACGTCGTCGCAGGCGTCGATGCACAGCCCGCAGGTGATGCATTCCAGCTGCTGGCCGTCGCGGATGTCGATCCCCATCGGGCAGACATTGACGCAGGCCATGCAGTCGATGCAATCGCCCAGATTTTCCGATCCGTCGCCCTTGCGGTGCTTGCCACGCGGCTCGCCGCGCCATTCGCGGTAGCCGATGGTGATCGTGTCCTCGTCGATCATCGCCGCCTGGATCCGCGGCCAGGGGCAGGCATAGATGCAGACCTGTTCGCGGGCGATGCCGCCCATGAACACGGTGGTCGCGGTCAGGATGAACATGGTCGTGTAGGCGACCGGATGCGCGGTGCCGGTCAGCAGGCCCTGGGCGAGCGTCGGGGCATCGGCGAAATAGAAGATCCAGGCGCCGCCGGTCGCCAGGCCGATCAGGGCCCAGATCGCGTATTTCGTCAGCCGCAGACGGGCCTTGCGGGCGTCCCATTTCTGCTTCCACAGGCGCACACGGGCGTTGCGGTCGCCCTCGATCCAGCGTTCGGTCAGGACGAACAGGTCGGTCCAGACGGTCTGCGGGCAGGTATAGCCGCACCAGACCCGGCCCAGCGCCGAGGTGAACAGGAACAGGCCCAGCCCGGCCATGATCAGCAACCCGGCGATGAAGTAGAATTCATGCGGCCAGATCTCGATCCAGAAGAAGAAGAACCGCCGGTTCGCCATGTCGATCAGCACCGCCTGGTCCGGCAGTTCCGGGCCGCGATCCCAGCGAATCCAGGGCGTCAGGTAATAGATGCCCAGCGTCACAGCCATGATGATCCACTTCATCGAGCGGAACTTGCCCTTCACCTTGCGGGGAAAGACCGGTTCGCGCGCGGCATAAAGCGAGGGAGGCTGGTCGGAGGTGCTCATGATCTGGCGAATCCCGGGATTGTCGTGACGCGTTGATTGCCCTTTTGAAGATATATCGGGCGTTACTCTTTGATGTGGATCAAGGGGGCCGGGCGGAACAGGGGGGCGCCGATCTGCCGCAGCCCGGGCGCACCGCGCGCAAGCTCTGGCGCGCGCGCGACCGAAGGCCTTCAACCCGCCGAGGCAAAACGAAAACACCGTTCGGCGGACCGTCGGTCGCGCGTCGGTGCGAAAGTCCGGGCGGGGGTGGCGCGGGGACGGACGCGGGGACGGCGATGCGCGGCGGGCTGCGGCCTTGATCCCGCGCAGACGCTCGGTTCGACCGTCGGAAAAGACGCCTCTCCGGTCCGGTCCTCTGGATCCGTCCGGTCTGACTGGCGTTGACTTGTTGAGATGTCCAGGTCCAGGGCATCAGTGCGTCGATATGGGGCATTCTGTGATCTGCGACGGGAGCACAGCCATGCCTCCAGATCCTCAAGGACCGGCTTCGCCTTTGCCTGCCGCAGGGCTACGCGTTCTTCGGCGAATTCATGGCGCGCCGCTTTTTCCACCGCATGGAGGGCGGCGATGCGTTTGATCGCGTCCTCGGCGATGGCAGAACCTTCGCTTTCCCGGATGTCCACGCATTTGCGGTGCATATGCACCCTGCAGGCCTGCACACGGGCAAGCGCCTTGCGTGTCCCACCCGATGATCTTCACAAGGTCACCCCGGCGGCCGCGGAACACGAACAGGTGGCCAGGATACGGGGCCTCGGCCAGCAGCTTCTCCGTTTGTGCAGCCAGTGTGTTGAAGCCGTGCCGGATATCCGACGAGTTCCGCAGCGCATTGCGCGGGCGCCGCCAGGATGTGAAGGCAATCTTCTCGCTCTTGCGGCGGATTGCGCGGGTGCATGACATTTCACCCGTCCTTGTCGGCAAGATCGCGATCTACGATGCAGTGCATGACAGGGACGAAATGGGCTCCCGCTTCGATAAGATCCCCATTCCACGATGGCCATATGAAGAAGAGTTCGCGACGCTTCTCGACAGCCTGGAAGCCAGTCTGGCGCTCGCCGATGCCTCCGATCTGTCGCGCGAACCCTTGGCGAAGATCATCCACGATCTGTCGGGGGGATTGATCGGCGAGGCTGTCGAGATCGTCACGCGGGCCGCAGTTGCGGCAATCTCGCGCGGTGAGGAGCGGATCACCGGCGCAACCCTGTCGGACCTTGGCTATGCGCCTCTCTGCAGGCGCCGCAATTCTGCGTTCCCACAAAGCCGCCGCGCGTGTCAGGGGCGCGAAGGCGGCGCCGTGGAAAACAAGCTCACGATAGGGTATATCTATCTCTATCTATCTTAGGGGGCGGACCGGCAGCGGATGACCTTTCAGGACGTAGAACCATTGCGGGCAAGTTATCGGCCCGCGAAGATCAAGGTGCTTTTCGTCGGTGAAAGCGCGCCTGCCGGGGGCGACTTCTTCTACAAGCAGACCGGTCAGGTTCATGGGCAATTTCGCCAAGTTCTTGCGCCACACATCGGAGACAGTCCGACCTTTGTCGAAGCGTTCAAGCAAGCGGGCTTCTATCTGGACGATCTGGTGTTGGAACCGGTGAACAGGCTTTCAGGATCGAAGAAGACGGCGCTCCATGCTTCAAACATCCAATCGTTGGCAGCACGGCTAACGGCCTACCGAGCGCCGCTTGTCGTGGCCTTCCTGAAAGGTATCGCGGCACCGGTCAAAGCTGCGATTTCAGCGTCGGGACGACCGTGTCAGTTTGAGGTTGTGCCGTTTCCGGGCTATGGGCGACAGGGTGAGTTCCGTTCAGCAATGACGGCGATCCTGCCGAAGCTGCTGAGCCGATAGCCGAGAGGGTCAGATTCGACCCGAAATGACCCGGATTTACTTCTGCCGTGCTTACCATGGGCTTACCGCAGCCGTAAGCGCAACTGGGGAACGTTGGCAAGTCATTGAAAATACTGGTCGGAGTGAGAGGATTCGAACCTCCGACCCCTGCCTCCCGAAGACAGTGCTCTACCAGGCTGAGCTACACTCCGACCGTGGGCGGTCAGGTATCCGCGCGCACGGCGATTTGCAAGCGTTAAAGCGCGTTATTCGGCTTCGGCTTTCTGGTCGGGGTGCTGGCCCGACAGGCGCAGAACGCTGCCGATCCGGGGCGCCGACCCCATCGACGGGCGCGACCTTGTGCGCAGGACCGGCCGATGGGCCGACACGTTGGCCCGGCTTTCGCGCAGGACGATATAGATCCCCGAGGCGATGATGATCCCGGTGCCCAGCATCGTCGCCCCGTCGATCCCCTCGCCGAAGAAGATCAGGCCGAAGGCCGAGGCCCAGATGATTTGCGAATATTGCATCGGCGCGATGATCGCCGCCTCGCCGCTGCGATAGGCCTCCAGGATCAGCCGCGAGCCGGTCCAGGCCAGGGCCGAGATGACGAAGAGCAGGCCCAGGTGTTCGACCGGCATCGGTTCATAGACCCAGGCCAACGCCGCGCCCATCAGCACGAAATTCGCGACCATCGGATACAGCAACATCACCACCGGGCGTTCTTCGGTGCCGATCCGGCGGGCGATGATCGACACCACCGCGCCGCCGACCGCCGCGGCCAGCGCGGCCGCATGGCCCAGGGTCAGTTCGGTCGCGCCGGGCCGCAGCACCACGATCACCCCGGCCAGTCCGACGGCCACGGCGATCCAGCGGCGCAGGCGCACCACCTCGCCCAGGATCGGGATCGCCAGCACCGTGATCAGCAGCGGCGCGGCGAACAGGATCGCATAGGTCTGGGCCAGCGGCAGGACCGAAAAGGCATAGAAGGCCGACAGGCCGGTGATCACCGCCGCCGCGGTCCGCAGGGCGATCCACCAGGGATGGACCGGCAGCAGCGTGCCCGGCTTGGCGTCGCGCATCAGCATCACCGTGGCCAGCGGAAACGACAAAAGGACGGAAAAGAACACGATCTGGACCGGGCTGTAGCTTTCGCCCAGCACCTTGATCACCACATCGTGGGTCGAAAAGATCGCAAAGCCGATCAGCGCCAGCACGGCGCCGCGCACATTGGCCGACATACGCCGCCCCCCTGCCGGTTTCCCGACCGTTAGCACTAACGATGGGCCCCGCAAAAGGGGGCAAACGAAAAGCGGCCCCGCAGGGCCGCCGGTTTCGTCACGTGCGAATGGCTCAGAGGCTCGCGTCCAGCGCCGCGACGATCGCATCGCCCATCTGGATGGTCGAGACCGGCTCGACCCCCTCTTCGCCCAGCAGGTCGGCGGTGCGCAGGCCATCGGCCAGCACCTGGTTCACGGCCTGCTCCAGCCGGTCGGCCTCGGCCCCTTCATCGAAGGAATAGCGCAGCGCCATGGCGAAACTCAGCACACAGGCGATCGGGTTGGCCTTGCCCTGCCCGGCGATATCGGGGGCCGAACCGTGGACCGGTTCGTACATCGCCTTGGGCCGGCCATTGGCCATCGGCAGGCCGAGGCTGGCCGAGGGCAGCATGCCCAGGCTGCCGGTCAGCATCGCCGCGGCATCCGACAGCAGGTCTCCGAACAGGTTGTCGGTGACGATCACGTCGAACTGCTTGGGCCAGCGGCACAGCTGCATCGCGCCGGCATCGGCATACATGTGGGACAGGGCCACGTCCGGGTAATCCTTGCCGACCTCGGTCACGACCTCGCGCCACAGGATGCCCGATTCCATGACATTGGCCTTTTCCATCGAGCACAGCTTCTTGCCGCGCTTCATCGCCAGGTCGAAGGCGGCGCGGGCGACGCGCTCGATCTCGGATTCGGTGTAGCGCTGGGTGTTGATGCCGACGCGTTCGTTGTTCTCGGTGATGATCCCGCGCGGTTCGCCGAAATAGATGCCGCTGGTCAGTTCGCGCACGATGACGATGTCGAGGCCCGCCACCACATCGCGCTTGAGCGACGAAAAATCGGCCAGCGCGTCGAAGCACTGGGCCGGGCGCAGATTGGCGAACAGGTCCATTTCCTTGCGCAGGCGCAGCAGGCCACGTTCGGGTTTCACGCCGAAATCCAGATCGTCGTATTGCGGCCCGCCGACGGCGCCCAGCAGAACCGCGTCGACCTCTTGCGCCTTGTCCATCGTCGCGTCGGTCAGCGGGGTGCCATGGGCGTCATAGGCGGCGCCGCCGACCAGGTCTTCGCTCACGTCGAAATCCAGGCCGCGCTTGTCGCCATACCAGGCGATGACCTTGCGCACCTCGGCCATGACTTCGGGGCCGATCCCGTCGCCGGGCAGGATCAATAGGGAACGGTCGGACATCGGGGCATTCCTTTGGAAATTCGGGTCGCCTTCGCCTATCCGGTCCCCCCGGCAGGGTCAAGAAACCAGCGGCGCCAGACCCTCGGCCAGCATGTCCCAGACCCGCCTGATCCGCGGCGTGTCGCGCATCGCCTGATGCGCGGTCAGCCAGACCGGCAGGGTCGGCAGATCGACCCCGACCGGGATCTCGACCAGGTCGGGAAAATCCCGGGCCACGACCCGTTGCGAAAAGCCCAGGCCGCACCCGGCGCGCAGCAGATTGAAATAGACCGCGTTGTCGTCGCAGCGGGTGCGAAAGAAGTCGCGCGTCACCGGAAAGCCGGCGGCGTTCATGCCGTCGACGATCGCCGGATCCTGATCGTAGCCGATGAAGTCATGGTCCGGGAAATCCTGCGGACCCGCAGGCCGACCGCGGCGGTCGACATAGGCGCGCGCGGCATACATTCCCAGCCTCATCTCGCCCAGGTGGCGGGTCACCAGGTCCAGCTGGCGCGGGCGATACATGCGCAGGGCGATATCGGCCTCGCGATACAGCAGGTTCTGGCTGATGTCGCTGGGCAGGATCTCGATCGCGATGTCGGGCTCCTCGCGGCGGATCCGGGCCACGATCGGCGGCAGGTGGAACAGGGCCGTCATCACGCTGGCGGTCAGGCGCACCGTGCCCTCCAGCCGCGCCTCGCGCCCGGCGGCGGTCAGGGCGATCCGGTGCATCGCTTCGCGCATGGCGCGGGCGGGTTCCAGCAGGGCGGCGCCGGTGTCGGTCAGGCTCAGGCCGCGGGCATGGCGGAGGAACAGGTCGGCGCGCAGGGTGTCCTCAAGTGCGCGGACCTGCCGGCCCAGTGTCGGCTGGCTCAGGCCCAGAGCGCGCGCGGCGGCGGACAGGCTGCCACCCTCGGCCACCGCAAGGAAGGTCTGGACCAGGGACCAGTCAAGATCGCGCAGAGGATTACCCATTCATCCATGAATACACGACCTTCGGAATCAGGCAATTCATTTCAATGACGAATGGCCTCACCCTGCCGGTCGACACATATTCAAAGGAGGTCCCATGCAACAGAGTGTTCTGATCCTCGGCGCCGGCGGAAAGCTGGGGGCCCATAGCGCCGCGGCTTTCGCGGCGGCCGGCTGGGATGTCCGGCGCTACCGGCGCGGCACGGACATGACCGCTGCCGCGCGGGGCGTCGATGTCATCGTCAACGGGCTCAACCCGCCGAATTATCACGACTGGGCGGGGCAATTGCCCCGGATCACCGCCCAGGTGATCGCCGCGGCCAAGGCGAGCGGTGCGACCGTGATCCTGCCCGGCAACGTCTACAATTTCGGCACCGCCCCGGCGCCCTGGTCCGAAACGACGCCGCAGATCCCCTGTTCGCGCAAGGGCCAGCTTCGCAAGGACCTGGAGGCCGCCTATCGTGACAGCCCGGTGCGCACGATCGTTCTGCGCGCCGGGAGTTTCATCGACCCGGATCGCGCCGACGACGTGTTCTCGATGATCTACCTGCGGGCTCTCGGACGCGGGCGGATCACCACGCCGGGCGGGGTCGAGGTGCCGCATGCCTTCTGCTACCTGCCCGACTGGGCCCGGGCGGCGGTGATGCTGGCCGACAGGCGGGCCGATCTGGCCGGGTTCGAGGATATCCCCTTTCCTGGCCATTGCCTGACCACGCAGGACATCCGGTCGGAGCTGGAAGCCGCATTGGGCCGGCCGCTGAAAACGGTGCGCTTTGCCTGGGGCATGATGCGTCTGGCAAGCCCGTTCTGGGAACTGGCGCGCGAGCTTCTGGAGATGCGGTATCTGTGGGACACACCGCATTGGTTGTCGGACACCGCGTTCACCCGGCATCTGCCCGACTTCCGGCCCGCGGATCGCGCGACGGTGATCCGGGCCGGGTCAGGGCAGGATGTCCACCCAGACAAGCCGATGCGGCCCGGCGGCCAGCCCATCGTCGCCCAGTAACCTTGCTTCGGGCCTGTCCGGCGCGGGCCAGAACACGCCCGATCCGGTCACCCGAAGGTCCGACGAGGGCAGCACATAGGCCACCCGCAGGTTCCCCGGCCCGTCCCAATCGGCGGTATCCAGCGCCGGGTCGCCCCGATGATCGGGATCGGCGGCCAGGCGGCCACCTTCGGAAAGCGGTGCCGGGTCCTGCAGCCGCGGATCGGCCAGCAGGTCGACCATGGCGGCGTTGATCCCGTCGCCATCGACCGGATCCAGCTGGGCATTGCCCAGGATCACGAATGGCGGTGCCGGCGACGCGCCCAGCCCGCCATCCAGCAATACCTGCCACAGCCGCAATTCGTCGCGGTTGCGCAGCCCGTTGCGATCCTCGGGCCCGTCGAAGACCGGTGGCGTGGCGGACCAGGCCATCAGCGTGAGCGTCCTGTCCCCGACGCTGACCGGCACGACCCAATGGCCGGTGGAGCCGAGCCGCTGAACCGCCTGCGCCTCGGCCGACGGGAAGGGCGCGTCGTCGACCATGGGCAGGGTGGCGCCGGGCAGGTCGCGCCACAGCAGGCCCGACAGGTCGCGCACGGCATCGGTCTGCACGGGATATCGCGACAGCAGCGCCAGCCCGCCATCGCCGGCAAAACGGCCATAGCCCTGGGCATCGCGCGGCTCTCCGGCGCGGCCGTTGCCGTCCAGGTCCAGCCCGGTCGCCATCCCGGCATTGGAGCGCAGGGCGAACCGATGCGGATAGGGCGCGCCGGCCGCATTCAGCATCTCGGCGAGGGCCGTCAGGGCGACAAGATCGGTGTCGTGATCGACATCGGTCAGCAGCAGGATATCGGGATCGACCTGGGCGATGATCGCCACGGTGGCGGCGATCTGGTCGTCCTCTGCCCGCAGGATATCGCGCAGCAACAGGCCCGGCCCATCGCGCGACAACGGCGCGGCGAAGACCGCGATGCGCAGGGTCTCGGCCCGGCCCGGCACGGCCAGGACCAGAGCCATGGCCAGACCCGCGATCAGGCGGGCAGCGGGTCCTTGCCGGCCTCGGCGCGGGCGGCTGCGGCGCGGCGGCGCTGCTTGCAGATCATCCGCGCGACCCGGTTCATCGCGATGCCGCGCATGATCATGCTTGCGGGAAGGAAGGCCCATGCTGCCATCGTCCAGATCAGCGTCTGCGGATCCTGCAGACTGATCGGATTGAACAGGTCCGAGGCGAGTTTCACAACCGCCGGGATGATGAACGGCAGCAGAAAGCCGAGGATCAGGTTGATCGAGGCGTCCCGGTCCAGCCGTTCGACCACGTCGCCACCGGCGGTGGGGTCGAAGGTGGGCAGGTTCACCCAGACATTGAAACTGCCGTGCCGGGTCGGCCATCCGGTCATGCGCAGGATCAGCACGAAGGCGCCCAGCGCCAGAAGCGACACAAGATAGCTGAGCCCGGCCGCCGTGCGCACCGAAGCGGCCAGATCATGGGTCGCCTCGGGCGGCAGCATCAGCACCATCAGGCGGACCGGCGAATAGGGGAAATCCATCACCTCGGCGATCCGGGTGCCCATGGCCTCGAACAGGCGGGTCAGCGTGGTCGGCTCATGCACGCCCTTGGCGATCAGGGTCAGGGCAAAGACCGTCGCGAACAGGCCGAGGAACCGCAGGCGGTTGAAGGGCGGGGCCTGGCGGAACTCCACCAGGCTGGGATAGGTCGAATTGTATTCGATGAAGGTGAACAGTGCCGCGGCGATGCCGAGCAGCGCGACGATCTGCGCCGTGTCGGCGGTGGTGCCGGGCAACAGGATCGACGGAGTCGCGATCATCAGCACGACAAGCATTGCGCGCACAAGTGCGCTGAACATTCGGGAAATCACTGCCCCGTTATCCTCAATCCGGTCGGAGCCGATACGATGCCGGCGCCTTGTCCCAGTCTGAACTCGCCAGTTTGTGGCAAGCTGCCTCAACTTTGCCATAATGTTGCCCAGATCCCGATTGTGCTGCAAGTGCAGGTCCGAGATTAGCCCAAGGATCAGGGCGCTTTTGGGGCAAGAGTGGTGCGGGTTTGCAACCATCCAAAGGCCGAACCAAGGCATCCACTACATATGGGACAAGCCTTGGTTATTCCCGCGAAATATTGCCGGGATGGCCGGGCGCGATCTGCGCGGCATTTCAGTCGAATGCCGCGCAATCAGGCAGATGCGCCGATTTCGATCAGACCCAGGGGCGTTCGGCCGCGGCGCGGGCCTCGAAGGCGTCGATCGACGCGGCCTTTTCCAGGGTCAGCCCGATATCGTCGAGCCCGTTGAGCAGGCAATGCTTGCGCCAGGGGTCGACCTCGAAGGCGATCGTGCCGCCGTCGGGGCCGGTGATGGTCTGGCTTTCCAGGTCGACCGTCAGGGTCGCGTTGGCGCCGCGTTCGGCGTCATCCATCAGCTTGGCGACATCGTCCTGCGGCAGGACGACCGGCAGGATGCCGTTCTTGAAGCAATTGTTGTAGAAGATGTCGGCGAAACTGGTCGAGATCACGCAGCGGATGCCGAAATCGAGCAGCGCCCAGGGCGCATGTTCGCGGCTGGAACCGCAGCCGAAATTGTCCCCTGCCACCAGGATGCTCGCCTCACGATAGGCGGGCTGGTTGAGCACGAAATCGGCGATCTCGTTGCCCTGCCGGTCATAGCGCATCTCGTCGAACAGGTTCACGCCCAGGCCCGAGCGCTTGATCGTCTTGAGGAACTGCTTGGGGATGATCATGTCGGTGTCGATATTGACCAGCGGCAAGGGTGCCGCGATCCCGGTGAGGGTGGAGAACTTTTCCATTGTCGTATCCTTTTCGGGGCCGCTCATCCGAGCCTTCGCCTCGTCTTCGCGAAGACAGGGCGACGGCCTTGATGAGCGCGCGCCTTACATCATTTCCCGCACATCGGTCAGCTTGCCGGTGACCGCTGCCGCCGCCGCCATGGCCGGGCTGACAAGATGCGTGCGCCCCTTGTAGCCCTGGCGACCCTCGAAGTTGCGGTTGCTGGTCGAGGCGCAGCGCTCGCCCTCGGACAATTGATCGGGATTCATCGCAAGGCACATGGAACAGCCGGCCATGCGCCATTCGAACCCGGCCTGCTGAAAGATCTCTGCCAGCCCCTCTTCCTCGGCCTGGGCGCGGACAAGCCCCGATCCCGGCACGACCATGGCGCGCTTGACCTTGATCGTCTTGCCCTTGAGGATTTCGGCCGCGGCGCGCAGATCCTCGATCCGGCCATTGGTGCAGGACCCGATGAAGACCGTGTCGATCTCGATATCCGACAGTTTCTGGCCCGGGGTCAGCCCCATGTAATCGAGCGACCGGCGCGCAGCCTCGACCTTGCCGCCCTTGAAATCCTCGGGGGCGGGCACGGTCGCGGTGATCGGCAGCACGTCCTCGGGCGAGGTGCCCCAGGTCACGACCGGGGCGATATCCTCGCCGGCGATGGTGACGACCTTGTCCCACTGCGCGTCATCGTCGGAATAGAGCGTCTTCCACCAGGCCAGCGCGGCCTCCCATTGCGCGCCCTTGGGCGCGTGGGGGCGGCCCATGACGTAGTCGAAGGTCTTTTCGTCCGGCGCGATCAGGCCGGCGCGGGCACCGCCCTCGATCGCCATGTTGCAGACGGTCATCCGGCCTTCCATCGACAGGTCGCGGATCGCCTCGCCGCAATATTCGATGACATAGCCGGTGCCGCCGGCGGTGCCGGTCGCGCCGATCACCGACAGGGTGATGTCCTTGGCGGTCACACCGGGGCGCAGCTTGCCGGTGATCTCGACCTTCATGTTCTTGGATTTCTTCTGGATCAGCGTCTGGGTGGCCAGGACGTGTTCGACCTCGGAGGTGCCGATGCCATGGGCCAGCGCGCCGAAGGCGCCATGGGTGGCCGTATGCGAATCCCCGCACACGACCGTCATCCCCGGCAGGGTCCAGCCCTGTTCGGGGCCGACGATATGGACGATGCCCTGGCGGATGTCGCTTACCGGGTAGTAGTGGATGCCGAAATCGCGCGCATTGGTATCCAGCGCGGCGACCTGGATTCGGCTGTCCTCGGGCATCTGGTCGGGGTTTTCGCGGCCCGGGGTGGTGGGCACGTTGTGATCGGGCACGGCGATGGTTTTCTCGGGCGCGCGGACGGTGCGGCCGGCCATGCGCAGGCCTTCGAAGGCCTGGGGGCTGGTCACCTCGTGCACCAGGTGGCGGTCGATATACAGAAGGCAGGTGCCGTCCTCGGCCTCGTGGGCGAGGTGGGCCTCCCAGATCTTGTCATAGAGTGTCTTGCCGGACATGGGGTCCTCTGGGGTCATGGATGTCAGGGGAAAAGGGGACGGGACGCCACCCTATAGGCGCGCCAGGACCGTCAGCGTGGCGCCGAAGAACCGCCAGGGCAGGCGGGCGCGGTCGTCCATGTCGAAAACCCGTTTCATCCTGTGGCAGATACACCCCGGACCGGCGCCTCGCAAGGGAAAGGCGCGCGGGCCGCACGGTGCCGGGTGCACGCTGGCCCGGGACCGGGACCGATGCGGACAGGCCCCGACCGCGCCGGTTCGAACCGGACGGCGCCGCGTGACCGATGCTCTGGTCGGCCGGATTGTCCCGTGCCCGACGCCGCTGGACGCGGGCGCGGACCTCGGCCAGAGTGACGGGCAATGGAACCGGATGACGCCCCCAACCTGGCCGACGAGGCGGTCGAGATCGGCCAGGGCCTGATCGGCCAGGCCACGGATTTCCTGCAAAGCCTGCTGCGGCCCTGGAACGCCTATCAGGTGGGGATCGCCATCGCGATCCTGGCCGTGGCCTGGATCCTTGCCGCCATCATCCGGCCGCGGCTGCACGAATGGATGCGCTCGCGCGAAGGCTGGCCGAAATGGCGGTTTCGGGCGTTGCTGACCGTGCACAAGCGGATGCGCGGGATCGTCTTCGTGGTGCTGATCTGGATCGTCATCGCGGTGATGCGCGAAATCACCTGGCCGTCGCGGACCCACTTGCTGGCGGTCATCGCCAACCTGGCCACCGCCTGGCTGTTCGTGATCCTGGCCACGCGGGTCATCGGCAACGGGCTGCTGCGCGGCATCGTGCGCTGGGGCGCCTGGGCCTGGGTCACGCTGAACATCCTCGGGCTGACGGACGAGGCGGTGCGGCTGCTCGATTCCGCGGCGCTCGAGATGGGCGACACGCGGCTCAGCCTGTGGCTGCTGATCCGCGCCATCGCCGTGCTGGGGCTGTTCATCTATGTGGCACGGCTGCTGGCCCGCGGCTCGGCCAGCCGGATCCGCGCGAACGAGGATCTGAGCCCGTCGATGCGGGAACTGGCGGTCAAGGCGCTGCAGATCGCGGTCTATTCGCTGGCCTTCTTTGCCGGGCTGCGGTTGGTGGGGGTCGATCTGACCGGGCTGGCGGTGCTGTCCGGCGCGATCGGCGTGGGCATCGGGTTCGGGTTGCAGAAGGTGGTGTCGAACCTGGTGTCGGGCGTGATCATCCTGCTGGACAAGTCGGTCAAGCCCGGCGACGTGATCTCCGTCGGCGAAACCTTCGGCTGGATCAACGCGCTGGGGGCGCGCTATGTGTCGATCACCACGCGGGACGGGCGCGAATACCTGATCCCGAACGAGGACCTGATCACCACCCAGGTGGTCAACTGGTCCCATTCCAACGCCTTTGTCCGGCTCGATATCTATTTCGGCACCGCCTATGCGGACGACCCGCACAAGGTGCGCAGGATCGCCATCGACGCGGCGCAATCGGTCGATCGGGTGCTGAACTTTCGCCCGCCGGTCTGCCATATCGTCGGTTTCGGCGACAGTTCGGTCGATTACATCCTGCGGTTCTGGATCGACGACCCGGCCGGCGGGCTGACCAACATCCGCGGCAATGTCTATCTGGCGCTGTGGGACGCGTTCCAGGAACACGGGATTTCGATCCCGTTCCCGCAGCGCGAGGTCAAGATGCTGGAAGGATCGACCCTGCGGTCGGAACGCTCGGCGCCGGACTAGGGCGCGGCCGGAACGGGCCGGGTGGGGGCGGGGCCGCACGATGCCTAAAGCGCGTCGAGACTTTCCTTGAGGGCCGCCCACAGCGGTTCGACCGGCTCGATCCCGACCGACAGGCGGACAAAGCCCGGCGCCACCGCATCGCCCCAGCGGGCGCGGCGTTCGGCGCTGCTGTGCACCCCGCCAAAGGAGGTCGCCGGTTGCAGCAGGGGGCAGGTGTCGATGAACCGTTCGGCCGTCTCGGCGCTGTCCAGCTCCAGCCCGATGAGCAGGCCGGGCCGGGCCATCTGGCGGCGGGCCAGGTTGTGCGCCGGATCGCCGGGCAGGCCGGGATAGCGCAGCCTTGCCACCCTGGGATGGTCGGCCAGGCGCGGGGCGAGCGCCTCGGCGCTGTCGCACATCCGGGCGAACCGCAATTCGAGCGTTTCCAGCCCGCGATGGGTCAGCCAGGCCTCGAACGGGCCGGGGATGCCGCCGCCCAGCTTGCGCCAGGCGCGCAGCTCCTCCAGCAGGTTGTCGTCGCGGGTGGCGACATGGCCCATCAGCGCGTCGGAATGGCCGTTCGGCGCCTTGGTGTCGGAGGCGACGACGATATCGGCGCCCAGGTCCAGCGGGCGCTGGCCGAAGGGCGTCATGGTGGTGTTGTCGACGATGCTGACCCCGCCCGCCGCGCGGATCTCGGCACAGATCGCGGACAGGTCGCACAGGTCCAGCCCCGGATTGGACGGGGTTTCGAGGAACACCACCGCATAGCCGGCAAGGCCGCCCTCGGCGAAGCTGGCCGTGGGGCGCGTGTCGACCGTCACGCCCAGCCTGGCCAGGAACCGGTCGGCCAGCAGGCGTGTGGTGTAATAGCCATCGGAGGGGATCAGCAGCCGGTCGCCCGCCTTGAGCGTGGCGAAGAGAGCCGCCGAGATCGCCGCCATGCCCGACGGAAAGGCCAGGCAGGGGGCGTCCTCGAGCAGGGCCAGCGCATGTTCCAGCGCCTCGACCGTGGCATTGTCCATGCGGCCGTAGCCGGGCACGCCGGCGGGATCGCCCGGCAGGTGATACATCGAGGCCAGGGTAAGCGGCAGGGCGACCGGATCGCCCTTCTGCAGGGTCTCGGCGCGCAGGTGCAGCAAGCGGGCGGCGCGGGTCTGGTCGCTCATGGGGCCTCCGGGCATTGGACCGGGCGACACTGCCGCAGGGCCGCGCCGCCCGCAAGATCAGTCGTCCGCAGCCGCCTCGAGCAGGTCGCCCGGCTGGCCGTCCAGAGCGGCGCAGATCACCGCCAGGGTTTCGAAGCGCACGCCCTTGACCTTGCCGGATGTCAGCAGGCGCGGGGTCTGTTCGGTAATGCCCACCTGTTCGGCCTGCTCCCGCCCGCGCATCTTGCGCCGGGCCATCATCACATCCAGCCGCACGACGATCCGCATCAGACAAAGCCCCGGTTTTCCTCGGCCGCGCGGGCGGCGTCTTCCATCGCCAGGCCGATCACCGCCAGAACCCCGGCGGCCAGCAACAGCGCCAGGTCGTCCGAGGACAGGCTGGCCGCCAGTATCCGCTGGCCCGGCGGGTCGCGCGCGGCTTCATTGAAATGTCGTCCCGGCGCGGTTAGGTTGGACCCAGACCCAGCGCCGGGGCCAGGCGGCGCGTATCAGGAGGACGATGAACTGTCTCTTTCCTCATCGGCGGCGAATGCCGCGGAACCCGGGACCGGCGTGATGACCGCTGCGACCCGCCCGACGCCCGAAACCCTGCTGGGCGCGATCTTGACCTCCCTTTCCGATGACAAGGCCGAAGACGTCGTGCAAATCGACCTGCGCGGCAAGTCCGAGATCGGCGATTACATGGTCATCGCCTCGGGGCGGTCGACCCGCCAGGTCACCGCGATCGCGGAAAAGCTGACCGAGCGGCTGAAAGCCGATCACGGCATTTCGGCCAAGGTCGAGGGCAAGGACACCGGCGATTGGGTGCTGATCGACACGGGCGACGTGATCGTCCATGTCTTCCGGCCCGAAGTGCGCGAGTTCTACCAGCTCGAGAAGATGTGGCTGACGCCCGAGGGCCGGGCCGACGCCCGCTGATGCGGGTTGCGATCTGTGCCGTGGGCCGGCTGCGGGCCGGGCCGGAAAAGGCGTTGGCGGACGATTACCTGGAGCGTTTCGACCGCACCGGACGGGGGCTTGGCCTTGGTCCGGTCACGGTGCGCGAGGTCGACGGCAAGGGTGGCGGCATGGCGGCCGAGGCCGCGCTTCTGGACAAGGCCGTGCCGGCGGGCGCGGTGATCTGCTGCCTGGACGAGCGGGGCCCGGCACTGTCCTCGCCCGATTTCGCAGCGCTGATCGCAGGCTGGCGCGATGACGGACGGGCCGAGGTGGCCTTTGTCATCGGCGGCGCGGACGGGATCGCGCCCGACCTGCGCGCACGAGCAGAGGCGACCGTGAGCCTGGGCCGGATGGTCTGGCCGCACATGCTGGTCCGGGTGATGCTGGCCGAACAGCTGTATCGCGCGGCGTCGATCCTGGCCGGCACGCCCTATCACCGGGCCTGACGCGCACCAAAATTACGTAATTTTGGTGCCCGCCCCGGGATCGACCGGTTTCCCTTTGTCCGGACCGGGTCTATCAACACCCGCAGTAGCAGGAGGCCGAAGATGACCACGCCGAAACCCGTCGTTCTGTGTATCCTCGATGGTTGGGGCAAGCGCGATGCGCCCGAGGCGAATGCCCCCCTGCTGGCCGACACCCCGACCTTCGACCGGATCCTGGCCACCTGCCCTCATGCGCAGCTGGTCACCCATGGCCCCGATGTCGGCCTTCCCAGCGGCCAGATGGGCAATTCCGAGGTCGGCCACATGAATATCGGCGCCGGCCGGGTGGTGGCGATGGACCTGGGCCAGATCGAACTGGCGATCGAGGACGGGTCGTTCTTCGACAATGCCGCCCTGGTGGATTTCGCCGGGGCGCTGACAGCGTCGGGGGGCACCGCGCATCTGATGGGCGTGGTCTCGGACGGCGGCGTCCATGGCCATCTCGATCACATCGCCGCCGCGGCCAGGGCCCTGCGCGACCGGGACGTGCCGGTGGTGATCCACGCGATCACCGATGGGCGCGACGTGGCGCCGCGTTCGGGCGCCGGGTTCATCGCCGACTTGCAGGGCAAGCTGCCCGGGGGCGCGCGGATCGGCACGGTGATCGGGCGCTATTACGCGATGGACCGGGACAAGCGCTGGGAACGGGTCGAGACGGCCTGGCGCGCCATGGTCAGCGCCGAGGGAGAGAGGGCGGATGATGCCGCCCAGGTCGCCCGCGACAATTATGCCGGGGATGTCACCGACGAATTCCTGCCCGCCACGGTGATCGGCGATTATCCCGGGATGCGCGATGGCGACGGCTTTTTCTGCCTCAATTTCCGGGCCGACCGGGCGCGGGAAATCCTGTCCGCGATCGGCGATCCCGATTTCGACGGTTTCGATGTCACGGGCCGCCCCGCCCTGGCCGGGCTGCTGGGCATGGTCGATTATTCGCAGGCGCATGACGGCTTCATGACCACCTGTTATCCCAAGCAGGTGGTGAAGAACACGATCGGCGCCTGGGTCGCCGCCCATGGCCTGCGCCAGTTCCGGGTCGCCGAGACCGAGAAATACCCCCATGTCACCTTCTTCCTGAACGGCGGCAAAGAGGTGCCCGAACAGGGCGAGGACCGTTACCTGGCCCCGTCGCCCAAGGTCGCCACCTACGATCTGCAGCCCGAGATGTCCGCCGCCGAGGTGACCGACGCCTTCGTCGGCGCGATCCGGGATCGCTATGACCTGATCGTCTGCAATTACGCCAATCCGGACATGGTCGGCCATACCGGCGATCTGGACGCCGCGATCAAGGCCTGCGCGGCGGTGGACCGGAGCCTGGCCCGCGTCGTCGCCGCGCTGGGCGAGGTCGGCGGCGCCATGGTCGTGACCGCCGATCACGGCAATTGCGAGACGATGGTGGACCCCGACACCGGCGGGCCGCATACCTCGCATACGCTCAACCCGGTCCATGTGGCGCTGGTCGGCGGGCCGGCGGGCGCGCGGATGCATGACGGCCGGCTGGCCGACCTGGCGCCGACCCTGCTGGATCTGATGGGGCTGGCGCCGCCGCCCGAGATGACCGGGCGGAGCCTGATCGACGAATGATCCGCGCATTTGCCCTGACCTGCGCCCTGTTGGCCACGCCGGCCGTCGCCGAGGGGCCCGCCGCGGCGGCGCAGGCGGCGGCCGAGCGGCTGGTGGCGGCGACGGCGGGGCTCGAGGCGGCGCCGGGCGCCCGCGACAGGGTCAGCGCCCTGACCGAAGTGGTCGCCGCCTACGAGGACGGGCTGGCCGCCCTGCGCGACGGGCTGCGCCAGGCGGCGATCCGGGAACGCAGCCTGCAGGCCGACCTGGACGCGCGCGCGGACGAGGTCGCGCGGCTTCTGGGCGTGTTGCAGACCATGGACCGGGTGCCGGCGCCGCTGCTGATGCTGCATCCGTCGGGGCCGACCGGCACCGCGCGCTCGGGGATGATCCTGGCCGAGGTCACGCCGGCGCTGCAGGTCGAGGTCGACACCCTCCGCGCCCAGCTGGAGGAATTGCAGGTTCTGCAGGCGATCCAGGAAGGCGCGTTGCAGACGCTGCAGGACGGGCTGGAGGGCGCCAGCCGCGCCCGGGCCGAGCTGTCGGCGGCGATCGCCGATCGGACCGACCTGCCGCGCCGCTTTACCGAAGACCCGTTGCAGACCTCGCTGATCATCGCCTCGACCGAAACGCTCGATGCCTTCGCCAGTGGCCTGGCCGAGATCCAGCAGACCCACGACGACGTGCCGTCCCCGGATGCGACAGGGCTGAAGGGCGGCCTGGCCTTGCCGGTGCAGGGCGCCGTGCTGCGCCGTTTCGACCAGACCGACGCCGCCGGAATCGCCCGGCCGGGCATTCTGGTCGGAACCCGCCCGCGCGCGCTGCTGACCGCGCCGGTGGCGGTGACGGTGCGTTACAACGGGCCGCTGCTGGATTACGGCACGGTGCTGATTCTGGAACCGGCGCCGGATGTGCTATGGGTCCTGTCCGGCCTGGCCGAGGCCTTCGGTGAGGCCGGACAGGTCCTGCCCCGGGGCGCCGCGCTGGGGCTTATGGGCGGCGAGACCCCGGCCGCTCAAGACATTTTGAGCGAATCAACGGGTCTGCACAGGGGTTCTCTGACCGAGACCCTTTATCTTGAGGTGCGGGAGGGGCAAACTCCCGTAAACCCCGCGGAGTGGTTCGCGCTGGATTGAGGTAGGATGGACAAGATGAAGAATTTCGCGATGGCCGCCGGGGGCGGCATTCTGCTTGGGGCCGTGGCCACCACCCAGATCGCCGGCCCCCTGGTCGCCCAGGAGTCGCTGAACAATGCCAGCGTCTATGAACAGCTGGACCTGTTCGGTGACATTTTCGAGCGGATCCGCAACGAATATGTCGAGGAGGTCGACGAGGCCGACCTGATCGAGGCGGCGATCGACGGGATGCTGTCGTCGCTCGACCCGCACAGCAGCTACCTGTCGCCCGACGACGCCGCCGACATGCGCGAACAGACCCGCGGCGAATTCGGCGGCCTGGGCATCGAGGTCACGCAGGAGGAGGGCTTCGTCAAGGTCGTCTCTCCGATCGACGAAACCCCCGCCGCCGCGGCCGGGATCATGGCCGGGGATTTCATCACCGCCGTCGATGGCGACACCCTGCTGGGCCTGACCCTGGACGAGGCGGTGGAACTGATGCGCGGGCCGGTCGGGTCGGAAATCGTCATTACGGTCGTGCGCGAAGGGGTCGAGAACCCGTTCGACGTGACCATCATCCGCGACACGATCCGCCTGACCGCCGTGCGCAGCCGGGTCGAGGGTGAAACCGTCGTGCTGCGGATCACCACCTTTTCGGACCAGACCTTCCCCAGCCTCGAGGAACAGATGGCCGAACAGGTCGAGGCCGCCGGCGGCATGGACAACGTCAACGGCTTCGTCATCGACCTGCGCAACAATCCCGGCGGGCTGCTGAACCAGGCGATCGCCGTCAGCGATGCCTTCCTCGATGCCGGCGAGATCGTGTCGACCCGCGGCCGCACCCTCGCCGATGGACAGCGCTGGAACGCCCGCGAGGGCGACATGGCCGACGGCAAGCCGATCGTGGTGCTGATCAACGGCGGCTCGGCCTCGGCCTCGGAAATCGTGGCCGGTGCGCTGCAGGACCACGACCGCGCGATCATCATCGGCACGCAGAGTTTCGGCAAGGGATCGGTCCAGACCGTGACCCCGCTGCGCGGCGACGCGGCGATGCGGCTGACCACGGCGCGCTATTACACGCCGTCGGGCCGGTCGATCCAGTCGCTGGGCATTTCGCCCGACATCTTTGTCGAACAGCCGATGCCCGAGCCGGTCTCGGAGGAGGAAGACGACGCGATGCCGCCGGTCTTCGGATCCGAGGCCGACTTGCGCGGCGCCCTGGGCAACGACCAGCTGAGCGATGACGAACGCCAGCAGATCGAGGCCGACCGCCTGCGGGCCGAGGAAACCGCCGCCCTGCGCGAACAGGATTACCAGCTGGCCTATGCCATCGACATCCTGCGCGGCCTCGACACCCTGGGCAATCGCTAGGGCAAGGGCATGACGCCCGACCGGACGGCCGCCCTGCCCTATCGCCCCTGCGTCGGCGTCATGCTGACGGATGGGCGGGGCCGGGTGTTCGCCGCCCAGCGCAACGACATGGACGGCGCCGCCTGGCAGATGCCCCAGGGTGGCATCGACGCCGGCGAAACCGTGACCGAGGCCGCCCTGCGCGAACTGGCCGAAGAGACCGGGATCGGCCCCGACCTGGTGCAGGTGGAGGCGGAAACCGCCGGCTGGCTGCGCTATGACCTGCCCGAGGATCTGATCGGCAAGGTCTGGCGCGGCCGCTGGCGCGGGCAGGATCAGAAATGGGTGCTGATGCGGTTCCTGGGCAGCGATGCCGATATCCGCCTGGACACCGATCACCCCGAATTCTCGGCCTTTCGCTGGATGACGCCCAAGGATCTGGTCGCGGCGATCGTCCCATTCAAGCGCGGCGTCTACGAGGCCGCCTTCGCGGAATTGGGTGATCGCTTGTGAAACACGTTCTGGCTGCCCTTGGTCTGACGCTGACCGCCGCGCCGGCGGCGGCGCTGAGTTGCCTGTTCGAACAGCTCGGCCCCGAAGGTGTGGTCCGGACCCTGCCCGAGGGCGCCGTCGCCGCCCATGGCGTGCTGCTGTATGACCGGCCGCAGCTTGGGTCCGAAATGGACAGCTATGCCATCCCCGGCGTGGTCTTCGCCGGGCGGATCCTGGTCGACGGCGCCTGGCAGGACCACAGCACCGAAGTCACGATCACCGGCGCGTGCATCAACGGCGATTGCGGCTATGCCGTGCCGGGGGTCGCGTTGCTGAGCGTGCTGGAACCCGGGCCTCAGGGCGGCATGATCCTGCGCTCGGACCCCTGCGCGGCCTTGCCCAGCCGCGTCGAGCCGGCCTTCCTCGACGCGCTCGCCGCCTGTGCCGCCGATCCGGCCTGCGCCGCGCGGTAGCGAATGGGGCTTTTCCTGCGCCCGGCGGCGCGGTAGCAGACGGGCCATGGCAGGAAAGCTGGATACCCGTTCGATCGGCCTCGATATCGGCCTGAGCTTCGCCCATTGGCTGACCGGGGCCGAGAACCTGCATTACGGCGACTGGACCGGGCTGACGGTCTGCGCCGCCAATGTCGGCCCGGCCCAGGTCGCCTATACGGACCGGCTGTTCGGGTTCCTGCCGCCACCGCCGGCGCGGATCCTGGATATCGGCGGCGGGGCCGGCGAAACCGCCCGCAAGCTGCTGGCCCTGGGCTACGAGGTCGAGATCGTGATCCCCTCGGCCTTTCTGGCCGGGCGCTGCCGCGAGAATGCGCCGGGTGCGACGGTCCATGAAATGGTGTTTCAGGATTTCGCCGCGCCCGACGCGTCCTTCGACATCTGCCTGTTTTCGGAAAGTTTCCAGTATATCCCGATGGCCGACAGCCTGCCGAAATGCCTGGCATTGCTGGCGCCGGGCGGGCGGATCGTGATCGCGGACTGCTTTCGCTCCGAGGCGTTCGAAGGCCAGCCGATCAAGTCCGTGACCGGCGGCGGGCATGCGATCGCCCGGTTCCGCGACACGATCGACAGCCTGGGCCTGACGGTCGAGCGCGAAGAGGACATCACCACGGCCGTCGCCCCCTCGGTCGACGTGGAACAGGGGCTGTTCAACGTGGTCGGCCATGGGTTGACCCGCGTGGACCGGGAACTGCAGGCCAAGAAGCCGCGGATGCGCTGGCTGCTGCACCGGCTGCTGCGGCTGTTCGCCAATGACCGCAAGCGGGCGCGGCTGCATCAGCGGCTGATGGAACAGACCCGCAACGCGCAGGTCTTTGCAGCCAACAACACCTATCTGATGCTGCGCCTGGCGCCGCCGGACACCACGGGTTGAGCGACGCTCCACCGGGTCGCGGCGTGTCGGCTCAGCGCAGACGCTCCAGCAGCCGGACCGAGGCATAGCCGTCCGGTACCAGCCCCCGGTCAAGCTGATAGGCCCGGATCGCGTCGATGGTCAGCGGCCCGATGCGGCCGTCCACGCCTTGCGGATCGAACCCGGCGTCGCGCAGCAGGCGTTGCAGCTCCTGGCGTTCGACAAAGGTCAGGGCGCGGTCCTCGCGCGGCCAGTCGGCGGCGAAGGGCCCGGCCCCGGCGATCCGGTCGGCCAGGTGGCCCACGGCGATCACATAGCTGTCGGCGGTGTTGTAATGCTCCAGCACCGCGAAATTGTCGAAGATCATGAAGGCCGCGCCGCGATGCCCCGCCGGCAGCAGGATCGCGGCGCGGCCATGATCGGGCACCGGCTGGCCATCCAGCCCGAGGATGCCGATTTCGGCCCAGTCCGAGGGCGCCCGGGTGATCCGCCGGTTCGCCAGGGTGTAGTCGAACCCCTCGGGCAGCGTCACCTCGATCCCCCAGGGCTGACCCGCCTGCCAGCCGTGGCGCGCCAGGTAATGCGCGGTCGAGGCCAGCGCATCGGCCGGATCGTCGCCCCAGATGTCGCGCCGCCCGTCGCCGTCGCCGTCGACCGCGTAATCCAGGTAGCTGGTCGGGATGAACTGGGTATGGCCCATCGCCCCGGCCCAGGAGCCCGTCATGTCGCGCGGGGTCACGTCGCCGGCCTGCAGGATCCGCAGGGCGGCCATCAGCTGGCCTTCGAAGAAATCCCGCCGCCGTCCGTCATGGGCCAGGGTCGCCATCGCCTCGACCACGTGGGTATCGCCGCGCACCGCGCCATAGGCGCTTTCCAGCCCCCAGATCGCGGTGACGATTTCGGCCTCGACGCCGTGGTCCGCCTCGATCCGGGCCAGAAGCTCGGCATGGCGGGCAAAGGCATCGCGCCCGTTGCTAACCCGGATATCCGAGACGGCGGTATCCAGATACTCCCACAGCGCCTTGCTGAATTCCGCCTGGTTGCGGTCGCGCGCGATCACGTCGGCATTGTAGCGGATACCGGCGAAGGCCGCGTCGAAGAGGGCCGGCTCTATTCCGCGCGCCAGGGCGCGGGCGCGGAACCCCTCGATCCAGCGGTCGAAGGCCGCGTTCGCGGTGCCCTGCGCGATCAGCAGGTCCGGGTCACGCGCCTGCGGCCGGTGCGACGCGTCCGGCGCCAGCGGTTGGGCCGGGGCTGGCGCCGCCGCCAGCGCAGACAGAAAAACCAATCTTTTCAAAACCATGTCACGCACCCATCCGGCCAAACCTGTCGGCAGGCTAGCGCAATTGCCACGGTCCCGGAACTGCATCCGGCGCCGCGCGGCGGTTTCCCGCTAGCGCCGCGTCCGCTTGACCTTGCGCGCGGTCTTGGCCGCCTTCTTGCGCCCCTTGGCGGCCTTGCGTTTCGGCGGACCGGCCCCGCGCTTGCCGGGCCTGCCGCCGGGCCGGCGCGGGCCGCGAGCCATGCCCTGGCCGTCCAGTTCCAGCATGTCGACGATCAGCCCGCCGGTGACCGGCGCGGCCTCGACCAGTTTCACCCTTGCGCGCTGACCCAGCGCGATCACCTGCCCGGTATCGGCCCCCATCAGCGTCTGGCTGTCCGCGTCGTAATGGTAGTATTCCGCGCCCAGGTTGCGCATCGGGATCATCGCGTCGGCCCCGGTTTCATCCAGCTTCACGAAGACGCCGAACCTGGCGATCCCGCTGATCCGGCCGGTCAGCTCCGCCCCGATCCGGTCGCTCATGAAGGCCGCCAGGTAGCGGTCGGTGGTGTCGCGTTCGGCCAGCATCGAGCGCCGCTCGGTGTCACTGATGTGCTGGGCGGTGTCCTCCATCCGCTCGATATCCTGCGGGCTCAGGCCATCGTCGCCCCAGCGATGGGCCGAAATCAGCGCCCGGTGCACGATCAGGTCCGAATAGCGCCGGATCGGCGAGGTGAAATGCGCGTAATTCGCCAGCGCCAGCCCGAAATGGCCGAAATTCTCGGGGTTGTAATAGGCCTGGGTCATCGACCGCAGCGTGGCCATGTTGATCAGCTCGTCATGGTCGGTCCCCTCGGCCTGTTCCAGCAGCCGGTTCAGGTGATGGGTCCGCAGCACCTGCCCCTTGGCCAGCACCATCCCGGCGGCCGAGGCGATGTCGCGCAGGGCGTCCAGCTTTTCGGGGCTGGGTTCCTCGTGCACCCGGAACAGCAGCGGGGTGCGCTTGGCGATCAGGGTCTCGGCGGCGGCGACATTGGCCAGAATCATGAATTCCTCGATCAGCCGGTGGGCATCGAGCCGCTCCTTGAACTCGACCGAACTGACCTTGCCGTCCTCGCCCAGAACGATCTCGCGTTCGGGCAGGTCGAGGTCCAGCGGCTGGCGCGCGGCGCGGGCCTTTTTCAGCGCCGCGTGACAGGCGAAAAGCGGCCGGATCACCGCCTCCATCAGGGGCGCGACCTTGTCGTTCGGCGCGCCGTCCATACCGGCCTGGACCTCCTGGTAGTTCAGCGAGGCGGGGGATTTCATCAGCCCGCGCAGGAAGCGGTGCGACAGTTTCTCGCCCGATGGCGCCACCTGCATCTCGACCGCGATACAGGCCCGCGGGACGCCTTCATGCAGGCTGCACAAGTCACCCGACAACCGGTCCGGCAGCATCGGCACGACCCGGTCGGGGAAATAGGTGGAATTGCCGCGTTTGCGCGCCTCGCGGTCCAGCGCCGAACCCGGGCGCACGTAATGGGCCACATCGGCGATGGCGACCCAAAGCCGGAAGCCGCCCGTGTTCTTGGGATCGTCATCGGGGATCGCGCAGCAGGCATCGTCATGGTCGCGCGCATCCCAGGGGTCGATGGTGATCAGCGGCAGGTCGCGCAGATCCGCGCGCCCGCCCAGCCCGGCGGGCCTGGCGCGGTCGGCCGCCTCGATCACCTCATCGGGGAAATCGTCGGGAATGCCATGCTGGTGGATGGCGATCAGGCTGACGGCCCGGGGCTGGGTCGGATCCCCCAGCCGCGCGATCACCCGTGCCTTCGGCAGGCCCATCCGGCCCTTGGGCCCGGCCTGTTCGGCCTCGACCAGCTCGCCCTCCTTCGCGCCGCCGGTGGCGCCGGCGGCGACGACCCATTCCTTGTCCGCGCCCTTGTCCAGCGGCAGGATCCGCCCGCCCTCGGCCCCCTTGCGGAACACGCCCAGGATGCGGCGCGGATTTGTCCCGATCCGGCGGATCAGCCGTGCGGTATAGGCGTGGTCCTCGCCCTGAACCTCGGTCAGCCGGCCCAGGATGCGATCGCCCGCCCCCAACGCCGGGTCGCTTTCCCGCGGCAGAACCAGCACCCGCGGCACCGCCCCCTCGCCCGCCCATTCCAGCGGCCGGGCGAACAGGTCGCCATCGTCATCCGGCCCGGTCACCTCCAGCACCGCCACCGGGGGCAGCTTGTCGGCGTCGCGATAGCTTTTCTTGCGCTTGCTCAGCGCGCCCTCGTCTTCCAGCTCGCGCAGCACGGCCTTGAGGTCGATCCGCGCCGCGCCCTTGATGCCAAAGGCCTTGGCGATATCGCGTTTCGATGTGAGCGTCGGGTTCGCGGCGATCCAGTCGAGGATGTCCGCCTTGGAAGGAACATGTGCCATGCCGCCCCTCTAGCATGCCGGTCGGGCCCAGGTCAGACCCATTCTTGTTTCTTCGGGTCCGAAAAACCCCGGGGGAGCTTGAGGGGGCAGGGCCCCCTCATCCCCGAGGCGGCGCAGCCGCCGAGATATCCGGCGTGCCGCAGGCACGCGATGCGGCAACAGCCGGCTCAGGCGAAGTAATCGCGCAGGATGCGGCCATAGACCGCCTTCAGCCGCGCGATCTGGTCGACCGGCACGCATTCGTCGACCTGGTGCATGGTCCGGCCCACCAGGCCGAACTCCACCACCGGGCAGTGATCCTTGACGAACCGCGCATCCGAGGTGCCGCCGGTCGTCGACAGGACCGGCGCGATCCCGGTCTCGGCCGCGACCGCGCCGGCGACCAGGGCCGACAGCGCGCCCGGCGGGGTCAGGAAGGCCTCGCCCGACACCTTGATCTCGACCGCCACCTGCACTTCGAAGGCTTCGGCCACCGCCGCCGCCTCGGCCCGCAGCCAATCCGACAGCGACGCGCCGGTATGCCGGTCGTTGAAGCGGATGTTCACCGCGCCGGTGCAGCGCGCCGGGATCACGTTGGTGGCCGGGTTGCCGGTGTCGATCGCGACCACGGCGAGCGTCGAGGGGTCGAAATGATCCGTCCCGTCGTCCAGCCGGTGGGTCGCCAGCCTGTCCATCAGCCGCGCCATGGCCGGCACGGGATTCCTGGCCCGGTGCGGATAGGCCGAATGGCCCTGCTTGCCGGTCACGGTGACCCAGGCCGACATCGAGCCGCGCCGGCCGATCTTGATCATGTCGCCCATGGTCTCGACGCAGGTCGGTTCGCCCACCAGGCAGGCGGCCATCCGCTCGCCCTGGTCGGCCATCCAGTCCAGCAGCGCCAGGGTGCCGTCGGTGCCCGGGCCTTCCTCGTCGCCGGTGATGGTCAGGATCACGGCGCCATCGGGCGGCGTGTCGCGCACGAAATCCACCGCCGCCGCGGCAAAGGCGGCGACCCCCGATTTCATGTCGGTCGCCCCGCGGCCATACATCACCCCGCCCTTGATCTCGGCCCCGAAGGGGTCGGTGGTCCAGGCCGCCGCATCGCCCACCGGCACCACGTCGGTATGGCCATTGAAGCCCAAAGACCGGTTCGCCCCCTTCGCCCCCCAGCGGGCAAAGAGGTTCGGCGTGCCGTTCCGGTCGACCCGGGTACAGTCGAACCCGGCCCCCGAAAGAAGCTCCTCCAGCAGCACCAGGGCGCCACCCTCCTGGGGGGTGACCGAAGGGCAGCGGATCAGCGCGGCGGTCAGGGCGACCGGATCGACGGGGTCGGGCATCGGGTTCTCCTCGGGCACGGACCCCCTTGGCCTAGCCCAGCGCGCGGGGTCCCGCAACGGCCGGGCTGTGGCCCCCTTGCGACACCTTTCGCGCTGTCGCGAGGGTAAGCGCCCAAAATGCCTGCGAAATTTCCAGCGTCCGCCCTATTGTCGCCGTAACAACAAGGACCGAGGCAGGTCCGTGATCGAGCAGCCCCCAGATGGGCCAAGGCCGGACAAACCGGCCACCAGATGTAGGTTTCCTGCGGCACGCCCCCGGCGTGCCCTGCCCGATTGCGCCTGCCCCATGACGGGACCGAAGCGACATGGTTGCAGGCGTAGAGCTGAATTACAACACATCCGCCACGGCCACTCAGATGGCCAACGCGATTTTCGGCAATGGTGTCACCGTGGTCGGTGCCTCCTATTCCGGGTCGAGCTATTCCAGCGCGATCTATTCCGGCGGCGACACCATCAGCCCCGGCGTCACACCCGGCGACACCGGCGTGATCCTGTCGACCGGCGTGGCCAGCTGGTTCACCCGGGTCGGCCCGCAATCGAACGTGTCGCCGTCCACCAGCTACAATTCCGGCGGCCCGAACGGCGATGCCGATTTCAACGCCGTCGCCGGCGCCCAGACCTACGATGCCTCGTTCCTCGAGGTCGATTTCATCCCCGACGCGGATGTCATGACCATTCAGTTCGTGTTCTCGTCGGACGAATACCCGGAATATTCCAACTCGGTCTACAACGACATGGTCGGCGTCTGGGTCAACGGCACCCATGTGCCGCTGTCGGTCACCCAGACCCAGACCGCCGTGGGCGAGGTCAACCAGAACGAGAACATCAACCTCTACAACAACAACACCTCGTCCCAATACAACACCGAAATGGACGGATTCACCGTCACCATGAGTCTGACCATGCCGGTCAATGCGGGTGAGGTGAACTCGATCAAGGTCGGCATCGCCGATGTGGTCGACAGCCAGTATGACAGCAACCTGCTGATCGCCGGGGACAGCATCCAGACCGACCTGGTCGCGCTGGACGACGCGGTGACGATGCAGGAAGGCACGACCAAGAATGTCGACGTGCTGGACAACGATATCGACAATACCGGCGGTGCCACCCTGGTGATCACCCATATCAACGGCATTGCCGTCAGCGCCGGCGACAGCGTCACCCTGGCCACCGGCCAGACCGTCATGCTGAATGCCGACGGCACCTTCGACATCACCACCGATACCGACAACGACACGGTCAGCTTCACCTACGAGGTCAGCTCGGAGGACGGTTCGGGCAACGTTCTGGAAACCGATGTCGGTTTCGTCACGGTCGAGACCATCCCCTGTTTCGTCGCCGGCACGCTGATCGCCACGCCGCGCGGCGAGGTGCCGGTCGAACAGCTCAGGCCGGGCGACCTGGTGTCGACCCGCGACGAGGGGCCCCAGCCCCTGCGCTGGATCGGCAGCCGCACGGTGCCCGCCACCGGCCGGCTTGCCCCGGTGCGGATCCGGGCCGGGGCCTTCGGGTTGCATCGCGACCTGTTGCTGTCGCCACAGCACCGGGTGCTGGTCCGCGACACCCTGGCCGAGTTGATGTTCGGCGAGGCCGAGGTGCTGGTCGCCGCCAAGGACCTGGTCAACGACCGCACCGTGCGCGTGGTCGAAGGCGGCGAGGTGACCTATGTCCATCTGCTGTTCGACCGCCACCAGGTGATCTGGTCCGAAGGCCTGGCCACCGAAAGTTTCCTGCCCGGTCCGCAGACCTCCGAGGCGTTCGAGGCCGATATCGTCGCCGAAATCACCGAGCTGTTCCCCGAACTGGACCCGATGACAGGCCAGGGCTATGGCCCGGCCGCCCGGCGCACCCTGCGCCGCTACGAGGCCCGCGCCCTGTTCGGCCGGGTCGCCTGAGGCGCGGCGGATGGGCTGGATCGGCATCCGCGGCCCGGCCGAACGGCGGTTTCGCCGCAGTGCGGACCCGGCGACGCCCGGGGCGGTTCTGACCCGGGGCACCCTGCGGATCGAGGCGACCGCCCTGCCCGGCGCGGTGCCGCAGAACCTGGTGCGCTATGCGACCCGCGACCCCCGTCCCGCCGGGGTGACCCTGGTTCTGGATGTCGACGGCACCTTGCGCCTGCTGATGCGCCGGGGCGACCGGACGCTGGCCGCGGCGGTGCCGACCGGGCTGACCGACAGCCCGGAATGCGCCATCCTGTCCTATGCCTGGGACGGACCGGCCCGGCACGGCGCGCTGACCGTCTGGTTGCCCGACCGCCGGATCCTGCATCACAGCCATATCGGCAGCCCGCTGGAGCCGAGCCTGCAAGACGCCCGTCGCATGGCCTGCGGCACCGACAGGATCACCGTCGCCCCGTCGGTCGGGTTGATGACCCTGTCCGACGCGACCGAACCCGCCGGCCCGCTGCCCGGTATCGCCGCCGGCGCGCTGGTCGAAACCGCGACCGGTCCGCGCCCGATCGAGACCCTGCGCCCGGGCGACATCGTCCGGACCCAGGACGGCGGCGATGCTCAGATCCGCTGGCAGGGGTCGGTCTGCCTGCCGGCGCGGGGCCGCCTGGCTCCGATGGTCCTGCGGGCGCCCTATCACGGGCTGACCCGCGACCTGGTCGTCACCGGCGACCAGCGCGTCGCCCTGGCCGGCAGCGAGGTCGAATACCTGTTCGGCGAGGAACGCGTCGCGGTCGCGGCCCGGCACCTGCTGGGGCGCCATTCGGCCGAACCGGTCACGCCGGTGTCGCCGCTGATGACCTGGCACCAGATCCTGCTGGACCGGCACGAGGTGATGATCGTCAACGGCGCCCCGGTCGAAAGCCTCGATGCCCGGGCGGTGCTGACCGACCCGGCGGTCCTGCCGGCTTCGGTCCTGCGCGACATGCCGGCGGAACTGCGCCCGCGCGACACCCGGCTCGCCCTGCCGGTGCTGCAGGGCTACGAGGCGGTGACGCTGCAATCCGTGGCCCTGGGCTAGCCCCGGGGCGCGCCGCGCCACGCCTGGCCGACCGCCGCGCGATCACTCCGGGCCGTCGGAGTCGTCATCGTCATCGTCATCGTCATCGTCATCGTCATCGAAGAACGGTGTCATCTGGGCCACGATCACGCTGTTTTCGTCCAGCGCACGGGCCATCAGGGCGCGTTCCTCGGCGTCGACCTTCTGGCCCTGGGCGGCGCGCTCCTCGGCGGTGCCGTAGCCGGTCACGTCCAGCGGCGCCATGTCGGCCTGTTTCAGGATCGCCACGGTTTCGCGCACCGCCTCGGCCTCGTCGACGCCAGAGGCATAGCACATCAGCGCCGCCCCGGTGGCGCCCTTGGGCAGACCGTCGCCGGCCTTGCGGCCGACCTCGACCAACAGGGTGTAGACCTGCTGAGGCTTTTTCTGTTTCGGCGGCGTGTCACTCATGCCCTCCCTTTGATCGGCGCCGGGGCGTTCGTCAAGCAGGCATTGACGTTATAACATAACGTCCTTACGATCTTCGGCAGCTCTCCAATCCACCTGCAATGATCGAGACCGCCCATGCCGAACCGCCTTCCCGTCACTGTCCTGTCCGGCTTTCTTGGTGCCGGCAAGACAACGCTTCTGAACCGGGTTCTGAACAACCGCGAGGGGCGACGGGTCGCGGTCATCGTCAACGACATGTCCGAGGTGAACATCGACGCCGACCTGGTGCGCGAAGCGGCGGATTTGTCGCGATCGGATGAAAAGCTGGTGGACATGTCGAATGGCTGCATCTGCTGCACTCTGCGCGACGACCTGCTGCAAGAGGTGCGGCGCCTGGCCGAGGAGGGGCGGTTCGACTACCTGCTGATCGAATCCACCGGCATCTCGGAACCGCTGCCGGTGGCCGCGACCTTCGATTTCCGCGACGAAAGCGGGGCAAGCCTCTCGGATGTGGCGCGGCTCGACACGATGGTGACGGTGGTAGATGCGGTGAACCTGCTGGCGGATTTCTCCAGCCACGATTTTCTGGCCGACCGGGGCGAAAGCCTGGGCGCGGCAGACGATCGCAGCCTGATCAGCCTGCTGACGGAACAGATCGAATTCGCCGATGTGGTGATCCTGAACAAGGTCGCCGATGCCGGACCCGAGCGCACCGACGCGGCGCGCAGGATCATCCGCGCCCTGAATGCCGATGCGACGATCATCGAGACGACCCGTTCCGAAGTGCCGGCCAGCGCGATCCTGGACACCGGGCTGTTCGATTTCGACAAGGCGCACCAGCATCCGATGTGGGCGAAAGAATTGTATGGATTCGCCAACCACACGCCCGAGGACGAGGAATACGGCATCGCCTCGTTCGTCTATCACGCACGGGCGCCGTTCGATCCGGCGCGGCTCCACGCAGTGCTGAACGGCGCCTTGCCGGGGGTGATCCGCGCCAAGGGGCATTTCTGGCTTGCGACCCGGCCGGACTGGGCCGTCGAGTTCAGCCTTGCCGGGGCGATGTCCTCGGTCACGCCGCTGGGGCGCTGGTGGGCCTCGGTCCCCGAGGAGCGCCTGCCGACCCATCCCGAGCTACAGGCGGAGATCGCGCGACACTGGGCCGAACCCTGGGGCGACCGGCGGCAGGAAATCGTGTTCATCGGCACCGGGATGGACCAAGAGGCGATCTGCGCCCGGCTGAATGCGGCGCTGGTCGCGGCCGACGGGTTCACGCCCCAGGCCTGGGCAGGTCTTGCCGACCCTTTCCCCGAATGGCGCAGCCGCGCCGCCTGAGGGCACGGGAACCGATGCGGAACCTGTCGACCCGCCTGCCGCGCCGCCGTCGCGCCGTCGATCCGATGCGCGCGTTCGATCGGCTGCCCGCGCCGTTGCGCCGTTGGGCGGCCCGGGCGGCCCTGCCCTGGTCGGCGCGATCGCTGCAGCGGGCCTGGCACAAGGCGCTGGTGCAGGCGGACGGATGCGAAAGGCGCGCCATGGAGACCATGACGCGCCTTGAAGAGCACGCGCTGGAACAGGACGGCCCGCGCATCTGGGGCGCGGGCTATCCGCGGATCAGTCCCGCAGCAACTCGTTGATGCCGGTCTTGGAGCGGGTGCGTTCGTCCACCCGTTTCACGATCACGGCGCAATAAAGGTTGATCCCGTTCTTGCTGGGCATCGACCCGGCCACGACCACCGAATAGGGCGGCACCTCGCCATACATGACCTCTCCGGTTTCGCGGTCGACGATCTTGGTGGACTGGCCGATGAAGACGCCCATGCCCAGCACCGAACCTGTCCGGACGATACAGCCCTCGACCACCTCGGACCGGGCGCCGATGAAGCAATTGTCCTCGATGATCGTCGGGCCGGCCTGCATCGGTTCCAGCACGCCGCCGATGCCGACGCCGCCCGACAGGTGCACGTTCTTGCCGATCTGGGCGCAGGAGCCGACCGTGGCCCAGGTGTCGACCATCGTGCCCGCGTCGACATAGGCGCCAAGATTGACGAAGGACGGCATCAGCACCACGCCGGGGGCGATATAGGCGCTCTTGCGGACGACGCAATTGGGCACCGCGCGGAAACCGGCCGCGCGCCACTGGTTGTCGCCCCAGCCCTTGAACTTGCTGTCGACCTTGTCCCACCAGCCGCCGCCCTGCGGGCCGTTGTCGTGCTGTTCCATGTCCTTGATCCGGAACCCCAGCAGCACCGCCTTCTTGGCCCATTGGTTGACATGCCAGTCGCCGTTGTCCCGCCGCTCGGCAACGCGCAACTGACCGCTGTCCAGCGCGTTCAGCGTGTCCTCGATCGCCTCGCGGGTTTCGCCGCCGGTGGACGGCGTGATCTGGTCGCGGGTGTCCCACGCGGCTTCGATGGCGGCTTCAAGCTGGGCATTCGACATGGGGGATCCTCCGTCATTCCGTTGCGCCGGGGCATAGCCTGCCCGCGCGTCCGGGGCAATCGCGCAGGGTTGTTGGACTTTGCCCCCCCGCCCTGACAGAAAGCGCCAAAGCGAACCAACCGGAGCCGCTGCAATGGAAGACCACCGCCACCTGTTCCGCCATTCCGGCGAGGACCGCGACACCGCCCGCCAGATCCCCGACACGCCCCAGACCCGGGCGCCGTCCTACAAGCTGGCCTATGACGATTACGATTTCCTGTGCCGGGACGATCTGCGCCCGGTGCGGCTGCAGCTGGAACTGCTCAAGCCCGAATTGCTGATGAACGAACACGGGGTGAAATCCACCATCGTGCTGTTCGGCGGGGCGCGGATCCCCGAACCGGCGAACAAGGCCGATGCCAAGACGCAGACCCTGGCGGAGCTGTCGAAATATTACGACGAGGCGCGGCGCTTTGCCCGCATGGTCACCGAACGCTCGGTCGGCAATGGCGGGCTGGAGGACGTGATCTGCACCGGCGGCGGCCCCGGCGTTATGGAGGCCGGCAATCGCGGCGCGGCCGAGGCCGGGGGCACCTCGATCGGGCTGAACATCGTGCTGCCTCATGAACAGGCGCCGAACGAATACGTGACGCCGGATCTGTGCTTCAACTTCCACTATTTCGCGATCCGCAAGATGCATTTCCTGATGCGGGCGCGGGCGATCTGCATCTTTCCGGGCGGGTTCGGAACGCTGGACGAGATGTTCGAAAGCCTGACCCTGATCCAGACCGGGCGGATGGAACAGGTGCCCTTCCTGCTGTTCGGCCGCGATTTCTGGGAGCGGATCATCAACTGGGACGCCCTGGCCGAGGCCGGCACGATCAGCCCCGAGGACCTGGACCTGTTCCGCTATGTCGAGACCGCCGAAGAGGCCGTCGAGGCGTTGGATCACTGGGCCGGCGCCGGCGAAAAGCGCGACATCATCCCGGGCCGCTGATCCGGGCCGCGGGGCGGCGCAGCCTGGTGGCCTGGGCGCGGCCCGGCGTCCCGCGATCGGCCTGCACAGGATCGGTCCGGGAGCGGTGCCGCGCAGGCGAAAACCCCCGGCCCGTTTCCCGGGCCGGGGGCGCATCATGTCCATGCCAAGGCATATCATCGGGCGGTTTTCCGCCCCGGTGACCCGCGGCTTTGGCGGGCCGAGCCTGCCGGCCGTTCAGGCCAGGTCGGGCTGGAGCGGCCGCATCGCGGCAAGGCGGTTGCGGCGCAGGGCGGCGCGGCGTTTCGCGCGCCGCCGAAGCTCTCGTTCCAGCGCAAGTTCGATCAGCTCCTCGACCGCGATATTGTCCTGCGCCGCACTGACCTGGGCGGCGATGGTCATCTCGGTCGAGAGAAGGGGTATGGGCTTGGCGTTCTGCATGGGGCCAAACTCGGGCGATTCTCCTTTCGTTAAGGTTAAAATCGCCACGATTTCGATGGGTTTTTGGTCTAGATCGCCGGCGCGGCCCGTTCCAGTGCGATCAGCCGGTCCAGATCGTCGCGCTCCAGACGGCCCAGCACGATGGTCCGCCCGACCACCGTCGCGGGGGTTCCGGCCAGGCCCAGCACGTCGGCCATGGCATGGGCGGTGTCGATCCGCGCCGCGACCTGCGGGCCGGCGGCATCGGCGACCATGCGGTCGGGGTCCAGCCCGTGGCCCTCGGCCAGGGCGCGCAGGGCGGCGGGGCCGGGGCGCAGGTTGGTCCGCATCAGCGCCTCGTGCACCGGCAGATAGGCGCCCTGCAGATCGGCGGCAACGGCCGCGCGCGCGGCGCGGTCCGAGCCCGGGCCAAGCAGCGGCAGGTCGTGCCAGCTGAGGTGAATGTCATCGCGCGCCTGGCCAAGCTCCACCAGGGTGCGGCTCATCTGCGGGCAGAAGGCGCAGTTGTAATCGGTGAAGGCGGCGATCGGCAGGGCGCCGGGGGGCGGGTCGCGAAACAGCGCGGCGGCGGGATCGGCCCGGATCGCGGCGCGCAGGTCCAGCCGGGCCTCGGTCGGGCTGTCCAGGCCGATCAGCAGCGGATCGGTCGCGGTCACCGCGCCGGTTTCAAGCCGGCGGAACGGCGGCAGGTCGTCCAGCGGGTCAAAGACGAAATCCCGATCACGCCGCCGCAGGAGACCCTGCACCGTCGCGATCCCCGCGATGATCCCGCCCAGCACCAGAAGGTCGCGGCGCTTCACCGGGTCACAACCCCGTCTCGGCCTCGATCTGGGCGCGGGACTTGCGGGCCCGTTCGGTGGCGGATTTGAGCTGACCGCAGGCGGCCATGATATCCTCGCCCCGCGGGGTGCGGATGGGCGAGGCATAGCCGGCCTTGTAGACGATGTCGGCAAAGGCCTCGATCCGGGTCCAGTCGGAACGTTCGTAGGGCGCGCCGGGCCATTCGTTGAACGGGATCAGGTTGATCTTGGCCGGGATGCCCTTGAGCAGGCCGACCAGCCGCCGGGCGTCGGCGTCGCTGTCGTTGACGCCCTTCAGCATCACGTATTCGAAGGTGATCCGCTCGCTGTTCGAGGCCTTGGGATAGGTCCGCAGCGCCTCCAGCAGGGTGGCGATGTTCCACTTCTTGTTGATCGGCACCAGCCGGTCGCGGACCGCATCCGTGGTGGCATGGAACGACACCGCCAGCTGACAGCCGATTTCCTCGGCGCAGCGGGCGATTTCGGGGACCACGCCGCTGGTCGACAAGGTGATGCGCCGGCGCGACAGGGCGATGCCTTCGCCATCCATGGCGATCTTCATCGCGTCGCGCACGGCTTCGAAGTTATACAGCGGCTCGCCCATCCCCATCAGCACGATGTTGGACAACAGCCGCGGACCATTGTCGCCGGTGCCCTGGCCCGGCTGCGGCCATTCGTCCAGATCGTCGCGGGCCAGCATGACCTGACCGACGATTTCGCCCGCGGTCAGGTTGCGCACCAGCTTCTGGGTGCCGGTATGGCAGAAGGAACAGGTCAGCGTGCAGCCGACCTGGCTGCTGATGCAGAGCGTGCCGCGATCGGTTTCGGGGATATGGACCACCTCGACCTCGTGGCCGCCGGCGATGCGGACAAGGTATTTGCGGGTGCCGTCGGCACTGACATTCTTCGACACGATCTCGGGCACTTCGATGGTGAAATGCCGGTCCAGCAGGGCGCGATATTCCTTGGACAGGTTGGTCATGGCGGCGAAATCGCGCACGCCCCAATGATAGACCCATTGCCAGACCTGGTTCACCCGCATCTTCGCCTGCCTGTCCGGCGTCCCGGCCGCGATCAGGGCGGCGCGCAGGCCATCGCGGGTCAGGCCGACAATGTTGATCCTGTCCCCCTGCGGCAGATCGCGGCGGATGGTCAGAACGTCCTGGGTGATCGGGGCAGAGGCCGGCATCGGGTCCTTCACATTTCGGGGTCGGACCGCCCTCATATAGGTGACGGGTCGCGAATCCAAAGGAAAACTTGGGCGATCGACCGGGATCGCACCTTCGGCTTCGGACCGCGCCCCCCGGACCCCCGGTCAAGGCGCGGCGCCTTGCCGTTTCGATTTCGATAACAACAATGGCCCGGGCGCCGAATTGTTCGGAAAGATGAAAAGGCAGGATCGCCATGACGGCATCCTGCCCCTTGCCATTCGCTAGACGGTTGCGACGGGCTCAGTCCGAGCAGCGCCCCTCGGCCTCTTCCACCGCGGCGGTGAAGCCCAGCAGCGAAAAGGTATGCGCAACCGTGGTGCCCCGGCCCGAACGCCCGGTCAGCTTGGCTTCGGCGCCGCGCTTCATCGCCGCGACGATGGTCGCGTCATCCTCGGGCGTGGCCGGCCAGGCCCATTCGCCTTCGGTGAACAGCTCGTATTCGCTGCCGCCGATGTCCAGCGTCACGGTCGACCCGCCGGCGAAGGGATAGCCGCCGGTATAGGTCACCTGGCCGCGCACCCCGGCGCCGGGCCGGTAGAACACGAACAGCAGCGCCTCGCCGGTGCTGGCCGAAACCGGGGACCCGTCGCGAAAGAATTCCTCCTGCTTGGGCGCGGATACGCCCCAGCATTCCTGCGGGTCGTCCTCGACAAAGACCGACCAGTCGGTATCGGCGGCGACACGATTGGCGCTTGTGTCCTGGGCCGCGGCGGGCGCCGCCAGGGCGAATGCGGCGATCAGGGCCGCCGCGCGCGAAAGGTTCGAAATCATGTGTCCTGCAGCCTCCAAGCTGTCTTTGCCTCTTTCGAGCGCCCGCCCTACGGGTGCATTCTTTGCGGCACCATTCCCTCTGGCGGGCCCCGGTTCAACTCGATAGCCATAGCACTAGCAAGAATTCGCCCAAGGGGGAAACCCCCGACGGCTCACGAAATCGCGTGGAATAGCGGGGGATTGCCATGGCGCAGGCGGTGGAACTGGCGCAGGTCTGGCGCGGCGGGCGACTGGAAAGCCTGCATCGCGGTCATGCGGTGGTGGTCGATGGCGGCGGCGCGGTCGTGCAGGCCTGGGGCGATCCGGGGCTTCTGGTCTATCCGCGCTCTTCGGCCAAGATGATCCAGGCGCTGCCGCTGGTCGAAAGCGGCGCGGCGGCGGCCCGGGGGCTGGGGGCGGACCGGCTGGCCCTGGCCTGCGCCTCGCATAATGCCGCGGCGATCCATGTGGACCCGGTCAATGCCTGGATGGCCGAACTGGGCCTGGACGACGCCGCTTTCCGCTGCGGCCCGCAGGAACCGCGCGACCTGCCGATGCGCGACGCGTTGATCCGCGCCCACCAGGCGCCGTGCCAGGTGCACAACAATTGCTCGGGCAAGCATGCCGGGTTCCTGACGCTGGCCGCCCATCTGGGCGCCGGTCCCGAATACCTCGAGATCGACCACCCGGTGCAGATCGCCGCCAGGGAGGCGTTCGAGGATGCGACCGGAGAGGACAGCCCGGGCTGGGCGATCGACGGCTGCAGCGCACCGAACCATGCCTGCACCCTGGCCGGGCTGGCCCGCGCCATGGCCCGCTTTGCCACTGCGCAGACCGGACAGGGCGCCCGGGCCGAGGCCATGCTGGCCCTGCGCCGGGCCATGGTCGCCCATCCCGAGCTGGTCGCCGGCGAGGGTCGCGCCTGCACCGCGTTGATGCGTGCCATGGACGGCGTCGCGGTCAAGACCGGGGCCGAGGGCGTTTTCGTCGCCATCCTGCCCGGCCAGGGGCTGGGCGTCGCGGTCAAGGCCGAGGACGGCGCCACCCGCGCCGCCGAAAGCGCCATCGCCCAGGTGCTGGTGCGGCTGGGCGCCCTGCCGGCCGATCACCCGGTCGCGACCCGGCTGATCCACGGCCCGATCACCAATTGGCGCGGGCTCAGGACCGGAGAGATGCGCCCCGGTACCGCCTTCGCCTGACCTTTCGCCCGAACCCGGGCGGTGCGCGCCCCGGACTTGATCCGGGGCCTCGCTGTCGATCAATGGCAGAGGTCCCGGCGCGGAGGCCGGGACGGGTGGCGCCAGGACCCGCCGATCGGGACGCTACGCCACGCCCTGCACGAACGCGTCCCGGCCATAGCCCTGCAGATACAGCAGCGCGGTCAGGTCCCCGTGATTGACCCGCAGGTCGCATTCCGCCTGCACCGCCGGTTTCGCATGCAAGGCCACGCCCATCCCGGCGCGACCCAGCATGCCCAGGTCATTGGCCCCGTCACCGACCGCCAGCACATCCGCCGCGGCGATGCCCAGCCGCGCGACATGGGCCTCGAGCGCGGCCACCTTGGCGTCGCGGCCCAGGATCGGCCGGCCAACGTCGCCGGTCAGCATGCCACCCTCGACCAGCAGATCGTTGGCCTGGGCGACATCAAAGCCCAGCGCGCCGGCGACCGGCCCGGCAAAGGCGGTGAACCCGCCCGAGACCAGGATTGCCGCCGCGCCTTGCGCCTTCATCGTCGCCACGAGGGTCGCGCCACCGGGCATGTAGGTGATGCGCCGCGCCAGGACCTGGTCGATCACCGTCTCGGGCAGACCTTTCAGCAGCCCGACCCGCTCCAGCAGGGCGCCCTCGAAATCCAGCTCTCCGTTCATCGCCCTTGCGGTGATCGCGGCCACGCGGTCGCCGACCCCGGCCTCCGCGGCCAGTTCGTCGATGCATTCCTGCCGGATCATGGTGCTGTCCATGTCGGCGATCAGCATCCGTTTGCGCCGGCCCTCGGCCATGACGAGGTTCAGATCGACCCGGTCACCCAGATCGGCGCGCACCGCGTCGAGGTTCCCGGGCCGCGTCGCGACCGGGAATTCCGCCGCCTCGTCGGGCGAAAGCCAGGTCACGTCGCCGCCGCCCCAGGCATTGCGCAGGGCTTCGGCCAGGGCCGGGTCCAGGGTTCCGGGGCGCGCGATCAGGCTGACGACGAACATGGGCGATCCTCCCTTTTCCGCCCCTAAACCGCGCCGGGACGGAAAGCTCAACCCCTCGTTCATCCTGGCGGAAAAACGCATCGGCGTGCCGGTGCCGCCCGCGCCCGGGTTTCCGATCCGCTCCAGCCGGCGCCGCTTGCGCCCGCCAAAACGTCGCATTCGCGCATTTTCCCGCTTGCGGCGACGCGGGTCTGGCGCTAGCTCCGGCGGTGGGACACCCCTCCCCAACGAGGGGCACATATCTGGAAGGATATCCAGCAATGGTCATGCAAACCCCGGCCGCGCGGCCGGCTAACCCGCGCTTTTCCTCCGGCCCCTGCGCCAAACCCCCCGTATTCGACCTGACCCGCCTGTCCGACGCCGCCCTCGGCCGGTCGCACCGCGCCGCTGTCGGCAAGGCCAAGCTGAAACAGGCGATCGACGACACCCGCGCGATCCTCGGCGTGCCGGCCGACTACCGGATCGGCATCGTGCCCGCCTCGGATACCGGCGCGGTGGAAATGGCGATGTGGTCGCTTCTGGGCGCCCGCCCGGCGACCCTGCTGGCCTGGGAAAGCTTCGGCGCCGGCTGGGTCACCGACGCGGTCAAGCAGCTCAAGCTGGACGCCACCGTCATGACCGCCGAATATGGCGAGATCGTCGATTTCACAGCGGTCGATTTCGACAGTGACGTGGTCTTTACCTGGAACGGAACCACCAGCGGCGTGCGCGTCCCGAACGGCGACGCGATCCCCGCGGACCGCGCCGGGCTGACGATCTGCGACGCGACCAGCGCCGCCTTTGCCCAGGACCTGCCCTGGGAAAAGCTGGATGTGACCACCTTCTCCTGGCAGAAGGTGATGGGCGGCGAGGCGGCCCACGGGATGCTGATCCTCTCCCCCCGCGCGGTGGAGCGGCTGGAAAGCCACACCCCCGCCTGGCCGCTGCCCAAGATCTTTCGCCTGACCAAGGGCGGCAAGCTGATCGAAGGCATCTTCGTGGGCGAGACGATCAACACGCCGTCGATGCTGGCGGTCGAGGATTACCTGCTGGCGCTCGACTGGGCGACATCCATCGGCGGTCTGCCGGCGCTGATCGCCCGGGCCGATGCCAATGCGCAGGCGATCTTCGATTTCTGCGCCGCGCGTGACTGGATCGACAACCTGGCGACCGACCCGGCGACGCGGTCGAATACCAGCGTCTGCCTCAAGTTCACCGATGACCGCATCGCCGACGGCGCCGCCTTCGCCAAATCGGTGGCCAAGCGGCTGGAGGCCGAGGGTGTCGCGCTGGATATCGGCGCCTATCGCGACGCACCGCCGGGCCTGCGCATCTGGTGCGGCGCCACGGTCGAAACCGCCGATATCGCGGCGATGCTGCCCTGGCTCGACTGGGCGTTCCACGCCGAGATCGACGCACAAGCCTGAAGGTCCGGGCGGACCAAAATTACGTAATTTTGGTCCCCCTCCCCGAAAACCCACGCATGAAGGACCAGTGACATGGCCCCCAAGGTACTCGTTTCCGACAAGCTTTCCGAAACCGCCGTGCAGATCTTCCGCGATCGCGGCATCGACGTGGATTTCCAGCCCGACCTGGGCAAGGACAAGGACGCCCTGCTGGCCGTGATCGGCCAGTATGACGGCCTCGCCATCCGCTCGGCCACCAAGGTCACCGAAAAGATCATCGCCGCCGCAGACAACCTCAAGGTCGTCGCCCGGGCCGGGATCGGGGTCGACAATGTCGACATCCCCGCCGCCTCCAGGAAGGGCATCATCGTGATGAACACGCCCTTCGGCAATTCCATCACCACCGCCGAACACGCGATTTCGATGATGATGGCCGTGGCCCGCCAGATCCCCGAGGCCAATGCCTCCACCCATGCCGGCAAATGGGAGAAATCCCGCTTCATGGGCGTGGAACTGACCAACAAGACCCTGGGCGTGATCGGCGCCGGCAATATCGGCTCGATCGTCATCGACCGCGCCCAGGGGCTGCGGATGAAGGTGATCGCCTATGATCCGTTCCTGTCCGAAGAACGCGCGACCGAGATCGGCGCCGAAAAGGTCGACCTGGACACGCTGCTCAAGCGCGCCGATTTCATCAGCCTGCACGTGCCGCTGACCGACCAGACCCGCAACATCCTGTCGGCCGAGAACCTGGCCAAGACCAGGACGGGCGTGCGCATCGTCAATTGCGCCCGCGGCGGGCTGATCGACGAGGCCGCCCTGGCCGAGATGCTGCAATCGGGCCATGTCGCCGGCGCCGCGCTGGATGTCTTTGCCGTCGAACCGGCCACCGACAACCCGCTGTTCAACCTGCCCAATGTGGTCTGCACCCCGCATCTGGGCGCCTCGACCACCGAGGCGCAGGAAAACGTCGCCCTGCAGGTGGCCGAACAGATGTCCGACTACCTGCTGACCGGCGCGGTGCAGAACGCGCTGAACATGCCGTCGGTGACCGCCGAAGAGGCCAAGATCATGGGCCCCTGGATCAAGCTGGCCGGGCATCTGGGCAATTTCATCGGCCAGATGACGGACGAGCCGATCAAGGCGATCAACATCCTCTACGACGGCGAAGCCTCCGAAATGAACCTGAGCGCGCTGACCGCCGCCGTGGTCGCCGGGATCATGAAACCGGCCAATCCGGACGTGAACATGGTTTCCGCCCCGGTGATGGCCAAGGAACGCGGGGTGCAGATCTCTACCACCAAGCAGGACCAGTCCGGCGCCTTCGAAGGCTATATCAAGGTGACCGTGGTGACGCCCGAACGGGAACGGTCGATCGCCGGGACGGTGTTCAGCGACGGCAAGCCGCGTTTCATCCAGATCAAGGGCATCAATATCGATGCCGAGGTCGGCGCCCATATGGTCTATACCACCAACGAGGACGTGCCGGGCATCATCGGCGCCCTGGGCCAGACCATGGGCGGGCATGGGGTGAACATCGCCAACTTCACCCTTGGCCGGTCGACGCGCCATGGCGAGGCGATCGCGCTGCTTTATGTCGACGAACCGGTGCCGGCGACAGCGCTCGACGCGCTCAAGGCGACGGGCCTGTTCCGCCAGGTCAAGTCGCTGACCTTCGACGTCGCCGGCTGACCCGAACCAGCGCGCGCCCCAAGCGCGCGCGCCACCCGAAAGGCCCGCCATGCAGGACGCCCCGCTCTACGCCATCGGCGATATCCACGGCCATTCGGACCAGCTCGACCAGGCGCTGGCCCGGATCGCGGCCGATGGCGGCGCCGCTGCGCCGGTCGTGTTCCTGGGCGACCTGGTCGATCGCGGCCCCGACAGCCGCGGCGTGATCCAGCGGCTGATCGACGGGGGCGCGGCGGGGCGCGACTGGACCGTGCTGCTGGGCAATCACGACCGGATGTTCCTGCGTTTCGTCCGCGACGGGCTGCTGCATGACGACCGCATCCTGTCCGGAAAGGGCTGGCTGCATCCGGCGCTCGGCGGGGCCGCGACCCTGGCCTCCTACGGCGTTCAAACCAGCGAGGACAGCGCATCCGCGCTGGACGAGGCCCGCGCCGCCGTGCCCCGGGCGCATCTGGATTTCCTCGCCGCCCGGCCGCTCTGGGCCGAAACAGCCAGCCACATTTTCGTCCATGCCGGCATCCGTCCCGGCGTCGCGATGGACCGGCAGGACCCCGATGATCTGGTCTGGATCCGCGATCCGTTCCTGGACTGGGACCAGCCCTTTGCCAAGACCGTGGTGCATGGACACACCGCGCTCGACCATCCGCGCCACGAGGGCAACCGGGTGAACCTTGACGGCGGCGCGGGCTATGGCCGGCCTCTGTTTCCGGCGGTGTTCGACGGCGCCGACTGGCACCTGCTGACCGAAACCGGGCGCGAATTGCTCTGGCCCCGGACCTGACCGGACCGTGGCGGTGGGGTGAACCCCCACCCTACGGTGCCGCTCCGGGCCCTTGCCCGCATCCGGGCGCCGGATTATCCCCCGCCCATGGCGTTGCGCTTTTCTTCCCTCAGCGATCTGCTGGATCACGGTTTCGACGACGTGATCGACGTGCGCAGCCCGGCCGAATTCGCCGAGGATCACATCCCCGGCGCGCTCAACCTGCCGGCCCTGTCCGACGCCGAACGCGCCCGGGTCGGGACGATCTACAAACAGGTGTCGCCCTTCGACGCGCGCAAGGTCGGCGCCGCGCTGGTGGCCCGCAATGTCGCCGCGCATCTGGACGGCCCGCTGGCGGATCGGACGGGCGGCTGGCGGCCGCTGGTCCATTGCTGGCGCGGCGGGCAGCGGTCAGGCTCGGTCGCGACGATCCTCAAGGCGGTCGGCTGGCGCGCCGACACGATCGAGGGCGGCTATCAAAGCTGGCGCCGGCTGGTCCATGCGGCGCTTTACGACACCGACCTGCCCTGCCCGGTCGTGCTGCTCGATGGCAATACCGGCACCGCCAAGACCGCGCTTCTGCCGCTGCTGGCGGCGCGCGGCGTGCAGGTGATCGACCTGGAGGGTCTGGCCGGCCATCGCGGCTCGCGTCTGGGGGCGACGGGCGCGCAGCCCTCGCAGAAGGCGTTCGAAAGCGCGCTGGCCGTGGCGCTGGCCCGGCTCGATCCCGCACGGCCCCTGGTGGTGGAGGCCGAAAGCAGCCGGATCGGCGCCCGCATCCTGCCGCCCCGGCTGTGGGAGGCGATGAAAGCCGCGCCGCGGATCGAGATCAGCGCCCCGGTCGCCGCCCGCGCCGCCTTCCTGCAAGAGGCCTATGCCGACATGATCGACGCGCCCGACAGGTTGGCCCGGGCGCTGGAGCCGTTGCGGCGCTATCGCGGCCATGCGGTTGTCGATGCCTGGCAGGCGATGCTGGCGGGCGGCGATTTCGCCGGCCTTGCCCGGGCGCTGATCGAGGATCATTACGACGCCGCCTATACCCGGTCCCGCGCCGGTCACGCGCCACGCCACCTGGCGCGCCTGTCGGCGGACCGGCTGGATGCGGCGGGGCGCGCGCGACGATCTGGCCGACCGGGTCGCCGCCCGGCTCAGCGAAACCTGACGCCTGCGCCCTTGACGACGCGGCCGATCCGCGCCGCCCGACAGCCCGCCGCGCGCAGCGCCTCGAGCCGCCCCTCGGCCGCCTCCTCCGGCACGGCGGCCAGCAAGCCGCCCGCGGTCTGCGGGTCGAACATCAGCGCGCCGGCGGCCCCGGGCGGCACCGTCACCGCCCCGGCGCCGGCCACGTTGTCGGGGAAAAGCGTCGAGCGGATCCCCGCCTCGGCCAGCGCCAGCGCGCCCGCCATCAGCGGCACATCGGCCAGCCGGACCTCGGCGCCGGTGCCCGAGGCCTCGCAAAGCCCCGACAGATGCCCGGCCAGGCCGAAGCCGGTCACGTCGGTCATCGCATGGGCCCCGGCCAGGATCGCCGCCGCCGGCCCCTGCCCCTGCGCCATCAGCGCGTAACAGGCCAGCACGTCGTCGCCATGGGCCTTGCCCCGCATCTCGGCCGCCAGGATCGTGCCGGAGCCGATCGGGCCGGTCAGGATCAGCGCGTCACCCGGCCGGGCGCCCGCCAGGGTGATCGGATCGGCCGCGCACAGCCCGGTGACGGTGAAGCCCAGCGTCATCTCGTCGCCCTGGCTGGTATGGCCGCCGACCAGGGCGGCACCGGCCTGGCTCAGCACCTCGTGCGCGGTCGCGGTGATCTCGGCCAGGGTGCGCGCCTGCAATTCCGGCGCCATGCGCGGCAGGATGATCGTTGCGGTCGCGGCCTGGGGCGCGGCACCCATGGCCCAGATATCGCCCAGCGCGTGTTGCGCGGCGATGCGGGTCATCAGCACCGGGTCGGCGGTAAAGGCGCGCAGGTGGTCGGTGGCCATGACCTGCCGCGCGCCGCCGGTCTTCAGGAGCGCCGCGTCGTCACCGGGCAGGCTGACGATGTCATCGCGCCCCGGCGCCGGAAGGCCGGCGAGCGCGGCACGCAGCGCCCCGCGCCCGACCTTGGCCCCGCAGCCCGCACAGGGCGGCGCATCGCCCAAAGCCTCGCGCAGGCCCTCGGCCGCCTCCAGCGGCAGGTCCGGCGCCGCCATCGGTTCCAATCCGCGGAACCGGGCCATGAACTTGCGGTCGATCCGGTCCTTCCAGAGCCACAGCAACCGCCCTGACCGGGCCGTTCCGAATTTCTCGGCCATGGCGCGCTGGCCGCCCAGCGACACCAGCTTCAGGTAGTCCTTTTGCGGGTCATAGCGGCGCAGTCGACGCCCCGAGGCAGCGGCACGCAGGTTGTCATGCAGCACCGGCGCCTCGCGCACCGCATAGACCCCGGCCTTGGGCCGCGGATCCCAGCCCAGATGGGCGCAATCGCCCACGGCAAAGACATGAGGGTTCGAGGTTTGCAGCGTCGGCCCCACGGTCAGGAAACCGTGATGCGTTTCCAGCCCGGTTTCCGCCACCCAGCCCTGCGGCCGCGCCCCGGCGGCACCGGTGGTGAAATCGCTGGCGATCTCGCGCCCGTCCTCCAGCACCACGGCGGTCGCGGTCACCTCGGCCACCGCGCCCCCTTCGACGGGGGTGACGCCGTTGGCCTGCAGCGCGGCCAGCATCAGTTTGCGGGCGTCGTGGTTGAACTCCTCGACGATCCGGCCGCGGTCGATCAGGGCCACCTGCGCCGCGCGGCCCCGGGTGCGCAGGGCATGGGCCATCGCCATGGCCAGTTCGGCCCCGGCCACGCCACCGCCGATCACCGCCACCCGGGCCGGGCCATCGCCCGCGCGAAACGCCTCCCAGCGCGCGGCAAAGGGGCCCAGCGGCTTGGCCGGGATGCCGTGGGCCGCGAAACCCGGCAGGTCGGGCATGGCCGAGGTGATGCCGATATCGACCGAGACCAGGTCATAGGCGACGGGGGGCCGCCCTGGCACATGCACAAGGCGGGCCACCGGATCCAGCGCCACGGCCCGGCCGACGATCACCCGGGCGCCGGCAAAGCGCGCCAGCTGCACCAGGTCGATATCCAGGTCGTCCCGCCTGTAATGCCCGGCGACGAAGCCCGGCAGCATCCCCGAATAGGGCGCGGTGGGGCCCGGGTTGATGACACTCAGCCGGACGCCGGGCAGCGGGTTCATGCCCCATTTGCGCAGCACCAGCGCATGGGTATGGCCGCCGCCCACCAGAACGATGTCGCGGGTCAGGGGAAAGCTGTTCATGCCGCCTGTTATCCCGCCCCGCGCCGGCCCGCCACTGACGAGATGTCACGGAGACGTTCCCTCGTAGCCGGTCATTTCCAGGTAGCCCGTGCCGTCATGGCTGCCCGATACCGTCACCGGCCCCTCCCAATAGGGGATCGACACCGCCATCCAGGCCTCGGGGTTCAGCGCCTGCACCGTCACGTCGACGCCGCGGTCGGGCAGGGTCACGCGCCAGGTCGTGGGGATGTCGCGGGCGCCGTCGCGGGCCAGCGGTTCGGCGATGAAGGCGCCGTCGGAATAGGCGGTGGCCGCCCCGTCCGGGTCGATCCAGGTGGCATAGGTATAGGCGGACCCATCGGCCTGGCGCAGCCGGAACCCCATCAGCTTGGCCCCCTCCAGGGTCAGCGAGAACCAGTCCCACCCGGTCTGGTCGCCCGACAGCGGCTGCGACGACCATTCCCGGTCCAGCCAGGCCCGGCCGGTGACGGGGATATCGCCCTGCGGCAGGCTCAGAACGCCGTCGACGGCGTAGAAGGGCTGCGAATAGTAATAGCTCGCCTGCCCTTCGGCCGATTTCACCGAATAGCCCGCATCGCCATGAAAGACGAGCGGCCCCTCGGCGCTGAGCGCCATGTCATAGGCGAAATCCGGGCCGCTGGCCGTCATTTCCAACTGGTCGAAATCCGGCCCGGCCAATTGCCAATCGTCGATCCAGGCGGCGAAGGGATCGGCCACGACCCCGGCCTGGCCGATGCCGCCACGGGCCAGCCGCTCGGTCACGAAATGCGCCTCGGGCGTGGTCACCGCGGCATGGCCCATCCAGAGCTGCGGCGTATCCCAGCCGCTGCCATCCTCGGGCGCCAATGCAGACCGGAACAGGGTCCATTGCAGCCCGTAGGGGGTGCCGTCCGGGCCGGTCAGGTTCGCCGTCAGATACCACCATTCGATCCGGTAGGCGGGATGGGCGCCATGATCGGCGGGAAAATCGAAGGCATATCCCGGCGCTGGGATGGCAAAGCCCTCGGCCTGGGTGCCCAACCCGGCAAAGCCCTGCGCACCGGCGGGGCCGGCCAGCAGGATCAGGGTCAGCGCCCTAACGTTCATTGGTGAACACCTTCAGCAGCTCCGCCGGCGGGGTCCGCGCCAGCCGCCGCGCCGGCCAGAGCGCGGCGATGAGCGCCGCAAGGCAAGCGAAGAGCCCCAGTCGGGCATAATCGCCGGGAAACAGGGCCATCGGCAGGCGCCAGCCGAAGGCCTCCACGTTGACCACGGCCAGCAGCACCCAGGCCAGCGCCAGGCCCAGAGGCAGCGCCAGCACGGCGGTCAACGCCGCCAGCAGCAGCGCCCGCAGCAACTCGGCCCGGCCCAGATCGGCCCGGGTCAGGCCCAGCGCCCAGACCGGCGCCAGCTGCGGCAGGCGCATCGCGGCCAGGGTCAGCAGGCTCATCAACATGGCAAAGCCCGCCACCGCCAGCGTCAGCACGTTCAGCGCCGCCGTCACCGCGAAGGTCCGCTCGAACACCTGCATGGAAATCGCCTTGATCCCCGCCTGGTCGATCATCCGCCCCTCGCCCAGCCCGAAATCGTCGCGCAGCGCGGCTTCCAGGGCGGGCACCGCATCGGGCGGCAGGCGCAGGCCGAAGCGCAATGCCTCGACCCCCGGAAACAGCCGCTCGAACGCCGCCTCTGTCAGGATCACCTGGCCGATCGGGTTGCCGTAATCGCCGTAGACGCCCAGGACCTCGAACGCCGCGCCCTCCAGCACCACCGCGTCGCCGACCGCCAGCCCGGCCCGGCGCGACAGCTGTTCGTTGATCACCACCCCGGCGCCGGCATCGACCGCCTCCCAGGCCCCGGGCGCGGATTGCAGGAACCGCCAATTGTCGCGATAGGTCGCATGGGGCCGGTTGCCGAAGACCTCGGCCGGCAGGCCCGCGACATCGCGCTCCACGTTGCGGATCGGCAGGATCGCGTCGACGCGCGGCTCCAACCAATCGGTCAGCGCCTCGGCCTGCGCGTCGTCCTCGGCGGTCAGATAAAGCTCCGAAGCCAGAACCTGGTCGAGGAACCCCACGAAGGTCAGCCGGAACGAACCGACCATGGTCGACACGCCCACATTCGCCGCCATCGCCAGCAGCAGCGCCATCAGCGCCAGCGACAGGCCAGGGAGTTGCTGCCGGGTATCGGCCCAGAACCATCCCGCGACCGGGCGCCGGGCGCGCGCTTCGGCCGTTGCCAGCAGGGCCGACAGCACCACCGGCAACAGCAGCGCCCCGCCCAGCAGCAGCGCGCCCAGCAGCACGAACCCGGCCACAAGCCCCGATCCCAGCGCAGCGACGAGGCCCGCGAGGCCGAGGAGCACCCCCGCCAACGCCGCCTGCATCACCAGCCCGCGCCGCGACTGCATCGCCCAGGCCCGCGGCCGGGCCGAGGCCAGCAGCGGCATCCGCGCCACCTGCGCCAGCGCCCGACCGCCGGCCAGCGCCGTCCCGGCCAGCGCGATGCCCAGGCCCGACAGCCACCAGGCCGGACGCAGCTGCAGCGTGCCCGCCACCTCGGCGCCGTATAGCCCGCGCAGGGTCGCCGCCACATCCGGCAGCAGCGCCGCCGCGATGCCATAGCCCAGGGCGACGCCCAGCGCCCCGGCGACCAGCGCCAGGGCCAGCAATTCCGCCGCCATCAGCGTCACGATCCGCGCCAGCGGCATCCCCAGCGCGCGCAGGGTGCGCACCATGGGCCGGCGCTGCTCCACCGCCAATCCGATCGCGCCATGAACGATGAAGATGCCGACGGCAAAGGACAACAGCCCGAAGGCGGTCAGGTTCAGGTGAAAACTGTCGGTCAGCCGGCCGATATCCGACCCGGCCTGCGGCGGCTGCAACACCAGCCCCGGCGCGACCTGCGCCAGATCGGGCCGGTCCCGCGGCTGCGCCGGGGCGACGATCAACCGGCTGATGCCGGGGCCCAGCAACCGCTCGGCCACGCCGATATCGGTCAGCGCGATGCCCGGCGCCACATCGGGCGCCTCGATCCCGCGCAGGCCGGTGCCGGACAGGGCCGCCAGAACCTCGGCCCGGCCGAACAGGATCCCCTCGCCGAGAAAGCCCGGCAGGTCGTCGCCGGCGTCCAGCGCGACCGGGCCGATGCCGCCCGGGGCGGTCAGCGGCTCGACCCCGATCAGCCGCACACCCTCCAGCCGGCCCTCGATCACCGGCGACACCAGCCAGCCGGCCCGGCGCAGCGCCACGTAGGTGTCGCGCGCGATCGGGCCGCCATCGGCGCGGGTGATCTGGGCGAATTGCGCCTCGCCCAGGGTCGCGGCGGCGGCGTCATAGCTGGCCCGCGCCTCGGCATTGATCGCCTGCACGCCGGACCACAGCGCCGTGGCCAGGGCCAGCCCGGCCACCAGGGTGAACAGCTGCAGCGGCGACCGGCGCCAATGGGACAGCAGCGCGGCCAGCCCCGCCCGGGTCACGCCAGCCGCCCCTGCGCCAGGTGCAGCCGGCGCCCCATTCGGGCGGCCAGCCGTTCGGAATGGGTCACCATCAGCAGGCCCGCGCCACTTTCGGCGACCAGTTCCAGCATCGCGTCCAGCACGGTGTCGGCGCTGGCTTCGTCAAGGTTGCCGGTGGGTTCGTCGGCCAGAACCAGCCGCGGCCGCGCGGCCAGGGTGCGGGCGATGGCGACGCGCTGCTGCTGGCCGCCCGACAATTGCTCGGGGTATTTGCCCAGCTGCGCGGCCAGACCCAGCCGCGTGGCCAGCGCCGCGCACAGGTCCGGGTCATGACGCGCGGCCAACCGCGCCTGAAAGGCGATATTGGCGGCGACATCCAGCGACGGGATCAGGTTGAACTGCTGGAAGACCACGCCCACGGTGCCGCGCCGCAACGCCGCCCGGTCGCGATCCGCGGCGCGGGCGATATCGCGCCCCTCGACCTCGATCACCCCGCCATCGGCGCTGTCCAGCCCGCCCACCAGGTGCAGCAGCGTGCTTTTGCCGCTGCCGCTTTCGCCGGTCAGGGCAAGCGTTTCGCCCGCCGCCATCGACAGCGCGATGCCGGACAGGACCGGGATCGGGCCGTCGGCGGAGGGATAGCTTTTCGAGACATCGCGAAGGTCCAGCAGCATGATCCGAACCCTAGCGCGGACGCCGCCGGGGGGAAGCCCCGGTCAGTCGTCGCCACAGCGGCAGGATGTCCAGCGCCGCGACCATCACACCCAGCGGCAGCATCCAGAATCCCAGCACCGGCAGAAACCCGAGCACGCCGCCGACCATCAGCAGCAACCCCAGGACAAGCCGCAGGCCGGGCGGCACCCGACGCCGGACCCGAACCAGCATCCGCTTGAGCCGCGTCTTGAGGCGCCGCTCAACCATCCTCCGGCCAGGTGCGGACAAAGACCGGCGCTTCGGCCGTCGACCGGTCGGCGGCATAGGCGTAGCCGTGATAGTCGAAATCCCGCAGGCCCTGCGGATCGCGCACCCGGTTTTCCATCACGAAACGCGCCATCGCTCCGCGCGCCCGCTTGGCATGCAGCGATTCGACCCGCTCCACCCCGCCGCGGTTTTCCAGGAATGTCGGCCGGATCACCCGCAGCTTCAGCGCCGGCCGGTCGGCGGCGGTGAAATATTCCTTGCTCGCACAATTGAGCAGCGTGTCGCTGCCCACCGCCTCGGCCTGCGCAGTCAGCGCCTTGGCGATCTGGTCGCCCCAGAAGTCGTAGAGCGACCGGCCCCGCCGGGTCTTCAGCCGCGATCCCATTTCCAGCCGGTGCGCCTGGATCGCGTCGAAAGGCCGCAGCAGACCATAGAGCCCGGACAGGATGCGCAGGTGATCCTCGGCATAGCGCAACGCGTCCGGTTCCATCGAGCGCGCATCGAGCCCGACATAGGTGTCGCCGTCGAAGGCCAGGATCGCCGGTTTGACCTGGTCCGGCGCGGGCGCCTCGCTGAAGGCGCGATAGCGGTCGCGGTTCAGCTTGGCCAGGTTGTCGGACAGGTGCATCAGCGCCTTGAGGTCCTTCAACGCCAGGTTCCGCGCCGTCCGGGCCAGCCGCAGCGCGTCGCCGGCAAAGACCGGCTCGGTCGGCGCGGTCTCGACCGGGTCCATGTTCAGCGCCTTGGCGGGGGACAGGACGGTCAGCATATCGGGGTCTCCTGGCTTGCAACGGGTTGGGCCGAACATAGGCGCCGGGGCGCGGAAGGCCAGAGGACGCGATCAACGGCGGAGGCCCCGGGTCAGGCCCGGGGCGTGCTGCCCCGCTCCTCGTCGCTCAGCACGTCCAGGAAGGCATCCGCGAACCGTTCGGCATATCTTTGCCCCAGCAACCGTTCCAGCGCGCCCCGGTCGCCGGGCCGCAGCCTGGCCACCCGCGCCAGCAACGAGGCCGAGCAGGACAGCGGCTTTTCGGTCCCGTCCGGGCCGCGCGCCAGGTCCGACTGGACCTGCATCAGCCGGTCATAAAGCGCCCCGGCATCGTTTCCGGCCAGCTTGGCCCGCGCCGGGTGCACATGCTCCGCGGCGCCGGTGATGACCGTCAGGAAGTCGCGTCCGTAGCTGTCCAGCTTCTTGGCCCCGACGCCCGAAATCCCGGCCATCTGGTCCAGAGTGGCCGGGCGACGCTCGGCCATCTCGATCAGCGTGCGGTCGTTGAAGACGATATAGGCCGGCACCCCCTGGGCCTCGGCCAGCGCGCGCCGCTTGGCCTTGAGCGCCGAGAGCAGCGGCGCATCCTCTTCGCTGACCATCGTCTTGATGCGCGGTTCGGACTTGGCGGCGCGGATCGTGTCGCGGCGCAGCGCGATCCCGGCCTCGCCGCGCAGGATCGGGCGGGCGGCCTCGGTCATCCGCAGGGCGCCATGGCGTTCGGGGTCGGGGCGCAGCAGGTCATGGCCCATCATCTGCCGAAAGATCGCCTGCCACTGGCGCCGGTCATAATCCCTGCCGACCCCGAAGGTGGGCAGATCGGCATGGCCGCGCTGGCGCACCTTGTCGGTCTCGCTGCCCAGCAGGATGTCGATCAGGTGCCCGGCGCCGAAACTTTCGCCGGTGCGCAAGGCCGCCGACAGGGCCATCCGCACCGGCGTGGTGCCGTCGAACACCTCGGCCGGCTTGTCGCAAAGGTCGCAATTGCCGCAGGGGGCGGGATCTTCGCCGAAATAGAGCAGCAATTGCCGGCGTCGGCAGGTCAGCGCCTCGGCCAGGCCCAGCAGGGCGTTCAGCCGGCCATGATCGGCGGCGCGGCGTTCCGGCGGGGCCAGGCCCTCGTCGATCTGCTGCCGGCGAAAGCCGATATCCTGCGGCCCGAACAGGGTCAGCGTCTCGGCCGGGGCGCCGTCGCGTCCGGCGCGGCCGATCTCCTGGTAATAGGCCTCGATCGACTTGGGCAGGTCGGCATGGGCGACCCAGCGGATATCGGGCTTGTCGATGCCCATGCCGAAGGCGACCGTGGCGCAGACGATCAAGCCATCCTCCTGCTGGAACCGGCGCTCGACGATGCGGCGGTCTTCGGCCTCCATCCCGCCGTGATAGTGACAGGCGCTGTGACCGTCCTCGCGCAGGGCCTGGGCCAGGCTCTCGGTCCGCGCCCGGGTGCCGGTATAGACGATCCCCGATTGCCCCTTGCGGGCCGCGGCGAACCCCAGGATCTGCCGCCGCGGCTGGTCCTTGACGGCGAAGGCCAGGTGGATATTGGGCCGGTCGAAGCCGCGCAGGAAGGTGTCGGGGCCGGCGCCGTCGAACAGTTTCTGCACGATTTCGGCCCGGGTCTCGGCATCGGCGGTCGCGGTAAAGGCGGCCAAAGGCACGTCCAGCGCCCGGCGCAACTCTCCGATCCGCAGGTAATCGGGGCGGAAATCATGGCCCCACTGGCTGACGCAATGGGCCTCGTCCACGGCGATCAGCCCGACACCAGCGGCGCGCAGCAACCGGTGCGTGCCGCCGGCGGCCAGCCGCTCGGGCGCCATGTAGAGCAGCTTGCAGGTCCCACCGTGGAGCGCCGCGAAGGCGGCCTCGGTCTCGTCGTCCGTATTCCCCGAGGTCAGCGCATGGGCCTCGACGCCCGCCGCGCGCAACCCCCGCACCTGGTCGCGCATCAGCGCGATCAGCGGCGAAATCACCACGGTCACCCCGTCCCGCATCAACGCGGGTAACTGGAAACACAGGCTCTTGCCGCCCCCGGTGGGCATGATCGCCAGGGTGTTGCGCCCCGCCGCCACGGCCTCCACCACCTCCGCCTGGCCGGGCCGGAAGGCATCGAAGCCGAAGACGTCTTTCAGGATCGGATAAGGGTCCATGCCGCCCGATATGCCCGCTTCTTGTTGACCGCTCGCTGGCCGGCAATCTCCCATGCCCCGGCGCTGCCCTCAACCCCGCCCCGGCGTCTTTGGGCCCGAAATATCCCGGCGGAGAACTGGCCTTCAGGCCAGGAGGGGCCAGCGCCCCCCGTCGCGCGCCGCAAGGCGTGCGCCCCACCCTCAGCAGCGCGCCGCAGGCGCGCGCCCCGCCCCCCGCAGGGGATCGCGTCCTGCCGCAGGCAGGGCGCGTCCGTCTCAGCCGAAGGCGGCGATGTTGTTGACCAGCACGATCCGGATGATCTCGAGCCCCAGCAGGGCCACCAGCGGCGACAGGTCGATCCCGCCCATATCGGGCAGAATCCGGCGAATCGGCGCATAGATCGGGTCCAGCAACCGCTGCAGCCCCGACCAGATCTGATAGACGATCGGCTGACGGATGTTCAGCACCTGGAACGAGATCAGCCAGGACATGATGAAATGCGCGATGATGAAGAACCGCGCCACGCCGATCAGCAGCATCAGGATGTCGTATAGCGAGTCCATGGGCGCCGTCTCCGTTCGTTCGTGCCGCTGTCAGGTAAGGCCCCGACACGTCTACCGCAACCGTCTTTCCGCCGCGTTACCGCTTGACGCCTGCGTCACCTTGCGGTGCCAAGGGGCGAAAGGAGCCACCCCATGTATCCCTTCCTCCGCCTCGGCTGGCAGTTCGTCCGTCACCGCAACGACCCGGCGCTCGGCCTGCTGGACACCCATGAAAGCCGCCATCTCTGCTGGCCCTGGGACCTTGATCCCTGGCTGGAGCTGAACAACGGCCGAACGCTCACGCTCTACGACCTGGGCCGGCTGCCGCTGGGCAGGCGCGCCGGGCTGTTGCGGGTGCTGCGCGCCCATCGCTGGGGGTTGACCGTCGCCGGCTCGTCCGTGCGCTACCGGCGCCGGGTCCGGGCCTTCGAGACGGTCACCATGCGCAGCCGGGCCCTGGGCTGGGACGACCGCTTCCTCTATATCGAACAGGCGATGTTCAAGCGATCGGGCGAGGCGGCCAGCCATGTGCTGATCCGCTCGGCGATCACCGGCCCGGACGGAATCGTCCCGCCACAGCGCCTGGCCGCGGCGCTGGGCCATGACGGCCTGCCGCCGCCCTTGCCCGGTTGGGTCGCCGCCTGGGTGCAGGCCGATGCCACCCGTCCCTGGCCGCCGATGCAGGCTGACCCTGACGCCGTGACCTGAGACGCTTTCGCCATCCGGTGCTTGCTTTTGCCTGCGAAACCATAGTCATATCGGCGCGACAGGGGGGACAGCCACCGATATGGCAAGCGCGCTGCAAAAACGCGTCTGGGGCTGGATGGCCTTCGACTGGGCCACGCAGCCCTTCTATACGCTTGGCCTGACCTTCATCTTCGGCCCCTATTTCGCCGGCGTGGTGACCGAGACCCTGATGGCCGACGGCATGGCCGAGAATGCGGCCGATGCCCGGGCGCAATCGCTCTGGGCGCTGGGCCAGACCATGGCCGGGCTGATCATCGCCTTTTCCGGCCCGGTCCTGGGCGCCTATGCCGACAGCACCGGCCGCCGCATGCCCTGGATCGTCGGTTTTTCCCTGGTCTACGTCGTCACGACCGCGCTGCTGTGGCAGATGACCCCCGACGGGGCGGCGATCTGGTTCTGCCTTTATGTCTTCGCCATCGGCTTCATCGCCGCCGAATTCGCGCTGATCTTCGTCAACGCGCAGCTGCCGTCCCTGGGCGGCGAGGAAGCGATCGGCAAGATCAGCGGCACCGGGGCTTCGGTCGGCTATTGGGGCGGGGTTCTGTCGCTGTTCATCATGTTGCTGTTCTTCTTCGAAAGCGATGCCGAGACCGGCACGACCCTGCTGGGACATGCGCCCGCCCTGGGGCTGAATCCCGAAACCCGCGAAGGCACCCGCATCGTCGGCCCGTTCATCGCGCTCTGGTTCGTGATCTTCATGATCCCCTATTTCCTGTGGGTCCGCGAACCGGCCCCGGTGGTGAAACAGGGCGGCATGAAACAGGCGCTGGGCGATCTGTGGACCTCGCTCAAGGGCATCGCCCATCGCGACAGTCTCAAGGGGTTCCTGCTGTCCTCGATGTTCTACCGCGACGCGCTGAACGCGCTTTACGGCTTTGGCGGGGTCTATGCGAAACTGGTGCTGAACTGGTCGCTGACCCAGATCGCCGTCTTCGGCATCATCGGCGCGGTGACGGCCGGGGTGGCGACCTGGGTCGGCGGCAAGCTCGATGCGCGCTACGGGCCGCGGCCGGTCATCATCGGCTCGATCTTCATCCTGATCGCGGTCTGCGTGGTGATCGTCGGCATGACCCGCGAATTCGTCTTCTTCATCTCGCTCGGCCCGGAAAGCCGGGTGCCCGACACGCTGTTCTACATCTGCGGCGCCTGTATCGGCGGGGCGGGCGGCACGATCTATGCCTCGTCGCGTTCGATGATGGTGCGCCACACCCATCCCGACCGCCCGACCGAGGCCTTCGGCCTGTTCGCGCTGTCGGGCAAGGCCACGGCGTTCCTTGCCCCGGCGCTGATCCTGACCTTCACCGAACTGACCGGCAGTCCGCGGCTGGGCATTGCCCCCGTCATTCTGCTTTTCATGATCGGCCTGGTGCTGCTAGTCTTCGTCAACAAGGACGGAGACAGGGCAGCATGGGCAGACACCTCCTCTTCGCACTCGGCCTGACCGCGGCGCTCGCCGCCTGCCAGTCCGACACCAGCTCCCTGGCGCCGACCCGCGCCGACCCCGCCACTGCCGTGTCGACCCAGAATGCCAATGATACGCGCGTGGCCAAGGATGTGTTCGGCTTTTTGCCCGCGGGCTCGGCCCAGCGGCCCGAGGCGATCGGCGAATATGCCCGCGGCTGCCAGGCCGGCGCGGTGCAATTGCCCGAAACCGGCCCCACCTGGCAGGCCATGCGCCTGAGCCGCAACCGCAACTGGGCACAGCCCGTCACCGTCGATTTCGTCCAGGATCTGTCCCGCTTCGCCGCCAGCCTGCCGGGCTGGGCCGGGCTTTATGTCGGCGACATGAGCCAGCCGCGCGGCGGCCCGATGCTGACCGGCCATGCCAGCCACCAATCCGGGCTTGACGTGGATATCTGGATGCTGCCGCCGCAGCGGCTGGACCTGACCCGGGCCGAGCGCGAGGATATCTCCTCGATCTCGATGCGGCGCCAGCAGGGGGCCTATGTCAACGCCGCCTGGACGGACCAGCACATGCGGCTGCTGCGCGAAGCCGCCAGCGACCCGCGCGTCGCCCGGATCTTTGTCTTTCCCGGCGCCAAGGTGGCGATGTGCAATTGGGAAACCGGCGACCGGGCCTGGCTGTCCAAGATCCGGCCCTGGTGGGGGCATCATTATCATTTCCACGTCCGGCTGGCCTGCCCGGCGGGCGATCCGTCCTGCATCGACCAGGCGCCGCCCCCGGCCGGCGATGGCTGCGCCGATGCGCAGCAATGGGTCGACAATATCCTCAACCCGCCGCCGCCGGACCCGAACGCGCCGACCACCCCGCCGCGCGGGCCGCTGTCCATGGCCGACCTGCCCGGCCAATGCGCGCTGGTCGCCGCGAACTAGGTGCGCCGCCTGCTGACCCTTCTGGCCCTGACTTGGGCCGGCCCGGCCTGGGCCGAGGCCGAGCTTCTGGGCCGGCTGAGCCTGTCCGGCGCCCCCGCCTTCATCGGCGTTTCGGGGCTGGAAGTGTCGGCCGACGGGACCGAGGCCTGGCTGCTGACCGACAAGGGGCTGCTGTCACGCGCGATCCTGAGCCGCGATGGCGACCGCCTGAGCGGGATCGAACTGCACGACACCCATGCCCTGCTGTTCCATACCGGCGAACCGCTGCAGGATTTCTGGACCGACAGCGAAGGGCTGGCCATGCCCCCCGAGGGGCCGTTCTTCGTCTCGTTCGAACGTCATGCCCGGGTGATGGAATACCCGGCCCCCGACGCCGCCTCCACCTGGCTGCCGCGGCCGCCGGAAATCGCGGCGATGAACGGAAATGGCGGGCCAGAGGCGCTGGCGATCGACGCGGGCGGCGCGCTTTACCTGTTGCAGGAGGATGCGGGCGGTGCCGACACCGCGCCGATCTGGCGCTTTGCCGACCGCGCCACCGGCTGGCAGCCGGTCTTCGATTATCGCCGCGACGGGGCCTTCTACCCCTCGGGCGCCGATTTCGGACCGGACGGACGGCTTTACGTGCTGGAACGGGCCTTCATCAATTTCCGCTTCGCGGTGCAGGTGCGCCGGCTGGACCTGGCCACCGGCACGGACGAGGTCGTGCTGCGCACCGCCCGCGGGGTCGAGGGCAATCTCGAAGGCCTCGCCGTCTGGCGCGACGCCGCCGGCGCGACGCGCCTGCTGCTGGTCACCGACAACAACGGGCTGGACCGGCAGCGCAACGAGATCGTGGAATACCGGTTGACCGAACCGGGCCCGCGGGGTTAGGTGCCGCCCGTTCCCGACAGGGAACCAAGTGCCGCAACCTTGCCAAAACGGACCCAATGACATGACCCGACTTCTTCCCGGCATCCTTGCCATGGCCGCCGTGGTGGTCGCCTCCAATATCCTGGTGCAGTTCCTGATCCTCGACGGGCTGCTGACCTGGGGCGCCTTCACCTATCCGCTTGCCTTCCTGGTGACCGATATCACCAACCGGATCTACGGCGCACAGGCCGCGCGCAAGGTCGTGCTGGCCGGGTTCGCCGTGGGCATCGCCTGTTCGCTGATCGGCACGCAGATCACGCTGCAGGGTGACGGCTATACCTACCCGGCGGTCGCGCTGCGGGTCGCCATCGGCTCGGCCACCGCCTTCCTTGTCGCGCAAATGCTGGATGTCGCGGTGTTCGCACGCCTGCGCGAGGGCGCCTGGTGGCGGGCGCCGCTGGCCTCGACCCTGATCGGATCGACCGTCGACACGGCGCTGTTCTTTTCGATCGCCTTTGCCGGCTTCCTCAGCGTCGGCGCCGCCGCCGACGCGGACATCGCCTGGGCCCAGGGCCCCGCGCCGCTGCTGACCTTCGGGCCCGAGGCGCCGCTCTGGGTGACGCTCGCCCTGGCCGATTGGGGTGTCAAACTTGCCATCGCCCTGGCCGCCCTGGTGCCGTTCCGCCTGATCGTTGGGCGCCTTATGTCCCGGCCTGCCTAGAGGTTGCGATTTTTCTTTGGACAAACGCGAAATCTATGGCAGCCTTGGGTCAGGCGAAACCAATGAAAGGAGGTGATCCAGTGTCTAGAAAGAGATTGGAGCGAGGTGTCGGGACAGCCTGGAGGATGCGTCGCTAGGGCAGCCCCTGGTGTCGAGAAATCCAGGTGGGCTGGCGATCAGAGCAGTCTAACCGGCCCCACCTCCTGAACTTTCGAAGGGCCGTCCCGCGCCGGGCGGCCCTTTTCGATTTCGGCACGGGCGCGGTGGGGTGAAACCCCACCCTACACCTTCGGCCCCGATCCGCGGTAGGGTGGGGTTTCACCCCACTCTGCGCGACCGGACATGCCGCTGATCATCACCGACCAGATCCAGATCGCCGATTGGGAGATCACCGAACATTTCGTCCGGGCCAGCGGTCCGGGCGGGCAGAACGTGAACAAGGTCAATTCGGCGGTCGAACTGCGGTTCGAGGCGGCCCGCTCGCCCAACCTGTCCGACCCGGTGAAGGCCCGGTTGCGGCGTCTGGCCGGGCGGCGCTGGACCACCGACGGGGCGATCGTGATCCAGGTGTCCGAAGAGCGCAGCCAGGCCCGCAACCGCGACATCGCCCGCGCCCGGCTGACCGAGCTGATCCGCAAGGCCCTGACCCCGCCCAAGCGGCGGGTGCCGACCCGGGTTTCACTCAGTCAGAAGCGCAAGCGGCTGGAGGCGAAGAAACAGCGCGGCGCGGTCAAGGCCCGGCGCAGCGGCGGCGTGGCCGAGGACGAGTGAGGCCTGGCGCGCAAGAAATTTACGTAAATTTCTTGCGGGTCCGCCCAGCTGCCTCCGCAACATGAAAAGGGCGCCCGGAGGCGCCCTGTTCGACATCCGATCCGTCAGGCTTAGCTGCCCGAGCCGGCGGCCAGACCGACAAGGCCGGCACCGATGGCGATGATCGCCCAGGTCGGCAGAGACGAGCCGGCCTGGGCCGGCGCGACCGGCGGGGCCGGAATGACCTCGACCTGTTCGTCCAGAAGGCCACCGGCATTCGCGCCGAAGGCGAAGGTCGACATGGCGGCGGCGGCGACGAAAGTCTTGATGCGCATGGGTTTGCTCCAGTTACAAGTTCACTTTTGTGGAGACCCTAGCAAAGACGGACACACCCAGCAAGACTTGATAATACCAACGACGGACTAGGGCGCCTGGATGTCGACATACCCGATCGCGGGCGACAGCCATTGCCGCGACTGGACCACGTCGCCGCCGGTGGCAACCCAGTAATTGTTGGCAAATCCCGCCTCGCCCCGCAGGCAGACCTCGCCCAATTGCCGGGTGGCGATCTGTTGCCCGAAAAGCGCGATGGTGGTGGATTCGAGGGTCAGCATTTCGCAGCTGAAGCGCTCGGTGCGAATCTCGTCCAGCGGGCCAAGCCAGGACTGGGCGCGTCCGAATTGCCCGGTCCCGCGTGCCAGCGCGCCGCGCAACCCGGGCGTGTCCGCGCCCATCAGGTCGTCGCCGAATCCGCGAGAGGCGACCAACACGCCGTCGCGCAGCGACAGGCTGCGACCGGCGGCGTCGCGATAGGTCTCGGTCGCGCCGTTGCGCCCGACCCATTCCATCAGGAACACCTCTTCGGACTGCACCGGGGCGACCAGGATCAGCGGCACCGGGCTGGCCTCGAACGTGGCGCGGGTGATGTCGGGCGGCGGCGCGGCGGCGGCCTGCCGGGCCTGCAGGAAACTGTCGCGGGCAACCGCCATCGGCGCGTCCGAATTCAACGGACCGCAGGCGCCCAGCGCCAGGGCCAACCCCAGGATCGTCCACCTCAACGCCATACCCGCCCCCAGCCATCGGTCAGCGCCTCGCCATGGGCGTCGCGCACCACGTCGTAAAGCCGCCCGTCGACCTCGAGCCGCGCGCCGCCGTCGCGGGTCAGAGAGGCCAGGTTCACCGCCCGCTCCGACCGGGTCGGCCGGCCGATCACCCAATCGGTCGGGATCGTCAACACGATCCCCTTGTCGAAGGAGCCTTCGCCGAAATCATCGGCCGAGACATCGGTCAGGGTGAAATAGCCACCCAGGCGCCAGCCGTTGTCGAAGGCCCGCTCCAGCCGGAAGGTCGCGCCCCAGTCGCCGGCCAGGTAGCGGCCCGCATCGACCTGGCCCTGAAAGCCGTTGCCGAAATCGTAATAGGCCGACAGATGCCCGGTGACGATGTCGTAATCGTCGAAATCCAGGCCCAGGTCCCGGTCGCGCTGGACCGCGTAATTGACCTCGGCGCCCAGGGCCAGGCGGCTGTCCACCGGCTGCCACAGGACCTCGGTCGACACACCGCCATACATCCGCTCCAGATAGCCCAGCGAGACCCGCGCATAGAGATCCTGACCGGGCCGGGCGTACCAGTCGAGCGTCAGCCGTTCGAGCATGACCCCGCCATCGGCGCCATAGAGGTTCACCTCGCGTCGCACCGGCGGCAAGGTGGACGGAGAGATCGCCGCCTCGGACCGGTCCCCGAACAGCCGGTAGCGCAGGGTGCCGTTGACGCTGACATTCGGCGCCAGACGGTAGCGCCCGGTCGCCTCGATCCCGCCATCGGCGCGGGCCGGGTTGTCGCCGTCGAACAGCGAGATTTCCATGTAGGGCGCCAGGCCCCATTGCAAGGCCGGGGCCGGGGCGGCCACCGGGGTCAGCCCGGCGCGCGGCCCGGCGTCGCCGATCGTGGCCCGGGCATAGAGCGCGTCGGCCGCGTCGGCGGTGTTTTCCAGCCGCTCCAGGTCGGCGCGGCGCAGGGTGACACCGGCCAGCGGGATGCCCTGGCGCGCGGGCTCCAGCACGAAGGTTTCGATCCCGGCGGGCGCGGTCGCGGTCAGCACCCGGGCGGCGCGGCCGATCGCCTGGGCCTCGGCCCGGTAGGTGGAATTGTCGAACCGCACGCGCAGGGTCGTGCCGCGCTGTTCGATCCCCTGCAGGACCAGCCCCTCGCCCGCCAGCGCCGCGGCCACGCGCGCCTCCAGCGAGGGCGCGCCCTGCAGGTTGTCCCAATGCACCGCGCTTGCCGGCACCACCGGCGGCGGCGCCGGGTCCAGGCCGCCGGCGAAGGGCCGATCCTGCGGGTTCAGGATGAAGGTGCCCGACAGCCCGATTTCCGATCCGTGCAGCACATGGGCCGACAGTTCGGCCCAGGGCCGGTAGCGCCAGCGCAGGCCGACATTGACCGGGACATCGCGGTCGAAACTGCCGTTTTCCGCCTCGGCCTCGTAGGCGTCGGAACTGTATTCGCCGACCAGGGTCAGCCGCGGGATGATCTGGTATTCGGCCCCGGCAAAGAATGCCGCCGGGCCGGCAAAGAACTGGTCCAGGTTCACCTTGCCGCCGGTATCGCCGGGGGTGAAGGCGGGCCGGTCGTCGCGCCCCAGCGGGTTGTCGAAGCCGTTGTAGCTGCCCAGCCGCCCCCAGCCGATCCCGCCGGTGACGCGCAGCCGGTCGGACACCGCCTTGGTCGCCACCAGGTATTCGCCGGAATAGCGCCCGGTGCCCAGGAAATCGCGCAGGCCCAGGGCCATTGCGGGGCGCCAGCCATCCGGGTCTTCGTCCACCAGCCGATATTGCAGGTCGAAACTGCGGTCATAGGTGTCGCCGGTCCGTGCCGGGCCAAGCTCGTCGAAATAGGCGTATCGGAAGGACCCGCTCAGCCGGTCGGTGACCTGGAAGGAAAAGCTCAGCCGCTGCTGGATGGCGAAGCCCGACAGGGTGGTGGCGATCTCGCCCTCGCGGGCCGAGGTCGCGGTCGGCATGTCGATCAGCCCGGGCGTGCCATAGAGCGTATAGCCCGTGCGCCAGTCGAAACTCCGCTCCGCCTCCTGTCCGCCGACCCCGGTGGCCAGCCCCGCGGCCAGGGCCGCGGCGATGGCGATGCGTGGATGTGTCACGTTCTCTGCCCCCGGTTCTTGTCGCTGCCCGTTGCCCTTGGTCTAGCCGACGCCGCGCGGTCTGAAAAGCCGCGCGTGCCGAAAGCCGCCGCAATGGCGGAATTGCAGCAACAGCGGCCAAACCGGCGCGTTGGGCGGCGTTCAGGCTTTCTTTCGATCCACCGGGGCAGTATCGACGGGCGCAATCGGCCGGACAGCGGCCACGGGCAGCGACGGAGCGGGCGATGAAGATCGCGGTGATCGGAACGGGCTATGTGGGCCTGGTCTCGGGTGTGTGTTTTTCCGATTTCGGCCACGAGGTCGTCTGCGTCGACAAGGACCAGGCCAAGATCACCGCGCTGGAGGCCGGCAAGGTCCCGATCTACGAGCCCGGCCTGGAAGAGTTGATGGCCAAGAACGTCGCCGCCGGCCGTCTGACCTTCACCCTGGACCTGGCCGCCGCGATCGAGGGCGCCCAGGCGGTGTTCATCGCCGTCGGCACCCCCACCCGGCGCGGCGACGGCCATGCGGACCTGACCTATGTCATGGCCGCGGCCGAGGAAATCGCCGGGCTGGCCCGCGATTACGTGGTCATCGTCACCAAATCGACCGTGCCGGTGGGAACCAACCGCAAGGTCAAGCAGGTGGTGCACAAGGCCGCGCCCGATCTGGAGTTCGACGTCGCCTCCAACCCCGAATTCCTGCGCGAAGGGGCGGCGATCGACGATTTCATGCGCCCCGACCGGGTGGTGGTCGGCGTCCAGACCGACCGCGCGGCCGAGGTGATGGCCGAAATCTATCGCCCGCTGTTCCTGCGCGATTTCCCGATCATCACCACCGATCTGGAAAGCGCCGAAATGATCAAATACGCCGCCAATGCGTTCCTGGCGACCAAGATCACCTTCATCAACGAAATCGCCGCTTTGTGCGAACGGGTCGGCGCGGATATCAAGCAGGTCAGCCGCGGCATGGGCCTCGACGGGCGCATCGGCAACAAGTTCCTGCATGCCGGCCCGGGCTATGGCGGGTCGTGTTTTCCCAAGGACACCAAGGCGCTGGCCCGGATCGGCCAGGAACATGCCGTGCCGATGCAGATCACCGAGACGGTGATCAAGGTGAACGAGGAAACCAAGCGTCGGATGATCGACAAGCTGCTTGACCTGTGCGGCGGGTCGTTCAACGGCAAGCTGATCGCGGTGCTGGGCGTGACCTTCAAACCCAATACCGACGACATGCGCGACGCCCCGGCGCTGACGATCATTCCCGCGCTGGTCGGTGGCGGCGCCAAGGTCCGGGTGACCGACCCCCAGGGCCGGCACGAGGGCGAGGCGCTGTTGCCCCATGTCAACTGGGTCGAGGATGCCTACAAGGCCGCGCGCAATGCCGATCTGGTGGTGATTCTGACCGAATGGAACGAATTCCGCGGGCTGGACCTCAAGAAGCTCGCCCGGCACATGGCAACCCCCCGCATGGCCGACCTGCGCAACATCTATTCGGTCAAGGATGCCAAACGCGCCGGGTTCGAAGCCTATGTCAGCATCGGCCGCGACCCCTTGCTGCCGGAAGGCTGACCCGTAGGGTGGGGTTCCACCCCACCACGCTCCGATGGCCCCGCGCTTGCCGCCTCCCGCCAGGCCGCGCGTCAGCCCGGCTCTGGCGCCGGGCCCCGCAGCCACACCACCGCCTGCCGCCCCGCCGCGCGGCCCGTCGCCAGGCAGCCGGTGATCAGGTAGCCGCCGGTCGGCGCCTCCCAGTCCAGCATCTCGCCGCAGGCGAAAACCCCCGGCCGGTCGCGCAGCATGAAGCCGTCCAGGGCCGCGAACCGCAGGCCCCCCGCCGTCGAAATCGCCTCGTCGATCGGCCGCAGTCCGGCATGACGGATCGGCAGGGCCTTCAAGACCGGCGCCAGGTCCCCGGGCAGGGGCCGGCCGAATTCGTTGACCAGCGCCGCGCGCACCCCGGCCAGCCCCAGGGCCTTGCGCAGATGGTTGGCCAGCGAGGCCTTGCCGCGCGGGCGGGCCAGGCGGCGGCGCAGCTCTGGCTCGGACAGGTCGGGGAACAGGTCGATGGCCAGCGCGGCGCCGTCGCGCAGCGCCCTTGACACCATGTAGATGCCGCCGCCTTCCAGACCGCCCGCCGAGACGGTGAATTCCCCCCTGTCGCCGGCCGCCCCGGCGATCAATCGCGCGCCCTTCACCGGTGCGCCGAAATGCGGGCGCATAGGCGCGGACCAGTGGACCGCGACGCCCACATTGGCCGGTTTGAAGGGCGCCACCGATGCGGCCGGCAACAGCCCGGCCCAGGCCCCGTCCGATCCCAGCCGTCGCCAGCTTGCCCCGCCCAGGGCCAGCACGGCGACATCCGGCGTCTCGACCCTTGGCCCTTCGGGTGTGTCGAACCTCATCGCGGCGCCGTCCCAGCCGGTCCAGCGCCAGCGGCTGCGCAGCGTCACGCCCAGCGCCGCCAGCCGCGCCAGCCAGGCGCGCAGCAGGGGCGAGGCCTTCATCGCCACCGGAAACACCCGGCCCGTGGTGCCGGTGAACACCTCCTGCCCCAGCCCCCGCGCCCAGTCCTGCACCGCCTCGGGGCCGAAGCCGCGCAAGGCCGCTTCCAGCGCCGGGGGCAAAGGGGCGTAATGCGGCAGGGCGTCGTCCAGCGGTTCCGCCTTGGTCAGGTTCAGGCCCGATTTGCCCGCCATCAGGAATTTGCGCGCGGGGCTGGGCATCGCCTCGGCCAGCGTGACCGCCAGCCCGGCCCGCGCCATCTCTTCGGCGGCCATCAACCCCGCCGGGCCGGCGCCGATGACCAGCGCGCGGCTCACGTCGGCATCGGGCCCTTCAGTTCCACCACCCGGTGCGGATAGGGAATCTCGATCCCGTTCTCCTTCAGCGCGTTCCAGATCGCGAACAGCACCTGGCTGGTATATTTGTTGCGCCCGTCATCGATCCCGTTGACCCAGAATTCGCAGGCGAACTCCACGCCGCTGTCGCCGAAGCCGCGCAATTCGCAATCGGGCACATCGGGATCGTCCAGCACGAAGGGCAAGGCCGACACCGCCGCCTCGATGATCTCCGGCACGATGTTGATATCGGTGTCGTAGCTCACCGAAAACGGCGCCTCGTAGCGGTTGGCGCTGCCCGCGTCGGAATAATTCACCACCCGGGTGACGATGAAATCTTCGTTCGGGACCACGATCCAGCGCCCGTCGAAGGTTTCCAGGATCGCGGCGCGGGCGGTCATGCGCACGATGGTCCCGGCCTCGCCGCCGTCAAGTTCGACGTAATCGCCGACCGTCGCCTGGCCCTCCAGCAACAGGATCACGCCCGAGACGAAATTCGACGCGATCTTCTGCAGGCCAAAGCCGATCCCGACGCCCAGCGCCCCGGTCAGCACCGCCAGCGAGGTCAGCGGCACCCCGGCGATGTTCATCGCCAGCAGGAAGGCGAGGCCGAAAATCGTGATCTCGGCAGCCTTGGCGGCCAGTTGCCGTGTCGCGGGCCGCATCGGCTGCTTCTCGATCATCGCGGTCGACTGGTCGTTCGACCAGCGGCCCAGCCAGAACATCACCGTGGCCACGACCAGGAACCGCAGCGCGGCCAGCAGCGAAAACGACAGGTTGCCCAGCGGGATCATCGTCGTTTCCAGCCAGGCCATGACCGGCTCCAGCAGGCCCAGCGCATAGATCGCCGCCACCGGCAACAGCACCACGCGGCCCAGGAATGTCAGCAGCGGATCGGCCAACATGTCGCGGACAAAGGCGCGGACGGCCAGGAACAGGAAGATGCGCTTGCCGAAGGCGATCAGCTCGCCCGAGCCGAACATCGCCCGGGTCGCGCCCTCGCCGGCCGCGGTCAGGCCGAAGGCCAGCAGCGGCAGCAGCAGCGGCAGGAACATCAGCAGGAACCGCCGCGCCTTGGCCAGGATCGTCTGGCTGTCCTGGGGCGGGGTCAGCGCCTTGGTGATCAGCGGGTTCAGCTTGCGGGTGAGGATCAGCGCCAGCAGGAAGGCGCCGACCAGCAAGGCCAGTTGCGACCAGTTCGCCGGGTCCAGGATCCAGTCCCGGGCCAGCACAAGCCCCTGCTGCGCGACGTCGCGTCCGCGGTCCAGAATACCGTCCATGATCGTCCTCGAAACCTGTCCGGGCCCTACATGGCCCGGCTGGCGGGCCGAGGGCAAGGCGCTAGACTGTCTCCCATGCAGGAAACCGACCCGATCTGTCCGCTTTGCGATCGCCCGATCCCGCCCGGCGTGCCGCAAAGCCTGCACCACCTGGTGCCGAAGCTGAAGGGCGGCAAGGGCGGGCCGGTGGTGCTGTTGCATCACCAGTGCCACCGGGAAATTCATGCCGCGCTGAGCGAGGCCGCGCTGGCGCGGGATTTCAACACGGTCGAGGCCCTGCGCGCGCATCCCCGGATCGCGACATATGTCGCCTGGGTGAAAAAGCGCCCGCCGGACTTCGCCTCGAAGGTGCCGGGCCGCCGGCGCAAACGCTAGACAGGTCCGGGCCGGCGCCGAAAGCCCTTCGGCCGGGTGGGGTTCTACCCCACCATTTCCCCCGAAATCAGGCCCTTGATCGCCGCCACGTGGGCGGCTTCGGCCCCGTCCACATCCGCTGCCAGCGCGTCCAGTTCGGCGGCCAGACCATCGGGTTCCACGACCCGGTCGATCAGGCCCCAGCCCTGCGCCTCTTCGACCGGCACCTTCAGGCCCGCCATCAGCACCAGCTTGGCCCGCGCCGGGCCGACCAGAGCCACCAGCCGGGCGGGATCGGACGGTTGCGGCAGAAAGCCCAGCTTCATCACCGGATAGAAGATCCTGGCCCCCGGCACCGCCACCCGCAGGTCGCAGGCCAGCACCATGCCCAGCGCGCCGCCCGCCGCGGTGCCGTTCAGAGCGGCGATCGACAGGCCCCCGAACCGGGCGATGGCGCCCGACAGCCGCTCCCAGAGCGGCGAGGTCGCCAGCCCGGCCCGCGCCGCCTCCAGGTCGGCCCCGGCGGAAAACACGCGGCCGGTTCCGGTGATCACCAGCACCCGCGCATCGGTGTCCTCGACCGCCTGGGCCAATTGCTCCAGCATCTCGCCGGTCAGGGCGTTGGCCTTGTCGGGCCGGTCCAGGGTCAGGGTCAGGCGGGCGCCGTCGCGGTCGGTCCGGATCATGCGAGGCCCAGCGTGGCGCGGATGCCCTCGTCCCGCAAGGACACGTCCTGGCCCAGGAAATCGTCCGCCTCGGGGCCGCACATCCAGACCAGGGCCCGGGCCGGCCAGTCCGGCGGGACATGGTCGGACCAGTCCAGCCGGCTGACCGGGTTGATGCCGCTGGCCTTGATGTCCCGCTGCATGTCGGTGGCCACCGTGCCGGGCGACAGTCCCAGCACCCGCAGGCCCTTGTCGCGGCCCTCCTTGTCGCCCATCCGGGTCAGCATGAAGGCCCCCGCCTTGGCCGCGCAATAGGCCGACCAGCCCTCGACCGGATTATGCGCCGCGCCGGACGAGACGTTGATGATCGTGCCGCCGCCGGCCTCGATCATCACCGGCATCGCCGCCCGCATGCCGTGAAAGACGCCCTTGAGGTTGATGTCGGCCGCATGGCTCCAGGCGTCGGGGTCCGCGTCGGCCAGGGCGCCGATCGGGTCGATCACCCCGGCATTGTTGACCAGCACATCCAGCCGGCCCCAGGTCTGCAGCACCGCGTCCACGGCCCGGGCGACCTCGTGAAACCGGGCGACATCGCAGGGAATGGCGATCGCGGTCTCGCCGATCTCTCCGGCGATGTCGGCGATCCGTTCCTCGGTGCGGGCCAGCAGCGCGACCCGCGCGCCGGCCGCGGCAAAGGCCCGTGCCGCCGCTTCGCCGATACCGCGGCTTGCCCCGGTGATCATCACAACCTTGTCGCTCAGGTCCATCCTGTCCGCCTCCGGTCCATTTCCTGTCAAAAGATCGTCACTTTCGTCGGGCGTAAACCCCGCATAAGCTGACGTAAAGAAATCCTGACCTTGACCAATGGCTAAAGTCGGGAAAGCCTGAGCAGGATTCAACACAGGAAGGGGACCCCAATGACCCGTAACATTTCCGGCCGCCGCAGTGCGGTCATCGCAGCATTGCTTTGTACAACGACCGCCGCCCATGCGGATGTCACCGCCCAGCAGGTCTGGGACAGCTGGAAGACCCAGATGACGGTCTACGGCGATGCCGGCATCAGCTTTGGCGCCGAAACCATGGCCGGCGACACCTTGACGGTGGAGTCGATCGCGATCGACATTTCCGATGAATACGGCGATTTTCAGGTCACCTCGACCATGGGTCCGATCGCGTTCACCGAACAGGGCGACGGCACCGTGGCGATCGCATTGCCCGACAGCTATCCGCTGCGGATCGCCTTCGACGGCGGCGACGAATATTTCGACCTGTTGATCACCCAGCAGAACGCGCAGATGACCGCCTCGGGCACGCCGCAGGCGATCAGCTATGCCCTGTCGGCCGACCGCTACGCGCTCGAAGTCGCCGGCATCAGCCCCGAGATGGAGGAAGAGGCCTCTTTCGAAGCGGGCATCCTGGCGATGACCGACATCACCGGCACCTACCTGGTGACCGAGGGCAACCTGCAGACGATTTCCTATGCGCTCGACATCGGCGCGCTCGAGGCCGAGATGCTGGTCCGCGAGAACAGCGACCGCGGCGAAAGCATCAGCTTCGACGCGATGGTCGACGGCATGAGCATGACGGCGGACATCGCGATGCCCGCCGGAATGACCATGGCCGACATCGACATGGATCCGGGCTTTGCCCAGGGCACCTCCTTCGCGGGCAGCTATGCCTTCGGCGCCTCGACCTACAGTTTCCTGGCCGATTTCGAATACGATTACGTCGCCGCCGACGCCGAGATCGCGGAAGGCGCGCTGGACTTCGCGATGAACCTGGACGGGCTGCGCTATGCGACCATGACCCGGGGCGTCGCCATTTCGGCCAACATCCCCGAGGAATTCCCGATGCCGATCGAGGCCAGCATGGCCGAAGCGTCCTTCGTCATCGATCTGCCGCTGTCGAAATCCGACGCGCCGCGCGACATGGAAATGGGCTTCGCCCTGCGCGACCTGGCCGTCGCCGATCCGCTGTGGTCGATGGTCGATCCCGGTGCGGTGCTGCCGCGTGACCCGGTGACGATGGTCATCGACATCACCGGCAAGGCGACGCCGCTGTTCGACCTGCTCGACCCCGAACAGCAGATGGCCGCGGCGATGTCCGACCTGCCGGGCGAGCTGAACGAAGTGACGCTGAACGAACTCACGCTGCGCGGCCTGGGCGCCGAAGTGCTGGGCGAGGGCGCCTTCACCTTCGACAATACCGACCTGCAGACCTTCGACGGGCTGCCGCGGCCCGAAGGCCAGGTCGCGGTCCGCGTGAACGGCGCCAACGCGCTGATCGACAACCTGATCGCCATGGGCCTGATCCCGGAGGAACAGGTGATGATGCCGCGCATGATGATGGGCATGTTCTCGACCCCGGTGGGCGACGACCAGCTGGAAAGCGTGCTCGAGATCAACGCCCAGGGCCATGTTCTTGCGAATGGTCAGCGGCTGCAGTAACCGCTTTGCGGTGCCAACCTCCGGGGCCGCGCAGCCGCTGTGCGGCCCCCATCTTGTCCCACACCCGCATCCCGTTTTCGTAAGCCCCAAGGAGCACCCCCAGATGACCTTCCCCCGGACCCGAACCGGCGCGCTTGCCCTGTGCACCGCGCTGGTCGCCACACCGACCCTTGCCGATGTCACCACCGCGGACGTTCTTGCCAACCAGCAGGCCTATATGGGCGCCATGGGCATCACCCTTGTCGGCGCGCTGGATGGCGACGTGCTGCGCGCGCCGAAACTGACCGGCGTGCTGCCGATGGGTGTCGGCGGGTTCGAGATCACCGGCCCCGACGTGACCATGATCAGCAATGGCGACGGCACTGTCAGCATCACCTATCCCTCGCCCGCCAAGATCGCCTTCAGCGGCTATATCCAGGATGTGGGCGAAGCCTCGGCGACGATGACCTTCACCCATGACAGCTACGACATCACCGTCTCGGGCAATCCGGGCGACGTGACCTATGACACGACAGTCACCAATCTGGGCCTTGGCCTGGACGACTGGTCTGCCACCGATGTGGACAGCGGCGCCATCGACGTGACGATGGACGTGAACATGACCGAATGGGTCAGCCGGACCCGGATCGTCGAAGGCAACCTGATCCAGGTCACCTCGGACAGCACGATCGGCACCAACACGGTCGATGTGTCGATCTTGATGGACGGGATCAACTCGACCACCAAGCAGACCACCCTGCCGTCGGTGAACCAGATGGAATTGTCGCTGCCGACGGGCGGGTCGAACCTGATGAACCTGTCGCAATCGCTGCGCGACGGCCTGTCGGTCAGCCTGAGCAACACGGCCGATGGCAATACGTCGTCCACGGTCACCACGATGGACGGTCGGGAGGTGTCGAGCGACGAAAGCTCCACCGGCGCGCAGTCCCTGAGCCTGTCATTCGACGAGGCCGGTCTCGCCATGCTTGCCGAAGCGGCCGATTTCAACATGACCATGAACGACCCGATGCTGTTCCCGGGCGGCATTTCCTTCGGTGTCGCGGCAATGACCGCCGACTGGCTGATTCCGGTCAATACCAAGACCGAAGCGCAGCCGTTCCGCGCCGCCACCTCGATCGAGGGGCTGACGGTCGGTGACGCGCTGTGGGACATGCTCGACCCGGCCGGTGAATTGCCGCGCGATCCGGCGACCATCGCCTTCGACCTGTCCGGCACCGGCACCCTCGGGATGGACCTGCTGGACGTGATGGGCCTGTCGATGATGGCCGGCCCGCCGCCGATCACCGTCGACCAGGTCACGGTCGACCGGCTCGAGGTCGCCGCCGTCGGCGCCCGCGCCACCGCCGAAGGGGCGATGACGCTGAACTGGGCCGACATGATGACCTGGGGCGGCATGCCGGCCCCCGATGGCAATGTCACGGTCAATGTCGAAGGCGCCAACGCGCTGATGGACAAGCTCGTCGCCATGGGCCTGCTCGCCCCCGAGGACATCATGGGCGCCCAGATGATGATGGGCATGTTCGCCGAACCGGTCGGCCCCGACGCCCTGCGCGCCGAGATCGAGGTGACCGAGGGCGGCAGCCTGTTCGTCAACGGCCAGCAGCTGCAATAGGCCGCCGGCAGGGATGTCGGGCGGGGCTGTGACGGCCCCGTCCTTTTCACATATGGGGCCCGTCATGGGTATGTTTCGCCTCGCCGGCCTGTTGGCCATCCTCGCCGCCCCCGCCACCGCCCAGATCACCGCGCGCGACGTGATCGACAATCACGCGGCCTTCCTGCGGGCGATCGGTGCCGACCTGAACGTGACGCTCGACGACGGCATCGCCCGCGACGCCACGGCCACCCGCACGATCTTCGAATACGGCCCCGAATTGCGGGTCACCTTCTCCGAGATCGCTTTGGCCGAAAACGCCGATGGCACGGTGACGATCACCTGGCCCGGCGGCCTGACAATCCGCGCCGATTTGGTCGGCGCCGGTGTCTTCGACGAGGCAGAGATGCCCATTGTCTCTCTCGACATCGCGCTGACGCCCGAGGGGCACCAGGTCATCGCAAGCGGCCGGCCCGGCGACATCGTCTATGACGGCCGCGCCGACCGGATGCGGATGCGCCTGATCGGCGCGGACACCTCCGACCTGCCCGCCGTGCCGGATACGGCCTACGACTACGACGCCACCGATTGGCGCACCGAGGTGCGGATCACCCAAGGCGACCCCCTGGTCTTCGACTACGGACTGCTCAGCGGTCCGACCGAGGCGGTCGATACCGCCCCTTCCTGGGATTGGGGCATGACCGACATCACGACCACCAGTACCGGCGGCGGGTCCTTGGCCATCACGGCGACCCTGCCGGCGGGGATGTGGGCCCATGACGATCCGCTGACCGCCCTGCGCGATGGCCTCGTGATCGGCGTCACCTCGGACTACACCGCGTCGGTCGGGCGGATGATCACCACCGATCGGGCCGGGACCGAGGTCTATTCCGACGAATCGCTGTTCGAGCGCGAGGTCTTCGCCGCCCGGCTCGACGCCACCGGCCTGGCCCTGCGCGCCGATATCGGCCCCGGCCATTTCGGCTTTCGGGATGCCTATCTTTCGGACGACGAATATTCCACCCGCTGGGATACGGCCCGGGCCGAAGCGCTGCTGCCCGTCCTGGCTGGGCCCGACCCGCAGCCGGCGCGCCTGTCGGTCCTGGTCGAGGGCGCGACCGGCAACGATGCGGTCTGGGCCCTGGCGCCGGGGACAGAGGCCCTGCCCCGCGACCCGGCCCGTCTGGAGTTGGACAGTGAGGCCCTGGTGACACTCGACACCACGCCCTTCGAGATGCTTGTGCCGTTCTATCTCGACCCGCTGCCCATTGCCGTCGACAGCGTCACCCTGACCACGCTCGACGCCGCCATCGCCGGCGCCACCCTGCAGGCCGACGGCGCGGTGGCCTTCGACTGGACCGACACCGACACCTGGGGCTTCGCCGCGCCCACCGGCCGCCTGACCGCGACGGCCACCGGGCTGACCGCGCTGCTCGACGCGCTCGACCAGGGCGGCACCCTGCCGCCCGAGGCGATCCGCGCGGCCCGCATGGGCCTTGCCCTGTTCGCCCAACCGACCGGGGACGACACGCTGTCCTCCGAAGTCGAGATCTCCGAAGACGGCCAGCTGATCGTCAACGGCCAGCGGATGCAATGATCCGCCGGGCCGCTCCGGCCCTTGCCTGCCGGGCGCGCTTGGCCTAGCTGACGGGGGCCAGCCGAAAGGATGCCCCATGCCCCATGCCCTGCCCGATCTGACCGCCGCCCTGATCGACGCCGCGATGCGCGCCGGGGCCGAGGCCGCCGATGCCGTCGCGGTCGAAGGCAGCTCGGTCTCGATCGACGTGCGCGCGGGGGCGCTGGAGCAGGCCGAACGCTCCGAAGGGATCGACCTTGGCCTGCGGGTGCTGATCGGACGCCGGCAGGCCAGCGTCTCGGCCTCCGACGCCCGGCCCGAAACGCTGACCGAGATGGCCGAGCGCGCCGTCGCCATGGCCCGCGAGGCGCCCGAGGATCCGCATGCGGGCCTGGCCGATCCGTCGCGACTGGCCACCGATCTGGATGCAAGCCGGCTGGAGCTGGCCGACCCCGCGCCCGAACCGGACCCCCAGGCGCTGCAGCAAGATGCCCTGGCGGCCGAGGCCGCGGCCCTGGCGGTGGCAGGCGTCACCCAGGTGCAATCGGCCAGCGCCGCCTATGGCCGCCGCGTCGTGCACCTGGCCGCGACCAACGGCTTTTCGGGGGGCTATGCCAGCACCAGCCGCACGACGTCCTGCGTGGCGATTTCCGGCACCGGCACGGGGATGGAACGCGACTATGATTACGACAGCCGCAGCTGGCAGGCCGATCTGCGCGATCCGGCCGAGATCGGCGCCGAGGCCGGGGCCCGCGCCGCCGCCCGCCACGGCGCCCGCAAGCCGCGCACCGGCACCTTTCCGGTCCTGTTCGACGAACGCATCGCATCCTCGCTGATCGGGCACCTGTTGCAGGCGGTGAACGGCGCCGCCGTCGCCCGCGGCTCGTCCTGGCTTCTGGGCAGGCTGGGCCAGCAGGTTCTGCCCAAGGGCCTGTCGATCACCGAAGACCCGCACCGCCCCCGCCTCCAGGGCTCGCGCCTGTTCGACGGCGAAGGCCTGCCCACCGCGCGCCGCGACATCGTTGCCGACGGGGTGCTGACCGGCTGGGTGCTGGACCTGGCCACCGGGCGCAAGCTGGGGATGGACAGCACCGCCAACGCCGCCCGCGGCACCTCGGCGCCGCCGCAACCCTCGGTCAGCCATGTCGCGCTGACGCCGGGCACGCAGGACCGCGCCGGGCTGATCGCAGATATGGGCACGGGGCTGCTGGTGACCTCGCTGATCGGCTCGACCATCAACCCCAATACCGGCGATTATTCCCGCGGCGCCAGCGGCTTTTGGGTCGACAACGGCCAGATCGCCCACCCGGTCAACGAATGCACCATCGCCGGCAACCTGCACGACATGCTGCTGCGGATCGTGCCCGGCAACGATGCCCGCCCGCACCTGTCGCGCGTCGTGCCCTCCATCCTGATCGACGGCATGGTCCTGGCCGGTGCGTGACGACCTGACCCTTTTGCTGGACGCCGCCAATCGTGCGGCCGATATCGCGCGCCGCTATTTCCGGCGCGACCCCAAGGTCTGGCAAAAGCACGGCGATGCCGGCCCGGTGACCGAGGCCGATCTGGAAATCGACACCATGCTGCGCCAGACCCTCACCGCCGCGCGGCCCGATTACGGCTGGCTGTCCGAGGAAACCGCCGATGACGGCGCCCGGCTGGCCCATGACCGCGTCTTCATCGTCGACCCGATCGACGGCACCCGCGCCTTCATCGCCGGCCAGAACGACTGGACCCATGCCCTGGCCGTGGTCGAACACGGCCTTGTCCAGGCGGCTGTCGTCCACATCCCCGAGCGTGGCGAAACCTATGCCGCCGCCCGCGGCCGGGGCGCCACCCGCAACGGCGAGGCCCTGGCGGTCTCGCAGACCACCGCGCTTGACGGGCTGCGGGTGCTGACCGGCAAGCCCACGCTCGACCCCGCGCATTGGTGCGGCCCGCCGCCGGCCTTCCGCCGCTCCAGTCGCGCCGCGCTCACCTACCGGATGTGCCTGGTGGCCGAGGGCCGCTACGACGCCACCCTGTCGTTCCGGCCCTGCTGGGAATGGGACATCGCCGCCGGCGCGCTGATCGTCGAGGAGGCCGGCGGCACGGTCACCAACCGCCAGGGCGCCGCCCTGCGCCTGAACGCCGAACTGCCCCAGGCCGACGGGCTGATCGCCGCCGGCGCGAGCCATGGCGCGATCACGGAGGCGCTGGCCTAACATCCCAGCGCGGGACCAAGGCCGCAGGCCGCCGCGCATCGCCGGGCCGCCTCCACGGCACGGCGATTTGGCCAGGCTGGGCGCCCCGCTTGACTGTCTTTCGGATGCGGCCGGGATAAAGCACCCCGACCCACCGATCGATCGCCGCACCGCGGCCCGCCGATGCACGGCTCATCCCCGGATCGTCAGGGCGACATACCCCAGCGTCGCCAGCTGCATCACCGTCTCCTTGTCCAGGCCCAGACACCCGGCCCCATAGGTTCCCGCCAGAAAGGCATACCCCGCCCGATGGCTCCACACCGCCCGGGCAATCTGCCGGGTCATGTCCTTGATCTTGTTCATGGCTCTCATCCTTGTCCAAAGGTTGTGAGCCAGCGCTGGTCTCCCCTATGCTTGTGCCAGCGCGCGCCGCCTTTGCCCCGACCGGACAAGTTGCGGGATGTGGGCAAGCATCGGGGAACGTCGGGAAAGGTGGGAAAAAACGGTGAGCGCGTTCGGCCGAAAATTCGGTGCACTGGTCGAGGCGGAGCGTGAACGGCGCGGCTGGTCCTTCGCCCAGCTTGCCCTGGCCGCCTATGGCGACGACGGCGCGGGCGGCGACAAGCGCAAGGGCGACGCGCAAAAGGTCTGCATCGGCAGGCACAAGCCCAACGCCGCGACGATCCGCAAATACCGCCTGGCGCTCGACCTGACCCAGGACGCCATCGACGCCTGCAAGGACCCGGGCCAAAAGGCGGGCGAGGATGCCCGCACGGATGACCTGACCCGCGCCGCCGCCGACCAGATGGAACGGCTCAACGCCGCCGGTGTCACCGAACGCTCGATCACCGAACTCGCCCGCACCATCGCCGAAGACGTCGAAGACCTGCCCACCGCCTGGGCCGAACTCCAGAACGCCATGGACATCGCCGTCCGGGTGCAGCGCGAGGGGGCGACACCCTCCAATCACGGCGATTTCGTCGATACCGTGCTGGCCGAGGTCGCCCGGCTGTCGCGCGAGGGCCTGCATGGCAAGGCGACCGATGCGCTGGCCGAGGCCTGGGCGCGGGAAGAACAGGAAACCGCCGCCCGCAAGGCCCGTATCGCCGCCTCGGCGGTGGAACAGGCGGTGCTGGACCGCGACGCCGACACCGCCGCCACCTGGCTGGTCCGGCAGGCCGAGGCGGACGGCCCGGTGGGGGTCGACGCGCTGCGGACCGTGTTCATGGAATGGTACGAACACGGCCGCGACAAGGGGCTGAATTTCGACCTGGAGGTCGCCATCGCCCTGGCGCGCCTGATCCGGGACCAGGCGCAAACGGCCGATCAGCGCGGCGCGGCGGGCAATGACCTCGGCAACGCGTTGGCGACCCTCGGGGAACGGGACAGCGGCACCGCGCGGCTGGAGCAGGCCGTCGCCGCCTATCGCGCCGCGCTGCAGGAATTCACCTACGACCGCGTGCCGCTCGGCTGGGCCATGACTCAGGCGAACCTCGGCACCGCGCTGCGGGCCCTCGGGGAACGGGACAGCGGTACAGCGCGGCTCGAGCAGGCCGTCGCCGCCTTTCGCGCCGCGTTGGAGGAATGGACCCGCGACCGCGTGCCGCTGGACTGGGCCAGGACCCAGGCGAACCTCGGCAATGCGCTGCGGGTCCTCGGGGAACGGGACAGCGGCACCGCGCGGCTGGAGCAGGCCGTCGCCGCCTTTCGCGCCGCGCTGGAGGAACGCACCCGCGACCGCGTGCCGCTGGACTGGGCCAGGACCCAGGCGAACCTCGGCAATGCGCTGCGGGCCCTCGGGGAACGGGACAGCGGTACAGCGCGGCTCGAGCAGGCCGTCGCCGCCTACCGTGCCGCGCTGGAGGAATTGAACTGCGACCGCGTGCCGCTGGACTGGGCCAGGACCCAGATGAACCTCGGCACCGCGCTGCATGCCCTCGGGGCGCGGGACAGCGGCACCGCGCATCTGGACCAGGCCGTCGCCGCCTACCGTGCCGCGCTGCAAGAACTCCCCCGCGACCGCGTGCCGCTGGACTGGGCCAGGACCCAGATGAACCTCGGCACCGCGCTGCATGCCCTCGGGGCGCGGGACAGCGGCACCGCGCGGCTGGAGCAGGCCGTCGCCGCCTACCGCGCCGCGCTGCAGGAACGCACCCGCGACCGCGTGCCGCTGGACTGGGCCAGCGCGATCGGGAACGAAGGGATCGCCCTCCTGATCCTGGCCGACCGCACCCGCGACGCGCAGCGCGCCCGGCAGGGGCTGGACCAGCTGCGCGCGGCGGCGCAGGTGTTGCGCGAGGGCGGGCATCTGCCCTGGGCCGAAACCGTCGAACGGCAGATCCCAAGCGCCGAGGCCCTCCTCGCCACGCTCACCCGATCTTGACCCCCGCCCGCGCCGTTCACCCCGGGGGCACCATGCGCCCGGCACCGACGTGATGCCGACGCGGGACCGCATCCCGTTTTCACCCGGTTCCCCGTGTCAACCGGCCAAGACGCCCCCTTGCGGCTTCGGCGCCTTGACCGGCCTGCGCAACACCTCCAGAACCGTGGCGACGCAACAGGAGAGCGCCATGACCCAACGCCTGCACCTTGTCTTCGGAGGCGAGTTGATCGACCCTCAGAAGACCGCCTTCAAGGATGTCGACGATATCCATATCGTCGGGATCTTCCCCGATTATGAAACCGCCCACAACGCCTGGAAGGCCGAGGCCCAGCGCACCGTCGACAATGCGCATATGCGGTATTTCATCGCCCATCTGCACCGTCTGCGCGACGAGGAAACCGAAGCCTCGCCGACCGAGGAACTCGGCGAGTGAACCATCCGGCCCCGCCTTCGGCCGACCTCTGGATCCATCTGGGGGACGGGCGCGCGGATGCGGGGCCGGTGCGGTCGATGCTGACCCGGCTGGCGCAAGAGGGCGACCCGCTGCGGGTGTTGATCACCGCCGACCGGGCCGAGGACCTGCCCGCCGTCGACGACCTGCCGCTGCGCGTCGCGACCATCGTTCTGCCGTCCGACGACCCGGCTGCCCTGCGCGACCTTCCGCAGCGCTGCGGCGCCGCTATCCTTTTATGGTGCGGGGGAAACTTCCGGGTCTGGCTGCTAGAACAGGCGCGTGCCGCGGGGCTGGCCGTTCTGGCGGTGAACGCCACGGGGCAGATCGCGACACGGCGCCGCGGCCTGTTGTCGCGACGCCCGGTCCTGGCGCCTGCGCTGTTCTATCGGATCCTCGCCCGCGATGGCGCCGCGGCGATGCAACTGCGCCGCGCCGGCATCCCCGCCGACCGGATCGACGTGACCGGCCCGATGGAGGAAGAGGCCCAGCCCTTGCCCCATGATCCGAACGAGTTGACGGTGATGGCCGAGGCGGTGAATACCCGCCCGGTCTGGCACGCCGCCGGGGTGATGCCCGGCGAAGTCGCGCAGATGGCCGAGGCCCACCGCGCCGCCAGCCGCCAGGGGTTCCGGCTGCTGCTGCTGTTGACCCCGCGCCGGGCCGAGGACGGGCAAAAGGCCGCCGCGGTCTTGCGCAAGGCCGGGCTACGGGTCGGGCTGCGTTCGAACGGGGATAATCCGGAGGAGGAAATCCAGGCCTATGTCACGGACATCCCCGGTGAAATCGGGCTCTGGTACCGCCTGTCGCCGCTGTCCTTCATGGGTGGAACCTTTGCCGGGCCCGAGGCCATGCCGCCGATGCAGGCGGCGATCCTGGGCTCTGTCGTGCTGAACGGGCCGCAGACCGCCCCCTTCGCCGAACACTATGCCCGGCTCGAAACCCATGGCGCCAGCCGCACCGTGCGCTCGGTTCAGGACCTGGGGCTGGGCCTGGGCACGCTGATCGCGCCGGATCGCGCGGCGGCGATGGCCGAAGCCGGCTGGCAGGTGCTGACCCGTGGCGCGGAGGTGACCAACCGGATGGTCGACCTGCTGCGCGATATGCTGGATCGGGGACGGGCCTGATGCGGGCGCCGCGGCACTGGTTCAACCCGCCGGACCGGCCCGGCTGGCCGGCACGGGCGCTGGCGCCTCTGGCCATGCTTTATGCCCGAGCCACCGCGGCAAGGCTGGCGCGCGGCCCGGGATACCGCGCCAAGGTGCCGGTGATCTGCATCGGCAACATCAACGCCGGCGGAACCGGCAAGACCCCGACCGCGATCGCCCTGACCGAGCGGCTGAGCGCCCGGGGCATTGCCGTGCAGCTGGTGTCGCGCGGGTATGGCGGGCGATTGACCGGACCGGTGCAGGTCGACCCGCAGACCCACCGCGCGGCCGATGTGGGCGACGAACCGCTGCTGCTGGCCGCCTTCGCGCCGACCTGGGTGGCGCGGGACCGCGCGGCCGGGGTGCGCGCGGCCGAGGCGGCGGGCGCCGAGGCGATCCTGCTGGATGACGGGTTCCAGAACCCCTCGGTGGCCAAGGATTTCTCGATCGTCGTGGTCGATGCGATGCGGGGCTTCGGCAATGGCCGGGTGATCCCCGCCGGCCCGTTGCGTGAACCGGTCGCGGCCGGTCTGGCCCGGGCCGGGGCGCTGCTGTCGATCGGGCCGGCCTTGGCCCAGGCGGGGTTCGCGCCCGAGCTGCCCCCGGGGGTGCCGCATCTGCGCGGGGCGTTGAAACCGCTGGCCACCGGCATGCGCTGGGACGGATTGCCGGTGCTGGCCTTCGCCGGGATCGGCCATCCGGAAAAGTTCTTTGCCACGCTGCGGATGATGGGCGCCGAACTGCGCCGCGCCGAGGCGCTGGAGGATCACCAGCCGCTGACCGAGAAACTCATGACCCGGCTCGAGGCCGAGGCGCGCCTGGTCAAGGCACAGCTGGTGACCACGGAAAAGGATGCGGTGCGCCTGCCGGCGGCGTTCCGGCGCAAGGTGCTGACCGTGCCGGTGCGGCTGGAGTTGGAGGATTGGGGGCCGCTCGAAACGGCGCTCGAAAAGATCCTGGCGCGATCCTGAGCAACGATCGCCCCCCGTCCCGGGCCTGACCCGGGACCTCACCGGTGGAGGCCCCGGGTCAGGCCCGGGGCGCGGGGAAGACGGATGGCGACCGGTCCGACAAGATCGGGCAACCGGCGGCACCGGAGCCGGCCGGTCAATCCAACAGATCCTGGTCCGCGCCGAGGCTGGGCGAGGGCCGCTCCAGCGCCAGGTCGGCGCCTGAAAACCGGAAGGGCGGACGCACGCCCGGCACGCCGTCGAGGTCCAGCCGCAGACCGCGCGCGACCACCTGGGGATCGGCAAAGACCTCGGTCAGGTCGTTGATCGGGCCGGCGGGCACGCCGCCCGCCTCGCACAATTCCAGCACCGCCGCCCGGGTCCGGTCCGCCAGTGCCGCGGCCAGCCGCGCGACCAGCGCATCGCGGTTGTCCAGCCGGGCGGGATTGCCGGCAAAGGCCGGATCATCGGCCAGGTCGGGCTGGCCCAGCGCCGTCACCAGGCGGCGGAACTGGCCGTCATTGCCCACGGCGATGATCACGTGGCCGTCGGCGCAGGCGAAGACCTGGTAGGGCACGATGTTGGGATGGGCATTGCCCAGCCGCCGCGGCGCCTGCCCGGTGGCAAGGTAGTTCATCGCCTGGTTGGCGGTGACGGCGACGGCGCAGTCCAGAAGGCTCAGGTCGATCTGCTGACCCTGCCCGGTGCGGCCCCGCATGTGAAGCGCCGCCAGCACCGCATTGGCGGCATAGAGCCCGGTGAACAGGTCGGTGATCGCCACGCCGGTCTTTTGCGGCAGCCCGTCGGGTTCGCCGGTCACCGACATCAGCCCGGACATGCCCTGGATGATATAGTCGTAGCCGGCGCGGTCCTTGTAGGGACCGTCCTGGCCGAAGCCGGTGATCGAGCAATAGATCAGCCCGGGATTGCGGGCAGCGCAGGCGGCGTGGTCGAGCCCGAACTTCGCCAGCCCCCCGACCTTGAAATTCTCGATCACCACGTCGGCGCGGTCGATCAGGCGCTTGACGGCCGCCAGCTGGGCATCGTCGCGAAAATCGGCGATGACGCTGGCCTTGCCGCGGTTGCAGGCGTGAAAATAGGCGGCCGAGGCTTCGCCGTCGCGCGCGATGAAGGGCGGGCCCCAGCGGCGGGTGTCATCGCCTTCGGGGGCTTCGACCTTGATCACAGTGGCGCCAAGGTCGGCCAGGGTCTGGCCGGCCCAGGGCCCGGCCAGGATCCGCGCCAGTTCGACGACGGTGATGCCCTCGAGCGGGGCCGGCATCAATTGCCGTCGGTCGCGGGGGTGTCGTCGGCCAGGTCGGCGGCGGGGGCCTCGTCGGTGCCCGTGTCGTCGGTCTGCTCTTGGGCCGGCGGCGCCTCCGGGTCGATCCCGGCCTCCACGAGCGCGGCATCGATCAATTCCGACATCTCGGAATAGGACATGTTGCTGTGGTATTCGCCGGCGATCACGAAGCTGGGGGTGCCGAAGCGGTCGACGTCCAGCGCCTCCAGGTTGGTCTCGTACCAACCGACAAGGGCCGCGGCGGTGTCGCCATCGGTCATGCAGGCATCGAGGTCGGCATCGGACAGCCCCGCGATCTTGCCGATATTGCGCAGCCCGGCGATGATGGTCTGCGCATCGTTGCCGCCGATCCAGTCGGACTGACGCTCGAACAGCAGCTTGGTGATGCCGAAATAGCGCATCTCTCCGCCGCAGCGGGCGACCATCGAGGCCCAGAGGCCCGGTCGGTCGAAATAGGCCTCGCGGTAGACGAAGCGGATCAGACCGGTGTCGATGTAGTCGGCCTTGAACCTCGGGTAGACCTGCGCGTGGAACGTGGCGCAATGCGGGCAGGTGAACGACGCATATTCGACCACCTCGACCGGCGAATCCGGGTTGCCCTGCACCATTTCGGTCACCAGGCTGGCGTCATAGTCGCCGTCCTCGGCGAAGGCGGCACCCAGAAGCGGGTCCTCGACCGACGGGGCGGGCTTGGTCAGATACCAGACGCCGCCGGCGACGACGGCCAGGGCAAGGGCGGCAGAGGCGAAGGGTTTGGTCATGCGGGGTCCGTCATTTGTTCGATTTGGAAAGGATATTGGCGCCCAGCGCCTGGAGCGCGCGGCGCAGATCGGGATCAGCCACCTCGGCGGTCAGGTCCTGGGCCACGGCGCGGGTTTCGGGCGCCGGTTCGGCGGGTCGTTTCGGGGCCGGGGTGAAGTCGGCCTGCCCCTCGGCGAACCCGATCGGGGCGGTCTGGGTCAACTGGATCCGGGCGATGGCGTTGTAGCCGTAGCAGGCGTTGACCCGCTCGCGGATCGCCTCTTTCTGCATGTCCAGCATCGGGGCCCGGGCGCCGGTGGTCAACAGGACCAGCGTGGCCCCCATTCCGCCCTGCGCATAGCTGACCTTGACCGGCCGGGTGACGCGGGCGATGGCCTCTCCCACGGTTTCGGCCCAATGGGTCAGCAGCCGCGATTGGGCAAAGCCGCGGGATTCCGACGCAGAACGGATGCGGCCCTGCATCAGCGTCGCGGCGCGGGAGAACCCGCGGGTGGTGGAGGAACGGGGTGCCTCGGTCATGTTGCGGGCCAACTTAGCGGATGAGGCGCCGGGCGCCAGTGGCTGTTGCGACGAAGGGGCATAAAGATTGCGTGACGAGATGGATCTGAGCGGGGCGTTGCTGGCCTGGTATGACGTTCATGCCCGGGTGCTGCCCTGGCGGGTCGCGCCGGGCGACCGCAGGGCCGGGCAGCGGCCCGATCCCTACCGGGTCTGGCTGTCCGAGGTGATGCTGCAACAGACCACGGTGGCCGCGGTGAAGGCGTATTTCCACCGGTTCACCGCGCGCTGGCCCGATGTCGCGGCACTGGCCGGGGCCGAGGATGCGGCGGTGATGGCGGAATGGGCCGGGCTGGGCTATTACGCCCGCGCCCGCAACCTGCTCAAATGCGCCCGCGCGGTGGTGACCGGGCATGGCGGGCAGTTCCCCCACAGCCGCGAAGGCCTGCTGACCCTGCCCGGGATCGGCCCCTATACCGCCGCCGCCATCGCCGCGATCGCCCATGACGAACCCGCGGTGGTGGTCGATGGCAATGTCGAGCGGGTCATGGCCCGCCTGCACGACATCCACACGCCCCTGCCCAAGGCCAAGGCCGCGCTGACCGCCCGCGCCGCCGCGCTGACACCCGCGGCGCGGCCCGGCGATTACGCCCAGGCGGTGATGGATCTTGGCGCGACGATCTGCACGCCGAAAAACCCGGCTTGCGGCATCTGCCCCTGGCGCGCCCCCTGCGCTGCCCGTGCCGCCGGCACCGCGGCCGACCTGCCGAAGAAGACCCCGAAACAGGCCAAGCCGGTGCGGCACGGGATTGCCTATGTGGTGCAGCGCGCCGACGGGGCCTGGCTGCTGGAAACGCGGCCCGATCGCGGGCTGTTGGGCGGCATGCTGGGTTGGCCGACGACCGACTGGAGCGCCGCCCCCGACCCGGCACCGCCGATTCCGGCCGACTGGCACGACCCGGGCGCCGAGGTGCGCCACACCTTCACCCATTTCCACCTGAGGCTTTCGCTGCGCCTGGCCCGGGCGCCGCTGGACGCGGTGCCGGATCGTGGACAATTCCGCCCCCGGGACGGGTTTGTTCCTTCGGACCTGCCCACGGTGATGCGCAAGGTCCATGACCTGGCCCATGCGGCATTTCAGGCGCTTTGATGCTCCGCCGCGCCGGGCTAGACTGCGCGCGTGCGATCGCCAGAGGCCCCGATGTCCACCCCCGTTACCCTGTCCCGTTCCGACCTGACACGTCTGTCCAGCGCGCTGCCGTTCTGGGCGTCGCTGATGCTGGTGCCGCTGGCCTGGCTTTCGGCCCTTTATGGGGGCTGGATGATCCTGCTGCTGCCGCTGGCGACCTGGCACCTGTTCACCCTGCTGGACGCCGTGCTGGGCCTGAATACCGACAACGCCGATCCGCAGACCGACACGCGCGACCTGTCCTGGTATCGCGCGATCACGCTGATCTGGCCGCCGGTCCAGTTCGGGACGATCTTCGGAATCCTGTATTACGTCACCGCCACGGACCATCTGCATTGGGTCGAGCAATGGCTGCTGTTCGCCGCGCTCGGCATCGCTTCGGGCACGATCGGGATCAACTATTCCCATGAATTGATGCACCAGCATACGAAGGTCGAACGCTGGCTGGGCGATATCCTGCTGGCGATGGTGCTGTATTCGCATTTCCGCTCGGAACACCTGCTGGTGCATCACCGCTATGTCGGCACCCCGCGCGACCCGGTCACGGCGCGCTACAACGAAGGCTTCTACCGCTATTTCCTGCGGGTGCTGCGCCAGTGCCCGCCCTCGGCCTTCCGGGCCGAGCGGCAGATGCTGGCCCGGCGCGACCGGCCCTGGCACCACCGGTCGAACCCGTTCTGGCGCTATGCCCTGCTGCAGGCGGTGTTCCTGGTGCTGGCGGTCGCGATCGGCGGGCTGTGGGGCCTGTTCCTGTTCCTGACCCAGGCCTTCTGGGCGGTGTTCCAGCTGGAGCTGGTGAACTATGTCGAACATTACGGGCTGACCCGGAAACACCTGGGCGATGGCAAATACGATCATGTCCGGCCCTGCCATTCCTGGAACGCGGCACACAAGGCGTCGAACTGGCTGCTGATCAACCTGCAGCGCCATTCCGACCACCATTACAAACCCGACCGGCGATTTCCGCTGCTGCAGAACTATGACGAGGACGAGGCGCCGCAACTGCCCTATGGCTATCCGGTGATGACCGTGGCGGCGCTGATCCCGTCGCTCTGGCGGCGGGTGATGAACCCCCGCGTGCGCGCCTGGCGCGAACGCTACTACCCCGAGATCACCGACTGGGCGCCCTACAAGACCGGCGCCACGCCGATGCCGCGCGGGGCCAGCTGAGGGTCAGTCGGTCGCGTTGCGGATCTGGCCGGACACCCAGGCCCAGCTGGACCGGCACATGTCGTCCAGCGTCCGCGTCGCCTGAAAGCCCAGCAGATCGCGCGCCTGCTCCGGGCGTGCGGTCAGGACCGCCACATCGCCGGCCCGTCGCGGCGCGATGCGATAGGGCAAGGCGCGGCCACAGGCGGCGGAATAGGCCTCGATCACCTGCAGCACGGTCGATCCCTGCCCGGTGCCGAGGTTGACCGTATGGCCCATCCCGGTCTCGATCAGTGCCCGCAGCGACAGGGCATGACCCTGGGCCAGATCCTCGACATGGATGTAGTCGCGGATGCCGGTGCCGTCGGGCGTGTCGTAATCGTCGCCGAAGACCTGGATTTCCTCCAGCTCTCCGGTGGCGACCTTGGCCACATAGGGCACCAGATTGTTGGGATGGCCGGCCGGATCCTCTCCGATCAGGGCGCTGCGATGGGCGCCGACCGGGTTGAAATAGCGCAGGATGCCGACGGCCCAATCCGCGGTCAGCTGTTCCAGGATCTGTTCGCCCGCCAGCTTGGTGAAGGCGTAGGGCGAGGTCGCGGTGCGGGGGTGATCCTCGGGGATCGGCTGCACGCGGGTGTCGCCATAGACCGTGGCCGAGGATGAAAACACCAGCCGCCGGCAGCCGCCCTCCTCCATCGCCTTGAGCAGGTTCAGCAGCCCGCCGATATTGGTCTGCATGTAGTCGATCGGCATGTCCATCGATTCGCCCACCGCCTTGAGCGCGGCGAAATGGACCACGCCGTCGATCCGGTGGTCGCGGAACACGGCCTTCAGGGTGTCGGGGTCGCGCACATCGCCGCGCAGCACGGCAACCGGCGCGCCGGTGATCCGCTCCAGCCGGGCCGGCACATCGGCCTTGGCGTTGACGAAATTGTCAAGGATCAGCACGTCGAACCCGGCCTCGCGCAGCGCCAGGTAGGTATGCGAGCCGATATAGCCCGCGCCGCCGGTCAACAGGATGGTTTCGGCCATGGCACCCTCTTACGTCCCCCGCGCGCAGGGCTACACCGGGATTGCGTCAAGAGAAAGACCGGGCCGGCCTTGACCGGGATCATGGACCGGTGCGCCTTGCCCGCGCTATGCCGCGACAACCCCGGGCGGGCCACGCGCCCCGGGCGTCACCGCCATGCCGAACGGAGGATGTCATGAAAGTCCTTGTCGCCTATGCCACCCGCGAGGGTCAGACCCGCAGGATCGCCCGCCACGTCGCCGACCGGATCGTCGAGGCCGGTCACACGACGGAACTGCTGAACCTGGACGATGCCGCCGATATCGGGCCGGACAGGTTCGACCGGGCGGTGCTGGCCGCCTCGGTCCATGCCGGGCAATACCAGCGGGCCCTGGGGGATTTCGCCGCCCGACATGCCGATGCCCTGGCGCGCATGCCGACGCTGTTCCTGTCGGTCTCGCTTGCCGCGGCCGGTCATGATGCCGAAGAATGGCGCTCCCTCGACCGCATCCTGTCCGACATGAACGAGGCGACCGGCTGGACCCCCGGCCAGGTGGCCCAGGTCGCGGGCGCCTACCGGCCCTCGGACTACGATTTCTTCACCCGCTTCATCATGCGCCGGATCATCGCCACCAAGGATCCCAAGGCCGATCTGGACACCGATCACGAGTATACCGACTGGCCCGCGCTTGACGCGCTTGTCGATGGATGGATCGCGGCCCGATGACATAAAAAAACCCCGCCGGGTCTTGGGGACCGGCGGGGGCAAGTGGTGCCGCGGTGCGAGCCGCAGGCACAGGCGGTAACTGTTGAGACCTAGCCCTGCATCTCGGCCCGGATCTGCTGGCGCAGAAGGTCGATCGGCACGGTCTTGCCGTCGCGCTTGAAGTGCCAGTAGGTCCAGCCGTTGCAGCTGGGCGCGCCTTCCAGATGGGCGCCGACCTGGTGGATCGAACCCCTGACGTCATCCCCGATCAGCGTGCCGTCGGCGCGGACCTTGGCGGTCTTGCCGCGCGGGCTGACCAGCTGTTCGCCCGGGCGCAGCAAGCCGCGTTCGACCAGCTGGCCGAAGGGCACGCGCGGCTCGGCCCGTTTCGAGGTCGACACCTCCAGCGCGTCGCGGTCGAACTTGCGGATATTGCCGATGCGTTTCTCGGCCACCACGCGATAGGCCTTTTCGCGTTCGATCCCGATCCAGTCGCGGCCCAGCATCTTGGCGACCGCGCCCGTGGTCCCGGTGCCGAAGAACGGATCCAGCACCACGTCGCCGGGATTGGTCGTGCCGACCAGCACCCGGTGCAGCAGGGATTGCGGTTTCTGGGTCGGATGCGCCTTGTCGCCGCTGTCGTCCTTGAGCCGCTCGTGCCCGGTGCAGATCGGCAGCACCCAGTCCGAGCGCATCTGGACGCCTTCGTTCAGCGCCTTCAGCGCCTCGTAATTGAAGGTGTATTTCGATTTCTCCGACTTGCTGGCCCAGATCAGCGTTTCATGCGCATTGGTCAGCCGCTTGCCGCGAAAATTCGGCATCGGGTTCGATTTGCGCCAGACCACGTCGTTGAGGATCCAGAAGCCCTGGTTCTGCAATTCGGCGCCCAGGCGGAACACGTTGTGATAGGACCCGATCACCCAGATCGCGCCGTCGGGTTTCAGGAGGCGGCGCGCCTCGGTCAGCCAGGCGCGGGTGAACTCGTCATAGGCCGTAAGGCTGTCGAACTGGTCCCAATGATCGTCGACCGCGTCGACACGGGAATTGTCCGGGCGGTGCAGATCGCCCCGCAGCTGCAGGTTATAGGGCGGATCGGCAAAGATCAGGTCGATGCTGTCGTCGGGCAAGCTGCGCATCGCCGCGATGCAATCGCCGTCCATGATCGTGTTGAGCGGAAGCGACGCCGCCCCGGTTTTCTTCGTCATCGTGCTGCCTCTGTCCCCGGCGGTTCATCCGCTCGTTGGTTGGCTTCAAGATGAGTCAGGGGCGATTCGCTGTCAAAAACAATTTTGAATCAGGGGCTTACTGTTTGCCCTTGATACAAGATATTGTGCACCGGTTTGAAGGATCGCCTATGGTGTGGGGTCGCTCCGAGATTTCGAAGCGCCTCGATGTGGCTTTTCGATCCATATCCCATATTGCGCTCCCAGCCATAGCCGGGGTGCTGTTGCGACAGCGTCACCATGATCCTGTCGCGACAGATTTTCGCCACAATCGAGGCCGCCGCGATCGACAGGCAGCGCGCGTCGCCCTTGACGATGCAGGTGCCCGGACAGGGCATGTCGGCGGGCATCCGGTTGCCGTCGATCAGCGCATGATCGACGCCGTCCAGGCCGGCCAGCGCCCGGGTCATCGCCAGGTGGCTGGCGCGCAGGATGTTCAGGTCGTCGATTTCCGCGACGCTGGCATGGGCGATGCTGACCCGGGCGGTGGCATGGATCGCCTCGGCCAGCGCGGCGCGGCGGCGCGCGGTCAGCGCCTTGCTGTCGGCCAGGCCCGGCGGGATGGCAGTGGGGTCGAGGATCACCGCCGCGGCGGTGACCGGCCCGGCCAGCGGGCCGCGGCCGACCTCGTCGACACCGGCGATGCGCAGATGGCCCTGCGTCCGGGCGGCGGTCTCGAAGGAAAAGTCGGGGGGCGTCGTCATCCCCCCGACAGATCACGCGGACCGGGCGCGATCAACCTTTTCGGTCGGTCTTGGCCTGGCCGGCGGGCTTGGTCGAAGCGGTCGCTGCCCGTTGCGCGGCAGCGCGCAGGTCGGACCGTTCCAGCGGGTCGTAATAGGCCAGTTCGGCAATGCCAGGGATGAAAGGGTCTTTGTTCATGTCTGGACTCCAACGTCTGTCGGGTCCTCCCATGTCGTTCAATATAGGCCATGTCGGGGGTCGAAACCCTGCCCTGCTGCGCAAGGCGGGGTTGCGCAAGAAGCATGGGACAGGCGGCCATGTCCGAACCGCCTGCCCCAGCCGGGACCGCAACCGGGGATGCGCAGCCCCTCTGCTCGACCGTTGCTACCGGCGGTCGCTGGCGACGAAACCGGCGCGGCCAAGGCAGTGCGGCACCCAGCCCCGGCGGATTTCGCCGTTGCGCAGGCGCACTTCCCGGAAGCATTCGCCGGGCAGGCGATGGGTCGGCCCCCATTCCCGCGCCATGCAGTGCTGCAGGAACAGCCGCACCTCGCCCTGGCGGGTGCCGAGGGTGCGGCGACATTCGGCCGGCACGACCCACCAGGCGGTGTTCGGGCGTTGCTGGCCAAATTGCGGCCGCTGCGGCTGCGCATCGTGGCGCGGCAGATGAACCTGCGGCTGGCGCGCGGGTGTGCCGCGATCGTCGTCTCGGGCTTCCTTGATCGCGAGGCCCAACAGCAGAAGCGTCAGAACGCCCACGGCGATATCGTCGCCATTCGTCTCGGCCCTCGCGGCGCCGGGCGACAGGCTGGTGAGCGACAGGGTGAGGGCCAGAAGGCCGGCGGTCAGGGACTTCATCATAATGGTCTCCTTGGGGCTGGCGCGGCGTTGCGCGGCTGATGGCACAAGCCTGCAAGGGGGGGCGCGCGCCGCTCAATAACGCGTGGCGGATATTGAATAGCGGCGGCGGCGCGGGCATGGTCGCGCCATGAGATACGCGCTGCGCTCCGTTCTGGCCCTGACCCTTCTGGCCCTCGCCCCGGCCGCCCAGGCCGCCTGTTTCGCCGATTACAAGGCCAAGCAGGACGACCCCCTGCGCCTGCAATACGGGGTGGCGGAAATCCGTGGGGATTGCGATATCGAAACCGCCGAGGCCGAGCTGGACAGCCGCCTGTCCGCGGCCGGCTGGCAATTGTTGCAGGTCATGGGGGTGTTCGATGAAAGCGGTCTGGCAGAAAGGCAGGAAAGTGCGGGAGAATTCTACCTCCGCTATTGAAGCGCGCCAGACCGGCAACCGCATCGTCGCGATCGGCATCGCCGCCATCGTGCTGATCCTGGGCATCGCCGCGGTGGTGCTGTTTTCCAACCTGCCCGATGCGAACGCCTTCAACGAAAAGGTCGAGCGGCTGTTCGTCGAAAACGCCGACCTGACCAGCCAGGCCGAGATCAAGCTGCTGGAATTGCTGGCCCAGTCGGGCACGGCCTTTTCCCAGACCTTCGGCACCTATCGTTTCGTGATCTTCGTTTTGCTGATCTTCGCCACCGCCATGCTGATCGCCGCCGTCGCCTTTCTGGTGATGCTGATCGCGCTGAACCGCCGGATGGGCCAGATCGAGCGCAAGGGGATCGAGGTCAATTCCCTGCTGATCGCCCGCAACCAGAAGACGGTGATGCTGAACAATTTCGAGTTCAAGCTGACCGATGCCGCGATCGAAACCCTGGCGGTGCTGGCCGAGGCGCGGATGGATGACGAGGTCCTGTCGGGGGCCGAGATCGAGGCGGTGATATCGGGGCGCGATGCCGCCGATTGCGACGAGGCCGCGGGGGCGACCCGGATCAAGCGGCTGCGCGACAGCCTGGGCAACCAGATGATCAGCGAATTGCTGGTCAAGAACATCGCCCGGCGCGGCTACCTTCTGGCGATCGACAAGGACGTGATCCGGATGGTCTGACCCGTATCGACGCTATTGGGCGGCGGCCGACCCGGCCCGGGTGCGCAGGGCCTTGCGCGCATACATGGTGTCATCGACCGCAGCGACGACCCCGGCGAAATCCGGCAGCGTATCGGCCGTCCAGCTTTCGGTCCCGATGCTGAGCGTGACCTTGCCGTCGAAGGCCTCCTGCAGCGCATCGTTCAGCCGGGTCACGACCCGCCCGGCGATCCCGGGCCCGGCCCCAGGCAGCAGGATGCAGAATTCGTCACCACCAAAGCGAAAGGCGGTATCCTCGGCCCGCAGGTTGGCCGCGATCATCCCGCCCACGCGGCGCAGAACCTCGTCCCCGAAATGGTGGCCCCTGGTGTCGTTGATCGCCTTGAAATCGTCCACATCCATGAACAGGATCGAAAACGGGGCCCCGTCGGCGCGGGCCCTGTCGACCTCGCGGGTGCCGGCCTGCTGAAGTGCCCGGCGGTTCATCAGCCCGGTCAAGGCATCGGTCATGGCGATACGTTCGATGGCGCGGATCCGGTCTTCGGCCTCGCGCGTCACCTGTTCGACCCGTGCATCGACCGCCGCGACCCGATCGATTTCCGCCTGCAGATAGGTGTCGATGACGATCTGCAGGTCGAACAGCAGGATCTTGCGCAGCGCCTTGATCAACAGCGGGTGCGGCGGCGCATCGGCCAAATGGTCGACCAACAGTTCTTCGAGCAGATGGACCGTTGCCAGATACAGCTTCGGCGGCACTTTCAAGACGGCGTGCACCTCGCCGATGCGCAGGCGGGCGGCGACATAACCCGTGTCATAGCGGCCCGAAAACAACGACAGGATGTAGCGCCGCATGGAGCCAGCGAGCCGTGACAGCCTGTCGGGTTCGCCGATGATCGCCTCGATCTCGGGGACCAGCATCTGCCGGCGGTCGAATTCCTCGACGATGGCGTCGATCCGGGCCTCGATCATCGGCCGGGCGACGGTCAGGGCGGATTCATGGGGTGGCCCAAGACCGATCAGATCCTTGCGCCTGGCGATTTCGTCCGGTCCATAGGCCAGCTTTGCCGCAAGCCCCGGATCCCGAGCACTGGTCACCGCACGATCCATCGGGCCGGATACCTCCTCGCGCTTGAGAGTGCCGGAAATGGGTTAAGAATTCCTTTAACGCGGCCGAACCCGGAAACCTCCTGTTCAGCTTTTCAGGAAGTAGGGGTCGACCCGTCGCCAGAAATGCAAAAGGTCCGTCGCAGTGGCCGGGATCTGCCCCATGGACTGGATGGCATGGATATCCGCAGACAACAGCGCCGCAAGCCGATAGCCGTGGCAGGCCGTGACGCGCCCATCGCTTTGGACCAGATCCTCGAGTCGCGCAGCGGCCGAGGTGATGGCGAAACACAGGCTGAGCGCGGGTTCGGACGGGAACCGATCGGCAAGCCTGCGCACGAGCGCGCCGATGCGTGCCGGGTCAGCGCTGGCCAGTTCACCGACAGCGAAATCGATCATCCGATCCAGAGCGGCTTGGCCCATGCCCCACTCACCCGTTCACCCGTCCGGGCGCGACCTTATCCCGCACGAGCGCGGAATGATACCTGTTTGGGGCTGTTGGCGTGGTGATCCCGGCAGGATTCGAACCTGCAACCTGCCCCTTAGGAGGGGGCTGCTCTATCCAGTTGAGCCACGGGACCGCGCCATCCCCTGAATGCCCGCCTTCGCCACGCAGGGCAAGGGCTTGGACAATACGTCGCCCGTGGGTAACAATCGGTCAGACAATTTCAGGGAACAGACCGTCGTGACCAACAAACCCCGCCGCCCCCTGACCCTGCGCGATGTTTCCGAAGCATCCGGTGTCAGCGAAATGACCGTCAGCCGGGTCCTGCGCAACAAGGGCGATGTCAGCGAGGCGACCCGCCTGCGCGTCCAGGCCGCCGCCAAGCGCCTCGGCTACGTCCCGAACCGCATCGCCGGGGGGCTGGCCTCGCAGCGGGTCAACCTGGTCGCGGTCATCATTCCCTCGCTCGGCAACATGGTCTTTCCCGAGGTGCTGCGCGGGATCTCGCAGGTGCTGGAAGAGACCGAATTGCAGCCGGTGGTCGGCATCACCGACTATTCCCCCGAAAAGGAGCAAAAGGTGCTGTTCGAGATGCTGTCCTGGCGGCCCTCCGGGGTGATCATCGCCGGGCTCGAACATTCCGACGCCGCGCGGGCCATGCTGGCTTCGGCCGGGATTCCGGTGGTCGAGATCATGGATACCGACGGCGACGCGATCGACGCCTGTGTCGGCATCTCGCATCGTCGGGCCGGGCGGCTGATGGCGCAGGCGATCCTGGAGCAGGGCTATGCGCGGATCGGGTTCCTGGGCACCAAGATGCCGATGGACCACCGCGCCCGCAAACGCTTCGAAGGCTTCACCCAGGGGCTGGCCAAGGGCGGGGTCGAGATCGCCGACCAGGAATTCTATTCCGGCGGATCCGCCCTGCTGAAGGGGCGCGAGATGACGCAAGCCATCCTGTCGCGCAATCCCGACCTGGATTTTCTTTATTACTCCAATGACATGATCGGCGCCGGCGGGTTGCTTTACCTGCTCGACCAGGGCTACGACATCCCGGGCCGTATCGGGCTGGCCGGCTTCAACGGGGTCGAGCTGCTGGACGGGTTGCCGCGCCAGCTGGCGACCATGGATGCCTGCCGCAACGAAATCGGCCGCCGCGCCGCCGAGATCATCCTGGCCCGGCAAGAAGGCGGCACGCAGAGCGAACTCGTCGAGCTGACCCCGGTCGTCACCCCGGGCGATACCCTGGCACGTGGCTGAGGGGCGGACGCTTTCGGGCCTGTGGACCGGCCGCTACGACTATGCCCGGCCCGGCATGGGCGATCCCGTCACCTTCGAGGTCGTGCTGACCGAAACCGGCCGCGTCTTTACCGGAGAGCTGGTCGAACCCAACACCTTTCGCGACGATGCCGGCGACACGCTGATGGCCGTGGTGTCAGGCAGCCGCGACGGGCAATTCGTGCAATTCCTCAAGACTTACACGGATTTCAACGGGCTGGATCACCCGGTCTACGAGGGGCGCTGCAACGGCGCCTTGACCCGGATCAGCGGCGATTGGCGGTTTCCCGCCTTTCCGGCTGTCTGCGGCTCTTTCCTGATGGTCCGCACGGCCGGATTGGCCGAAGAAAAGGCGCGCGAAGCAAAGGCAGAAGCGGAGATCGAGATATGAAAGTCGGTATCGTCGGAGCGGGCATGGTCGGATCCTCGGCCGCCTTCGCCTTGGTCCTGCGCAGGGTCGCCACGCGGATCGTGCTGGTCGACGTGAACACCGCGCGCGCGCGGGCCGAGGCCGAGGATATCGCCCATGCGGTGCCCTTCGGCGGTTCCGCCGTGGTCGAGGCCGGGACCTATGACGACCTGACCGGCTGCGGCGTCGTGATCCTGGCCTGTGGCGTCGGCCAGAAACCGGGTGAAACCCGGTTGCAATTGCTGGGCCGCAACGCGCGGGTGTTCGAGGCCGTGGTGGCAGAGGTGATGCGCGTCGCGCCCGGGGCGATCCTGCTGGTCGCCTCGAACCCGGTCGATATCATGGGGCAGATCACCCAGGCGATCTCGGGCCTGCCGCCGGGGCGGGTGATCGGCTCGGGCACGGTGCTGGACACCGCCCGGTTCCGCTGGCTTCTGGGCCGGCACCTGGGGATCGCGCCGGGTTCGGTCCATGCCTATGTGCTTGGCGAACATGGGGATTCCGAGGTTCTGGCCTGGTCTTCGGCGCGCGCGGGGGCGACCGACCTGGCGTCCTTCGCGGCCCAGGTCGGGGCGGCGATCACCGACGACGTGCGGGCGCGGATCGACACCGGCGTGCGCCGCGCGGCCTATACGATCATCGAGGGCAAGGGCGCCACATGGTACGGCATCGGCGCGGGCCTGGCGCGGATCGTGGCGGCGATCCGGTCCGACGAACAGGCGGTTCTGACGGTATCGTCGGTGTCGGACGTTCTGGGGGTGCGGGGCGTCGCCTGCTCCCTGCCCCGCGTGGTCGGCGCCGAGGGCGTGACGGCCGAGCTGATGCCGGAATTGTCGGGCGGCGAGGCAGAGGCGCTGCGGGCCTCGGCCGAGATGCTGAAGGGGATGGTGGGGGAGGTGGGGTGAGAAGCGGGGCAAAGAGGCGCCGACCCGCATCGCTGGCGGCTGGCACTTTCCGGCCTTCCCGTCGTTGCGCGGTTCTTTCCTAATGGTCCGGCTCACGGGGAGGGCGGAAGAGCAGGTGAAGCGGGCGGAGATGGTAGTGGGGGTTGGGGGGGAGGTTGGGGTGCGTTTTACAACTTAACGAAAACCAGGTTTCAATGGAATGTCCTCTCCCTCGCCAGCAAAGCCACACCGAATTCGGCGATCAGTCATTTTTCCCCTATAATTCAGTAAGAAAAGAATGTGTAGCTCATTCAGCCATTGCAGGACTTGCCAAACATCATGCGCCTCCAGTCCGGTATAATCAATAGACTTTGCTGGATGAACCATTCTGTTCCTAAAAATCGAGATTAGTTCAAACCCATCAGCTCCATTAAAATCGCGGCTTCGCACCCTCAGCTCATTCGATTTTTCAAGTATATCATCGTCCAATCCTATTCTCGCAGACGATGCGCGCAACTTCGAATGGAACGGTATCCGTTCAGAAAGAAGGTCACCAGACCATCCACCTAGCCTTTCCAATACAAAGTGAGACAGTACCTCAGCGGCCGCATGGGATGTAACGACGGCCATCTCGACACTGCTATTTCTTATTACATTTGAGGCCCGATAGAATTCTATAGCTCGGCGAAGCACACTCCAAAGAACTTGATCATTTCTCGCAGCCCAGAATTCCTTAAAAAGTTCACTGACATCACTCAAAGCACTCCGGCAATACCAACCTGAAGTGTCGGCAAAGGGATCAAACCTATTGACGCCAATCGCTGCAAACTCGTCACAACCACCGGACACTGACCCGATAAGATGCCCGATTCCCACATTTGACCCCTTCAAAAGGGTCAAGAATACTGAGATACTTGCAAAGATCCTAGTTGCGTCTCGTGCCGAAAGGTATTCCCCTTCGGCGCACCGCAACTTAATACTCGAGGTTGGGATGGTGTCATCTCTGCGTTTTCTTTTCTGCTTGTAGCACTCGTATCCTTGATCCAAGAATTTCAACTCAACAGTGAATTTATCTGTTTCCAAGAAAATATCACTTGATTTGAAATATTGGTCCGGTCCATTAAAGACAATTCCATCCACCTTATTCACAACCACAGAACCACCCACAATAATCGGCTGTCGACTCGGAACATATCTTCTTTCTAACATACTCTTATCGTTTGATTGTGTCGATATACATAGCAATTCGCACCCAGACCCTTCAGAATCGAAGTGCGCAAGGCCATCTCCACCTGCGGCAAACACAGCCTTAAAAGATCTCACTATATCCGAATTTTCAATAGTTCTAAATCTAGCACCGTCACTTCGTTCATATGACAATAACAATGGTATCTGCACTTGGTTTCCATCAATCTGGAACGATCTAGGCCAAATCTCAAACTCCGCTGTTGGCAAGCCTTCATTTTCGATGGAACCGGCCATATCCCGAAGCACTTCAAATAGTTTCTTCAATGTTGGGATTTGACTCAAACCACAACCTCCACAACCTCCTGCGCCCCCACCCCGAACACCCGCTTGTAGCGCTCGATCTCCTCGTCCGGACCCGTCGCCTTGGCCGGGTTGTCGGACAGCTTGACCGTCGGGCGCCCGTCGGCCGAGACCGCCTTGCAGACCAAAGAGAACGGCGCCAGCGCGTCGCCCTCTGCCAAGCCTCTAAAATCATTCGTCAAAAGCGTGCCCCAGCCAAACGAGGCCCGCACCCGGCCGAAAAACCGCCGGTGCAGGTCGGCGATCTTGTCCGCGTCCAGACCGTCGGAAAAGATCACCAGCTTGTCGCGCGGGTCCTCGCCGCGCTCCTGCCACCAACGGATCGCGACCTCGGCCCCCTCGGCCGGGTCGCCGCTGTCGATGCGCAGCCCGGTCCAGCCCGCGAGCCAGTCCGGCGCGCGCTCCAGGAACCCCTTCGTGCCGTAGGTGTCGGGCAGGATGATGCGCAGGTTCCCCGAATGCTCCTCGTGCCAATCGGCCAGAACGTCATAGGGCGCGCGGGCCAGGTCAGCGTCGGTTTCTGCCAGGGCCGCGTAGACCATTGGCAATTCGTGCGCATTGGTGCCGATCGCCTCCACGTCGCGGTTCTTGGCGATCAGGCAGTTGGAGGTGCCGATGAAGGCCCCGCCCAGCCCCTCGACCATGGCCTGAACGGCCCAGTCCTGCCACAGGAAGGAATGCCGGCGGCGGGTGCCGAAATCGGCCACGCGTAGACCCTCAAGCCCTTGCAGGTGTTCGATCTTTTCCCACAGCTTGGTCATCGCCCGGGCATAGAGGACCTGCAGTTCGAACTTTTTCATGTGATTGAGGACCGCGCGCGAGCGCAGCTCCATCAGCACGGACAACGCGGGCACTTCCCACAGCATGACCTCGGGCCAGGCGCCTTCGAAGGTCAGCTCGTATTGGCCGTCGTGTTTCTCGAGGTGATAGGGCGGGAGCCTGAGCCCCTCGAACCATTCCATGAAATCGGGTCGGAACATCTGGCGCTGGCCGTAGAAGGTATTGCCGCGCAGCCAGGTGCTTTCGCCGCGGGTCAGCGTCAGGGACCGGATATGGTCCAGCTGTTCGCGCAGCTCGCCTTCGTCGATCAGTTCGGCCAGACGGATGGATTTCGTCCGGTTGATGAGCGAGAACGTGACGGTCGTATCCGGCTTGTTGCGGAAAATCGACTGGCACATCAACAGCTTGTAGAAGTCCGTGTCGATCAGGGACCGCACGATCGGGTCGATCTTCCATTTGTGGTTATAGACGCGGGTGGCGATATCGACCATCGGGCCCTCCTTGGCAGCGGGGGACAGTGTGGCCTGTCCGGCGGTGTCGCCGCAAGGGGTCAAGGCAACGATCGGCGTGTCGGTGCGGGTGGCGCAACAGGCGGGGAGAAAGGTCAGAAAAACACCGAGGAATCGCGGGCGGTTACACGTCGGCAGAATGTCGGCATCGCGCCGGTTCGGATGCCCCCGCCCGCCCCCGGATCGGCCCGGCCTGTTACCCTTTGAGCATCCCGGCCATCACCGACAGAAACCGCGCCACTTCGTCCGACGTGTTGTAATGGGCGAGCGAGACGCGCACCGCCGCCGGCTGGCCCAGCGGGTCCAGGATGTTGCCGGAATAATGGTCGGCCTTGCGGGTATGGGTGCGGATGCCCTCGGCATTGAGCCGCGCGACGATCTCTTCGGCCGGGATCCGGTCGTGCCAGAAACAGACCAGCCCTTCGCGTGCGGGGTTGTCGACGCCGCCGATCACGGTGACCCCGGGCAGGTCGGCCAGCCCGGCCAGATTGCCGGTGCCGTGCAGCATGGCGTCGGTCAGCGCGGCCTCGTGATCGTGGATCGCCCGCGCCGCGGCCTCGATCCGGTGGCGCCGCGGCCCTTCTGCCTTTGTCCCGGAAATACCTCGGGGGGAGGCCGCCGCAGGCGGGCGGGTGGCAGCGCCCCCCTCGCCCGTCACCTGCCCGCCGAGCCAGTCGAAATAGGCGACCACATCGGCAAAGGTCGCATAGGCCCCGGTATCGCGGGTGCCGAATTCCCAGTTCCGATCGGGCCCGCCGCGTAATTGCTCGGGCCCCAGCGCGGTCAGCCGGTCGCCGACCCAGGCCAGCCCATAGCCATGGCGCGAAAACACCTTGTAGGGCGAGATCACGTAGCCGTCGACGCCGGCGGCGGCGATGTCGATGGACCCGTGGCAGGCATGCTGGATCCCGTCGACGATGATCAGCGCGTCGGGCGCGGTGGCGCGGATCGCGGCGGCGATCTTGGCCAGGTCCATGCCCATGCCGGTCACCGGCGAGGTGTGCAGGATGGTCGCCACGCTCACATCCGGGGTGACGGCAGCGGCATAGGCCTCGACCGTGACCAGCCCGCGTGCGGCGTCATGGGGGATCAGCCGATGGTCCAGCGCCAGCTTGTCCGCCCAATGGGCGCAGGCCGAGCGTGTCGCCGGATGTTCCACGGTGGACCCCAGCACGACGCCCCGCCCCTGCCCGGTGATCGCGGTGCGGATCAGGCGGAACAGCAGCTCCGTCCCGCTTTCGCCGACGATGATCTGGCCCTCGGGCGCGTTCAGGAACACCCGCGCGGCGTCCTTGGCATCCGCGATCACTGACATCAACGCTTCGGCGGCGGGGTTGGCGCGGCCCTGGTTGTCGGGAATCGCGGCAAAGGTCGCCGAGGTCTCGACCACCGATTTGAGCGTCAGCGCGCCGCCGGCATTTTCGAAAAAGATGCGCGGGCCCTGAAAGGGGCATTCCTCGACATGGGCGAAACGGGCGCGGATCTGCGCAAGGATGTCTGTATCGAACATGACGCGTTGGTAGCGCGGCGCGGCCGGCTAGCCCAGCCCCTCTGTGCCGTAGCGCAGGATGACGGGGACGATCAGGTCCTCTTCATCGTCCAGATGGCGGGTCAGAACGCGGGCCAGCACGTCATTGGCCGCCAGGAAATCGCCCGCCGCGCGGCGCGGATCGGGGCTGTCGCCGGTGGCCAGCTGCAAGGCGCCATTCGCCGCCTGGACGAAGCGTTCCAGATGCGCGTCAAGCGCGTGGTGGTCGGCGTCGAGCAGGGCGAAGCCTTTTTCCAGCCTTGTATCGCGGGTGGCGAGCACCGGGAAATAATGGTGATCCTCGATCTGGTGGTGGCCGCGCAATTGCTGGACCAGCATCGACCCATGGCGGCCGACCGCCCCGGCGAAACGGCGCGGGTCGGTCTGCGCGTCCAGCAGGGATTGCGCCTCGCTGGTCAGGGCCTCGCTCAACTGCCGGAACATCATGTGCCGGTCGAGCCAGAAGGCGATCAGCCCGTTGAAATTCGGGTCGGCTTCCCAGGCTTCGCGCGGGTGGTCGCGCAGCAGCACGCGCAGGGCTTCGGGCAGGCCGGGGCGAGTATCGAGCGACAGGTCCATGCGCGGCCAGCTAGCGCGTCGCAGAGGCCGCGTCACCTCCCAGGTGACGCAGGCCGCGTGTGCGGGCAAGCGCGATCTGGCGCTGGCGTTCGCGGAACCGGGCCTTGTCGGCCTCGGTGGTTTCGGTCGCGCAATGGTGGCAGGCGACGCCCTGTTCGAAATCCGGATGGGCGCGGTCGGCAGGGCACAGGGGCCGGCGGCAGGCATGGCACAAGACATGCGGCCCTTCGCGCAGCCCGTGTTCGACACTGACCCGGTTGTCGAAGACGAAACAGGCCCCATGCCAGCGGCTGTCCGCCTCGGGCACCTCTTCCAGGTATTTCAGGATGCCGCCGCGCAGGTGATAGACCTCCTCCACCCCCTGGCCCAGCAGGTAGTTGGTGGATTTCTCGCAGCGGATGCCGCCGGTGCAGAACATCGCGATCCGCTTGTTGTGAAAGCGGTGCTTGTTCGCCGCCCACCAGGCGGGGAAGTCGCGGAAGGACGCGGTGCCGGGGTCGATGGCACCGTCGAAACTGCCGATCGCGACCTCGTAGCTGTTGCGGGTGTCGATCACGGCCACGTCGGGGGCCTCGATGAGCGCGTTCCAGTCCTGCGGCGCGACGTAATGGCCGGTGCCGGCGCGGGGGTTCACATCGGGCTGGCCCATGGTGACGATCTCGCGCTTGAGCCGGACCTTGAGCTTGCCGAAGGGCTGGTCGGCGGCGGCGCTTTCCTTGTGGACCAGATCGGCACAACCCGGCAGGGCGCGGATATGGGCCAGTGCCGCGTCGATCCCCGCGCGCGACCCGGCGATGGTCCCGTTGATCCCCTCGGGCGCCAGCAGCAGCGTGCCGGTCACGCCATGGGCGCGGCACAGGGCCTCAAGCGGCGGTTTCAGCGCGGCCGGGTCGGGACAGGGCGTGAAGTGATAGAGCGCGGCGACGGTGAACATGGGGCGCCAATACGCCGTTGCACCGCGCGCGACAAGGTTTAGGCTGGTGCCCGACCAGAACAGGAGAGCCCCATGCGCCCTGCCACCGACGCCCTGATCGTGATCGACGTGCAGAACGATTTCTGCCCCGGCGGCGCCCTGGCCGTGCCCCAAGGCGATATGATCGTGCCGGGCATCAACGCCCTGATGGACGCGTTTCCGGCGGTGATCCTGACCCAGGACTGGCACCCGGCGGATCATTCCTCGTTCGCCAGCCAGCATCCCGGCAAGGCGCCGATGGAGATGGTCGAGATGCCCTATGGCCCCCAGGTTCTGTGGCCCGATCATTGCGTGCAGGGCAGCGATGGTGCTGCCTTCCATGCCGATTTGCGCACCGACCGGGCGGACCTGGTGATCCGCAAGGGGTTCCGCCGGGCGATCGACAGCTATTCGGCGTTCTTCGAGAACGACCACGCAACCCCGACGGGACTGGAGGGGTATCTGCGCAGCCGCGGGATCGAGCGGTTGGTGATGGTCGGGCTGGCGACGGATTTCTGCGTCAACTTCTCGGCCGTGGACGCGGCGCGGCTGGGGTTCGACGTCGAGGTCCGGATGGAATTGGCCCGGGCGATCGACCTGAACGGGTCGCTGGCGGCGGCGCAGGACGGGATGCGCGTGGCGGGGGTGACGCTGGGCTGACCGGCGGCCGGGTGGTGAGGGCCGGGGCGGGGCGGCACCTGGCCGCCGAGCGGTAGGGTAGGGTTTCACCCCACCTCAATTGAGATCGGCCAGCAGCCTGCCATGTTTGCGGGTTTCGGCGATCACCTCGCCGAAGGTGCTCAGGCCGCGCCCCTCCAGCATCGGGATCATCCGCACCAGCGCTTCGGCGGTGGCGCGGGCGTCCCCCAGGGCGGTGTGGCGTTCGGCCTGCGGGATCTCGATCCCCAGCCGGTCGCACAGCGCGTCCAGCGTGTGGGTTTCCGACGCGCCGAAGACCACGGCCGACAAAAGCACGGTGTCCAGCACCGGGTGATCCCAGGCGACCCCCATCTCGCCGGCATGCCGCTTGAGGAACGCCAGGTCGAAGGGCGCGTTATGGGCCACCAGCACCGCGTCGCGGGCAAAGCCATGCAGCCTGCGGCCGGCGGCGACGATATCGGGCGCGCCGCGCACATGGGCATCGGCGACCTTGTGCACCTTGGTCGAGGCCGGCGGGATCGGCCGGCCCGGATCGACATAGGTGTCGATCTGTTCGCCCGGCACGATGCGGCCGTTCAGCACCCGCACGGCACCCAGCTGCACGACGTCGTCCTTGTGCGGCAAAAGCCCGGTGGTTTCGCTGTCGAACGCCACGAAGCACAGGTCGCGCAGGCGGGTGGCGCGGGTATCTGCGCTGGCCGGGGCGGCGTTCAGCAGGTCGAAATCATAGACCAGCGGGCGGGCGGCGTCGGGCGACAATTCGACGTGGCCGGCGTCGATCAGCATCATGTAGCCTTCGGCCTGGTCCAGCGGTTTGAGCCGCGCATCATAGCTTTGGGCGCCGTCGGTGGACAGGGCCTCGAAGGTGACCTCGCGGCCGGTGCGCGCCAGCCTGTCATGGGCGGCGTTCAGGGCCTCGGACTCGAAATAATCGGCAAGCGGCGCGTTCAGGCGGGGCGGGGCGATGGCCGACAGGACCTCGGCCGCCTGACCGTCATAGAGCACGATCTGGTGCAACGGGTTCACCAGGATCATCGCCACCGGCACTTCGGTCAGAAGCGTGGTCAGCCGCGCCTTTTCGGCCTGCAGGCGTTCGGTTTCCCGGGCGATGGCGGCGGCGATGTCGAGCGTGTTGCCCGACAGACGCTCGGCCACCGCCTGGGCGGCGGGGGCCAGATCCCCCAGGTAGCGCGCGGCCTGGGTATCGAGCGCGGCATCGACCCCGGCATGGGCCCGGCCACGCATCTGTGCGGCCAGCCGTTCGATCGGCTTGGCGACGTTTTCGTCGAACAGCAGCCAGATGCCGATGACCAGAGCCAGCGTCAGGAACGACGCGATCACGCCGGCATTGAGGAAGGGCGCGCCCGGCACCGGCGGGTCGGCGCGGCTCCAGCCGATCCACAACGCAAGCCCTGAGATCGCCACCCCGCCCAGCGCCAACAGGCAGAAGAACAGGAAGATCCGCAGGCGCAGGGACAGCCTGGTGAACATCAGCCCGCCCCCTCGCAGGCGATCGGCAGGATGCGGTCATCCTCGGGGACCGGACCCCAATCGGGGTCGATCACCGCACCGGTATCGTCGAACGGCGCCTCGCCCCGGATCAGGGCGATCCGGCGGCCATCGCAATCGACCAGCGCATCGGTGGCCTCGACCGTGGACCAACGATTGAAGAAATAGAGCCGCGCGAGGACCTGGCCGGTCTGGCCCGAATGGGTCCGAAGCGTCGCCCGGTCGACCGCGACGAAGCGGTGGGTATAAGGCGCGACATAGGTCCAGGGTCGGAACCAGGCGCGGTTCTCGACGCTCAGCGCGACCTCGAAACTGTCTGGCAGGCCGGCGGTCTGGCGCCCGTACCAGGTGTATTCGTTGTAGATCGTCATCGCGATCATCGCGGCACCGGCCGCCACCGGCAGCAGCCATTTCGGCAGGCGTCCACCGGTCAGGGTGTTGAGGATCAGCACGATGCCGGCGCCGCCGAACCCGGCGAAAAGCGTGGCGATGAGTTCGAAGAACATTCCCATGGGCGCGGCTCCTCCCTAGCCGATGATCCCCTTACCCTGTCCGGCCGCCGATTGCAGCGTCTTTACCACCACGAAGGCATCGCGCAGATGACTTCGCTCAAAGTCGGACAGGTTTGCGGGGGACAGGAAGTTGCCGGGCTTTTCGCCGGCATTGACCTGGGCGGCCTGGTGGTCAAGCCGGGTGGTCGCGATCAGGTCATAGGCATCCAGCAGATCGCGCCCGCCGGATCTGGACACCACACCGGCGGTGATCGCCGCCTCGATCCGGGCGCGGGTATTGGCGACACTCAGCTTGCCGCGCAGGGCATAGATGCGGCCCAGGTCGACCACCGGCACGACGCCGTTCAGCTTGAGGTCCAGCTGGTTGCGATGCTCGCCCGAGCGGATCGTGGCCAGCCCGCGCAACAGGCCCAGCGGCGGCGCGTGCTTGAGCGAGTTGCCGATCATGTGGGCGACGAAGATCGAGTTCTTCGCGGCCTTGTCCAGCGTCGCCTGCTGCAGGCCGTCGAACAGCGTCCGGTCGCCGCCGATCGGGCGCAGGTCGAACATGACCGAGGCCAGCATCTGCGCCTCGGTGTCGGGCGCGGCGATCCAGCCGTCGAAATAGCGCCGCCAGGTGGCCAATGGCTGGCACCAGCGCGGGTTGGTCGCCATCATGTCGCCGGGGCAGTAGAAATAGCCGCAGGTATCGAGACCGTCGCTGACGAATTTGGCGAGCTGCTCGAAATAGGGCCGCATGTCCTCGGTGAAGTCGTCGGACAGGATCAGGCAATTGTCCTGGTCGCTGACCCCGGTCTGTTCCTGCCGCCCCTGGCTGCCGCAGGCGAGCCACAGATAGGGCACCGGCGGCTGGCCAAGCTGCGCTTCGGCCAGCGCCAGAAGACGACGTGTGGCGGTATCGGCGATGTCGGTGATCAGGCGGGTGACGACCTCGTGCCGGTTGCCGGCGGCCAGAAGCTGCATCAGCAGGTTCGGGATTTCGGCGGTGACGCGCGCCATTTCGGCGGCGTTCGCGGCACCGGCCAGCCGGCTGACCAGCTCGGCCGAGCTGACGGCCTGGAACCGGGTCAGGTCGGTCTGGGTGACGATGCCCACAAGGCGGTCCCCGTCGGTGATCGGGACATGGCCGATCCTGCGCTCCATCATCAGGTGCAGCACGTCCGACCCGATCGCCGAGGGCGGCAGGGTCAGCGGCGCCTCGGCCATGATCTGCGCGACCGGGGTCGACAGCGACAGACCCGTCGCCACCACCTTGCCGGCCAGGTCGCGGGTGGTGAGGATACCGACGAGGGCGCCGCCATCGGTGACGCAGACCGAGGAGGTGCGGCGGGTCCGCATGATCACCGCGGCCTCCTGCACACTGGCGTTGGGCGGGCAGGTCACCAGCCCGCGCGACATGAAGCCGTCGACCCGCGTCGTGGCCAGGTCATTGGCGCGGACGCGTGCCTTGGGCCGGCGCCGGTCATAGAAGCGCGCGAATTGCGGCGCCTGTTTCATCAGGCGGTGGAACGTCTCGGCCGGCAGACGCAGAAGCAGGGTATCGGTCAGCGCCCGGGCCGCCGTCACCGCGCGGCCGTCGCGCAGCAATCCGCGTTCGCCGAAGGAGTTGCGCGGGCCCAGGATCGACACGGTTTCACCGGTGTCGTCGGTCACCTCGACCTCGCCGTGATGGACGATGTAAAGCCCCTCCAGCGCCTCGCCCAGGTCATAGACCGGATCGTCTGCCACCAGTTCCAGCTGGTCGATCCGCGGCACCAGCGTGGGCAGCATGTCGCCTTCCAGCGCGTCATAGGGGTGCACGGCGTCCAGGAAACGGGTCAACTCGGTCGAGGTCAGGGGCATGGGGCGCGGCCTTCGTGAAAAATCCCGCCCGAGGTCTACCCCGGACGGGACCGATGGAAAAGTGGAGGGCCGCCGAATGGGCGGCCCGTCCTGGTCCTAGTGGTCCTGGGCGGCACCGGCGCCGCGCGGGATCCGGACGCTTTCGACCAGCTCCTGGATATGCGCCGGGGTCGGCTTGGTCATGCCCGAGACGATGAACGCCACGGCGAAGTTCGCCACCGCCCCGATCGGCCCGAAATGGGTCGGCGGGATGCCGAACAGGTAGTTCGCCGCGTTGTTCTCCAGCATGTTGGTGCCAGGGATGAAGAACCAGCCCAGGTAGGTGAACAGGTACAGGCAGGTCAGGATCAGACCGGCCAGCATCCCCGCCGTCGCCCCGGCGGCATTGATCTTCTTGACGAAGATCCCCATCATCAGCGTCGGGAACAGCGAGGCCGCGGCCAGACCGAAGGCCAGCGCCACCGTCTGGGCCGCAAAGCCCGGCGGGTTGAGGCCGAGCCAGGTGGCCAGCACGATCGCCCCCGCCATCGAGATCCGGGCCGCCAGCAGCTCGTTCTTTTCCGAGATGTCGGGGTTGATCGCCGACTTGATCAGGTCGTGGCTGATGGCCGAAGAGATGGCCAGCAGCAGACCCGCCGCGGTGGACAGTGCCGCCGCGATACCGCCCGCGGCGATCAGCGCGATCACCCAGCCCGGAAGCTGTGCGATTTCCGGGTTGGCCAGCACCAGGATGTCCTGGTTGAAGGTGACAAGCTCGTTGCCTTCCCAGCCGCGTTCGCCAGCGCGTACAACGGTCGGATCGCTTTGGAGTTCGGCCACCCTACTGTCGTATTCCGCTTGCGTTTGGTCACCAGTTGGTCCCTCCGCCTCGATGAGCGCCGCAAGCTCCCTTTGATTTTCATCGTTGTAGTACTGGATCCGACCATCGCCGTTCTTGTCCTCGACCCCCAGAAGACCGGTTGCCGACCAGGTTGCGAACCAGTCGGGCAATTCATCGGCCGCCACGGCCTCGTTCTGCACGCCATTCGGCCACAGCGTCGTGGTGATGTTCAGCCGCGCCATCGCGCCCACGGCCGGGGCCGTGAGGTAGAGCAGCGCGATGAAGACCAGCGCCCAGCCGGCGGACCAGCGGGCATCGGACACCTTGGGCACCGTGAAGAAGCGGATGATGACATGCGGCAGACCCGCGGTGCCGATCATCAGCGACAGGGTGAACAGCGCCATCAGCCAGGGGCTGCTGCCGGTGGTGTATTCGTTGAAGCCCAGATCGGTCAGCAGACCGTCGAGGGTCACCAGCAGCGGCGTGCCTTCGCCCCCATTGCCGGCGGACATGTCCGAGAACAGGCCAAGGCCCGGGATCGGATTGCCGGTCAGCTGCAGCGAAATGAAGATCGCCGGGATCGTGTAGGCGATGATCAGCACGCAATATTGCGCCACCTGGGTATAGGTGATGCCCTTCATCCCGCCCAGAACCGCGTAGACGAAGACCACCGCCGAGGCGATCAGCAGGCCATTGGTCGAGCTGACTTCAAGGAAGCGCGAGAACGCCACGCCGGCCCCGGTCATCTGGCCGATGACATAGGTGACCGAGATCACGATCAGCGCGACCACCGCGACGATGCGGGCCGTGGTCGAATAGAACCGGTCGCCGATGAATTCCGGCACCGTGAACTTGCCGAACTTGCGCAGGTAGGGCGCAAGCAGCATCGCCATCAGCACGTAGCCGCCGGTCCAGCCCATCAGGAAGCTCGAATTGTTGTAGCCGACGAAGGCGATCAGCCCCGCCATCGAGATGAAGGAGGCCGCCGACATCCAGTCCGCCGCCGTCGCCATGCCGTTGATGACCGGGTTCACACCCCGGCCGGCGGCATAGAATTCACTGGTCGATCCGGCACGTGCCCAGATCGCGATCCCGAAGTAGAGCACGAAAGACAGCCCCACCACGATGATATTGAGTGTTGTCTGATCCATTGGTCCGGTCGCCCCCTATTCGTCCACGCCGTAGTCACGGTCGAGTTTGTTCATCCGCCAGGCGTAGAAGAAGATCAGCACCAGGAAGACCAGGATCGACCCCTGCTGGGCGAACCAGAAGCCCAGGTCGGTGCCGCCGACTTCGATGCCCGACAATGCCGGACGCAGAAGGATACCGAAGCCGAAGCTCGCCAATGCCCAGATGATGAGCAAGGTGTAGATCAGCCGCAGATTCGCCTTCCAGTAGCCTTGGCCATCGCTGGCCGCCTTGTTGGTGGTGTCCGCCATCGCGGGTCCTCCTTTTCCCACTTCTCCCGGGGGTCGCCCCCGTCCCGTTCAGGTTCTTTGTTGCACCAGGGCCGCAAGCGCGGCCGAGATGTCCTCTATACCGCCCATTGCGTCGATCCGGTCAAGCGATCCCTTGTCGTCGTAATAGGCGATCAGCGGCGCGGTTTCGGCGTGATAGACCTTGAGCCGCGCCTCGACGGTTTCGGCCTTGTCGTCGGCCCGCCGCTTGAACGCGGTGCCGCCGCACTTGTCGCAGGTCCCCGCCCGGGCCGGCTGCTTGAAGCTGTCGTGATAGCCCTCGCCGCACTCCGCGCAGGTGTAACGGCCGGAAATGCGGGCGACCATCGCCGCGTCGTCCACCTCGAGGCTGATCGCGGCATTCACGTTCTGCCCGGTCTCGGCCAGCAGCGCGTCCAGCGCCCTTGCCTGGACCGCCGTCCGCGGAAATCCGTCCAGGATCACGCCACGGACGCAATCGGGCTCGGCCATGCGGTCGCGCAGGATGGCGATGACGATGTCGTCGCTGACCAGGTCTCCGGCCTTCATCACCGCCTCGGCGCGCCGGCCGGCCTCGGTGCCGGCCTTGACCGCGGCGCGCAACAGATCGCCGGTGGACAGCTGGACCAGGCCGAACCGCTCTTCCAGCATGCGCGCCTGGGTGCCCTTGCCGGCGCCCGGCGGGCCCAGCAGGATCAGGACCGGCGCCGCAGCGATCGCGTGCGGCGCCTGCCGTGTCCGGGTGTCCAGATCGCTCACCGGTTCACCCTGTTTTCGATGAGTTGGTCGACGACGGAGGGGTCTGCGAGGGTGGAGGTGTCGCCCAATGCGGCGTAGTCGTTCTCGGCGATCTTGCG
>LJSF01000032.1:6608-7633 GCA_001314655.1 Rhodobacteraceae bacterium HLUCCA08 | reverse complement strand
TCGACGATGGTGGGACGGTCGTTCTCGACCGCGCGGTCGAGAACGACCCCGGTGGGCTGGACGATCTCGTCGCCGCGCTGCGGGCGCTCGACGGCGAGGTCGTCGTCGGCATCGACGTGGTGGGCTCCTTCGCGCGGTTCCTCGAAGCCACGCTTCTGGCCGGGGGCTTCGCGCTCGTGCACACGCCGGGGCTCGCCGTGAACCGCGCCGGCCAGGGCTTTGCGGGCGGCGAGCGCAAGTCCGACCCGCGCGACGCGCGCACCATCGCCGAGCTGGTGCGCACCCGCGATCTGCGCCCGATCCTGCCGGATGCGGATACGGTCGTGGCACTCCGGCTCAAGGTCGGACGCCGCCGCGATCTGACGGCGGACCAGACCCGCCGGCTGACCCGCTTGCGCGGGCTGCCCTGCGGCATCTTCCCGGGCCTCGAGCGGGGGCTCGACGTGACCTGCAAGGGGCCGCTGGTGCTGCTCACCCGCTTCGTCACGCCCGCCGAGATCCGCCGCGCCGGCAAGGCGCGCCTGATCGCCCACCTGAAGAAGACCCCGCATCTGCACGGGCTGGACGCCCTGGTCGATCGGGCGCTCGAGGCCGCCCGCGCGCAGAAGATCGTCGTGCCCGGCGAGGCCGCCACCGCCGAACTGATCCGGGATCTGGCCCTCGAGGCGCTGGACGCGCGGACGAAGATCGCCCGCATCGACCGGGAGCTGGAGGACCTGCTTGCGGACCACCCTGACGGCGCCCTCATCCGCTCGCTGCCGGGGATGGGGGCGGTGCTCGCGGCAGAGTTCATCGCCTGCGTCGGCGACATCCGGCGCTTCGCATCGGCCGACGCGCTGGCCTCGAGCGCCGGCCTCGCGCCCGTGCAACGCCAGTCCGGAAAACGCAACGGCTGGCGCCGCGCAGTCGGTGGCGACAAGGCGCTCAAGCGCGTCTCCTACCAGAGCGCCTTCTGCGCCGTCGCCACCAGGGACCCGCTGTCGAAGGCATTCTACGCCCGCAAGCGGCGCGAGGGAAAACACCAC
>LJSF01000032.1:0-6583 GCA_001314655.1 Rhodobacteraceae bacterium HLUCCA08 | reverse complement strand
CGCCGCGTCACCGTCCTTTGGACAATGCTCCAACGCAGGGAAACCTTCGATCCAAACAGAAAGGCCGCCTGACTTCCGCATTACTCAGCCGCCGCGCGGTGGGAGGGGAGCGTGCCGGCGGAACCGATCGACGAGAAGCATGTGTGGAACCGTCAGCGCGGCAAGGCCGATGAACAGCGCCTGAAGGAGGGACGTCTCCGGCGCGACGCTGCCCGTCCATTGCAGCGCGGTAAAGGCCGCGCCGGCGCCTGCACCCGCCGCCGCCGATACGAGCCCTGCCATGCGCCAGGCCCGACGGCGGTCGGGAAGCGCGGCGAGGGTCTGCGTGAAATGCCGGACCGAGTGGAGAAGGCAGAAATACGCCACAAAGTAGAGAAGGGGCGGCAGCAGCACGGCGCCCGCCCAGATCCCCGCCAGTTCCGCAAGGTGAGAACGTCTCCCCCGGGATGCGGAGAGGAGGCAGAGAAGGACGAGCGCGCCCCCCGCGACGCCGCTGGCCGCGAGCGCCTGCGCAACGGTCTCGGCCGCGGAAGGGGCGAGATGCGCGAAGATGGCGGCCACGTCGCCAGTGTGGACGAGCGCGGGGGCGCCGATGGCCGACACTCCGCCCGCGGCCTGCGCGAGGTGGCCGTCCCCCTCCCAGTCGCCGGCGAAGTGGAGCGCCGAATAGCCCAGGAATATCGCGAGGGCCGGGCCGGGCGCGAGCCACCACAGGAGCGCGACGCCGGCGACGAGGCCGAGATAGACGGCCACGAACCGGGCCCGGTCGGCGCGGGTCGAGAGCGGCCAGAGCGACTCGGCCACGGGCAGGTCGAGCGCGCCGTGAGGCAGGCCGAGCAGGGCGACGGCCGGCGCGAGGATCAGCGCCTGCCCCCAGAGCCCCGGCGCCAGGGCGCGGTCGAGCGCGGCCACGAGGGCGAGCCCGGCGAGGAAGATCCCGCTCTGCGCGGCGCGCGCGGGCATCATGCCGGCCGCGCGGCGGCGCGCAGGAAGGGCAGGGGGGGCAGCGCCGCCATCACCGACAGCCGGTCGGCCGCGCGCGTCGAGCCGGAGAGGAACCGCTCCAGCCGCTCGGGCGGCGCGTTCCGGAACAGGCTCTCGAACAGGGCGGGCCCGCGCTCCGGCGCCGTGGCGAGCACCTGCAGGAACACCCGGTCCATGAACCGGGTCATCGGACGCTCGGCCGGCAGGCGCGGCGCGCAGCCGCTGGCAAGGGCGGCGGCGAGCGCGTCGGCCTGGGCCTGGATGCGCTGGAAGGCGTAACCGGTGGAGGGCCGGGCGGCCCCGCCCCCGAGGCCGATCCGCGTGACCCCCGCCGCGGGCGTCTCGGCGTAGCCCACCTCCATCGGCAGGGCGCCGGCCTCCTCTCTCAGCACGTCGTGGGAACGGATGCCGAGCGCAGCGATCTCGTCGGCGAGCCACGCGGCGAAGACCTCCCGCGAGGGACGCGCCGGCGCGAAGGACGTCACCTCGACGAGCGCGCGGTCGCGCGCGAAGGGCAGGATGTAGAGGAAATCGACGCCCGCGCTGTAGCCGCGCCGGAAGTGCATGAGCGGCACCGTGCACGGGTCGAAGATGGCCTCGGCGGTGGCGACCTCGTGGCCGAGGAAGAACTGGCCGTAGCTGGGGCGCCGCGCGGGGGGGCGGCCGTCGAGCACATGGCGCGCGGTGAAGCTGCCATCGGACGTGTCGACGCGGACGGCGCCGCCGGCCGCCGGGGCAACGCCCGTTGCGGACGTGCCGCGCACGATCGAGCCGCCCGGCGCGTCGTCGATCAGATCCTCGGCGCGGGCGTAGAAGGCGCCCGCCGGAACGGTCTGGTAAAGCATGCAGCGAGAGCTCCGGCGGACGAGCGCGCGCGGGCCCTCCACCGTCCAGCCCGACCAGCTGGCGCGGACGCACTCCTCGAACGGGTCGGGCGCAGTGCGCCAGAAGGACCATGCGCGGTCGTCGCTGTAGCGCTCGCGCGGCTCGACGACCCGGAACGAGACGCGACTGCGCGCGAGGCGTGCGGCGACGCTGAGCCCGGCGCAGCCTCCGCCGAGGATCGCGACATCGACGTCAGGCACGGGCCTTCCTCCAGGGCGAAGCCCGACGGGGCGCCGACGGCGCAACGAGACCGGCGGTCGCGCCGAGGGCCAGCCGCGCCTTTCGGGGGGGCGCGACGCGCGCGCGGCCGCCGAGCGGGTCGCAGCCAAGCGCGCGGATCTCCCGGCCGATCCCGCGGTAGAGCGCAGCCGAGACGGCCACGGCGAGGCGCAGGCGGGGCGGCAGCGCCGGCAATCCGGCGAGGCCCGAGCCATAGAGCGTATCGGCCCGGTCCAGGAGGAGACCGACGGCGACCCGCGTATCGGCGCGCACCGACGCGTCGGGGGCGGCCAGGGCACCGGGACTCCAGTTGCAATGGGTCGCAGGCAGATACCTACGGTCGGCGCGGGCGTCCTCGGCCACGTCGCGGCAAATGTTGGTCAGCTGCATCGCGCGGCCGAGATCCGCGGCGCGGCCGTGCCAAGCGCGCGGCACGTCGAAGAGCACGGCCACCATGACGCCGACGGTGCCGGCGACGGCCTGGGCGTAGGCCTCGAGCGCCGCCATGTCGGCCATCCTGACGGCACCGACATCGCCCCGCACGCCCGCCACCAGCGCGACAAAGGCGGCGCGGCCTGTCGGACGTCCGTCGAAAACGTCGCACACGGCGGCGGCGACCGGATCGCCACCGGACCCGTGGCGGACATCGTGCTCGATGCGCGCCAGACGCGCGGCCGCGGCCGGGCTGCCGTCCTCGTCAGCCAGATTGTCGACGATGCGGCAGAGCGCGTAAAGCCGCGCGACCCGCGCCCGGTCGCGCCGTGCGAGCGCGCGCGCCGCGGGCGCGAAGCTGCGGGCGTGCCGGTCCATGATCGCCTGCGCCTCCGCGGGGTTCATGCCGCCACGCCCACCGCCGGAACCAGGCTGTCGAGCACCTTCGCCGACGACACGACGCCGGGCAGGCCGGCGCCCGGATGGGTGCCTGCCCCGACGAAGTAGAGGCCGCCCACCCCCTCGCCGCGATTGTGATACCGGAACCAGGCGGACTGCGAGAGAACGGGCGACAGCGAGAACCCCGCCCCGTCGACGGAAAGGTAGTCGTTGCGGAAATCTTCCGGCGTCATGGCGAACTCGGCGGTGATGGTCGCCGCCAGGCCCGGCAGCATCGTGGCGTCGAGTGCGGCCACGATCCGGTCGCGCAGGCGCGGGCCTTCGACCGCCCAGTCCTGCCCGCCCGCGAGGTTGGGCACCGGGCAGAGAACGTAGAAGCTGTCGCAGCCGGGCGGCGCGAAAGAGGGGTCGGTCGCCGTGGGCCGGTGGACGTAGAGCGAGAAGTCGTCCGCCAGATGCCGGCGGTGGAAGATGTCGGAGAGAAGCGCGCGGTACCGCTCGCCGAACCAGACCGTGTGGTGCGCGACATCCGGCCATTGCCGCCGGGCGCCGAAATAGAGCACGTAGAGCCCCATCGAGAGGCGTGCCGCCCGCCCGCGGAGCCGTGCCACGGGCGAGGCCGCCCCCTCGGGCAGCATCTCGCGGTAGACGCGCATCGGATCCATGTTGGAGACGACCACCTCGGCCGCCACATGCCGGCCATCGTCGAGGTCCACGCCGGTCGCGCGGCCCGACTCCACCGTGATCCGTTCGACGGTGGTGCCGAGCTCGACCTCGACGCCCTCCTCCTCGAGCAGACGGTGCATCGCGTCGACCAGTGCGCCCGTGCCGCCGATGGGAAACCAGACGCCGTCGCGCCGTTCGAGATGGTTGATCATGCCGTAGATGGCGGTTGTGTCGAAGGGGTTGCCGCCGACCAGCAGCGGCTGGATGGAGAAGGCGCGCCGCAGCCGGTCGTCCGAGACATGTCGCGCGACCATGTCCCAGACGCTTTCATGCGCGCGCAGGCGGATCAGGTCGGGGATCTGCCGTGCCATGAAGCCGGCAGAATGGAAGGGCGCCGCGGACAGGCCCGTGAAGCCGACATCGTAGATCTTCTTCGACCAGGCACCGAGCCGACGGTAGCCGTCGACGTCGTCCGGCGCGAGGCGGGCGATCTCGGCCTCGGTGCGCGCCTCGGTCGTGCCGTAGTCGAAGGTCTCGCCGTCATGGAACCGGAACCGGTACCACGGGTCGGGCTGGACGAGGGTCACGTAGTCCTCGATCCGCTTGCCGAAGAGGGCGAAGAGCTCGGCGAAAAGATGGGGGGCGGTGATCACGGTGGGGCCGGCGTCGTGCCGGAAGCCCTCGCGCTCGAAGACCTGCGCCCGGCCGCCGAGCCGGGGGCACCGGTCGATCAGCCGGACGGCGTAGCCGCGGGCGCGCAGGCGCAGGGCGGCGGCGATCCCGCCGAAACCGCCACCGGCGACGATGGCGCGCGGTGCGGGGGCGAACTGCGTGTCACGGGGCATGGAATGTCTCCTGAAGGAGCAGCGGGGCCGTGGTATGGCCGGCTTCGAGGACCCGCCGAACGTCACGGCGCTGCGCGTGGTTCGAAGGGATGACGGCTGAAGGAGAACGGCGCGGGCCTGTCCGGCCCGCGCCGGGGGGACGGCCTATTGGGCCACGACCGTCTTGGCCGACGCCCCGTCCCGGATCGCCTCGCTCTTGCGCAGCGCGATCAGGAAGATCAGCACGCCGAAGCCGGCTTTCGCGACGATGTCGGCGACGGTGTAACCAACCTGGATCACGGTGTTGGCGGTGGCGCCGTCGAGTCCGATCGCGCCCGCGAAATAGACGACCGGGTAGAAGGCCCAGGCGAGCACGGTCACCCAGCGCGCTGCGTCGACGAGACCGCGTGCCTCCTCGGGCTGATCCGCGATGGCCTTCGAAAGCCCGACGAACAGCTCGTACACGATCCAGAGGAAGGGGATCATCGAGGCGATGCCCCAGAACCAGCGGCCGCTGTCGGACGTCGCGATTTCGCCCGGATAGCCCAGCGCGATCATGAGCGCCGCGAGCCCGCCGAGACGGACGCTGCGCGAGATCGTTTCCTGGCGGCTCAGGCCCATGACGAGGATCAGCTCGACGAGCAGGAGGGGCACCGTCAGCAGCCAGTCGACATAGCGATAGGCGTCGTTGAACGCGAGGCCCGTGGCGGTGACGGTGCCATCCGCCACGTCATAGGCGGCCCCCCAGCTCTCGGCGATGCGCAGGTAGTGATACGCGGCGATGAAGGTTACAAGGCCCGTGATCGTCAACGCCGTCTGATAGCGCGGCGCCACCTGGCTGCGGCCGAACCAGAAGAACAGGGTCGCCGCCGCCATCGTGGCAAAGCAGAAGGAAAAGGCGTTGTAGACCAGATTGTATTGGCCAACAGTCATTTCGATCATTGGTGTGCGCTCCCATGAGTGTCAGGTGTCCGTGACATTGCCCTGTGCAGGCCGTCGTCAACGGGGCCGCGAAGGGGTGAAATCCACCGGGCGAAACGCCCGCGACAAGACTGACCATGGTCGTGCTCCGCTGCCGATTTAGGAGCGCGCGTGATCCGGTGTCGGTTCGTGTCGATGCGGCCCGACGCCGCGAACGGTCGGACGGTGGTCACGACATCGTAATGGAGGGCGGCCTGGGGCATGCCGTACCGGCGCCGACCGTCGCACGCGTGTGAGCGTCTCGGGACGGCGCGCCCGGGACCCTGACGGGTGCGTGGCCGGTGACGTGCGCCGGCGTTTCAAGGCTCACGCATCGCCGCGCCATGGTCCGGTTCTGGCTGGCGCGTCTCGATCGCGGCGCCGGAAGTCGCCCTGCCCGGCGGCGGCCCCGGAACGGTCGGGCGCGCCGCGTTGCTGGCCGTGCCCGAGGTGGATGCGTGTGAAACCGTCGTCAACTGGGCCCCCAGCGCGGCGCGGCTGAAGCGCTTGGAAAGGCGCCCGCAAGCGCCCTTTGCAAACGGCGCCCGCCGACGCTGTCCGGGACCGTGAGCGTCCGGTGAAAATTGATACTTATCAGAATCGTGAGAGATGTTCGGCCGGGGTGAGCGCGTCGGCGCGGACCCACGTCACCACGTTGTGACGGCGGCGCATGGGCGGGTTTGCCAGGCGAGCGGCGCCGGGACCGCGCGACGGTCGCCGAATTCCTTCGGGAGCGCGGCAGCGGCGCCCGAGGGGCGCCGCCCGCCTCCGCGATGCGATCAGGTCTCCCGGTCGAGCAGCGTGTCGCTGTAGGGATACCGCGACATCTTGGCGATGCCCGTCTCGGTGATGACGACCTGCTCTTCCAGCTTCACGCCATCCATCGCGTCGACCTCGCCGATATAGCTCTCGACCGACACGACCATGCCCGGCTCCAGCACGCCATCCCTGGAGTACTTGTCGAAATCGCCCTGGTGCGCGACCAGCGGCGTCTCGCCGTGCAGGCCGACACCGTGGATGATCGAGGGATACCGACGGTCGTAGAAGCGGTCGGGGATCTTCCACGCCTGTTCGGCCAGTTCGCGATAGGTCAGACCGGGGCGCAGCAGATCCATGTTGTAATCCCGCAGTATTCACCGAATACGTCTGAGCGGCGGGCTTTGGGGGTCGTGGGCCGGTCGTGAGGACCGGTTGAGGGTTGTGCAGGCCCTCAC
>LJSF01000004.1 GCA_001314655.1 Rhodobacteraceae bacterium HLUCCA08 | reverse complement strand
CGCATCGCGCAGCAGCGCCATGACGGCGAAGCGCTCCGAGGCGCTTTGCCACTCGTCCCGGCTCACCTGCGGCATCTGAAAGATCGCCTCGGCAATCTGGCGGTGGGTCGCCCCGGCCTGCCGCCCATCATGGGCCTGGAGCATGCGTTTGGCGCGCAGGCGCTTCTGACGCGTCAGGCGCTTGTCGGCAGGAACAGCCCGTCCATGGATCATGGCAAGAAGTCGATAGACGGCATCGAGGCGGACGAACCCGTCTTGATCGAGCGGCACGATGGCCACCAATGCGGTGGCCTCGGGATCCAATTGCAGAACCTGAAGGCGGCGATCGCCGCCGCCGTCATGAAGATGATGGAGGCCGTCCTGGGCGGGTATGATCTTTCCCTTGGGGAGGACCGTCGGCAGGGCCGCGTCGCCGAGTGCCTCTGGTACCTCGCGCAAAAGGATGACGCCCGGATCGATCCGGGGATCCCAGAGCGTGCTGGTCATTGGTGCTGGCAATTTCGGATCGGCCGCGAAATCGTAACCCCCATTTGTCGAGGAGAGCTGTCTTCAGGGCAACATCGTCCGGGGCGGCCTTGGAGAGGGTCGCGTAGTCCTGTGCATAGTGCTTGTTGCGGCGCAGCCATTCCCATGCCAGATCAGATGCACCGAGGCGCTCGACGTAGTCGTATCCGGCCGTGGAACGCCAGCCGGACTGATCCGACGGCATGACAAATCCCGTTCGCCAACATCTTTGAAACGCTGGAAACTATACACGTATTGATTGATTTTCAGGAGTCCGGCCTTGACGGCATCGGCGGGTTTCGGCGTGACTCAGCCGGTCGGGCCGTCACCACCGCTCTTGAGCAGTTCACGGTAGCCGTGTTCAGTCATCCAGTGCGCTCGGGCAAGGTGACTATCATAGACGCTTCTGCAGCACTCGGGGTCTGCCTTGGGATCGAGGCCGAAGAGGATTTCGACCACCTCCCGCCAGTCGGCGCCTTCCTCGGCGGCATCGAAAATGCGGAGGTAGAGAACCATATGAGCATGGTCGTAGTCGGTCAGCGTGTCGCTGTCCGGCGGCGCATCCAGAAATGTCGTCTCGCTCTGTGCCATATGAATACAGGATCGCAGAACCGACCCCCCTCCTGTAGTTATCGTTTTGTACAGGCCCTTCGTTCCGGGCCAAGACAAATCTTTACAATGACATCGCGTTTTTCGCCTTGGTCAAGTCAAGCAAGACGCCTTCACCCTTTTCCAAATGCACAAAGGTGATCCCAGCATCCTCGAACACCCGGCGCACTTGGTCCTCCGTCGACTCGTAGACTTGAAGGTCCCTCTCGGACTCGAGCCTTTTGAGTGCGGTCAGTGATACCAGGGCCTTATCGGCAAGCGTCTGCTGCGTCCATCCCAGCAAAGCGCGCGCGGCCCGTGATTGTCGGGCGGTGATCATGATGATCACCTCCCACCCGGCCAGTCACACATGCCAGAACTACGACTATTATAGTCGCATCTTCGGGGGCTTGTCAGAATTCATCGATGTGCCGGCACTGTTTTGCGGTGATCCGCCGCCATGCCTGACCCGGTTCGAATCGCATCGTTGGCGGGTCACTTGCGCGGCAGGTTTTCGCCGAATGATACCAAATGTGATCGGCGCGAAACGGCCGCACAGGAAAAACCCGGCGACTTGCGCCGCCGGGCTTCGTTGGTGTGTCAGGACTGGTCGTCCTCATCGTCGATGAAGGAGGGATCCTCGTCCTCGGCCTGCTTGGCCTTGGTCAGGAAGTCGACCGTCTCGGCAATGATCTCGCAGCCGTAGCGGTCGACCCCGGCGGCGTCGGTCCACTTGGTATAGTGGATGCGGCCGCGGACCAGGAGCTTCATCCCCTTCTCGCAGTACTGCTGGACCGTCTTGCCGAGGCCGTTGAAGCAGGTGATGCGGTGCCATTCGGTGTCTTGGACGCGGTAGCCGTTCTCGTCGCGGACAACCCGGCCTTCGGAATAGCGCGGGCGGGAGGTGGCAAGGGTGAAGGTGGTGATCGAGGTGCCGCCCTGGGTGGTGCGGGTCTCTGGGGTCTGGCCGATGTTGCCGGCGAGGATGACGATGTTCTGCATGGTCTGTCTCCGTTGCTTCACCCGGAGGGACCGTCCCTCCGATGAGGCCCGTCAAAGACCGCTGGACGGGGCCTGCACGGACGCCCCCGGTGTCCGCTCGACCCCCAAGGCGGGACGTGGCGCGGGCAGGCGTGGAACACGCCAACACGGGTCCCGCCGCGCGGGGTTGCCGGCCTCGAACGGACGGGCTTAGGGGATCAATCAGGAGGAGGGACAGGTCTTCTTGGGGAAGCGGGAACGGAGACCTGGTGCAAGACCATCATCTTCGTTCAGGGCAACCACAGACCCCAGATCGCGCATCCAAAGGCGATGAACTTCTCGCATACCCTGATACCTGCCACCATTGCGCGTATCCGAAGGTCAAAGACCGCGGGCAGACCCAAGCGCATCCGGCACAGTTCGCCCCAACCTGATGCAATGGTTCGGCGAGTCGGAGGTCTCTCCGAAAGAGAGGGATGATGCAGGGTTCGGCCTGCACACACCCAAGGACCGCCGCAGCACAGGTCAGAACTGCCACTGCGAAGACATGGCGAGGTTCGACTGCAACCAAGCTCTACGGGTCGAGAAGCCCCTCCCCCAACGCATTGAGGTTAATCATCGCCGCAACCGCGACGACCGTGCCGCAACCGCTGCAGATCAGCGTCAGCATGACACCTGGATCGAGCGCATGTTTCGCGACGCCATGAGCCAGCGCAAAGCCCGCCACGGCGGCGGGCACTGCAAAGAGAACAAGTGCCCCGAGGCGGAGGAAAGGGTTTCGGGCGAAGCCGAGAATGGCGATCACGAGCGCGACAGAGAGCGCCGCCCCAGCCAGTCCGGCGAGGAAGGACAGGCCGAAACCCGAACCGCCCTCATGAACCTGCAGGAACGCGGCGATCCCGGCCATGACCGGTAGAGCAAAGACCGCAAAGCGAAAGGCCAGCACGCCAAGGGCGATAGACAGAGAAATGGCAAGAAGAACAAGCGACATGGACGCCTCCATGGGTCTGTGAATGTGGGGATCACGACAGGCCGCCCGAATGTGCGTACCGCCTGCGACTATGCTGCTTCGCCGGTTCTGCTGGCTGGATTATGCCCCAGGATCATGTGTTTCCCAAGCCGAGCTATGCACGACAGCGGACCTTCGCGCATGATCCAGCGAAGGGCGGGATTGCGGACAAACCGGCCATTGATCACATTTCCTCCAACGGCCGCTTTTCCCTCTCCCTACACCAAACCCCTGTCAAATTCGGCGACCGCTCTTTTGGTGGCGGAACTGCGCCATCTTCGTTCGAGAAAGGCCGCGACCTCTCGCGCAGAGATATTCTCCAGACGCGCCAACACGATGTCATAGTCCCGGTAGTGTTCTTCGGTAAAGAAGGTCTGCGGCGTCGCGGCGATCAGTATGTCTCTCTCCTCAGATGGAATGTCGAGCAGGACGAGACTGTCGTCTTTCAGTCTGACGCGCGTCAGAAGGCGCTTGCGTACCTTTAGGGATGGTTCGCCGTAAGAGGTGCCTTCGGCGACTTCGGGCCATTTCAGGGCAATCTCCACGACATCGATCCAGCGCATGGATCACCCCTGATCGCTTTCCTGGGTAGATATCCACCAGGTGACGCCGTTGCCGTCGGCCACGCCACCACGGTAGTCGCCATCGCCGGACCTTGTCATGGGCTGCACGATCTGCGCCCCGGCATCAATCGCTTTCTCGAAGACGGCATCTGCATCCACGACATAGATGTGCACGTTGGCCTCTCCCGGCTCTGGCATCTCGCCCATCATGACGACGCTGTCATCGATGCGCGCTTCCGCGTGCGCAATGCCCGGGCCAGTTTCCCGCGCGTGCACACGCAGCCGCGTCGCGCCGAAGACGGTTTCGAGGAAGCGCAAAGTCGCTTCGGCATCCCGGACGATCAGGTACGGGCTTACGGTCGAATAGCCTGTAGGTTTCCAAGTCATAGTTTAACATTATCACGTTGGAGAGCGCTTGCAAAAAGCATTACTGCCGTTCGCTGCACCGAGACGAACGAGCAAGTTGGGCTCGAACCGGAATTTTGCTGCGATCCGTGAGAAGGTCCGGTCTGACTCGGTGGTGCCACGCTGTACGGGTTGGGCAGAAGACGGCGCTCACGCGCCGCCTTCGTGCTTCAGGACCGGGATGCCCAGCTTGCGGGCCTTGTCCGCAAGGTTCTCCTGGATCCCAGTGCCGGGGAAAACCAGCACACCGATCGGCAGGACGTCCAGCATCGCGTCGTTGCGTTTGAACGGGGCGGAGCGGCCATGCTTGGTCCAGTCGGGGCGGAAGGCGACCTGCGGTACCTTGCGGTGATCGGCCCAGCGGGAGGCGATGAGCTCTGCGCCCTTGGGTGAGCCCCCGTGGAGCAGCACCATGTCCGGGTGCTTGGCATAGACCCGGTCGAGGCGCGCCCAGATCAGTCGGTGATCGTTGAAGTCCGCCCCACCGGTCACGGCCACCTTGGGACCTTCGGGCAGAAGCAGTTGCGCCTCGGCCCGGCGGCGGGCGGCGAGGAAATCCCGGCTGTCGATCATCGCGGCGGTCAGGTTGCGATGGCTGACGCGCGAGCCGGTCCGGGGGTGCCATGGCTTGCCGAGATGATGCTCGAAGCCCTCGGCGGCGAGGTCGCGGAAGAGCTCCAGCGCGGTGCGCCGTTCGACCATGCACTGCCCCTCGGCCACGAGGCGTTCGAGTTCTAGGGATTTCACCTCGGAGCCATCCTGTTCCCGCTGCAGGCGACGCTGCGCCTGTTCGTTGTCGTCGAGCTGCCGCTCGGCACGCGCCAGCGCGCGGTGGAAGAGGTTGACCGTGCCCCAGAGCAGTTCGTCGAGATCAGGTTCGAGCCGCGTGTCACCAAGGGTTGCGACGAGGGCGTCGAGGATATCGGCGACGGCACCAGCGATCTGGCTGCCCTCGGGCAAGGGGCGCGGGTCGGGTTCATCCTCGTAGGGGCGCCAGCCGTAGAGTTGGAGTTCGGTCAGGACATGGGCGGTCGAGGACGTGCTGTGATGCGGCTCGTGGGCATCGGTTTCGGGATCGAGGGTCATCTGCGGGTTCCTTCCTCGGGGAAGCCGCGCGCCACACGCGGCCTTCGTGGCAGAAACGCGCCCACGGGCGGGGCGGCCGGGCAGCCCGAGCCGTTCGCGAGGGCCTTGATGGCCAAGCCCGGCTATTTTGCCTCGCGATGCAAAGCGCCCCAACGGGGCGCGGCGGAAAATAGCCGGAGCGCGGCCATTGCCGGGCCGTCCCGATTGTGGGCCTCCTGCCCTCTGAGAAGGCCGTGCGCGCCGGCCTTTCCCGTGGATGGGAACCGCGCGCGGGATGCCCCTGCGAAAACGATGCTGTGAGCGGTACAGCGCCAGCCCGATTGCCGCCCTGTCACACCGGCACGAACCGCGCGGCGTCCTCGGCGTGGAGATGAAGCCGCAACCGCGCTTGCAAGGCCGCCAGACCATAGCGCCGGAGATCGTCGTTGAAATCGCCCAGTCGCGGAGCAAGAGTCAGCGCCTCGATCCCAGCCACGGCTGCGCGCGCCTCAAGTCGATCCCTCGCCGCCGCGCCTGCGGGATCACGGTCGCGCAACACGTAGAGACGCCGCAGGCCAGCGGGAAACCGGATGGCGGCCAGGTGTCCCGATGACAGCGCCGCGACGGCGGGCAACTCAGGCAGGGCCGAGCGCACGGAAAGAACCGTCTCGATTCCCTCGCCCGCGATGAGCACGTCCCCGGGCACGCCGAATCGCACCCCGTTCCCGAGCAAAGCGCCCATCGCGCGCCGCGGTGTGTCGATATCGGCCTTGGCGCTCCCGTCCGGCCGCAGCCAGGTGCGATGGGTCCCGGTCTGGCGGCCTTCGAGATCGGTGATAGCGGCGAGCATGGCCGGAAGCCGCGCAACCGACCCGCCGCCTTCGGGCCGATAGAAGCAGGCGGGATGGAACCGCAGGCTTGGCATTTGGTCAAACGCTCCGATGCCACGCCTGCGCAGATAGGTTTCTACCGGAGTGCCGCGGATCGGTACACCCATTGCAAACAGGCGTCGTGCCGCCTCCTGAGATCCGGTGACAGCTGGTGGCTGTGAATGTGGAGAATGCTGTCGGGTTGGATCAGGTAAGGGCAGGCTCAAGAAGCGTCGGGCCTCATCGGCAACGTCCTTGAAGTCGACCAAGCCGCAGCTTTCACGGATGACATCGAGCAGGTCGCCATGCTGTCCCGTGGCTGCGTCGGTCCATTTTCCAGCGGCACGGTTGCCGGACAGTGGCCCGGACAGCCGAACGAACATGGATCGGCCCGGTGTGTTATGAACGTCTCCCACCAGCCAGTAATGACCCTGCTTCCGGCCGTTCGACAGATAGTGCCGGCACACCGTTTCGGCGTTCTGGGAAAGCTGGCGCGAAAGCTCGGTGGCGGGGCTCGTCATGGCGGTCTCCAAGAGGGTTGGACGCAATCAGGGGCCCGCCATGACTGACGGGCCCCTGACTTTGGACCTTGGGGGAAGGTCCCGTGCTGCTCGTAGGTCACTCGGCGGCTGTCTTGGCGAAGGCGTCACCGGCGACGGGATCATCTTCCCCCGAGGGGTCGGAGTCTCCGATAGCCGGTTCGCCGCCGTCTTCCGCCGATTGCACTTCGCCGGTGTCGGGATCGTCGTCCGAAGGTCCTCCGTCGGCGGTGTCGGCGTCGTCGATCAACTCGATCTCCGGTGCGTTCTCGTCCGGCAGCGGCGGCGTGCGCAACGGGTCGGGCAGCCAGCCGGTGCCGACGAGCAGGTCCTCGGCGGCGGTCACCATCTCGGCCTTCTTCAGCCCGGCGATGCGGTCAGCGGCGTCTTCGCCCTTCGCCTCGCGCACGGCCTCGAGGATGCGCGCCTTGGTCACGCGGCCGAGGTAGCTGTCACCCGTGGCCGTCCAGCCCGCCTTGGCCATGTCGAGCCCGACGGTTCCGGCCAGCACATCCGCATGCGCGATGGCGCGCGGACGGCGCTGGTAGGGGTCGTGGACGG
>LJSF01000033.1 GCA_001314655.1 Rhodobacteraceae bacterium HLUCCA08 | reverse complement strand
CTAGGGTCAGGACCCATAAACCCGCTTGAGGCTCCACGGGCTGCATGATTCAAGCTCCCAAACAGAGGGGGCATGATGAGCGGGCATTTCTGGTTGACCGACGCGCAGATGGAGCGGCTGCGGCCGTTCTTTCCGAAGTCCCGAGGCAAGCCGCGGGTGGATGACCGGCGGGTGCTGAGCGGGATAATCTACATTCAGAAGAACGGGTTGCAGTGGAAGGACGCGCCGGCCGTGTATGGGCCGCCGAAGACGCTCTACAACCGGTTCGTGCGCTGGTCGCGCATGGGCGTGTTCGCCAGGATCTTCGCCGAGCTCGCCCAGCCGGGACCGGATGGCGACACGATCATGATCGACAGCACCCACCTCAAGGCGCACCGGACGGCGGCAAGCCTCTCAAAAGGGGGACTCGCCCGCGGGCCATCGGACGGACCAAAGGCGGGCTGAACTCCAAGCTGCACATGGTGTGCGACGGGCTGGGTCGTCCCCTGACCTTCTTCCTGTCGCCCGGTCAGATGAGCGATGCGAAGGGTGCGCTGGTCCTGCTGGATGCCCTGCCGCCCGCAAAGATGCTCCTGGCCGACAAGGGCTACGACGCCGATTGGTTCCGCGAAGCCCTTGAGACAAAGGAATTGCCGCCTGCATCCCGGCCCGGCGCGGACGCAAGAACCCCGCCAGACACGACCGGAACCTCTACAAGCAACGTCACCGGATCGAGAACTTGTTCGCCCGCCTGAAGGATTGGCGCCGCATCGCCACCCGCTACGACAGATGCGGTGAGCTGTTCCTCTCCGCCATCTGCATCGCGGCGACCGTCATGTTCTGGTTGTGAGTCCTGACCCTAGATGCTGCTTTAACCCATCATTCTCGGTCATGCTGCAATGTAAGTATATCGTTTATAAAGTGATTTTACGATTATCTGAGTAGATTTAACCAATATCGGGTATGCTGTGGCCCCTGGTTTTAGAGTGTGCGCCCATCCTCACGAGAACCGGAACTGGCCTTGGGCAGGTCAACGTTTCGCCGGCCGCGATCCTGGAAATAGCGGAATTCATGGCCCCGGGCGTGGCCGTTGAAGAATTTCTCATAGAGCGGGAGACACGCGGCGCCCAGGGCCCCGCCCTCCGGACCGAGTGTGGAGGCGCGGACTGGGGTCACGTTTATCCCAGTTGAGGGCCCCTGAAGCGGCATTGCCCGAACCCGAGCGACCAAGCGCTCGTTGATCCGATGCGGCAGACGGCCACCGATCACAATAACTGTAGGGTCAAGGAAGCCCGTCACGGCCACTACGGCACGCGCAAGTTGTTCGCTCGCGCGTTGGATCCAGTCCTCGATCTCGGGGCAGTTATCGATCAACGGGTCAATATCGCCAAAATCCTCCACCGGATACCCCGCTGCAACAAGTGTCTCGACAAGATCGAGACCGGAGGGCCGAGGTCTGTCGAGCGGAAAGAGGAACCCCGGCAGGCAAGAATTGCCGTTCGCCCCGTAAAAGGGCACACCGTCGATGACCGCACCGCCGCCAACGCCATGCGCGAGGTGTAGCAGATAGAGCGACCGCCCGTCGCCAGGCTGGCGACCATAGACATGCTCGCCGATTGCCGAGGTCTTTCCGTCGTTTTCCAGCAGGATCGGCATGTCGAAGGTTGTAAGAAACCGGTCCATCACGGCGGGGTCCACCAACTCGGGGAACACGCCATGGGCCGTCACGGTTTCTCCGCCGGGACCAAAATTGATGGGCATAGCGCAGGCCATGCCCACAAGCGCTTCTTGCGGGACGCCCCGGTCGGCTAAAAGCTGCGACAGCTTCGTCGCCGCGGCCTCGGCCACGCTGAGCGCGGGCTGGTCTGCGATGGCGACAGATTCCCGGCCCACAATGTGGCCTGCCAAGTCTAGCAAAGCAAATTCGATACTCTTGCGCGAGAAAGTCAGCCCGGCTGCGAAGTAGCGACCAGATCGCATCTGCATGAGCCTTTTAGGCGGTCCGTCAGTTCCTTGCCTATCAGGGCGTTCATCGAACAGGCCAAGTTCATCTAGCGCCGCGACCGTCCGCGTGACAGTAGCGCCAGTCAGTCCAAGTTGAATGGCTAGGTCTGTGCGCGCGATGGGTCCGCTGGTGGCCACCAGTTCGATCAGTCTGCGCTCGTTTTGTGAAAGTTGTCGCATGTTTGAAGCCCCCCAGACGGCCCGAGTTGCCATAAGTATGTTATTTACGCAACGTAATTAACTTGTCACAATTCGGTGGTATCAAAGTGCTGCGCTCTCTTGCTGACCTCATGAAAGGACCTGAACCCATGCGTCTGAACTCTCTCCTACTAACTTCCGCCGTCTCGGCCCTTGGCCTTTCCGCCGCCACGGCCGAGCCGATCACCGTCTATGCACCCTGGCCAGCCGACCAGATCGACTGGGTCGCTGCACAGGCCGCCGCCGCCGGCCACGAGGCCCAGTTCATCGCAGGCGCGGGCGGCGAATTGTTCGACCGCATTCTGGCTGAACGCAACAACCCCCAGGCTGACGTGGCGTTGGGTTTCGTCGATGCGGCGATGGCGACCCTCAAGAGCGAGGGCCTCTTGTTGGCCTACGAACCCGTTTGGGGGCCGGATCTGCCCGAAGCGTTCCGTGACGATGCGGACGGCATGGTCTGGAAGTTCTGGCAGACGCCTATCGTAATCGCCTACAATGCCGATACGCTTGCGACCGAGGCAGCACCGACCAGTTGGCTCGATCTCGTGCAGCCCGAGTATCAGGGTCGCTACGTGATCGGCAGCATAAACTGGCAGACGACGCGAGCCTACCTCGCTGGCATCCTCGCGCGGTTCACCGACGAGAACGGGGAAGTCACGCAAGAGGGCTGGGATTTCATGACGGCCTTCTATGCCAACGCGATCGTTGTCGAGGACGGCGACGCCAAGACCCAAGCGCTGGCCAGCGGTGATGCCGTGATCGACCTCAACTGGTTCGGCGGTGCATTTAACCAGGCGAGAGACGTCGGGTATTCGGTCACCGTCGTCGATACGGAAGGTGGCACGCCCTTCATTGCAGATGGTCTCGGCATCATGGCGGGAACCGACCAAGTCGAACAGTCGCAGGCCTTTGTCGATTGGTTCGGCGGCGCAGAATTCATGGCTGCTTATGCCCATCAATTTGGCCGGGTGCCGAACCTGCCCCAAGCGCTCGCCAATGCGCCGGAGCAGGTTCAGATCAATGCAGCCATGGTCTCGCCGCAGCCGCTGGATTGGGACGCGATTGCGCCGCGCCTCGATGGCTGGTTGCAGACGATCGAACTCGAGATCCGTTGATCCGCAGACTGCCGGGCGGCACCGCGTTGTCGCCCGGCACTTCCGGGAAGCCCGCCATGACCGAAACCGCACTCGAAATTACGGACCTCGCTCTGTCCTATGACAATGCCCGCGTGGTGGAAGATTTCACCTTGTCGATCGAGACCGGTGCGTTCGTGTCGTTGCTGGGACCTTCCGGCTGCGGCAAAACCACAGTCCTGCGCGCCATCGCGGGGTTCTTACCGGTCGCAAGTGGCACAATCCGGTTGCTGGGCGAGGACATCACGCGGCTGCCGCCCGAACGCAGGGACGTGGGCATCGTGTTCCAGAACTACGCGCTGTTTCCCACGATGACAGCCTTCGAGAACATCGCCTTTGGCCTGCGCGCGGCGCGCAAACCACATGCGGAGATCAGGAAGGCCGTGGCCGAGATCGCCGAGGTCGCCGGGATCGGCGCTTATCTTGACCGAACACCGGCCAACCTTTCGGGCGGGCAGCAACAGCGCGTCGCCATTGCGCGCGCGCTGGTTATGGGCACGCGCGTCTTGTTGATGGACGAGCCACTCTCGAACCTCGACGCCAAGGTGCGCCAGACCATGCGGCGAGAAATCAAGCGACTGCAGCGCGAGATCGGCTTTACCGCCGTCTTCGTCACCCACGACCAGGAAGAGGCGCTGTCGATGTCCGACAGCATCGTGGTCCTGAACGCGGGCCGGATCGAGCAGATCGGCACGCCGCGTGCGCTCTACAAGAGTCCCGCCACGCCCTTCATCGCTGGCTTCATCGGGTCGGCGAACGAGCTGTCGCCCATGGCGACGCAGCGTCTCGCCGGGGTGATTGGCGCGCGTTGCTTCGTGAAGCACGAGGATCTCTTTTTCAACGAAGACGGTGTGCCGGCGACGGTCCTGCATGCCGAGTTCTTGGGCACGACCACCCGCATCGACCTCGATCTAGATGGCTGCGAGGTGGCGGTCCTGCTGAGCGACGCCACAGCGCCCGAGATCGGGGCGACCGTCCATGTGGCGCTGCGCCCAGGTGCGGCGCATGTGTTCGAAGGGTCTGCGACATGAGAGGCGCACCCAGCCTCGAGCGTGTGGCTTACTGGCTGGCCGTGGCTGCCCTGTGCTGGGGCCTGCTGGCCTTTCTAATCTGGCCCATCCTGTCGGCGCTGCACACCGCCTTACTGCGCGACGGCACACTTGCAATAGGCCAGGTCACCCAAGAGCTTGCGGCATCGCGCCGGGTGCGGCTGGCGGTCTGGAACACCGCCTGGATGACGGCGGCCACCACCGTCACTGTGGCGATAGTAGGCATCTTTCAGGTCGTGGTGCTCGAGTATTTGCATGTCCGGGGCAGGACGATACTCAAGGTAGCTTTCGCGATCCCGCTCGTCTTCGGCTCGGTCGTGGCCGCCGCAGGTTACGGTTTTACTTATGGCCCGACGGGGGTTGTCACGATCGGGCTTCGACAGCTCTTCCCCAGCGTGCCGGCAGACTGGTTCGTCGGCTGGTTCGGGGTTCTGTTCATCCACACATTTCTGATGACGAGCTTCTACTACCTGTTCTTGCGCGCCGCGATGCGGCGGGTGGACTATGCCACCATCGAGGCCGCGCGGTCGCTCGGCGCCGGGGAATGGACGATCCTGCGCCGCGTGGTCCTGCCGGTGGTGGCGCCCACCTTCTTCGCGGTCGTCATCCTGACGGTCTTCGTCGCGATCTCGTCCTTCGCGGCACCGCGGATCCTCGGTGGGCGGGACTTCTTCATGCTGACCGAGGTCATTCTCACGCTGAATTCGCTGCGCCGGCCGGACATGGCGGCGCTTCTAGCGCTGCTCATGGGCGTCGTGCTCATGGGGCTGATCTTGCTGTTCCAGTCCATCGAGGCGCGGGGCGCCCGTCTGGCCGGGTCGCGCACGCCCGCGCCGATCCAGCTGCGCCGGGTCCGGTCGCGGGGATGGAACATCGTTCTGCATGCCGCCTGCGCGCTGCTGGCGCTGGCCTATTTCCTGCCGGTCGGGCTGGTTGTGCTGTTCTCCTTCGCGCCGTCCAGCGCCATCGGGGTCGAGACGCTGCCACCCTCGCTGACGCTGCGGACCTATGTCCGGGTCTTCACGGACGGCACCGCCTTCGCGCCGTTCTGGGCCTCGGCCCGGATGGCGCTGATCGCCGTGGCGGCGGGCCTGGCGGTCACGCTCTTTGCCGTGCCGGTGATGCTGGCCGCGCGCAATCTCTGGACCCGGGCGCTCGACCTCGTGTTCTTCCTGCCCTGGGTCCTGCCGAGCGTGCTGCTGGCCGTCGGGCTGATCACCGCCTTCGACACGCCGAACTGGCTGATCGGCGGGGGCGTGCTGCTGGGCTCGTTCTGGATCCTGCCCATCGGCTACACCGTCGTCATCCTGCCGCTGATGGTGCGATTCCTGCGCGCGGCCTTCATCGGCATCGACCCGGACTACGACCTTGCCGCCCGGTCCCTCGGGGCCCCGGCGCTCTACCGGTTCCGGCGGGTCACCCTGCCTTTGGTCGTGCCCACGGCGATCCTCGTCTCCGGCATGGCCTTCAACGACCTGATGACGGAATATCCGCTGTCGGCCTTCCTTTACAATGTCAACAACACCCCGCTGCCCATCGCCATCGTCGAGGGCGCCATGTCGCCCGACCCCGAACAGAAGGCGCTGAACCTTGTCTATTCGGTGCTGATCATGGGCTTTTCGCTCGCCGTGATCCTGTTCGCCGAACGCATCGGGCTGGGCCGGGGCCCCCGGATCAACACCCTCTGAAGGAGCAAGACTTGGAAACCTGCATTACCGTCTGGCCGACGCCGAAACACCCGCGCTGGTATGACGAAGGCATGCGCGAAAGCCTCGGCCTGATCCGCGAGGCCGGGTTCACGCATGTCAATTTCACCACCGACGGGGGCAGTTCCTACATGTTCTCAGGACCCGAGATCAACTTCACGGCCCGAATGATCCACGATGCCGGCCTGAAGGTGAAATCGCTCCATGCCTCCAACGGCCGCAACGGGATCCTCGAAGTCTCTTCCCGGCAAGACCGCACGCCGGTGATGGAAACCCGGCGCGACATCGGCTCGCCCCATGAATGGCAGCGCCTGAGCGGTATCGAGCTGGTGCAGAACCGTGTCGCGCTGGCCGCCGCTCTCGGATCTCCCGATGCGATCCTGCATATCGAGATCGATGACACGGTCTTCCGCTCGCCTGAGACCGAAGCCGCCTTCTTCGATCCGTTCTGGTATTCGCTCGATGCGCTGGAACCCTTCTGTCGCGCGCATGGCGTCAAGATCGCCGTCGAAAACTTGCTCGGCGCCTCGGCGGACAGCTGGGTCCTTCTCTTCGACAGGCTGTTCCAGCGCTATGATGCCAGCTTCATTGGGATGTGCTTCGACACTGGCCATTGGTTCGCCGCAGCCGGTCCAGGCGACATGACGCTCCTTGACCGGCATGGCGACCGGCTGATCGCCACCCATGTCCACGACAACTTTGGCGTGATGGACGAGCACCTCCTGCCCTTCGACGGTCGTATCGACTGGCCAATATACATGAAGGCCATCGCAGGGACGGCCTGCGAAATGCCGCTCAATCTTGAGACGCCACCGGACCGGCACAACCTGCCGGAGTCGGCGTTCTTCAAGAGGGCACATCGCGCTGCAGTACAGCTGGAAACCATGGTGCTGGTCGAGCGGGGCCGCAAGACATGACAAACACCAACCTGATGCTCGAGGTGCTTGTTCGCGCGGCCCAGCTAGGCGGTCGGCTTGCCCTTTCAAAGTTCGACCCGATCGGAGCTCGTATCGACGTAGACGAGAAAGGGGCGCGCGACTACCAAACCGAAGCCGATCGTGCCGTGGAGAAGGTGATCGTATCTGTGATCACCTCCGCCCTGCCTGATGTGGCAATCGTGGGGGAAGAGAATGTCGCGAACCGTTCAGGATCGGGAAGCCTCACGGTACTGATCGATCCGATCGATGGGACAACCAATTTTGCTTGGGGTATTCCTTTCTTCTCGGTTTGTATTGCGCTGCTAGATGGAAAGGCCACTATAGCGGGTGTGGTACACGACCCCATCCGGGACGAGACATTTGCTGCGGCGCTGGATGCGGGGTGCTATCTGAACGGACGCCCTCTGGTCCTTGGTGCCGGTCGAGACATCGACCATGCGGTGGTCGGCGCGGGTATTCCGGTCCCAGGGCAGCTGCGAAGCATAGACCGGGCGGTATTTGAGAAAGCCATCTGGCGTTTGGCAGACCGGGCCAGCGCCGTTCGCCGAATGGGATCGGCCGCGTTGTCCATCGCCTATGTGGCTGCGGGACGGCATGACGCCTTTTTCGAAGACGGTCTTTCGCCCTATGACTATGCCGCTGCGGCACTTTGTGTCAAAGAAGCCGGGGGCTTTGTGACTGGTTTCGATGGTGGCCCAATTCCGCAAACCGGTGCCGTTCTGGCCGCACGCCCGACCCTACACAGTTGGTTGGTCGATGGTTTTGCGACCCAAACAATACATGAGGGTACCTCGATTTTTCACTGATCTCGGCTGTTGCAAGGGTGTTCGCTGGCCCGAAGTGCGCATGATTTAGTCAGCGGGAGGCCCGGCACGCTGTGGGGCTTACGGTGCGGCTTCTGCAAAAGGTTGCGAATAGAACCCCCTACGGTCTGACTTTTGCCGCCCGGGATCACGCCGGGTATAGGTTCAGGCGGCGCATGTTTTAGGCGAGGTTCTTCATTCCGATCGTCGCCTTCACTCGGGCCATGCCGATCGTGCGCACCAGCGTGCCTCTCATGTCGTTGCTCTGTGCGCCGAAGACATTCTCGACCCGCGCGCGAATCCGCGCGCGAAAGACCAAAGCCCCCGACCTCCGATACCGGCCCCAACCCCGAGATTGCAGGCCTGACCTCAGGCCTGTGATATCCCGCCTGGACGGTGATTCAGGTCACCTCGTTCAATCGGCTGCAGGCCCACGAGGCACCTGAGCTGCGTACGTTGAGGCAGCCTTGACGAGCCGTCAAGCCGCGTAATCTGCAGTAGCAATAGAGCGGTAACTATGGAACCTAGGGTCAGGACTCATAGCCAATAGATGACGAGAGCTGCGAGAGCGATTGCGGACAGAAAGACCTTTGGGCATCTGTCGTATCGCGTCGCAACAC